>JASGGK010000001.1:0-444008 GCA_047605125.1 Luteolibacter sp.
AAATGGCAAAATTCCTCGGAAATCCTCTTGCCACTTAACACCGTTACTCCTTTTCTTGAGTCTTGCCTCTTCCACCGTGACATTTCACGTTCCCGCCATGAGCAGCCTGAATTTTTTTGCCGCGCGTGGAGGAAAAGCCGAAGTCGAGGAAGGTGTGGATTTCGCGCCGAAATTTGATGCCGATGGCCTGATCCCGGCGCTGGCGATGGACGCCGTGACGAAGGAGCCGCTGATGCTCGCTTATATGAATGAGGAATCGCTGCGCCGCACGCTGGAAATTGGCGAGGCCGTTTACTGGTCCCGCTCGCGCAAGGAGTTCTGGCACAAGGGCGCGACCTCCGGCCACATCCAGCGCATCGTGGAAATCCGCACGGACTGCGATCAGGACGCGCTGATCCTCTACGTCGAGCAAATCGGCGCCGGAGCCTGCCACACGGGCCGGAATTCCTGCTTCTACCGCAGCGTGGAGCGAACGGAAAACGGCGCGAAATTGAAATTCACCTCCGCCGAACGCGCGTTCGATCCGGCGGCGGTGTATGGGAAATAAGTTTTGAGACGCAAGACCCAAGACGTGAAGATTCAAGAGGAAGAGGGCTTGGAAACAGCGGTTTTCTCAAATCTTGCGTCTGGGGTCTTCAGGTCTTGAATCTTTTTTACACGAATTTCCTATTGCATTTCCCTTTCCCATCCACTAGCTCTCCCGCCCCGCGCGACAGGAAGCCTCTGATTTCCCACGCGCCCCACCAGAATTTCCCGCGAAGGAGGACCCCATGGACATCATCAAAAAGATCGAACAAGAGCAGCTGAAACAAGACGTCGTCGCATTCAACGTGGGTGACAGCGTGAAAGTTCACTGCCGCGTTCAAGAAGGTAACAAAGAGCGCATCCAGATCTTCGCTGGTCTCGTGATCGCCCGTGGCGGTTCCGGTGTGAATGCCGCCTTCACCGTGCGTAAGATTTCCTACGGCGAAGGCGTCGAGCGGGTGTTCCCGCTCCACACCCCGCGTATCGCCAAGATCGAAGTCACCAGCCGTGGCAAGGTCCGCCGCGCCAAGCTCCACTACCTCCGTGAGCGTGTCGGCAAGCGTGCTCTCCTCGTCAAGAGCGCCGACTGATCCTTCGCAGATCACCTTTTTCAAAAACGCCTCATCCTTCACCGGATGGGGCGTTTTGCTTTTCTGGAAATCCTGAGATTTCCGCTTTTCGGATACACCCTCACCCGTCATTTTCCACGCCGTGCGCATTCCCATCCTGCTCGTCATTCCGATTTCCATCGCCTGCATCGCCGTGGTGTGGTGGATCGGTACGCGCGGTGATGACTTCATGACACCGCCGGGTGAGGAAAAACTCGCCGCCATTCGCCAAAAGGTCGAAGCCTCGCTGGTCAAGCCGCCGATGCGCGAGGAAGCCGCGATCGCCAGCAACCCGCCCGGCCAGCAAGCACCGGTACAAGCCGCCGAAGCCCCGATCGAGCCACCGAAACCCGCCATCGATCCCGGAAATCTCGCCGAAGCACCGAAACTCGACACGTATGCCGATCAGGCGTTCAAAGGCGGAGACTATCTCGTCGAGCTCGCGTCCTTTCTTGAAAACGAGGGCCACGTCGTTCGCGCGGCGCTCGCTTGGGAACGCATTCTCGATTCCGCGAAGCCGACGGGAGAGCAATCCCGCGCCGCCACAAATGCCATGAAACGCCTCAAACCGCGCATGGCTCCTTGGAACGACGACCCCGCCAATGCCCGGACGGTTTTCATCCAGGTGGGTACCGGCAAGCAGGTCGCCAAAAAGCTCAAACCGATCCTCGAACAAGCCGCGAAGGACATCGAAAAAGCCTCTTCCGGTCTGTTGAAAATCAAAACCAACATCACCGTCGGCAAGGGCCAAACCTTCAATGGCTCGGAGCCGCCCGTCGCGTTGTGGTTTTCCGGAGCCGCCAAGGATTCGCCCGCGACCGAAGTAATTTCCTTCACTGTCGGCGAAAAAGACGATCTCAACGCCGTTGCCAACCAAACGCTCTACAACATCCTGCGCGCGTATTTCACCCGCTCCACGCTCACCCCGCCGACTCCCGCTCCGGCGAACGAGCCGTTTCAGGAATCCCTCGAAAAGCGCATCACCCGCCTGAGCTGGGAACGCCTCGGGACGACGCTCAATCCCCAGCCCATGGCGAACCCCTGAAGACACGGATGCTCCACCTTTGAGGTGGGTATCGAATCCGGGCAACCACCTACCCCTCGTTCGCCTGGATCGCGGTCAGGGCGATGGTGTACACGATGTCCTCGACAAGCGCGCCCCGTGAAAGATCGTTCACCGGACGCTTCAGCCCCTGCAACATCGGGCCGATGCTGATGACGTTCGCGCTGCGTTGGACGGCCTTGTAAGTGGTATTTCCCGTGTTCAGGTCGGGGAAAACGAAAACGGTCGCACGTCCGGCCACCGGGCTGCCGGGGGCTTTCGTCGTCGCCACGTCCACCGTGGAAGCCGCGTCGTATTGCAGCGGGCCGTCGATCAGGAGATCCGGGCGTTTTTGTTTCGCGATGCGGGTGGCTTCACGCACTTTTTCCACGTCCTGGCCGCTTCCGGATTCCCCGGTGGAATAACTGATCATCGCCACGCGGGCGGGAATGCCGAAGCTTTCCGCGGAATCCGCGCTCTGGATGGCGATGTCCGCCAGCAGTTCGGCATCGGGGTCCGGATTCACCGCACAATCGCCGTAAACCACCACCTGATCGGGAAGGCACATGAAGAAGATCGAGGATACGGCCTTCGCCTCCGGCTTCGTCTTGATGACCAGCAAAGAAGGCCGGATGGTATTCGCCGTGGAATGTACGGCACCGGAAACGAGGCCGTCCACTTCGCCCAGCGCCAGCATCATGGTGCCCAGCCATACGGTGTCTTCGAGGTAATCGGCAGCGCTTTTCGGCGTCAGCCCCTTGTGCTTCCGCATCTCGCAAAGAGGCTCGATATATCGATGACGGACAACAGCGGGATCGATGATCTCGATTTCCGGAGGAAGTTCGATTTCATGGCCTTTCGCCACCCGCCGGATGTCTTCCGGATTTCCCAAAAGCACGCAGCGTGCGATGCCCCGGCTGGCACAGATGGATGCGGCGCGCAGGGTGCGAGGCTCGTCGCCTTCCGGCAGCACGATGCGTTTCTTCGCCTGCCGGGCGAGTTCGGTGAGGCGGTAGCAGAAGGCGGCGGGAGAAAGGCGTACCTCGGTGGGCGCGGCCGCCTGCGTGGCCAGCCAGTCCGCGTCGATGAAGGAGGCGACGTAATCCATGGAAAGCTGCACCCGCTCGATATCATCCGAGGGTACTTCCAGCGACATCCGGTCCAGCGTGGTGGCGGTGTGCCAGCTGTTGGTATTCGCTTTCAGGATCGGCAGGCCGGTTTCCATCGCCGGGCGGCACAGTTCGAGAATGCCCGGCGCGGTTTCGGAATCTCCCGTCAGGATCATGCCCGCCATCGAGACCTGGCCCATGCTCGCCATCGCCACCGCCAGGATGACATCCGCCCGGTCCGACGGCGTCAACAGCAGCGCCCCCGGACTGAACGCATGCAGCATGTTCGGCACCGTGCGGGCGAGCACCGAGAATTTTTTCACGCGCCGCGTGTTCATTTCCCCGGCATTCAAGACCGTCGCCCCCAAATGGCGGGCGATATCGATGGTTCGGGGTACCCTCAGTTCCGGGTTATCCGGGATGGCTCCGATGATCGGGAAACCCGTGCGGGAAAAAAACGCGCTGCTGCGGATCAATTCCGCGCGGATGTCTTCCAGAGGCTTGGCCAAAGATTCCGGCACGCGGTTGATGATGCAGCCGAGAAGGTTTCCCCCTTCTTTCCCGCCAAAGTCCCGGATCGCCAGCTCCAGATGGGATTCGTAATCCTCGAGATTTCCCTGCTTCAGCGCGCCCGCTAAAATCACATGCGCTCCGAGAGCCTTCGCCATCTGGATGTTCAGCATTCCGGCAAAGGGCCACTCATGCGTGTGTACCATGCCCTCCACCACCACCACATCCGCCTCTTCGAAGGAGGCGTGGAAATTCGTGATCACCCGGTCCAGCAGCTGGTCGATCCCGCCATTGGCCAGCAACTGCGCCGCCTCCGCTTGGGGAATGGGCGCTGCCGGGCGCAGTGAGGTGGTGGAACGGATGAAATGCGTCGAACGCTCCGGCCCGATATCGTGCGCTTGGGGCTGGCCGATGGGCTTGAAAAACGCGACGCGCACGCCCCTCGCATCCAGCGCCCGGACCATCCCGAGCGCCAGAGTGGTGATGCCGGCTTCACTGCCGCAAGGAGCCAGAAAAAGGGTGCGTGCTGTGTGTGGTTTCATGATTTTCAGGAGTGAGATGAGACGAAACGGCCTGCTTCCCGGGCGATTACCAGTTCTTCATTCGTACCCACGACGAGCGCGGGAATGGAGGAATCCGGGAGGGTGATGCGCCCGCCCTCGCCCTGCCCGTGGCTCGAGTTCAGCGCCGGGTCCACCCGCATGCCGAGCACCCGCAGGTGGGAAAGTGTCCGCTCCCGGATGGGCACCGCGTTTTCACCGATGCCGCCGGTGAAGACGATCGCATCGATACGCTCCAACGCCGCGGCGAGCGAGAGCAGGGTCTTGGCGAGTTTGTAACAAAAAATCTCGATCGCGAGTTTCGCGCCCTCATGCCCGTTCTTCGCCGCCTCCGTCAGCGTCCGCATGTCATTGCTCAGCCCGGAGACACCCAGCAGACCACTTTTTTTGTTGAAGAGATCCGTCACGGCTTCCAGCGACATGCCCAGCCTCTTCGAGAGGTAAAGATGCACGTTCGCATCGATGTCCCCGCAGCGGGTACCCATCACCAGACCTTCCAGTGGCGTAAACCCCATCGAGGTATCCACGCTTTTGCCGTTTTTCACAGCGCACACGCTCGATCCATTGCCAAGGTGCGCGGTCAGCAGCTGAAGCTCCTCCACCGGTTTTCCTAAAATCCCGGCGGCCTCCGTGCTCACGTAGCGATGGCTGGTGCCATGAAAACCGTAACGCCTCACCCGATGCTTTTCATAAAGCTCTCCGGGGATCGCGTAACGGTATGCATGCGGCGGCAGCGTCTGGTGAAACGCCGTGTCAAATACCACGATATGAGGCAGATCCGGGAATTTCGCCCGCGCCGCCTCGATGCCCAGAATATGCGCCGGATTGTGCAGCGGGGCCAAAGGAATCACCTCCCGCAAAAGCTCCACCACCTCGTCCGTCACCAATACGCTCTCCGAAAAATACTCGCCTCCATGCACGATCCGGTGCCCCACCGCGATAATCGGGTGTCCGTGGATTTCCTGAAGCATCGCCTCCAGAGCATGCCCGTGATCCGCACCGGGGATCTCATGCTCGATTTTCCCTTTCTCCTTCGTCTTCAAAGAATAGCGCGCACCCGGCATTCCCAGCTCCTCCGCCAGCCCGCTGGCCAGAACCTCTTCAGTCACTCCGTCGAGCAGGGAGAATTTCAGCGACGAACTGCCGCAATTGATCACCAGAATCGCAGGATTTTCACCGGAGGAAGAACAGTCGGAAACAGAAGCAACAGCCATCGCTCCCATTGATCGGAAGTTACCCCGGAAAAACAAAGCCATTCACATCAAGCGCTCAAAAAAAGCAAAATACCGCACAGTCCGCCGCCGGAACACGCAATCCGAAACGAAAAGTTTTGAGTCCGCCGCCGGATTCCCCGACAACCGCCGCAGATGAAAATTCTCGTTGTCGGAAAAGGTGGTCGCGAACACGCGTTGGTCAGAGCATTGGCGGAATCCCCGAGCCAGCCGGAGCTTTTCTGCTTCCCCGGCAGCAACGCGATTTTCCAGATCGCCCAGTCCACGACCGCCACCGATCTCCCGTCGCTCATCGGCTGGATGAAATCCAACGCCATCGACCTCTGCGTGGCAGGTGAGGAAAGCTACCTTGTCACCGGCGAGGGCCTCGCGAATCTCTGCGAAAAAAACGGCATCCCGTGTTGGGGACCGCCGAAGCAGTCCGCGCAACTCGAAGCCAGCAAGGAGTTTGCGAAAGAATTCCTCATCCGCAACCACATCCCCACCGCCCGCGCCACCGCGACAAATTCCCTCGAAGAAGCCGTCGCCGCCATCGCCGGAGAATACCCCACCGTTCTGAAATTCGATGGCCTCGCCGCTGGAAAAGGCGTCGCCGTTTGCCCGGATGAAGCGTCCGCGCTGGAGTTCCTCGACGAAGTTTTCACCCAACGCCGCTTCGGTCCCGGTCGCGTCCTCGTCGAGCAATGCCTCACCGGCCCGGAAGTTTCCATCTTCGCCGCGATCATCGACGATCAATACCTGATTTTCACCCCGGCCCGCGATTACAAACGCGCGCAGGACGGAGACCTCGGCCCGAACACCGGCGGCATGGGAGCCGTCGCCAGCCGCCAGCTCATTTCCCCGGAACTGCTTGCGACCATCGAAAAAGACATCGTCCAGCCTACCGTCGCCGGTCTGCGCAAGGAAGGTCTGCCGTATCGCGGGTTCCTCTATTTCGGCCTCATGCTCACACCGACCGGCCCGCAAATCATCGAATACAACTGCCGTTTCGGCGATCCCGAGTGCCAGGCCGTGATGCCGCTCGTCCAGGGCGATCTCGCCGCATTCTGCTTCGCCGGGGCCAAGGGCGAGCTGAAAAGCGACCTCATTTCCTTCGATGACGGCTGGAGCGTCTGCATCATCCTCGCCTCCGCCGGCTACCCGGAAACATCGCGCAACGGCGACCGCATTTCCGGCCTCGAAACCATCACCGGCTCCCGCGTTTACCACTCCGGCACCCGCTCCGTGGACGGCCAGTGGGAAACCAACGGCGGCCGCGTCCTCGCCATCGTCTCCGGCGGCACCACCCGCATGGAAGCCGTGGAAAAAGCCCACGCCGCCGCCGATCACGTCGCCTTCGACGGCTTGCAACGCCGCCGCGACATCGGCATTCTCAATTTTTAAGGAGCAGGGACATTCCTGTCCCTGAAATTTCGACACACATCCCGCCATGGAACAAACCCTCACCTCCGACGACATCGACGCCGGCATCCGCAAGCTCGCCGCCGACATCCGCGAAAAAACCGCCGGTGCGCCCATCGCCCTCGTCGGCATCCGCAGCCGTGGGGACGAAGTCGCCGAACGCGTGCTCACGATCCTCGCGGAAGAAGACCGCGAACTCGACTTCGGAGTGCTCGATATTTCCCTCTACCGGGACGATTACGAGCACCTGCACTCGAATCCGCTGCTTCAGGAAAGCGACATCAATTTCACCGTCGATGGCGCGCACATCATCCTCGTCGATGACGTGCTTTTCACCGGCCGCACCATCCGCGCCGCCATGGACGCCCTCGCCGATTACGGCCGTCCGGGAAAAATCGAACTCGCCGTTCTCATCGACCGCGGCCACCGCGAAATGCCGATCCAGCCGGACTACGTCGGCATCACGCTCGACACCCAACGGCTCGACCATGTATTGGTTTCCCTTGAAGGCACGGATGGGGAAGATCTCGTTCGCGTCGTTTCAAAAGCCGCACCATGAAGCTTCCAGAGCGCAAAAAATCCGCCGAGGAAATCGCGAAACTCCGCGACGAACTCGGCGTTTTTGCGCGCCCCCCGGCCCCCCAGGCCGCCGCGCCCACCCCGGAAATCGCCGTTGAAAAACCCGCTGCTCCGGTACTTCCTCCCCAATCCGGCTTCAGCACCACGCCGGTCCGGAATTCCCGCCCGCTTCCCGCGCCTTCGGCCCCCGATCTCAGCCCACTCCCGGTCCACCCACCGGCGAAACCCGTCAGCTCGTTGAGAAAATCCGAGCGCATTCCCGAACTTCCGATCTCCCATCCTTCCGCATCACCGGTTTTCGAACCCGCACCGGAATCTCCCGCCACCCCGGAAGACCGCCCTGCCGTTCACTCTTTGCGAAAATCCGAGCAAATCGCCGCTCCCCTTGCGAAACCCGCCGCACTTCCCACCGCCGAGAGCCACCTTCCCGCACACCGCCATTCGGACCAGTCGCTCAACGAAATCCGCCGCCAAACCGCCCTTGCCGCACGGCTGACACCTCCGCCACCCGTTCTCAAAGCCGAATGGCCATGGGTCATCATCGGCTACCTGTCCGTCTTGGCCGGCCCGATTCTGCTCGGCTCATTGCAAACGCCCATAGGTGCCGCCGTTTCCGAAGGACTCGCGATTCTCGTCGCCGCCTTCATTTTCTTCAAACGCCCCTACTCCCGCCACCACGCGGGTTTCCTCCTTCTCATCGCCCTGCTCGTCACGATTTTCGGCGCGCTCTATCACTTTCCCCAACTCCGGCATGTCCCGTAAAGACCTCCTCGATATCGCATCGCTCGACCGTGAAGAGATCGACCTCATTCTCGATCAGGCCACCCCGTTCAAAGAAATCTTCACCCGCTCCGTGAAGAAAGTCCCCGCCCTCAAGGGAAAATCCGTGCTGATGCTCTTCTACGAACCCAGCACCCGCACCCACTCCTCCTTCGAAGTCGCCGCCAAGCGCCTTTCCGCCGACGTCACCAACTTCGACGTCGCCCACTCCTCCATCACCAAGGGCGAATCCGTCCGCGAAACCGTGGAAACCCTCCAGGCCATGCGCACCGATTTCATCATCGTCCGCCACAAAGCCTCCGGCCTCCCGAGCACCATCGCCAAGCTCACCAAAGCCTCCGTCATCAACGCCGGCGACGGCGCCCACGCCCACCCCACCCAGGCCCTCCTCGACGCCTTCACCATCAAGGAAAAATTCCCGGACCCGGCCGGAAAAAAAATCCTCATCATCGGCGACATCCTCCACTCCCGCGTCGCCCGCTCCACCAGCACCATCCTCAAAAAACTCGGCCTCCAGGTCGCCTACCTCGGCCCCGGTTCGCTCGTTCCCAAAGTCGGCCCCGAAAACATCCGCCGCTTCACCCACTACGACGAAGCCCTCGCCTGGCAACCCGACATCGTCTACCTCCTCCGCGTCCAGATGGAGCGTCAGGACGTCCAGTTCTTCCCCAGCCTCCGCGAATACCACAAACTCTACGGCGTCACCGACGCCCGCCTCGCCGAGATCCAGAAACGCGGCCTCTACATCATGCACCCCGGCCCCGTAAACCGCGGCGTCGAACTCTGCGACGCCGTCATGGACTACGAACGCAGCCTCATCAACGACCAGGTCGAAAACGGCATCGCCGTCCGCATGGCAGCACTTTATCACCTGAAGCCCGCGCTTTGACCGCTTGATTTGATGAAAATTTCAGCTATATTTTCATCAAATCAGACCGGAATTTCATGAGAATCACCGTCGATATCGAGGAAAGCAAACTCCGCTCCATCCTGAAGCTCACGCGGCAGACGAAAAAATCGCCCGCTCTCGCACAAGCTCTCGATGAATTCATCGAACATCGGGAACGTCAGGATTTCCTCGCCAAAGTCATGGCGGGAAAAACCGACTACTCCGCCTCGAACGACGAACTCGAAGCCCTCGCCCACGAGCAACCGTGATGGCTCTCATCGATACCTCCGCATGGATCGAGTTCTTCCGGGCAAAAGGGGATCCACAGATCAAATCCCGCGTCGCCGACTTGGTTTCCCTGCACTCCGCCGCCTACACCTGCCCCGTCCGGTATGAACTCATGCTGGGTGCCAAAAGCCATGAAATCGCCGATCTCGAAACCGGTTTGAGCTTCGCAACCCGCATTTCCATCACCTCCGACCATTGGGATGAAGCATCTAAAATCGGCGCTTCCTTGCGACTGAAAGGCTTCAACTTTCCCGCTTTGGACCTTTTGATCGCCACCGTCGCCCATGCCGAAAAACTTCCCCTGCTCGCGCGCGATGCGCATTTCACCACGATCCGCGACCAAGCATTGAGTGAATTGACGCTCATCGAATGACATCATTTTAACACATCATCCGATGATTTGAATTGAAACCACATCGGGGGAGATGCATCCTTCATTCATGAAGAAGCGGACGATCATTGATCTGCCGGAAGACGCCCTGAAACGCTTGGACGCGCTTGCCGAGGATCGCGCCTCATCCCGTGCCTCCCTTCTACGGGAAGCCGTTTCCGAGTATATCATTCGCAAAAACCAAGCTCCGGCCCCGCTGAAACCGCTTGCCGGATTTGGTGCCCTGAAAGGCTACTACACCGACGGCCAAACGTGGCAGGATCAACTCCGGGAGGAATGGGAATGACCGGATTTTTCGATACCAATATCCTGATCGATTTCCTCAACGGCGTCCCTGAAGCGCAAATCGCCACCGCACCCTACAGCCGCCGCTGCATCAGCCGCATTACATGGCTGGAAGTCCTTGCCGAGGTCAAGGACACGCCCGGCGAAGACATTGCCCGGACTTTTCTGGCACAGTTCGAGATCCTCGAAATCACCGCCGATGTCTCGGAAGCCGCGCTCACCCTGCGCCGCCACCACATGCCCAAACTCAAGCTCCCGGACGCCATCATCCTTGCCTCCGCCCGCTTGTCGGGATGCCGCCTCATCACACGGAACATCCGCGATTTCCCCGACGATTCCCCCGATGTGCATGTGCTTTACTAAAAATTCATGATGAAAAAATTCCTCTTCCTTTCTTTACTGCTTGCCGTATTCGCACACGCCGAAACCGAGGACGAGTTCATCGTCCGCGTCAAAGCCGCATGGGAATCGAAAGATGCGGACAAGGTGATCGCCCTTCATGATTTCCCGGAAAGGATCGATCAAAAATCCGAGCGGCAAATGCTTGAGATCGGTTTTAAAAATCGGACACTGACGAAGGCCACCGTTTTGAGGTTTTGCCCTCTCCCGAAACCCACGCTGGTCTCGAACGGTAAAATTTCCCAATTCCCTCCCTCTGCGAATCAGAGCATTTACCTCGAATTCACCAATCGCGAAGCCTCCTTGATTCCGATCCTTCAAGACAGCGAAGGCAAATTTTGGTTCGCTACATCGCAAGATCGATTCTTCGCATGGAGCGGCCCGAAATTAGACCAATTCACCGTTCGGATAAATGGCGAGAACAGCAAGACTCCTTGCCCTGAAGTGATCGCAGTCGTCGAAACTTGCGGCTATACCAGTTGGAAAACAGTCCGCGATTCCGGGAGTTTCTTTGCCCATAAAATCCAGCAACTCATCGTCCCTCCTACCATCGACATGGAAACGATCACCTTTAAAATCAACAAAATCGGTCCCGCACCGGATTTTTTGAGCGAGCCGCCGATTTTCCAAAAAACCGTCAATACCTCCAAAGGCGCCATCGTCCCCATCGACACGCCTTGATTCGCACTCCCTCAAACATGAAACAACTCCTTCTTCTCGGATTGCTCCTCACCTCCTTCCTCCACGCGGAAACCGAGGACGAGTTCATCGCCCGCGTCAAAGCGGCATGGGAATCGAAGGATGCGGATAAAATCATATCTCTCTATCATAATCCGGAAAAACTGGACGCAAAATTCGTGGCATCCAAACGTTCCGTATTGGAGCATCGGTTTAAATTTTACCAGCTCAAGGAAGCGACCATTCTGGATTTCCTCAAGGACGAGATCGGCAAACGACCTCAAATCGATGCAGGCAAAATCTTCCAACTTCCCGCCGGTGCTTCGAAGAGTGTGTATCTCAAATTTTCAGCCATCGACGATAAGGCGGCTGTCTCATATTTTGCTTCCATGATTCCCATTCTCCAGGATCAGGAGAAAAAATATTGGTTGGCGGCTCCGGAAGAGAAAAGCTTCGAGTGGAACGGCCCCAAGTTGGACCAATACACGATCCAAATGGCCTATGAAGGAAATTCCACGCCTTGCCCGGAAATGATCGTCCTGATCAAAAGTTGCGGCTATGTTAACTGGACCAAAATTTCCGGAAACTCCGGTGGCTGTTGGGCTCACGAAATCATACAAATCATCGTTCCTCCAACGACCGAAGCCAAATCCATTTCATTCGAAATTTCAAAGAACGGAAACGAGCCTTTCTTCACCAAAACCGTCAACACCTCCAAAGGAGCCATCGTTCCCATCGACACGCCTGCACCCTGAGACTACAGTTCAGCTCCTTCAAAATTCTTTCCTGATCACTGCTCACGGATCACCCGGCCCTTCTTCCCATGCCCCTCCTCATCCAAAACGCCCGCATCGCCTCCGAACATTCACCCGATCTCACCGAGGCCGACGTTCTCCTCACTGACGGCAAGATTCAGAAAATCGGCAAAGGTCTCGCCGCTCCTGAAGGCACACGCGTGATCGATGCCGCCGGGCGCATCCTGATGCCCGGCATGTTCGACGCCCACGTGCATTTCCGCGAACCCGGATTCGAGGCGAAAGAAACCATCTCCACCGGCGCGGAATCCGCGATCAATGGCGGCATCACCGGTGTCGTCATGATGCCAAATACCGTCCCCGCCATCGATAACGCGGGCGTCGTCGCGCAGGTGCTCGAATCCGCGAAAAAGAACGCCCGCATCCCCGTTTACACCTCCGGCTGCGTCACCAAGGGCCGCCACGGCAAGGAACTCGCGGGCATCGACGGCATGCGCGCGCTCGGCGTGAAAATGCTCACCGACGACGGCGACACCACCGGCGATCCCTCCGTGCTTTTCCGCGCCATGCAATACGCCACCGAGTTCGGCATGTTTTTCGCCAGCCACTGCGAAGTCCCGGAGCTCGCCGGCCCGCGCGCGCTCAACGAAGGCGCGGTCAGCTATCGCCTCGGCATCAAAGGCTCCCCGGCGTGTGCCGAGGAAATCATCATCGACCGCGACATCCGCCTCGCCCACGCGACCGGTGCGCACATTCACATCCAACACGTCTCCAGCAAAGTCGGCATGGAAACCATCGCCTGGTGGAAATCCCGTGGCGACGTCAAGGTCACCGCCGAAGTCGCCCCGCATCACCTGCTGTTCTGCGACGAAGACATCGGCGACTACGACACGCATTACAAAATGAACCCGCCGCTGCGCACCAAGGCGGACAACGAAGCGTTGCTGCAAGGCCTCATCGACGGCACCTTCGATCTCATCGCCACCGATCATGCGCCGCACACGCCGTTCGAGAAAGCACAGGATTTCGTCAACGCGCCGAACGGCATCACCGGCCTCGATACCGCGCTGGTCTCGCTCTATCACCACTTCGTCGCCACCGGGAAATTCGGCTGGGATCTCATCGTGAAACGCTACAGCGCCGAGCCACGCCGTTTCATGAGCCTGCCCGCCGTTTCCATCGAGGAAGGCCAGCCTGCCGATCTCATCTTGTTCAACACGGAAAAGGAAACGACCTTCACGAAAGAGTTCATGAAATCGAAATCGCAGAACACCCCGTTCCTCGACAAAACGCTCAAAGGAAGCGTCGATCTCGTCGTGCTGGGTGAGGAGATCCTGTTGGAACGCCTCTAGAATAGCAGGCAAGGACCGCTGACGTCCACGTCGGCTCTTGCCGAGCTTGAGAGAGCATCGGCCACGGATCGTTGACGCCCGTAAACAGAGCGAATCTGTCGAGCCGGGAAAGTGTTCGCGGTTCTCCCCCATCCGACGATTTCTTTTGGCAAACGACCCAAACCAGATTCGGAATGGCAGGGAATTCCCTCCCCCGAAGTTCCCAGCGTGAAAGGAAGATCCAACCGACGCTTGAAAGCTCAAAAACGACCGGAATCCTTCGAATTGAAAACCCGAAAATTCCTTCCAATCGACTTAATTACAATCACTACCCCCGCCGTGAATCGAACACGGATCTAGAGTTTAGGAAACCCTCGTTCTATCCGTTGAACTACGGGGGCCAGTGAGCCAAGCGGCGGGCAAGGAAATAGTCGTCTTCCGCCGCCAGCGCAAGTTTCTTCCTGCCAATCCCGCTCCGCAAAACCGGGACCAAGTTACAACATCGACAAAGCCTCCTCTCATCCTAGAATCTCCCCTTCATGATCGAGTTTCTTTTTTCAATCCCTCTGCTCATCGCGGTCCCCTCCGTGCTGGCATACCACTACACCAACCGGAAAAAACAGTGGAATCCCTTGGCATGGGCGGTTTCTCTCGCCATTGTTACGACGGCATTTCTCGCACCTTTGGCCATGGGAGTGTGGCTCCCGGATTTCACCGGCAAGCCGCAAATCCTGGGCCGGACCAACAGTGCTGACGGGCAAACCTTCGAAGTCATCCAATTCTGGAATCGCGTGGATTTTTACACCACCGAATTGGTCGTCACCCCGGCGGTCGGCCCACCCCGCCGCATCGCAATAGATGGAGACGCGGCCAAAGGCTGGAATGCCACCATCTCCCTGAATGAAACTCAGAAAACCGCAAGTATCCGCGTGGATGGGACGAACTACTCGGTAATCAGCTTTCCGTAAAAAACGGCCGGACTATCTGCAAAACCCGCTTCATTTTCCCGGTAGATAACCACGAAATTTCGGAAAAGCCACTTTCTGGGCACTGTAAATCCCCCGATGGCCGCTGAAGCAGTATGCCACGATACACGCCGTCGCGAGGTAAATCCCATTTCCCGCCCCGAACAATTCGATCCCTAGAAGCGTCGAAGCGATCGGAGTATTCGTCGCGGCCGCAAAGATCGCGACAAAACCCAGTGCCGCGAAAAAATCCACCGGCACGCCCATCATGCCTGACAAGGCATTTCCAAGGGCCGCCCCAATGAAAAACAACGGCGTTACCTCACCACCTTTCATCCCGCAACCAACCGTAACCGCCGTGAAAACCAGCTTCCACAGCCATGCCGACACGGGCAGCGATGGATCGGTAAAAAATGCGCCGATCGTCGCCGCGCCGGCATGGTTCGAAACATCGCCGATTCCCAGGTAATCCGGTGTTCCAGCGATCCAGAAGAGAAAGATCACGATCACACCACCTGCGAACGGACGAAACGGAGCGGACGGAATCCATTTCTTGAAACCGTCGGACACACGATGAGTCGCCGTCGCGAACAACCATCCCGCCGCGCCGAACAACACCCCTCCGACAATCGATTTCCCCAACAACCAGAGATCGGTGTGAAATCCCTGGGCAATGACATTCATCCGATAGGCGGAGTGATGGATCCCCCACGCGTACGTCGTCCAATCGGCAAGAACGGAGGAGAAAAAACACGGAATCAACGCATCGTATTGGATGCGCCCGATCACCAGCACTTCCAGCGCGAACACCGCGCCCGCCAGCGGCGTGCCGAAGACCGAGCCGAAACCCGCCGCCACTCCGGCCATCAAAAGAATCCTCACCGTGCCCGCATCCAGCTTGAACATCCGGGCGAATGTCGCCGCGATTCCACCGCCCATTTGCACCGCCGTGCCTTCGCGCCCTGCGGAGCCTCCGAATAAATGCGTGATCAAGGTGCACAGCAAAACCAGCGGAGCCATCCGGCGCGGCACACCGGCACCGGGTTGATGGATTTCATCGATGAGCAAATTATTCCCCGCTCCGGCATTGGCTCCGTAAAAGTGGTATAGAACGCCCGTGAGCAAACCGCCAAGTGGCAGCAAATATAAAAGCCAAAGGTTTTCCAGCCGGGTCAACGTGACCCATTTCATGCTCCAGAGAAAAAACGCGGACGCGGACCCGATCACAACAGACAGCGGGATGAGAAGCACCATCCACTTGAGCAGAGCCATCAGCAGAAAATACAGACGCTTCATGAACACGGACGAAGAATCAGCAATCCGCTACCTCACGCCTAGAAAAAATCATTCGCTCCCGGAAGATCTCAAAGAGTGCGAAGCGCGATGAGGCAACCAAACTCCACAATACCTCGCACTCTTTGAGATCAACAGTCCAAGCAAATACAAATACGGCAATATTTATAGCAAACGCCGGGCCAATCTCCAAAAAGGGCGATTTATTTCATTTCCCGAAACTCACCGCCCGAGCCCCGCGCGATCCTCGCCCAGAAAGCAGCGTCTTCGGCGCGCATCTGGAAACCGATGAAGTGAAGCGGCACTCTGGCACCGGATGAAGACGCCGTTTTGAAAAAGGCTTCGAATTCCGCTGTTCCGATTTTCTCGTTCATCCCGCTGCCTCGCTCAAAGCTACCGTCGGAAATCAAAAAAATCACATCCGGTCTCATGGCGTAAGCGGCCGTCAGCACCGCAGGCAATCCATTGGGCGACGGAGAAATCACACCCTTGCCGTTCCTCGGGAGTTGACCCGTTTCTTTCCATTCTGTCTCCACCCAATTCCGCGCAAGTTCCCGGTTCGGCACCGTCGCCGGAACCAACCCGGACTGGAAGGGTTGATAGTTTCTCACGAACTGGATGAGGCCGAATCGCGCATCGAGCGGCAGTTTATCGATCAACCCCAACGTTTCCTCTTTGATTTTCGATAAAGGAACACCGGACTTCTCCGCCTTGTTCACCACGGATCGGGAAACATCGAACAGCAGCAGCACACGCTGACCATTCGCCTGCACGCCCATGAAATTCAGACCGGTGCCTTTTCCTTTGCCTCCCGCTCCGCCAAGACCGAATCCGCCGCCCGCTCCCATGCCGCTGCCTAGCAAACCCGTAACCATGGAAGAAGCCATCGAAGAAGGATCCGGCGTGAATACCGTTTCCATGGAAACCTTCGGTGCTTCAGGCAATGCGAAAGCCGTCGGGCGCAGGCTGACGAGACGTTTCTTGAATGTCGGCTTCGCAGCCAATCCCTCATGAGCCGCCAGATTCATCCGATGCTGGCGTGTCTGGGGCGGAACTTTTACCTTCGCCAAGGGCGGCGCGATGAACCGAGGCGGCTTCTGCTGGATGTATTTCGAAACCACCCACACCCCGGCGACTCCGGCCAAAAGAAGATGAATCGCAAGGCTCACGATCACCGCCGTCCCGAGCCCTTTGCCCGTCTTCCGCTGAAACCAATGCCGCAACAGCCCGATCACGATTCACCTCCTTCTTCATCGTCCGCCAAAGTCACCCCGCTGATTCCCGCCAAGCCGCAACAATTCAAAACATCCACAATACGCTGGTGCGTGGCCGCATTTTCCGCATCCACCGTGACAAGAGCCTTGCTGTGATTCAAATCCGCCGCCGCCTTGAATTTCCGAAGCAATTCCACCAGCGCCGGCATTTCATGCGCATCGCCTGAAGCAACCGTCGCCTCATTCACTTCCACGCGCCCGTCGGACCTTACCGCGATGCGGATTTCCTCCGGCATTTCCACGCTCACCTGATCAGAAACCGATCCCGGCAACGTCATCCCAAAATCCGCCTCGTGTCGCGGCGGCTTCGAGGAAACGATGAAAAAACACAGCAACAGAAACCCGATATCCGCCATCGGTGCGATTTGCAGCTCCACCGCCTGCTCTTCCCGTCTGCGAATGTGAAAGGCCATGGTCAGTTCCGGGGGGCGTTGAAAGCACCGAGCACCACTTCCACCGCTCCCGCCTCGGCACAGGCACGGTAAAACTCCTTGGTCTTCGCCGCAGGCGAGCGAGCGTCGGCCCGCAGGTAAACTTTCAGCGGCGGATAATCGATCATCCGTTGCCGCAAATGGCTTGTTAGCCCGGCAAGATCGACTTGGTCGTTTCCCAAATAATAATGCCCGGCGGCATTCAAATTCACCACCACCCGGCCCTCCGCGTCTTTCGGAACGACGGATGCGCTCGCCATCGGCAGGTTCACATCCACCGTGTAATCCGTTTCGACCAATTGGGTCGTCACCATGAAGAAAATGATGAGAATCCAGGTGATATCGATCATCGGCGCGATTTGAAAACCGACATCTTCCACATGCCTGCGCCTTGCGATCATGCCGCGTCCTCCCGGATTTCCACTCCGCTGCCTGTAACAAACCGATGAATCAACAGCGACGTCGTATGAGACAGACGGGAGATCAGCGATTGCAGGATATTCTTATAAAGGAAATACGCGAACATCGACGGAATCGCCACCAGCAATCCCGCAGCGGTCGCCACCATCGCTTCACCGATACCACCCGCGAAGTCCGATGCTTTCGCGCCGCCGCTTGAGAGTTTTTCGAAACTCTGGATCATCCCGGAAACCGTGCCGAGCAGCCCGATCATCGGAGCCACCGCCGCGAACGCGTTGAGCATGTTCACCCAAAGCATGAAGCGGGTTTCCTCGTGGAAAATCGTTTCCGCCGCAGCCGCCTCAAGATCCGCTTTCGTATAAACCACCGCTCCCGCTCCGGCTTTGGCCAGCGTTTGTTTCACCACGTGCGATAGCGAACAATCATGCGCTTCGCAGATCCGCAGGACTTCCGGCACGTTCTGTTCGGACAAGGCTTTTTCCAAAGACCGCTGCAAATCCGCAGGCATCATCTTCTTCCGATTGATCCGCGAAACGGTGTAACCGAGCACCGACAGCATGCCCACGGAAGTCAGCGCGATCATGTGCATCACCCACCCGCCTTCCTCATAGAGATCGAGCATGCTCTTGCCGCGATGCTCTTTCGCTGGCTGGGGATTCTCCGCCTTGGCCGCCATCGGAACCACAAAGGAACCGATCGAAAACAAAGCGAGGGCGACGAACGCGGGACGAATGATATTCAGCAGGTATTTCATGGGTCAGTCTTTGAAAAGATTGTAGCGGATCGCGGCCTCCGGCACGGCGGGCACGGGCTTTTCCTGGGGCATCGGTTTTTCCGTTGGCAAAACTTCGGTCACAGGCTTGGAACGCATTGCCGACAGACGCTTCGCGGCGGCGGTATCCGGGTAAAGTTCCGCCAAATCCCCAACAACCGCTTCCAACGGCTCCGTTTCTTCGCAAAGTTGGTGAACGCGCGCCACTTTCGCCAAGCCCTCCGAAGCTTCGAAATCACGATCCCCCGCGAAAAGGGATGGATACAGCGCCAAATCAATCGCCATGTGATAGATCTTATTTCTCAGCTCCTCAATCTCATCATCCTCCATCCACTTCGGATGCTCTTCCTGAAGAGCCGCCAATCGCTGGAAATGCAGATCCGCGAGAAAATCCGTAGCGAGCAGCATCAGCTCCCGATCATCCATGGAAGTCTCCGTGATTTCCCATGCCCGCTGTTCTTTTTCCTCGGGCTTGCCCGATAGCAGCAATCGCACGAAACCAAGCGCCTTGATTTCCCGCGCGGCCTGTTCCTTCGGTACGGCTTGGGTTTCGCGCCGTGAAATGGATTTCAAAATCTCTTCCGCTTTCGCCCACAACGCGGGATCGCCGGACTTGCGCCATGTTTTCGCCAATGAGACGCCGCATTCCGAAACCCCGGAGGCTTTTCCGAGCAATGGCTCCCGTAATTTCCACAATACTTCCAACGCCGCCGCATCCAGTGGCCGGATGTTTCGGGAATATTCCCATGACAAAGGGAAACATCTTATTTCACCCAGATCAGCCAAAGGAATCGCACGCCGTGTCATTTGGCCACCGACTTGTTTTTCAACCACGACTTCCGTCAATGAAGCCGAAATGATCCGCGCTTTGAACGTCGAACCACGCAGCGGATCTTTCCATGAAATTTCGTCCAGCTCCGGGCGTTGTTCCCACGCTTTTCCAGCGTCTTCGGCAGACGGCATGGCCGCGCACACGGAGAAAAACATCAGCCATGGAATCAACAATTTCATCGGCCGGTAACAAGTGGAACCAATCCTCCGAGCGCTTCCGCTTTTTCGCGGGCGATTTTCGAGGCTTCGCTGTTTTTCAAATCCTCCCGCTGCGCCAGCTCCGAATAAACCTCACGCGCTTTCTGCGGCTCACGCAACACTTCCAACGCCGCGCCGCGCTCCAGATACGCCGCCGTTACGAAATCGGGATAGCGGTTGAACAAAAGATAGACCTGCTCGAAATACGGCAACGACTGGCGGAAATCGTGTGCAGTCACATGGATTCTCCCGGTTTCCAGAAATGCTTCCGCCCGGATTTTCGCTGGCATCGTGCGATTCTTCTGCACCGCCAATAAGAGGTTCAACGCATCGGCCGGCTTGCGCGGTTTCATCAATCCCGCGCGGGCAAGCGCGACTTTACCACCCAGATCGCCTTCCACCAAAACCACGCCCTGTTCATCCTCCGCGGATTTCGGCAGCACCGAATATTTCTCGAACTGATCGAAATAACGGAGAGCATTTTCGTTATCACCAAGCTTGAGCGAAAGAAATCCAAGCCCCACAAAAGCCCGATCCCGCTCCGGTGCTCGCGGCCACCATTTCCGCAAACCCTCATACATGGCCTTGGCGTCATCCGGATGATTTTCCGCCAACGCGTCCGCCACATCGGCCAGAATGCGCGGATCCGTCTCCTTCGGAACAATTTCCGGAAAAAGAGAGACCAACACTTCCCGCTGCTCCGCATCTCCTTGCGCCAACGCCCAACCGATCCGCACCGCCAGCCTGGATTTCCCCGCATCCTTCGCCGCCGCCCGTTCCTCCTGCATCCGCTTTTTCCAAATCCCGGCTTCCTGCCCCGGATACAGTCCCTTCAGAGCAACGAAAACATCCTCCAAACCCGGACGCGCCCGGTCATCGCCGTATGTTTCGATGGTCTTCCAATACGTTTCCCGAGCCTGATCCAATTTCCCTTCCTGCCGCGCGATCCACCCAAGCCAATGCAGCGCTTCCGCCAATCTCGGGCTGTCACCCCGTTCATCGAGAAACGACTGATAGATCCGCTTCATCCCCTCGAAATCCCTTCCGAGCTTTTTCAGGTTTCCGCGTTTCATCCACGCCTCGTCATGAAAACCCGACGCCTCCGCCGGAATGGAGGCGTAGGTTTGATCCGCGTCATCCGGCAACCCTTCAGCCGCCTGGGAATCGCCTAACGCGAGTTGCGCTTCCGCCAGCCACTCGCTTGCGGGAAACCGGCCGATGAAATCACGAAGCGCTTCAATCGCCTGCGGATACCGGGCTTCCGAAAAATCGATATACGCGAGGCGGAAATGGCAATCATCCGCATATTCTCCCTGAGGATATTCCTTCAGGCAACGCTGCAATTCCTCGCGGGCAGGCTGCCATTTCCGGTCGAAATAATCCGCCATCGCTCTCCAGAATAGAACGTGCGCCCGCATTTCATCGTCGGCTGCCAGCACTTTGAGCTGCCCTTCGAACTGGCTCTTCGCCCGCGCGTATTGTTCCTGCTGGAGAACCTGATATGCCTCCATGAATTCGGCGCGTGCCGCGATGGGTTTCCCTTTGAAAAGCTCCGCCACTTCGCGGAAAGCATCCGCCGCTTCCTCATCGCGGAATTGCCCGGCAATCGCTTCCGCTCTCAAGAAACGCACCTCCGCTTCGTTGGGACGATCCGCCAGTGAAGCGCATCGTTTCAGATAAAGTTCAGCGGTTCTCCCGGCACGGACCCATCTTTCCAAACTCATCCAGCCACGGATCAAGGAAGCGGTCGCCGCCTCCATCGTCGGGTCCGCATCCATTTGGCGGAGCATTTGATCGAGTAACAGGCACGCCTCACGGGTTCTTCCAAGCTGGAAATAGGCCTGCGCCATCCTCAGACGAACCGCATGATCGAACTGCGGCTGGCTAGCCAACAGCGCCTGTTCTTTTTCGTATTCTGCCGCTTGGACACGTCCGCCCCATTCCTGAAGGCGACGCTCCATCTCTTTTTTCGTCGGCACGATCCTCCAGGTTTTCAGCGCTCGATAGATCTCTCCATTTGCGAAAAAATGATTTCCCAGATCGATCAACAGCACGGCGAAACTCACCACCTGCCGAAGTTCCGCCCGGTCAGCCAATGTTTCCGCTTTCGTTGCAGCCTCCTCCCATCGGTCTTCCCGCATCAGCGCATGCAGCCACATCAGCTCAGCCCGCGTGGCGGTTTCAGGATTGTGGGATCGGATGGTTTCCAGATGTTTGGAAAAGAACGCGTCCACGCCCTTCCAATCCTTCTCCATCACATAAGTCATTCCGCCCAAAACCAGCGCCTCCATGCGCCTTCCCGCATCCAGTCCGGTATCCGCGTAAACTTTCGCCAAATCATCGCGGGCCTTCGCCGGTTGATTGCACCGCACCTGCACCACGCCTGAGAAAAACAGAAGATCCGGCTTCATTTTCGGATCGAGCAACGGATCCGCCAAAGCTTTCGCCAACCACGGCGCCGCCTCCTGGAATCGCCCCGACTTCGCATGGCTCATCGCCAACAATGGAGTGACTTTCGCCACCATCGGCTTCGCTTCCTCAAGCCCGGAATAATCCGCAAGAAACCGTGAAAAACAGTCCGCCGCCTGCTCCCATTGGCCGCTTTGATAACATCGCTCCCCGTCCCGCAAGAGCTCCGATGCCGTGGCGCTTCCTTCAGCCCGCAATGATCCGTGGAAGGAGAACAGCCACGCCATCACCCATCCAAATCGCCACGGATTTTTCCAAACAACCGGACCCATCAATCGCTAGAACGGATTGATAGATCGCGAAGTTTTCCGCCCATCCGCAAGAGATTTCCGGAAAGTTCCGAAAATGACCACTAAAACACCCCGGAAACGCCGGACACCAACTCGGCATCTTCATGATTTCGCGTGGCCCCCCATGCTATATGGAAGAAATCCAAACCACGGATGAACAGGATGGACGCGGATGGAAGAAGGTTTTTTCAGGAACCTTCTGAAATCCTACGAGAACGAATTCAACTGTTCCGTCACGCGTTGTGAAATGGTATCGGCCAACGCACCTTCCCCTTCCGAACGCAGGAACTCGCAGTAATTCGAAGCCACAGCATCGAGATCATCGGCGAAGTCTTTGCCTAAAGCCTCAAAGCTGGCCAAGGACTTTTCGAAATGCCGCCGCGCCCACGCCCGGTCTCCCGTATCGAGCAAGGCGAGTGCCAGATTGTTATGGGATTGCGCGGTATCCGCGTGATCCTCCCCCAGAAGTTTGCGGCGGGCTTCCAGAGCCATCATGTGCATTTCACGGGCTTGTTCGAAGAACCCCGCCGCCTGATAAAGCGCGCCGAGGTTGTTGGAAACCGCGGCGGTTTCCTCGTGCTCGTTGCCGTATTCACGATGGAGGATTTCCAGAGCTCGGAGGAAATTGGTCTCCGCCGCATCAAGGTCGCCCTGGGCTTTTTTGATAAATCCCAAATTATTGGCGAGCGACGCGATGTCCAGGTCCAACGGCGGATCATGGCGTTCAAAAAACCCGATCGCCTGCGCCCACATCGCGCCCGCCCGGTCCGGATTTCCCAAGGCATCCTGCGCCGCGCCCAGAGCCGCGTGGAGCCGTCCGATTTGTGCCAGAAAAGCGGGAGAATTATCCAATTGATCGATCGCCTGGCGGTAATCGTCGCGCGCCTGTTCGTATTTTCCGAGGCTGCGCGCCAGCTCACCGCGGATTTCGAGCACTTCCGCGAAGGTCGTGATACTTTCCTGATTGGTGTCGAGCGCTTGCTGGACTTTTTCCACCGCAGCGCTGGCCGCGTGGAAGGCTTCTTCGAGATTTCCTTCGGAGATCAATGTCTCCGTGCGTTCCCGAAGGAGCTGGATCAAGTTTGACGTGGGAGAATCCATGGGTTTTAGGAGGCAGAAGTTCTTATCTCTTCCAGATGCATCCTGACGAGCGGAATTTCAGACCAGAGGCAGTCTTTCTTCCAAATCCGCCCGGATCGACGGCAGGGTGCCGAGCGAATCCCGCAGCGCCGCTTCCGCCGATCCCTGGCGGGGAATCACCCCGAGCAATCTCGCGAGTTCCTTTTCAAAATGTAAAAACGCCTTCCGGCTGGCCCCGGCGGATTCCAGATGATCCAGCGCGCGGCGGAGCAAGTCGTGCATTTCCGCGTCCGGATGTTCCGGTTCCAGCGCGGATTCCATGAGCTGGCAGCAATACGACGCCAGCAGGGTGGTCGTGTAGTTTTTCCGTAACCCTTCGCGCCAATCCCGGATAGCGACTTCCTTCAAGATATGTAAATCTCCCCGTTTCGCGGGCAGAAGCGAGATCTCGCCGCTGAAAAACAAGTCGAGTTTCCCGTAAAACGCGTTGCCCGGTTTCCTCGCTCCGCGCGCCACGGTTTTCAACAAGCCGTGATCCCCGGTGATCCAGTGCACGATCAGACTCGTCTCGGTAAGACGCGTCAGCCGCACGATGATCCCCAAGGTCGATTCCACTCCCGGATCGTCCGCCACGCGGGGAACTTTGGCGATCTTTTCTCAAAACCCGCATTGTTTCCCGTGCCGCGCGCGCCCACATTTCCCGCATGGAATTCGAAACCTTGAGCGAGTGGGCCGATGAAGAACTGAAGGCCGTCATTAAAATCCTGCCGCCGGAAATTCAAAAAGCCGCCAACCATGTCTCCATTTCCTTCGAGGAAAAACCGGGGATCGGCAGCTTCGACGACTCGCTCGAAGGGGACGAACTCGGCCTTTTCGAAGGCCCCAGTGTCAATGAAGACACCGGCGACGAACTCCCGCGCATCCGGCTGTTTCTCACCAATCTCTGGGAATTCGCGGACGAGGAAGAGCACGATTTCCGCGATGAAGTCGGCACCACCTTCCTCCACGAGCTCGGCCACTACCTCGGCTGGGACGAAGAAGACGTCGCCGAGCGCGGATTGGAATAATCAGATTGGAATAGCGGGCCGCTCTTCTACTTGCACCATCTCCGTTTTCAGATTTAGTAAGGTCTCTTTATCCCCGTAAAAACCATGGACATTCTCGGATTTATCAAAGGTGAATTGCTGGAAATCATCGAGTTCAACGACGACTCGCGCGACACCCTGGCGTGGCGTTTTCCCGATGAGGACAAGGCGATCAAAAACGGCGCGCAGCTCATCGTCCGCGAAAGCCAGCAGGCGCAGTTCGTCTACCTCGGCCAGTTCGGCGATTCCTTCGGCCCCGGCAAACACTCGCTCGTCACCGACAACATCCCCGTCCTCACCAAGCTGAAAGGCTGGAAATACGGCTTCCAATCCCCCTTCAAGGCCGACGTTTATTTCGTCACCACCCGCCTTTTCACCGGCAACAAATGGGGCACCGCGAACCCGATCATGATGCGGGACAAGGACTTCGGCGCCGTCCGCCTCCGCTCCTTCGGCACGTTCGATTTCCGCATCGTCGATGCTCCGGTTTTCCTCAAGGAAATCGCCGGTACCGACCATCATTTCCGCCTCGATGAATTCGCCGACACCATGCGTTCCCGCATCGTCAGCGTGTTCAGCGACGCCCTCGCCTCCTGCGGCGTGCCAGCGCTCGACGTCGCCTCACGCTACGGCGAGCTCGGCGAAGCACTCCTTCCGCTGATCAATCCGCAAACAGTCACGAAATACGGCATCGAAATCACCAGTTTCATCGTCGAAAACGTCTCCGTCCCGCCGGAAGTGGAGGCCGCCATCGACAAGCGCTCCAGCATGGGCGTGATCGGGAATCTCAACGATTACGTGAAATTCCAAATGGCGGAATCCATGACCAAGGGCGGCGACGGTGGATCCGCCGCAGCCATGCCAGCGCAAATGGCCATGGGCTTCGGCATCGCCCAGGAAATGCTCAAATCCATGCAAGCCACCCCTCCGCCGCTTCCCGGCACGGCGGCTTCCCCCACCGCCGAAATCCCCGAATTGCTCAGCCCGGCCCAAGTCGCGGAAATTCTCGGTGTCACCGAGGCCGACGTGGTTTCCTCACTCGATGCCGGAGAACTCAAAGGCAAGAAAATCGGCAGCACCTATCGCATCACCCGCGCCGCGCTGGACGCCTTCCTCGCCGAGTAAGCCCCTGCCATGGCGGAAGTCAGCGCATTGAAAAAGCATCCCTGCCCGGAATGCGGCGGGGATGCCGAGTGGAATCCGGCGAAGCAGGCGCTCGTCTGCCCGTATTGCGGCACCACCGTGCCGTGGACGGAAGGGCGGGATTCCTTCGGCGCGGCCATCATCGAACACGATTTGCTCGAAGCGCTTTCTTCCACCAAGTCCGACCATCGCGGACTTCTGGAGCAGAAAAAATCCGTCAAATGCGAGAGCTGCCAGGCGATCAGCGTTTTCGACGCCACCCGTGTCGCCCAGCGCTGCGATTTCTGCGGCTCGCCCGCCATCGTTTCCATCGACGACCTGCCGGACCTGATCACCCCGGAAAGCTTGTTGCCGGTGGCGATCCCGTCCACCCAGGTGCGCGATTCGCTCCGCAAATGGTATGGTTCGCGCTGGTTCGCCCCGAACAAGCTCAAGCGCGCCGCCCTCACCGATACGCTCCACGGCATTTACCTGCCGTATTGGACCTTCGATGCCCACGTCGATGTCTCATGGACCGCGCTTTCAGGCTATTACTACTACGTCACCGAGCAATATCGGGACTCGGAAGGCCGCACCGTTTCCCGTCAGGTCCAGAAAACCCGGTGGGAACCCAGCGCGGGTGAACTTTCTCATTTTTTCGACGACGACCTCGTGCCCGGCACCGTCGGCGTGCAGCTCGATTTGTTGCGGAAAGTGGAGCCATTTCCCACCCTCAAGGAGCTGAAACCCTACGCCCCGGAATACGTCCGAGGCTGGACCGTCGAACGCTATCAAGTCGATCTGCGCCAAGCATCGGTCATCAGCAAAGGCCAGATGGATCAAGCCATCTACCGCCTCTGCTCCGGAGACGTCCCCGGTGACACCTATCAAAATCTCCAGGTGATTTCCGCTTACAAAGGCCGCACCTTCAAGCACATCCTCGTGCCCGTCTGGCTCGCCACCTACACCTACGGCCCGAAATCCTTCCAGGTCGTCATCAACGGCTATACCGGAAAAATCGCCGGCCAACACCCGCTGAGCTGGATCAAGATCACCTTCGCCGTCCTCGCGGTGTTAGCGATCATCGCGTTGATCGTGACGATGAAACAATAGCCGGGAGCGCGGACTTTCAATAAACCACCCGCTTCACCGCCTCCAGCAACTCCCCCCGCAACTGCCAGAAATTCACCTCCGGCCCCAGACCGTTCGCCATCAGCGCGAACGTGTAAGTTTTCCCGCTCTTCAACCGCAAAAAACCCACCTCCGTTTTCACCCCGGACATCGCACCGATTTTCGATCTCACTTCGCCGTTCAACGAAGCCGACAGACTCTCGAAAAACCGTTGCCCGCCCGGCCCATGGCCCGCCGCATGATTCACCCGCGCCAGATCCACCGGACGGATCATGTTCGCCCGCGCCAAACCACTGCCATCCAGCAATCTCAGCCCCTCGAACGAAACGCCCGCGTTCTCCCAATAATTCCGCACCACCTTCGCAGGATCGGATTTCTCATGATTCCCCAAAGTCAGAAAAAGACACTGTGACTCCAGATTATCGCTCACCCGATGTAAGTGCTCGATGATCACCGGCAACGGCTCGGACTGATGAACCGCCAGCACTCTCTCCGTTCCACCCGCTCCCGTTTTCCCGAGCACCTTCACGCCCGCTTTTTCCAATCCGCGTTTTAACGCCTCCAGCGCCACCGCCGGTGGATCAGAAATCGCCGCCGTCACCGCGAACGGCGCACCTAACGGAACCGCACCACTTAACGAAATCACCCGTCCATATGGCGACGCGTAAACCATCACCCCGTCGCCGCTTCCCGCCGGACCCGTTTTCACGTCGCACTTCCAAACCATATCCGCCGGAGCCGGACCACCGTTCAAAAACTTCGCCGCATCCCCCTCTTTCGCACCCGGCAGGAAGCTCACGATCATCCGGTTGTGCTCCACGTTGATCCCGTAAGCTCCCGCACCGTAGGCGTTGCCGATGTCTCCCCAGTTCCAGTGATCGCTCACCGGATTGCTCGGAAAAACCGACGCATCCACCCGAACAATTCCCTTCACTTCCTTCAATCCACCCGCCACCGCATCGGCGATCAACGCATTGATATCTTCCAAAGCCAGAGTCGGATCACCACTACCTTTCAGCACCAGGTCGCCTTCAGCCGTCACGATCAACCTCGTTTCAAAACGAAACTCCGGCCCTAAAATCCCCAACGCCGCGCCCGTCGTCAGCGTTTTCAGCGAAGACGCCGGACAAAGCGCCGTCTCTCCCAATGGCGATGAAAACACCGTTTCTCCTTTCTCATCCAGCAGCACGAATCCCAGCAGCGCCGCTTTCAACTCCAGCTTTGCCGCCCACTCCGCGAATGCCAGCTTTAGAGGTGATACATCTCTGTCGCTTTTCATTTCGTGCAACCGGGGTTTTGAGTCGGGCAAAATTTCACTACCGGACCATATCTCGACGAAACCTCCCACCCGCATACCTATCCAAAACGTGAGGAGCCAACCAAATAAAAGTAACACTCCTTTAGTAAACTTACTCATCGTTCCTCATCTAATCTTCACGGACCGCCGATGTCTACCTCGACCTTTATGGATGCTGCCGCTCTTCATCTTTTTCATCTGCGTCCATCCCATTCATCTGCGGTTGAACTTCTTCCGTTACCCAAACCAAAGCGGTAGCAAGCTACCGAATTCCTAAAACTCCCCGAACAAATCCAACTGCGGGGTTTTCACTTTCGGCAAATTCCCCTGAGCCGTGTTCTTCGCCTTCGGCCCTTGCGTCTTCGCCTCCGGCTTCAGCGAATGCAGTTCAAGGTGCGACAAAATCGACTTCGCCCGCTCGACCACCGGCTTCGGCAAGCCCGCCAGACGTGCGACTTGGATGCCATAAGACTTATCCGCCGCACCCGGCAGAATCTTGTGCAGGAAAATGATCTCCTCGTTCCACTCGCGCACCGCCACGTTGAAATTGGAAATCGCGGGCTTCGTATTCGCGAGGTCCGTCAGTTCGTGATAGTGCGTCGCGAACAACGTCCGGCAGCCGATCACATCGTGCAGATGCTCCGCCACCGCCCACGCGATCGAAAGCCCGTCGAACGTCGCCGTTCCCCGCCCGATCTCGTCGAGAATCACCAGAGATTGCGACGTCGCGTGATTCAGGATCAGCGCCGTTTCGCTCATTTCCACCATGAAAGTCGATTGCCCGCGTGAAAGATCGTCGCTCGCACCCACCCGGCAGAAAATCCGGTCCACCAGTCCGATCCGCGCGCTGTCCGCCGGAACATACGCACCGATCTGCGCCATCAGCGCGATCAACGCGATCTGGCGGATGTAAGTCGATTTACCCGCCATGTTCGGACCGGTTAGAATCTGCGACAGCGAACTCTCCGGCTCCATCTCCGTATCGTTCGGCACGAACTTCGTATCCGTCAGCGTTTGCTCCAGCACCGGGTGACGGCCGTTCACCACGAAAAATTCGCGCGATTCATTCAACTCCGGCCTGCAATGGCGGTGCAGCTGCGCCACCTCCGCCAGCGCGCAAAGCACGTCCACCTGCGCGATCGCCGCCGCCGTTTCCTGAAACCGTGGCAAATGCGTGATCACCTGCGCCCGGAGTTGTTGGAAAAGCTCGGCCTCCAGTTGCTTCGAACGCTCTTCCGCGCCGAGCACCTTGTTTTCCATCTCCTTCAACGCGGGAGTGATGTAGCGCTCCGCATTCGCCATCGTCTGCTTCCGCACGTAATCGTCCGGCACCTTCGAGAGATGCGTGGTCGTGATCTCGATGAAATATCCGAAGACGTTGTTGAACTTGATCTTCAGAGAATCGATTCCCGTCCGCTGTCGCTCGTCATCCTGCATCCGCGCGATCCACTCCTTGCCGCCACGCGACGCGTTTCTCAACTCGTCCAGCTCCGCCGACCAACCATCGCGAATGACGCCGCCATCGCGAAGATGCGCCGGAGGTTCATCGACGAGCGCCGTGGCGAGAAGATCGGTGAGATCGGAAAAATCATGCAAACCGGAAAGAATTGCGGAATGCGGAGTGCGGAGTGCGGATTGGAAGAGAGAAGAAAGATCGTCTTTCAGCGCTGGCACGTGACTGAGCGAGGTGCCGAGCGATTGGAGATCGCGGGCATTTCCCGTGCCTTGGGAGAGACGCGAAGTCGTGCGCTCGATGTCACGGATGCCTTTCAGCGATTCCCGGCATTTCGAGAGGAGAAACGGTTCCGCGAGAAACGCGGCGATGCTGTCCTGGCGCTGCGTGAGCGTTTTCAAATCGCGCAGCGGATGCAGAATCCAATCGCGCAAAAGCCGCGCGCCCATCGGTGTGGCCGTGCGATCCAAAACACCCAGCAAGGTGTGCGCTTTTCCGGACCGCGAATCGACCAGGTCGAGATTCCGTTGCGACGCCGAATCGATCAAAACATGCGCCGAATTTTCCCGCACCCTCGGAGTTTGCAGGTGCCCGCACGGACGCCGCAACTGATGGATCAGGTAATGCAAAATCGCCCCCGCCGCACCGCTCGCCGCATGCAGATTCGCACAGCCGAATCCATCGAGCGAATGCACCGAAAAATGTTCCTTCAAGAGCTGAGTCGCATGCTCCGGCAGGAACGAGTAACCATCGTAAGCGAGGCAATTCACGAGCGCGCCGAACTCCGCCGTTTGATGATCCGGGATCAACAACTCCGACGGAGAAAGCCGCGAAAGTTCATCGTGCAGCAGTCCGGTTTCCGAAAACTCGCAAATCGTGAACTCTCCCGTCGTGTGATCCACGCACGCGAGACCCGCCGTTTTTCCATGACGAAAAACCGCCGCCAGATAGTTCGGCCGCTGGTCGTCGAGCAGCGTGAAATCATCGATCGATCCCGGCGAAAGAATCCGCGCGATTTCCCGCTGCACCAGCTTCCCCGGCACCGGATCGGACGTTTGCTCCGCGATCGCCACCCGCTTCCCCGCCTTCAACAATCGCGCCAGATAACTCTGCGCCGCGTGATAAGGCACCCCGCACATCGGAGTCCCGCCGCGCTTCGTCAGCGCCACGTTCAGGATCGGCGCCGCGTTTTTCGCATCCTCGAAAAACATCTCATAAAAATCCCCCAGCCGGTACATCAGGATCACGTCCGCAGGCAACGACTTCCGCATGGCTAAATACTGAGCCATCATCGGAGTCAGGGTGGGTTCGGACATGGCGGGAGCGTGGCGGGTGTGGTCGGAAGAATCAAGAACCCGGAAACAAGAAAAGCGACCCAGCCGGAACAGGATCGCTTTCAGTGAAACGTTTCATGCGAAATCAACGCACTCGTTCGAGGAGCCATGGCAGGAGTTCGTCGATTTTCAGACGCTCCTGTTCCATGGAATCGCGGTGGCGGATGGTGACAGTGTCTTTCAAATCGTCGCCGGATTCGCCGAGGGTGTCGAAATCGATGGTCACACAGAACGGCGTGCCGATTTCGTCCTGACGGCGGTAGCGGCGGCCGACGGCTCCGCCATCGTCGTAGGAAACGGTCATCCACTTTTGCAGGGATTTCTGGATTTCCCTGGCGATGCGGACTTGCTCTTCGTTTTTCTTGAGCAGCGGGAAAATTCCGACTTTCACCGGCGCGATGGTCGGCTTGAAACGCAGGACGGTGCGGACGTCTTCCTTGCCCTTTTCATCGGTCAGCGTTTCTTCGTCGAACGCTTCGCAAATGAGCGCGAGCACGGTGCGATCGCAGCCGGCGGACGGCTCGACGACGTGCGGGAGGAATTTTTCCTTCGTCTCTTCATCGAAGTAAACGAGCGACTTGCCCGCGCCTTTTTCGTGCACGCCGAGATCGTAATCGGTGCGGTAGGCGACACCTTCGAGCTCTTGCACGCCGAAGGGGAATGCGTATTCGATGTCGTAGGTTTTCTTCGAGTAAAACGCGCGCTCTCCGTCCGGAATGTCATTGATGTGGAGTTGGGTGCGCGGGATGCCGATTTCTTCGTAGAAGGAAAGCCGGGTTTCCAGCCACTCGTCGGTGAGGCGCAGGCCGTCGTCCGGGTGGCAGAAATACTCGATTTCCATTTGCTCGAATTCACGCGAGCGGAAGGTGTAATTGCGCGGGTTGATCTCGTTGCGGAACGATTTGCCGATCTGCGCGATGCCGAATGGCAGCTTCACGCGGTTGGAATCGAGGACGTTCTTGTATTGGACGAAAATCGATTGCGCGGTCTCCGGGCGGAGGTAGGCGTAAGCATCACCGGTGGCACCGATGTTTGTTTTGAGCATCAAGTTGAACTGACGCGGTTCGGTGAGAAGTGAGCCGTTCTCTGGATTGAAGCGCGTAGTGCCGGTGATCGGCTCGCGGCGGTTCTCGATGACTTCAATTTCCTTCGGAGAAATCTGTTTGTTGGAGAGAAACTCGGAGTAATATTTCCGGGCTGTTTTGAAAGCATCGCCCGCTTCGTTTTCAGACGGAACAAGCACGGCGAATTCGCGTTCGACGGACCAATTGGACGCTTCGTGTTTCGCGCCGCTAAACCAGACAACAAATCCATCCTGCGCAGGAATTTGGTCCGCACGCAGACGAGCTTTGGAAAGCAAGCAATCCGACATCGGATCGCTGAATCCACCGACGTGGCCGGAGGAAACGAGGACTTGCTCCATGGTCAAAATCGAGCCGTCCATGCCGAGCACGTCGTCGCGCTCCTGCACGGTGCGGCGCCACCAGATGTCCTTCAAGTTGCGCTTCAGCTCGGCGCCGAGCGGGCCGTAATCCCACACACCGTTCAGACCGCCGTAGAGTTCTCCGGCTTGGAAAATGAAGCCGCGGCGCTTGCTGAGCGACACGATTTTTTCCATGCGGGCGGGATCGGTTTGGTCTTTGTTGGCCATAAGTAATGCAGGTTGGGAGCGCGGATGGAAGCAGGAGCGGAGATTCGCCGCAAGGCGAATGAAACCGGGAGCGCGGACTTTAGTCCGATTTGATTTTGAGGGATCTGTAGATCGGACTGAAGTCCGCGCTCCCGGTTTACCCCTTCACCAACGTCATCACGCACTCCAGATGCCGGGTGTGGGGGAAGAGATCGAAGGGCTGGACATCGGCGAGTTGATAACCACCGGCGGTGAGTTGCTTGAGATCCCGGACCTGGGTGGCGGGATCGCAGGAAACGTAAACGACTCTCGACGGCCCGAAGTTGATCAACTGATCGAGGAATTCCGGGGTGCAGCCTTTGCGCGGCGGATCGATGACGACGGCGGTTTCGGCACCGGGGAAATCGATTTCCGCGAAGATGGCCTCGGCGGAGGCGGTGAGGAATTTCGCGTTGGTGATGCCATTGGCGGCGGCGTTTTTCCGCGCCCATTCGCAGGAGGTTTCGGAAACCTCGACGCCGGAAACCTGCTGGAAATGCTTCGCGAGGGTGAGCGAGAAAAGTCCGGAACCGCAGTAGGCATCGACAAGGTATTTCACCTCGCCGACCGCCGCATGCTTCGCGACGTAATCGGTGAAAAGCGGCAAAATGAACGGGTTGTTCTGGAAGAAATCCCCGGCGAGGAACTGGAATTTCAGCGAGCCGACTTCCTCCACGGCGGTGGCTTTCGGGTCGGTCTCAACCCGGCCCTGCGTGGCGCGCATGAGCAGGGTCGCCCCGCGCTTGTATTTGTGGGCGTTGGCGCGGGCGCGCTCGCGGAGTTCGGGCAATGCGGCGTTGATTTCCGCCATCGCGATCGGGCATTGCTCCACATCGACGAGACGCATCGCATTTCCCCGGAAACCGATTTTATCGATCACGCCATTGCGCGGTTGGTCGAAGTGCGGAGTGATTTTCGAGCGGTAGTTCCAAATCTGATCCGAGGAAAGGCAATGGTTCACCGGATACGTGATGCCCGCCATGTGCTGCATCAGTTCGCCGACCTGGCGGGTTTTCCACTCCAACTGCTTCGGATATTGCAAATGCTGGTATTGGCAACCGCCGCAAGCGCCGAAGAGCGGGCATTGCGGGTCCGCCCGATCCGGTGAAGGCTCAAGCACTTCCACCAGATCCGCCTGCGAGAAATTCTTGTCATTCCGGTAAACGCGGGCGCGCACTTTTTCGCCGGGCAGGCAGAACGGCACGAAGACGACCCAGCCATCGATCCGGCCGATCCCGGAGCCGAGGTTCGTCAGCGCATCGATCCGCAATTCGATTTCCTGATGGTATTCGAAGGGCGTCGGGTTGAATTTTTTCGGCGGGCGTGGAGGCATGGCGGGGCAAGGAGTTTGCAAAGGCCGCGTGGCCCGGCAAACCCAAAGGCCGCGTGACCCGGCTTTTTTCTCCAGCGCCATTCAGTCCCATTTCGGGAACGGATCGGGAAAACGCCGCCACGCGGACGGTCCTTGGCGGAATTCATCGTCGGTCAGCAGCGCCTGATCCAGCATCGCTTCGAGCGCCTCGCGGTCCAGCCCTTGGCCGATGATGACCAATTCCTGACGGCGGTCTCCCCACGGTTCCACCCAATTTTGCCGCAGCGCCTCGCGGGATTCCGGGTCGTTCGGGCGCTGGCCTTCCGGGATGCCCGCCCAGAAAAAACCGGCGCATTGATGCCGCGTCACCGCCCCGGCCTGCGACCAGAACCCGGCGTGATCCGGCCGACTCGCCAGCCAGAACAAGCCCTTCGAGCGGATCACTCCCGGCCATTCCTTCAAAAGCAGATCGTAAAACCGCTGCGGATGAAACGGCCTGCGACGCCGGTAAAGGAAATTCCCGATCCCGTATTCCTCGGTTTCCGGCGTGTGCTCGACGAGCGAATCCAGCCAACCCGGCGTTTTCTCCGCCTCTTCCTGCGAATAGAGACCGGTATTCAGGATTTCCGGCAACTCAACCTGCCCGAAACGGCTTTCGAGAATCTTCGCTCCGGGATTGAGCGCGCAGATCATGCCGTGGATCACCCGCAATTCCTCCTCCGTCACGCGATCCACTTTATTGATGACGATCACATTCGCGAACTCGACCTGATCGGACAGCAGATCGACAATCGTGCGCTCATCCGCCTCCCCGAGCGCCTGATCCCGATCCTTCAGCCGTTCCCGAGTGCTGAAATCCCGGAGAAAATTCGGCGCGTCCACCACCGTGACCATGCAGTCGATTTGCGCGAAATCGGCGAGCGAGCGGCCGTTTTCATCCTCGAAGGTGAAGGTCTCCGCCACCGGCATCGGCTCGGAGACGCCGGTGGATTCGATCAGGATCGCGTCGAAACGACCTTCCCGAGCCAGCCGTTTCACCTCGATCATGAGATCCTCGCGCAAGGTGCAGCAGATGCAGCCGTTCGACATTTCCACGAGCCTTTCCTCGGTATGGGAAAGCGCGGCATCGCCCCGCCGCAGTTCCTCGGCATCGACATTCACCTCGCTCAGATCGTTCACGATCACGGCGACTTTCATCCCGCCACGATGCTTCAGCACGTGGTTCAGCAACGACGTTTTCCCGGCTCCGAGAAAACCCGACAATACGGTAACAGGTAACATAAAATCAGATCGAAAAGTGTTTCGCCCGTGGAACCGCTCCTTCGAGCGCCCGCGTCCACCATGCGCGGGCAAGGTCCGGGGCCAGCCACGGCTTGCCCTTGGGCAGTTTCTTCAACGCCCGGAATCCCGCTTCCCGCCAGCCGTCCCCCGTCGTTTCCTCCACCCATTCCTCGTAACGGCACAGCCAGGAAAGAAAGGGCCGGAAAGCCTCCCAGCGCGTTTCCGCATCACCGAACACACCCGACTCCCGGCCGGGGATCGGAGGTTTTTCGCCATGCCACAGATCGATGCGTTCCCGGTCCCGGCAAAAAACGCATCCCCCACCACCCTTCCCCGCCGTCCACGACGCCACCGCGCCATGAAGCTCGATGAGGCCCCCGTCCCACGCCATCGAATAGCAACTCGTCCCCGTGAGCCCGGCGGACGGACGGCGTTCCATCCCGAACCGCAAAAGCAGATTGCCGGAAGCATGCCGCACATCCTGCCCCCAAAACACCATCTGCTGAGCCAGCCCACGGGCGGCATCACGCAACAATGGCGAAAAATCGGAAGCAACGGCGGGCATCGGCATGCCCGGCAATTTTCATTATCGCAAATTTATTGCAAGAGTATATTTTGGGCAATTCGTCAAAATCAAGCCAGCAAGCGCTCGATGACGTCCTTCGCCGTGTAGCCGTCGCATTGATCCGAAAGGCATTCCCGGATCGCTTCCAGATCATCGCCGATCGTGACGAGCGGCGGCTCCACCTCTCCGTGACGGATTTGGGGGAAACCCGCGGCCGACGTCAGCGAATTGCACAGGCAAATGCGGCCCTCGGTTTGCGAAGGATCGCCGCCCTTGGCCACATAGCTTTCGACGGGCTCGGCGGGGCAACGGTAACCGATGCCGCCCTCCGGCTTCCGGTAAGGCTCGCGCAGCAGCCCGAGATCACAGACACGCTCGCGCCCGCCATAGACGTCCCGCCCGGAGAGACTTCCTGCGACATGGGCGATCTTGAAGGGAAAACCGGTGGGAGATGCCAGGGCATCCGTGTGGATTTCCAGCGATCCGCTTTTCACTTGGGAAATGACACCGGCCTTGAGGAGAGGATCGAAGCCGGACTCCTCGCAAAACGCGAAGGCCGTGCCGACCTGAATGCCCTGCGCCCCCTGCTCCAAGGCCTCGCGCAGTTTGCCGCCACGCCCGTAGCCTCCGGCCAGCCAGAACGGCAGGCCGATTTCCACGAACTTCGCCGGATCGATGCGATCCCGCTCCCCGTAAATCGGCTCGCCCTGCGGAGTGAGTTTCATCGGCCCCCGTGGCGGCGCGTTGTGACCACCCGCGATCGGAGCCTCGACGACGAATCCATCGACGCGGCCCGAGGATTTCCGGCGGAGATTTTCCGCCAGAACCGGAGAGGAAACAATGGCGAGGAAAAGCGGACGACGGAGGTTTCGGGGAGGACCGAATTCCGCAGGATCGAGCCGGATGTTCACCGGTTCCGCGCTGTCCGTCACGTCGAGCCGCATTTCCGCGGGATGCCCGGCGGCGAGATCATCGAGGATTTTCGGAATCTGGCGGGGAATGCCCGCACCCATCAGCACGACGTCCACACCTGCCAACATCGCTCCATACAGGGAAAGCAAGGTGGGAGTCTGGATTTTTTCCAGAAGATTGAAGCCGACCGTTCCCGGATGCCCTTCCTTCGCGAGAAAAATCGCCGTAAAGCCCGCCGCGATCACCAGTTCCCGGCTGCGGAGAGACGGCTCGTGACCGATCATCGGAGGAGTTCTGAACGGCGCGTCGGCGGCCTTTCCTTCGGGGATAAACCAGCGCTCCAGAATCCGCCCGGCGATTTCCGGATACGGGAAAGCCGCCAAAGCCCTCCGCAAATGTCCGCCCTTGTCACCGAGTTGGAGTTGCCTCGTGAAAACCACATCCAGAGCGGTCCCGGACACCACCCCGAGCTGGCCTTCGCCCGCCACCGCCTTCGCGAGCCTCCAGCCGGAAACACCTACTCCCATTCCCCCCTGGATAATGCATGGCAAATCGGCTGCGCTCTCCGCACCTGTGCGAGGTTCCGTGATCATTCAGCACATTCTGGGATGGCCGGTTCGGGCGACAACCCGAAAGCAGGACATGCGCGGAAAATCACAGAATATTCCTCCTCCCGATAAGCCGGACAGGGTTCGGGATGCGGCACCACCAGGTCGGGCGGAGGATTCCATCCGCTTGAGCAATTTACGAAGTTTGCTGGAAGATTACGGCGAGTGGCCCGTCACCCAGCCAAAATCCCGGACCATTCTCCAAACTTCGTTTTTGTTCTTGCGAATGACTCTCAATAGTGGATCGATGCGCTCCGCCCTATGCGCACGAGCCCTCTTTCCTCAACCGCGGACGAGCTGCTGGCTGATTACGAGCACTTGAAGAATTTTTTCCGCAACGAAGTCTCCTGCCATCATGAAGCGCAGGATCTGACGCAGGAAACGTTTTTCCGTTTTTTGCGCCGCACCTCCTCCGAAACGTTGGAAAGCCCGCGGCAAATGCTGTTTCGGATCGCCCGGAACCTCTTGATCGACCGGTTCCGGAAAGCAAGCCATGCCGGTTCCCCAAGCACCGATGAAGAGATTCCCGCTTTGTTTTCAAACCCCAGCACCCGGTTGGAGACATCCGAACAACTTGCCGCAGCGGTATCCGCCGTAAGAATGCTCCCGCCGCGTTGCAAAAAAATCTTCATCATGAGCCGGTTTGGAGACCTGACCTACGATCAGATCGCCGGGCAACTGGGAGTTTCCGTCAGTACCGTGGAAAAGGAAATCATCACCGCCCTGGTCGCCTGCCGGAATGCGCTGGAATCCTGAGACCCTCCATTTCACTCAAGGAAATCAGTGTTCAATCGCACGAGGAAACCCTATGCCCTTTGGCCAGTTCCTCCTATCCATGCCCGATTTTGATCCATTGATCCGCCAGGATGCCGCGCGCTGGCTTGCCCGGAAAATGAACCAAAGCGCATGGACTTCCGGGAACGAGCGGGAATTTCAAACATGGCTGGCCGCATCTCCCGCCCACCGCAAGGAATTCTCGGAGATGGAGCAAATCTACCATTCCATGGAAGTCCGGGAGTTGTTTTCGAAAGAGGAAATCCGGGAAAACCTGCGGCACTCCTCTCCGTCCGGGCGCCGTTTGAAATTTTCCGCAGCGATCACCGCTGCCGCGGCACTCGTCATCCTCGGCCTGTTTTTCGCGTTTTCGGGAACCACCTATCAAACAGGCGTCGGGGAATTGCACGAAGTGTCGCTCCCCGATGGCACACGCGCCCATCTCGATGCGGGGACGCGGCTCGTCTGCCGTTTTTCCGGGAAACAGCGGATAGCCAAACTCACCTCCGGAGGAGCCGTTTTCACCGTAGCCGGTCACGACCCGCGGCCTTTTGAAATCCGGACCGCGAGCGCGGTCATCCGGGATATCGGCACCACCTTCGACGTGCATGTCAGGGAGGATCAGATCGGCATCAGCGTGGAAGAAGGGATCGTGGAAATCCGGAATCCGCGGGCCGGACATGCCGCCCGGAGGATCACCGCCGGCCAAACCCTGTCATGGGACGGAAACGGCGACATCCCGCCGCCCTCCGAAAATCTTTTCAAATTCGGCGCATGGCGGGAAGGCCGCGTTTATTACAACGAACAGCCTCTGTCCGCCGTTCTGGAGGATTTCCGCCGATATGTGCCGAAGCCCATTCGTTTGGCGGATCCATCGCTCGGGGAACTCAAGGTTTCCGGCGCCCTCAGACCGGCCAACCACCGGCAGGCCCTCGAAGTTTTATCGGAAATCCTGCCGATCCGGTTTCATGAAAACACGGAAGCCATTTTGATCGAGCGGCGGCATCCTTAGAAGCTGTCTGAAAATTCTCACCGCTCCGCCGCATCATGGAGCGATGAAGAAATTCAAACCGCAATGGGAGCGAAGCGGACATGGACGAACTGGAAATTAAAAAGACTGAGTCAAATGAACGAAAATGAACGCAGATGGAAGAAGAGATTTTACGAGATCAGAAGATCTCTCTTATCTGTGTCCATCCCGTTTATCCGTGGTTAGATAGATTTTCAAGACAGCCTCTTAAGAAAATTTCGGGAAATCGTTGAGGGGTGCCTGCCTTCATTCGTCTGTAACAGCGAGGGACAGCCCCTCCCGCTATTCTCATGAAGTTCCGTACTCCACTTCCGCCCTTGGCATGCCTCATGGCCATGGCCCTTCCGACCACCGGCCACGCGCAAAACTCCCCCGCGACAAGCTATCGGTTTGCCATCGAAACAACCAGCCTCAACCAGGCACTCCAGAAATTCTCGGCAACGACCGGCATCGATGTCGCCGCCAGATCCGAACTCGTCCGTGGAAAAACCTCGCCCGCCCTCCACGGAGACTTCCAGCCGTCCCAGGCGCTGGACCGCCTCCTCGGCGGCAGCGGCCTGACATATCATTTCACGAACTCCGGAACCGTTGCTATCCAGCCCGCCTCAGGCGCGCCGTCTTCGGAAAACTCGCAGCCGGACGGCCATGAATCGCTTCCCGAACTGGTCGTCAGCGCGGCTTCCCTCCAGAAACAAGCGCAGACCGGAGCCTTGGGCAGCCTCCCGGTTCTGGACACCCCCTTCTCCATTTCGGTCGTTGACCGCGAATCCATCGAAAAACGCAAGCCCAAGACCGTGGCGGAAGTTTTCGCAGATGATCCATCCGTGACCACCCTCACCAATTCCTACGCCGGCGGCTGGCGAGAACGCTTGCAGGTCCGCGGCTTCGGGCTGAACTGGAACAGCTACCGCCTCAACGGCCTGCCGATCGAAACGACCACTTCCGAATGGCCTTTGGAAATCATGGAACAAGTGGAACTGCTCAAGGGCCCGAACGGCTTCATGTACGGCTTCGGAGTACCCGGCGGCATGGTCAACTTCCAAACCAAGAAACCCCTCGGGACGGACTACGCCTCCACCACCTTGGCGTGGACTTCCGAGAGCGCCTTCACCGCCAGCGCCGATGTCAGCCGCCGCGAAGGCAAAGACGGCTGGTTCGGCTATCGCGTGAACCTCGGGCAGGAAACGGGAAGCACCTACAACGGTGCGGATATCGACCGCTTTTTCGGCTCCATCGCCATCGATGCCCGCCTGCGTGAAGACCTTACGTTTTCCGCCGAGGTCATCCACACCGACCGCGATCTGGAAAACGAAGCGCCGATCATCGGCTTCAATTATTCACCATCGGTCATCACCTCCGTCACGGGCTTGCCCCGCACCATTGACAATTCGGAGGAAAGATCCATCGACGGCACGTTTGACCGCGTGACAAACACCGCCGCCACCACATCGCTTGCCTATGACATCAATCCGGACTGGAAAACCAAGGCAACCTACAACTTCTACCGCGGCAGGAACGACATCAACAAAATCTGGTACGCCCTCCTCAACCAGGCCGGCGATTATAACATCTACGACTATCAACTCAGCTGGGATGAAACCGACAGCCATTATTTCGAGTCCCTGACCGAAGGAAAATTCGACACCGGTATTTTCAAGCACCAGGCCGTCGTTGGCGCCTCATGGCACTACCAGCGCTCCTATCACACATCCTACACTTGGAAAAAAATCGGCGAAGGCAATCTCTACACCGGAAACACTTATGTCGATCCGTTCCCTTCCCACTCCACCAAGTCCTATCTCGGCAGCGAACTCACCCGCACCTCGGCTTTCGCCAGCGATACCGTCGAAATCGTCAAAAACCTGTCCGCCCTTGTCGGCCTGCGTTTCAACCACTACCGCCTGGAAAGCGAATCCAGCGACGATATTTACAAGGAAGACGCCGTCACCCCGACCTACGCCCTGATCTACAAACCCCGCCGGGACGTCACGGTGTACGGCAGTTATGTCGAAGCTTTGGAAAAAGGCAGCTCTGTCGGCGCATCGGATTGGTCCACGGGCTTGCCTTACACCAACGCGGGCCAAGTCATGGACCCGACGATCAGCGAGCAACTGGAATTCGGCGCGAAATATGAAGGGGAACGCTGGGCGGCCAGCGCCGCCCTCTTCCGCTTCGAGCGCGGATCGAACATCGTCAAAAACAACGGAGATGGGACCGTTACGCTCACCCAGGACGGCATCGATCTCTACCAAGGCATCGAAGCCACCGGCAGCGTGAAAATCACCGATGACTTCACCCTCACGCTCGGCGGCATCTGGCTGGACGCAACATACGACCAGCTCTCGGATACTTCCGCCGCCATCGAAGGGAACCGCATCGCGGGAACCTCGCGTTATCAAGCGATCCTCCAGGCATCGTATAAAGTCCCCGCCATCGAAGGCCTCGAATTCCACATCGGCGGACGCTATTACGGAGATTGTTACTACAACAACGCGAACACCCTCAAGTTCCCGGATTACACCCTGTTCAATGCCGGATTTGGATATTCCACCCGCATCTACAACCATCCCGTCACCTTCCAGGGAGAAATCAAAAACCTCACGGATAAAGAATATTGGTACTACGGCGGCGCTGGCGAACCCCGCGTCTTCGCTCTGAGCATGAAGACGGAATGGTGACATTCCGGGAACCAGCCACCGGCTGAACCCACAAACGGCGGGGGAGAAATGGTCACTTCCCCGCCGTTTTCTTTTCTCAGCGGGTCAGCTCATGGATCACTTTCACCGCCTGCCACGCGGCCTCCACCTCGTGCACCCGGAAAATCTGTGCGCCGCGCCGCATCATCGAAGCCGTGATGCAGGCAATCGTCCCGGCATCCCGATCCGCCGGATTCGGTAAATCCAGCACCTCGCCGATCACCGTTTTTCGCGAAACCGGCACCAGCACCGGCCGCCCGAACGCCTGAAGACGCGCGAGTTCCCGATACACCGTGAGATTGTCCGCGCATTGCTTCGCGAAATCGATGCCCGGATCGAGAATCACCGCGTCTACCGGCAAGCCCGCCGCTTGCGCGAGAGCCAGTTTCACCACGAAAAACCGCTCCATTTCCCCCATCACATCCGACCATTCCTGATGAAAATGCGGTACCTTCGGCTCGCCCACGCTGTGCATGATCAGCAGCGCCACACCCGCATCCGCGCACAATTTCGCATTCCGCGCATCCGGCAGCGCGCCCATGTCGTTGACGATTTCGATACCGCCCGGCGGTAAAATCCCCGCGATCACCTCCGGCCGCCACGTGTTCACCGAGAGAACCGGCGGCCAAACCTGCTCCTCATCCCGAGGCTGCAAACCAGCGGAAATCTCCCGCCATTTTCCCAAAAATCCGCGCAACCTCCGCACCTCCTCCTCAATGGAAATCGCCGCCCGGTTCGTCCGCGCGCTTTCCGCCCCCACGTCGATCACATCCGCCCCCGCCTCGACTTGCTGCCGCGCCTGAGCCGCCGCTTTTTCAAAATCCAGCGTCCCGTCCCCGGAAAACGAGTCGTCATTCACATTCACGATCCCCATCACCAACGGACGCCGGGGAAAATCAATCACCCGAGCGGGCAGTCTCAAACGCATCATGAGTTGATGGTGGATAGTTGATGGTTGATGGAAAGAGCAGATCACCGGGACCGCGGACTTTAGTCCGCCCCAGAGAATCCGGCCGGGAAGTCCTAAGGCCCACCTCGGCTTCGGAGAATCCCGAAAAACCAAGTGGACTAAAGTCCGCGCTCCCAGCTCTCTTCCCTTCAAATTTCGATGTTGGACGTTCGATGTTCGGCGTTCATTCGCCCTTGCCCCGCGCCGCTCCATCTCTACCCTGCGCCGCATGTCATCCACCTTCGGCCAGGTTTTCCGCATCCACACTTACGGCGAGTCGCACGGAGGCGGCGTAGGGGTCATCATCGACGGTTGCCCGGCCCGCGTTCCGCTCTCGCTTGAACAAATCCAGCACGAACTCGACCGCCGCCGCCCCGGCCAGTCCGAGATCGTCACCCCGCGCAAGGAAGCGGACACCGCCGAAATCCTCTCCGGCATCCAGGACGGCCTCACCCTCGGCAGCCCCATCGCCATCGCCGTCCGCAATACGGACCAGCGCCCCGGCGCCTACGATGAAATGGCTGTGAAATACCGGCCCAGCCACGCCGATTACACCTACGACGCCAAATACGGCATCCGCTCCGCCTCCGGGGGTGGCCGCGCTTCCGCCCGCGAAACCATCGGCCGCGTCGCCGCCGCCGCCGTCGCCAAACAAGTGCTCAACGCCATTTCCCCCGGCATCGAAGTCCTCGCCTGGGTGAAAACCGTGCAAGACCTCTCCGCCAACGTCGATCCCGCCACCGTCACCAGCGCCGAGATCGAATCGAACATCGTCCGCACCGGCAACTCCGCCATGGTAGGGCCGATGATCGAACGCATCAAAACCATCCGCGCCGATGGCAACTCCGTCGGTGGCATCGTCGAGTGCGTCATCCGCAACTGCCCGGCAGGTCTCGGCGAACCGATTTTCGACAAACTCGAAGCCGACCTCGCCAAGGCCATGCTCTCGCTCCCCGCGACGAAAGGATTCGAAATCGGCTCCGGTTTCTCCGGCACCCTGCTCACCGGCCGCGAGCACAACGACGCCTTCCGCATGGTCGATGGCAAGGTCCGCACCACCACCAACCGCTCCGGCGGCATCCAGGGAGGCATTTCCAACGGCGAAAACATCGTCTTCCGCGTCGCCTTCAAGCCCACCGCCACCATCATGACCTCGCAGGAAACCGTGACCAACACCGGCGAAAACACCGAACTCGCCGGCAAAGGCCGCCACGACGCCTGCGTCCTCCCCCGCGCCGTCCCCATCGTCGAAGCCATGGCCACCCTCGTCCTCACCGACCACCTCCTCCGCCAGCGCGCCACCCAATGGTGACCCTTGCTTTTTCCGCTCAAAACCGTCTATTCTAGCTCATGCCTCAGACCAAATCGTCCATTTCCAGCGTCAAAAAAACGGCGGCTAAATTGGTTCGCGACCTCCCCGAATCCGCGAGCTGGGACGATCTGATGTATGAAATCCTCGTCTGCCAAAAAATCGAAGCCGGTCTCAACGATCTGGAAACCGGGAAAAAGCACGGCATCGCCTCACTTCGCCGGGAAATGGGTCTCGAATGAACTTCGCAAACGCTTTCAAAGCCCTGTTTCCGAAGATTCTCCGTGACTGCCATACCTACACTTCCTGCCCCGCTCGCACCTTGTCCCTACTGCGGAAAGGAACCCGTTTTGAAAACGGACCCTCCTACACCTCAGCCCGGAGAACTTTTACGCTATTTTGTCATCTGCTCGAACGACTTGGATTGCCCCGTTTGGCCCATTTCGCGTCCCATGCCATCTGGCGAGGAAGCCATAGGCGCTTGGAATCTCGGGAATATTCTGCGGTAAAAGTTCCTTTATCTATTCTGAAAATCTGATCACCGATCACCCGGCACCTCTTCATGAACCTCAACCTCTACACCGTCGCCATCGCGCTGTTCGTGATTCTCGCGGGCTTCGTCATCCTGCGGGGCGCGCTGCGCATCCTGCTCGGCACGCTCGTGCTCAGCGGCAGCGGCTGGGTTGCCTTCCGCGCCTGGCAGATGACCCCGGAGCTAAGCCAGCAATACCTTGGAAAATCCATCGACTGGCTTTCCTACGCCGTGCCCGCCGCAGCCTTCCTCATCGTCTTCATCATCGGTCGTCTCATCGTCAAAGTCCTCGCCAGCCCGTTCAAAAAATCCGAGGGCGAGAAAAAACCGCTCACGCCCGTCCGCCTTCTCGGCTCCGCGATTTTCTCGCTGATTCCCACCGGTATCCTCGGCAGCATCGCCGCCGTCGTCATCCACCACGCCGGGGCGATCGAAAAAATCAAAACCGCCGGAGGAAATACCACCTCTCCCAGCCCTGCGGCGGACATTTTCAAATCCCTCACCGATTCCATCGAAAAATCCATCCCCGCGGACTGGATCAAACTGCTCGATCCCCTCGCCGATCCCAAGCGCATCAGTCTGGCCAAAATGATCGCCAGCAAATCCCCGCCCAAACCGGTGATCGATCCTTCCACCGGCCAACCCATTCCGCGCGCCATCATCGTCGATGATCCGACCTTGAACTCCATGGCAAAACAAGGCGACTACGCGGACCTCCTCCGCTCCCCGAAACTCACCGAAGCCCTCAACGACCCGAAAGTCCAAAAGGCACTCAAGAACTTCGCCCGCCAGTAATTTCCCCCAATCTTCAATCGGCAATCCTCAATCTAAAATGCCCTACCTCGTCACCATCGGCCTCGAAGTCCACGCCCAGGTCAAAACGGACACCAAGATGTTCTGCGCCTGCCGCACTTCCTTTGGCGACACGCCGAACACCCACACCTGCCCCACCTGCCTCGGTCTGCCCGGCGCCCTTCCGGTTTTGAATCAAGCCGCCATCGAGCAAACCATCCTCACCGGCATGATGCTCGATTGCTCGACGCCTCCGATTTCCAAGTGGGACCGGAAGAACTATTTCTATCCGGACATGCCGAAAAACTACCAGACCACCCAGATGGATCTCCCCCTCTGCATCGGTGGCGGCGTCCCGCTTTACGATCATTGCTACCCGACCGATCACCGGAAAAACATCGCCCATCCCGGCAAGGTCGTGCGTCTGAACCGCATTCACCTCGAAGAAGACGTCGCGAAATCCACCCACCTTGGGAACTCCTCGCTCATCGACTTCAACCGCGCGGGCACGCCGCTGATGGAGATCGTCACCGAGCCGGACCTCGAATCCGCCGAAGAAGCCTTCGCTTATCTGCGCTCGCTCCAGATGATTCTCCAACAAGGCGAAGTTTCCGGTGCCGACATGGAAAAGGGCCAACTCCGCTGCGACGTGAACATTTCCCTGCGGAAAAACGAAAGCGATCCGCTCGGTTGCAAAGTGGAGCTGAAAAACCTCAACTCCATCTCCGCCATCCGCCGCGCGATCCATTTCGAAATCCAGCGCCAGACCGAGGAACTCAGCGCCGGCATTCCGCAAATCCAGTCCACCCGCCGCTGGGACGATGACCGCGGAGAAACCCAGCTCATGCGCACCAAGGAAGACGCGCACGATTACCGCTACTTCTCCTGCCCCGATCTGCTTCCCATCGAAACCGCCGGACTCATCGCCCGCGTCCGCCCGCGCGTTCCCGAACTGCCCCACCAAATCGCCGCGCGTTTCGAAAAAGACTTCGGCATCACCGCTTACGACTCCTCCGTTTTGTCTTCCGACAAATACCTCGCCCAATACTTCGAAGCCGTCACCGGCGCGGAAGTTCCGGGGAAAAAAGTCGCGAACTTCATCATCAACAACCTGCTCGGCACGCTGAACGAACAAGGCATCGATATTTCCGATTGCCCGGTTTCCCCGGAAAAACTCCGCGCCCTGCTCGTGCTCATGGAAAACGGCACCCTCGCCGCGAATCAGGCGAAGGAAGTTTTCACCGTGCTTTTCGAATCCCCGGAAAAAGACCCCGCCACCATCGCCGACACCCTCGGCTTCAAAAAAGCCGAGGCCGGAGAACTCGAAGCGCTCGTCGATCAAGCCATCGCCGCCAATCCGAACGAAGTCGCCGCCGTCAAAGCCGGTAATGAAAAGCTGCTCAACTTCCTCACCGGCCAGGTGATGAAACTCGCCTCCACCAAGCCGAATCCGAAGCAAGTCACCGAACTGCTCCGCGCGAAGCTGTTGTAACACCAAGTGGCTGGAGCGTCTCGCTCCAGTCCGTTTCGGGAGGCGTCTCGCCTCCCGCTTTCTGTATTTTCCCTCGCACACCGCGATCCGCTCCCTAAACTCCCCGCCATGGACGATTTGGTGGCGGCGCGATCCGCAATGGCATTCTCGTTGGGATTCCACATCATCTTCGCGGCGATCGGCATGACGATGCCGTTCTTCATGTCCGCCTCGCATTTCCTGTATTTGCGGACACAAAACGGGATCTACCTCGATCTCACCAAGATGTGGATGAAGGGCGTGGCGATTCTTTTCGCCGTCGGCGCGGTTTCCGGCACCGTGCTTTCGTTTGAACTCGGCCTGCTATGGCCCGGTTTCATGAAACACGCCGGGCCGATCATCGGCATGCCGTTCTCCTGGGAAGGCACCGCGTTCTTTCTCGAAGCCATCGCCATCGGACTCTTCCTCTACGGCTGGAAACGCATGAATCCGTGGGCGCACTGGTTCACCGGCCTGATGGTCGGCCTTTCCGGCTTCGCTTCCGGCATCTTCGTCGTCGCCGCGAATGGTTGGATGAATGCTCCCACCGGTTTCGAATTTTCCAATGGTGTTTTTTCCGGCATCGATCCCGTCAAAGCGATGTTCAACCGCGCGTGGCTGCACCAAAGCATCCACATGCAGCTCGCCGCGTTGCAGGCCGTCGGTTTCGCGGTCGGCGGGATTCACGCGCTGCTGTTTCTCCGGGGAAAAGCGCGCACCGTGAACATGAAGGCATTCAAAATCGCGATGACTTTCGGTGCCGCCGCCTCGCTCCTGCAGCCATTCGCAGGGCATTTCGCCGGACAACGCGTGGCCGAGCTCCAGCCCGCGAAACTCGCCGCCATGGAAGGCCATTTCAAAACCGAGCGCCAAGCCCCGCTTTACATCGGCGGCATTCCCGATGTGGAAACCCAAACAATGAAATGGGGCATCCCGATTCCCGGCGCGCTGAGTTTCATCGCCCATGACGACATCAATGCGGAGGTCATCGGACTCGACAAATTTCCGCGCGATGAATGGCCGCACGTCGTGATTTGCCATATCGCCTTTCAAATCATGGTCGGCATCGGCACCGCCATGGCCGGGCTGGGCGCCCTCTTCTTCTGGTTCCTGAAAAAAGGAAAATTCCCGCCTTGGTTTCTCAAACTGCTCATTCCCTTCATTCCCGCCGGAATGATCGCCATCGAAGCCGGATGGATCGTCACCGAAGTCGGCAGGCAACCGTGGATCATCTACGGCATCATGCGCACCAAGGACGCCGTCACGCCGGTGCCCGGAATGGTCTATCATTTTTATCTTTTCCTGTTTCTCTATCTCGCGCTCGCCGCCGCCACGGTTTGGCTTCTGAGCCGCCAAATCAAAGCCGTGCAACACGAGGACACACCATGATCGATATTCTCATCACTTTCATCGGCGCGTCGCTTTTGCTCTACGTCCTGCTGGGCGGATCGGACTACGGTGCCGGAATTCTCGAACTCTTTCCCGCCGGGAAACTCCGGGAAAAACAAAAGGACGTCATCAACCACGCCATGGGCCCGGTGTGGGAAGCGAATCACATGTGGCTCATCCTCATCGTGGTGATCCTCTTCATGGGATTTCCCGTGATTTTCACCACCTTGATGACTTCGCTGCACGTCCCGATGATCGCCCTGCTTTTTGGCATCGTCGTGCGTGGCGCGGCCTTCACCTTCCGCCACTACGATGCCGTGCAGGAACCTCGCAGCCAAACGATCTACACCTGGCTCTTCGGTCTCTCCAGCCTCTGGACCGCCATCTGGCTCGGCATCATCGCCGCCAGCCTCAACCGCGGACTCATCGATCTTGAAACGAAAGATCCGTGGACCGCTTACATCCTGCCATGGTGGGGCGCGTATCCTCTCTCGGTGGGGATTTTCATCGCCTGCATTTTCGTGTTTCTCGCCAGCGTGTATCTCATCGGGGAAACCAGCGATCCGCCGATGAAACAACGCTTCACCCGCTGGGCGGTATTTTTCAACTGCGCCGTTGTTCTGACGGGAGGCGTGGTGTTCGCCATTTCCCTCGCCGAACACGAAAGCCTGCTGGCCGCCTTCGTCCGAAATCCCTGGGGCTGGGGAGTGATGGCGCTCGCGAGCCTCCTGTTCCTCGCCATGTGGCGGTTCATCCGCAAAGGCTATTCGCTTCTCATCCGCGCCGTCGCGATCGGGCAGGTCACGCTGGTCCTCACCGGATGGCTTTTGCTGTATGCCCCGAACGCGGTGGACACCGTGCAAGGCCCGCTGAACTTCTATCAACAAGCCGCTCCGCCCGCGACCCTGTGGCAGCTCGTTCTCGCATTACTGATCGGCAGCCTGTTCATTTTCCCAAGCCTGTTTTATCTCTTCAAAATTTTCAAAATACAAAGCCCGGACGAGGATCATCACTGAGAAATCGTTTTACCGTAGGCGTAATCCAAAAACGATTTCATCCGAGATTCCCCATTCTCATCGTCATAAAAAATGACGACCGCATGCCCCGACATGCCGAGCGACCGCGTGGTAAATTCGCGGCCTTGATTGCGCAACGCGAGGTAGGCCGATGCCTGCCCGTTTTCAAAACGCCGCGGCTTGCGTTTTTCCAAAGAAACCGCCGACCATCGCCCGTTGCCTTGCTTGATCTCCACCGCCAAATCGCAACTTACGGAAACCAGCGAAACCCACCGCTCGTCACCCGCGTCCTGCTGTTTCAATCTCATCACCTCGATCTCCCAGCCGTCTTTCCCGTTTTCCGCATAGGCGACCAAGGTGGTGGTTTCCCCGGAATGAACGGTGAGCTGCGTCTTGCAGGTTTTCACCCCATCTCTTTCAAAATGAATTTGATAGATACCCGGACTCAGAGAAATCCCGCCCGTCATGTCGCCCAATGAATACCCTCCCGGCCTGACGGGTTCCCGGTTGATACACACCTGCAATTTCCCGGTACCGTGATTGACCGCATGGAACAACCTCACATACCCCGCGTCTTGCGCGCCGGCCACCGGAACCAACGACCACAAAATCCACAACATCCGGATCATGCCTTTAAAATCCATTGGTAAAAATCACACGGGTTTTGAACTTCTTCGGATCGATATCGCCATTCTCATCACGCTCGCCCGGATCGGCGAACAACGTGTGGACTTTCCTCACCTCCGCGAGCACCTCCGGCTCTCCGTCCACATGCACCTGGGGCGAAAGCGCTTGCCCCACAACCCACACCCGGAAGTTCCGCGAACGCACCGTGCTTGCTTCATAAACCCGCGCGAAGACTTCTTCCGCCGCCGCGTCGCTCCACTCGATCTCTTTCCCGTCCTTGTAAAAATCCCGGCTGCCGAAAACCGCGCGCCCGTCTTCATCCTTCAAGTCCGCCAACCGCGACGGGCTGGCATAAGGCCGGTTGTCAATGATCGCATCCGCAATCACATCCGCTTCCTTTTCCAACATCGGAGCTTTCAACTTCAGGAGTTCGACAGGCGACGCCATTTGAGGTGCTCCGGCATGTTCGGTTCCTGTTCGTTTCGATAAAAGCGGATCCATCATCAATGTCCCCGTCGCCAACGCGCGCAACACATCGCGCGTCGCCGTGTTCAGGTTCACGTGACCTTGGATGGAAACAAGCAGACCGCGACGCTTTGATTCATCCTCGCTCCGCGAAAGCCCGGCGTGAAACAAATCGAGCAAACCCGCCGCACGCATTCCCGGATGATCTTCCAACAAAAAATCCGGGTGCTCCGGCCTGCCGATCCGCAAGGTGTTGCCGCCTCCGAAAAACGTGCTCACCGGACTTCCATCGACATCCGGCCACGAGAATTCCCCCTCCGGCATCCTCCCTTTCTCTCTCAGACTTTTCGTATCCGCGGGCAGCTTGAAATGCGGCTCGTACATGATCGGATCAAACACCCGCCCCAACTCCGTCACGCTGTAAAATCCCCCCGCGTTTGAAATCAACTGGGGCGCGGCATTCTTTTCTTTTTCGTCATACGGAAACTGGAATCTCGCATCCGTCATTTCCGTTTTATCCGAGGTTCCAGGAGTCCACGAGCCGACGGCCGCATTGTGTCCGTCATCCGGCCATTCGGAAGGCATCATCCTCGCGTAGACCTTCGGCTTGTTCGCCGCATCCGCTTTATAAATATCGAGGCGGATATTCCTCCGGTTCGGGCTCGCGTTTTCCGGATAGGCGTTCTCATCCAGCACCGCATCCCGCAGATAATGATTCATCCGCGGATCTCCGGTATTATAAATCATATCCGGATAATCATCGTAAACCATGCCCGGCAGCGCGGCTTTCGTCAGCGTGTCCTTCGTGCCCACCCGGAAGCCGCTGTAGATTTTGCCGTTTTTCACGGAAAACACCAAACCCGCTTCACGCAAAATTTTCGGAATCCGCTCCACTTCCTGATCGTTCCATCTCAGCGACAATCCCGAGCCACCCTTCTCTTCATTCAGACTGAACGGCGTATCAGATGCCAAATCCATGGACGCCGGACCGACATCCATGCGATACGTGAGATCGTAAAACGGGTAGCACTGATATTGATTCGGCTCCAAACTCACCTCGATTTCCGGCGACCAATAACGGTCTCCGATTTTCACCAGATCGTGCGTCACGACTTCCGCATCCGACAACAAATCCGGCGAATCGAAACGCACATCACCCGTTCCGGCCCCGATCCCATCCAACGGCAAAGCAATCTCATAGCTCAAGCGCGCGCGGCCATGCACCGGCTTGCTCGTCAAGTTCGCCAGCTCCGCGAACATCTTGAACCGGAACGTCATGATGCTCCTTCCGTTTGCGATCGACAGCCCGAGGTAGTTCACCTGTAAGGCGATTTCGCTCATCAGCGGATACGCATCCACTCCCCGATACCCGCCTTCTTCCAATGTCGGTTCCGAATCTCCGTCCGCATAATCCAACGCATTCGCCGCCAGGGTTTTCAAATAATCTTCAGGAAAACCTCCCCTGCGCTCCTTGAATTCCGGGTATGCCTCATCGATGAATTCCGCCATTTCATCGACCGCTTCACCTCGCTTTTTTTCCAGAAGATCATTCAAATTCAGCCGCGGTTTCCCGATCATGCCGGATTCGATTTCCTGCAAATACGGCACGAGCGGCTTTTCGTGGTACCACCGCAAAGGCCCCGATGTTTGTTCTTCAAGCGCGCGGGCTTCCTTCTCCACCAAACGCCCCTCCTCATCCCTTTGCAGCGGTGGCTGCAAATTCAAGAAGGCGAAACCCGATTTGGGAGAGAGCAGCCACTTCCTGTTTTCAATCAGGCTTTTCGCAAATTCGCCTTGTTCGGCTTCGGTCGCATCCGGATCCAGAGCATACAAAGGAATCTGGTCCAGCGCGGGCTGATCTTTCGCTTCTTTCCCGGAATTCAGTCCGGGCGCAGGAAAAGGCAGCGCCTCGCGTTCATGCGTCCCCGCCTTTCCCTTCAGATTCCCCGCACACGCCGGATCGATCCGGCTTTGCAAATCCTCCACCCAATAAGCATAACGGGCCACGGCCTTGCCATGTTCGTCGCGCACCGGACGCCAAGCCACCCCGACCTCATCCTGATAGGGAAGCGCCTTGAAACGATACCCTTCATCGCCTTTCAGCCCCCCGGATTCCGGCACGGTTAGGGATTCCGTTTCATCCGGCAACGCCCCGGCGCTGAACAACGGAACATAGCGGAATTTCAACCGCCCGTCTTCCACCTTTCCTCTTGCGAAGAATAAATCCACCGGCGTGCGGTCGTTCATCGTTTCATCACGCATCCCCCCGATCACGAGGAAATCATCATTCGCCGTTTCTTCCGCGAAGATCCTCCTCACTTCGTTCAACGCGGATTCCTCGGCGAGTTCCGCTTGTTGCTTCGCCAGATAATTCCCGCTCGTTTTCTTTTCAAAACCGCCCGCCACGCAGAGCCCTACGATCAGAACCACCAACCCACCGAGCAAAATCAGCGTCACCGGCAGCACGAATCCCCGCCTCATCTGGAATTTATTCCTCATTCGCACCAAAAGGAAACAGCCCCGAAAACACCTCAAGATGCGGATTCGAAGCGGCATCCCGGATACCGCCCAAAATCTCCTGAAACCGCCCGCTCCCGTCCCAGTCCGCCGGTGTTTTCATTTGCGCGGCGATTCCCGGTTTCACGATCACCACACGCAACTCCACCGCCTCCGGTGAAAATGAATCATCCGCATTCCAATCCACCCAACCGCGGCTCCACCGCTTTGGCTTCACTTCGAACGAAGAAACACCCGTCACCACCGGCTCATCCATCTGTTCCCTTCTTGCAAAAAGCGATTCCATCTCATCCGATTCAAGCGCGTCAAAAGTATCCGCGCTTTCCCGCGTGCCACGCATCAGGCAGCGGACAACCCGCCCGTTCATCGTTTGATCCGCAAGATAATAATGCACCGCTCCAAGATCCGCGATGCGTTGGGTTTCCCGCTGTGATGCGTCTTTGATCAGCCGGAAAATCCCGAGCCTGCCTTGCGGACGATCCGCTCCCGGATTTTCAAAGACCGCTCCTTGGAGAAATCGAGCCGACTCCAGATCGGCCCGGATTTGGCTCCAGCCGATCCGGGCGCTTTCGCTGGTTTCGATCCGCGAGGTGGTTTGCGAGTAATGATCGAGCGCGCGGCCTAGCAAAGCGGAAGCACCCAGCAAAACCACACAGCTCACCGCCATCGCCGCCATCAGCTCGATCAACGTGAAAGCGTTGTGTTTCAGCCCGCGTTTCATCTCCCGTCGTTCACGAAGAATGCCTTTCTCGCCCGGTACTCCGCCGGACCGGCTGCCGGAGTTTCGATGGAAATTTTCACCACCGAAGCTTCGTCGCCTTCCCCGGACGGAAAGCGATCGATCCGGGCAATCGCCGCCACTCTCATTCCATCGATCTCACGCGAGCCGCGCTCGTAATCCGCAAGTTCGATCTTCCCCAGGATTTTTCCCTCGGAAGAAAATGCCAGCGCCTTCCAGTCATCGATCGGCGGAAACGTGGCCTCCTCCTCCGATTCCGGGAGTTCGAACCATTCGGATACCCCGTCATAAACCGCATCGATTTCCCGGCAGCATGCCGGAACCATCCATAAACTCCGGCTCTCCGCCGCCGCCCTGTCCGCACCACCGAGAGAACGGGCCATCGCCCCCATCATCACGGGAACCATCATCGCCAACACCCCCAACGCCAGCGCCACTTCCACCAAGGAAAAACCTCCAACCCGGTGAGATGACGGAAGCGCTTTCATGGTTAAAACCGATATGCCCGCGCGTTCACACGGCCAATTTTCACCCAATCTTCGCGGGCGCCTGCCTCGCTTCCATTTCCTTTCGCCCGTTCCGCCACCCGCATCACCACCGGCCCATCTCCTTGGGGAACAGCCAAACCGCCATCCGGATTGAATTCCAAAATCCTGACCTGGATCTGTTTGGGATCCGCTTCCGATCCATAACGAATCTCCCGTTTTTCCGAATCCATCAGGTTCGGCGATTCGTTCACTTCACCCTTGGCGAATACGATATTCTCCGAAATTTCAGACCATCGTTGGACTTGGGAAACCAGGATCGGCTCGTCGGAGGTTCCGGGCATTTTTTGAATCACGAAAACACCCAGCCGGTATCCATCGATTCCTTGCAAAACATCCGGATCCGCCACTGCCAGAATGACGGACTTGCCACCCGCGAGAGCGGAAGATCTCGCGGTTTCCACCATCCGGATCACGGCATCCGTCGCGGCTTTCCGCTTTTGGGAAACAGGCGGCATCAGCCAAACCACTCCCGCCGTCAGACAGCAGGCGGAAACCAGCACCACCATGCATAGCTCCAACAGAGAAAACCCTTTTGTTTTCGGACTTCGGTTTTTCGATCCTGCCTTCATTCCGGGAATCACGCGCTCATCGCTCGGAAAAACCTGCCATGACCACCACCCGATCTATCAAACAAAAAAACGGAATTTCCGAAAATGAACAATGAGATATCCAAAAAACCTAATCACCCAACAAATCCTTCAAAATACCCTTCGCCTCGCGCACCGTCTTTTTCCCTTCCTTGATCAGCTTCCGGCTGCGCTTGACCGCTTCCTCGGGAGTGTCTCCCAACACATCGCCGCCGTACTTCAATACCTTCGCGCCGGACTCGGGAAACAACTCGAACAAACGCATGCCAGCCGCTTCGATCAATCGCGCGCTCAAATCCTCTTCCGGTTCATCCACCGATCCCCACACGCGCACCGGAGTCCACCAAAGCCCGCGATCTCCCGGAGTGAAAACCCGCTGCTCCGCACCCGGCAAATTCCCCAAAATCCCCGGAGCCAATCCCAGCATGAAATTCCCCTCCATTTTCCCATCGCGCACCGCAAGCTCGCCCTCCAAAGCGATCAACCCTTCGCTCTCCAAAACAAGCCCGGAAAGCCGCACTTCACCCCGGCTCCATTGCCAGTGCGTTTTCGCCTGGGTCAACGCAAGCGTGCGGAACCGTCTCGTATCCGCATACGCCGCGAGCACATCCAGCACCGGAAGCGCCGTGAGCGTGCCATTCTGGATCACCAAATCCCCCGAACCCGCAAGCTCGGCATCGCGATCCGCCTTCAGTTGAAACGTCGATGAAACCTCGCCCTGCAAGCGCTTCGCCCAGTTTTTCGAAAGCAGGTTTTCAAGACGGAAACCCTGCATGTTCCCTTCCACATCGATCCGTTTCGTTGCTTTTTCCCATTCGCCCTGGGCTTCCACCGTTCCACCGCCTTCCGCCTTGAACTTCGCCTCCGTGAGAAATGCCATATCCCGTTGGACACGCAGCCGCGCATGATCGGGATAAAGCACCGGCACATGCTTCATCGGCAAGGAAACCGAGCCACCTGATAGATCCACCGAAAACGATTTCGTCCCCGGCGTTTGCCGGGCATTCACCCGCATATTCTCCACTGAGATCGGCCCGCGGGTCGTTTGCGCGCGCACCGTCAGCTGGCGCAGATCGAAATCCGCCAATTCGACTTCATTCGGAAGCCACGGCGAACGTTTCGCCCGCTTCACCTCGGGGGCATCCTGCTTCGCCTCCCGCCCTTTTTCCGGATCGGCCTCCGCTTTCGGCTCCACCTCTACGACCAAACGATCCAGCGACGCTCCTTTCAGCATCCAAACTCCCCTGCCCACCCCCTTGAAACTCACCTCCGTGTGCAGCCGATCCGCGTCCAGTTGTTTCAACCGGCCGTTTCCCTGTGCATGAAACCCCTCGCTCCCCATCGAAAGCCCGCTCCACTCGAACGTTCCAAACTCACCTTTCACCCCCGCCGATTGGCTCACTTTCTCCGAAAGAAATTTCCGAAATCTCTCGCCGTGAAGGTAAACACGCAGCGAAAAATAACCGATCACCACCGCAAAAACCACCAATCCGATCAATCCTCCCAACACAACCCGCCAATTACGGAAACTCCGGGACTTCGCACACTGTCTGGACCGACGACTCATTCCCTCATCCTAACCCGCGTTTTCACCTCCGCAAGCCCGTGAAATTTCCATCGCATCCGGCCATGCAACTGCTTTGATCGCTCATCCGCACCACCATGAACCGCCGCCATTTCCTGTTCACCGGCACCGCCGCACTCACCGCAGCCGCTCTGGCTTCCTGTGGTAAAAAAGAAAATCTCCCGACACTCCGCCTCTACACCTGGGCGGATTACATCGATCCGGAACTCGTCGAAGCCTTTGAAAAAGAGGCCAAGTGCAAGCTCGTCATCGATACCTTCGATTCGAACGAAGCGATGTATGCCAAGCTCACCGCCGGAGCCACCGGTTACGACCTTCTCACGCCATCCTCCTACATGGCGAAATCGCTCGCCCGCGAGAAATGGATCATCCCGCTCGATCATTCGAAAATCCCGAATCTCAAGCACGTCGATCCCGCTTACCTCGCACGCGCCATCGATCCGCAAATGACGCACACCGTGCCCTACATGATGGCCTGCACCTGCCTCGGCTGGCTCGGAAGCAAAATTCCGAATGCCGAATCCTCCTACGCGTTGCTGGATCGCCCCGAGCTCAAAGGCCGCATCACCCTGCTCGATGACATGCGCGAAGTGCTCGGCGCCGCCTTGCTTTCCCTCGGCTATTCGCTGAACGCAAAAAGCGCCGACGAACTCGCCCAAGCGCGCGACATCGTCCGCCGCTGGAAAGCGAACATCGCGAAGTTCGACAACGAGCAATACAAAAGCGGCCTCGCCTCCGGCGAATTCCATCTCGTGCAAGGTTACGCCGGAGACTTGCTCCAGGTCGCCGAGGAAAATCCTGACATCCAGGTTTCCATCCCGAAAGAAGGCTCCGCGTTTTCCTGCGATGATCTTTGCATTTCCAAAGACAGTAAAAACGTCGATCTCGCCTATCAATTCATCGACTTCATCACCAAGCCGGAAAACGCCGCGCAGAACATGCTCGCCATTTCCAACCGCGCGCCGAACGTCGATGCTTACCCGCTGTTGCCCGAGGAATTCCGCGCCAACGACGCGATCTTCCCGGACGATGACGTTTTCGCAAAATGCCAACCCATCGACGACCTCGGCGATGCCCTCGCGCTTTGGTCGAAGACCTGGGATGAAGTGAAGGCGTCTTGAAAGTAGTTGCGGCGTCTCGCCGCAGATTCTTTCCTTATTTCTTCCTGCAAAAACAATCCGCCGAGTGATCATCCACCATGCCCACCGCCTGCATGAAGGCGTAGAGCGTGGTGGAGCCGACGAAGTTGAACCCGGCCTTTTTCAGCGCCTTGCTCATCGCGTCGGACTCCGGCGTTTTCGTCGGATATTCCGCCAGGGTTTTGAACGAATGGCGCACCGTTTTCCCGCCGGTGAAGCTCCATAAAAACTCCACCGGATTTTCCAGCTTCAGCCATGCCCGCGCATTCGCACGCACGGAAAAAATCTTCCCGCGATGCCGGATGATCCCCGGATCGAGCACCCGTTTTTCAAGCTCCGCATCCGTCATTTCCGCGACTTTTTCCGGCACGAAGTGATGGAACACCTTGCGGTAATGCTCGCGTTTTTGCAGCACCGTCCACCACGAAAGCCCGGCCTGCGCGCCTTCGAGACAGATCATTTCGAAAAGATAACGTGGATCGCGCGACGGCACACCCCATTCCTGATCGTGATATTCCGTGTAAAGCGGGCGGTCCGGCGGGAGCCAAAGGCAGCGGGTAGGTTCCATGGCCGCCACCATAATGCTTCCAACAAATCGCGCGAGCCTGGCGATTGGGCTTGCCCTGAAATCCCGTGAGCGTCATTCCGGGGCTGTCAGCAGCCCACTTTCACCCGCATGAACAAGGAGGTCATATCCCAGGTCCTGTCCGAGCTTCTCGAAGCCCGCAATTTCATGGGAATCAAAGCCGCTCTGGCCGGCCTCACGCCTGCGGACTCGGCGGAAGCGATTGCGGAATTCGAGCCCGCCGAACAAGCCGCGCTTTTCCGCCTGCTGCCGATGGAAAGCGCGACGGAGGTTTTCGAATACCTTCCCGTCGAAGCACAGGAACCGCTGATCCACGCGATGGGCAACGAACGCGCCGCCGCGATCATCGACGCGATGTCGCCGGACGACCGCACCGCGCTGCTGGAGGAACTTCCCACCGCCCTCTGCGCGAAGCTCATCAACCAGCTCTCGCCCAGCGAGCGCGCCACCGCCATCCGGCTGCTGGATTACCCCGAGCACAGCATCGGACGTCTGATGACTTCCGAATACCTCTCGCTGCGCGAAGACTGGACGGCCAGCGAGGCGCTCGAACACATCCGCAACCACGGGAAAGACAGCGAAACGCTCAACGTGCTCTATCTCGTGGATGATGCCGGGCGCTTGCTCGATGAAATCCGCATCCGCGAGCTGTTGCTGTGCCCGCTCGACACCCGTGTCCGCGACCTGCGCGACAACGTGCTCATTTCCCTGAACGCCACCGACGATCAGGAAACCGCCATCGCCATTTTCCGCAAATACCACCGCACCGTGATTCCCGTGATCGATGGTTACGGCGGCATGGTCGGCATCGTCACCGTCGATGACATCCTCGACGTCGCCGAAGAAGAGGCCACCGAGGACATCCATAAACTCGGCGGTATGGAGCAGCTCGATGAGCCCTACATGGATATCTCGATCAACCGGCTGGTTCGCAAACGCGCCACCTGGCTCGTCGTGCTTTTCGTCGGTGAAATGCTCACCACCACCGCGATGAGCCATTACGAGGACGCGGTGAAACAAGCCACCGTACTTTCGGTTTTCCTTCCTCTTATCATTTCCAGCGGAGGAAACAGCGGCTCGCAAGCTGCCTCACTCATCATCCGAGCCATGGCCATCGGCGAAGTCACTTTGCGCGATTGGTGGAAGGTCATGCGCCGGGAAATTTACTCGGGCCTCGCACTGGGTCTCATCCTCGCCATCATCGGCATGGTGCGCATCAGCATGTGGTCGGCGATCTCGCCGAACACGTATGGAGAACACTGGCTGCTGATCGGCTATACCGTCAGCCTATCCCTGTTAGGCATTGTCCTGTGGGGCACGCTTTCCGGGTCGATGCTGCCGTTTCTCTTGAAACGCCTCGGCCTCGACCCCGCGACTTCCTCCGCGCCTTTCGTCGCCACGCTGGTGGACGTGACGGGATTGATCATCTACTTCTCCGTCGCAGGCGCGATTTTGCACGGCACGCTTTTGTAAAATTAGCGCAATCTTAACGCGCTTCCCCCATCGCTTAGCACCCGCTCGGTTGGAATCGTGACATCCTGATTCCAGGATGAAACCACGTTCCTCGATCTTCGATCCCGCACTACTGCGAGCCGCGCTGCTCCCTAGTCTGAAAAAACTCGATCCACGCGTGCAGTGGAAAAACCCGGTGATGTTCACCGTTTATCTCGGCGCGATCGTTTGCACGGTCTTGCTGGTGAAATCCGCCAGTTTGTTCGCACTCCAGCTCGTCGCGTGGCTGTGGTTCACCGTGCTGTTCGCGAATCTCGCGGAAGCCCTCGCTGAATCCCGCGGCAAGGCGCAGGCCGATGCGTTGCGTTCCATGCGAGTCACCACTCCCGCCCGCAAACTCACGGGAGATCAGGAAACGCAAGTGCCCGCCAACGACCTTCGCCCCGGTGATCGCGTGATTTGCGAAGCGGGTGACGCCATTCCCGCTGATGGAGAAATCGTGGAAGGCATCGCTTCCGTCGATGAATCCGCCATCACCGGCGAGTCCGCACCCGTCATCCGCGAGTCCGGCGGCGATCGCTCGGCCGTCACCGGCGGCACCCGGGTTTTATCGGATAAAATCATCATCAAAATCACCTGTGAACCGGGAAAATCCTTTCTCGATCGCATGATCGCGCTGGTTGAAGGCAGCGAGCGCCAGAAAACCCCGAACGAGCGAGCGCTCGGCGTCTTGCTGATTTCGCTCACGCTCATCTTCATTCTCGTCACCTTCACCCTGCCTGCATTCACCCAATTTCTCATTGGCCAAGGACTCGGCGGCAGCCCTCCCGGATTCAGCAGCCTCGTGGCGTTGCTCGTCTGTCTCATTCCCACGACGATCGGCGGACTGGTCAGCGCGATCGGCATTTCCGGGATCGACCGCCTCACCCGCCAAAACGTCCTCGCCACTTCCGGTCGTGCCGTCGAAGCAGCAGGAGACGTCGATGTGTTACTGCTCGATAAAACCGGCACCATCACGTTGGGAAACCGCCAAGCCAGTGAGTTTCTACCGGCTCCCGGCATCAGCGAAAAACAACTCGCCGAAGCCAGCCAACTTTCCTCGCTCGCCGATGAAACCCCGGAAGGCCGGTCCATCGTGGTGCTTGCGAAAACGCTCCACCAAGTCCGCGAACACGATTTTTCCCAATCCCCTGCCACCTTCATTCCCTTCACGGCGGAAACGCGCATGAGCGGTGTGGATTGGCAAGGCCACAGCATCCGTAAAGGCGCGGCCGAAGCCATGCGCCGTCATGTCGAATCGCTCCATGGGAGTTTCCCGCCCGAAGTCAGCCGCGAAGTCGACCACGTTTCAAATTCCGGCGGCACGCCGCTCGTCGTCACCGATGGCGCGCAAGTGCTCGGCACGATTTACCTCAAAGACATCGTCAAAGGCGGCATCCGCGAACGCTTCGCCAAGCTCCGTGAAATGGGCATCCGCACCGTCATGATTACCGGGGACAATCCGCGCACCGCCGCCGCGATCGCTGCCGAAGCAGGCGTCGATGACTTCATGGCCGAGGCAAAGCCCGAGGATAAAATGCAGCGCATCAAAGACGAGCAAGCCGCCGGCCACCTCGTCGCCATGACCGGTGACGGCACCAACGATGCTCCCGCGCTCGCCCAAGCCGATGTCGGCGTCGCCATGAACACCGGCACCCAAGCCGCCCGCGAAGCAGGTAACATGGTCGATCTCGATTCGGATCCCACCAAGCTCATCGACATCATTGAAATCGGCAAACAACTGCTAATGACGCGTGGCTCGTTGACGACTTTCTCTCTCGCAAACGACGTCGCGAAATACTTCGCCATCCTTCCCGCGCTTTTCGCCGGACTCGGCGTCGCCACGGGCAAGAGGCCGCTCGCCGCGCTCGACATCATGCACCTGCACTCCCCGCAATCCGCGATTCTCAGCGCCGTGATTTTCAATGCCCTCATCATCGTCGCGCTCATCCCGTTGGCCCTGAAAGGCGTCGCTTACCGACCGCTGAACGCCGCCGCCCTGCTTCGCAGAAACCTCCTCATCTACGGCCTAGGCGGATTGATCGTCCCGTTTCCCGGAATCAAATTGATCGATCTGATCCTGACCGCCCTCCATCTCGCCTAACATTCAACTTCACACCGCCATGAATCCGCTCCTCTACTCCATCGCCTTCGTGTTTTTCGTCGGCCTGCTCTCCTGGCCCGTCGGCCACTGGCTGACGTGGACGCTCCGCACCGCGAAATCCGATTTCCTGCTGCTGCCACTCCTCGGCAAGGGCATCCAAAAATCCAGCAACTGGAAATCCTACTTCACTCATCTGCTCGGATTCAACGCCGTGTTGTTCATCATCACCTGGCTTGTTCTGGCAAACCAGCAGCATCTCCCGCTCAACCCGGATCACCAGAAAGCACTGCCATGGCATCTCGTTTTCAACACCACCCTTTCCTTCGTCACCAATACAAACCTTCAGCATTACTCCGGTGAAGCAACGCTGAGCTATCTCTCGCAGTTGGTCCTGATGTTTCTGCAATTCGCCTCCGCTGCCACTGGGATCGCCGCCTTTGCCGCACTTGCGCGAGGTTTATCAGGAAGCCGGGATTTCGGAAACTTCGCCTACGATTGCTCGCGCATTCTCATCCTGTTCCTCGTTCCTCTCGCCGTGATCTGGGCCATCGCCTACGTCTGCTCCGGCGTGCCGATGACCTTCAAAGGCTCCGCCACCGCCACCACGCTGGAAGGTGCCACACAAATGATCGCCCGCGGCCCGGTCGCCGCATTTCTGGCCATCAAACAACTCGGCACCAACGGCGGCGGATTCTTCGGACCGAACAGCACGCATCCGTTCGAAAACCCGAATTTCTTCAGCAACTTCATTTCAATGGTCGCCATTCCGATCATCCCCATGGCCTGCGTCAAAACCTTCGGCTCGATCCTCGGAAAACCCCGCCACGCCCAGATCATCGGCACCGTCATGCTCTCCTTCCTGCTGCTCAAAGTGCTCATCACCGTGCTGCCGGAGTCCGCTCCCACAGCCGCACTTCAACACCTGCCCGTTGTCGCAAGTGCGAACCTTGAAGGCAAGGAGCTGCGCTTCGGCGCTGCCACCGGGCCGCTGTGGGCCGTCCTGACCACTTCCACATCGAACGGTTCCGTCGGCGCGATGCACGATTCCCTCAATCCGCTTTCTTTGTTAGGACCCTTCTCCGGCATGTGGCTGAACTCAACCTTCGGCGGTGTCGGCGTCGGACTGATCAACTTTTTCCTGTTCATGATCCTCGCCGTATTCGTCGCCGGGCTGATGGTCGGACGCACGCCGGAATACCTCGGAAAAAAAGTCGAGGCCCGTGAAATGACACTCGCCGCCGCCGCCTTCCTCGTCCACCCGCTGCTCATCCTCTGCGCCACCGCGCTTTTCGCCGGCACTCCGTGGGGAATCGATACCATCCATAATAGCGGCCCCCGGGGTTTCTCGGAAATTCTCTACGAATTCTCATCATCCGCCGCGAACAACGGATCCGGCCTCGAAGGTCTCGGCGATGCCACCGCTCCCTGGAACATTGCCACCGGCATCGTCATGCTGTTCGGTCGCTATCTGCCGATTCTGCTCCCACTTGCCATCGCCGGATCACTCGCCGCGAAACCCCGCGTCGCCGAATCCGCCGGCACCCTCCGTACGGACACCGCCACCTTTGGCTTCATGACCTTTGCCGTCATCCTCTTCCTCGGCGCACTCACCTTCTTCCCCGTCGCCTTACTCGGCCCGATCCTCGAACACCTCTCCCGCTAACATCGCCATGACTACTCTACGCCTCACGCTCTTCAGCCTGCTGTTCTGCGGGCTGCTCTACACCGCTGGCATTTTTGCCTTCGCGCAAATTTCCCAACCGGAAAAAGCCAACGGCTCACTGGTTTACAATCCCGCCGGGCAAGTCATCGGCTCCCGTCTGATCGCCCAGAACTTCACCAGTGACCGTTATTTCCACCCGCGCCCTTCCGCTTGCGATTTCAATGCACAAGCCGCCTGCGGATCGAACTTCGCCCCGTCCAATCCCGCGCTGACCGAACGTGCCCAAAAAATCATCGCCGCCACCGGAGCTAGCGAAGCAACCCCGATTCCCGCCGACCTCGTCACCTCCTCCGGCTCCGGGCTCGATCCCCACATCACCCGCGCCGCCGCGCTTTTCCAGATCGAGCGCATCGCCAAAGCCCGCCGACTGGACTCCGCGAACCTTCAACTCCTGATCCCGGATTCACCTCTCGTAAACGTCTTGGACATCAACCTCGCTTTGGATCATTCTCATTGAGCCACCCGATGCCCCACTCACCCAAACCCGGGACTCTGAAAGTATTCCTCGGCATGTGCCCCGGAGTGGGGAAAACTTATGCCATGCTCGAAGCCGCGCGGGCATTGCAAAAACAGGGAAAATCCGTCGCCATCGGCATCGTCGAAACGCACCAGCGGAAGGAAACGGCGGCGCTGCTCGAGGGGCTGGAAATCCTACCGCTCGCCGAATTCCCCCATCGCGGCACGCAGTTCCATGAGTTCGATCTCGATGCCATGCTCAACCGCCATCCGCAGATCGCCATCGTCGATGAACTCGCACACACCAATGCTCCCGGCTCCCGCCACCCGAAGCGCTGGCAGGATGTCGCCGAGCTCCTCAATGCGGGCATCGACGTGCTCACCACACTCAATATCCAGCATCTTGAAAGCCGGTCGGATGTGGTCACCGCGATCACCCAAGCTCCCGTCCGCGAAACCATTCCTGATAGTTTTCTCGATCGCGCGCAGGAAATCGAACTCATCGACCTCACCCCGCGCGACCTCCGCAAACGACTGGAAGAAGGCAAAGTTTATCTCGGCGATCAGGCGAAAGCGGCAGCCAATCACTTCTTCAAGGAAAGCCATCTCACCGCGCTCCGCCAGATCGCCCTGCGCTACACCGCTGAACGCGTCGGTGTGGATTTGAAAGAATTCCAAACCCAACGCCGTGATCAGAAAACCTGGCGAACCGCTGAAAAACTGATGGTCGCCGTCGGCCCCAGCCCGTTTTCACCATCGCTGATCCGCCGCGCCCGCGCCATTGCCGGAGCGCTCGATGCCCCATGGTCCGCGATCGCCGTCACCACGGACGAGCCCTTGTCTCCGCAGGAACAGGAAAGCGTCACCCTTCATCTCTCGCTCGCCCGCCAGCTCGGTGCGGAAACCGCCACGCTGGAAGCCACCTCGCTCATCGATGGACTGCTCATTGCCGCACGGGAGCGGCGGGTTACCCAGATCGTCATCGGAAAATCCGCACGCCATCCGTGGCGTGATCGGCTTTTCCAACCACCTGCGCTCCGGCTGCTCCAACAAAGCGGCGACATCGACGTCATCGCCATTGAGCCCGGTGTTTCCCCGAACGATCCTGCGGAAAAAACGCCATCGCCTGCGAAAAATTTCACGATGGAAGGTGCCACCTCGGAGCTCGTCCGCGCACTGGCCATCGCGATCCTATCAACATTCATCGGCTTGGCGTGCTCGTCGTTTCTCAACGCCTCGGACATCGCTCTGCTCATGCTTTGCGGCGTGATTGTCGGCGCTTTGTTTCTGCGCTCGACAGGCACCCTCGCCCTCGCCGTGTTCACCGGCCTCGGCTGGAACTTCTTCTTCGCACCGCCGAAATACACACTGACCATCCATTCGTCCTCGGACGTCACCATGTTCTGCGCGCTCACCATCGCCGCAGTGACGATGGGCTATCTCTCAAACCGCATTCACCGCCGTGAACGATCGGTCTCCCGCCAGCAGACACACTACTCGCGGCTGCTGGAAATCAATACCATCCTCACCAGTTCGCACGACACCGAGGACACGGTGCAGCGCTCCATTTTCGCCGTCACTTCCTTGTTCCAGTTCCCCTGCGCCATTCAGCTTCGCAGTGATCGCGACCATTCGCTGGAATCGCCGCACGCCGCCAGCACGCTGCATCTCAGTGAAAAAGAACGCAGCGTCGCGATCTGGGCTTTCGAGAAAAAACAAACCGCGGGCAAGGGCACCCATACGCTCACCGAGGCCGCCGCCCTTCATCTCCCTCTGCTCGGCCGTTCCTTCGTCATGGGTATTCTATCCATCGATCCCGGCGAACGGGCGCTGCCTCTGGGGGAACGCGATCAACTCGCCAGCATCGCCGCGCAACTCGGACTTGCGCTCGAACGCAATCACCTGCTCCGCGCGATCCATCACGCCGAGTTTCTCGAACGCAGCGACCAGCTCCGCCGTTCCTTACTCGATCACGTTTCCCACGAACTCCGCACGCCCGTCGCCGTGATTGGCAGCAGTATCGATGCGCTGGAGCAAGGCCACTCAAGCATTCCGCTGCTACCGGAAATGCGCAGTGCGCAAAACCGCCTCCGCCGCGTGGTCGACCAACTCGTCGAGTCCGCACGCGTCGAATCCGGCGCCGTGCAAGCTCATCCCGAATGGTGCGATCTCCTCGATCTGCTGGAAACGGCCCAACAGCGCTGCGCGGAATTTCTCACCCAGCATTCCTTCCAGATCACCATCGAGCCCTGCACACCTTCCTTGCTCCTGCTTGACGGAGAATTGCTGCTCACCGCCCTGGAAAATCTGATCGTCAACGCCTGCAATCACACACCATCCGGCAGTTCGATTTCCGTCGATGCCGCGATTTCCGACAAAAGCGAATTGCTGCTGCATGTCCGCGACAATGGCCCCGGATTGGAGAACGCTTCGAAGCTTTTTGATCGCTTCCATCGTGGTTCCGCCAGCCGTCCCGGCGGTCTCGGCCTCGGTCTTTCCATCGTCCGCGGCCTGATCCGAGGCATGGGAGGACAGGTCGATGCCCGCAACCAGGCAACAGGTGGCGCGGAATTCAGCTTGCGCCTGCCCGTCAAAACCACCGATAGCATTCCTGATTCCCCATGAGTCGTATTCTGCTCATCGATGACGAACGTTCCATCCGCAAACTCCTGCAGATCCTGCTGGAAGGAGCCGGACATGAAATCTCGTGGGCGGAAGACGCTTCCCATGGTCTTCACGAACTTGCCTTGCAAAAACCGGATCTGCTCATCCTTGATCTCGGCCTGCCCGATATGGACGGCCTTGAAGCATTACGACGTTTACGCGAGTGGACACAACTTCCCGTGCTCGTTCTTTCCGCCCGCCCCGATCCTGCGGACAAAGTCGCCGCACTCGATGGAGGAGCGGACGATTATCTGACAAAACCGTTCGACGCACCTGAATTGCTAGCCCGCCTTCGAGCGCTACTGCGGCGAGTCACTTCCGCTGAAGAAACTTCCACCCTTTCCATCGGCTCGCTTCGTATCGATCTGGCGAATCACGAAGCCCGGGTGAACGAAACCCCGATTTCTCTCACACCCATTGAATTCTCCCTGCTCGCTCAACTCTCCCGCCACGCCGGACGCATTCTCACGCACGCGCATTTGCTCCAAGCCGTGTGGGGACCGAAAGCCGCCGATCAAGCGCATTACCTGCGCGTTCACTTCGCCCATCTCCGAAGAAAACTCAAAGCCGCCGGGATCACGCAGGAAATCATCCGCAATGAACCGGGAATCGGCTATCGGCTGATTGGGTAGTCCAAGGAAGGGCGGATTCCGCCTCTCTTTGTTAAATTTCCCGCACCTCAGCCACCGCGAGGGCGGCGATACCTTCTTTGCGGCCGACGAAACCCATGGTTTCGTTGGTGGTCGCTTTGATGCCGACGCGTTTCGCGGGAAGCCCCAAAGCCGCGCCGATGTTTTCCCTCATGGCATCTCGGTGCGGCAGGACTTTCGGAGCTTCCGCGATGAGCGTTGAATCGACGTTCACCAATTCAAAACCGTGTTCCTCCGCCAGAGCGCGGCATTTTTCGAGGATTTTCAACGAGCTGATATCCTTGCACGCCGGATCACCGGGCGGGAAAAAGAAACCGATGTCCGGCTGGCCCATCGCGCCTAACACGGCATCGGCGATGGCATGGCACAGCACGTCCGCATCCGAATGCCCGGCGAGGCCGTGGGTGTGGGGAATCGTCACACCGCCGAGAACCAGCGGGCGGTTTTCCGCGAATTGATGAACGTCGTAGCCGATGCCGGTCATGATTGGTTGATGGTTTTTAGTTGATGGTTGATGGTAAAGAATTGGCAGCTAGAAGAGTCTTCCCTCTTACTATCAACCCTCAACTTTCAACCATCAACCTCTTCAAAGAATCTCCTCAATCGGGATCAGGCCGTTGGTGGCGACGATGGCGTAGGCGTCGGGAATGTCGGCGGGATTGAGGGAAGTTTGACCACCGGCGGCTTCAAGCAGGAGCTTGCCGGCCGCGATGTCCCAGAGGGAAATGCGGGATTCGACATAGGCGTCGAGGCGGCCGCTGGCGATGTAGGCCATGCCGAGCGCGGCGGACCCCATCATGCGCATCTTGCGGGCGCGGAGCGAGGCGCGCTGGAAACGCTCCATGCCGATGCGGAGTGCTTCGCCGTCCTTGCCGCAGCCGATGAACAGAATCGATTCTTCGAGCTTCGTGCGCTTGCTGGCGGAGATCGGCACGCCGTTGAGAAGGGCCGGGCCGCCTTTTTCCACGGTCCAGGTTTCGCCGACCATCGGATCGTGAATCACGCCGACGGTGATTTCACCGGCGACGCGGAGGGCGATGGAAACGCAGAAGTGCGGGATGTTATAGAAAAAGTTCACCGTGCCATCGATGGGATCGACGATCCATTGGCGGTCGGACGCTTGGTTTCCGGCGATGCCTTCCTCGCCATACAGCGCATCGTCGGGACGGGCGCCGAGCAGGATATCGGTGATCAGGTTTTGCGATTCCTTGTCGAGCGCGAGCTTGATATCGTGGTGCATCGCTTCATCGACGACGGAGTCTTTTCCGAAGTGGGAGCGGAGGAGTTTACCGGCTTCCAGCGCGGCTTGGGTGGCGAGTTCGAGATCGGTCATGATTTGAGCGTATGCAGTTCGAGAATGGCGTCCACCAAATGATGGGCGAGGTGGTGTTTGCTATCCGCAGGCAGGGAAACCGTGCGGTCCGGATAGACGAGGAGAAGTTGGTTGTTTTCGGAATCGAAACCGATGCCGGGCTGGGAAACATCGTTGGCGACGATGAGATCGCAGCCTTTGCGGGTGAGTTTGTGGCGGGCGTTCGCTTCGAGATGTTCGGTTTCTGCGGCGAAGCCGACGAGCGTGCCGTGGAACGAAAACTTTTTCCGGGCGGAGCCGAGAATGTCCGGCGTGCGGACGAGTTCCAGCGTGAGTGTGTCCCCGGATTTCTTGATCTTGTGAGGCTCTACCGTGGCAGGCGTGTAGTCGGCGACGGCGGCGACAAACACCGCGATGTCCATGCGCCCGATGTGGGCTTGCACGGCTTCGTTCATTTCCACCGCGCTTTCGATGGGGAGAAAATCGACACGCTCCGGCACATCGAGATTCGTAGGCCCGGAAACCAGCAGGACGGAATGCCCCGCTTTCACGAAGGCCTCGGCGACGGCGTAGCCCATTTTCCCGGACGAACGGTTCGTCAGAAATCTTACGGGATCGATCGCTTCCCGCGTAGGGCCTGCCGTGATGAGGACTTTCACGGGCGGGAGTGTGGTGAGTGGAAGCCGGTGGGTCAAGTGACAGGGAGGAGCGCCGGTGTCTCCACCGGCACTTTTCTTTTCCCTTCAAATCCAAGCCGGTGAGGACACCGGCGCTCCATGTCATTTCTTTTTCGAAGCCGGAGCCTTGGTTTCCTTTGGAGATTCCTTGGTCGATTCGGCGGTTTTGGGCTTGGTGGCCTTGATCTCGGCGAGTTGCTTTTTCGCTTCGGCAAGTTGTTGGCTGTCAAACTTCGCGGCCAATTCTCCGGCGAGTTTCTGACCATCTTCCATGCCGCGCTCACCGGCAAGGGTGGCAAGGGCCCATGCTTTCGGTGGATCCGCCTTCACGCCACTACCGGCAGCCAGCAATCGGGCCAGTGCCAGCGTGGCCGGGCCGTTGCCCTGATTCGCCGCGAGGGTGTAAAGCTGCGCTGCGGTTTCGAAGCTTTGATCGATGCCAGCTCCGCGCTCGGCGAGCACACCAAGATTCGCCTGGGCGGATGCGTTGTTCGCCTTGGCGGCGCGGGTGAACCAGCTTGCGGCGGCCACGACGTCATTGGCCTGGAGCTTTCCGGAAAGGTAGAAAAGACCGAGCTCGTTTTGCGCCTCCGGCAGACCGCCGTTCGCAGCGGCGACGAGATGCTTGTAGCCTGCGGTGATGTCCGGTTTTTCACCGTTCAATTTTAATCCGGCCAAACGCAAATGGGCGGCCGGGCTACCTGCGGTGGCGGATTTTTCCAGCAGCGCGATACCGCGCTCGGCGTCTTTCGGAACACCTTTGCCCTGGATGTAGAAATCCGCGCAACGCAGGGTGCACTCAAGCTGACCGGCATCCTTGCCGCGCTCGTACTCGGCCAAGGCGGCCTTGAGGTCTTTCTTCACGTTTTCCTCGTAATCACCAAGCACGAGATAGGCGGAGTATTGCTTGGCTTCGATGGCTTTCTGCAACCAAACGCGGCCTTCCTTTTCGTTGCGGATGGAGGGGTCACCGCTGAGGAGGCGGGAACCGAGAGACGCCATGGCGCCGTTATCGCCGAGATCCGCCGCTTTCTTGAAGCTTTCGAGGGATTTCTTGAGGTCTTTCTTTTCCGGGAAACCGTATTGGCCTTCGTAGAAACTGCCGAGAAAGATCAGCGATGGAATGTCGCCGGCATTGGCGGCGGATTGCCACCAGCCCACCGCCTTGTCCACATCGGCTTTTTCACCGACAAGGCCGCGAAGATAAGCTTCGCCGAGGATGCGACCCGCCACGGCGGGATCGTCCTTGGCGGCCTTTTCCAGCATGGCGCGGGCTTCTTCACGCTCCTCCTTTTTCTGCGAGGCGAGCAGAATGAAGGAAAGGCGGTAAGACGCGTCCTTTTGCTTCAGTTCGGCGGCCTTGCGGTAGTTTTCCAATGCCTTTTCACGGGATGCTTCCACGCCCTTGCCGGTCTCGTAGGCGAAGCCCATGAGGTAAATCGCCTCGCGGTCACCCTTGTCCGCGAGAGGTTTGGCAAGTTCCACGGCGCGTTTCACATCGCCCGCCTTGAAGGCATCGAGCGCCTGGCGCACGGGCTCGGACTGCACATTGCTGATCGCGGCGGAATCATTCGACCCCAGCGAAGTGGCGGCAAAAAGCAGCGGAGAAAAAAATGCCGAGCCGAGCAGCAGGGCGGAGAGAGTGGACGGTAAGCGCATGGTGCCGACAATTACTTGCCGTCCGTGCCAGAAAGCAAGCGAGTTTCTCAAGCGGACGCGGGGCTTGAAGCCCGCGTAAAATCAGGAATCGTGGAAGAAACACATGGCCGCTCCCGAATTGCTCTTTTCCACCCCTTGGCTCGCCCTCTATCGCCGCGGCCACTGGGACTATGTGCGCCGCCCGCAAGCGGAAACCTGCGTCGGCATTCTCGCCATCACACCGGAACGCGAAATCATCCTCGTCGAGCAATTCCGCATCCCGCTCCAGCGCCGCGTGATCGAAATCCCGGCGGGCATCGTGGGAGACGAGCCGGAATTTCCCGGAGAATCCATCGCCGAAACCGCCCGCCGCGAGCTGCTGGAGGAAACCGGCTACCGCGCGGAAACCATGAAGCTGCTCGCGATTTCCCCGACTTCCTCCGGCATGTCCTCGGAATACATGCACCTGTTTCACGCGGAAAATCCCAGCCGCGAGAGCAACGGCGGCGGCACGCACTCGGAAGACATCCAGGTGCATCACGTTCCTCTGGCCGGGCTGCGCTCATGGCTGGCGGACCGGGAAAAACAAGGCATCGTCGTGGATTTCCGCATTCACGCCGCGCTTTCCCTCGCCGGAATTTCCGTCTAAACGCCCGCCGTGTCCGATTCCCTCACACGCTTCGGCGGCATCGCCCGCCTTTACGGCCAAGCCGCCCTCGAACGCTTTCTCGGCGCCCGCGTCGCCGTCATCGGCGTGGGCGGAGTCGGCTCCTGGGCGGTCGAAGCACTCGCCCGCTCCGGCATCGGCCATCTGACGTTGGTGGATCTGGATGAAATCTGCCTCACCAACGTCAACCGCCAGCTCCACGCGATGGACGGCCAGATCGGCCGCCAAAAAACCGACGCCATGGCGGACCGCATCCGCGCCATTCATCCGGCATGCGAGGTCGAGATTCTCCACACGTTTTTCACCGGGCGGAACGCGGATTCCATTCTCGATTCCGGTTTCGACGCCGTGATCGACGCCATCGATTCCTTGAAACACAAAGCCCTGCTCATCGCCGGGTGCCATCGGCGCGGCTTGATCACCGTCACCTGCGGCGGCGCGGGCGGGCGGCGCGATCCCTCTCGCATCCGCGTGGCCGATCTGGCATTCAGCGGAAAAGACCCGCTCCTCGGCCAGCTCCGCCGCACCTTGCGCAGCGACCACGGGTTTCCGAAATTCCCTCAAGGCGTGAAACCCGATCCGCTGAATATCGACGCCGTCTTCACCGATGAACCCGCGTTTTTTCCACAAAACGACGGCTCCGTTTCCTGCGAACGGCCAGCGGATTCCGATCTTCGTCTGAATTGTAATTCCGGCTACGGCACGGCGGCTCACGTCACGGCCAGCTTCGGATTTTTCGCCGCCGGGAGAGTTCTGGAGAAATTGGCGGGAAATTAACGATCCTTGGGGAATGCGCCCCCGGCAAGGCTGCCCCACCTTTGGAAATCCGCCGTTTTGCAAAAATATGCGCAGTTTCAAAGATCGGATCGGTAGAGCGATTTTCGCGTTTTGGGGAGGCTCCTGGCAGTTGAACAACCGCCTATCATGAAATCCATCCTGACGAACCTCCTCGTTACTTCCGCACTCAGCGGCCTCACCTTCGCAGGCACCGTCGCCGAAATCACCACCCCCTCCCCTTCCACCGATCCGTGGAGCTCGGCACGCCGTCCGATCACCAATCCCACGCTGTTCGATCTCGCCCTGCCGACGACGAACATCCATCCGATTTTCATCCATCAAACCCTGCCGGATGAAATCAACACCCGGCTCGGCGCTCTCGGCATGGGCGGTGATTTCCAGGTATACGCGCTGCAATTTGAAATCGCTCTCAGTGACCGGCTTTCCATCGTCGCCACCAAAGACGGCTACGTCGATTTCAACTCCGGCAACGACGCGCTGTGGTCAGATCAGGAAGGATTCGCCAATCTCGGCGCCGGTTTGAAATACGCTTTCATCCTCGATCCTGTGGCGGGCCGCGCCGTCAGCGGCACGCTCACCTACGAAGCCGCCACCGGTAACACCGACGTTTTCCAAGGCTCCGGCGACGGCATCGTCAACGTCAGCGTTTCCGCCCTGCAACTTGTGAACCAATGGCAATTCGCCGCCGGAAGTGGTTTGAACATTCCGATTTCCGACGAACAATCGTTCAATGGCTGGCTCAGCGCGCACGTCAGCTACGAAACCTGCAAATGGTTCATCCCGCTGGTGGAAGTGAACTGGTTCCACGTTTTCGACGCAGGTAACGGCGAGCCGCGTTTCAAATCCCAAGCCGGAGGAGCCGTGCCCATCGTCGCGGATTTTGAAGGCGGAGATCTGCTGAACTTCGGCGCTTCCAACGCCACCGAAAACCGCGATTTCGTCACCGCCGCCGTCGGTTTCCGCACCAAATTCACCGAGCAACTCAACGTGGGCGTCGCCTACGAAGTCCCGCTCACCGCCGAAGAAGACGGTATCCTGAAAAGCCGCCTGACGGTCGATCTGGTCTGGAGCTTCTGAAGCCCGCCTCCCGCTCATCCAACAGGCCCATCGCAAAACCCGGAGCGAAAGTTCCGGGTTTCTTTTGGGATGGGCAAGGCCATCGGCATTACCCCCACCATCGTCCAGAGCACCGCCCCGGACCGGGAATACTTCGGCCTCACGGCGAAGCGGGCGGCGGAGATCAAGCGGGAGATCGCCCGGAACCCGGAGTTCAAGAAGCTCTACGAAGGGCATCTGGAAAAGGTTTACGGCATCGCCGAACAACGCGCCCATGACCAACGCGTGAGCGATCTGGAGTCACAGGCGGCCAACGAGCTGATCGAAGCTCACCCTGAGCACGAGGCGGACTTCCGGCAGGCGTTTGATGAGATCGCAACCGCGTCTTTTTCGGTGGGGAAGGCTCCCTACGGTATCGCTAAGGAAGGGAATCGCGTCGTCTCCGCGAATGAAAGCGTCCGAGCCGATTGGGATAAGGCGGTGGTGACAAAAATCACCGGAAAGGAAATTTTCCCGGAGAGAATGCCGGAGAAGATCAGGGAAACCCTCCTCTTCGTCAAACAATGGGGCGAGGACAACGGACTTTTCGCCGAACATCCCACCCCCGCTCTTGGCGGAGACGCGCAAGTTTCCATCACTCGCACCAAGATTAAAAATGATCTCAGCCACGGCGCGGGACCGGGAAAAATCAGCTCAGTGGCAGGGCTTCCGGGAATGCTTAAAAACGCCGTAATCATCCAGACTGAGGTAGCAGCGGACGCTCCCAACAGCAAAGATCACATCCTTGCCGCCAAGCTTGATCAAAACGGCACGCATCACACAGTTTCGATTGTCGTCAAAGAACGGGACGGGCTGTTCTTCTACGATCATGAGTTCGTGGAAAATGGAAAAAGCGAATCAACCCACGAAGTGGCTGGCCGGATCACAACCGGGGCGCTCCGCTCGGAAGATTCGCTTTCCGCAGGCAAAGTAGTCCGTGCCGCCCTTGGCGTCAATCCGTCATTTTCCGCCGCCCTCGCCCCCGCGCAAGTCGCCTCCGCGCTTCAAGGCGACATCATCTCCCGCATCCGCAACCCGGAAGCCCGTGCGCTGGCATACCGGAAGGCCGGGGAAAAGCTGGGCGAGCTGAGGGAGAGTCTCTCGGAACTCTCGGAGCGGAAGACGTCCAAGCAAATCCGCGAGGAAGGGGAAGAGCGCCGGAAGAGCGCCGCCGGGGAGCAACGCACGCTTGCCAGCATCCGCAAGGAGGCGGGTATGCGCTACGTTCTGCGCCGGGAAGAACTGGAGAATGAAGTGATGGAGCGCCACGGCGCGGCCATCGCGGCGGAAGACATGGCGAAGCTGAAGAGCCAGCCCGTCCACGAATACCTCTCCAGCCCGGACAGCCCGCTGAAAGGTCGTCTGATGAGCGCTTCCAAAGCGGTGAAAACGCACCCGGATATGTTCGAGCGGGACCGCGCCGGGGAATACGATGGAGCGGGCGGCGTCTCGCGCACCGTCTTCGGTGGCGATCTCATGCCAGACCAAGCGGCGCAGGAGCTTTACGAAAACGGCCTGATCAAGGAGCCGACGCCGGACGCCATGTGGGATGCCCTGCGCAAGGAACAAAACAGCGTGCGGAGCATCCGCGAATGAGGAAAGGGCTGAAACCCATCAAAAGCAGTAACACTTTTTGACCTCATTTTGAGGGATTTCCGTACATTTCACACCCTTTCAAAAACCTCCGTTTTCACCCTCATTTACACACACAATTTCTTCATTTTCAGCCAGTTTTGAAGAATAGTCCCGACAGGAATCGAACCTGTACCTACGGCTTCGGAGACCATCGTCCTATCCATTGGACTACGGGACCAGTGCATTGCGGCGGGGAATGCCTAGCCGCAGGATTTCCCCTTGGCAAGGAGAAGCTGTGGCAAGGACAAAACCGGAAGAGGAATGTGGCCGGGCCGTCCCGGCCCAGTCCGTTGCCGGAGCATCTTTCTCCGGTATTTGAAAGAAAGAGGCGGGACGCCTCTTGAACGGCCTGGGGCAAGATGCCCCAGCCACCTCAGGAAATGCTCTCCGCGCCGAAATACGGCACCAGCGCTTCCGGAATCCGCACGGAACCATCCGGCTGCTGATATTGTTCCAACAGTGCGACATAAAGACGCGGCAAGGCCGTGCCGGAACCATTCAGGGTGTAAGGGAAACGGTTTTTCCCCTCGGCATCCTTGAAGCGCAATTTCATCCGGCGCGCCTGATAGTCGGTGAAGCACGAGCAGCTCGAAACTTCGAGATACTTGCCATGGCCGGGCGCCCAAACCTCGATGTCGTAAGTCTTCGCCGAGGAAAATCCGATGTCGCCGGTGCACAGCTCGATCACGCGGTAATGCAGGCCGAGTTTTTGCAGAATCGATTCCGCGTGGCCGGTCAGCTTCTCCAAAACTTCGAATCCCTGATCCGGATGCACGATCTGCACGAGCTCGACTTTATCGAACTGGTGCATGCGGATGATGCCCTTGTTATCGCGGCCCGCGGATCCCGCCTCTCGGCGGAAACACGGCGTGTAGGCCACCATTTTCACCGGCAGATCCGCTTCGGCGAGCAAGGTGTCGCGGTAAAGATTCGTCACCGGAACTTCGGCGGTCGGCGCGAGGAACAGGCTGTTGATGCCGTTTTCGGCGGCGTCCGTGCCATACATGTCGTCCTCGAATTTCGGAAGCTGGCCGGTGCCTTCCATGCACTCGCGCTTCACCAGATGCGGGACGTTCACTTCCTCGTAGCCATTGGAATTCTGGGTATCGAGCAGGAAATTGATCAGCGCGCGCTCCAGCCGGGCACCCTTGCCACGGTAAACGACGAAGCCGGAACCGGCGACGCGCGTGCCGTCGTCCCAGTTGATCAGGCCGTGTTGCAGCGCGATTTCCACGTGATCCTTCGGCGCGGTGATTTCAGGCTTCGCACCCCATTCGCGGACCACCGGATTCGCCGTTTCGTCCTCACCGATCGGGCAGGCTTCGTGCGTGAGGTTCGGGATATTCAGCAACAGCTCCGTCTGGCGCAGCGAGGCGGCTTCCGCCGAAACATCAAGCCCGGCGATCTGTTCGTTGATGCCGCGCACTTCCGCCTCGATGGCCGAAGTATCTTCGCCCTTGCCCTTGAGGATGCCGATCTGCTTGGAAATGGTTTTGCGGGAACTCTGGAGCTGCTGTTTCGAGGTCTCGGCCGTACGGCGGGTCTCGTCGCAAGCGAGCACATCGTCGATGAGCTTCCAATGTTCCCCCCCGCGGGCCTTCAGGCGCTCCTGAACGGCGGCGGGATTTTCGCGGATGACGCGGATATCAAGCATGGCGGCGTGACTCTCAGCGCCAGCAGGGGGCCGAGGCAACGCGAATTTTCAGGATTGATGATCGGAGACCGAAGATTGAGGATTTTTGCAGATCCAGCCGCCTCCATGAAATTCACCGCCGCCACCCCTGAAGCCATGGAAACCCTGGGGCTGGAATTTTCGAAAAACGCCACTCCCGGCAGGGTGATCGCTCTCGTCGGCGGTCTGGGAGCCGGAAAAACCCACTGGACCAAAGGTTTCACACGCGGTCTCGGTTCCACCGCCGAAGTGACCAGCCCGACCTTCGGCCTGCTGCACGAATACACGGATGGCCGCCTGCCGATTTTCCATCTCGATTTCTACCGCCTCGATTCTCCTGCCGAACTCATCGGCCTCGGCTGGGACGAATATTTGGAGGCCGATGGCGTCATCATCGCCGAATGGGGAGACAAATTCCCGGAAATGCTGCCTGAGAACACGATCTGGCTGCGGTTTTCCATCGAGGAAGATGGGACGAGGACGATCGAACAAAGTGCCGGGTGAGCGGTGGAAGAAAAACGCCGCCGCGCCCGTCCGTCGCTCCTTCTCCCGACGAACCACTTTGCAGAAAATTGATGGTTGAGAGAAAGAACTCCACGCCATGGGTGAACGGAGGGGCATCCGTTGCCGCCTTCTCCGCTTATTTTATCCAGTCCTTGAGATCGCGGGGAAAACCTCCACACTCGCCTTCTCCCGATGGAAAAAGAAATCGAGCGCTTCATCCGCTACCTCGCCACCGAGCGGGGGCTTTCCACCGCCTATCAACTCTCCGTCCGCCAGTCGCTCGATGCCCTGAAACTCTGGGCGGAAAAATCCCGGCGTTCTCTCCGCGATCTCGGCACGGATGAACTCGCCGGATTTATCAGCCAGCGGAAACACGAAGGCCTCAGCCCGGCCTCGCTGCGCATCGCCACCGTACATCTCAAGGTATTTTTCCGCTGGCTCCTGCAACGCGGCACCCTGGAAATGGATCCCGCCGAGCCTTTGCTCTCCCCCCGAGCCGACCGACACCTACCGGAAACACTGCACGCGCAGGAAGTGCGGAAATTGCTCGAATCCATCACACCCGGGCAACCGCTTGGCCGCCGCGACCGTGCGATCCTCGAACTGTTTTACTCCTCCGGCCTGCGCCTTTCCGAACTCTGCAAAATCCGCTTGGAAATGCTCGATGCCGAGGAAGGCTTCATCCGCATCACCGGCAAAGGAGGAAAAACCCGCATCGTCCGCGTCGGCCAACTCGCGCTGAATTCCATCGCCGATTACCTCGCCAACGAACGCCCGTCGCTGGTTACGAAAAAAACCGGCTCGCATCTCTTCATCAGCGTGCGCGGCGGCGCGCTATCCCCGGATCGCGTCCGCCAGATCGTCAAAGAACGCGCCGCCTGCGCGGGCATCGAACAAAACATCTATCCGCACCTGCTGCGCCATTCCTTCGCCACGCATCTACTGGAAGGCGGCGCGGATCTCCGTGTCATCCAGGAACTCCTCGGCCACGCCGATATTTCCACCACCCAGATTTACACGCATGTGGACCGCGAACGCCTGAAGTCCGTCCACAAGCGATTTCACCCGAGAGGGTGAATTTCACGCCTCCATTTCCATGTCGATTCCCCGCACCACCACCCTCGCGGCCGTCGCCGCCGCATTCCCCGCCCTCGCATGGGCAGGCACCACCGGATCGTCACCGTTCGACCGCGCATGGGCGCTCGCCACGATCTATCGAAACGATCAAAACCCCTATCTCGAGGAGTTCAAACTGCGCGGGCGCTACCACGGGCAGTATTACAAAATCGACGCCGATCAGGGAAACACCGACCACTGGGAAGACCGCCGCTCGCGTTTCGGCTTCGATGCGAAGCTCTTCGAAAAACACATCGAAATACGCGTCGATTTCCAGAGCAACGACGGCTTTTCCGATCTCTACGACGGACTCGTCGACGCCTACATCCGCTGGAAACCGCGCAAGGATTTCAGCGTCACCGTCGGCAAGCTCCAGACGATGATCGCCCACTTCGACTGGTTAAATTCCTCCAACAGCCAGCCCACCTTCGAGCGCTCGCAGATTTTCACCCAGCTCGGCATCAACCGGGCGACGGCGGTCACCGTGGAAGGAGCGGCGGACCGCTTCACCTACCGGGCCGGAATTTACTCCAACGACACGCCTTCCTCCACCGGCGGCAGCGGCTCGTGGGGAGATGGGGAATTCGGGGATCTCAACGGCGGCGTTTCCACCTCGTTGGGAACCGGCTATGATTTCAAAACGTGGACCGGCCTCGGCAAATCGGACTTCCGGCTGGACTGGCTGCACAGCGATCGAAAAGCCGGAGACCTCGTCCTGAACCGCTACGACGACATCCTGACGACCACCTTCTGGCTCCAGCAGGAAGCCACCACCCTCGTCATGGAAGGCTTCTTCGCCTCGGGCGGCGATGGAGAAAACTCGGATGTCTCCGGCTTTTATCTCGAACCGCTCTACGATCTCGTTCCGGGAAAGCTCCAGCTCGTCGGGCGTTATTCCTATTCCCATAGCAGCGGAGAGCGCGGACTGATCGCCGCGAGCCGATACGAAAGAACGGTCGCCATCAACGGCGCGCGCGGGAATCAATACCACTCCATCTACCTCGGCACCCAATACTTCATCCATGGCGACAAGCTCAAGCTCATGGCCGGCGCGGAATGGGCCCGCCTGCGGGGGGCGGATTCGGATGCCTATCAGGGACTCACCTGTCTCACGGGCCTGAGATTTTCCTTCTGAGTGGAAAAAAGAGGGCGGCCCGCAGACCGCCCTCTCCAACTTGCCATGTTCTACGAAACATTTCTCTTCACGCTTCCGGCAAGGGAGCCAGCCCGAACGCTTCCCTGAGCTCCACCAGCGCGGCATGAGGCATCGGCACCAACGGACCGAGCGGGCGGCTGAGCTGAAGCGCCTCGGCGGTCGCCTCGAGCACCTCCAGGCGATCGAAGGCATCCAGCAGATCCTTGCCCACGATGAGGGCGCCTTCGTTCTGAATCAGGATCACCGGGCATTTTTCCAGCGACATGAGATCCGCGAGCTTTTCCGCGTCGTTCACGATGCAGGCGAAGGGAACCTTCGGCGACTCCTGAAGCACCAGATAACTCTCCGGGATCGTGCGGGTGCTCAGCTCCGCCTGCGTCATGCAGTAGGCGCTGGCGTGCGCGGGCTGGGCGAGAATGATCGCGCCGACATCCGGATTTTTTTCGTAAATGAGGGAATGCAACCGCACCGCGCGCGATGGATTCTTGCCGGCCTCGCAGGCATCACCCTTCGTCCGCACCACTCCCGGAATATCCAGGTCCAGCCTGTCGCGGCGGCGCGGGGTGATGAGAAACTCCTCGTCCTTCAAACGTGCGGAAAACGCGCCCGCCGTGCTGATGAGCAGACGTTGTTGATAGGAACGGTGGACGAAATCGCACAATTGCTTGCGCAGCGCCTTTTCCTCATTCGCCGGCACCCGGACGGCATTCTCCGAATGTGGTGCGAACGGCAAATCCCGCAACACACCTTCCGGCAGCGAAGTCACCGGTCCGAGGCGATTCGCCTTCACCAGAGTCTGCGCGATGAATTCGAGGGTTTCGAATCGCTGGAAGGCATCCTGAAGATCGGAACCACCGATGACCACGCCGTGGTTTTCCAGCATGACGCAATCCGCGCCGGTGGCGAATGCGTCCGCGATGTTGCTTCCCAGTTTCTCACTGCCCGGACAGGCATACTCGGCGTATGCGATCTTGCGGCACACATGATACGCGTGCGTCTGCACCGTGAGGTCCGGCAGCTGGCGGCAGATCGAATAAGCGACCAACGCGCCGGGATGCGCGTGCACGATCGCCTTGATATCCGGCCTGCGGCGGTAGATTTCACGATGGAAGGGAAATTCCGAAGACGGCGGGTGATTGCCCTCGATCCGGCCATCCGGATGAACCCGGACGATATCCGAGGAAACCAAGTTTCCCTTGTCGACCCGTGACGGGGTGATCCAGATGCTGCCGTCCTCGTCCAGAATGGAAAGATTGCCACCCGAGGTGGTGGTCATGTGGTATTGGTAAATCCGCCGCATGGTGGCGACGAGTTCTTCGCGTGGGTGAATCCATGAGGAATCCATGGCCTTCTTTTCTTCCTGAACCCCCGAGAAGTCAAAACCGCGTCATTCCATGCCCGGTAAATGACAAGATAAGACCGGAATGGGGAGGATGGACGTCCTCGTCCATCATTGGAAAAAGGCGGACGAGACGTCCGCCCCCCTTACAAAGCCACCGGCTCCAGATCGTTTTCTTTCAGCCATTCCGGGTTGTAGAGTTTCGACTGATACTTCTGGCCGGTGTCGCAGAGGATGGTGACGATGGTTTTTCCGGGGCCGTGTTCCTGGGCGTAGCGGAGGGCGCCGCCGATGTTGATGCCGCTGGAAAGACCAAGGAAAATCCCTTCCTCGCGCAGGAGTTGGTAGAGGATCGAAATCGCGAGTTTGTCGTCGATGCGGTAGGCGTGATCGACTTCGAAGTTTTCGATATTCTTCGTCACGCGTCCTTGGCCGATGCCTTCGGCGAAGGAATCTCCGTCATCGAGATCGAGGTTCTTTTGGGTGAACCAGCCCCACATCGAGGCCCCATAGGGATCGGCGCAAACGGTGTGGATTTCCGGGTTTTTGCTTTTGAGGAAAATCGATGTTCCGGCGAGCGTTCCCCCGGTGCCGACGGCGGAAACGAAGGCGTCCACCTTGCCGTTCGTTTGTTCCCAGATTTCCGGGCCGGTGGTGTCGATGTGCGCCTGGCGGTTGGCGACGTTGTCGAACTGGTTCGCCCAGAACCAACCGTTCTCCGCGGCGAGCCGGGCGGCGATGTGGTTGTAGTTTCCGGGATCGCTGTAAGGCTTGGCGGGAACAGGAATCACTTCCGCGCCGAGCGCGCGCAGGAGGGCGATTTTTTCCGGTGCCTGGGTTTCCGGAATGATGATCACGCTTTTGTAACCGCGCGCCTGGCCGATCACGGTGAGGCCGATGCCGGTATTTCCCGCCGTGCCTTCGATGATGGTGGAGCCGGGTTTGAGCAATCCATCGCGCTCGCCCTGCCTGATGATGCCGAGCGCCGCGCGGTCTTTCACGGAGCCGCCGGGATTCATGAATTCCGCCTTGGCCAGGATTTCACAGCCGGTCAGCTCCGAAAGTTTTTTCAGGCGGATAAGCGGCGTGTTGCCGACGTGGTGATCGATGCCGTAATTCATGAGTTGTAAGTTTTCAGTGTTTAGTTTTCAGAAAGATTGCTTCGTTTTCGTTTCTTTTCCCGCTGAAAACTGAACACTGAAAACCAGCAAACTTTAAATGGACCAGGTGAGGTCCGCGTTGGAAGTGGAATCGGTGCGGTTTACCTTGCTGCGGATCGAGAGGTTTTTTTCTTCGTAGATCACCAGGGAATCCGGCGGAATGCTGTGCATGAGAAACACGTTCGCGCCGATCGTCGAGTTCGAGCCGATGACGGTTTCTCCGCCGAGAATCGTGGAATTCGGATAGATCGTCACGTTGTCGCCGAGGTTCGGATGGCGTTTCAGGCCCTTGATCACGTGGCCGGCCTCGTCCTTGATGAAGGTGCGCGCGCCGAGGGTGACGCCGTGGTAAATCTTGCAGTGATTGCCGATCTTGCAGGTCTCGCCGATGACGACGCCGGTGCCGTGATCGATGAAGAAATGCGCGCCGATGCTGGCTCCGGGATGGATGTCGATGCCGGTGCGGCTGTGCGCCCACTCGGTCATCATGCGCGGAATCATCGGCGCTCCCGCACGGAACAAACGGTGCGCGAGACGCTGGATGGAAATGGCCTCGATGAAGGGATAGGAGAGAATGATTTCCTCGTGGCTGCGGGCGGAAGGGTCATTGTTGTAAGCGGCCTCGATGTCAGTCACGAGTACTTCGCGGACGATGTGGAGCGCTTTGCAAAACTTCTGGATGATCGGCGTGGTTTTCCCGGTCGGGCGCTGGGGATCGCCGATGCGCACGCTTTTCCGCACCTGATCCTCCAGGCGGCCGATGACGTCCTGAAGACGGCGGGAAGTCAGCTCGGGCAGGTGCTCGACATCGATCACGTCTTTGTCATGGAAACCGGGAAACAGCAGTTGTAGCAGGCCTTCGCAGATTTCCCCAACCGCGTGTTTCGAGGGCAAATTCAGCGATTCGCTGTGGTTGAGACCGCCGAAACTCTGATAGGACGAGATCATTTTTTTCGCGATCCCGTCGTAAAAGGGCGTGGCTGGAGAAGGAGGTGGAGGACTCATGCGAATCAGCGTGGATTCCATCGGGGTGTTGAAAAAATCAGGAGCGAAGCGTGGCGATGAAGCGCTTCGGGTGACGCAGCAGATCGAGCGCGTCGAGAATGTTGGATGAAAGGATGTCGGCGGAGGCCAAGGTCGCGGCGGAGGCGCCTTCTTTCTGGATGATCAGAATGCCAATCGCCGCGGCGGCGAGCATCTGCCGGTCATTGCGGCCATTGCCGATCGCGACCACGGAAGCCGCGCCGAGGGTTTCGACAAACGCCGCCTTCGCCGCCGCCTGTGATCCGGCGGGCAGCACCGTAAGCGCGAGCGGCAGGCTGGAGAGGTATTTTTCCGCCAGCCCGAAAGTATCCGCCGTGACGACATGGATATCCAGCAAGGGCGCGAGCGCGCCGAGCACCTCGCGCACTCCCGGCAACAAATGGCCGTCGAGGGCCAGCGTGCCGTTGTAATCGAGCACGAGGTGTTTCAGCGAAAACGCTCCGAAGTCTGGAATATCGATGTCGATCATGACGGAACTTCCCTGGATTCAGCGGCGGGCGATCTGGTGCAGCGCGCGCACGAGGGCATCGACCTCGGCATGCGTGTTGTAGAATGCCAGCGACGGGCGGACGGTGCTCTCGACACCGAAGTGACGCAACGCGGGCATGGCACAGTGGTGGCCGGCGCGGACGGCGATCCCTTGTTGATCGAGGTGTTTCGCGATCTTCAAGTTATCGATTCCGGGAATCACGAAGCCGAGCACGCTGGCTTTGTTATGAGCCGTGCCGATCGGGCGGATGCCGGGGATGGACGCCATTTCAGCCGTCGCATATTCCAGCAGCGAGTGTTCATACGCGGCCAGCGCGGGAATGCCGACACTGAACATGTAGTCGATCGCCGCACCGAGACCGACGACGCCCGCGATGTCCGGCGTCCCCGCTTCGAATTTTTCCGGAGCGCTGTTATAGACCGTCCGTTCGAAGGTCACGTCCTTGATCATGTGGCCTCCACCCTGCCATGGCGGCATGGCTTCGAGCAGTTGGGATTTCCCATAAAGCGCGCCGATGCCCGTCGGTCCGAAAACCTTGTGGCCGGAGAACACGTAGAAATCCGCATCCAGCGCCTGCACGTTGATCGGGATGTGGGGAGTCGATTGCGCGCCATCCACCAGCACCGGCACGCCGAAGCTGTGGGCGATGGCGATGATTTGCTCGACCGGGTTCACCGTTCCCAGCGCGTTGGAAACGTGGGTGACGGAGACGATTTTCGTGCGATCGCTGAAGAGCTTCGGAAGCTCCTCGATGATGAGTTCGCCGCGATCGTTCGCCGGAATCACGCGGAGTTTCGCACCGGTTTGCGCGGCGAGAAGCTGCCATGGCACGATGTTCGCGTGGTGTTCGAGCTGGCTGAGGATGATCTCGTCGCCTTCGCCGATGTTCTGTTTTCCGTAACTCTGCGCGACGAGGTTGATCGCTTCCGTGGTGCCGCGGACGAACACGATTTCCTTCGCATCACCCGCACCGAGGAATTGGCGGACTTTTTCCCGGCCGGATTCGAACAAATCCGTGGATCGCCCGGCCAAGGTGTGGGCCGCGCGGTGGATGTTCGAATTATCCCGACCATAGAAACCGGACGTCGCATCCAGCACGCTCTGCGGCTTGTGGGTCGTCGCCGCATTGTCCAGCCAGATCAAGGGATGCCCGTTGACGCGCTGATGGAGCGCCGGGAAATCCTTGCGCACGCCTTCCACATCGAAGCCGCCGTTCGGAGAAACCGCGACGGGTTCGAGGAATTGGACGTTTTCGAGGAAGTAGTACGGAGTTTCGACAGGAAGCTCGAAGGCATGACCCGACTCGCGCTCGGGAGAACGCGGGGTGAAGCTTTTCGAGAAATCGTGCGGCTCGCCGAATTCATATGAGTCCGGAGAACCATGGCGATGCCCTCCTTGCGGCGTTTCATGGCTCTGTTTCACCGGTTCCGGCTCGGCGCCGACGACCTTCGGATGCACCGGAGGCGGAGCGTCCGGCGAATGCGAAGACGGGAAACCTCCTGATAGATCGATCTGGCTCGATGTCCCGGCAGGCGCCGCCGGAGCGGGCGATGCCGGACTGACGGGAGCCGTCGGCACATGCGCGGGAGCGCCTGCGACGGTGGTCGGCAGCGAGACAGGGATATCGGAGATGGACGGGGTTTGATCCGGGCGGCTGGAGAAAAATTCATTCGCCAGCCGTGAGATCAGCCCTAAGCCCAGGGGATCGTCCGTCCCCGCATCAGCCTGCGCAGGCAAGCCGGGGGTAAGACGTGGGTTAGACATATTCGTGGTAATTGTTGATCGAAACGTCGTCGAGGCGGGCGATCGCGTCGTCACCGAGTTTGGCGACGGAGAAGTAGCGGGTCACGAGGTGGGAAGCGATGGAGTGCTCGTTCGTGCCCATGTAGCGCACGGAAAGGCCCGGCTCGATTTCACCGGTGACGCCGGCTTTTTGCAGACCGACGATGCCGCGCTGTTTCTCGCCGACGCGGAGCAGGAGGATGCTGGTCTTGCCGTTTTCATCAATGGCCAGCTTGTTGCTCGGGATGAGCGGGATGCCGCGCCAGGTGATGAACGGCGAGCCGAAGAGCGTGACGGTGGGAGGCGGCACGCCACGGCGGGTCGCTTCACGTCCGAAGGCTGCGATGGCGTATGGGTGGGCGAGGAAAAAGGCAGGCTTTTTCCAGACGAGCTTGATGAGTTCGTCGAGGTCATCCGGCGTCGGAGTCCCCTTGCGGGTTTTGATCGTTTGGGAATCCGCGACGATGTTGGCGAGGCCGAATTCCGGGTGATTGATCAGCTCGGCTTCCTCGCGCTCTTTCACGGCTTCCACGGTAAGGCGGACTTGCTCGCGGAGTTGGTCCACGGCGTTCGAGTAAAGATCGGTCACGCGAGTGTGCGTGTGGAGCACCGTCTGGATCGAGCTGAGATGGTATTCGTGCGGATCATTTTCGTAATCGACGAAGGTGGTTGGCAGCTTCGGCTCGCCATCGTCAACGGTGAGAAGCTCGACGGCGACGCCGTTTTCTTTCCGCTTCACGCGGTTGACGCGATACACCCCGCCATCGACATCCACCCATGGAAGGAGAATGTGCAGCCAGCGTGGCGTGATGTCATCCCACTGCGGCGGGGTGACGGTGGCGTTGGCGAGATTGCGCGCGGTTTCAGCGCTCAGGCTGAGGCCCGAAGGATAATGATTCGTCTGGCTCATGAGTCAGTATTGGTAGTTTCGATGATATGAGGACGCGGGATTTTCCGATATACCGGAAAATCCGCACCTTGGGTGATGATCCGTCAGCGGCTCCCTTCGTGGGGGTCGCGCCGATGGTGGGATGCGTTTCAAAATCCGCTGCTTTTGCCAGCTCGCGTGCCTTTGGAAAAAGGTCGGGGATCATTGCCTGATTCAGGGCAAGCCGTCAATCATATAACAATTCCAAACTTCCAGGTAGGAATGGGATAAGGGGGATCTTTTGATGGACTTTACCTCGTCCGGCGACGCCCTCTCACCATCACCCGAAAACAAGGGCATCTTCGTCTTCGAGATTTTCTCCATGGAAAAGCCCGCGGTTCCGCAGCAGGCTTTCAACCCGCGCCGCCACTGCCGCCGCATGCAGCCTCAGCTCGTTCACCGCCGTCGCTTCATAATAACGGGCGCGCAACATCGGCCCCACGACGAACAACCACCCCGAAGGGCCGCCATCCCGGCCGATCGCACGATAATCCGGCGCCACTTCGGCCCCAAGCCGGTGGACATCGGATTTCAAAAAGCCCCGGCGCAGGAGATTTTGGATCAACGGATGATCCGCTCCCGCCAGATCGCGCGCGGGCCCGGTGGCATCAATGATGCGATCCACCTCCAGCCAGCGGGCCGCTTCCCCGCGGTTTTTGGCGGCCAATCCCATGCGCAGTTTTTCCTCTTTTTTCACCACGGAAACGATAGTGCCGCGGTGCAGCACCAACTTGCCGGAATCAATCAGCTGATCAATCCGATCCCGGGTTTCACGCGGGCATTGGTGGCGGTGCACTTCCCAGAAAGGACTGAGTAACCGCAGGAATTTCGCGCGCTCTTTCGCCGTCAACTCCTGCCACAAAGAGGGAGTGGACGTGCGGATCACCGCGAAAATATCCTGCCATGAACCGCCGGCCGCCACCCGGTCCGCGATGGCCTTGCGGAAAAGGCGAACGCTTTTCCGGAGGTTCGAATCCGGCAGGTGGTCGAGATCCGGCACATCGATGGTCACTGGCTGCTTGTAAGGCTGCGGCAGCAAGCCGTTGCGGGAAATCGCGTGGATTTTTTTCGCGACCCCGCGGCGGTCGAGATCCAGCACCACATCCACCATCGTCAATCCGGTGCCGATCACCAACAACTCCCGATCCTCGTCGGTCTTCGGCAGAAGCGCGGAATCCCTCGCGGAAATCGTATAACCCGCCCACACCGAAGCGGAAAACGCCGAACCTTGGTTCCCGGTCGCCAAGACCACGGCGGATGCCAAAATCGAGGAATGATCCTGAAAAACCACTTTCGCCGAAGAATGGTCCGCGGAACCATTCACATCCACCACCCGGCGGCGGACCACCTGCAACAGCGGATTTTTCGCCCGCTCCTCCCGCAGAATCTCCTTGAGATATTCCCCGTAAATCTTGCGGGGAAGAAAATCCTCGGCCATCACCCCGTCGCCTAACACCTCACGCGCATACCGCAGGAAATGGCCGGGATCTTTCGGAAAAGCACTGATACCGCCGGCCTGCACATTCAGCAGACAGGAAGGATCAACATCCTGATAGGCCAAGCCGGGCCCCGCCTCCGCGCGCTCCTCGATCAGGAAAACCGGAACCCCCGCCAGACGTCTCGACAAGTGGATCGCTGTCACGGTTCCGCTGAATCCGCCGCCAATGACGGCTACTGGAAAAATTTCTTCTGACATGGATGAATCGGGTAAAAGTTTGAAGCAGGAAAAGCGCGGAGGCTTGGGACTTTCGAATCCGTCCGTTACCGAGCCTTTGACTCCCACTACATGGTATAGATTGGATCGTCTAGTAATACTTGGTGGATTTCGCACCAATCATCAAAAAACCACCCGACATCACACCCCCACCCGTCAACCTTCTATTTCCACCCTTTGAATTCCCTTTTAAATCGGGCATTTCATCAAATGATTACCATGATTAGCAATTTAATCATGGATTAAGTGATTTTTTCCCCTTCCCAAGCAACACAAAACCAGCAACTTGCGGAACCCATGTTGCGGGAGCATCATTTTCTCCTTGGCAATCACCCGCCAAATCCATACAAATTCCTCCAGATAACCGAATGCACCTTTCCAAAAAAGCTGAATACGCCCTCCGCGCCACCATCAACCTCGGCATCGCCTCCGAGGTAGGTCGCACAACGGTTTCCGGTTCCGAACTCGCCGAGGCGAACCGCCTGCCCTTGAAATTCGTCGAGCGCATCCTACAGGAACTGCGCGAAGCGGGCTTGGTGGAAACGCACCGCGGCAAATTCGGCGGCTACACTCTGTCCAAGCCTGCGGATGAAATCCGCATCGGAGACCTCGTCCGCCTCATGGACGGGCGCCTGGCCCCGATCTGCTGCGCCAGTGAAAACGCCTATCAACCTTGCACGTGCCCGGACGAGGACCACTGCGGGCTGCGGATGGTGATGATCGACGTCCGCAACGCCATCGCCGCCATCCTCGACCGCTACACCGTCGCCCAAGTCGTTGATGTCACACTTCGTAAAATGCGCCGCGACGGCATCATCCCCCCCTTCGCCAACCCGGAAACATTCCAAGCCAAAAGTCCCAACGCGAAACGCAAGGCCGACCCCGCCGATGGCTTCCTCGCAGGACTCTCCCAACTCGCCACCACCACCCAACTTCATGACGACCAGCTCCACTGACCGCCTCCAACATGACGGAGCCTCCACCGAATGGCTGGAAGTTGTCCGCAAAAATGTCGCGGGCCTTCGTTACGGCTCCGTCCATATCACAGTCCACGACGGCAGGGTCACTCAAGTCGAAAGCATTGAAAAAACCCGTTTTATCACCCCCCGCGAAGAGGTGACCGGACGGCGCTGATCACTTTGTCATCGTTGGTTCTCCGCCAACTTCACGCGAAAGACCAGCCCGGTTTCGTTACCGCCGGGCATCGACACTCCGGGTTCGGAAGCTCTTCCCGCCATTGGCTGCGGAGTGTCGTGCTTTCCCATCATTTTCCACCCCTTTCTCCACCGCCCGAGCGGAGGGATTTACCGAGACCATCCTCCGAGCGCCTACCGGAACACCGGACGCGGCCGCCCCCATTGAAACATGAAAGCAAGCAATACAACCATCCATTATCGTCGCTCCCTCACCGCAGCCGCCGTGATCGCTGCCACACTTCCCGCTCTGGCACATGCGGGACAAGATACCGCGCCCGCGAGCCAAAGCTCCGAAGCATCCGCCTTCGACGAAGCTTGGGCGCTGGCCACGCTTTATAAGGACAATAGCAACCCTTACATCCAGGAGTTCAAACTCCGGGGACGTTATCAAGGCCAGTATTATAAAGTCGACGCCGATCAGGGCAACAACGACCACTGGGAAGACCGCCGCTCCCGCTTTGGTTTCGATGCGAAACTTTTCGAAAAGAAAGTGGAAGTGCGCGTGGACTTCCAAAGCAATGACGGCTTCGAGGATATTTACGACGGCCTGGTGGACGCCTACATCCGGTGGAAACCCAGCAAGGAATTCAGCCTCACCGTCGGTAAAACCAAGCCGTTGATCGCCCAATACGACTGGCTGGAATCCACCAACACCCAGCCGACTTTCGAGCGCTCCCAGATCTTCAACCAGCTCAACATCAACCGCGCCACCGCCATCACCGCGGAAGGTACATATGACAATTTCAGCTACCGTGCCGGTATTTACGCCAACGACACTCCATCCACCACCGGCGGCACCGGAGCCTGGGGAGACGGCGAATGGGGCGAACTCGACGGCGGCACCTCCACCACTCTCGGCGTAGGCTACGATTTCAAATCCCTGCTCGGGACCGAGAAAGCGGACTTCCGCCTGGACTGGCTCCACAGCAACCGCGAAGCAGACGATCTCGTACTCGCCCGTTACGACGACATCCTCTCCACCACCTTCTGGGTGAAACAAGACGCCGCGGCCATCGTGTTCGAAGGCTTCTACGCCACCGGCGGTGATGGAAAAAACTCGGACGTCTTCGGCTTCTACATCCAGCCGACCTACGACATCATCCCGAAAAAGCTCCAGCTCGTCGGCCGTTACTCCTACGCACACAGCAATGGGGACGCCGGAGTCATCACACAATCCCGTTACGAAAAAGGCGTCGCCGTCTCAAGCGGTCGTGGCGATAGCTACAACGCCTTCTACCTCGGCGCCCAGTACTTCATCTACGGCGACAAGCTCAAGGTACTGGCCGGAGCCGAATACGCCAAGCTCGATGGCCCTTCCACCGATGCTTATGACGGCTTCACCTACCTCACCGGCGTCCGCTTCTCCTTCTGAACATTCCTCCAGTAATCGCATTACTTCATGAAAGCCAAAACAACGCTAAGCATCCTCCTGACGTTACCCCTTCTGCTGGCGGCGACTTCCTGCAAGAAAAAAGAAGCTGCCCCCACCGCCCAGCTGAAAGACGTTTCCCTGCTCAACGTTTCCTACGATCCGACCCGCGAACTCTACGCCGAGTTCAACGCGAAGTTCGCGGAACATTGGAAAAAGGAAAAAAACCAGAACGTCACCATCACCCAATCCCACGGCGGCTCCGGCAAGCAAGCCCGCGCCGTGATCGACGGCCTTGAAGCGGACGTCGTCACCCTCGCCCTTTCCGGCGATATCGACGTGCTTGAGAAAAACGGCAAACTCATCCCTGCGGATTGGCAAACCAAGCTGCCGCAAAACAGCGCGCCCTACACCTCCACCATCGTCTTCGTCGTCCGCAAAGGAAATCCGAAGGGAGTCAAAGACTGGGCGGACCTCATCAAGCCTGACGTGAAAGTCATCACCCCGAACCCGAAAACCTCCGGCGGCGCCCGCTGGAACTATCTCGCCGCCTGGGCATGGGCCGAGCAGGAATTCGGTGGCGATCAAGCCAAGGTCAAAGACTACATCACCAGCCTCTTCAAGAACGTCCCTGTTCTCGATACCGGAGCCCGTGGTTCCACCACCACCTTCGCCCAGCGTGAAATCGGCGATGTTTTCCTCTCCTGGGAAAACGAAGCCCACCTGATCGAAAAGGAATTCCCCGGTAAAACCGAGATCGTCTACCCTTCGCTCAGCATCCTCGCCGAGCCGCCGGTCGCCGTGGTCGAGAAAAACACCGAGAAGAAAGGAACCACCGACGTCGCCCGCGCCTACCTCGAGTATCTCTACTCCGATGAAGGCCAGGACATCGCCGGGAAAAACTACTATCGCCCGCGTAATGAAAAAATCGCCGAGAAGTATTCCAACATCTTCCCGAAACTGAAACTCGTCACCATCGACGGCGCTTTCGGCGGCTGGACCAACGCCCAGAAAACCCACTTCTCGGACGGCGGCGTGTTTGACCAAATCTACAAGCCATAATCTTTCCTAGTGGTTGCTACGCTCCGCGATTTTCGAATCCTCAAAATCGCGGGGCATTTTCTTTTTCAAACCGATCCCATTCATGAAAACGCCTCTTTCCCTCCTCCTGCTGCTCCCTCTTCTGTTCACCGCGACATCCTGCAAAAAGAAACAAACCGCCGCCGCCAAGCTGCCCCCTGTTTCCCTGCTCAACGTTTCCTACGATCCGACGCGCGAGCTTTACGTGGAAGTGAACGAAGCGTTTTCCAAACAATGGGAAAAAGAACACGGCCAATCCGTGAAAATCGAGCAATCCCACGGCGGCTCCGGCAAGCAGGCCCGCTCGATCATCGACGGCGTCGAAGCCGACGTCGCCACCCTCGCCCTCTCGCTGGACATCGATATGCTTCATAACAAAGGCAATCTGGTTCCCGCCGACTGGCAAACCCAGCTCCCCAGCAACAGCTCGCCCTACACCTCCACCATCGTCTTCGTCGTCCGCAAAGGGAACCCGAAGAACGTGCAAGACTGGCAGGATCTCGTCAAAGGTGACGTCAAGGTCATCACCCCCAACCCCAAAACCGGTGGCGCTCCCCGCTGGGCTTACCTCGCCGCCTGGGCCTGGGCCCGCCACACCCACCACGGCGACGACCAAAAAGCGAAGGAATACATCACCGATCTCTATCGCCACGTCCCCGTTCTCGACAGTGGTGCCCGCGGCTCCACCACCACCTTCGCCCAACGAGGCATCGGTGACGTGCTCCTTTCCTGGGAAAACGAAGCCTACCTGATCGAAAAAGAATTCCCCGGCCAGACCGAGATCGTCTACCCTTCGCTCAGCATCCTCGCCGAGCCCTCCGTCGCCGTCGTCACCAAAAACGCCGAAAAAAAAGGCACCTCGGAAATCGCCAGGAAATACCTCGAATTCCTCTACACACCGGAAGGCCAGGACCTCGCCGGAAAACACTTCTACCGTCCGCGCAATCCTGAAGTCGCCAGAAAATATGCCGATCGCTTCCGCGACATCAAACTCGTCACGATTGACGAAGAATTCGGCGGATGGAAAAAAGCTCAAGCCACCCACTTCGCGGACGGCGGCATCTTCGATCAGATTTACACCCCGAACTAATTCATCAAACTCCAGGTTTCATGTCAAAACGACGCGTCATCCCCGGCTTCGGGCTCTCTCTTGGCTTCACCATCTTTTACCTGAGCGTCATCATTCTCATTCCTCTCGCCTCCTTGTTCCTCAAGTCGGCGAGCATCGGATGGCAGGAATGGTGGGACCTCTTGCGCTCTCCGCGCATCATCGCGGCGGCGAAACTCACGTTCGGAGCCAGCGCCGCCGCCGCCGCCGTCAGCGTGGTCGTCGGACTCCTCGTCACCTGGGTGCTCGTCCGTTACAATTTCCCCGGCAAACGCGTGCTGGATGCGATGGTTGACCTGCCATTCGCCCTGCCCACCGCCGTCGCCGGCATCACCCTGACACAAATGTACGCGCCGAACGGCTGGATCGGCGCATGGCTCGGAAAAATCGGCATCCAGGCCGCCTACAATCCCACCGGAGTCTTCATCGCCCTCACGTTCATCGGGTTTCCCTTCGTCGTGCGCACCTTGCAGCCCGTGCTGGAAGATCTCACGCTGGACATCGAGGAAGCCGCCGCCGTGCTCGGAGCGAACCGCTGGACCACCTTCCGCCGCGTGGTTTTCCCGCTGCTGGTCCCCGCGCTGATCACCGGCTTCACCCTCGCCTTCGCCCGCGCCATCGGAGAATACGGCTCGGTGATTTTCATTTCAGGAAACCTGCCGATGAAAACGGAAATCCTGCCACTCCTCATCGTCGCCCAGCTCGAGCAATACCACTACGGTGCCGCCGCGGCCATCGCCACCGGCATGCTCGTCATCTCCTTCTCCCTGCTTTTCCTCATCAATCTCCTGCAACGCCGCCTCGATTGGCAAAACCGCTGAAAAACCATGGCACACCCCCAACGTGTTACCACCGAGTCCGGCCCCGTCCGTTTACTCCTGATCCTGCTCGCCCTCGGCGCTCTTTCTCTCTTCCTGCTCCTGCCGCTCTTCGCCGTATTCGCGGAAGCCCTCCGCCGTGGCTGGGAAGTTTTCTTCGCCTCGTTGTATGAAGAAGTCGCGCTCTCCGCGATCAAACTCACGCTCATCGCCGCCGGAGTTTCCGTCCCGCTCAATACGCTCTTCGGCATCGCCGTTGCGTGGCTGGTGACGAAATTCCGCTTCAAGGGCCGCGCGTTTCTCCTCTCGCTCATCGATCTTCCCTTCGCCGTCTCCCCGGTCATCGCCGGTCTCGTCTGGGTGATGATCTTCGGATCGCACGGCTGGATTCCACCCGAAGCTTTCGCGGATTTCCTGAAACCCGCCGCCGAATTCACCGCCAATCTCGCCCAATACGAAGGCCTCGATTTCTTTTTCCAAGGCCTCTCCGAATGGCTGGCGAATCCGAAAATCATCTTCTCCACCCCCGGCATCATCATCGCCACCGTGTTCGTCACCTTCCCCTTCGTCGCCCGCGAGCTCATCCCGCTCATGGAAACCCAGGGCTCCGATCAGGAAGAAGCCGCCGTCACCCTCGGCGCGCGCGGTTGGCACATCTTCTTCCGCGTCACCCTGCCGAACATCAAATGGGGTCTCTTCTACGGCGTGCTGCTCTGCAACGCCCGCGCCATGGGAGAATTCGGCGCCGTTTCCGTCGTCTCCGGCCACATCCGCGGCAAAACCAACACCCTGCCCCTCCACATCGAAGTGCTCTACAACGAATATCAATTCAGCGCCGCCTTCGCCTGCGCCACCCTGCTCGCCCTGCTCGCCCTCGTCACCCTCGGCCTCAAGAGCGTCGTCGAGCACTTCTCCGGCCATTCCGCAAAAGGACATTAGATACGAGCGATTCATCATTCGTCCCCCAACTTCAAATTTTCCAATCTCCTAATCCCCTTTCCTTCATGTCCATTTCCATCCAGTCCATCAGCAAGACCTTCGGCTCCTACGCTGCTTTGCAAGACGTTAATCTGGAAGTGCCCAATGGCTCCCTCACCGCCCTTCTCGGGCCTTCCGGTTCGGGAAAAACCACGCTTCTCCGCATCGTCGCCGGCCTTGAATTCGCCGATGACGGCCCCGGCCAGATCAAATTCCACGGCGAAGACGTGAGCAGGATCTCCGCCGGAAAACGCGGCGTCGGTTTCGTATTCCAGCACTACGCGCTCTTCAAGCACATGACCGTGGCGGACAACATCGCCTTCGGCCTCAGCGTGCTGCCCCGTTCCAAGCGCCCGCCGAAATCCGAAGTCCGCGCCCACGTTTCCGAACTCCTCCGCCTCGTGAAACTCGAAGGCCTCGAAAAACGCCGCCCCCACGAACTTTCCGGCGGCCAGCGCCAACGCGTCGCCCTCGCCCGCGCCCTCGCCATCAAGCCGAAAGTCCTGCTTCTCGACGAACCTTTCGGCGCGCTCGATGCCCAGGTCCGCAAGGATCTCCGCCGCTGGCTCCGCCAGTTCCACGATGAAATCGGCCTCACCACCCTCTTCGTCACCCACGACCAGGAAGAAGCCCTCGAACTCGCCGACCAGGTCGTCGTCATGCGCAACGCCCGCATCGAACAGATCGGCAAACCACAAATCGTTTACGACCGCCCGAAAAGTCCCTTCGTTTACGAATTCCTCGGCAACGTGAACAAATTCTCCTCCTCGGAAAAACCGTTTCAATACGTGCGCCCCCACGAAATCGAGGTGCTCTTCGCCGCCGAATACAACAGTGCCACCGACCTCCTCGCCCGCGTGACCCATGTGTTTTCCGCCGGTCCCGTCGCCTCGCTCACCGCCCGGCTCAACGACGGGCAATTCCTCGACGTCGAACTCTCCCGGAAGCAACTCGACGAACTCGCCCTCGATATCGGGGACGAGATCGCCATCCGCATCCCCATACCCGATGAAACCTTCGTCCCGAATCAGCACTGATTCCCACCGACGGCGTGTCAGCCAAGGCTGTCGGGGAAGGAAGTCCATCCCTTACCCCGAACATCCGGCTATCATTCCGCATTTATGATCCCCACCCTTCTCGTTCTACTTTCCCTCGCGCTCATCCTCGTTTCCTTCATCTGCGCCATCATCGAGGTGACGCTGATCAGCCTCAACCCGCTGGACCTGAAACTGAAGGAAACCCGCGGCATCCCGCATGCGGGCCGCTGGCTCGCCCTGAAATCGAAAATCGAACGGCCCATCGCCGCGATTCTCATTTTCAACACCCTGTCGAACACCGGCCTCGCCACCCTCACCGGCGCGCTTTTCGTCGATCAATTCGGCAACCGCTGGCTCTGGCTCTACTCCGTCATCCTCACCATCGCGCTGCTGTTTTTCGGAGAGCTCGCCCCGAAAATCCTCGGCGTCCACTACTCGCAACGGCTCGCCGTCCCCCTGCTGCGTCCGCTCGAATGGATGCTCCGGATTTCCCATCCGCTCGTGGTGTTGATGGACCGTTTCTCCCAGCTCCTGCGGCCCAAAACCAAAGTGGAGAACAAAGACCGCAACCACATCCTCGACATCATCACCCTCGTCGAAGCCGCCCGCGCCGAGCAATCCATCCACAGCCGGGAGGAAATCATCATCATCCACGCCGCCACCCTCTCCGCCCGCCGCGTGCAAACCGTGATGGTCCCCGCCGATGCCGTCATCGTTTTCGACGAACGCAAATCCCTCGAAGAAAACCTCCGCGCCTCCGGCCCGAAAATCCACCGCAGCTACCCCGTCAGCTCCGACGGCTCGCTGCAAAACATCCACAGCTATCTCCGCATCCGCGACGCACTGGTGAACCAGGCGCTCCATGAAAGCGATTGGCACACCTACCTCCGCCCGCTCCAGCGCATCAACGGGAAATCCTCGCTCACCCAGCTTCTCGCCGCTTTCCTCGAAAAACGCGACATCGCCGCACTCGTACAGGATTCATCCGCCGCCACCATCGGCTGGATCACCATGGACGACGTCACCGAAACCCTCATGGGCGCCCGATGTTGACCATGAAATTTTGCCTGAAAAAATTTCGAACGTTTTTCAGACACCGAGGTCAAACCTCATGAAGACTCGTTCGAAAGTTCGTGTTTTCATGTAAGGGTGAACAGCAGTTGTCAGCGTCAGGGTGTCTTTCGGATACTTTGAAGTTGTTCAGCTTGGCCATCGGAGTGGGTGCTCCGATGGCCTCTTTTTTACACTGGAAGCACCTCCACCTGGGACTGCGAACTTCAGTCCGCCCCGAAGAATCCAGCTTTCAAAACGAAGCGGACCAAAGTCCGCGCTCCCAGTCAAACCCCCCTCCGGCCCTGCATCGCACGCATCAGCGTCAGCTCGTCCGCATGCTCCAAGCCACCCCCGGCAGGAAGTCCCTGCGCGATGCGGCTGATCCGGCAGTTTCTCCCGCGCAGCAAATCCGCGAGATAATTCGCCGTCGCCTCGCCTTCCACATCCGCGCCGAGCGCCAGAATCACTTCGATTTCCCGCTCCGCCTCATCAATCCGCTTCAGCAGTTCGGGAATCTTCAAATCCTCCGGTGAAATGCGATCCAGCGGCGACAATTTCCCGCCCAAACAATGATACCGGCCCGAAAAAACCCCGGACCGTTCCAGCGGCAGCACATCCGTCGCCTGCTCGACCACGCACAACAGCCCGTCATCCCGCTTCGGATCATCGCATGGATCACAACCCTGCTCCGTCGCGAAAAATCCGCACACCGGGCACGGGCGGACTTGCTGTTCAGCCTCCACCAGCGCGGCCGCCAGAATCGTCGGCGTCGCTCTGGAGTTTTGCAAAAGCCACACCGCCATCCGCTCCGCACTGCGCGGGCCTACGCCCGGCAAGCGTTTCAACTCGCCGATCAATGCTTTCACCGGTTCCGGAAAATCAGCTCTCGGCATCGGCTTCCACAGGAGTTGCAGGTTCATCATCCACCGGCATGCGATGGTTTTTCGCGTAAACCAACGCGCAAAGCCCGGACCAAAGCGCCGCGACCAACGGCATGGAAATCTCCGGCTGATGCGCCGCCAATCCCAACACCGGTGCCCATCCGAGCACGAGCAACACCGTCGTCACCCATAAAATCGCACGTCTCCAGGCACACGGCACTTCCAGAATCACCGCCGCCAAACCGTAAGCGATCACCGCCGTTGCCAGCCACACCGACCACGGCGGAAGCTCTCTCGGAAAATGGTGGACGCCGGATTGCTCCAGCAAACCCGCCACCCGGTCATTCAATCGGGAAATCACCCCCAGCGCGAACAAGCCGCCCGCCAGCGCCACGCCAAGACTCCCCGTCGCAAACACGGGGCCGACCACATGGCCGGGCGGAAGTTTGATGCGGGGCTTTGAACTCATCGGCTCGGCGAAAATAAAGAAGAAATAAGAACGATCAAGCGAGCACCTCCTGAAGTTGCTTCAAATGCCCGAGCGGCGAGACCTTTTCCAGAATCGCGCGGATTCTTCCATCCGGACCGATCACCACCGTCGAGCGCTCGATCCCCATGTATTTCTTCCCGAACATCGATTTCCGCACCCACACGCCATACGCCTCCACGATCCGCTTCTCCACATCCGCGATCAACGGATACGGCAGCTGGTGCTTCTCGATGAAACGGCGGTGGCTTTTTTCCGAATCCACACTCACGCCGAAAACCGACGCCTTTTCCTGTAAATCCTCCCAACCATCGCGCAGCGCACACGCCTGCAACGTGCAGCCCGGCGTGCTGTCCTTCGGGTAAAACACCAGCACCACCGTGCGGCCGCGCAGACTGGAGAGGGAAAGCATTTCCCCGTCTTGGTAGGGCGCGCCCACCACCGGAGCGGTAAATTCCGGAGCTTGTGAACCGATTTCAAGTTTCATGGAATTGAGTTAAAGGTTATCAGTTCTCAGTTAAAAGGAAGATTCTCAGACTCAACTCTTTCCCGACAACCGATAACGGATAACTTCAATCCCACCATGACACTCGCCAGCAAGATCACCGTGATGCGCCTTTGCCTGGTGCCGGTGTTTGCTGCCGTCGCCATCAGCTACGGCCTCACCGTGCAGGCCGGAAACCCGCAGGAATGGCAACGCTGGCTCGCGCTCGGGATTTTCGTTTTCGCCTCCGTCAGCGATGCCGTCGATGGCTGGATCGCCCGCCACTGGAACCAATACTCGGCCTTCGGCGCCTTCATGGATCCCCTCGCGGATAAAACCCTGCTGCTTTCCGCCATCGTCACGCTCGCCAACGTCGATTGGGGCCCGAACGACTGGCGCATTCCCTCGTGGTTCATGTGGCTGGTCATCGCGCGCGATTGCGTGATCGTCTTCGGCCTGTGGATTTTGCGCGGCGGCGCGCACAAGCAGGTGAAAATCGCCCCGCACTGGAGCGGAAAAGTCTGCACCGTCACCCAAATGTTCGCCCTCGGCTGGGTGATGCTGAAAATCGTCCCGTTTTCACCGATCTACCCCTGCGCGGTGGCAGCCGTTTTCACCGTCTGGTCCGGGCTGTATTACTTCATCGCAGGAACGCGAATTCTTCGTTCGTAGTTTCACCCTGTAGGGCGTCTTCGCTTCTAGCACTCCAGAAGACACCCTGCAGGATTAGACTACATACAAAGCCTCACTCCGCATGAGTTGGCAATTCCACCTTCTCTCCCAGATGCTTCGGCCGGGTGGATAGGAAATTCACATCCAGCCACATCTTCACCCGCGCGCCGATTTCCCGCACCTTGGTTTTCATGCTCGATTGGATCATCACGTCCTGCGCGTTGAAGCCGCGGGCATCGATCCCATTCGCCTTCGCCAGATAGATCGCCCGCTGGTTCTGGAAACGCTGGGAAATGAATAACAAATCCGTCGCTCCGAAAATCTCCTTCGCCCGCACCACGGAATCCAGCGTCCGCAATCCGGCGTAATCGCTCACGATCCGCTCTCCCGGCACGCCGCGTTCCACCAGCGCCTGCCGCATTTTTTCCGGCTCGTTGTAATAGCGGCTGCGGTTGTCGCCGGACACGATCAGCGTGTCGATTTTCCCCGCTTTCCAAACCCGCACCGCCGCATCGATCCGATAGCGGAAATACGGATTTTCATTTCCATTCACCTTGTCGGTCGTTCCGAAAACCAAACCGACCTTCGATTTCGGCAACTGATCCACCTCGGTAAAAAGCCGCCCGTGCGAAGCCCACACCGCCGTGAGATTCGCGTAAATCACCACACCAGCCGCCAGGCCGCCGATCAGCAGCACGATCAAAAAGCACCATCCGAAAAATCCGCGTTTCTTTTTCCGCTTCATTTCCCCGGTGAAGTAAGCAGTTCCACCGGACGATTCGGCCATTGCAGCAGGGATTTCACCGCATCGACAAAATGCCCTGACGCCGGATTTTCCGGTGCCAGAACCCGCAGGCGATGAGCGGATTCCGCGAATTTCACTTCATGGAACCGCCCGACCAATTCGCCGTCCACCTCCATCGGCACTTCTCGGTCCGCTTTTACAATAAACGATTCCGACTGAAGATAACTCGTTGATTCCGAAAGATCCATCCCTCCGAGCGCGAGACCTTTCAGCGAATCCAGCACCAGTTTGTAGCCCGCTTCCTTGAAGACCAGAATATCGATTTTTGAGTCGCTGTTATCCGCCTTGCGGAAAAAGCGAAACTGACCGCCATAAAGCGAGCCATTCCCGGCCAACACCGCCACGCCTTCCTCGCGCAGGCCGTTCGAGCAAATGATCTCCATCTTCGGCGGGCGTTCGCCGAGCACCTTCACCGCCGCCAGCAAATACGCCAGCGGACCGAGCATTTTCTTCGACTCCCACGTGGTTTCCTCGATCACCATCGCGTCGAATCCCACACCCGCCATCTGGATGAACGGCGCCCCGTTTCCTTCGAACAAATCGATCTCCCGCACGTGGCCCCGGAGAATCACATCGAACGCCTTCTTCAACGATCCGAAAGGAATCCCCAGCTCGCGGGCAAACACGTTCATCGTCCCCGCCGGAAGCACGCCGAGCGCGGTTTGAGATCCCGCGAGGCCATTGACCACCGCGTTCAGGGTGCCGTCCCCCCCGGCGGCGATCACCACTTTTTCCCCGGCAGCCGCGAATTTCGCCGCCAGCTCCCGTGCTTCGCCACCGTGATTCGTCGCATAGAGCGCGAAGTGGTTCGCATGATCCATCAGGAAACGCAGCGTCTTATCCCCTTTCTGGCCCTTTGCCTTGGGATTGAAAATCAGCGGGTACCGATACGGCGCTTCCATGCCGGATTCATCGCCGATTCCACCCGTTACTGCAAGGCCTCGATCACCAGATCGACCGGCAATCCCATCACATTTTCGAAACTTCCCTCGATCTCCGCCACGATCCGCTCTCCGTGTTCCTGAATGCCGTAAGCGCCCGCCTTATCCAGCGGATTCACCAGCGAAAAATACGCGTCGATTTCCTCACCGCCCAACTCAAGGAAACGCACCGCCGTCAGCCCGTGGAACCGCTTTTTCCGGCCATCCGGGAAAAACACGCACACTCCCGTGCAAACCTGATGCACCCGCCCGGACAAGCGCCGCAGCATTTCCCGCGCCTCCTCCATGCCTTTCGGTTTTCCAAGCGGCTCATCATCAATGAAAACCAGCGTATCCGCCCCGATCACCGTCGCATCTGGCCGCTGCGCAAACACCGCCGCCGCCTTCAGCTCCGCATTCACCTCACACAAATCCGCCGGGAGCATCGATGCGTCGTGAAGCTCTTCCGCCGGAGATGAAACCACCTCGAAAACCAAACCCACCCGTTCGAGAAGTTCACGGCGGCGGGGAGATGTGGAAGCGAGCACCAGCGGCATGTGCCTAGACATGCGAAAAAGGGGCCGCTGATGTCCACATCGGCTTGCGAAGAAAATCCCGTCTATTCCTCATCAACGCTCCGTCGGCGTGACGGTGACCTCCCACTCCTGCACGCCTCGCAGGAATTTCATCCGCGTCGGCACGCCCGGAGAAAGATAGAAAAACGCATCCACCGCATCCGCGTAGTCATTGACCTGTCGGCCCCCCACCGTCAGCAACAGATCCAGCGCTTGAATCCCGGATTTCTCCGCCGGTGACCCCGCCTCCACTTTCGTCACCTGCGGCACGCCGTTTTCCGGTTTCAGTGACAGCCCCAACCAACCTTTCTTCAGCCTTTTCGAAGCCACCAAATCCCGCTTCACGCGCAAAACCGCCGCCGCAGGCAAAGCATAGCCTTCGTTCCGTGTCGTGCCGTTTTGAAAATACAAACCCATCACTTGGCCTTCTTTTCCAAAAAGCGGCGAGCCCACAGGAGGACAATCCGTTGGAAAACCCACCCTCATCAGAGCAAATGGCAGCACCTTCCCTCCGATTTGCTTCACCCGGCCGAGAAACTTTCCACCCCCCTCCGCATGACTCAATGGAGCCCCTTCCTCCCACGATGATCGCTCCGACCAAGCACACGCCTTGGTTTCCAAAGCTCCGCTCGCCGCCCGGCCGATCCACACCCGCGATACCGGGTCGAAGGCCGACCACACGACCGGCATATTCCTCAATCCGCTACGCAGTTCCACCAATTCTCCTGATTGCCCCACCGGGACTACCGCCACCCACAAATTTCCTTCCTCCAGCGGAGAAGCTGACGCGGTCTCTCCCGTTTCCAGAAACCTCACCGTCCAGCCGGATACCGTCTGCAACGATTGCCCGCGCACTCCTTCGACACTCCACATTCCGCAGAGCATCGACACACACAGCACCAGCCAGCGCCGCGATAGGCATGGCATTCCCTCCATCGTTTTACACCGATTGAATGGATCAGAATGCCTGTTCGCCGAGCTTGCCTTGGGCCTCGGGGCTCAAGTCCAGCTCGTTCAACTGCTCCGTCGCAGGAACCGGAGGAGCCGCCACTTCATGCTTCACGGGAGAAATCGGCATTTGCTCGACCGTTTGATTCCTGGGAATCAGGAAAAAGGCCACGGTGATCGCCGCATAAGCAACGCCCGCACCATAGGCCCACTTCGCCGGGCCAAGATCGCTCAACCAACCGAAGACCGTTTGTAAATGGCCGAAAACTCCGGTCTTTTCCACCGCTTGCTGACGCTGGCGATGATGAAATTCACAAAGAAAATCCTGCCAATACCCTTCTTCCGGACGCATCCCGCGCCGAAGGGCCAGCAAGTTTCCGATTTGTTCGACCGATGGTTTCACTGCGGTTTACGATTAATAATTACAAAATATCAATACCGCCCGCAAGGAAAATTCTAAAATCGTTCCTTCCAGCTATCGGCCAAAGCCGACTGGAGCTGCTGGTGGGCATAATGAAGACGAGACCGAACCGTGCCCTCCGTCGTTTCCGTAATCTTGGCTATCTCGGCGTGAGACATGCCTTGAACGTCAAACAAGGTGACCACCATTCTGTGGGTATCTGACAGCTTCAACAGCGCGACGTTCAATTTTTTCTGTAATTCGTTCAAGCTCGCCTTCTGCTCCGGATTCACCTCCGCCGCCGGATCGATCATCGAAGGATCATCCAGCATGAACGATTCCGGATCATCCAAACTCACCCCGGCCCGGCGTTTCCGTTTTTTCAAAAAGTTCAGCGTCAGATTCACCGCGATTTGATAGATCCACGTGTAAAACGACGAGTTCCCTTTGAATTTCCTCAGAGATTGATACGCCCGCGCGAAGACATCTTGCAGCAAATCATGCGTATCTTCCTTATGGCCGGTCATGTGGTAAACGAGACCATAAAGCTTGTCGCCATACTTCAGGATCAGGGCATCGAAAGCACGCGTATCGCCCTGTTGGGCACGCGACACGAGGTCCTGGTCAGGATCGGGGGGACGAATCTGACGAAACATTAGGTGGGGAGGTAAAACAGCGCTCCCATTTCAATCATATCTCCCACCCACTTGTAAAGCAGTCGCGCCGTCCCTGATCGCGTGACATCAACAAAGATTCGCCATTTCCCGGAAAATCGGCATTTTCCCTTTTTATATGGCCACATTCATTGCGAATTCCGATTACGAAGAAAAAGACAGCGATCCGATCCACCTCGTTCCCGGCGATGAAATCAGCGTCGGTCCCGCCGACCGCGCCTGGCCCGGCTGGGTCTGGGCCACCGATCATAATGGCAACGACGGCTACGTCCCCGAAAGCATCCTCGAACCCCTCGGAGAAGGCCGTTTCGCCGCCATCGAAGCCTTCGACCCCTCCGTTCTCACCGTAAAACGCGGCGACAAGCTCGAATCCCTCAAACAAATCCACGGCTGGCACTGGTGCCAAAACGAATCCGCCCAGCAAGGCTGGGTCGCCGGGTATCTCCTCCGCCCGGCGTAATGGAGCGCCGGCGTCCACTTCGGCCCATCAATCTCACGCCTTTTTCCAACGTTTGGCTTGCCAAGCCAACGCCAGTTTCCTAATCCGTCCGCCCCTTCTTAGCCGCCGATCCACCAACGAACACCCGAAGGGACTCCTCACGCGGCAGGTTTTCAGCAATCGCTCGTCCTGAATCAAGGCGAGAAACCACTTACCATCAATGATTAACGAACTCATCTCTGAAATGGTGGACGCTGGCGTCCACTACGGCCACCAGACCAAAAAATGGAACCCGCGCATGAAGCCCTTCCTCCTGAAGGACAAGAGCGGGATCTACCTCATCAACCTGGAAAAAACCGTCCAACAACTGGACAAGGCCTCCGATTTCCTCGCCGAACTCACCGGCAAAGGTAAAAAAGTTCTCTTCGTCGGCTGCAAGCGCCAGGCGCAAGACGCCATCCGCGAAGCGGCTGAAGCTACCGGCCAATTCTACGTCAACCACCGTTGGCTCGGCGGTATGCTCACCAACAGCACCACCGTCCGCAAGTCCGTGGAGCGCCTCAAGTATCTCGAAAACATCGAGAAGCAACCTGAGTTCAAGGCCATGTCCAAAAAGGAACTCGCCGCTCTCGGCCGCGAGCGCGAAAAGCTCCTCCGCAACCTCCGCGGTGTGCGTGACATGGACAAAAAGCCGGACGCCGTCGTCATCGTGGACTCCGCTCGTGAGACCATCGCCGTCGCCGAAGCCCGCCGCCTGAACATCCCGATCGTCGCTCTGGTTGATACCAACGCCGATCCATCCGTGGTCGATTACCCGATTCCGGCAAACGACGACGCGATCCGCTCCATCCGCATCATCCTCCAAAACCTGGTCGATGGCATGGTGGCAGCCCGCAAGGCATGACCTTCCCGTTATCCGGGCGGCCTGTCGCAAGATAGGCCGCCTCTTTTTTCTCAAACCGCACCGTTTATTCCCCAGCTCATGATCACTGCTTCTATCGTCAAAGAACTCCGCGACAAGACCAACGCCGGCATGATGGACTGTAAGAAAGTCCTCAACGAAACCAACGGCGACATCGAGGCCGCCATCAAGCTCCTCCGCGAGCGCGGCATCATGAAGGCCGCCACCAAGACCGACCGCGCCGCCAACGAAGGCGTCATCACCTCCCGTGTTTCCGACGACGCCAAATCCGGCATCCTTCTCGAAATCAACTGCGAAACCGACTTCGTTTCCCGTAACGAAAACTTCCAGGGCTTCGTCACCGAAATCGCCGACACCGTCTCCGCCTCCAAGGCAGCCGATCTCGACGCCGCTCTCGCCGTGCAAAAGGGAGATCTCAACATCGGGGACTTCGTCAAAGCCAAGGTCGTCGAACTCGGTGAAAACATCCAGTTCCGCAAATACGTCCGCTTCGATGCCGCTCCGGGCGGAGTCGTCGTTTCCTACATCCACATGGGCGGCAAGGTCGGCGTGCTTCTCGAAGTCGGCACCACCCAGGAAGAAACCGCTTCCAAGGACGCCTTCAAGGAACTCATCAAAGACCTCACCCTCCACATCGCGGCAGCGGCGCCAAAAGGCCTTTCCCGCGAAGACATCCCGCAAGCCGTCGTCGACGCCGAGCTGGAAATCTACCGCGCACGCCTCGCTGAAAGCGGCAAGCCGGCCAACATCATCGAAAACATCCTCAAGGGCCAGATCGGCAAATTCTTCGCGGAAAGCTGCTTCCTCGAGCAAGCCTTCGTGAAAGATCCGAACGTGACCATCAACAAGCTTGTCGAAGAATCCGGCAAGGCCCTCGGTGACACCATCACCGTGACCCGCTTCGTCCGCTTCGGCCTCGGCGAATAAGGGATTTTCACGATAAATCTTATACGTCCTATAGGTCCCATGTGGCCTATAGGACGTTTTGCTTTCCTGAAATTTCACTTTTGCAAAATATTCCCACCTGCGCTATCTGACTTCGCATGAAGTTCCCCATCCTCCTCCTCGCACTCGCTTCACTCCTTTCCCTCACCTCCTGCAATACCTCCATCGGCCTCTGGCGGGATACCAAGGAAGGATTCATCTGGACCAAAAACAAAATCCAAAACTCCCGCGGCGGAGGCGGCGGCGACAACAGCTCCTACAGCGGAGACTACGGCGCACCGATTTATTGATGCGCTTCTTCTATCTTCCGAGGTTGTCTTGGAGATACGGAAATGCTGTGATATATCTCCGCGAAGCTTGATTGAGGTAGAATTCCAACGAGGTCTATACCTTCCGGAGATTGATTTGTGGCTGGATCCCAGAGATCCGAAGCCGCGTGCTTTCGTTTCCCATGCCCACGCGGACCACTTTTCCCGGCACGAGGAAATTCTCTGTTCGGAAACCACCGCCACGCTGGTGAACCAGCGGTTTCATATTTCCTCGCAACACCTCCGGCCCCAGCCGTTCAACGTTCCCATCACCTGCTGCGACGGCTACCGTCTGCGGCTCCTGCCCGCCGGGCATATCGCCGGCTCCGCGATGCTCCACATCACCCGCGTGCGCGACAACGCGTCCCTACTCTACACCGGAGATTTCAAAACCCGCCGTGGCCGCACCGTCGAGCCGGTCAATTTCATGTCAGCCAACACGCTGGTCATGGAAACCACCTTCGGCCTGCCGCAATATCAATTTCCCAATCCGCTTGAAGTGGAAACCTCGGTGCTCCGCTTCGTCCACGATGCTTTCACCGATGGCGAAACGCCCGTGCTTTTCGGCTACTCGCTCGGTAAAGCCCAGGAAGCCTACGCGCTGCTTTGTGAAAACAACATCCCCTCCGTGCTGCATCCCGCCGTGGCCGCGATGACACGCGCATGCCGCTCCGCCGGGGTTGATCTACCCGAGCCGCTCGAATTCGACGGCCACGTCCCCACCGGGCACGTTCTCATCGCGCCGCCGAACGCGCTCCGCACCAAGCAACTGCGCGGTTTGAAAAACAAGCGCACCGCCATGCTGACCGGCTGGGCGCTGCAACCCGGCTCGAAATTCCGATACCGGGTGGATGAAATGATCCCGCTTTCCGACCACGCGGACCATCCCGGATTGCTCGAATGCATCCAGCGCGTGCGCCCGAAGAAAATCTTCACCGTCCACGGATTCACGAAGGAATTCGCCGCCGAGCTCCGCACCAAGGGCATGGACGCATGGTGCGCGATGGGCGGAGATCAGCTCGAATTTCCCCTCAATCAAACCGCAAACCGCTTCAGCAATCACAGCCTGCCGCGCCAGCAGCGCCCGATTTGCCAGCTCGCGGATTTCAGCGACCTCTGCCGCCTCGTCGGCGAAACCAACAGCCGGGTGGCGAAGGTGGATTTCCTCTCCGCCTATCTGAAAACCCTCGAAACCGAAGCCGATCTGAACCGCGCCGCCTTCTGGCTCACCGGCGAAGCCCTGCCGCGCCAGCGCCCGTTGCAAATCGGCCCGTCCGCCCTGCGCCGAGCGCTCATCGCCATTCCCGGCGCGCGCGAGGACCGCTATCAGGAAATTTCCCTCAGCCAGAATGATTCCGCCCGCACCGCGCGATTGCTGCTGCAGGAATGCCACCTCCAGCCGGAACCCGTCGATCTCGCGAGTCTGGAAACGTTTTTCAACGAACTCGCCCAAGCGCCCGGCTCGCTGGCGCGCATCGAATTGCTGGCGAAACGCCTCGCGGCGCTCCATCCCGTCGAAGGCGAAACCGTGGTCAAACTCCTCACCGGAGACCTGCGGATCGGCCTGAAGGAAGGTCTCGTCGAAGAAGCCGTCGCCACTGCGTTCGGAGCGATCCCCGCGGAAGTCCGCCATGCAGCGATGCTTACGGGAAATCTCGGAGAAACCGCGATTCTCGCCCGCCAGAAGGCGCTTCACACCGCCCGGCTGCATCCGATGGTGCCGCTGAAATGCATGCTCGCTTCACCGCTGGAGCGCGATCGGGACGACGACCAGCCGATTTTCACCAAATTGCCGTTCACCGCACCGTATTGGCTGGAACCGAAATACGACGGCATCCGCGCGCAGCTTCACAAATCCGGGGACACCGTCGCGCTATTTTCCCGCGATCTGCGCCCGCTCGACGCGCATTTCCCGGATCTGATCGCCGCCGTGCGGAATTTGCCCGGAGATTTCGTCATCGATGGCGAGCTCATCGCCTACGCGGAAGGCCGCAAGCTCGGCTTCGATGACTTGCAGAAACGCCTCGGCCGCCATCTTTCCGACGGCGATCTTTTCCTCACCGACGAATCCCAGCCGTCGTCGATCCCGCTGAAATACGTCGCTTTCGATTTGCTCTGGCAGGACGGCGAAGACCTGCTCGATTGCACACTGTTGCAACGCCGCCGTTGCCTCGAAGTGATGCCGTTTTCCTCGCCGTTCGAGGTGATTCCGCTGCACGCCGCGCAATCGCCGGATGAAATCGGGATACTCTTCAAGCAATCGCTGCAAGACGGCCACGAAGGACTCATCGCGAAAGATCCCGCCAGCCTCTACGCGCCGGGAAAACGCGGCAAGGCGTGGATCAAACTCAAGGGCGTGATGCCCACGCTCGATTGCGTCGTCACCATCGCCGAGCAAGGCCACGGCAAACGCTCGGATGTGCTCAGCGATTACACGTTTTCCATCCGCGATGAAGCGAGCGGCGAACTCCGCGTGCTGGGAAAAGCCTACTCCGGCCTCACCGATGAGGAAATCGAAACACTGACCGGGCATTTCAAGCGGCATACCCTACACAAGGAGCGCCGGAAACATCACGTCGAGCCGAACATCGTGCTCGAAATCGCCTTCGACGCCATCCGGCCCTCGCCGCGCCATGATTCCGGCCTGGCATTGCGTTTCCCCCGCATCAAAGCGATCCGCCACGATAAAACCCTCGAAGATATCGACACCCTTCAATCGGCGAGAAATCTGCTTTCTTGACTGGGAGCGCGGACTTCAGTCCGCCCCAGAGAATCCAGCAAAGCGGAACGGACTGAAGTCCCCGTTCCCGGCATCAATATAGCACCTGCTTCAGATAAAGCCCGTCCGCCGGTGCGCACAGCGGGGCTTTTCCGAAGGGCAGTCCTTCCGGCTGGTCCAGCATCACCGCGAGATCTTCCAGGCGCATCCGGCCGTTCGCCGCATGGATCGCCGCGCCCATGATGAGACGCACCATTTTGTAAAGGAATCCATCGCCGCGATAGAGAATGCGATAGCCGTCCGCCAGCGTTTCCAGATCGATCGAATGAATCGTGCGCACCCAATCCATGTCCGGCCGTTCGTTTCCGCGATAGGCCGCGAAACCGTGGAAATCATGACGTCCGACGAACAGATCGAGCGCCTCCCGCAAGCGGTCCTTGTCAAACAATCGCGGCAAGTGCCACGCCAGCCCGGCTTTCAACGGCGGCAGCACCGGATCGGTGCAGAGATCATACTGATAAACTTTCCCGGTTGCCTGGAAGCGGGCGTGAAAATCCTCCGCCACTTCCTCGCACGCCATGATGCGGATCGTCGCGGGCAATTTCGTATTCAGCGCGGGCACCCAGTTATAGGGATTCATCGTGGTTTCCGCGGGAGCATCGAAATGCGCCGTTTGCCCGAAAGCATGCACGCCCGTGTCCGTCCGGCCCGATCCATGCAGGCGGATCGGCCGCTTCGCCACTTCTTCCAAAGCGCGCTCGATGTGATCCTGAATGGTGTTTCCGCACGCCTGCATCTGCCAGCCTTTGAACGGGCGGCCGTCGTAAGCGATGGTGAGTTTGAGGCGCACTTGAGTTAGCTAGTTCAGTGTTCAGTTTTCTGAGAAGACCTCGGAAAGCCACGCTGTGATAAAGTCTTTCCTGAAAACTGAACACTGAAAACTAGACAACCTCCTCCCCCATCCAGCGGTTCAGGATTTCCACCGCGGCGGCTTGGTCGATGAGCGTTTTCTGCTGCTTGGCTTTTTTCCCGGCTTCGCGGAGTTTGGCGGAAGCCGTGATGGTGGTGAGCGTTTCATCGATGAAAACCAGCGGCACTTCCGGAATCCGCTCGCGGATTTTCCCGGCGAATTTCCGCACCTTTTCCGCCGAACTTCCTTCCGTGCCATCCATCCTCACCGGCAAGCCGACGACGAGCATTTGGATACGGCGGAGCTTCACCAACGCCTCGATCCGCCCGATCGGCTCGGTTTTCGCCTGATCGATGGTTTCCACCGGATGGGCGAGAATCCCGAAATCATCCGTCGCGGCGATGCCGATCCGCGCATCGCCATAATCGATGCCGAGCGCGGGATGGGCGGGAGTTGAGAGTTGAGCGTTTATGGTTGAGAGAAGGATTCAGTTTATGGATCGAGTGAATGCTGCGGAGTCTTTTTCTTACTCTCAACTTTCAACCATCAACTCTCAACTTTTTCAAAGCAGCTCCGTGGGCAAAATGTCGCCGAGCTTCTTGATCGCATCCGCCTGATGGCGGTTCGCGATGAGCAGCGCGTCATCCGTTTGCACGATGATCAGGTCATCCACGCCGAGCAGGGCGACACGCGATCCCTTGCGGGCGTTGAAGATGATGTTGTTTTCCGAATCGATCTCGGAAATCGGCTCGTTGGTTTTGTTATCCGCGCCGACGTTGTCCAGATAGGTCGCCACGGAAATCCAGGAGCCGACGTCGTCCCAATCGAAGGAGGCTTCGATGTTCAAAACGCGGTCGGCCTTTTCCATGAGCGCGTAGTCGATGGAAATCGGCGTCAGCTTCGGAAACTGTGCCGCCACCACTCCCAGGATGTCACGGGTGTGACGGAGTTCGGAAATGAAATTCGCAAGATCCGGAGAGTGGGAAACGAATTGGTTGATCACCGTCGGCAGGGACCAGACGAACATGCCCGCGTTCCAGGTGAAATCACCTTGGGCAAGGAATTGTTCGGCAAGTTCCGGCGCCGGTTTTTCCCGGAAGCGCTTCACCTCGGCCGGAGCGTTCTCGAAAGCGGCGTTCTGGATGTGGGCGCGCTCGCCGCGTTCGATGTAGCCGTAGGACGGACACGGCCAGGTCGGCTTGATGCCGATGGTGACGAGGCCGTTGGAATGTTCGGCGGCGGTCAGCGCGTCACGCATCACGGAATGATACGCTTCGGTGTCTTTGATCAGATGGTCGGCAGGCAGCACCAGCATCAGCGCGTCCGGACTGCGGGCGGCGATGAGGCCGATGCCGAGGGCGACCGCCGGGGCGGTATCGCGTTTCGCCGGTTCGGCGAAAATGTTTTCCGGCGGGAGCATCGTGGCGATTTCCCGCACGGCGGCTTCCTGCTGGGAGTTGGTGAGAATCAGGATATTTTCGAAAGGCACCAGTCCTTCGAGACGAAGGATCGTTTGCTCCAGCATGGTTCCGGTTCCGAAGAGATCGAGCAGCTGCTTGGGGCGGGCATTGCGGCTGAGAGGCCAGAAGCGGGTGCCTGAGCCACCTGCGAGAATAAGAGCGTACGTGTTTTCCGGGGTTGCCATTTCGGGGTGGATTCTTATCTCAAACGGCACTTAGGGAAAGCAGTAAACAGCGACATTTCCGGACATTTGTCTTTTCCGTAGTTGTCGGTAGAGCAAGAAGCGCTTACAACTCGGACATGTCTGACGAGCATTCTGAAACTACCCCGGCTTGGATCGAGAACAGCGCATTGACCGCTCCGGCATTGTTGGGAGCCGCCGCCGGCTTGCTCCTCGGAGATCTGATGCACCCCGCCGCCCGCCGTGCTCTTGGCATTGGCATCGGTGCTCTTGGAGTCGCCGCACTGGCGCCTTTCGTCGTGGGCGGCGTGACGGGCCTGATCACCGGCCCGCGCAGCAAGGTGGGCGTCCGCCGCCGCATTCAAAGCATCCGCGACGGCGGCTTCGGCACTCCGGATCTTGAGGAAGTGGACGAAGAATTGCGCGAGCAAGGCATCATCTGATTTCCGCCGCTTTGGGAAAGACCACTTTCGCCGAAACAGGAAAGTGGTCGGACACCATGCGCGGCCATTTCGAAAGGATCGCGGATTCCACCACCTTCGCCCCCGGCGAAACGAGAATGTAATCCACCTTCAGCGAACCGTCGGTATTGCGTTTCCAGAAATGCAAAGTCCGGCGGTTTTTTTCATTCGGATGGATCGCGGAAAAGGTATCCCGCAGCGGATGGCTCCATGAGCCGTTTTTTCCCGCAAGCGTCGTGTTTTTACCCATCAAAAACGCCAGTCCGGGATTGGTTTCCACCGCGTTGAAATCACCGGCTACCACCACCGGCTCATCAGGAAAACGCCGCGCATCGAGTTTTTCCGCGATAAACTTCGCCGACCGCTCCCGCGCATACTGCTCCTTGTGGTCCCAGTGGGTGTTGTAAAACTGGAAACCCCGGCCACTCGCACGATCCACCAACCGCACCCACGTCACGATGCGCGGGTAATGGTTCCCCCAAGTCGCCGTGCCGGGAATCTCCGGTTGATCCGACAGCCACGCGACGCCGCTGTTCGCGGCATCCATTTCGAAACGGTCCTTCCTAAAAAAAATCCCGGCGTATTCCCCCCGCCGTTTGCCGTCTTCGCGGCCCACTCCGTAAAACGTATATTCCGGCAACGATGCCCAAAGGTCCGCCGCCTGGCCGTGCAACGCCTCCTGCACGCCGAAAACATCCGGCTCCTGCTGGCGGATCAGATGCACCATTTCCACGATTCTCCGCGACCACGCGCGGTCCCCGAGATCCTTCTCCTCCTCATAACGGACATTGACCGTCAACAACTTTAGCTCCAACGCGCCATCCGTCCGCACCGGCAACGCCACCGCCTGCTTCCGCTGGCAGCCCGCCAGCAACAGCCCAAAAACTCCGATCAACCACCAGCCACGCATGTTCCACATTTCATAACGCCGGAACCCGCCACCACAACGATCATTTGGCATTTTCCCCAATCCGGGCTAAAGATGACAAATGGACCCTGCTTTTGAAAAAACCTGTGAAATCATCGACCACGATCTCGCTTCCGAGTGGATCGAGCTTTGCACCCGCGTCCGCCAAGCCGCTTTGGAATTGAGCACCAAAGCCCAAAATACCGCCTTGGCCGAGGAAGCCAGCTCCCTCGCTCTCGAAATCGGGCACCTCACCGAGCACGTCGAGCGCATGCACGGCGACGTGCAGGGGCTTCTCGCCGAAATGGACGAGCAAGTCGCCTTCCCGGAAAATGCCGACGCCACCGTCAACCGCCGCCCCGAAGTGGAAGGCCCGGAAATCGATCAGGAAAACATCCAGATCCGTCGTGAACAACACGAGCTCCGCGCCGATTTCCGAGACGTCCTCAAAGCCCTCTTCCTCTGGAAGGACGATCCCGTGCTCCGCACCAAAGGAAAAAAAACCGTGGTTTGAAGAGGTGGATGGAAAAATCCCCAGCAAAAAAGCCGCTCCCGTTTCCGGAAGCGGCTTTTTAAATCCTAGCGCAGCAAATCTTAGTTCGCGGCCGCTTGGGCAACGATATTCACGCGGCGTGCTTCCTTGTCGAAAAACACGCGGCCATCGACGAGAGCGAAAAGAGTGTGGTCGCGGCCGATGCCGACGCCTTCGCCCGGATGCACTTTCGTGCCACGCTGGCGGATGATGATGTTGCCGGCAACAACGGCTTGACCGCCGAATTTTTTCACGCCGAGGCGCTTGCTGCGGGAATCGCGACCGTTCTTGACGGAACCTTGTCCTTTCTTATGGGCCATGAGAGTGGAGTGGTAAAAGTTTCTTGGAGATTAGCCGGCGATCGAAACGATCTCAAGCTGGGTGAGGTGGCGGCGGAAGCCGATGGTCTTGTGGAAACCCTTGCGGCGCTTGAACTTGAAAGCAACGCCTTTTGGTCCGCGGAGTTGGCTGAGGACCTTGGCCTTCACGGAAGCACCTGCCACGGATGGAGTGCCGACCTTCACGCTGTCACCTTCGCCAACGAGAAGCACATCGAAGCTGATTTCGGAATCGACAGCGACGTCGAGTTTCTCGACTTCGAGTTTGTCGCCTTCTTGAACGCGGTATTGCTTACCGCCGGTTTTGATCACTGCGTAGGCCATGGCCGTATGGGAAATAAAGTTCGTCCACCCGGAATGGGCGGGCGGGGAGATCACCACGGGTCCTGCCAATGCGCAAGATTTTTTTATGAAATATCCGCAGAATACTAAAAAAGCATGGGTCATGGGTTCACGAGTCATGAGTGAAAAATGCGAATGGAAATCACCCGTGGCTCCTGACCCGTGACTCAAAATATTTGTGACCTTCCACCGGAAACGAATCCCCTAGACATCTCCTTCCAACTGGGAAACATTGATCCCCTATGGGACTTTTTTCATCCATTATCAGCAAGGTTTTCGTCGCCCCGGAAAACGCCGCCCCTGTCGATCAAATCGTCGCCGAAGCCGCTCAGCAAGCTGCCGCCGAAGCAGCAGTGGTCCCGGTGAGCACTCCCGCTCCCGCCGTCGATGTTGACGCCGTACTCCAGAAACTCGCCAAGGAAAGCGGAGAAAAAGACCTCGATTGGAAAAAATCCATCGTCGATCTGCTCAAAATCCTCGGTCTGGACAGCAGCCTCTCCGCCCGCAAGGAACTCGCGAAAGAACTCGGCTACTCCGGCGACCTTAGCGATTCCGGAACCATGAACGTCTGGCTCCTCAAGGAAGTCACCCGCCGCTTCAAGGAAAACGGCGGCATCGTTCCTTCGAATCTCGTTTGATTCCCGCCCAATTTCCGAAAACCCGTTCCATTTGGTGTGGGACGGGTTTTCGTTTTGTATTCTCTGCCGCTACCAACCGGTCGTCAAAAGCCAGACACCGGCGGAACGCCCGTTGCCTGCGCCCGCTTATCCGCCTCCGTCGTGTTGTAGCGGTTCACTTCTCAGTGGTGTTGAAAATATCTTTCTGGATAAGGAGCAACAAACATATCGATGGATTCAATGGCGCGAGCTTAACGGCCTCGTCCTGTTTGCCCTCACGAAATTAGTTTTCGACACTCCTCCAACCGCTCTTTTCCTTTCCTGAGCTCCGGTAAATCCCCGGCCTCAGTGGTCTTAACGGGTTCGTCTTTCCTCTCGTCCGCAAACCCGACGAGTGACAAAAATGCGAGGACTATAATGGGTAACGTGAATCGCATGGCACGTAGTATGTTGGAGTCGGGCGAATCTTGAGTTTATCGGTGGAAACGACGGAAAGTCCAGCAGCCTATGGACGGCGTTGATAGAGTCAGCCCCGGAAATCAACTCTTCACCCCAAAAGAAAACCCGGACAAGAATGTACGGGTTCCTTACTGCGGAGCTGACTCCGCGATTTCTTATCCAAAAACCGGTGAGGACACCGGCGCTCCATTTCTCAATCCTTGCGCTTCAATAGCGGGAAAAGCACCACGTCGCGGATCGTCGGCGCGCCGGTGAGCATCATGACGAGGCGGTCGATGCCGATGCCGATGCCACCCGCTGGCGGCATGCCGTGTTCGAGGGTTTCGATGAAATCGTAGTCCACTTTTTGCTCTTCCTCGCCGCCGGCCTGGTGCTCGAGGCGTTGTCGCTGGACGTCGGGGTCGTTGAGTTCGGAGTAGCCGGGGGAGATTTCCTGGCCGTTGATGATGAGTTCGTAAACTTCCACGGTCTTGCCGCCGGGCGTGACTTTGGCGAGCGGGATGAGCTCGCTGGCGACGCGGGTGACGAAGCAGGGATCGAAGGTATGTTCCTCGACTTTCTTTTCGAAGACTTGCTGGATGACTTCGTAATCCTCCATTTGCTCGGAAATCTGCACGCCGAGTTCGTCGCACTTGGCGCGGCGTTGTTCCGGGGTGATGTCGAAGAAATCATCGCCCGCCACGCCTTTGATGAGGTCGTGGTAGTTCGCGCGACGCCATGGACGGGTGAGATCGATGGTACGGGTGACGTTGCCGTCCTCGTCCTTGTGCTCGATTTTCAGGCCGCCGCAGTATTTCTCCGCGAGATAGCAGGTCATTTCCTCGACGAGGTTCGCCATTTCCTCGAAGTCGGAGAACGCCCAATACGCTTCGAGCATGGTGAATTCCGGGTTGTGGCGGCGGGAAATCCCTTCGTTGCGGAAGTTCCGGTTCAGTTCGAAAATCCTGGTGAAGCCGCCGACGAGCAGGCGCTTGAGGAAAAGCTCCGGCGCGATGCGCAGGGTGAGCGGCATGCCGAGCGCATTGTGGAAGGTCTCAAACGGACGCGCTGCGGCACCGCCGGCCACATCTTGCAGCATCGGCGTTTCGACTTCGAGGAAACCGCGATCCTGCAGGAAACGGCGGATATCGGCGAGCATCAGCGAGCGGGTGACGAAAAGGTCCGCGCTGGACTGATTCCCCATGAGATCGAGGTGGCGCTTGCGGTATTTCGTTTCGCGATCCGCGATGCCGTGGAATTTATCCGGCATCGGACGCAACGCCTTGGAAAGCACGGTGAAATCCGCCACTTTCACGGTCGGCTCGCCGGTCTTGGTGAGGAAGGTTTCGCCTGCGATGCCGATCCAGTCGCCACGGTCCAGACACTTCCAGATCGCGAGTTGTTCTTCGCTGAGGCCCTTGGTGTTCACGTAGCCCTGCACGTTGCCGAGCACATCGCCGAGGTGGAAAAACACCGAGCGGCCCATGTCGCGCAGACCCTGGATGCGGCCCGCGATTTTTACCTGCACGCCTTCCTGGAAATCCGCGCGGAGTTCGGCCGGAGTGCCCGTCACTTCATAGCGAGCGCCGTAAGGATCGACTCCCAGATCACGCAGTTTCGCCAGCTTTTCGCGGCGGACGGCGATCAATTCGGCTTCGGTGGACTGGGGTTGCTGCGGCGTTGCGGCTTCACTCATGGCCCGCACGGCTTAAGCGTCCGGCCCCGCTCCCGCAAGAGCTGAAAACACCGAGGAGTCAAAAATCTCGGGAAATTGAAAAAACTTTACACACGGCGGAAACCGGCTCGGCACCGGAAATCTCCGCCGATGCTTCCGAGGTTCCCGTGAAGAGAGAATTCCACTCATCTGCAAACAACACGTTTTCAGATGGATACGGGATTATTTCGGAGATTTTAATTTTCATAAACTATTCTTTTTCAATCTCATCTGCAAATCCAGATCCAGGCATTTCCAAGCAATGTGATATGTAAAAAAGTTGCGATCCGACCTACGCGATGGCGTAATGTTCGCATGACTGTTCCCGGATTCCCTCCGTTGCTGGCATCCATCGATGCCGCCCGGCCGGTCTTTCTGATCGTGATGGGAATTTCCCTGATGTTGATCGCATGGCGATTTTCCCGCCGTTCCATCGGCTGGGCGCCGCGCTTGCTGATGGCCGGGGCGCTGCTCCTCGGGTTCGGCTACACGATTCTCCTGCCGCTGTATGAAGCGGGGAAAATCGAAACGCATGGAGCGACGAGCGACGCCATCGCGTGGCAGGCGCTGAAAATTTTCACCATGAATTTCGGTTGGTTCACCTTTGGCCTCGGCTTGGCCCTGCACACCCGGCTCTTCGGCACCCGCTCCCCTTCTTCCCCTCGTTCCCATGAATCTGCTGCTTGAAGTCTTCGTGAAAAACGGCCTCGTGCTCGATCTTGCGGGCATCATCGGCCTCAGCCTCCTCGCCTTCGCCGCGCTGAAGCTCGCCAAACGCGATCCCTCACACGGTCGCATCGTCGTGATCGGCGCGCTGGCGCTGCTGATCGCCCGCATTTTCGTCATCCTCGCGCCCTCCATGATCAACCCCGTCTGGCTCTACAGCCTGCACGATACCCCGTTCGCTCTGATCCGGAACGCACCCACGGTTTTGCTCACCGCCGGTCTGGCCTCCATCGTCTGGGGGCTTTGGGGGTATGAGAAGGAGTTAAAAGAAGTGCCGGGTGATCGGTGATCAGTGATCGGTGGAAGATTTGCATATGGTGGCATTCCACTTGCTGCGGTCATCTTTCGCATTCACACCGCACTCCCTGGAAACTCTCAATTTACGGTTCTTTCACCGATCACTGATCACCGATCACCCGGCACTTCAAAAATTCCATCGCCGGAGCGCATCGTGAGTGCTACCTGTGCCGCGGATGTTTGAGGTCAGAGAGAAACCCGAGATGGTGGAGCGCGCCTTGCTGGTGCGGCTCTACTTCGATGCCCGCGAGGCGGATGAATCCGAAGCCCTGCTCAGCGAGCTCGGCGAATTGGTGAAAACCCTCGGCATCAACGTGGTGGAATCCGTCTTCTACCGCAGCCGCGAGATGCACAAAAAACTGCTCTGCGGCACCGGCAAGGCCCAGGAAATCGTCGATCTCGCCCGCGCGCACGAATGCGATGTGATCGTCATCGACAACTCGCTTTACCCGTCCCAGCAGCGCGAGTGGGAAAAACTCGCGAACCTCTGCGTGATCGACCGCGAGGAAGTGATTCTCGATATTTTCGCGAAGCGCGCGCAAACGAAAGAAGCCCGCTTGCAAGTCGAACTCGCCCGCATGCAATACGCGCTCCCGCGCCTCGCCCGAATGTGGGGCCACCTTGACCGCGAAGGCGGCAGCGGCGGCGGAACCGGTGGTGGCGGAGCCTCCCGCGGCATGGGTGAAAAGCAGATCGAAGTGGACCGCCGCCTCGCCCACCTCACGATCGACCGCGCCAAGCGCGAACTCGAACTCGTCCGCAAACAACGGAAAACCCAACGCAAGGAGCGGGAAAAACTCGAAACTCCCCACGCCGCCATTGTCGGCTACACCAACGCCGGAAAATCCACGCTGCTCAACCAGCTCAGCGGCGCGGGCGTGATGGCGAAAGACATGCTCTTCGCCACGCTGGACACCACGACCCGCCGGATCGAGCTGCCCGATGGGCAACCGCTGCTCATCACGGACACCGTCGGTTTCATCCGCAATCTACCGCATCGATTGGTGGAAGCCTTCATGGCCACGCTGGAAGAAGCCGTGCTCGCGGATTTCCTGATCCACGTGCTCGATGCCAACTCATCTGAGATCGACCGCCTGCACGCCACCACGCTCGAAGTTCTCAAGGAACTCGGTGCGGAAGACAAGCAAGTCATCACCGTTCTCAACAAGATCGATTGCGTGACCGATCCGGAAGCGCTCGCCGTTCTCGACCGGAAGTTCCCGGATGCCGTCCGCGTTTCAGCATTTCACAATCTCGGCATGGACGAGCTGCTGAAAGCCTGCTCCCAACTTCTCGCCCACCGCGTCCGCCGCCGCGAATACCGCATCCCGCAGTCCCGCGGCGATCTCATCAATCTCCTGCATCGCGACGCCAAGGTGCTCGCCACCGATTACGAGGGAGAAAACGTGCTGATCACCGCCGTCGTCCCCGCCGCCCTGGCAGGCCGCATTGAATCTTTCGCCGTCGTTTCCGTCTGAAAATCACTTCCACACCACCTCCATGTTTCCCCGCCTGCTTCTCCTTTCGTTCGCATGGGTCGCATCGCTGAGCGCCCAGACGCCCGTCCCCCACGCCACTCCCGGCACCCCGGTCCGCACGGTGCTCCGTGCCCAGCCGCTTGGTGGAAATGAAGACAGCGAACCGGTATCCCCCGCCGCCGGAGCCACACCGCCGGAAGCCGCGCGCGCTCCGTCTCCACTCAATGTGAAACCCACCGGCGAGGAAGATGCCGTGAAACTCCAGATTTTCCTCGATCAATCACTCTTCGGCCCCGGCGTGATCGACGGCCGTCCCGGACGTTTCACCGAGCTGGCCGTACAATCGTGGAACGAAGTGAATGGTTTCCCGCTCGGCGATTGGGTAGGAGTGAACACCGCCGCCCGCAAAGCCGTGGGCCACGCGTTCGCCGTCGCCGTCGTGCCGGATGTCACCACTCAATGGGTGGATGAGACCTTGCCGGAAAAGAAAGCCGAACAGGCGAAGCGCAAACGCATGAGCTACCGCAGCATCGGTGAATTCATGGCGGAACGCTACCACACCAGCACCGAGTATCTCATCAAAATCAACGGCGCGTCCAAGATCCGTAATCTCAGGCCGAAGGACAGCCTGCTCGTGCCGAACGTCTCTCCGTTCCAGATCGAAAAAGTCACCGGTGCCGGCTACAAAAGCGACCCTCATCTCAGCGCCCGCCACGCCGTGGTGGATACGAAGATCAACCAGGTCCGCATTTTCGAAGGCTCACCCGCGGCACTGATCGTCTCCGAAGACGGAGCCGCCGCCCCACGCGCCAATCGCGGCTTGATCGCTTCATTTCCGATCACTCCGGGCAAGGACAAGTTCATCAAATTCGGCACCTGGGCGCTCGCCAACATGATCGAACTTCCCTGGTGGCGCTACGACCAACAGCTTCTCGATACCGGCGTGCGCGGTTCCGAATCCCTCAACATTCCGCCCGGCCCGAACAGTCCGGTCGGCATCATCTGGAACGGCACCACCCGCCCCGGCATCGGCATGCACGGCACCTCCGATCCGGAAACCATCGGCCGCGCCCGCAGTTCCGGCTGCATCCGCCTCGCCAACTGGGATGCCATCCGCCTTCCCACCCTGCTACGTCCCGGCGCCTCCGTGGAAATCCGCTGAAAGGACCGCCGGTGCCCCCTCCGGCCATATTCCGCGCTCCCCGGCGTCCCACCAAAATCTCATTCACGAATCGGTTGCCACCGCCCCAGAACACGCTATGTTCCGCGCCCCGGCTCAATCCGCCGGGTTTCCGGAAATGAACCATCCTCATGTAGCGATCGTAGGTGCGACGGGTGCCGTCGGCGAAGAAATGCTCCTTTGTCTTGAGCAGCGGAACTTCCCGCTGAGCAAACTCAAGCTGCTGGCTTCCGCACGTTCCGCCGGGAAAAAAATGAAATTCCGCGGCGAGGAAATCACCGTGGAAGAACTCACCCACGATTCATTTTCCGATGTGGACATCGCGCTTTTCAGCGCCGGTGGCTCGATTTCCCTCGAATACGGCCCATCCGCCGCTGCCGCCGGAGCCGTCGTCATCGATAACTCCTCCGCCTTCCGAATGGATGAAGGCGTGCCGCTCGTCGTACCGGAAATCAACCCGGAAGCCGCGAAGAACCGCCCGAGAAACATCATCGCGAACCCGAACTGCACCACCATCATCTCCCTGATGGCGCTGGCTCCGCTGCACGAGCAATTCGGACTCAAGTCGATCATCGCCTCCAGCTATCAGGCCGTTTCCGGTTCCGGCGCCCAAGGCATCATCGAGCTGGAAGAACAGGTAAAGGCGATCACCAACGACCAGCCGTTCACCCCGAAAGTCTATCCTCGCCAAATCGCGTTCAACGTCATCCCGCAGGTCGATTCCTTCACCGACAACGGCTACACCAAGGAAGAACTCAAAATGCTCAACGAAGGCCGCAAGATTCTCGGCCACGAGGACCTCAAGGTTTCCTGCACCTGCGTGCGCGTGCCCGTTTACCGCTCGCACTCGGTTTCCATCACCGCGCAATTCGAAAAGCCGGTGGATGCCGATGCCGCCCGCGCCGCCTTCGCCGGCAAGCCCGGCATTCAGGTCGTGGACGATACCGCGAACAAGCTCTTCCCCGTCCCGCTGGACACCACCGGCAAGGACGATTGCCTCGTCGGCCGCATCCGCAAGAACCTCGTGCTCGACAATGCCCTCGACCTCTGGGTCGTCGGCGATCAGGTTCGCAAAGGCGCGGCGCTCAACGCGGTGCAGATCGCCGAAATCCTCTAATCGACTCACGGTGCGGACTCTGCACGGGTCCGCACCATCTTTTCTCCACGGATGACACTCAAGGAGTATTTGAAGGACACCGCCGCGGAGGTCGCCCTCTGCCTGCGCGAGTATTTGCCGAAGCCGACGGAAAAACCGACGACGATCCATCAGGCGATGCGCTACAGCGTGTTCGCCGGAGGCAAACGCCTGCGCCCGATCCTTTGCATCGCCGCCGCCGAAGCCTGCGGAGGCAGCCGCCTCGCCGCCATGCCCGCCGCCTGCGCCGTCGAACTCCTTCACACTTACTCATTGGTTCATGACGATCTCCCGAGCATGGACAATGACGACCTCCGCCGTGGTAAACCAACCTGCCACAAAGTTTACGGCGATGGCATGGCCGTCCTCTGCGGCGATGCCCTGCTCACGGAATCCTTCCTCGTCCTCGCCCGCACGCCGGACACTCCGCGTTATCAAATCCGCGACTATCTTCTCGAACTTTCCACCGCCGGCAGCAGCCGCCAACTCATCGGCGGACAAGTGATGGACCTCGAAGGCGAGGGGAAAAAGCTGAACAAAAACCAGCTCAATCTCATTCACCAAACAAAAACCGCCGCGCTGCTCACCGCCAGCATCCGCCTCGGCGCCATGACCGCGAACGCCTCGCCGATCCAACTCCGCTCCCTCACCGCATTCGGCCAGGCGCTCGGCCTCGCGTTCCAGGTGATCGATGACATTCTCGACGTCACCCAAACCACCGAAACCCTCGGTAAAACCGCAGGCAAAGACGAAGCGGTTGAAAAATCCACCTACCCTTCCGTCATCGGGCTTGAAGCCTCGAAACAAGAAGCCATCCGCCTGACGAACGAAGCGCTGGATTCCCTCGCTCCTCTCAAAAAGAACGCGTCACGATTGAAAGAAATCACCGGCTATCTGCTGCAGCGGAATTTCTGAGGAGTTAAGAGGCTGTCTGAAAAATCTCTTTAACCACAGATAAACAGGATGGACGCAGATAAAAGAGATCTTCTAATTTCGTAAAATCCCTTCTTCCATCTGCGTTCATTTTCGTTCATCTGCGGTTTAAATTTCTTCATCGCCCCATCATGCGGCGGAGCGGTGGGAATTTTCAGACAGCTTCTTACGAATTTATCTTCTCTTCCTTTGTGTCTTTGCGCCTTTGCGCGAGAAAATCTTCCATCATTCCGGCAAACCCGGCCCCAAGTCTTGGTGAATTTTAATGGCCGCATCGACCACCAACTTGCTGATTTCATTTTCATTCATTGCTTCAAGAAGAGTTGGGAAACCAACCTTCACAAAGCCAATGCCGAATCAATCAAAATCTAATCGATAGAAACCATCAACTCACCCCTCCTTCAGCAGCTTGCTGAAGTAAGCGATGGTGGGATCGAGGCCGTCTTCCAGAGAAACCGCCGGCTGCCAGCCGAGGTCTTTCTCGGCGAGCGTGATATCGGGCTTGCGCTGTTTCGGATCGTCGCCGGGAAGGGGAAGATGGGTGATTTTCGATTTTCCGCCGACTTTTTTCAGCACGAGCTCCGCCAGTTCCAGCATGGTGAATTCCCCCGGATTGCCGATGTTGACCGGTCCGGTCTGCGACGGATGGTTCATCAAACGGACGAATCCTTCGATCAAATCATCGACGTAGCAAAACGAGCGCGTTTGCAGGCCGTCGCCATACACCGTGAGATCTTCGCCTTTCAACGCCTGGACGATGAAGTTGGAAACGACGCGCCCGTCATCCGGCAGCATGCGCGGGCCGTAGGTGTTGAAAATGCGGACCACGCGGATATCCACGCCGTTCTGGCGGTGGTAGTCGAAAAACAGCGTTTCGGCGCAGCGTTTTCCCTCATCATAACAGGCGCGGATGCCGATCGGGTTCACACTGCCCTTGTAGGATTCCGGCTGGGGATGGATTTCCGGGTCGCCGTAGACTTCGGAAGTGGATGCCTGGAAAACACGGGCTTTCACCCGTTTGCCGAGGCCGAGGCAGTGGATCGCGCCCATCACCGAGGTCTTGGTGGTCTTGATCGGATTGTGCTGATAGTGCGGCGGCGAGGCCGGGCAGGCGAGATTGTAAATCTGATCGACCTCGAATTTGAAAGGCTCGGTCACATCGTGGCGGACGAGTTCGAAATAAGGATGGTCCAGCAGGTGCCGGATGTTGCGTTTCCGGCCGGTGTAGAAGTTATCGAGACAGATAATCTCATTTCCTTCGTTCAAAAGGCGCTCGCATAAATGTGACCCGAGAAAGCCCGCTCCACCAGTGATCAAAATCCGCATGGCCACGACTAAGCAAAAGCCAGACCAAATGGCAAGGCGTGACGAGGATTTCAGTCAAAAACGGCAACCCTCCCTATCCACACAACCCTCTGATAACGAAATAAATTCACCTGAAAAATCCAACACCAGCCTCCCGCCATCACGTTAGTTCAAAAAAGATTGAACAAACTTTAACGAAACCTTATAAGCCCCGATGTGGCTCAGCCTGCCCCACAGAAACCCGATGCAGCCGAACTGTTGGACCCTTTGGAAAAACAGGTCATCAGCGTGTTTGTGGACGCCATGAAGGCACTCGGCCTTCCCCGCTCGATCGGGGAAATTTACGGGCTTCTTTTTATCACCCCCCACCCTCTCGCGCTCGACGATCTGGTGCGGCGGCTCGGCATCAGCAAAGGATCCGCCAGCCAAGGCTTGCGCATGCTGAAAGACCTCGGCGCGGTCAAAGAAGCGGATATCTCCGGAGAGCGGCGCACTTACTACCAGCCCGCCGTCGAGCTGAAGCGCCTTGTCGGCGGTTTTTTGCGGGAGCAAATCGCCCCCCATCTCGAGAGCGGGAAATCCAAAGTCAAAGATCTCGCCACCACCGTTTCACAGGAAGAAGATCCCGGACGGCGCGCATTCTACACCGAACGCGTCCAGCGCCTGGGGAAATGGATGAATCGCGGCGGAAAAGTCCTTCCCATCTTGCAAAAACTTCTCGATCCATGACCGTTGCCCCGTCCACATCCTCCGCGTGGTATTGCGTGCGGACCCAGACCAAACGCGAGCACATCGCCGCCGGGCATCTGCGCGCGCTCGAAGGGGTGGATGTCTTCTGCCCGCGCCTGCGCTATAAAAAAGCCACCCGCCGTGGGAAAATCTGGTGGATCGAGCCGCTGTTTCCCGGCTATCTACTGGCGAAATTCAACCTTCAGGAAATGGAGCGCGGCGTGACTTACTGCCAGGGCGTCCGCGGCTTGGTGCGCTTCGGCCCCGGAGTGCCACCGGTCCCCGAAGAGTTCGTCGCCGCGATCCGCAAGGACATGCGAAAACACGAAAATACCGACCCGGAACTGCTTACCATCCCCCCCTCTCTGGAAGTGGGTGACGAAATCGAAGTCGCCGCCGGTCCTTTCCAAGGCATGAAAGGCTCGATCGTCGAAATCCTGCCAGCCGCCGAACGGGTGAAAGTGTTGCTCGATTTCCTCGGCCAGCCGCAGGCGGTGAATCTCGACCTCTACTCCCTGCTCCTGCCCCGGCGGCCACTCCCCCCGCCATGACCCCCAACCGCTCGACCGATTTCCTGATCATCGGCGCAGGCTTTTCCGGCCTGGTCGTGGCCGAGCGCCTCGCTTCCGCAGGCTGGAAATGCGCCGTCGTGGATCGCCGCGAACATCTTGGCGGAAACGCCTATGATAAAACCGATGCCGCCGGAGTGCTCATCCATCCCTACGGCCCGCACTATTTCCGCACGAATTCGCAACGCATCGTCGATTACCTCTCGCGCTTCACCGAGTGGCACCACGTCGAATACATCCTCAAAAGCTTCACCCGCGCCCGCTTCTGGAGCTTCCCGATCAATCTCAACACCTTCGAGGAACTCACCGGAAAACCTTCCACCCCGGAAGCCTTCCAGCACTGGCTGGACGCGCAAAAAATTCCGTTCGAAAAACCACAAAACTCCGAGGAAATCATCCTCTCCCAAGTCGGCCGGGAACTTTACCGGCTGTTTTTCGAATCCTACACCCGCAAGCAATGGCAGCGCCATCCGCGCGAACTCGACGCCTCCGTCTGCGGACGCGTGCCCATCCGCACCAACCGGGACGACCGCTATCTATCGGATACTTTCCAGGCGATGCCGAAACACGGCTACACCGCCCTGTTCGAAAATCTCGTTTCGCAAACGCCCAATCTCGAACTTCATCTCGGCATCGATTTCGCCGAAGCCCGTGCGAAATGGAAATACAAGCACCTCATTTTCACCGGAGCCATCGATGAGTTCTACCAACGCCGCTTCGGCGCGCTGCCCTACCGCACCCTTCGTTTCGAAGCCGAATCCTTCACCCCGGAGCAACTGGAATCCCGCGAATCCATCTCCGGCAAACCCGGATTCTGGCAACCCGCCGTGCAGGTCAATTACCCGGACGCCGACGTCCCGTTCACCCGCATCGTCGAAACCAAACACGTCACCGGCCAACAAACGCCGAACTCCACCATCGTCCGCGAATTCCCGAAAAACTGGACCCCGGACGACGATCCCTACTACCCCGTCCCCGCCCCGGATTCCCAACGCCAATACCGGCAATACGCCGCTCTCGCCGCCGCCGAAACCAATGTTTCCTTCATCGGCCGCCTCGCCGTTTACCGCTACTATAACATGGATCAGGTGACCGGCATGGCCCTCGCCGAAGCGGACCGGCTGCTTGCACGATATGGCCTGCCATCCCGATAAACCTTTCACTTCATGATTTCCACCACTTCCGTCATCGGCCTGCCCGTCGCCCGCACCACCTATCAGGGAGCGGTGGGGTGGATCAAGGAACACGCCCTGAAAAACGATGCGGCTTACGCGGTCGAAGCCGCCAATACCCAGGTCGCCGCCATGAATCGCACCGATGCGGCTTTCCATGCCGCCATGGCGGAGTTCGACCTGATCACCCCCGACGGCATGCCCTTGGTCTGGGCTCTCAATCACGGCCAACCCGTGGAAAACCAGCTCCGTGACCGGGTTTACGGCCCCACCCTCATGCTGGAAACGTTTGCCGCCACGGAAAACCAGCCGGAATTCCGCCATTTCCTGCTCGGAGGAAAACAAAGCACCCTCGACAAGCTCGAATCCGTCTTTGCCGAACGCTTTCCCGGCACCTCCATCTCAGGAAGCTATTCGCCGCCTTTCGGCACATGGCCAAAAGACACCAACCCGCATATTTTCAACCTGATTCGCGAATCCCGCGCCAATCTCATCTGGGTGGGACTCGGGTGCCCGAAACAGGAACGCTGGATCGCGGAAAACAAACCCAAACTGCCACCCGGAGTTTATTTCGGAATTGGCGCGGCATTTGCGTTCCATGCGGGCGAAATCAGCCAGGCCCCCCCCCTCCTGCAGCGAAACGGATTGGAGTGGGCCTATCGTCTGGCGATGGAACCCCGGAGGCTGTTCAAACGCTACTTTACCTACAACTCCCTGTTCATCTACCACTTCTTGCGCGACCGCATGAAAAAATGACCGATTCCTATTCCGATAAATCGTTTCACTATTTTCATCTCGTGCTCCTCTCTTTTCACCCTACGCTTTCGACACTCCTTCCCCTATATGAAAAAAGCACTCATCACCGGCATCACCGGCCAGGACGGCTCTTATCTCGCTGAATTCCTCCTCGAAAAAGGTTACGAAGTCCACGGCATCAAACGCCGCGCCTCTCTTTTCAATACCGCCCGGATCGATCACATTTACGAAGATCCGCATGTCGAAAACTCCCGCTTCGTCCTTCACTACGGGGATCTGACCGACAGCTCGAACCTGACCCGCATCCTGCGTGAAGTGCAGCCCGATGAAGTCTACAACCTCGGCGCCCAATCCCACGTCGCCGTTTCCTTCGAATCCCCGGAATACACTGCGGATGTCGACGCCATCGGCACCCTGCGCCTGCTTGAAGCCATCCGTTTCCTCGGACTCGAAAAGAAAACCCGGTTCTATCAAGCCTCCACGTCCGAGCTCTACGGCCTGGTGCAGGAAATCCCGCAAAAGGAAACCACTCCATTCTATCCGCGTTCGCCTTACGGTGTCGCCAAGCTCTACGCTTATTGGATCACGGTGAACTACCGCGAATCCTACGGCATGTATGCTTGTAACGGCGTGCTGTTCAACCACGAATCCCCCCGCCGCGGCGAAACCTTCGTGACCCGCAAGATCACCCGCGGCATCGCCAACATCGCCCAAGGCCTCGAGTCCTGCCTCTATCTGGGCAACCTCGACGCCCTCCGCGACTGGGGCCACGCCAAGGACTACGTCCGCATGCAGTGGATGATGCTCCAGCAGGACAAACCCGAGGATTTCGTCATCGCCACCGGCAAACAGATCTCCGTCCGCGAATTCGTCCGGCTCTCCGCTGCTGAAGCTGGCATCGAACTGAGCTTTTCCGGCAAGGGAGTGGATGAAATCGCCACGATTTCAGCAGTAACCGATCCGGTCAAAGCTCCTTCCGCCAAAGTCGGCGATATCATCGTGCGCGTGGATCCCCGCTATTTCCGCCCTGCGGAAGTGGAAACCCTGCTCGGAGACCCGACCAAGGCGAAAACCAAACTCGGCTGGGTGCCGGAAATCACCGTCGAGGAAATGTGCGCGGAAATGACCGCCTCCGATCTCGATACCGCCCGCCAGCACGCCCTGTTGAAATCCCACGGCCACAAGGTCTCCGTCGCGAAAGAATGAGGTCATTCAACAACCGATGTCTCTTTCAGGCCGAAAACTTCTCCTGAAACCAAACTCCCGCAAGCTTCTCATGCCTGAAATCCCGCCCTTCATTCTTTCCCGGCGCGATGCTCTGCTGCGTGAGCTTGCGGCGTTTCGTCCGCTCGCCGTTTATCTTTTCGGTTCGTTCGCGCTCCAAACGTCCCGACCGGACAGCGATGTGGACATCGCTTTTCTGCCGGAATTCCCGGTGGAACCGTTCGCCGTTTTCACCACGGCCAACACCCTTGCCGATCTCTTCGGGCGGGAAGTGGATCTCGTGGATCTCAACCATGCCAATACCGTCATGGCCAAAGAAGTCCTGCGGGCCGGAATCTTATTGGACGATCCAAGCCCTGTGGACCGGCAAACCTTCGAAATGCGGACTCTCTCCGATTACGCGCGTTTGAACGAAGAACGCCGTCCCGTCCTGGCCTCGTTATGAAGGACATCTCCATCAACAAGGCCGGAATCCTGCGCCGTTGCCTCGCACGCATCCGCGAGGAATTCCAGGATGATCCAACGCGCCTCGACAACTTCACCATTCAAGATGCCATCGTGCTGAATCTGCTGCGCGCTTGCGAGACCGCCATTGATCTCGCCATGCATCACGTCGCCGAGTCCAGGCTCGGAATCCCCCAAACCAGCCGGGAAGCCTTCGATCTTCTGCTTTCTTCGGGGAAAATCACCTCCTCCACCGCTACCGCCATGAAAAACATGGTCGGATTCCGGAACACCGCGGTGCACAGCTACCAACAGATCCAACGCCCCATTCTCGAAGCCATTCTTCTCAAGCACCTCTCCGATTTTGAAACTTACCTCGAAGAAATCCTCTGACATCATCCCGTCATCGCATTTCCCATTCTGAATTCCCCTCTCTTCGTCCCATGAGCAAGACTATCAAACACATCTGCTGCCTCGGCGCCGGCTACGTCGGCGGCCCTACCATGGCCATGATCGCGGCCAAATGCCCGCAAATCCAGGTCACCGTGGCGGATATGAATGACCAACGCATCGCAGCTTGGAATTCCGACGAACTCCCGGTTTATGAACCAGGCCTCGATGGGGTGGTCGCTTCCGCTCGCGGGAAAAATCTCCATTTCACCACCGACATCCGCAGCGCCATCGCCGCGGCGGATCTGATCTTTGTCTCCGTCGGCACCCCCACCAAATCCTACGGTATCGGTGCCGGGCGCGCCGCGGACCTCCGCTACATCGAATCCGCCGCTCGCCTCATCGCCGAAGTTTCCGAAGGCAATAAAATCATCGTCGAAAAGTCCACCATCCCCGTGAAAACCGCGACGGCGATCAAGACGATCCTTTCCGCGAACTCGACCACCAACGCGACCTTTCAGGTCCTTTCCAATCCGGAATTCCTCGCCGAAGGCACCGCCATCGAAGACCTCGAAGCCCCGGACCGCATCCTCATCGGCGGCGAAAACACCCCGGAAGGCCAGGAAGCCATGGAAGCCCTCGTTTCCGTTTACGCGAACTGGGTCCCGCGCGAGCGCATCATCACCACCAACCTCTGGTCTTCAGAGCTCTCCAAACTCGTCGCCAATGCCTTCCTCGCCCAGCGGATTTCCTCGATCAACTCGATCTCCGCACTCTGCGAAGCCACCGGCGCGGACGTCGATGAAGTCGCCCGCGCCATCGGCTCGGACAGCCGCATCGGCTCGAAATTCCTCAAAGCCTCCGTCGGCTTCGGCGGCTCCTGCTTTCAAAAAGACCTGCTCAATCTCGTTTACCTCTGCGACACCTTCCGCCTGCCGGAAGTCGCCGAATACTGGCGCCAGGTCGTCCACCTCAACGAGTGGCAGAAATCCCGCTTCGTGGAAAAAATCGTCCACACCCTCTTCAACACCGTCAATGGCAAGCGCGTCGCCATCCTCGGCTTCGCTTTCAAAAAAGACACCAACGACACCCGCGAGTCCGCCGCCATCAAGATCTGCGCCGATCTGCTGCAAGAGCGCGCCCACGTCGCCATTTACGATCCGCGCGTCAGCGAGGACTCCATCAAACAGGATCTCATCTACGCGGGCGTCGATCCCGAGCTGATTCTCACCCATGTGGAAGTTTGCGACAGTCCCTATGCCGCCGCCATCGGCGCGCACGCCCTCGCGACGCTCACCGAGTGGGATGAATTCAAAGATCTCGATCTGCCGCGCATCTACGATCTCATGTTGAAACCCGCTTTCGTTTTCGATGGCCGCGCCGTTCTCAACGCCAGCGCCCTCAAAAAACACGGCTTCGACGCCTTCATCATCGGCAAGGGGCAGTAAGAGCCACCTTTACAAACCAGACATTCCGGAGTAGACAGTTTCGCATGAAAGCGAGCGTCATGGACCTGCGCTATAAAACCAAGGACGTGCTCCGAGCCTTGGAAGCGCATGAAGAAATCATTCTCACCCATCGCGGAACCACCAAAGGAAAAATCATCCCGGTGGAGGAGCACGACGTTTCAGCTCCCGACCTTTCAAGCCATCCTGCTATCGGCATGTGGAAGGATGATGCTGAAACTGTTTCCGCCATGATCCAACGCATCCGCAAGCCACGATCATGCTGATCGATACCGATGTCCTGATTTGGTGCCTGCGCGGAAACGAAAAAGCGCTCAAGGCTCTCAATCTCCTCGATCAACGGTTCATTTCCGACATCACCCGCATGGAGCTGATCATCGGTTGCAAACACAAAACGGAAATCACCCTTATCAAGCGCTTCCTCGTCGAAGGGAAATTTCGGGTCGTTCCACTCAGCGTGGAAATCAGCACACGCGCCACGATTTATCTCGAAGATTGGCACTTGAGCCACTCCATCGGCCTGCCGGACGCACTCATCGCCGCCACTGCCTCCGTTCTCGGCCAAGAGCTCTTTACGGCGAATCACAAACACTTTCGTTGCATTCCCGGTCTACAGTTGAAACGTTTCCTACCATGAACATCCACACCGAGTTCCACCGCTTTCTCAACCGCCAGGATAAAGAAAAACTCCTCGGCCAGCGCGGCATCGTCGTCTGGATGTGCGGCCTCTCCGGCTCCGGGAAATCCACCATCGCCAACGCCGCCGAGCGCGTCCTCCACCAGCAAGGCCGCTTCACCACCATCCTCGATGGCGACAACCTCCGCTCCGGCCTGAATGCCAACCTCACCTTCACCGACGAAGACCGCCTCGAAAACATCCGCCGTTTCTCCGAAGTCGCCAAACTCTTTGTCTCCCAAGGCATCATCACCTTCGTCTCCGCCATCACCCCGCGCGGCGAACTCCGCGACCTCGCGCGCGGCCTCCTCGGCCACGACCTTTTCGAAGTTTACATCAAGGCCAGCTACGAAGCCTGCGAAAAACGCGACGTCAAAGGCCTCTACGCCAAAGCCGCCCGTGGAGAAATCCAGAACTTCACCGGCCGCGACAACTCCTTCGAGCCTCCGCAAAACGCCGATCTCGTCCTCGATACCGAAAAAACCACCATCGAAGACGCCACCTTCGAACTCCTCGAAGCCATCCGCGAACGCATTCAACCCTACTGAAAACCGAGCCAACATCACTTCTCCCGGCAAACCTATGTTTCTCATTTTGAAAAACAGCGGTTTGACAAAACGGAAAACAACCGTTTTATTCCCCACGTGAAAACCATCACCGTCCGGGAAATGAAAGCCCATTGGGCCGAGGTCGAAGAACAGGTCCGCAACGGTGCCACTTTCGAGGTCATCAACCGCGGACATCCCACGGTCAGGATCATCGCCGCCGCTCCTCGGGAAGTTTTGGCCTGGGATGATCATCTCGCCACCGCCATTCCCGGGGCGGGAACATCCGCCGAAGAAACCCTTCACGCCGAACGCTCCGGACGCTGGTGAACCCATGCTCTACCTCGACACCAGCGCCCTGCTCAAGCTCTACATCCGCGAATCCGGTTCGGAAGCCGTGCAAGCGCTGATCTTTTCCCAACGCACTCCCCTCCCCGTCTGGGAGCTTCAGGAAGCGGAGCTATGCAACGCCTTGCGTTTGAAAGTGTTTTGGAAAGAGATTACCAGCGGCCAAGCGGACTCGCAGATCGCCCTCTTCCACACACGCCGCAAAAAAGGGCAGTATCAGTTTCCCGACATTGATCGCCCCTCCTTGATAAAAACGTTTCATCGTCTTTCAGAAAAAACCCCACGCTCGGGATGCCGCACCCTGGACATCCTCCATGTGGCCTGCGCGGTGGAACTCTCCGCTTCCTGCTTCCTCAGCTTCGATTCACGCCAGAATGACTTGGCACGCTCCGCCGGTTTGGCCGTGGCCGCTTTGTCCTGACCCTCCCTTTCGACCTTTCACCGGTAGCGGGAATGGAAAAAGACCTCCCTGGGTTACCGCTTATCCATGCGGATCCGAATTAATCATTATCAAAAAACTCAGCTTAGTAATTATCCCTTGACCCGTGTCAAGCGGCGACCTATCCACCTGCGGCGCACGCAACATCTCCGCAACTTCCGCGCTTCAGTCTCTCACTTCTTTTCCGATGCCCTGCTACAATCTCAGCCACCTCGACCAACTCGAAGCGGAAGCCATTTTCATTCTCCGGGAGACTGCCGCCCAGTTCCAGAATCCCGCCCTGCTTTTCTCCGGCGGCAAGGATTCCATCGTCATGGCTTGGCTCGCCCGCAAGGCATTCTGGCCGGCCCGCATGCCCTTCCCGCTCGTCCACGTCGATACCGGCCATAATTTCCACGAAACCATGACTTACCGCGATGAGTTCGTGGAATTCATCCGCGCCAACCTCGTCGTCGGTTCCGTGCAGGAGTCCATCGACACCGGCCGCGTCGTCGAAGAAAAAGGTCCGAACGCCTCCCGCAACAAGCTCCAGACCGTCACCCTGCTCGATACCATCGAGAAATACCAATACGACGCCTGCCTTGGCGGCGGCCGCCGCGACGAAGAAAAAGCCCGCGCCAAGGAACGCTTCTTCTCCCACCGCGACGACTTCGGCCAATGGGATCCGAAAAACCAGCGCCCCGAGCTCTGGAACCTCTTCAACGGCCGTAAAAATCCCGGCGAACACTTCCGCGTCTTCCCGCTCTCCAATTTCACCGAAATGGACATCTGGATGTACATCAAACGCGAAAACATCCCGCTGCCCTCCATCTACTTCTCCCATCAGCGCGAAATTTTCGAACGCAACGGCCAGCTCCTCGCCGTCACCGAATTCCTGAAACCCCAGGACCACGAAACCGTGGAAATCCGCACCGTCCGCTTCCGCACCATCGGTGACGCCACCTGCACCGGCGCCGTCGAATCCACCGCCTCCAACCTCGACGAAGTCATCGCCGAAGTCTCCGCCGCCCGCCAAACCGAACGCGGCACCCGCTCCGACGACAAACGCTCGGAAACCTCCATGGAAGACAGAAAGAAAGAAGGATACTTCTAAAGTGCCGAGTGATCAGTGAGCAGTGATCAGACAAGACGCTGCCTCTGACCACCTTTTCTTAACCGATTCCACCTGCCAACTCTTCCACTGATCACTGCTCACTGATCACTCTTTTCACTTCTTATGGACCTTCTCCGCTTCACCACCGCCGGCTCCGTTGACGACGGCAAATCCACCCTCATCGGCCGCCTTCTTTACGATTCGAAATCCATCTTCGAAGACCAGCTCGACGCAATCGAGGAATCCTCCAAACGCCGGGGCGACGAAAACGTCAACCTCGCCCTCCTTACCGACGGCCTCAAGGCCGAGCGCGAGCAAGGCATCACCATCGATGTCGCCTACCGCTACTTCGCCACGCCGAAGCGCAAATTCATCATCGCGGACACCCCCGGCCACATCCAATACACCCGGAACATGGTCACCGGCGCCTCCACCGCCAACGTCGCCATCATCCTCATCGACGCCCGCAAAGGCGTCATCGAGCAAACCAAGCGCCACAGCTTCATCGCGAATCTCCTCCGCATCCAGCACCTCGTCGTCGCCGTCAACAAGATGGACCTCGTCGGTTACTCCGAGGAAGTCTTCAACCAAATCCTCACCGACTACCGCGAATTCGCCTCCCGCCTCGACAACATCGTCGAAATCACCGCCATCCCGATTTCCGCGCTCAATGGCGACAATGTCGTCGATAAATCAGCGAACATGCCCTGGTATGAAGGCCCTACCTTCCTTTACCACCTCGAAAACGTCTACGTCGGCGGCGAGGAAAACCACGTCGACGCCCGCTTCCCCGTCCAATGGGTCATCCGCCCGATGAGCGACGAATACCACGACTTCCGCGGCTACGCCGGCCGTGTCGCAGGCGGCGTTTTCAAGCCCGGCGATGAAGTCACCGTCCTTCCCTCCGGCTTCACCTCCCGCATCAAAGCCATCCATTCACCCGACGGAGAAAAAGCCGAAGCCTTCGCCCCACAATCCGTCTGCCTCACCCTCGAGGACGAAATCGACATCTCCCGGGGCGACACTTTGGTCAAGGCAAACAACCCGCCCCAAGTCACCCAGGATATCGAGGCCATGATCTGCTGGTTCTCCAACAAGGCCATGCCCCCGCGCGCCAAGCTCGTCCTCCGCCACACCACCCTGGAAACCAAAGCCATCATCCAGGAAGTCAAATACCACGTCGACATCAACACCCTTCACAAAATCGAGAACGTCGACACCTTCCAGATGAACGACATCGGCCGCATCTCCCTGCGCACCGCCCAACCTCTCATCCACGACTCCTACCGCCGCAACCGCACCACCGGCTCCTTCATCCTCATCGATCCCGGCACCAACGAAACCGTGGCCGCCGGCATGATCATCTGACCTCCCCTTTCATCCTCATTTCGCCCCCGGCGGTTTGTTCATTTTTTCTTGAACAAACCGCCGGTTCTTTTTACCCCTTGAAACGCAATGCTTCCCCCGAGGCAGGCCATCTCCGGTCTTTTCCAAATGGTTTTCCCTTATATGAGGAACAGACCAATGGCGGCAGCATCGGATGATCTCCCCTCCTGAAAACACGGCAAACCCGTTCAATTCACAATCCGGAGATTCATCTCCAGCGTAATTTTTCATGAGACGCGCACTCATTTCCGGCATCACCGGCCAAGACGGTTCCTACCTCGCCGAGCTTCTTCTCGAAAAAGGCTACGCCGTCCATGGACTCGTCCGCCGTTCCAGCCAGTTCAACCGCAATCGCATCGACCACCTTCGTAAAGAAGGGAAAACTCTCGAACTTCACTACGCGGATCTCGGCGACCAAACAACTCTCCGCCGGATTTTCGATCGCATCCGACCGGATGAGTTCTATCATCTCGCCGGCCAATCTCACGTCGGCCTCAGCTTCGAAATCCCCGAATCCACCGTTGCGGAAACCGCCGTCGCCACCCTCTCTCTTCTGGAAATCTGCCGGGATTTGGACTACCCCATCCGCTTTTTCCACGCCGCTTCCTCCGAAGTTTTCGGCGCTCCCGCCGAATTTCCCCAAACAGAGCAAACCCCCTTTCGGCCCGTCAATCCCTACGGTTGCGCCAAAGCTTTCGCCGCCGATCTCTGCCGCGTCTACCGCGAAGCCCACGGCATGTTCGCCGTCAACGGTATCCTCTATAACCACGAATCCCCACGCCGCGGCGAAAACTTCGTCACCCGCAAAATCGCCTCCACCGTCGCCCGCATCGCCCAAGGCTCCGGAGAAATCCTGGAACTCGGAAACCTCGATTCCTCCCGCGATTGGGGCTGGGCCCCTCAGTTCGTCGAAGCCATCTGGAACACGCTCCAGCAGGAAGCCGCCGATGACTTCCTCCTCGCCACCGGCACCTCCACCACCGTCCGCGATTTCGCCATCGCCGCGTTTCACGAAGCAGGCTTCGAACTCACGTTTTCCGGCTCAACGGAAAACGAGCAAGCCCGCGACGCCAAAACCGGCCGCCTGCTTCTGCAGGTCAATCCCCGCTTCTTCCGCCCTGTGGACAGTCACCACCTCGTCGGCAACCCGGAAAAAGCCCGCCGTATTCTCAACTGGCACCCCGGCATTTCCGGCAAACACGTCGCCTCCGCCCTCACTCGGACGGAGCTGAAATGAGCCGTTGAAGCACTTTGGCGCCCGATTTCGGTCTTTCCCCCCTCCATTGATGTCGAGTTCAAAATTGCCGACGAACGTTTCCGTTCCCATGCATTTCTACTCCCTCGACGCGCTTAGAGGGCTTGGAGCGTTTGCGGTTGTATTCTACCACTGGCAGCACTTTTTCTATCGGGGTGCCACTCTACAAACATTTGTCAAAGATCAACAGCCGCTTTTCGCCCAGTTCAAACCATTCTATACGAATGGTTGGCGCGCGGTGGATCTCTTTTTCTGTCTTTCCGGGTTCATTTTCTTTTGGCTGTATTCCGATAAAATCCACCAGCGCCGGGTATCTATCACCTCTTTTTCGCTTCTCCGGTTTTCCCGTCTTTACCCTCTTCACCTCGCTACCCTCCTCGCAGTGGCCGTCGGCCAACAGGTCATGATGGCCACAACAGCTTCCTATTTTGTTTATCCGTATAATGATGCTTATCATTTCATGCTCCAGACTCTGTTCATTTCCAGCTGGGGCTTCGCCAAGGGAGACTCCTTCAACGGACCCATATGGTCCGTCTCAATCGAGATGTTTCTCTACTCCGTGTTTTTTATCGTATCGCTCCTCAATCTCAAAAGATGGTGGCAGATTCTGTTTTTCGCCTTCGCGGGGTATCTGATGATCAAACTGGGGCTGATCAATCTCGGGAGAGGAGTGCTTTCCTATTTTTTGGGTGGACTCAGTTTCATGTCTTTCTCCGCTCTCTCACGGACCCGATTCGTTGCTCCAATCGCCACCACCTTGATCATCCTTACAGCCGCACTTTGGGTCATCATCCCGGTATTCTTGAATTCCGGCCCACATCTCAAACCTTCTTCCAAATTCTCGATAGACGATCTTCAGCAAATCACTCTTCTACTCAATCCCCACCGAATCGGCATCGAAATCAAGGCGTTTGCTTTTGAACTCTTCCTCTTCCCCTTGACCGTCCTCAGCCTCGCACTTTGGGAAAATCAACGCGGCCCGATCTTCAAACCACTCGCATTACTCGGGGACATCAGCTATTCATCGTATTTATTGCATTTTCCGCTTCAGCTTCTTTTCATTCTGGTCGCGACCAGCCTTTCTCTATCGCCCGAAATCTTTTATCATCCTCTCTCGTTGGGTTTGTTTTTCGCTCTCTTGATCCCGCTTTCCTGGTCGAGTTTCCACTTCCTCGAACGTCCCTGTCAAAAATGGTTGCGGAAAAAATTCGCGCAATCTTGAGCCGTCGCCTTCGATCACAACGGGAAACTCCTTGAGTTGACCCATCTTCTTTATCAGTGCGGATTTCCCTTCGCCTGCCATCTCCCGAATCGTGCTGACCGAGCAAAAAGATATGTCAAACAAGCGGAGATCGGGTTGTTCGACAAATCCGAACGGCTGCGGCCAACCGATCGGTGACACGCTCAAACAAATCCGCTCGATGATGAACAGGGAGATATTTCTTCCGCCCCGTCGACGCATTCTCAACTGGCTCCCCGGCATTTCCGGCAAACACGTCGCCTCCGCCCTCACCCGTGCGGAAATTGAACGCTCCCCCACGTGAAGCGACCGCGCTTCTTCCATCCACTCGATCAAACCTTCCGACAGGCTCCATGCGAATTGCCTTTGACTCACAAATTTTTCAGGGACAGCGGCACGGAGGAATATCCCGCTATTTCACGAGAACCGCGGAAGAGCTTCTTAACCTGGGAGAAGACGTCAAGGTATTCGCCCCTCATCATGTGAATGAATACCTGAAAAAATCCCCCCCGGAACTCGTTGCGAATTCTCCGGTTCTGGCCGCCATCGGCTCCCTCCCTTATCCCCTCCGGAAATATTTCACCAACGCCGATTCCTGGCCTCTGAAGCTTCAAATGCGCCGATGGAATCCAAGCATCGTTCACGAAACCTATTATCAACGCCATACCGTGGCGCCCAAAGGAACACCCGTCATCCTGACGGTCCTGGACATGATCCACGAGCTGTTTCCCCAACATTTCTCCGCCAGCGACCCCACCATCCCACGGAAAAAAGAATCCCTCAAAAGAGCCGATCACATCATTTGCATTTCGACCAGCACCCAAAACGATCTGATTCGGCTTTATGATGTTCCGATAAACAAAACCTCCGTCATCTTATTGGCTTCCGATCCTCCTCCGGTTCAGGAATGCCTGAATGATCTTCCAGCGGAAGCGCCTTTCCTGCTCTTCGTCGGTCAACGAAACGGCTATAAGAACTTTACCAGCTTTCTCAAAGCCTTCGAAAGGTCAGCCGCCCTCAAGAATGATTTTCACATCATCGCCTTTGGCGGCGGACAGTTCAATCCATCCGAATTGGAAACCCTCAAATCTTTGGGCCTGGAGCATCGTGTCAAACAGGTTTCAGGCGACGACCTCATCCTTGCGGGATATTATGCATCCGCGAGAGCGTTTGTTTATCCATCTTTATACGAAGGATTTGGTCTTCCACCTCTCGAAGCCATGGCGAGAGGTTGTCCGGTCGCCTCCAGCAATACGAGTTCAATGCCGGAAGTGATCGGGCAGGCAGCCCGTTTCTTCGATCCAACCTGTATTGAAAGCATGTCGAAAGCTCTGGAAGATGTGTGTTATGACGATCAAATGCGTCAAAACCTGATTCAAGAAGGGTACGACAGAGCCGCGCAATTGACATGGAAATCGTGCGCCCAACAAACCTTGGAAGTTTACCGGAGATACGCCTGATCGTAGATCCGGCACAACACGCTTCGTCCCGCCTTTTCGATTGATATCGCCTCCCGATTTCCAACCTTTCATTTGATCCATTCTCTATGTCTTCCACCGATTCGGACGCCCCTGACCAAGGAGCCATCACACGCCTGCTTGCCCGTGCGAAACTTTGGCTCCGTTTACTCTCAGGAAAGGAGGAAGCGCTCACCCACAGCCAGCAGCGCAACCGGCGCATCGGGCTGGGATTTCTCAGTTCCATCGTACTGAAGGGCACCGGCTTCCTCGTCAGTATCATTTCGGTGCCATTGGCAATCGGCTATCTGGGCGATGAGCGTTACGGCCTTTGGATGGCGATCACCTCGGTGATCGGTTGGTTGGCGCTTTCCGATATCGGTCTCAGTTACAGCCTTTCACTGGCCCTGTCGCATGCTTTCGGACGGGATGACCGGCAGGCGGCGTGCCGGGCGGTTTCATCGGGGTTTTTCGGCCTTTGCATCGTCTCGTTCGCTCTATGCGTGGGATTTTCGATCGCCGCCCCATGGATCCCATGGGATCACCTGTTCAAAGTTCACGATCCACAGACACAGGCTGAAATCCTTCCAACGATGATCCTGGCTTTCGTCCTGTTCGTGATCAATTTCCCGCTCTCCATCGTCGGACGCGTTTTCAATGCTTATCAGGAATTCGTCGCGGGAAATATCATTCTTATCACGATCAATCTTTCCACTCTTGCGGCTTTGGTATTCGCCACCTGGGTGAAGGCCGGACTTCCCGTACTGGTAGCCTGCTACTCGGGGGCGAATGTTTTGGTATCGATCATTGCGGGATTTTTCCTCTTTCGTCGCCACAAACCATGGTTGCGACCTTCCCTCGATCAATTCGACCCGAATTACGCCAAACGTCTGATGACACAGGGAATCTGGTATTTTCTAGCAAGCATCAGCGCCGTCGTCAATTTTCAGACGGACACCATGGTCATTTCCTCTTTCCTAAATACTTCGGAGGTTACTCCATACAGTGTGTCAGCCCGACTCTTTTCTTATGCTGCCTTGATTACAGCACTGGTGGGGGGCTCACTCCAGCCAGCTTATACAGAGGCGCTGGCCAGGAACGATTACGGTTGGATAAGGAAAACGCTGTTCCGCCATTGCGCGGCAAGTTTGGTAGCCACGTCTTTCGTTTGCGCCGCGCTTTTTGCATTTTCAAATCCGATCATCGCATTCTGGACGAAAGGAGAAGTGCATCCCACGGTGGGAACCTTGGCCTGGATGGCACTATGGGGATGGTTGCAGGCGAATTGCCTGCCAGTGGCAACTTTATTGAATGGTCTTGGAAAGCCTATCGGAATGACGATATATGGCGGAGCAACCGCATTACTCAATCTAGTCCTATCCATCTTTCTCGTAAAGCAACGGGGTGTGGAAGGCGTCGTCATGGCATCCGTGATTTCCTATGTCCTCATCAACATTCCGCTCTGTGTGGTAGAAGTCATCTACCGCCTCAAGCGAATGCATTCCACCACTGCTTATGAATGATATTTGTAAAATCTGCGGTTCCCGGAGTATTCCCCTTGCCAAGGCGGTCATCCGCGGGAAATACGAAATCCAATACTTTTCATGTTCCCAATGCGATTTCATTCAGACGGAAGAACCTTATTGGCTTGAAGAAGCCTATCAATCCCCCATCAACCCCACCGACATCGGCTACATCTCACGAAATATATCATTATCCAACATCACCTACTCGTTGCTCCGCGGCCCCTTCCATCAGGCCCGGCGCTTCATCGATTATGGCGGGGGATACGGAATGTTCGCGCGGATCATGAGGGATAAAGGCATCGACTTCCGGTGGCAGGATGAATATTGCGAAAATCTCTTCGCCATCGGTTTCGAAGCGCATCGCGACACAAACCGGAATTACGACGTGCTGACCAGTTTCGAGGTGTTCGAACATCTTCTTCGACCCGCCGAAGAATTGGAAAAAATGCTCCGCTACGCCCCGGTGGTGATTTTCAGCACCTTGCTCATCCCATTTCCCAAAATATCACCGCCGGATTGGTGGTATTACGGGCTTGAACACGGGCAACACATTTCCTTGTTTTCCGATCGTTCATTGGATGCCTTGGCTGATAAGTATTCGCTTTTCCGTTACTCGATAGGAACATCGCTCCATATATTCAGCGCGAAACCCATCTCTCGCTTCCTGTTCCGAATCTTCCGGAATTCGGAAGTGGTGAAGATGGTGAATCTCCTGATGCGGCGACCTTCTTTGCTGGATGCGGATTTCCAGAAAATACGGGCGGAAATCACTGCGGATTTTACCAAATGACGTCTCCTTCCCGGAGCAACAGAATTTCAACAAGGATTTGAGGATCGGTTCGACCGACAAAAAGATACGAGAATGCCCGCCCCACATATCATCATCCCTGTCCACAATCGCCGGGAAATTACATTGAAATGTCTGGCCACCCTGAAAAGGCAGGGCGTGTTCGACCTTTGCCAAGTGATCCTCATCAATGATGGTTGCACGGATGGAACCCGGGAGGAAACCCGCGAAAATTTTCCCGAAGTCACGATCCTCGATGGAGACGGCAATCTCTTTTGGACAGGTGGCATCAAAATGGGAATGGAGTATGCCATGGCTCAAGGAGCACCATCCGTGATCTGGCTGAACGATGACTGTCTTCCGGCGGACGGAGCAATCAGAACCCTCCTCGAACGCGCGGAGGAATTTCCAAAGGCGATCCTTGGAGCCCAATCCTACGAGCCGGACGGCCATACCTTCAGTTACAGCGGGGGTTACGTGCGTTCGCGCCAACCGGTCCGCCACGCCAAACCCGGAGAAATCGCGGAATGCGAGTGGCTGCATGGAAACCTCGTTCTGATTCCCCGCACGGTGATCGAATCGATCTGTTATCCCGATACGAAACGGTTCCCCCATTACCACGGAGACTTCTCCTATACCCATCGCGCATGGAAGAACGGAATCCGGCTGTTATTGCTGGGAGATTGCATGGGTTTCTGCGCGAGCTCCGCAACGCTCCATTCACGGCTTCTCTCCGACGAACCCGTCATCAGTTTCATCAAGAGGCATTTTTCCAAGCGCTACGGATGCTACTGGCCGGCGCAGTTGGGATTGGAACTGGAGACAAACGGTTGGCGGGGGTGGTTCCGCTACGCCAAATATATCGTCACCACCCTTTGCATTTTGGCATTAAAACTCACGATACCCTCCCGATGGAAAGCCAGAACGCGGGAAAAACGGGCCCTCAAACAGTCGGAGAGCGCTGCCACCCCGAAAATCTGAAATGCCAGACCATCATCCAGATTTATTGTTCGATATTTCGGCGCTTTCAGGCTGCTATTACGCGGGGCCGGGGAACCATTACGGACTGGGACGTGTCGCCGCCGGATTCGCCAAGGAATTGGCCGACGCCTATCCGGACAGGATGGGGATTTGTTCGAAGCACTTCAGCGCGGAAGCTTATCTGCTCCTCAAACGCGACAGCCCGGAACTCCTCCCGTTTTGTGTGGAACCGGCCGCGAATTCCCTCGAAGAACTGGCGGTCCGGTTTGTCGATCTCGCATCCGATTCAGGGGGAATGAAACAAGACATCTGGTCGAAGATAAAAAGAAACTTATGGAGGAAGTTCGATGATCGCTTGCGCTGGCGGTTGGATGAACGGACGGTTTCCTCCTATAAAAAAGCGGCTCTGATTCACTCGGAACTAGGCGTCCCGGCGGCAGGCCGGTGCCCTTTGGCGAAACGGGTATATACGGTCCATGATCTGATCCCCATACGCTTCGGATTCAATTCGCCTGCCGATCGGCCAGGATTGGAACATCATCTCAGGTCGGCATGGAAGATTGGCGCGCATTTCTGCTGCAACTCCCACCATACCGCTCAGGAATTAGCTGATTTTCTGGGTATGGAAAGTGATCGGATCAGTGCATGCCCCTTGGGGCTGGACCCTGTTTTCAAACCCGCCGACGATCCTCTCCGCTTGGCTGACTGGAAAAAAAGGATCGGAATCGCCCCGGAAAACCGATACGTCATCGCCCATACCGGACATCTGGAACGAAAAAATCTGCTTGGAATCATTTCCGCAATCCACGCCATCCGCCAAGAGCCGGATCAAAAAGAACTCTTTTTGGTTTTCACCGGTGGGGAGAAGAACCTGAAAAAGGAATTCGAGTCCAGGATTCCCCGCTTCATCGACTGGAAGAAATTCGTGCGGTTCACGGGACAAATCCGCGATGAAGAATTCCCCATTCTCTACAGCGGCGCGGATTTGATGGTCTTCTTATCCTTGGCCGAAGGATTCGGCCTCCCTCCGCTTGAAGCGATGGCGTGCGGCTTACCGGTCGTATGCTCGAATCGAACCTCTATGCCGGAAATCACCGGTTCCGCCGCGATTCTGGTCGATCCCGCGGATTCCGACGGAGTGGTTGACAATATTCTCAAGGTCCTGAGATCGGACTTCCTTCGTAACGAGCTGAAAACCCGCGGATTGAAGCGGGCGGAGCAACTGACGTGGGAAGCCGCCCGGCCACATCTGAAGAAAATTTGGGATCATGCCCTGGCGTCGTAAATCTCACCTTACGCATTCTCCTTGGGTCTCTCTTGAAAAAAACCGCCAGCCCGCCTTTCATATTCGCCGCCGCTTCACTCGTGTCTGATCGCTTATGAACAGCAAATCCCTCTCAACCATTCTCTTCGTTGTCATGGCCCTGCTTCTCGGCATTTGGTCGGGCGTCTCCATTTTGGTCAACCCCACGGGTGGCATCGCCGGCCTCAGCAAGCTCACGACCCTTATCTGTATCGCAGCCGCATTGATCAACCCTCGCATCGGGCTCTATGTTCTCGCCTTCCAAGCGATGTACATCGACGAGATGAAACGTCTCGGCGTCTACTACGGTGCGGAATCCCTGCAAACCGTGCAGGAAATCCTGGTGGGCCCCATCCTGACCCTGTGCGCGCTGAATCTCGGCCTGCTCGTCCATGTCATGCTGGGCCGGGCGAAAATGAGCTTTCTCGGCTGGTCCCTGTATGGCATCGGGGTGGCGTTGGGCCTCTACTACCTGACCGGCGGTGCCATCGGCGGGGGAGATTCGTTCGCAAAGCGGCTCTACAACGCCGCGGCCGCAAGCTCTTATACCACCGTCATTCCGCTCGCTTACGCGTTTTTCAAGGAAATCAAGGATTGGGTCAAATTCCTTTCCTTTCAAACCCTCCTTACCATCCCGAGCGCCGCTTGGGCGATCTGGCAATACTTCAATGGTTTCAATAACCTCGAATGGACCTATGCCTTATCCGGTCTATCGCCCGTCCATTCCGGGCAAATGCTGGCGTTCGAACATCCCCGCGTCTTTGGTTTCTTCGGCTCGGCCAGTGCCATGGGCTGTTTGTGCATTTACGTCACTTTCTGCGTCTGGAGGGCGATTTCCATCAGGGATTGGCGTTGGGTTTTCGTTCTCACCTCCCTGTTGTTATTCGCCGCCCTGATCTGCTCGACCCAGCGATCGGCACTCCTGAGTCCTTTCATCTTCGGGATTGTTATTTTCTGCTACAGATCACGTTTCAAAACCATCGCCCTTTACGGCACCCTCGCCGCCATGTTTGTGATCGGCGTTCTCAACTCGACCTGGCTGCTCAATGAAGGGCTGGACAAAATCAACACGGCCATCTCAAGCGACGGCAAATGGGGGAGCGAAGTTCTTAAAGTCAGCACGTTCTCGGACCGGCTCTATGGGTGGGAACGTCTCAAACGCCCCGAATCGTGGAGCCTGTTTGGCACCGGAGAAACAACTTCGAGTTTCCAGGGCAACGAAAAATATGGTGTGAATTACAGCCACGATATGATCAACCGCTCACTCATGAAAGTGGGGGCGGTAGGCCTCGCAGCCATTCTCGCCATCGCGGGCACCATCGCATGGAGCTTGCACCGCCTGGTATGGAGACTTCCGGATAAAAGCCAACGCATCCTCGGCGCTCTTTCCTTGGGAACCTCCGTTCCCATCTGTCTGATGTCCGCTGCAGGAGGAGACAACTTTACCGCGACGCCCTATAACCTCGCGATCTGGTCCGCTCTTGCCGGCGTCTTCGTTTTGAAACGCTCCGTCGATTCCGGACAATTTTCCGAAACTCCGGAGATCGGAGAGGTTTCCGATCCCCAGGCGGAGATCAAAACCGCAGGTCGTTTTCCTGCCCCGCGTCCTTTGGCATTGAACTCGAAACGCTGATACCAAAAGCGGCTTTCCCTTCATTTGAGGCGTCCGGAAACGCGCCGTTATCCGGAAAGAAACACCTTCTTTCACGAACTTTTTCGCCCAGCCCTGAATCCGCATGAAACGCAAACCCCGGATCCTGATGGTAGCGCCGACGCGCGGCCCTTATGGCGGCATCGAAGCGTTCACCTGCCAGATCGCACGGGAAGTGATCGATTCAGGTGATTTTGAAGTTCGGGTCGTATTCCGTTTGAGACCGGGCTGCAAAATCCAGCCCACCTTCACTGAAGGCTTGAAGTCCAGCGGAGTGCCATGGCGGGTCATGCGCCGGCCGGATCGGAAATACCTGGCGGATCTGCTTTGGGCGGATGCGATCCATTGCCATTTCCCGCTCCTTTACGCCACCCTTCCCGCAAGAGTCCTGCGCAAGCCCCTGGTCATCACGGTGGAAAACCGCTTCATCCCCGCAGAACACAAAGCCGCACACCGGTCCGGACTGATGACAGCCCGAGCCCGCTGGTATATTTCGTCGTTTGTCGCGGAAACATGGGAAGGAACGCGGCTCCAGCCCGGCAGCCGGATCGTTCCTGCGGTTTCGGAACTGCCGTGGCGCTGGAAAGAGCCTTCCGAACGCAAAGGATTTTTCTTCATCGCACGATGGGTGCCACTCAAGGGCATCGAAGAATTGGTGGAGGCTTACGCGACTGCGGAAATCGATCACGCCTCACACCGCCTCGCACTGTTTGGCGACGGTCCCTTGCGCGAGGAAATCGAAACCCGGATCCAGCAACTCGGAATCGGCGGATTCATCGACCGCGCCGGCTTCGTGGACCATGAAACGAAGGCGGAACGCATGGCATCCTCTCTCTGGAATGTGGCTCCCGCCGCATTTGAAGAAGATTTGGGGCTTTCCCCCATCGAAGCTCGCTCCTGTGGAGTCCCCTCCATTGTGACCCGCATCGGAGGCTTGCCGGAAGCCGCCGGAAACCACTCCCTGCTGTGCGAACCGGGGGACGTAACGAGCTTGCGCCAGGCACTTGAAAACGCCGTTGGGATTTCCCCGCCCGATTATGCCGAATTGGCGAATGCATCGAAGGAAAGCCTGAAAGGTTATCTGCCTCATCCCGGATTTTATGCCGAGGAATTCGGAAAAATCCTCCGCGCCTGACTGGCCTGTCACTTCTTCCCCTCTTCCCAATGCCCAGCATCCATCGCCTTTTGGTTGTCGACCCCATTTGCCATCGGAGGGCGCCGACCATGCGGGCATGGCTGAATGCCGCCGAAAACGTTCTGCCGAGGCATTTCGATGCCGTGGAAATCTGGTCCATGGAAAATGAACTGGATCTTCCTTGGGTCACGTGGCGGAAATTTCCGAAAATCACTCCTTTCTGGCCAATCCAATGCGCGGCCTTTCGGACCATGGCCTGGCGGAAATTCCGCCGATTGTCCGCCAATGAACGAAAGGAAACGCTGACGTTTTGCACGGGGGAACATTTGCCGGTAGCGGATGTGCGCTACATTCACTTCTGGAACCTCACCCAAAAGGCCGTTTCGGAAACCAAACCCGATCTCTTTCCCACCAGCCTCAAGGAACGAATCTTCCGGAACGCGGCGATCACGGGCGAACGTGTGGCTCTGAAACCGGGTCATACCGGAGAGTGGTGGTGCGTAAGCCGCGGCATTGCGGAGCCGATCCAGGGAGCCGCTCCGGCCGGGTCGGTCTTCCGCCATCTTCCTAACACCTACGATGCCCGGCGTTTCAATCCGGAAATCCGAACACGTTTCCGGGAGGAAATGCGTAATCACTACAGCTTCGGAAACCATGAAATCGTGCTGGTATTTTGCAGCTTCGGCCATTTCATGCGAAAAGGGCTTCCACAGGCAATCGCTGCGGTGAATGGCTTGCGTCAGCTCGGGCATGCGGCCCGGCTGCTGGTAATCGGTGGGACCGAACGGACCATCGCTGAATTCCGCCAACGGATGCGGCGGGAAGGTTTGCCGGAAGACTTCGTTCGTTTCGCGGGCATGGTATCTCCGCCGGAACAACACTTTGCCGCCGGAGACGCGTTTCTTTTCCCGTCCCACTTCGAGGCGTTTTCACTCGTGGAAATCGAGGCCGCGGCATTGGGAATGCGGCTTTACCTCACCGACCACCCGGGAAGCGAGATGATCCTGCGGGAAGGTGTGAATGGGAAGATTCTGCCTTGGGACGTTCCTGGCATGACGCGCCTGCTGGATGAAGAAATCCGTTCCGGACTCCTGAAGCAACCCCACCATGAAATGGGGGAAGCCCTGACGCCGGATGCCTATGCCATCCAACTGTCCCGCCTCTTTTCCCAAGCAATCGAACGCAAATGCACTCATCCGTAATGCCTGAAACCGTTTCTTGGCTCCCCGCACACCCGTCGTACGGTTCGGTGTCGATGCGGCGCTATTGGCAGGCGTTGCGGGATAGGGTGCGGCCGGATGACCGCTATCGGGTGGAATCGGTGCTGGAGCCGTGGGATCAGGAATGGCGGCGCGGATTCTCCGGCAAGGCGAAGCGGGCGTGGCAACGGCGAATCGCGTATCCGGCGAAGGTCCGGGCCGGTTGCCGAGGGCGGATCGCCCATGTGCTGGATCACAGTTGGGCCGACCTGCTCGATGCGGTTCCCGCCGGAGTCAAGAAGGTAGTGACGGTGCACGATCTGATCCCGCTGCGCTTTCCCGGCGGATTGAGCGAAACACAGCTCGCCCGGTTCAAGGGTTGGGTGGAGCGCCTCCATCGGGCGGATGCGGTGATTTCGGTATCCCAATACACCAAGGACGAAACGGTGGAGCAACTCGGCATTCCGTCTGAAAAGATCCATGTCGTTCCCAACGGCGTCGAGCTTCCGGAGAAAGGAAGCGCGTTGCTTCCGTTGGAACGGGTAACGGCAAACGGGCGGTTCCGGGTGGGCAGCATCGGCAGCATCATCGCCCGGAAAAATCTGGAAATTTTGCCGGCTGCGCTGGTGCGGGCACATGCGACGCTGCCGCAGGGCGTGACACTGGTGCGGGCGGGAGCGCGGCTACCGGCAGCGCTGGCGGACGATGTGCGGAACGCACTGGGAGAAGGCGGCTTGATCGAGTTGGGCCATCTGAGCGATGCGGAGGTCGCGCGGTTTTACCGCTCGATCGATGTCATGGCAGTGCCGTCCTTGTACGAAGGCTTCGGCCTACCGGTATTGGAGGCGATGGCGGCAGGAGTTCCTGTAATTGCCAGCAATGCAACCAGCCTGCCCGAAGTCGGTGGCGATTGCGCGCTGTATTTTTCGCTTGATGATCCCGAGGAACTCGCGCGGCAACTCGTCTTCGTGGCGGAGGGTCATTTGCCGAACAATTGGATCGAACGGGGAGAGGCCCGGACACGGCAGTTTTCGTGGCAGGCCTCGTTGGAAGGCATTTACCGCGTTTACGACCAACTGCTGTAGCGAAGCGGCCGCGCTGCTTCGGCTGGGAGAACGCCATATCTCCCGGCCCCATCCCGCGAACACTTGCTCCGGCTTCACCACCTCCATCCACCCGGAACGGCGCAGCCGTTCCGCTACCCCCCGCGTTCCCCCCACCTCCCTTCTTCTTTTCCCAATTTCGACGCTCGATGTTCCTCCCCCTCTACGCTTCTTTCAACGGATTTTCCCATTTCAAGCCTTGGAACCGGGAAAAATCCGCATCCGTGGTGTGTAAAACCAGGCCTCTCTCCATCGCCAAAGTGGCGATGTGAGCGTCCGCCGTTCCCACACGGCACAGCAAACCGGAGAGCCGGACAAAATGTCCCGACGAAGGATGCACGATGCAGACATGGGGAAGAGCCAGCCATTCCTCCACGCGTCCGAGCGCTTCCTCCGGGCTGAAAGGATTCACGAAAACCCGTGGATGGGTGCTCAGGCGGACGAATCCCAGAATCACCACCCACGGCAGACCGATACCACCCGGTCCCACCAACAACGCGCGGCCTCATGCTTCGGGTCCAAGGAATTGTGAGCATAACCGTAACAGATTGACATCCGGGAGGATCATTTTTCCCGCCCCTCCTTCATCAGAAATGCCTCCACTTCCAACTCATCGCAAAGCTGGTTCATGCGGTCGGGATCGATCCCCGGACGCAACCCCATTTCCGCCGGGCGGGTGACCACCCGTGCCATCGTTCCGGGCGTGTCTTCCATCAAACCTTTGCGCAGGGCCTGATTGCCCAACTGAATCGCCCGGTCACGCAAAAGCCCGGCCAAGTCATCATCAAGCGTCAGGGTCGTCCTCCTGAAAGCATCTTGACATCACGAATTTTGATATCAAGGCATCATCATAAAAAACCCCTTCCTCCGCCACACATCTCGCCCCGCCGGAACGGTGCAGCCGTTCCACTACCTCCCCCTCCACTTTCCGAAGCGATGTCACGCCTCTCCATTCTCCAGATCTTCAACCGTTATCTTCAATACGGCGGGGAGGAAGGAAGCGTGTTCAGGATCGGCGACGCGCTGCAGGAGCTTCATGACGTGGAATATTTCATTTCTTCCTCCGATGAGTTGTTACGAGGAGGGTTTTTCCACAAACTGCGCCTTCCGTTTTTGGCGTTTTACAATCCTGCTTTGCTGAAAAAACTGAAAAATTATCAGAAAGTCGGCCGCTTCGATTGTTGGATGGTTCACAATGTGTTTCCCGGTATTTCCCCCGGAGCCTATGCGCTGGCGTTTCGGTTGGGGGTGCCGGTCGTCCACTATCTGCACAATTACAAGTTGGGATGCGTGAACGGCTTCATGTTCCACCATGGCAGGGAGAACCGGGATTGCCTGGGAGGGAATTTCTGGCCCGCCATCCGTGATAAAACGTGGCGGGACAGCCGGGTTCTCACCGCCGTCATGGCAGGCGTGATTTACCACACGCGCAAGCATTTGAAGTTGCTGGACCGCGTGACACACTGGATCGCCATCAGCGAAGCGCAAAAACGGATTCATGTGGAAATGGGCATCCCCGAGGAACGGATCTCGGTGGTGCATCACTTTTATGAATCTCCGGCGCACCGGGAAATGCCGGCGTTTCCCGAAAACGGCCACGCCTTGTTCGTCGGCAGGCTTTCTCCGGAAAAGGGAGTGGATCACCTGCTCCACGCGTGGGCGTTGGTGCCGAAAGAACGCAAATTGGTGATCATGGGAGATGGCCCGGAGCTTTCCGCCCTTCAAAGACTGGCGCAGCGGCTCCAATTGGAAAATGTGACCTTCACCGGCTTCATCTCCCATCAGGACCAACTGCCGTATTGGGCGAACGCGGCGTTTTCCGTGGTGCCTTCCGTCTGGCAGGAACCTTTCGGCATGGTCGTCCTGGAATCCTGGTCTTACGGCAGGCCGGTAGTCGCCCATCACATCGGCGCTTTGCCCGAAATCATCAGGGAAGGTGAGGACGGATTCCTCGCGGATCCATCGAATGGGCGGCATCTGGCGGAACGGCTCGAAACCGCGTTCTCGCAAGGAACGAAGCTCGAAGTGATGGGGAAGAACGGATTCACCCGCCTCGCCACGGACTTCAGCCGGGAAAAATGGCTGGCTAAAATCGGGGAGGTCTATCGAAAAGCTCTCCGCAAGAAAGAAGAAACGCCGATGTGAAATTCCGGTGCCCGCTTGATTCCTTCACGGGTTTGTATCGCTCCCTTTGTAAGAATCTTTTCCCCCATCAAATATGTTCAGGATTTCCTCCAGTCTTCCGCTAAACGTTTCCGGCAAATCGGCGGCTATCTTTTGGCAAGCGGTATTCCCGTCCGCGGTGGTGCTAACACTGCTGGGCGTGGACTATTATTATCTGACGAGTTTTCTCCTGCTTCCGGCATTCTCGGTGGTCCTTTTGCTGGTGCTGTCCTTTTTCCTGAATCCTCCAGCCATGAGCCGGTGGGTGGTGATTTGCTGTATCGCCGTCGTGCTCACCCGGTGGTTGAACCAGAACATGTACCACGGCTCCGCCATCAATTTCCCGGCATCGCTTATCCTGCGCGTCCTTTCGACCGCGGCGGCTGGCACCATGGCCTGTTTCCTCAGCTACATGAGGCAACAGGCGCGGGAATCCACCACCAGCCTGAAGGCTTTGTTCGACCAACTGCACGCTCCCATCATTCTTTCCGATAAAAACGGCTGGATATGCTTCATGAATTCCACCGCCTGCGACGTGCTCCCGACGAAAGAGTGTCTTGGCAAACCTTACTTCGATCATTTTTTCCCGATCGGAGAAAAAGGGCGAAGCATCCGGTTTTACCTGGATTTGGTGAACGATGAAAATTCGAAGCCCTTTTCCATTCCTCTTGTCAGCAAAACACACCAGGGAACGACATTCCCGGCGACATTGATGCGCTTCAAAGCGGGTAAAACGAACTATGTTCTGACCTTGCTGGAAACTTCGAAACCCGCATGATGGACCCGCCACTACCCCCTGCCCCCCTTGTCCACGCCCGAACCCCGCATCGCCATCGTCTTCGCGACGATGAATCGCGCCCATACCGCACTTGGCTGTCTTGAAGCCATCGCGCGTCAAACGCATGCAGCCTATCTCGTGGTGGTTGCCGACAATCATTCGACGGATGATACTGTTCGGACGTTGAAAAGTTTGAAGGAGTTTCCGTTTCCTCTGGCGGTTCTGGAACTTCCTGAAAACCTCGGAAACGCTGGAGGAGTACGTAATGCCATGGAGCATGCGTATGACCAGGGAGCCGACGCCGTATGGATTCTGGACGATGATTCGTGGCCGCGCCCGGACGCCCTCGGGCATTTGGTAAAACATTACGAACCGCAAACCGTCGTCCACCCGCTGCAACTGCGCCCCCAAACCCGTTGCCTTACCTGGCCGTTTGTGGGCAAAGGCCCTCAGGGAGAACGCGTTTTGATTGAAGACATGGAATTCCTGGGGCAGGCGGAAACATTCGAAACGGAGGCGGCGTGGACGGGTGCCCTGATTTCAAAACAGATTCGTCATCAAGTCGGACCGGTGATGGGCGAGCTCTTCATCCGTGGTGAAGACGAGGAATACCCCCGCCGCATCCGCCGGGCCGGTTTTTCATTCAAATTGATCGCCGCTTCCATTCTGGATCATCCAGGGCCGCGGCAGTTGATTCATTGGCAGTTCCGCGGCTATCACCTGTTCCTCGAAACCGGGTTGGAGGATTGGAAACTTTATTACAAAGTCCGCAACATGGTTTGGCTTAAGCTCCAGGAATCTGGCGCGTTGCGCGCGGCCATGATCTCCGCCGCATATTTCTTTGGAATTCTCCGGATTTACGGGCTTTCCAAACGATCCATCATGATCAAAGCCATTCAGGATGGCTGGAACGGCCGCTTGGGCAAACTCGACTGATTTCCCTCCCTTGATTTACGGCTTTGCCTCACTGCCGATTCCGGCAATCCTTGTGCCTCCCAATTTATATGTCCCTCAGCCGCAAAGACTCCTTTACCATCCAGGTGTATCAACTTGTAGACGCACTCCTTGTTTGGCTGGCCTTTTGGATTGCGGGGGAATCCCGTGGCATCATCCGCGACCTCTTGGGAATGTCGGCAAACAGCGAAAACGAAGTCACCTCGATGAGCTGGGTGCTGTACATCGCCGTTCCCTTTACCCCGCTGATCCTGGAGCGTTCCGGGTTTTATGACCGGCTTCGTCTGAAACCCCTGCGGACCTCGATTCGCCAAATCCTCCAGAGCCTTTTGATTCTCGTGCTGCTCATCGGTGCGATGGCGGTCTTCGCCAAACTCATGGATGCCCGGCGGTTGATTCTGGGCAATGGCATGATTCTGATTTTCGTGCTGCTTCTCGTCCGGGACCGGGTCTCCTACTCCTGGCTCAAACGCCGGGCACAAAATGAAAATGACAAAGAGCGGGTGATCATCGCCGGCTCATCGGAGGAAATCGGCCACCTGCTGGAAGAACTCGATCCGGAAATCATCGACGACTGGAAAATCGTCGAGCAATTCGATCTCAAAACCCGCGCGGTCGAAGATCTTTACCAACTGTTGAAAAGCGAATCCGTCGCCCGAGTGATTTTCGCAACGAAGCACACCGAATTCGAAAAAGTCGCCCAGGCGATCGAAGCCTGCGAGCTTCAAGGCGTCGAAGCATGGATCGCCGCATCGTTTATCCGCAGCCAGATCGCCCGCCCGGTGTTCGATGCGGTGGGCGACAAGCCGATGCTGGTGCTGCGCTCGACTCCCGAACTTTCCTGGGAACTGATGTTCAAGAAAATCATGGATCTGACATTGGCGTTCCTCGGTCTGCTCGTGACGCTTCCCTTGTGGATTTTCGCATGGATCGGCATCCGTTTTTCCAGCCCTTCCGCTCCTGTGATTTTCTCCCAATCCCGCGCGGGTAAATACGGAAAGCCTTTCAAAATGTATAAATTCCGCACAATGGTCCCGGATGCGGAGCAGCAACTCAATGCCATCAAGGAACAGCACGGAAACAAAATGGACGGCCCGGTTTTCAAACTGGATCGCGATCCTCGCATCTTTCCTTTCGGCGCGCTGCTCCGCAAGCTGAGCATCGACGAGTTGCCACAGCTTTTGAACGTATTGAAAGGTGACATGAGCCTCGTAGGGCCGCGCCCTCTGCCGCTTTACGAAGTGGAAGCCTTCGGCCAAATGTCGCACCGGCGGCGCCTCAGTGTAAAACCGGGAATCACCTGCGAATGGCAGGCCGGCGGGAGGAACCAAATCACCAATTTCGAGGAATGGGTGCAGATGGATTTGCGTTACATTGACAATTGGTCGCTGGGCTTGGATTTCCGCCTGATTCTCAAAACCATCCCCGCCGTGCTTTTCGGCCGTGGAGCCAAATGATTTTCTGAACCCATGAATGCGGCCTCGGCGGTTTTCCTGATCCTTTCCCTGGTTTATGCGGTTCTGCTCGGAGCACAAACCCGCTCCTGGAGCTGGGGACCGGCTCTGCTTCTCCTCGCACTGGCAATCGGTGCCGGCATTCCGGGACTTTGGAAAAAACGCATCTCTCGCGGGAATGAAATCCTGCTGGGAATCGCGGCTCTCGCCGCCGGATGGATCGCCTGGAGGGCCGCCATTTCCCCCGTCCGGGAGTTGGCATTCGCTGATTTGATGTTGCTGGCCGCAGCAGCAGGAGCGTTCATCGCCATGCAAACGGCGGCGACGCGCCACGCTTCCGGCACAATGTTCATCTGGAGCCTCGCCACGCTGGCTGCGGCGAATCTTGTCGTCATAGGCCTGCAAATCGCCAACCCCCATTTCAGCGCGATTTTCACGGAGAGGCCGGTGACTTATGCGTCCGGCTTTTTCAGCCATTACAATGAAGGCGCGAATTTCCTGATCGGTTCTTCATTTCTGCTCGCCGGAGCCGCTTGTTTTGGTGAGCGGAAATCAGCCAGCCGCATCGTGCTCGGCTTACTAGCCCTCGCCGGGTTGCTCGCGGTTTATTACACCCGCTCACGGGGTGGCATTTTGGCGGTTGCGGTGGGATTCGGCACGTTTGGCATCCTGTCTCTCGTTCACGGGAAACGACAAAACGCGAAATGGTTCGCACCTTTGGCGATCCTGTTTCCCGTGTTTGTTGTCATCGGCATCGGCATTTTCCTGAAAAGCTGGGCCACCACTCAGGAAGTTCGCTTCAACACGACGGCGGATACCATTCTGGACAGCAACATCCGGCTGTATCTTCTGGGCATCGCCCTCTCCACCATCGGCCTTCACCCGCTGGCGGGCGGCGGCAGCAGAAGCTACAGCTGGGAATGCTATCAGTTCTGGAGCTTTCAAGACAATGGAGGCCATGCCACGCGCCCGGAATTGGTTCACAATGAAATCCTGCAAGCCGCCACGGATTACGGCCTTATCGGAGCCGGATTGATCGCGCTGTTTCTACTCGTCATCTTGCTGACGGCACTCATCCGTTCCAGCATCGCAGGGAAAACTTCGGTTTATCAAAACGACTTCGCTTGGCGTATTGGAGGAGTCGCCGCGCTCGCCGGCATGCTTTGCCAATCGAGCTTCAGCTTTGTATTCCACCTTCTTCCCGGTGCGATTCTTCTCGGCATCGCTCTGGCCCTCGCCATGACGCCTCGCGAAGGCTCTCCAAAAAGCAGCTTTGTTTCACCCGGAATCCTCAGCCTTTCAGGTGCGTTCGCAGCGGTCTTTATGCTGGTGGTCGGCTGGACCGCCACCCGCCTCGGCATTCAGCTTTTCCCGCTTTATTTGAAGTCCGCCAGCCCGGTGACCGATACGGAGAAAATGCAACGTCTCACGGCCGCGATCCGGATTTCTCCTCAAGCGGCCTTTTACAAAGAACGCGCGTTCATTCTCCAAAAATGGCTTCAGCAGGATCGTGCGGAAATTTCCCCGCCCCAGGCCCGTGCCGCGGCGATCGATGACTACCGCGCGGCGATCAAACTGCATCCTTACGACGCCACTCTCACTGTCAATCTCGCGAATTTGCTCAGCAATTCAGGCGAAAACGAGCAAGCCGAATTTTTCTATCAAAAAACCCTGATTCTGCAAGGCGGCATGGAAGCCGGATTTCTCGGACATTTTCTCTATGCCGAGCACTTGCTCAAAAAAGGAACCCATCAGCTCAACCTGGAAAAAAATCTTGAAGCACAGGAAGCCTTCGAAACCGCCAATGATCAGCTTTCAGCCATCTCAATTCAACGTCCTTGGATTTTCAATCACCTCGAAGGCATCCAGCTGAAAACCGGCATCTACGAAGGCCTCGGGCTCTCACGGGAAGCCAACGAAGACTACAAAGGAGCTTTCGAAGCCTACGCGAAAATGGCGGAAATCCCGCAAGGCGACGCCGGGAAATACCGCGCGGCCTCCTTATACGCCAAGCTTGCCGCGAAAAAATGGAACTCCCGCCAGCCTTCCGAAGCTCTCTTCTTGTTCCTCAAAGCACAGGAAACCCTCCGCAGCGCCCGCCAGCTACCCGCCGGAATCTCCGCGCCTCAAAAACTGGAACTCACCCGTTACATCGAGCAATCCATCGCATTCCTGCAAAAAGCCCGCATCACGCCCGGCGACGCCGGGTATTGAAAAGCAGCGCCGACGTTCACGTCGGCGCGCCATCCCCTCACCGCCGGATCTGCTGCCAGTCGATCTGCGCTTCCGCGAAACGGGAAAGAAACGCGGAAAGTTTTCCGTCCACTTCTTCCGGGGAAATCGTTTCGCCGATCCACGGCACCTTGCCAAACCACATCGACATCGAGACGTACGCCCAGCGTTGGTCCATGCCGAAAAACAGGCGGTCCTTCATATCGATCAATGTCCGGTCCAGGTGATTCTGGGTCGTTTGGTCATGACCGATGAAGAAGTAGTAGGTGATGCAATCCAGCGTCGTCTCCCTTCCTTCCCCCGCTTGCAAGGTCTGTGTGGAAAGCAACCGCTTCACCGTGATCTCGCGGCCATTCGCGAGTTTCACCCTGCGATCCGCAGAGGACAAAATCGTATGCCCCTGGGCCGGCATGCAACGCTCCGGACGATGGATCGAATTGTTCAGATCATACCCTGAAAGCACGATCGAAAGATCGATCCGGTCCGGCACGGAATATCCCTCCGGAGTGACCTCGCCGGGACGCGGGCTCAGGCAGATCGCCTTGGAAAATTCCGTGTCCTTCGCCAGTGCTCCGAGTTCTTTTTCACTCGGCGGGATGGTTTTGAAAACCCAGCTCCCCTCATCGCGCGGCAGCTCCATTTTTACGGCCGATTGCGCCACACCGCCCGTTTGCGGGAGGAAATAAATGCCGCTCAACATTCCGCCCACCGCCAGCGGTAGAATCCAGGGTTTCCACTTCATGGGTTAGTCGGGTTCGGGCTTGTCACCACCGTCCGCTTCAACTGCCGACGGGCCTTGTTTTTCCAAGGCAATCCGCCTTCCAGCAACGAATGCAGGATCAACATCAGAAAAAGCGAAAACGGATAGAATAAAAGCAGGCCGGACCAGTCGTGCCAGGTTTCCCGCGCCCACTTGGCATTTCCGTATTCCGAGATCACGAAAATCGAAGTCACCCGCAGCGCGTTGCCCAGAATCGCCAGCGGAAAGGCGCTGGCGAAGAGGATGAACTTTTTCCACCAGGAAATCTTCGCAACGTAAGCCCACGTCGCGGACAACATCAGCAACGCCATCAACGAGCGGATTCCGCTGCAACCACCCGCGATATCCAGCGGCTCCCAGTTCCCCTTCACCGGCAGGATCGTCGTTCCTTTCACGATCGTTTCCACGCCGCACAACGACGCTCCGTGATGCGTCAGGCTTGTCGCCAAAAGTTGCAACCCTGTGGTCGCCTGCTGGAAGCTCGGCAGGGGAACCGCCAGCCACAGGAAAAAGAAAGGAAACGCCAGAATCTTCGCTACCCGCCAGCCCCACAGCGTCCACACGCCGCCCCACATCAGGAACGGCAGCGCTCCCACCGCCACGCGCGGTTGAAACGTCCGGTAAGCGGCAAGATACAATAAGCCTCCGATGATGATAGGGAGGAGTCCCCAAAAACTCCCCCGCCCCACCGCGATCTTCAGTTCCTTCCAACGGTAAGCCACCATCCCGGCGATGATAAAGGGGAACAAAACGCCGTGTTCGTAGTCCGTCTCGGCATTCCACGAGCTTAGCAACCAACTCACGGTGGACAGCTCGCGCGCGGCTCCATACCGCTGCACGACTCCATAATAATAGCACAACAGAGCGACAGTGGCGCCGAACGCCAGCCAGCAACTGATATTCCCGCCGGAAGCCGAACCCTCAAGCCTCGCCGATTTTTTCACATTCCCTTGATGATCAGAATTTAACAATTTTGCTTTCGGATTAAATTGAGGTTTCCCGCGCAAAGTATTGCCGACTCCGATTGTGCTGTCAACAATCCCCCCGACACCTCCGCCATGCCACCCTCGCCTATGAAACTGATCAGTGGAACCGCTCACCGGGCCCTCGCCGAACGCATCGCCGAAAACCTCGGACAACCGCTTGCCAACGTCCACGTATCAGCATTCCCGGACGGCGAAACCGAAGTGCAGATCAACGAAAACGTCCGCGGCGAGGATGTTTTCATCATCCAGCCGAGCTGTCCGCCGACGAACCACAACCTGATGGAGCTTCTCATCATGGTGGACGCCGCCCGCCGTGCCAGCGCCGAGCGTATCACCGCCGTCATCCCGTTCTTCGGCTACGCCCGCCAGGACCGCAAAGACCAGCCGCGCGTCCCCATCACCGCGAAACTCGTCGCGAACCTCCTCACTTCCGCCGGGGTGAACCGCGTCCTCACCATGGACCTCCACGCCCCGCAGATCCAGGGCTTCTTCGACATTCCCGTCGATCACCTCTACGCGAAATCCGTGCTCATCGGCTACCTCCGCCAGCGCCACCCGGACACCTCGAATCTCACCGTCGTTTCCCCGGACGTCGGCGGCGTGAAAATGGCCCGCGCCTATGCCGATGCCCTCGGAGCCGAGCTCGCCATCGTCGCCAAGCACCGCGTCAGCGCCACCCGAGTCGAAGCCATGAACGTCATCGGCGAAGTCGAAGGCCGCGATGTACTGCTCGTGGATGACATGACGGAAACCGCCGGCACCCTCACCGCCGCCGCCGACATCCTCCACAAACACGGAGCCAACCGCATCTACGCCGGTGTTTCCCACGCCATTCTGGGAGAATTGGCCCACAAGCGCATCGCGGAATCCTCCATCGAGGAAGTCATCACCACTGATTCCGTCCCCCAGGCCTCCGGCCCGAAAGTCCAGGTCGTCAGCATCGCCCCGCTCCTGGCGGAAGCCATCCGCCGGATCAACAGCGGCCACTCCATCACCTCCCTCTTCTCCGTCTGAAAATCCGGAATTCACCCTGATTTCACGATTCGCGAACAAATTTTTGACAAGTCGGCCCAGGACCGCTACACACCCCGCCCCCGCACTGGTCTTTTGAATCCTTCCAGTGCCTGTCCAACCACGAACGCACTTTCCGCCATGGCCAAGAAGACATCCCTCAAAGCAGCTCCACGCGCACGCACCGGCTCCGGCCGCCTCAACCAAATGCGCCGCGAAGGCTGGATCCCATCCGTGGTTTACGGACGCGGCATCGAGAGCCACAACCTCAAGGTGGACGCCAAGATCTTCAACGAACTCCTTGCCCACAGCAGCTCGGAAAACTTCCTCATCAACCTCGACGTCGAAGGCGAAGGCTCCCAGCTCGCTTTCCTCCAAACCGTCCAGCACGACCCGCTTTCCGGTGCCGTTCTTCACGTGGATTTCCTCGCCATCGATGAAAACACCCACATCACCGCCCACATTCCGGCCCACCTCAACGGTGAATGCGCTGGCGTGAAAGCCGGTGGCCTTCTCGAACAATACGTTCACGCCATCGAAATCACCTGCCTTCCGAACGACCTTCCGGAAACCATCGAAGTGGACGTCACCAAGCTCGCGATCGGTGATTCCCTCCACATCGGTGACATCGCCTATCCCCAAGGCGTCCGCCCGACCCACGCCGCCGAAGTCGTCGTCGCCCACGTCGGCCAAGCCGCCGGTGCCGTTTCCGAAGAAGCCGCCGCCACCGCATAAGCTTCCCGCACTTTCCCAAAAACGCCCGATCTGCATTCGCAGGCCGGGCGTTTTTATGGATCATTGCTGGTCGAGTTACCGATGAGCCCATAGACCCTTGCCCATGTCCTTCTCCCTCATCGTCGGCCTCGGCAATCCCGGACGCCAATACGAAGAAACCCGGCACAACATCGGCTTCATGCTGCTTGACCGGCTCGCGGCCAGCGAAGGAGCCGCCTTCCAATCCGTTCCCAAATGGCAATCCCACACCGCCAAACTCCCCGGCGGCACGCTTCTGCTCAAGCCGCAGACCTTCATGAACCTCAGCGGCCGCTCGTTGCAGCAAATCATGTCCTTCCACAAATGGACGCCCGAGCAAATCCTCGTCATTTACGACGACGTTTCCCTGCCGCTCGGCACGCTCCGTTTCCGTGAAAAAGGCTCCGCCGGTGGTCATAACGGCATCAAATCCATCATCTCCCACCTTCACACCGATGCCTTCCCTCGCCTGAAAATCGGCATCGGCGGCAGCGCGCCCGGCGAAATGGTCGGCCACGTTTTAGGGAAATTCAGCCCCGATGAGCGCCCCGCGCTGGAAAACACACTTGCCACGGCGCTCCAGGCGGTTCAGCTTGCGCGCTCCCAAGGTCTCGCCACCGCCGCGAACCGTTATCACACACGCAGCAATCCACCATCCTCACTTTCCGATGAGCCGTAAATACCAAGGTCTAGTCGTTCTCTCCACCAAAGCCCTCGAAGGCAGTGTCGAAGAACTCGTTTCCTCCATCACCAAAACCCTCGAAACCGAAGGTGCCAAGGTGGAGAAAGTCGCCGAACTCGGCCGCCGCGAATTCGCCTACAGCCCGCGTAACATCGCCAGCGGCCACTACGTGAACTTCATCTTCCAAGGGACCCCGGAAAGCATTTCCAAAATTCAAGGTCGCCTTAGCCTGAACGAAAACGTTTATCTCAACCAATTCCAGCGCATCGCGTAATTTCGCGCCGCGCCGCAAGTCCGGCGGCGCACCGATCGCCCGCCGGATCTTCCCGAACCCCGTTCTCTCCAACGCATATGGCCAATCTCAACAAAGTCATGCTCATGGGCAATCTCACCCGTGATCCCGAACTGCGCTACACGCCCAAAGGCACCGCGGTCGCTGACATTGCCCTCGCCATCAACCGCGTCTGGACCAACGAACAGAACCAAAAGCAGGAAGAAACCACCTTCGTCGATGTCACCCTTTGGGGCCGCCAGGCGGAACTTGCCCAGCAATACCTCACCAAAGGCCGTGGCGTTTACATCGAAGGCCGCCTCCAGCTCGATACCTGGGACGACAAGGCCACCGGCCAAAAACGCAGCAAACTCAAAATCGTCGGGGAAAACCTCCAGTTCCTCCCCGGCGGCGGGAATGCCAATAGCGGAGGCTCACGCCCCGCCTCTTCCGCGCCCCAACGCTCCGCTCCTCCGCAAGGTGCCTCCCCGGCACCTGCTGAAGACTACGGAGACGATGACGACATCCCGTTCTAAAAGATCCCGACCGATTCGTCTCCGATCTATTTCCCCAGGAAAATCTCCTCCGCCGGAGCCTCCGCCGCATCCACGCGCTCCACATGCAGCACCGGCTGTAACGCGCCCTGCTCCACCGGAAAACGCATCGTCCCCGCCACTTTCACCCAGCTGTTTTCGGAAAACTCCGGAGGATTCCCGCCGAAATCCAGCACGATCGGCACCGCCCGGCTATCCGCCACACAGCAGGTCATGAACAAACGGTAAAGCCGCTTCCGGCTCTCGGTTGCCGGACCATTTTTCTCATCCAGCCAGCGGCCTTCCGTTTCCACCTTCATTCCCTCCAGCGCCGTCTGAAGCTCGCGGTCACCCGTCGCGAAAAACAACTCCATCAAATTGAAGCGGTAAAACCCATCCTCCGTTTTCCGGTGCGCCTGCTCGATCGCCTCCTTCGTCAACGGCTTGCCCGCCCCGGAGACCATCGCCGGCGCCGGCCGATCAAACGCCCCCTTCCGCGCCAGCGCCGCCGGAGAATACGAATCCTTCGTCCAGCTCACCGCCAGAAACACCGGCAGCACCATGAGCTGCGCGGCGAGCACCGGATGAATGTCACCTTCCTCATGATGATGCCCGCCACCCACCTCCCGGCGCACCGTGAGCAAACAAAAGCACCCGAGCACCGCCAAACCGAGGCCGCCCAGAAATGCGAAAATCCGGAAATCCGGCGCCAAATACGCATCAATCCGCCCGCTGGCGTAAAAATACAAAATCACCCCGCTCCAAACCAACACCGACAACGCCGGCAAACTGCGACGAATCACGACATTCATGGGATCGGGAAAAAGAAAGTTTGCCACAAAATCGAAATCACTCCGATTCCCAAAAACAACGCCAGCGCCAGCAGCGCGATGAAGCGTTTCCTCAGCACCGACTGATACAGGAAAACCAGCTTCACATCCATCATCGGCCCGAACACCAGAAACGCCAGCTTCGCCCCTGCGGAAAACTTGTCCAGCGTCGCCGCGATAAACGCGTCCGACGTGCTGCAAAGCCCCAGAATAAACGCCAGCGCCATCAACACAAACGGCGCGCCGGTCCGGTGTTTCGCCAGGCCATCCAGCCACGCCGCCCCCGGAATCACTCCCGTGTTGAACATCGCCGTCAGCGCCACGCCGATCGTGAAATACACGGCCACATCCACGAAATCCTTCATCGCCCCGCGAAACGCCGCCAGCAAACGGTCGCCCTTCGCCCCCTCATGCTCGCCGCCGCATCCACACCCCCCGTCGTTTTGGCAAACTTCCTCTTTTTCCAGGGAACCCGCCAACGACGGCCGCAGCATCGCCTTCATCGGAATCCGCGAAGCGATCCAGCCGATCACCACCGCCACCGCGTATCCGAACGCCATCCGCGAACCCGACATCCACCATTGCATCGGCCCCTCGAAGGCCTTCCATGTGCTCAGCGCCGTGATCGGATTCACGATCGGAGCCGCCAACATGTATGTCAGCGCGCAGGAAACCGGCAGGCCCTTTTTCACCAAGCGCCGGATCACCGGCACCACCGCGCATTCACAAACCGGAAACACCAGCCCCAGCAAACCCGCCACCAAGACCGCCAACAGCCGGTTCTTCGGCAACCAGCGGTCCATCAAACCCGGCGGCAGATAAACATCGATGAATCCGCTCACCAACGTGCCCAATAAAATGAACGGCACGCCTTCGAAAAGGATGCTCAAAAAAGCCAGCGCGAAGTCCTGCTGCGAATCAGAAACCATCAGCCCCAGCCAAGCTGAAATCGCCCGGCCCGCAACCCAGAACTCAAGTTTTAGGAATGATCAAAAAATTGCCGCGGCGTCCCACTTCCTTTTCAGGATCGCGGGAACGCCGCGGACCATCCGCTAACCACGGGAATCCGGCGCATTTGAAAAATCCGTCGCAGGCATTCAAATCATCGCAAAAGCTGTTATCAAACCTCTCGGATTCCTTGAAACAGCGGTTCCCGTGCCAATTTGCGGCACGAAACTTCAATAAGCCGTAACTCTTTCGCCTCTAAGGGAATATTTTCCCGTTACAGCGGCATCATGTAGGACAACAGCGTGCCCAGACGCTCGGCGAGTTGATGGCGCGGCACGATCGCATCGATCAAGCCATGCTCGAGCATGAACTCCGCCGTCTGGAAACCCGGAGGAAGGTTCTGGTGCGTGGTTTCCTTCACCACGCGTGGACCGGCGAATCCGATCATGCACTTCGGCTCCGCCAGATTGATATCGCCAATCGTTGCGAAGGAAGCGGTTACGCCACCCGTCGTCGGATGGGTCATCACGGAAATATAAGGAAGCCTGGCTTCCGAAAGGCGGGCGAGAGCACCGCAGGTCTTCGCCATTTGCATCAGCGAGAGCATCCCCTCCTGCATCCGGGCACCGGAAGAAGCGGAAATGATGATCATGCCGCGCTTTTCCTTGATCGCGGTCTCGATCGCGCGGGTGATTTTTTCACCTACCACCGAACCCATCGATCCGGCGAAAAACTTGAAATCCATCACCGCGATCATCGCCTTCCGGCCATGGATCGAAAGACGACCGGTGACGACGGCGTCATCCATGCCTGTTTTTTCCCGCAGGGTGGCGGTTTTTTCCGCGTAGCCCTTGAAACCGAGCGGGTTTGCCGCGATCAGGCCCTTGCCGGTTTCCTCGAAAGTTCCTTCATCCGCCAGCATCTCGATCCGCTCGTAGGCACCGATCAGGTAGTGATGCTTGCAATGAGGGCAGACCTGGAGGTTTTGCTTCAGCTCAAGCGTATGAATCAAAGCCCCGCAGTCCGGACACTTCACCCACAAGCCTTCCGGCATATCATCACGGCGCTCACGGTTACGAAGGGTCGGTTTGCTGAAAATGCCCATGGGAGGAATGATTTGGTTTGCTGGAGAAAATATCAGGCCGGGCCTGCCTGAAGATGCTAAGCAGCGTTGCGGACGCCGACAATCCCCTTTTGAAGGAAACATAAAATCCACGGTTTTGGTTTGCTTTCCCCCTGGATTTCCGGCATGACGCCGGGGCGCAGTCGGCCCAAGGCCAATCACTTCCGATGAAAATTCGCCCGTTTGTAAGCGTTTCCTCGCTCCTTCTCGCCACGTGGCTTGGAGCAACCTTCATCCAAAAGGTTCCCGCCCACCGCTACCCGCTGCTCGGCAAAGACCGCTCCCGCGCCAGCGCCCTCGTCAAGGAAACCGAGCCCGCCGTTGCCGCACACCAGCCGGACAAGGATGCGGTGAAGCACTGATTTCGTGACGCCACCTCACGAAATCCGAGGAGACAAATCCCTCAACCGTCGGGATTTCCCATCAACTTCGGATCAAAAACCTGCCGATCCCGCTGGAACTTCACCGGGGAAACATGATGGAACCCCTGGAACTCCCGCCGGAAACTGTGCAACCCGGCGAATCCCAGATGATCCGCCACTTCCTCCGGGCTGAGACCACCTTCCAGCTTGCGCCGCGCGAGCACCATGCGCTCGTAGCGCATCCAACGCTTCGGGGAAAGCCCGATGTCCCGCATGAAAGTCACGTGCAGATATCGATGGCTGCATCCCAAGGCAAGGCTGACATTGGAAACGCTATAGCCGTTTTCCAGGGCGAGGAGCTCCAAGCAATACTCCTTCCCATCCGCGAGTTCCACGACACGCCATGTGTTTCCAATTCGAACTATTCTCACGCGTCGGCAACCTCCATCAATTACTACAGTTATAACTGATTCCGGCCCTTTTCCGTCAATGTACATTTTCGGCACTCGTTTGACGTTTTCAGCCCGCCTCTTCTCAGCCGGATTCTTTATAACTTCAGGAGTTTTTCTTCCCTCATGACTTCAAAATGAGTTCATAAGAACAATCATCCGTCCCGACGAACTAACTGATAACCTCCTTGGGTCAACTGCTTAACCATTCCGAATCTTGCTGATAGCCCAGCTTGCGTGCTCTGCTATGAGGGGATCATTTTCGCGTAAAACAGCCTCCAAAGCCGGTAAATCCTCCAGTGTTCCGGTATTTCCAAGTGCCACGCAAACGTTTCTCAAAAAACGGTTCCGCTTGATCCGCTTGATCGGGGATTTCGCAAAAACCCCGCGGAACACCTCATCGTCCATTGCCAGGAAATCACGGAGCCGATGCTGGAAAATCGATTCCCGCGCGTGAAACGTCGCTTCTCTGGAAACATGGGCGAAGCGATTCCACGGGCAAGCATCCAGGCAGTCGTCGCAGCCGTAGATGCGGTCCCCGATCATTTCGCGGAATTCCAGCGGGATCGGCCCCTTGTTTTCGATCGTCAGATAAGAAACGCAGCGCCGCGCATCCACCCGCCGGGGCGCGGTGATCGCCCGCGTCGGGCAAGCGGTGATGCAGCGCGTGCATTTCCCGCAATGATCGCCGAACGGGATGTCCGCGGGCAAATCCAGTGTCGTCAGAAGCTCGGCGAGGAAAAACCACGCGCCGATTCCCTTATGAATCTGCACCGTGGATTTCCCGTTCCAGCCGAGCCCGGAATCGCTGGCGAAATCCCGCTCCAGCACCGGTCCGGTATCGACGTAATACCGCTGCACGCCACCCAGGGTTTGAAGTTTTTCGTCGAACTCCTTCAGCTTCGCCCAGATCAGATCGTGGTAATCGTCATTCCACGAATACCTCGCGATCCGGTAACCTCCCGGATGACCTTCGGGAAACGGACTGCGGCCGGGGTAATAATTCAGCGCCAGACAAATGATCGTCTTGCAGCCCGGCAGCACCTCGCGCGGATCGCAACGCCGCTCGGGCGTTTTTTCCAGCCACGTCATATCTCCGTGCTTCCCCTCCGCCACCCACTCCCGGAAAAGGTCCGCATGGGTCGCCGTTTTTGCGACGGCGATCCGGCAATCGTCGAATCCCAGTTCGCGAGCCCAGGCTTTGACCCGCTCCTTCATCCAAGGTGCGTGGTGAAATAATAGCGCGCGCTTTCCAGAATCCCCGCCGCCAGCTCCGCACCATCGAGACCTGCCGTTTCGATCTTCAAATGCGCGCTCTCCCGGTAAAGCGGCTCTCTCACGGCGAGCAACGCCGCGATTTTCTCCGCCGGATTTTCCGTATTGAGAAGCGGCCGGTCCTTGTTCCGGCCCGTCCGCTCCAGAATCACTTCCACCGGCGCGTGCAACCACACCACATACCCAAGATGCCGCAGCAGTTCGCGGTTTTCCCCGCGCCCGATCACGCCCCCACCCGTGGAAATGATGCGTCGCGGAGCCGCCGGATCACTCAATTCCTCAAGCAGCTGCGTTTCCAGATTCCGGAAAGCATCCTCACCCTCATCGGCGAAAATCGCGGTGATCGGCTTGCCCGCGCGTTGCTCGATCACCTGATCCATATCGATCAGCGGGTAGCCGAGCCTCTGATGAAGCTCCCGCCCCACCGTTGACTTTCCGCTACCCATGAAGCCGATCAGAACAATGTTCTTCGGCGGGGGTCCTGCTTCGTTCATGGCCGGAACATACCTTGCCCCATCCTTCCGGCCAAACCGGAAAAACAAGCGCCCGCATTTCCCGATGAAAGAAGTTCCTTCACAGCAACGTTATCATCGTTCAAGGTTTCCAAATCCCGAACATGACGAAACGCATCATCCCCATACTCCCGCTGGCTTTCCTCACAGCGACCACCCTTCACGCCCAATCCGATTCCGGGAGGGCGAAATACAATTTCAATGCCGGATGGCTGCTGAATGTCGGTGATGCCACCGGAGCCGAGACCACGGACTTTGGAGACAGCAGTTGGAAAAAAGTCACCCTCCCGCACGCTTGGAACGAAGACAGCTCCTTCAAAGTCGGCAGCAAAAAACTGCCATCCGGCATCGCCTGGTACCGCAAGCACTTCAAGCTCCCCGCCGATGCGGCGGGCAAGAAAGTCTTCCTCGAATTCGAAGGCATCCGCCAGGCGGGAGAATTTTACCTCAACGGCGAGTTCATCGGTCGCAGCGAAAACGGCGTCATGGCTTTCGGCTTCGATATCTCCGATAAAGTGAAACCCGCACCTGCCGAAAACGTCATTTCCGCACGCATCGATAACTCGACGAAATACGTCGAAAAATCCTCAAACTCCACCTTCCAGTGGAACGTGAATGACTTCGCCGCAAACTACGGCGGCATCCCGAAAAACGTTCTTCTCCACGTCACGGACAAGCTTCACCAAACCCTCCCGCTCTACTCAAACCTCGGCACCACCGGCGTTTATGTTTACGCTCAGGATTTCGACATTCCGGGCAAAACCGCCAAGGTCACCGCTGAAGCCCAAGTCAAAAACGACTACTCCGAACCGAAAAAATTCAGCTACGACGTCACCATCACCGATGCCGATGGCAAAATCGTCCAGAGCTTCAACGGCGGAGAACAATCCATCGCCGCCGGTGAAACCAAGACCGTCAGCGCCAACACCAACGTTTCCAACCTGAACTTCTGGAGTTGGGGCTACGGCTACCTCTACGACGTCACCACCACCCTCAAGATCGATGGAAAACCCGTCGATTCCGTCGTCACCCGCACCGGTTTCCGCAAACTGGAATTCGCCAAAGGCATGGTCAAACTCAACGACCGCACCATCCAGTTCAAAGGCTACGCCCAGCGCTCCACCAACGAATGGCCTGCCGTCGGCCAATCCGTGCCGCCCTGGATGAGCGATTTCTCCAACAACCTCATGGTCGGGAGCAACGCCAACCTCGTCCGCTGGATGCACGTCACCCCCGGAAAACAGGACGTCGAATCCTGTGACCGCGTCGGCCTCCTGCAAGCCCTCCCCGCTGGCGACAAGGAAAAAGATGCCGACGGCCGCCATTGGGAACAACGCGTCGAACTCATGCGCGATGCCACCATTTACAACCGGAACAACCCCAGCGTCGTCATGTATGAAGGCGGCAACGAAAACATCAGCGAAGAACACATGGCTGATCTCAAAGCCGTGCGTGACCAATACGATCCCCACGGAGGACGCGCCACCGGCTCCCGCGAAATGCTCGGCAGCAAAATCGCCGAATGGGGCGGAGAAATGCTCTACGTGAACAAAAGCGCCCGGAAGCCCATGTGGGCCACCGAGTTCTATCGCGACGAAGCCCTGCGGAAATATTGGGATAACTGGACTCCTCCATTCCATCAGGACGGCGACGGCCCTCCCGCGCCAAAAGGCGAAAGCGGCCTCCCTTATAACCGCAACCAGGACACCTACGTCCTCACCGGCGTCACCCGCTGGTACGACTACTGGCGCGAACGCCCCGGCACCGGCAAGCGCGTAAGCTCCGGTGGCGTCGATATCGTTTTCTCCGATACCAACACCCACGGCCGCAGTGCGCAAAGCTACCGTGTCAGCGGTGAAGTCGACGCCATGCGCATTCCGAAAGACGCCTTCTACTCCCATCAGGTCATCTGGAACGGCTGGGTCGATGTTGAAAAACCATCCGCCTTCATCGTCGGCCACTGGAACTACGAACCCACCGTCAAAAAGCCGATCTACGTCATTTCCTCCGCGGACAAAGTCGAGCTCTTCCTCAATGGAAAATCCCTCGGCTTCGGCGAACAAAGCAGCCGCTTCATCTACACCTGGAAGGAAGTCCAATTCCAACCCGGCACCCTCAGCGCCATCGGTTACGATTCCAACGGCAAGAAACTCTGCACCGCCGAGAAAAAAACCGCAGGCGCTCCCGCAGCCATCAAGCTCACCCCACACACCGCACCGGGCGGCTTGGCCGCCGATGGCGCGGACATGGCCCTTGTCGATGTCGAAATCGTCGACGCCAAAGGCAACCGCTGCCCGACCGCGCTGAACCTCGTCAAATTCGAACTCACCGGCGCGGCCGAATGGCGCGGCGGCATCGCCCAAGGCCCCATCGACGAAAAGACCAAGCGGGTTGAAGAAAACTTCATCCTCGCCAAGGAACTGCCCGTCGAATGCGGCGTGAACCGCGTCATGCTCCGCTCGCTCACCCAAGCCGGAAAAATCACCCTCAAAGCCACCACCGAAGGCCTGAAGGCAGATTCCATCGAACTCACCTCCAAGCCCGTCACCGTCACGGACGGTCTGAGCACAACCTTCCCCGCAGCCGCTTTGCCCGGACTTCTGGAACGCGGCCCGACACCTGCCGGTGACTCCGTCACCCCGACCCGCATTCCGCTGAAAATCGCAAGCGCCACCGCCAATTCCGCCACGGACTCCGTCGCCAAAGCCTATGACGACAACGAGGAAACCAGTTGGAAAAACGACAAGAAGGACGAAAAAGGCTGGATCGAGTTCGAACTCGAAAAACCCTCCACCGTCAGCGAAGTCACTCTCAAGCTCGGCAACTGGCGGAACAAATCCTACCCGCTCCGCGTCACCGTGGATGGCAAAGAAGCCTACACCGGCATCACTCCGAAATCCCTCGGCTACGTCACCCTCGAACTGAAACCGACCCAAGGTCAAAAAGTCCGCATCGAACTCGTCGGCGAGGTCGATGACAAAGACGCCTTCACCATGGTCGAAGTCACCGGCAAGAAACTCCAGGACACGGAAAAAGGAGCGAAGTCCAACTCCCTCCAAATCCTCGAAGCCGAAATCTACGCGCCGCTCACCACCGCGAAACGCTAGAAAATATCGCGGCGGCCTATCCTGAACGATTCATCAAAAAGAGGCACTTTCGTGGGTTGCATGGGTGATCAATGCCATGTGAAAAACCCAACCGAAAGAGCCTCCCCCTCTATCCCGGTGCCATCCGCTGCTTTTTCAAGCCCCGGATGGCACCAAACCGCGCATTGCCTTCGATGAGCCCCCGCCCGATTTCCGAAGCCGGGCTCATCCTCCTCATTCAAGGTTCCTTCGCGCGCAAGCAGATCGCGGACATCTCCAGATTCATCTCCGCCCCACGCTGTCAGAGCCAGGCCACCGCATTAAAGAAAACGGCCACCCAGCGTGTCTTTAAGACCCTCGCTGGATGCAAGGCCTGAGCGGAAAACCCGGCGCCCCTCTTTCGCCCCGGCAAACCCCATCCGCCACGGATCACCTAACATAAATCGCGGAGGCAAGGCGCCACACCGCGCGAATCAAACGGCTGAACCGTAAATCCCGCCACGGGAGGACGCCGCATGTACCGGAACCGGCGAAAATCCCGCCGTGCCGCGCCTTCGGAAGCTTCCCCAAGCCCGTTCGGCGCTCCTCCGCCACGTATGACGTTCCCCTCCCAATCGTATGACCCTCAACAGCCATCCCCACCCCATGGCACAACGAGTGCTTTTTCACCCCGGAATTTCCAGCGCCGCATCCCCTTCTAACTCCTGATTCCGAAGCACACATGAAACTGAATAAAACCGTCCTCATCGCCACCGCCTTCGCGCTCTCATCTCTCGCCCGCCTCGCTGCGGAACCCTTGAAAATCGCCTACTCCGACTGGCCCGGCTGGGTCGCCTGGGAAATCGGCATCAAAAAAGGCTGGTTCAAGGAAGAAGGTGTGGATGTGCAATTCCAGTGGTTCGACTACGTCCCCTCCATGGACGCCTACGTCTCCGGCAAGGTCGATGCCGTCACCATGACCAATGGCGACGCCCTCGTCACCGGAGCCACCGGCAAACCCTCCGTCGGCATCCTCATCAACGACTTCTCCAACGGCAACGACATGATCGTCGCCGCCCCCGGCATCGATTCCATCAAGGATCTCAAGGGCAAGAAGATCGGCGTCGAGGAAGGGTTCGTCTGTCATCTCCTGCTCCTCGCCGGCCTCGAAAAAAACGGCATCAAGCCCGAGGACGTCACCATCGTCAACACCCCCACCAACGAGACCCCGCAGGTTCTCGCCTCCAAAGCCGTTGATGCCATCGGCGCCTGGCAGCCCAACTCCGGCCAAGCCCTGAAAGTCCTCCCCGGCTCCAAACCCGTCTTCACCTCCGCCGATGCGCCCGGCATCATTTACGACCTCCTCTTCGTCTCCGCCGAAAGCCTCGAAAAAAACCGCGAAGAATGGGCCAAGGTCGTCAAAGTCTGGTACCGCATCGTCGAATACATCAAAAATGAGGAAAACCTCGACGAAGCCCTTGCCATCCTCTCCGCCCGCGTCGGCATCAAGCCCGAGGAATACGAGCCGCTTTTCAAAGGAACCTACATCCTTTCCAAAGAAGAAGCCCTCCAACGCTGGAAAGACGCCGAAGGCCTCGGCTCCGTCTACGGCTCCACCCGCTACGTCAACACCTTCAACCTCAAGTTCGGAGTCTACAAAGACAGCCAGGATCCCGCCAAATACCTCGACCCGTCCTTCACCAAAAATCTCCCCAAATAACGGATAACAAATAACCGGTAACACTTTTCCAATGCCCCGCCCCGAAATCTTCAAAGGATGGTTCATCGTTCGCCGGGATCTCTCCTGTTCGCGGCGGGTGCTTCTTTCCACCCTTTCCTTCCTCCTCCCCGTCACCCTGTGGTGCCTCGTTTCCTACGTGCCCTTCATCTGGCACCCCGACGTTAAAATCGAACTCTCCGCCGACCGCGAAAACGTCACCACCATCTTCACCGCCGGCGATCATGTGAGCCGCGGCTTCTTTCCCACCTTCGTCCAGGCCGTCCGGGACGAAAACACCGCCATCCTCTCCGCCCGCCAAGCCGGAACCCCCGAAACCGGAGCCAAACGCAAAAACCAGAAACTCCTCCGCCAGCTCGCCCCCCTCGCCGTCGCCAACGGCTGGCTTTCCCACAACACCCAGCAGGATGATGACGCCCTCTACACCCTGTGGCGCGACCTCGCCACCGGCTCCAAAATTTCCACCAAACCCGTCCTCACCGCCGAAAACCTCTCCATCGTCCGCGACAACTGGTCGGCTCTCTCCGCCCTCTCTCCCACCTTCTCCTTCCGCACCCTCCCCGACCAACCCCTTCTCAAACTCATCCCCCAGGGCAAACCCGCCAATCCCTCCTACCTCCCCGCTCCCCACGAAGTCCTCACCACCGGCTTCCGCGACTTCACCACCCGGCCCTCCGGAGACACCCCCTCCATGGCCGACCGCTACCTCTCCTCCCTTCACATCATCTTCCTCGGCTTCCTCTGGGCCTGCGTCATCGGCATCCCCATCGGCATCCTTTGCGGCGTCTTCGATTTCTTCTCCCGGCTCTTCGAGCCCTTCGTCGACTTCTTCCGCTACATGCCCGCCCCCACCTTCTCCACCCTCCTCGTCGCCGTCCTCCTCGCCGGAGACGCCCCGAAAATCGCCCTCATCATCATCGGCACCGTTTTCCAGCTCATCCTCGTCGTCTCCAAAACCACCCGCCTTCTGGACACCCCGCTCCTCGAAGCCGCCCAGACCCTCGGAGCCAAACCCCGCCAGCTCGTCACCCGCGTCGTCCTTCCCGGCATCCTCCCCAATCTTTACAACGACCTCCGCATCCTCCTCGGCTGGGCCTGGACCTGGCTCGTCATCGCAGAACTCATCGGCGTGAAAAGCGGCCTCACCGAATTCATCGAAACCCAGGGCCGCTTCCGCAACTTCGACCGCGTCTTCCCCGTCATCATCCTCATCGGCATCACCGGCTTCACCACCGACCAGATCCTCGCCTGGCTCCACGGCCTCCTCTTCCCCTGGGCCGGAAAATCCGACCGCTTTTCCCGCAGCCTCGCCCGCGCCTTCACCTCGCCCTTCCGCCTCATCTTCTCTCGCCCCACCTCCACCCAACCGCAGGCATGACCGCCACCACGCTTCCCAGCTACCGGAGCCAATCCCCCGAAGTCGCCGCCCGCTTCGACCGCCTCCGCCAGCGCGAAATCGCCCTCAGCGTCCGCGACCTCACCAAACGCTTCGAAACACCACACGGCGAAATCACCGCCCTCGACCACGTCTCCTTCGACGTCCACAAACGCGAACTCCTCTCCGTCATCGGCCCCTCCGGCTGCGGCAAATCCACCCTCGTCCGCATCCTCGCCGGCCTCGAAACCGCCACCTCCGGAGAAGTCCGCGTCTATGACCAACCCGTCTCCGGCCCCGGCTGCGACCGTGGCATGGTCTTCCAAAGCTACACCCTCTTCCCCTGGCTCACCGTCAAACAAAACGTCATGTTCGGCCCCCGCATCGCCGGCCAGGCCACCATCACCGCCGAAAGCGAAGCCCGCCAGTGGATCGAGCTCGTCGGCCTTTCCAAATTCGAAAACTCCTACCCCCACCAGCTCTCCGGCGGCATGAAACAGCGCGTCGCCATCGCCCGCGCCCTCGCCAACCAACCCCGCGTCCTCTTCATGGACGAGCCCTTCGGCGCCCTCGACGCCCAGACCCGCTGCCAGATGCAGTCCTACCTCCTCGAAATCTGGAAAAACGTCGACATCACCATCGTCTTCATCACCCACGATCTCGACGAAGCCGTCTACCTCTCCGACCGCATCCTCGTCCTCGACGCCCACCCCGGCCGCGTCCGCGAACTCATCGAAGTCCCCGTCTCCCGCCCCCGCAGCTTCACGCAGTTCATCGAACCCGAATTCATCGCCACCCGCCACCACATCGACACCCTCATCCACCCAGACCCCTCACACACCCGCGAGGAATTCCCCGTCCTCCGCCTCGCCAAAGCCGACCCCGACGTCCTCTGATCCACCCCTCCCGCATCCTTCCCAAAGAAACCTTATGACAGATATTCCACCCTCCGCCCTTCGTGATGACCTCAAATCCAAAGGCGTCAAATACTGCATCGGCGCCTATGTCGACATCCACGGCATCCCCAAAGGCAAATTCGTCCCCATCGACCACTTCGAGGACTTCGCGAACGGTTCCGAACTCTACACCGGCTACGCCCTCGACGGCCTCGGCCAAAAACCCAACGACGACGAAATCGCCTCCATCCCCGATCTCGAACGCGGCCTGATCCTCCCATGGAACAAGGAAATCGCCTGGTTCCCCGCCGACAACACCTTCCGCGGACAACCCTACCCCATCAACACCCGCGTCGCCCTCAAGCGCCAGCTCGCCGCCGCCGCCGAAATGGGCTTCGGCATGAACCTCGGCATCGAATGCGAACTCTACATCCTCCAGCTCACCGCCGACGGAAAACTCAACGTCCCCAACACCGACGACAACCTCCCCAAAACCTGCTACGACATCAAACGCTTCCTCGACCGCTACCCCTGGCTCGACAAAGTCTCCACCGCCATCAACCACCTCGGCTGGGACCTCTACTCCCTCGACCACGAAGACGGCCACTCCCAGTTCGAGTTCGACTTCAAATACGCCGACGCCCTCACCACCTGCGACCGCTACGTCTTCTTCCGCCTCATGGCCAAACACTACGCCGCGGAAGAAGGCCTCCTCGCCACCTTCATGCCCAAACCCTTCGCCGATAAAACCGGCTCCGGCGCCCACTTCAACATGTCCCTCTACGACATCCACGGTAGCGAAAACCTCTTCAAGCGCCCCCACGCCGAAGACCCGCGCGGCCTCGGCGTCTCCGAACTCGGCTACCAATTCATCGCCGGCATCCTCCGTCACGGCCCCGCCCTCTGCGCCGCCTTCGCCCCCACCGTCAACAGCTACAAGCGCCTCGTCCGCCAGGGCCTCATGAGCTACTACTCCTGGGCACCCGTCTTCAACTCCTTCGGCCGCAACAACCGCACCAACTCCGTGCGCATCCCCATGGCCGGCGGCCGCTGCGAATCCCGCAACGCCGACTCCGCCTGCAACCCCTATCTCGCCGCCGCCCTCGTCCTCGCCGCCGGACTCGAAGGCATCCGTGAAAACCTCGATCCCGGCATCGCCCAGGAAGACAACCTCTACTCCCTCTCCCCCGCCGAACTCACCGCCCGCGGCATCTCCGAGCTTCCCCGCACCCTCCACGAAGCCGTCCACGCCTTCGCCTCCGACCCCTTCGTCGAACAAACCCTCGGCAAGGAACTCCGCGACGAATTCGTCTCCTGCAAATCCGAAGAATGGCGCCAGTACCACCAACACGTCAGCCAATGGGAAATCGACCGCTACGCCCGCCTCTTCTGAACCCATGCAGCCCGTCCTCCTCGAACACCTCGCCTGGCCGGACATCGCCCCGCTCCGCGAAAAAAACGGCGGCCTCCTCCTCCTTCCCCTCGGAGCCACCGAACAGCACGGCCCCCACCTGCCCGTCGCCATGGACACCCTTCTCGCCGAAGCCGCCTGCCACGCCGCCTCCAGCGCCACCTCCGTACCCGTCCTTCCCGCCCTACGCTACACCTCCTCCCAAGGCCACACCGCCAAATGGCCCGGCACCTTCTCCCTCCGCCACGAAACCTTCATCGCCACCCTTAACGAAATCGCCGCCTGGGCCGCCGCCACCGGCTGGCAACGCCTCCTCCTCGTCAACGCCCACTTCGGCAACGACGCCCCCGCCCGCGTCGCCGTCGACCAAATCCGCCTCCGCCACCTCGGCAAACTCCAGACCGGCCTCCTCAACCTCTTCCACCTCACCCCCGAAATCACCCGCCTCTACACCGAGGACGCCGCCGACCTCCACGCCAACAAGGCCGAAACCGACCTCATCCTCCACCTCTTTCCCCACCTCGTCCACACCCGTCGCTTGACCGAAGCCGACGACGAAGACCGCACCACCCGCACCATCTTCTCCCACCCCGTCTCCCAGACCAGCCTCAACGGCGTCACCGGCAAACCCTCCCTCGCCACTGCCGCGGACGGAGCCATCCTCTTCCAAAAAATCCTCCAAGCCCTCATCCACGCCATCCATCTCGCCATCCACGAAAACCCACCCCTCCCCGCCGGCGAATGGCAGGACATCCCCCGTCCCTTCCCCTGATTCTTATTACGATTCACACCCTTTTCTCATACCCGATCTCCGGAATTCCCTGTCCCTCAAATACCTCCAGCCTTAAAATCCCCGCATGTCAGCCGGTCGCCCCAAAGACAAGCTCGCCCACCGCGTCACCATTTCCCTCCCCGACGAGCTCCACACCCGCTTCGACGAACTCATGGCGGATCGCGGCTTCAGCAACCGTTCCCACGCCATCGCCGAAGTCCTCAGCCAGCACATCTCCGACTACTACAGCCTGAAAGGGAACGACCTCATGGCCGGCACCATCACCCTCTTCTACGACCTCAAGCGCCCCGGCATCAAACAACAGATCACCGACATCCAGCACACCCACATCCGCGAAGTCATCAGCTCCCTCCAGATCCTTCTCGAAAAATCCTGCACCATGGAAGTCGTCCTCGTCCAGGGCCCCGCCGAACGCCTCCGCGCCATCGCCAACAAACTCCTCGGCATCAAGGGCATGATCGCCGGACGCCTCAACCTCACCCGCACCCTCATCCCGCCCATCCAGACCGAACCTGACGAGGAATGACTCCGATTTTCACCAAACATCTCACCGGCGCCGGCATGTGGTCCGGCGTCATCTCGCGCGGCAAGCGCCTCCGCCTCACCGACATCGATGGCGGCGCGAACGTCGGCATGCTGCTCTACAACGCGCTCGAACGCCACGAACGCTACAACATGCCGGACACCCTCAAGGGCCAGCACATCTTCTACCTCCGCGCGCCCTATTGCCTCCACTCCGACATGGGCCGCCTGCTCGCCTCCATCACCGCCGATTCCACCGGCTGGCATGACACCGTCTGCGGCCATTCCGATGCCGCGCTCGTCCTGAAAAAATACGGCGAAAACAACTATCAGAAATCCCGCAACGAATGCTTCCGCAGCGGCCGCGAATGCTTCCTCATCGAACTCGCCAAATGGGGCCTCGGCAAAAAAGACCTCGTTCCCAACCTCAACCTCTTCAGCAAAGTCGTCGCCAATGACGAAGGCGCGCTCGGCTTCGTCCCGGAAAACTCCAAACCCGGCGACAGCATCGAACTCCGCTTTGAAATCGACACCCTCGTCGTGCTGAACACCTGCCAGCACCCGCTCGATCCCGATCCGGAATACCGCCACCGCCACGTAAAGCTCGAAGTCTTTTCCGGCGACGCACCAGCCCCCGACGATCCATCCCTCACCATCCGTCCGGAAAATCTCCGTGCCTGGGAAAACAACCAAACCTACCACACCCTCCGCTTCTAACCGCCATGACCGAAAGCACGCTCGCACCTGAAAACGCCGTGTTCCGCGAAGTCATCCCCGCGGGCGACTGGTGGGTTCACGAAATCAAAAAAGGCCAAACCCTCCGCATCCTCGACCTCGAAGGAAACCAGGCCGCAGACACGCTTTTCTTCAGCGCCGCCGATCCCACCGAACGCTACAGCGCCGACCGCACCATCCAGCACCAAGCCTCGCTCTACCTCACCACCGGCACCCGGCTCATCAGCACCGAAGGCAATCCTCTGCTCACCATCACCGCCGATACCTGCGGCCGCCACGACACCCTCGGCGGCGCCTGTTCCCGCGAATCGAACACCATGCGCTACTCGCACGACACCGAGTGCATGCACGCCTGCCGCGACAGCTTCATCCGAGGCGCGCAGGAATGGAACATCGAACTCACCAAGCGCGACCTCGGACCTAACATCAACTTCTTCATGAACGTCCCCGTCACCCCCGACGGCCGGCTCAGCTTCGCCGACGGCATCTCCGCCCCCGGCCGCTACGTCGAAATGCGCGCCGAAATGGACGTCATCTGCCTGATCTCGAACTGCCCGCAACTCAACAACCCCTGCAACGGCTGGAATCCGACACCCGTCGAAGTCCTGATTTTCTAATGGAGCGCCGACGTTCACGTCGGCCCTAAAGAATCAAGAAACGGACTAAAGTCCGCGCTCCAATTTTTTCCCCGCATGAAAATCCTCATCGCCAATCGCGGCGAAATCGCCGACCGCGCGATCCGCACGTTCAGGAAACTCGGCTATCAAAGCGTCGCCGTTTACTCCGATCCGGACCTCGCCGCGCCGCACGTCGATCACGCCGACGAGGCTTACCGTCTCGGTCCCGGCCCGGTTTCGGAAAGCTATCTTCTCAAGGAAAAGCTGCTCGAAATCGCCATCACCACCGGCGCGAACGCGGTTTTCCCCGGCTACGGATTACTCAGCGAAAACACGGAATTCGCCCGCATGTGCGAAGACGCCGGAGTCAAATGGCTCGGCCCCACGCCGGAACAAATCATCGCCTTCGGCCTGAAGCACGAAGCCCGCCGCCTCGCCGGAGAAGCGGGCGTGCCGCTCGTTCCGGGAACCGATCTGCTGGAAAACGCGGACGCCGCCGTTTCCGCAGCCGCCGTCATCGGCTACCCCGTGATGCTGAAAAGCACCGCGGGCGGCGGCGGCATCGGCATGAAAGTCTGCCGCGATGACGCCGAGCTTCGCCGTGAATTCGAAAGCGTCGTCCGCCTCAGCGAACGTAGTTTCGGTTCCGGCAGCGTGTTCATCGAACGCTTCATCGAACGTGGCCGCCACGTCGAAGTGCAGATTTTCGGAGACGGAAAAGGAAAGGTGTTAGCCCTCGGTGAACGCGATTGCTCCGTGCAACGCCGGAACCAGAAAGTCTTCGAAGAAACCCCCGCGCCCGGCCTTACCGACGAAACCCGCCACGCGCTCCACAGCGCCGCCGTCAAACTCGGCGAAAGTGTGAACTACCGCTCCGCAGGCACCGTGGAATTCATCTACGACGCGGACCGTAGAGACTTCTTCTTCCTCGAAGTAAACACCCGCCTGCAAGTCGAGCACGGCGTCACCGAACTCGTCACCGGCATCGATCTCGTCGAATGGATGGTCCGCCTCGCGCTCGACCCGGCGTGGCAAATGCCGGAAATTTCCTCCGAGCCAAAAGGCTGCGCCATCCAGGCACGGGTTTACGCGGAAGATCCGAATCACAACTTCCGCCCGAGCAGCGGCTTGCTCACCGAAGCGACGTTTCCCGCATGGACCCGCTGCGACGGATGGATCACCCCCGGCACGGAAGTCAGCCCGTTTTACGATCCGCTGTTAGCCAAAGTCATGGTTCACGCCGGTGACCGCGAAGCCGCCGTCGCGAAACTCACGCAGGCGCTCGATGAAACGAAAATCTCCGGCATCGAGACGAACCTCCGCTACCTGCGCGGCATCACCCGCTGGCAACCGTATCTCGATGGCGGCGTCGCCATGCGCGACATGGCCGGATTTTTCTATCAACCGAATACCTTCGATGTCATCGCCGCCGGCACCATGACCACCGTTCAGGATTGGCCGGGCCGCGTCGGTTACTGGGAGGTCGGCGTGCCGCCGTGCGGGCCGTTCGATTCGCTTTCGCTCCGCCTCGCCAACACACTCGTCGGCAACGCGGAAGGCGCGCCCGGCCTGGAAATCACCATGACCGGCCCGACGCTGCGTTTTAATTGCGGGAGCGCCATCGCCATCGTCGGTGCCGGCGCGTTGGTTTTGAAAAACGGCGAACCCGCGGAAATGAACCGCGTCATTCCCGTGGCCGATGGCGACATCATCAAGATCGGCCGCTTCGAATCCGCCGGTGCCCGCGCCTACCTCGCCGTCTTGGGCGGCATCGAATCCCCCGAATACCTCGGCAGTTGCTCGACATTCACGTTAGGAAAATTCGGCGGCCCCTTCGGCCGCGCCCTCCTTCCCGGCGATGTGCTCGGAATTTCTTCCTCTTCTCTTCCAACTCTCCACCCTCAACTCTCAACTCTCAACTTCTCCAACCATTGGAAAATCGGCGTGCTCTACGGTCCGCACGGCTCTCCCGATTTCTTCCTCGATGAAGACATCGACACCTTCTTCGCCACGCAGTGGGAAGTGCATTACAACTCCGCCCGCACCGGCGTCCGCCTGATCGGCCCGAAACCGAAATGGGCGCGCACCGACGGCGGCGAAGCCGGTCTGCATCCATCGAACCTCCACGACAACGCTTACGCCATCGGCGCGGTGGATTTCACCGGAGACATGCCCGTCATCCTCGGCCCGGACGGCCCCAGCCTCGGCGGCTTCGTTTGCCCGGTCGTCGTCGTCGATGCCGAACTCTGGAAACTCGGCCAACTCCGCCCCGGCGATAAAATCACCTTCGTGCCCGTCGATGAAACGTGGGCAAGGGATCAGTCCATCGCTCTCTCCGATTTCATCCACGGAAAAATCTCCGGGCTTCCCTGCCCCCAATCATCCGATCTCCAATCGCCAATTCTCGATTCCTTCGGTGAAGGAGATGACGCCATCGTCGTCCGCCGTGCCGGAGACCGTTACTTGCTCATCGAGTTCGGTCCGCATCATCTCGATCTCAAACTGCGCTTCAAAGTCCACGTCGTTTACGAATGGCTGAAGGAACAAGGCATTTCCGGCATCCTCGATCTCACGCCCGGCATCCGCTCGCTGCAAGTCCACTTCGATCCGTTCATCATCGGCCGTTGTGATCTTTGGGAAAAAATCCGCGAAGGCATTCTCGCATTGCCGCCGCTCGATCAGATCGAAGTCCCCACCCGCATCGTCCACCTGCCGCTCAGTTGGGACGATCCGAGCACCAAGGAAGCGATCCGCCGATACATGCAGAGCGTGCGCCCGGACGCGCCATGGTGCCCGAGCAATCTCGAATTCATCCGCCGCATCAACGGCCTCGAAAACATCGATGAAGTCTATCGAATTTTCTTCAATGCTTCCTATCTCGTCATGGGCCTCGGCGATGTTTATCTCGGCGCACCCGTCGCCACGCCGCTCGATCCGCGCCACCGGATGGTCACCACGAAATACAATCCGGCCCGCACCTGGACGCCGGAAAACGCGGTCGGCATCGGCGGCGCTTATCTCTGCATCTACGGCATGGAAGGCCCCGGCGGCTATCAATTCACCGGCCGCACCATTCCCGTATGGAACCGCTGGAAGCAAACCGTCGATTTCGAAAAACCGTGGCTCCTGCGATTCTTCGACCAGCTCCGGTTTTACCCCGTCAGCGCCGAAGAACTGCTCAAGCTCCGAGACGACGTTCCGCTCGGCCGCCACAAACTCGAAATCGAAGAACAAATTTTCCGTTTCTCCGATTACCAAACCTATCTCGACAAGCACGCCGACGAAATCGCCGCGTTCAAATCCAAGCAGCAAGCATCCTTCCTCGAAGAGCGCCAACGCTGGGAAGCCGCCGGGATTTCCATGGACGCACCGACGGAAACCGACGCCGCCGTTGAGGAAATCCGGATCCCGGAAGGTTGCTTCACGCTTGATAGCCCGGTCACCGGCAGCGTCTGGAAAATCGAGGCCACCGTCGGCGGCAGACTCGCTCCCTCATCCAACGTCCTCATCCTCGAAGCCATGAAAATGGAAGTGCCTCTGGAAACCGACGAAGCTTTGGAGATCGTCGAAATCCTCGTCGCGGAAGGAGCCTGCGTCAAAGCCGGACAAGCCCTTGTGATCGTAAAATCGAAAAATCCATGATCTTTTCCGACCTCCAGCAACGCTACGCCTCCGGCACCACTCCGCAGGAAATCATCGAGGAAATCTACCAGAAGGTCCTCACTCACGACGACCCCGCTATTTTCATCCATCTGCCGGAAAAGTCCGAACTCCTCTCACTCGCCGCGGAAGTCGCAAAACTCCCGCGCGATCTCCCGCTGTGGGGCATTCCTTTCGTCGTGAAAGACAACATCGACGTCGCCGGCTGGCCGACCACCGCCGCCTGCCCGGCGTTTTCCCACACACCTGAAAACGATGCGGAAGTCGTGCGATTGCTGCGCGAAGCCGGAGCCATTCCGTTAGGAAAAACCAATCTCGATCAATTCGCCACCGGTCTCGTCGGCACACGCTCGCCCTATGGCGTGCCGCGCAATGTCATCGCGCCGGACCATCTGCCCGGAGGTTCCAGCTCCGGCAGCGCTTCGGCGGTAGCCGCCGGGTTCTGCCCGTTCGCGCTCGGCACCGATACCGCCGGGTCCGGCCGTGTTCCCGCTGCATTCCAGGAACTCATCGGCTGGAAACCGACGCGCGGCTTGCTTAGCAACCGCGGGCTGGTTCCCGCCTGCCGTTCGCTCGATTGCATCTCGGTTTTCGCCACGAATGCTTCCGATGCGGCGGCGATTGCGAAAGTCGTTTCGAAATTCGATCCGTTGGATGCCTTCGCACGCCCGGTGGAAGCTCGCGGAACCATCGGCAGAACGTTCCGTTTCGGCGTGCCGCGCGACCTCGATTTCGAAAACGATCCGGACACGCCCGCGCTCTACGCCGCCGCGATCGCAAAACTGAAATCCCTCGGTGGCACGCCGGTGGAAATCGATCTCACGCCGTTCACCGAGGCGGCGCTTCTTCTCTATCAAGGTCCGTGGGTCGCCGAGCGCTGGGCTGCGGTGGGAGAATTTGTCAAAAAAAATCCCGACGCGATTTTTCCCGTTACCAAAACCATCCTCGAATCCTCGCAAGGCTGGGACGCCACCGCCACCTTCAAGGCGCAATACCAACTCCGCGAATACGCCCGCCAAGCGGAAGCCGTCTGGGAGGAAATCGATTTCCTGCTCCTGCCCACCACGCCACGGCTTTACACCGTCGCGGAAAACCTCGCCGATCCCATCGCGACCAACAGCGTGCTCGGGCGCTACACGAATTTCATGAACCTGCTCGATCTCTCCGCCGTCGCCGTGCCTGCCGGACGCGCGAGAAACGGCAAGGTGCCGTGGGGCGTGACGCTCGCCGCTCCGGCGGGTCGGGATGCGGCGTTGCTGGAGTTCGCGGAGGAATTCGAACCTACGGTAGGAATTCCTCTCGCCGTGTGCGGAGCGCATTTGCAGGGCCTCGCGCTGCATCACCAGCTTGTGGAACGAAATGCGGTTTTCCGTGAAGCGACCACCACATCCGCCAGCTACCGCTTGTTCGCCATGCCCGCCAGCGGCTCGATCCCGCCGCGCCCGGCACTGATCCACGATTCGGAAAACGGCAGCGAGATTTCCGTCGAAGTCTGGGAACTCACGCCCGCCGCCTTCGGGGATTTCGTTTCAAAAATCCCCGCTCCGCTCGGCATCGGCAAAGTCACCCTCGCCGGCGGCGAGCAGGTCCCCGGCTTCATCGCCGAGCCACGGGCGGTCGATGGCGCGGAAGAAATCACCCGTCACGGCGGCTGGCGCGCGTGGCTGGCCACGAAATAAGAGCCCTTCGAAACTTGCTTTTCTCGGTTCGCCAAGTCTGCCACAACCTCCGGCGTGTCCGAGACCAAGATCGTTTACGCCGCCGATGATGAAATGAAAGAAGCCGTGCGCGAGGCATCCGCCTTGCTGCGTGCCGGTGAAGTCGTCGCCCTGCCCACCGAAACCGTGTATGGCCTCGGCGCGGATGCGTTCAATGCCGATGCGGTGGCAAAAGTCTTCGCCGCCAAGGAAAGACCATCGTTCGATCCCCTCATCGTCCACATCGCGAATCGCGGTGATCTGAAAAACGTCGCCGTCGTTCCCGAAGAACTCACCCATGTGGTGAACCAGCTCACGGACAAATTCTGGCCCGGCCCGCTCACCATCATTCTGCCGAAACACGCGGACGTTCCGGACCTCGTCACCAGCGGCCTGCCCACCGTCGCCGTCCGGCAGAGCGCGCATCCGATTTTCCGCGCCATCGCCAAGGAACTCGGCAGACCCATCGCCGCACCCTCCGCGAACCGCTTCGGCCGGATTTCCCCGACTTCCGCCAGCGCCGTGAACAAAGAACTCGGCGGCCGCATCCCGTTGATTGTCGATGGCGGCGCGTGCCGCGAAGGGCTGGAAAGCACCATCCTTTCCATCGAACCCCGCGATGGCGGGAAAAAACCGATTTTCCGCCTCCACCGCGCCGGCCCGGTCACCAAGGAAGACCTGCAACCATACGGCAAAGTCGAAAAATTCAAGGAAACCACCGCGACGGAAACCTCTCCGCAAGCTCCCGGCCAGCTCGCCAGCCACTATGCTCCGGTCACCCCGCTGATCCTGCTGGAAAAACCGGAGGATTTCCAACCGGAAGAAGGCAAAAAATACGGTCTGCTCTCCTACAAAGGCGAGGATGACAGCGCCTATGCCGATCTTCACAACTGGGAAGTCATCGAAGCGCTCAGCCCCGGCAGCGGCAAGCTTGCCGAGGCAGCCATCCGCTTGTTCTTCGTCATGCGCCAGCTCGACGAAGCCGGACTGGACGCCATCGTCGCCGAACCCGTCAGCGAAACCGGCCTCGGCGTCGCGATCATGGACCGCCTGCGCCGGGCGGCGGCGAAAGGTTAACAAAGTTTACCTCTCTGTCTGCTTGCCGTTTTTTAAACGGTTCTCTAGGTATGCGGGAATGATGCGTGCAAATCGTTTACCCGCGTCACCTGACTCTGACCATGAGCGCCAAAAAATCCAAAGCCATTGTTTACGACGGAGCGGCCATTTATAAGCCATCCAAAGAATTTTCCTCGAAGGCACGCATCCACTCGATGGCCGCCTACAAGAAACTCTATCAGGAATCCATCGCCAAGCCCCATGTCTTCTGGGCGCGCGAAGCGAAGGAGCTGAGCTGGCGGAAACCCTGGACCAACGTGCTCGATTGGAAACCGCCGTTCGCCAAGTGGTTCGATGGAGGAAAACTCAATGTCTGCGAAAACTGCGTGGACCGCCACGCCGTGGGAGACCGGAAAAACAAGGCGGCCATCATCTGGGAAGGCGAGCCGGGCGACAAGCGCACCATCACCTACGCCCAACTGCACAAGGAAGTCTGCCGTTTCGCCAACGTGCTGGAGCGCCAGGGAGTCAAAGCGCGGGACCGCGTTCTCATTTACATGCCGATGGTTCCCGAAGCCGTGACCGCCATGCTCGCCTGCGCCCGCATCGGCGCGGTGCACAACGTGGTTTTCGGCGGATTCGCCACCGATGCCATCGTGGACCGCCTCGAAGACTCCGGCGCTTCCGTCATCATCACTGCGGACGGCGGCTGGCGGCGCGGCAAAGTCGTCGCTCTCAAGCCGACCGTCGATGAAGCGTTGACGAAATACCACGGCGTGCAACGCGTCATTGTCCTGAACCGCTGCGGCAACGAGGTCAACATGCACGAAGGGCGCGACCTGTGGTGGCATGAGGAAATGGCGAAGGTCACCTCCCGCCATACCGCCAAGTCCTTCGATTCCGAGCACCCGCTCTTCGTCCTCTACACCTCCGGCTCCACCGGAAAACCCAAGGGCATCCTCCACACCTCCGGCGGCTATCTCACCGGCACTTACACGACCTGCAAGTACATCTTCGACATGCGGGACGACGATGTCTACTGGTGCACTGCGGACATCGGCTGGATCACCGGCCATTCGTATATCGTATATGGTCCGCTGGCCAATGGCGTGACCCAGCTCATGTATGAAGGCGCGCCGAACTTCCCGGACTTCGGCCGCTTCTGGAAAATGATCGAGGAATACAACGTCACGATCTTCTACACCGCTCCCACCGCCATCCGCGCGTTCATCAAGGCCGGCGATCATTTCCCGGCACGGGCGGACCTTTCCTCGCTCCGCCTGCTCGGCTCCGTCGGCGAGCCCATCAACCCGGAAGCCTGGATGTGGTATCACAAACACATCGGCGGCGGGCGCTGTCCGATCGTCGATACCTGGTGGCAGACGGAAACCGGAGCGATCATGATCACCCCTCTTCCCGGAGCCACTCCATGCAAACCCGGCACCGCCACCCACCCGTTTTTCGGCATCGACGCCGCCATTCTCGATGACGAAGGCAACGAATGCGGGCCGAATCAGGACGGCCGCCTCGTCATCCGCAAGCCCTGGCCGTCCATGGCACGCACGATTTACGGAGATAAATCCCGCTTCAAAAAAACCTATTGGTCGGATTACGAAGGATTCTACACGGCGGGTGACGGCGCTCGCCGTGGCAAGATGGGGAACTTCTGGATCATCGGCCGCCTCGACGACGTTCTCAACGTCTCCGGCCACCGCCTTGGAACCGCTGAAATCGAAAGCGCCCTCGTCGCCCACCCCGCCGTGGCGGAAGCCGCGGTCGTCGGTCGTCCGGACGAGCTCAAAGGTCAGGCGGTCGTCGCCTTCGTCACGCTGAAAGGCGGGCACGAAGAATCCGAAGACCTCAACCAGCAGCTCCGCGTCCACGTCGGTTCTCTCATCGGCGCGATCGCGAGACCGGACGACCTGTATTTCGCCACCGGACTACCAAAGACCCGCTCCGGAAAAATCATGCGTCGTCTCTTGAAAGAACTCGTCGCCAAAGGCACCGTCACCGGCAACACCACCACGCTCGAAGATCCTACAATCATTACGGCCCTTCAGCAGCGGATTATCGACGCGAAAAACAAGAAAGCATGACGCCCGGTCGTTTTTTCATATCCCGTTTGGGTTTGGTGCTCGGCATCGACCGCAAAACCCAGCGCATGGCCGAGCTCGCCACGGAAACACGCTTGCTGCGTGATGCCGAAACATTGCTCGGCTCCGCGATCTGGGAGCATGTCGAGCATCTCGATGACGTTTCCGTCGAGTATTGGAACCTGCGAAAAATCCAGAAAAAGCGCACGCTCATCCAACAGCGGATGCACGAATATCAGGAACGGATCGCAAAGGCCCACGACGAACGCATCCAGGTTTTGCAAACCATGCTGGAACCCGAGCAGAACCTGTTGGAAGAAAAAAACCGCATTGTCGGAATTCTCGAAGACCTCGGGCACCACCGAGATCAGATCATCCAACAAGCCCGCGAAATCCGCCGGGCTTATGATGGAATGAAAACCAAACTCGAATTCCTCGAAGAATCGCCGGAACCAAAACCGGCTGAGATCGAAAAGGTCAAACTCCGGCTCACCGAGCTGAGAACCCGCTTTTCCAAATTGAAGGAAGAGCGGGAAAAAATCCGAGCCCGGCTCGAAGAAGGCGAGCAAAATCTGGATCAGCTCAACGCCGAGCTATCGCAAAAAAACAAAGGACGCCGCGGCGATGCCACGGAAGCCTTCCAGGCTATCGGCGATGCGAACAAAGAATACACCGCGCTCCGTGCCGAACTCGGTCCGCTGGAAACCAGCGCCCAACAGTTTCAATCGGAAATCGGCCGTCACGTGAGCCTGCATGCGCCACACGACCCCGCCTGCGCGAGAATCATCGCTCCACACCGGAGTCTGGTGCGGATTCTGGCGGCACTGCGGCAGTCGATTCAGCTGAATCGCAAGCTCGTGGAGCTGTCATAGAAGACTTATCAGGCCGATGGGCTTATAGCCTCCTCCCCTCATTCATCGTGAATTTCCAGCCGCGCGGGCCGTTTGAGCGGAATGCTTTCCTGCTCGTTTCCGAGGTCGAGGCTGTCCAGCACATTGGTGCGGCGGCGGGTCAACCCACTGGAGCTGCTCGTCACGGCGAAGCTCGGGATTTCCGTGTGATACGGATCTTCCCCAATGATGAAGGGAGCCGTCGGGCGGATCGGAATCGCATCCAGCGCCGGGAGGTTCGACAAAGCGGTTTCCGGAGCCAACGGCTCGCCGGTCGCGCCGGAATGAATGCTGCAAAATGGCAGCTTGTCCGTACCCTGGCGGAAGTATTCGACAAACGTCGTCGATTTCGAACGGATCTTGCCCGTCGCCGGATCTTCCACGTGCTCCTGGCAGAACTGCGTGCCCCGTTGGCCGGAAACCTTGCAAATCGGCACCTCCACGATTCCGGTTGGCTGGGAAATCGGGCCGTCGCGGAACGAAGGAGCCGCCGCGTTCATCGTCGCCTGCCACACCGGCATCGCCAGATCGCGGCTGAAGGCACCGGGATAAATCGGCGCGCCGTTCGGTTGCAGGAAACCGGTCCACACCCCGCAGGTGATGCGTTTGTTATAGCCGACAAACCACGCGTCGCAGAAATCCGCCGTCGTTCCGCCCTTCGCCGCGCCGTAGAACGGCTTTTCCAGCAACCCTTCCGTGCATCCCTCCGAGCTGCCGCGGATCAATGAACCCGCCAACATCGTGTGCACTTGCCATGCCGTCGCCGGATTCAGCACCTGCTTGCGCTGCACCTGCGGGCGCGGCTGGCGGTAAATCACCCGTCCCTGGGCATTTTCGATGCGGTCCAGATAGATCAAGTCCTTCGCCCCGGATTTGCCTCCCAGCGGGAACACGGACATCGCCGCCACCACATCTTTCAAATTCACCTCTTCCCAGCCGACGCTCAGGCGCGGCAGGAGCTGCGCGTCCTTCAGCGGAAATCCGCACGCCACCGCCGTATCCCGCACCTGCTGCAATCCTGCGAGCGCCGCGAAGCGTACGGTGGCGGAGATTTTCGAGGTTTCCAGCGCCCGGCGCGGCGTGATGTTCCCTTCATAAGTCGGGTTCGGAATTTCCATCCCCCACTCGCCGAGAATGCCTTCACGTCCGCCGACCATCACCGCGCGGTTGTCCATCGGAGAGTCCTCCACCAGCGTCGCCGGAGTGAGCGAACCATTGAAACCCGCCGCGTACACGAACGGGAAAAACGCGGTGCCCAAGGGACGCTTGCCGGATTGGATGAAATCGTAAGGAGCCTGCGCGTAATCGCGGCCGCCGACGTAAGCGAGCACTTCACCCGTTTCATGATCCACCATCAGCACCGCGCCTTGCAGGTATTCGGGGAGTTTGCCTCCGTTGCGATGAAATTCCTGATAGCGCTGGCGCGTGTAGCCCGCATGGGCCTCCGCGCGGGCCAGACTTTCCAGCAGCGATTTTTGCGCCGCCGTTTGCGCTTCCGCCAGAATCGTGGTGTGGATTTTAAAACCGCCCGAGGCCAGCCCTTCCTCGCCCAATGCCTTGCCCACGGCATCCGCGATACGCTCGTAGAAATGCGTCGTGCCCCGGCTGGTCGGTTTCGGATTCAAGGAAAGCGGCAGCGAACTGAGACGCGCGTATTCATCACGCGTGATGAATTTTTCCTCCTTCATCCGGCCTAACACGTAATTCCGCCCCTCAAGGTTCGCCTTGGGATTATTCAGCGGGGAACGCTGCGTCGGGTTCTTGATCAAGGTCACCAGCGACGCGCACTCATCCGTCGTCATCTGCATCGGCTCCTTGCCGTAGTAGCCGAGCGCCGCCGAACGAATCCCGTAGAAGCCGCTGCCGAAATAAATCCGGTTCAGGTAAAATTCGAGGATCTCCCGCTTCGAGTAGCGTTGCTCGATCCGTCTCGCCAGAAACGCCTCCACCAGTTTCCGCTGGATCGTCGATTCCTTGCGGCCCACCGCTTCCGCCTTGAGATCATACGCGTTCCGCGCGAGCTGCTGGGTGATCGTGCTCGCGCCCTGCTTGTTGCCCTTCGCGTTCAGGTAAAAGGCGCGGATGATGCCCATGTAATCGACACCACCGTGTGTCTGGAACCGAGAATCCTCGCTCGCCAGCAGCGCCTGGATGAAATTTCCCGGAATCTGGGAAATCGGAATCACGCTGCGGTTCTGCACGTAAAACCGGCCGATCACCTTGTCGTTCCGGTCCACGATCACACTGGGAATTTCCAGATCGTTGATGCGCTCCAAATCGTAACTCGCCGCGCGTTTCCGGTATTCCTCGGAATACTGAATGGCGAAAATTCCGCCGACCGTTCCGAAAATGACCAGAAAAAGGAACGTCATCAGCCAAAAGCGTGCGCTTTTATAGAAGCGCTTCTTGCCTCCTTGCTTGCGGGTGTTTTTGCTCGTGGTAGCCATGCTTGATCCTGAATTCAGCCCAGCCCGGCATGCGGGAGAGAGCCCAAACGAATATCCGAAGGAAGCCACGGCGGCAACTCCTACGTTGGCCGCGAAGATCCGGGAAAAAATCGCCACGGACGGCCCGCTGGATTTCGCCTCTTACATGGCCATGGCGCTCTACGAACCCAATCTCGGCTACTACGCCCGCGAACCGCGCCAGGTGGGTAGAAACGGCGATTTCTTCACCAGCGTCAGCGTCGGCCCCTTGTTCGGGCAGCTTCTCGCGCGGCGTTTTTTGAAATGGAAACACGAATCCAAAACCACCGGACCGTGGCGGATTCTGGAAATCGGCGCTCACGACGGCACCCTCGCCCGTGACATTCTCGGCGCGTTGCAGGAACTCGACCCAGCGGCATTTTCGGCTCTGGAATACGCAATCTGCGAGCCTCAACGTCCCTCCCAAGCCGCCCAACGGGAAAAGCTCGCCTCATTTTCCGAGAAGGCCCGGATCATCTCCACGCCGGAAACCCTCGTTCCTCTACCCGGTATCGTTTTCGGCAACGAAGTACTCGATGCCCTGCCCTGCCACCTCATCGAATGGCGCGATGGCCGATGGCAGGAATGCCGCGTCAATTTCCATGAAGACACTTTCATTTGGGAACTTCACCCGATCCCGGAAAATTCCATCCTCGCCGCGAAACTTCCCGCCTTGGCCCAAAATTTTCCCGAAGGCTATCGCACGGAAATCCGCACCAATCTCGAAACCTTTCTGAACCCTCTCGTCCACGCCATGGGCCGCTCGCTGTTCATTTGGCCGGACTACGGATTCGCACGCCCGGATTTTTATCACCCGGATCGCACCGCCGGCACGCTGCGCACCTTTTCCCGACATCGCGCCGACTCCGATCCGCTCGATTCCCCCGGAGAAATCGACATCACCGCCCACGTGGATTTCACCGACATCGCGGAAATTTCCCTCTCGCTCGGCGCGAAATCGCTGCGTTTCACCCATCAAGGCGCGTGGATGACCGAAGCGGCCCGCGATTGGCTGCTGTCCATGGAAGGCGCGGCCGATCCGGTGAAATTACGGCAATTCCAAACCCTCACCCACCCCGCCCACCTCGGCGCGAAGTTTCACCTTTTCGAGTGCCGGTTCCACGACTCCGAAGCTCCGGAAACCTCTGTGGAAGATCTCCGCCGTCTCGCATTGTGATCTTGCCGCGCGCGAATCCACCGCTAAGGTCACGCCCATGCCGGGATGGCGGAATTGGTAGACGCGCCAGATTTAGGTTCTGGTATCGCAAGGTGTGCAGGTTCGAGCCCTGTTCCCGGTATTTAGTTTTTCCCTCAGAAACCATGAACGAACTGCAACAAAAACTCGTCGAGCTGGGCCTTTCCCAGTCCCAAGCCGGTCTCGCCATCAACACCGTGGCCGAATTCGCAAAGAGCAAACTGCCGGATAATTTCGATAAAATCATCGATGAATTCCTCGCCGGTAAAAACCCGGACTTCAGTGATATTCTCGGCAGCCTGGGTGGTCTTGGCGGCCTTGGAAATCTCTTCAAATAAACCGGATCTCCGGTTTTCCCCAATTTTTCTTTCAACAACCCCGGAGCACATCCGGGGTCTTTTTTTGAGGGTGATTGTAGCGTCAATAGCAACGTTCTTGTTCAACGAACATCGGACCCGGCTGCGGGCCATCGTAATAACGGTGGAAAACCGGGCAGGTAGAACCAGAAAGAGGGGGTACGATCCATGACCAATCGGCAGGAACTTTGCGTCCCGCACATTCCTCATTTTTGAGGTGCTGCATAAAATGGGAGGAAGCCGTGTGATGATCGATTAGGGAGACGCCGGATTTTTGGTAAGAGTGAATGACCGCTGTATTGAGCTCCACAACAGCCCGGTCTTTCCACAATGTCTGGCGGCATTGGCGGTTGAGTCCCATTTTTTCCGCGATGACGGGCAACATGTTGTAGCGCCGCTCATCACCAAAGTTTCTGGAAGCGATTTCCGTGCTCATATAATAGCCATTGAAGGGAGCGGCCGTAAAATGGTGCTTTTCGGAGGTCATGGCCATGTCTGAAATAACCGGAATCGCATGCCATTTGAGCTTAAGATCCTCAAACCAATCGAAATTCGGGTGGACAAGAGGCACTTCGAGGATCGCATCCCCGGGTAGGGAATAGATTCTTGGGCGCTTCCCCGGTTGCTCGATCACAAGAGGCAATACGTCGAAAGGTGTGGGCACAGCCGGAGGTTTCCACCTCATTTCAAGCAGCTTGGCGGTAAGGCCGGCCTGTTCCGGATCCCCCAGAATGGATCCGGTTTTGGTTGTGTAACCCGCGTAGCGGATAAGTTGCCGGTTCCAAATTCTGATTCCTTTTTCGCCAGGATCCGCCTCGGAAAACACGGAGATGACAGAGCGTATCGCTCCCGCATTCGTAGCGTATCTCAGATGTTCGACGCAGGCTTCGAATATTTCATCGGAAGTTTCAGCCGCGCGCACATCCAGCAGTTCCAGAGAGTTCCAAGTGAGCCTGCCAATGCACCGTGAACTGTTTCGCCAAGCCTCTTTGGCAAGCAGCAGGAGTTGGGCTGAGGAAAGCTGAGGCATGGCCGGAATCGGCGAAACCTTTAAGACAACCGGGTATAGATAGTCAACCGAAGCACACGATCAGCTCCGAAACTCAACACCTTAAAAAAACCTCCTCCGCAATTTTTCGGGCAGGTGCCCAAAAAAAGCCTTCCAACATTGGAAGGCTCGGAGAGAATAAAAAGGGACAGTCCTTTTGTAAGAATCCGCTTGCTTGCGTATTCCCTTTTTCTTACCTTCACCGCATGAGAAAGGCGCGTTGGCTTGTCACTTGGAAGGATTCGCAGGAGAAACCCATATTCTACCACTGCATTGGGAGGGTGGTGGAACGGCGGTTCGTGTTCGGCGACGAGGAAAAGGAAAAATTCCGCACCTTCATGCGGATGTATGAGAACTTTTCCGGTTGTCGGATCGCGTCTTATTGTCTGATGAGCAATCACTTCCACCTTCTGCTGGAAGTGCCGCCAAAACCTGAATCCGGGATTTCCGACGAAGTGTTCCTGAAACGTCTTTCCGCCCTCTACAGCGAGGCGTTCGTGGCCGGAGTGGCGGCGGAATTGGCCGAAGCTCGGGCGGAGGGCGCGGAGACGCGGGTGGAGGAAATTTTCTCCCGTTTCACCTACCGGATGAACGACCTGACGCAGTTCATGAAAGGTCTCCTCCAACGTTTCACGCAGTGGTTCAACGGGAGACACAAGCGGAAAGGGCGTTTGTGGGAGGACCGTTTCAAGAGCGTGATCGTGGAAAGCGGGATCGCGGCGAGAACGATGGCGGCTTACATCGATTTGAATCCCGTGCGTGCGGGTATTGTTTCCGATCCGGCGGATTACCGTTGGTGCGGCTACGGCGAAGCGATGGGCGGAGGGAAGAAAGGCAACGGTAAAAAGGCCCGCGAAGGCTTGGTGCGGGCGTGCCTGAGCGATGAAGGAACCGGCTATGATGCCGAAAAATGGCAGGAGGTTTCCAAAGAATACCGTCAACTGATGGGCATGGCTCTTGAGCGGAAGCGCGGGAAATTTTCCTCCGCGAAACAAGGCTCGCACGAGAGCAAGGGAGAGTTTTTGCCCGCACCGGGCGTGGCCGCGATGATGAGGCGCCGGGTGCGCTATTTCACGGACGGAGCGGTGATCGGCGGCAAGGAGTTCGTCAACGGTGTGTTCGAGGCATGCCGGGACCGCTTTTCCGCGAAAAGGAAGGATGGAGCCCGGAAATTGCGGGGCCAAGCCAGCGCCGCCGCCGGAGTGCTCTGGAGCGTGCGGGATTTGCGATTGGGGGTGTAGAAAATGACCAAACGGCTCCATCACGGGATTCGGCATTTCCCTGCGGAACATGGGGGCGCGGGTGGAAGTGAAACTCCACGGCAAAAACCGCCAGCGGGAAATCATCGAAGCCCTCGACATCACCAAGAATCAGGCGACTGCCCAGCTCGATGAAAAAGCGGAAACCGAAGCGGTGGCGGTCAAAAAGAAAACCCCGGCCCGTTCCATCCGCCCCTGATCCGCGTCTTGGCCGGGTTCTCAACGTTTCCCGCCTTGCTCGCGGGGGCAAGCAGAAATCCGGCATAACTCGCTTGCGCTCGGCCTGAAGGCGTTTATTCCGTTTTCTGCTTGCCCCCGCTCCGCCTGCGGGAAGATTGGCCGTTAGGGTTTTTCGTTCCGAAAAACGGTTTCTTTTTCCGGTCCTCAAAACCGGCTCTTCATCAGTCGTTCGAGGTTTTCGTAGAAGCTTGGTTCGTGCGGATCGATCGGTGGCAGCAGGTCTTCGAAATTCCACCTGGAGCACCCGCATGAAATAAAGCAACTGGTGGTCCCCCACCCACACCATCCGCGCCTCGATCTTGGCCAGCCCGCTCCTTGAAATATCCCATCCCCGTCGCGCTGTATTCCTTCTTCACGCCGCGTAGGTCGCTGCGGATTTCTTTCCGCATCGGGATTTTCAATGCGCGATCTTCCATCAGTCCCCGCACCGGATAAGCCAGCTCTTCTTTAACCGAAGGTGTGAAGGTGATCGCCTCGACGCGGTAATTGCCGAATTTCTCTTGTGCACGCTCCGCGATCAACGGCCACAGCACTGCTTCCTGCGCGCTGAACCGCTCACCCTTCAGCTCAATGATACGGCGCGTGTAGTAATAAGCGCCGATTTTTTCCAAGATCCAGATCACGGTGAGGTCATGGCGACGGCCTACGTCCACGCCGATATACAGATCACCCACGCAATCATGCAGCGCGATCTTGTCCCAGATTTCTTCCGGGGAATATTCAGCAGCGGCAATGAGATCCCATTCGAGGAAAGCGGTTTTGTCGTCCGCCGGGACGCACATGTATTCCTGAAGGAAGGTTTCTTCGTCCGGGCACTCGCGGCGCACCATGTCGAAGTATTCCGCCTCATCCATCTGGATGCGGTCATCATCCGGATCGGATTCAAGCAACCGCTTTTGCAGTTTATAAAGGAAACCCTGATCAAGAGCGTCCTGAAGCGTTACCGTGTGAAGTGAGATTTTCTTTGGATTCCCGCCTTCTTTAATCTCGCGGACAAGCTCAGCGAAGAAGTTCAGATTTCCACGGTGTGTGGAAATGATCTCCATGCCGCCGCCCCAAGTTGTGCCTGGATAAGCGATGGAATAAAGCTTGCGGGGATTCGGGTGCAGCGCGAACTCATCGAGCACACGCGTTCCGCGTTTACCGGCCTGCGCGTCCGGGTTGGAAGACATCGAGTGAATCTGCCGTCCGTTGGCAAACTGCATCTCGAAGGCCTTGAAGGGCTTTCCTTTTCCGTCTTCATAAACGCGCTCACCCAGATCCTTCGCGCCGGGCTGAAGTAATTCCGCCCACTGTTTGCAATCTTGAAGGAAGAGCGCGGCCTGTCCTTCGTCACGCGAAGAAACCCAAATGTCATAGCGTCGGCCTTGTTTGGCCACTTCCCGCACGCTGCGGTAGCCGGTCGCCCACGAAATGCCGATCTGCCGCGCCTTCTCCATGAGTTTAAGGCGGGAATTGTCCCGCACCCACTTGGATTGATCAGGAAGGAACAGCGCCTCCGGCTCTTTTGGGATGACTTTGGCTTTTCCGGCGAAGCAGACCATTGTACTATAGACGTAGTAAAATTTGATGGCCGTTTGGCCGACTTGGTATTTTCGGGAGGATGAAAATCAATCGTTCCGATTCAACGGGCTTGTGCTCGCCGTGGTTTGCCCCGTGCTCGCGTCGTTGGTGGATTTGAGGGTCCGCACAGCGCCGTTGCATTTCTGCGCGGTTTTTGAGGCATTCTGTGCGGATTTCATTTCCGGGGTTTTGGGTGATAAGTTAGGAAAGGATTTTCAGGGTCTCTTCCATGAGCGCGATAGCTTCCTCGGAGAGTCCGCCTTTTTCTGCCAGAGCCTTCTTTTTGCGTTCCTGTTGCTCGATGGCCTCTTTCCGCTCGGCCTCCCTGCGTTCATATTCTTCCACCTTCAGGCGGAGTGCTCGCTCGCTCTGGCTGGCAGCGCTGAGCATCGAGAGAGTTTTCGCTAGGCCGGAGAATTGCTTTGGCTGCACTTCTTCCATCAGGACGAAGTCTGCCACCTGCTCCGCCAACCGTGTGCGGCCTGCCGCAAGCAAGCCTTCCTCGCTGCCATCCGTCATTGCCTCAGCCAGCATCATGCTCTTCGCCTTCGCATTGCGGAGGCGTTCGAGGTAGGGCTTGAGATTTTCGTCGCGGAAAGTGGCAGCGCCCATCAGGGAAACCGAGATGCCGCGTTTGGCCGCTTCGGCTTGGATGATGCGCAGTTTGGTCCGCGTGCCATCCTCGGAAGGCCTTGGTGGCTTCGTGAAAGCGATTGCCCGTGCGGTTGGCATTTCGCCGAAGGGAAACACGGCGGATCTGGTGCTGCGCATCAAGTCGGCGATCACGCCGGAGATGCTGCTCATTCTCGACGAATTCCACCAGCTCATCTGGACCTATCGAAAAGAGAGCTTTTTTGCCTGCTGCGAAGTTCTCCGCTCGATCTATGACGCTACCAACTGCGGCATCATCATTTCCACGACGAACGTTTTCCGCAGCAAGATCGAGGTGGAAAAGAAAGCCGCGCTTGAGCAGCTCTTCCGCCGTGGCGTTCACCGCGTCCAGCTTGGGGACATTGTCCTGGTCAAAGACGCGAAGCCCATTTTCGCCCACCATGGCTTGGAGTGGCCGAGCAAATCCTTGGCCTTCGAGTTCCCCGGCCTCCGCGCCCCTGAAAAGCCTATCGAGATTCTTCGCGGCCTTTCCCGCGACCAAGGCCTCAAGGCCATGACAGAGCGCATCCGCTACGCCCAGAAATTCGCCCGCAAGGCCGGGGAAAAGATCGATTGGCGCCACTTCGTCCAAGCCCACCTCACCATCGAGTCCAACTCCGTCGCACCAACCAGCGATTGGGAGTAAGCCCGATTTCTTCCACCTCCAACCCAAATCCTTCCCACCATGGCTAAACCAAAGAAACCGAAACTCCCCGCCATCGAGACCGTCGAACAGCTCCACTCCACGGTGGATGAAATCGCCCGGCTCGAAGTCCAGATCCGCGCCAAAGAAGCAAAACGTGATGCCGCCATCCAGCATGTGCGTGCCGAGCATGATGCCGTCATTGAAGCGGATAAATCCCGTTCTACCTCATTGATGAAATTGGCGTCCACCTACGCCACGGCTCACAAGGCCGATGTTTTCCCGGCTGGTAAAAAGTCGGTTTCCACCGCACTCGCCCGCTTCGGCTTCCGCGCCGGGAATCCAACCCTCAAGCCCCTCAACAGCAAATGGACTTGGGAGAAGGTAACGGAGAAGCTCAAGCAACTCGGGAAATACACCCGCACCGTGGTGGAAGTGAACAAGGAAGAGCTGCACGATGCGAAGCTCACCGATGTCGAATACGCCGAACTGGGCGTCCGCATCGATTCCGGTTCCCGCTTCTTCGTCGAGTCCAAGTCCGATGATGCTGACCGCATCACAGAGGATGCCCCGGATTCTGCCGCTGCCTAACGAAACAACCCCGGCGGGCGGATCCGCCCGCCGGGTCTTCACAATAGCCATCATGAAGAAAGTCCACATCGTAAGAATCGGCTACCAAGCCTACGCATTCGAGAGCATTGATGCCGCATCGAAAGCCATTGCCTTTTTTGGCAAGCTTCAGAAAGTCAGATGGAACCCGAACTCTGACAATCCTAATGATCGCGGTTTTTACGAGCCGGATTCCGATGAATATACGAAGCGGATCGATCTGGAATCGAACCAATCTTATCGAGATCCAGCCAAGCCGGAGCAGGTAAAATCCTTGGCTCTCCCGAAGCCGAAACGCGGCACGATTCTCTGCATCTGCGAGAAATCCTACGTGGCTCCCCGGACTTCCTGCGCTCACTGCGGACGCCCGTTTTCCGAGTCGCACAACCGCACCCACAAGTCGGATGCCCCCAGCTCAAATCTTCGCCTGCTCTAAGCCATGTTACCCGAAGCGCAAAAACTACGCCTCTACCAAGAAGCACAAAGAGCAGGCCAACTGCGGAAAGCGGAAATGGAAGAGCCTTTGTCACGCCGTCAACAGCGCAATCCAGAGCCGCGTGGTCGAGGTCTCGCCGCTCTTATTCCATCCGCCCGCCCTCTACCAGCATCATCCTCATTCTTGAAAGCCTCCGCTCTGATGATCTCGGTAAAAACACGGAATGCTCACACCTGCTGATTTCATGAATCCAATCATCGAAAAAATCAAAAAGCTGATGGCCTTGGCGAAAAACGAGGCATCGAATCCCAATGAGGCCGCGAGCGCCATGCAGAAGGCCATCAGCTTGGCCGCAGAGCATGGCATCGATCTTTCGTCCATTCCCACCGATGCAACCGGCGAGCCGCTGCTCACGCACGTTTCCGAGCCATCGCAAGCCGGATTGCCGCACCGTCTTTCTTCCGGCATTGTGAAACGGGCTTTCGGGGTGGATACGCTTTTCGACTCTACCAGAAAGCAAGCGGTCATTCATTTCATCGGCAAGGCCGAGAATTGCGAATTGGCACGCTACTGCTACATCTACCTCGTTCGCACGATGCGGGCGGCATGGCGCAACCGGAAAAACCGTCGCCTCCGCGACCGCGAGTCTTTCCTTCGCGGTTTCGCACAGGCCATCGACAGCCAGATGGCGGTGACGTTCCACCTCCAAGGCCTCATCGTTTCATCGGAGGCTTACGTTCAAAACGTCATCTTGGCCCATGCTCCCCGCGCCAAAGTCAGCTCTTTTGCGCTCAGCAAAAAGAAGATCAGCGACGCCTCATTTTCCAACGGCTACCGCGACGGCAAAAACACCGGAATCCGCAATCCGATCCCAGGCACCAGCACCCCATTACTTTCCTGATATGCACCCCCTTTTGAAAGCAACCTGCATCGTCGCTGCCGCCATTGTCTGCGTCATCATCGCCCTTCTCACCGAAGGCCGGAGCGGGGCGGGTTGGTTTGTCTTCGCGCTCATTTTCATCCTCAGCGCGGACTGAATATTTGTTTACTTATGAAATCTCACCCTATTCAACCTCTCGAAACAGACGAAGACGGCATTCTTCGTTTCAAGAAAAACGCCATTGTTTCACATCTTCTCGATTGTGGTGGTATCGATTTGAATGCCCTCGCACGCATGGATTTTCCTCGTGAGGACCGGGAACAGTTTGCCCAGCTCATCGGCTACAGCCTGAGCGGCTTCGGCGATCTGAGTTACGTTTCCGATGAAACCTACGAAACCGCTTCACGGATGGCAGAATCCGATGAAACGCCAGAACAAGCACGATGCGCTGTGCTTGCGGAAACTATCAGTAAAATTCGCGCTGGTCTAAGGGAAGCTGCTATCGCCGCGTTCCACATCCACCCGGAAGATCTTACCCCTTGAACTGCTAATATCATGACTCTCACAGATCTTCCATATACCGATGGTCGGCACATTCCTGCCAGCTACTTTTCCTCCGCAGCTCAAGGGATGCGTCGTCTCACCAAGACTGCGGCGATCACAACGGCTACCGACTACGGCGCGATCAACGCATGGTATGGCGACGATGGCCTTTGGCACGGGATTACTTGCCGCTTTCACCAACACATCGATGAATTTGAAAGTCGGTCGAAGGAAGACATCCGGGATTGGTTGCGCCGTGCCCTGATCTGGGCGGAGGGCGGGCAAGAGCATATTGAGCCACGCTGCTATGCCGTGGTTGCCTGCCGCTGGGGTTGGGAAAACAACGGATTTTCAATTCTTCTCGTTACCACGGATCTCGCTCAAGCCATTCGCAAGGCGGATGATTACGCCGACCATCGCGGCGGCAAATACGGAGTCGGCGTTTTTGATGGCGAAGGGAAACAGGTTCATCACGCCGCGTCTTCCTATCGTGAAAAATCGATCCATCGAAACCATCGGATGGACACTTTCGAGCTGGTTGGCGGTGAGGTGGTTTGTGCGTTCGAAACGGGAAGAAAACCCGACATGAAAGAGGCCCGCCGTCTCTGGGAACAAGGTGTGGCAGTCGAAAAGGCTCACGCAGAGAACGAACTAACATAATTGCATGAACTTCACTTTTTACATCCCCGAACCTGCACTTTGGGTGGGAAGCACAATCCTCACTCTCATCATTTTGTCACTGATCGCAAAATTTGTTTACCCCGGAAATTAACCATGAATACCAACCCAATTACTGCCCACGCCAGCCCCTCTCACGCATCAGGACCATGGATCGTCGATGAAGGCGATTGCCCGGCGCTCGGAGCGAAAGCTCTCGCTGTGCTTTCTGAAAGTCACCAACCGGGCGCTCGGGGCGAGGCAATTTGTATTGTTTCGCTTCTCTCAAAAACTAGCGCAACCGACAGAGAGAACGCCCGGCTCATCGCTGCCGCTCCCGACTTGTTACGGGAACTAGAAACAGCGCATGGATGGATCAATCGCCTCCACGAGTGGATGTGCGGAGATAGCGAAGAAGAAATCAGCTACGGCGAATTACTGGATGCCATGGCTGGCATCAAAGCCGCCATCGGAAAAGCCCGTGGCGGGAACACGACAACCCAACAGTGACGAACTATGCACGCTGAATACACTGAAATACCATCCTTAGCATCGGATTCGGGATTCGCAGTAGTCGCCCGCCATGCGAGCTTAGGTTTCACCGCCGTGACCAATCCATCACTTCATCGGAGCTTCCGATTTGAGGAAATCTGGATTTTCGGAGAACCGAGCGATGAAACAGAAAGGGATCTCTGGAAAGCCGTAGCTCCTGTCATCTTATGGATTCCAGAAGACAAGGTGCATCGTATTTCGAACGCACATGACCGCCAAAGTCTGACCTACCAAATCAGCTACTTAGAAAAAGCACTCGCCGACGATCAACGATATTTGGCCGGAGCGCTTTTGTTGCTCAGCGAAAGCGGCATTCAAGTCGGATCAAAAGAGCTTATCGCCGCCGCAGAACGAGCGGAAATCAAGCATAACACCGAAGCCCAGCCGAATGGCTGAGGCGAGTGGTTCGAGGATATTTTATTTCAATCTCAAATACCAAAACCATGAAAAACAAGTTCCCAAAAGAAGAAGGATGGATGCGTCTGACGATCACGATGATGTCCAAAAAGCCTCACTCCGAAGAGAAGCTCAAACGCATCGCATCAATGGGAAAGCCGGATGAATACGAATGGGGCTCCGTGGAGCAATATGGTGCCAAAGTCAAAGTCATCTTCCGAGAAGCCTGTTCTTCGAACGCAAAAATCTAGCCCTGCCGAAATGAAAAATCCGTATCAACAATCAGCCTCCCCGGCATCGGCTAAGATGCTTGGATCTCGGTGGTGGGTGGCCGTGTTCATCCTGTCTGCTCTTCTGATCTTCGGCAGCTATGCCGATTGGTGGGAGTGGCTTCGGACCATCCTCGGCATTGGGGTAATGTTTGCCGTTTGCCGGGCCGAGCACCGTCCGCGAGTCACTATTGAGAGCCTCTGGCTTGCTATGCCTCGGGATGTGCAACGCAAAATCTCCTGCTACGACCTTAAGAGGACGGTCGATAACTTCAATGCTGAGAAGCACTGATCAACGACACTCGGCATTTATCGAACATCATGGGAACACGCATCATCCAGCTCACCGCTTCGCGGGTTTTTGTCGGACAGCACACGATTGAAATTCCCGATTTCTGCCGCAACGAACGCTTTCAGGGCATTGTCGCTCGCGGCGGATCCACGGCCCGTTTCCTCTCAAATCACATGGCTTTTGCCCGCGTTCACGGCACCGGCCTCGCCCAACCTTTTGTTTCCACTCCGGCTGGAATTGCCATGCCGGATTTCTGCCTTGCTGATATTTCCGCCTGCCTGCGCGAGGACGGATTTCATTTTTGACCATTTCCCCTCATGAAAACGATCTCACCACGCCAACTGAAGGCGCTCTATTGGCCGAGCTGGAATGCCGCCGCCAAGCAGCTCAAGGAACGCGGAAGCTACAGCAAGGAAGAGCTGGAAGCATGCCGGAAGGACATTCACCGGCAGGTCACAAACCGGGAGTGCTCGGCCAAAGATCTTACCAACCGTCAACTGGATGAATGCTTGAAGAAATTCGCCCAGATCGCCGCGCCTCTGGATGGCAAACGCCAAGTCCATCTCGCGGAGCAGCCTGCGGCCCGCGTGCGTTACCAAATCCAGCAGATCCAGCAGCGGCTCGGCCTTCCCGATGCCTATGTGGAAGGAATCGCAGTGAACATGCACCGCTGCGGAATCGCGCATTGCGACGAAAAACAGCTCCTCAAAGTGCTCCAAGCTCTCCGAATCCATGAAAACCGTGCTACAAAGTCAGATCCGAGTTGAAGCGATCCGCGTGATTCAGCAGGTGATCGCCGACAATGTTTTCGGTCACGTTTTCCTGCTGCCGATGGACGACATTCACGAATTGCGGCAGAAACTGCGCGAGGCCTATCCCTTCGAGAAAACGACGGGCTGGCCTTACAAAGTGTGGTGTGAAGAAATCCGGGAAGCGCTCGGCTACCCGGTGAAGGTGAGACGGCGGAAGGTGTGGGAATTGGTCAAACCCTCGAAAAAATGGAGCAAACCGCCGCTCACCATCCAAAGCACGCCGTATTCAGGGAACGAGCGGACTTTGTTCGATTGGTATCAGCAAAATTGAGGCTGTTCCACGTTATCCACGGCAGCAGGCGCTCGGGTCGAGCTTGGAAGGTGTTTCAGTGAACACTACTTTTGGTGCGTGAATTCGATTCCCAAACCTCTTGTGACCTGGGCAGGCGGAAAACGCCGCCTCCTCAAATATCTTCTCCCTCTTGTCCCGCCACATACCTGCTATGTGGAAGTTTTCGGCGGCGGAGGTGCCTTGCTTTTCGCCAAAAAGCCATCCTCCGTTGAAGTTTACAACGATCTCAATGGCGAATTGGTCAATCTGATGCGCCAAGCCAAGTGGCACGGCGAGGAACTGCGCCGGGAAATCAATCTCGTGCCGAATAGCCGGGAGCTTTTCCGCGCCTACCTCGCGAATCCGGGCATGACGGAAATCCAGCGTGCCGCCCGCTTCCTCCTGATCAATCGTTGGTCCTTTGGTGGCCAGATGAATTCTTATGGCGTGGCAAAGACCAGCGGAGGCGGCGGAGGGAACATCCGGCTTTCCCGCGTGATGCAGAATGTTGAGGCCGTGACCATGCGGCTCGATGGCGTGAATATCGAAAATCTCGATTGGAGCCAGTTGGTTCCCCGCTATGATGCGCCGGGCACGTTTTTCTTTTTCGATCCACCGTACGTCCGGTGCTCCGACACCACTTACCGGGCGTGGACGCCGGAGCAGATGCAGCGTTTCCGGGAAACCTTGGATTCACTGAAAGGCAACTGGCTCGCCACCGTGGACGACAGCCCGGAATGCCGCGAAATCTTCACCGGATTCAAAATCACCGAAGTTTCCCGCGCCAATGGCATCGAACGGCGTCCCGGTCGCAGTAAAAACCCGATTTTCCGGGAACTGATCCTCCGCCCTCAAAATTAACAAAACCTCTTCCACTTCGCGTGTTTCGGGCCGTTTCATTACCAAAACCTTTTCCTGTCCTTCGAACCGCCCGGAACACCCTCAAATCCCCATCCGTTAAGGCTTTTTCAGCCCTTTTCCGGGGAATTCACATATTACCAAGACCTTGTTCCTTGGTTCATTGAGTCCGCATTTCGATCAAAATGGAGCGGGCGATGAGATTCGAACTCACGACATCCACCTTGGCAAGGTGGCGCTCTACCACTGAGCTACGCCCGCGTCGCTGAAACGCGTGCGGGGTTTCTACATGGGGAAAGAAGAGGTGCAAGAGAAAAAAGCTTCTGATTTTCAAGATTTTCACGATGACAGAAGACGCTTGCGATTGGTGGAAACGGGATTAAACAACCGATTGATTATGGAGGAACTTACAAGCCGCCGCCCCTTGAAAAGCAGATCCAGCCGCTGGGCGGGTTGGATGGCAGCAAAGCTGGCCCGTAGCGGAGCGACTCCGAATGGCATCTCCGCAGCGAGTGTGGTATTTGCTTTGGCGGGTGGCGCGTTATTCGTGGCGGCGGGTCAACATTGGATTTGGCCGTGGTCGGGTTGGCTGGGTGGTGCGCTGTGCGTGCAGGCGCGGTTGATTTGTAATTTGCTGGATGGAATGGTGGCGATCGAAGGCGGGAAAAAATCGGCGACGGGAGATATCTGGAATGAAGCGCCGGATCGGTTTGCGGATGCGCTTTTGCTGGTCGGCGCGGGCATTGGAAGCGGTCAGCCTTGGCTCGGCGTGGTTTCGGCATGGGCGGCGGCGATGACGGCGTATGTGCGGGCATTGGGAGCGAGTCTCACGGGGAAACAGGATTTCAGCGGGCCGTTCGCGAAACCCCAGCGGATGGCGGCTTTGACGGTGGGTTCGGTGATTACGGCGATGACGACATTTCCTTCGACCCATTGGCTTCTTTTTGGCGAAACCTCGGCACCGGGAACCAATCCCGAAATGCAATGGGCTCTTTGGCTGGTCAGCGTGGGCACGGTTTTCACGATTTTCCGACGGCTGGTGCGATTGGCGGCTGAGTTGAAAAAACTGCGCAACGTATGATCGCGGATTTCGGAGCGTTTTTGGTTCGATTGATCACGGGCGTGCGGGTGATGCACGGCTTGCCGGAGGCTTCTCACGGGAGGATTTATTATGCGAACCACTCGTCGCATCTGGATTTCGTGGTGATCTGGGCGGCGCTCGATCCTGCGGCGCGGAGGAAAACCCGACCGGCGGCGGCGGCGGATTATTGGGAGAAAGGTCCGCTGCGGCGCTGGGTCGCGGAGCGGATTTTCCGGGCGATTTTGATTCCGCGCGGGAAAGTGACCAAGGCGGAGGATCCGATCCGTAAAATGACGGCGGTGCTGGATGCGGGGGAGGATCTGATTTTTTTCCCGGAAGGAACGCGAGGGGATGGAAACCGGGTGGCGGATTTCCGCGCGGGATTGCACGCCTTGGCGCGGCATCGGGCGGAAGCGGAATTGCGGCCGGTCTATCTGGAAAACCTGAACCGCATTTTGCCGAAAGGTGAGTTTTTTCTTGTGCCGCTGATGGCAAATGCCTTGTTCGGCGAGGCTTGCGCGCCCTTGCAGACGGGGGAAACGAAAGCGGAATTTTTGAAACGCGCGCGCCTGGTGCTGCTGGAATGCGGCGGCGTGGCGGAAGTGGAACATCGAACTGTTACAACGGATGAATCTGGATCCTGATCTGGTCAAAATCGTGGGCGGAGTAATCGGCCTTCTGCTCGCGGCGAGTGTGGTGACCGCCATTTTGAAACGCCGTTCTTCCGCGTCGAATGCGGCGACGATTCAAAATCTCGATAGCCGCGTGAAGGCTTGGTGGGGCATGGTGGCGGTCTTCGGCCTCTCGATGGCGGTGGGGAAAAGCGGTGTGTTCGCGCTCTATCTGTTGTTGTCGTTTCTCGCCTTGCGGGAGTTCATCACGCTGACGGCGCTGCCGCGGGGGGATCACCGGACGCTGACGTGGGTGTTTTTCGTGATCCTGCCGCTGCACTATCTTTTCGCATGGGCTCCGTGGTACGGGATGTTTTTGATTTTCATCCCGGTTTACGCGTTCGTACTGATTCCGGTGCGCTCGGCTTTGGCGGGGGATACGGATCAATTTCTGGCCCGCACTTCGCGCATTCAGTGGGGCGTGCTGACGTGCGTGTATTTCCTCAGCCACCTGCCGATGCTGATGTATCTGCCGATCCGTGGTTATGAAGGGGAAAATGCGAAGCTGCTGTTCTTCGTCGTGACGATCACTCAGTTGAGCGATGTGTTCCAATACGTCTTCGGCAAGACGCTCGGGAAGCATCCGGTCGCGCCGAAGGTGAGTCCGGGAAAAACCTGGGAAGGCTTGATCGGAGGTGGTCTGACCACGGTGGCACTGGGTACCGCGCTGTGGTGGGCCACACCGTTTCCACCGTTGGCGGCGGCGGGAATGTCGCTGTTGCTCGTTGCTGCCGGATTCCTGGGCGGGCTGGTGATGTCCGCGGTGAAGCGCTCGCTGGGAGCGAAGGATTGGGGGAAAGGCATTCCCGGCCACGGCGGTGTGCTGGACCGGGTGGATTCGCTGCTGTTCGCCGCGCCGCTGTTTTTCCACACGACGGCCTACTATTTCGGAACGAACATGGCACACGTCTATCAGCAACCGGAGTGGATGAAAACCGCGCTGCACTTGTGGCAGTGACACGGCTTTCAACCCGCTTCTCCGGAATCAGACGCTCAGTGCGTCTTTCAGAGCGGAGTGGATGTTTTCCACCCACTCTTCGAGAAATTCCTCGTAATCCGTGTCGTTATCGACGCGGGGAGCGATGCGTGTCGCGCCTTTGCGTTCGAGTTCCTGATCGAGGTTTTTGCCGAAACCGCAGAATTCGTCGTAATAAGAATCTCCGAGGGCATAGACGGAGTAGCGAAGGCCTTGCAGCGAACCGTTTTCCTGTTTTTCGAGAAGCTCCCAAAAATCCAGAGCTTCATCCGGCGGCTCTCCTTCTCCCCAGGTGCTGACGACGAAGCCCACGGGTTGGTTGTGTGAAAGCAGCTTTTCAGGCGTGAACTTTTCGATATTGGCGACGGTCGTTTCGTGGCCGAGCGCTTTGAGTTTTTTCGAAAGCATCTTGGCCGCGTCTTCCGCGTTGCCGGTCATGGTGGCGAATAAAAGGAGCATGGCGGTGGTTGGAAATGGCCAAACCATGCATCCGTGAAATTGAGATTCAATCTCAATTATTGGAAAGGTTGTCCGGTTTAATACAATTCGTCGAAATTTATCCCTGTGCGGCGATCAGGTCGCTGAGGTGTCCTCCGTGAGCCGTCACCCATTTTCCTTTGCGGATGACCTTGCTGAAACCGATGCCATGAGTCGCCGCGGCGGTGAAAACCTCCCATGCTTGTGTGGCGAGAATGCCGGAAACGATGAGATTTCCACCGGGGGCGATGGTTTTTGCGATCACCGGCCATGCTTCGATGAGAACGGTGGAGAAGAGATTGGCGAGGACGACATCATAGCCTTTTTTGCGCGGCTTCCATTTCAGGACGTCTTGTTCTTTCACTTCGATGTCCGGAGTTCCATTGCGGACGGCATTGCGGGCGGCGACTTCCACGGCGAAGGGATCGAAATCGCAGGCGTAGGCTTCCCCGCATCCAAGTTTTTTCCCGGCGATGGCGAGCACTCCCGTGCCGGTGCCGAGATCGGCGAGAGTCCAATCCGTGCCTTTGCGTTGGCGGGCGACATCGACGAGCAAGCGGATGACGGTGGATGTCGTCGCATGATCGCCGGTGCCGAAAGCCATTTCCGGCGGGATGCTGATGATGTGGCGCTTGGGATTTTCCTGCTGGAGCTTGGCGAGTTCCTTTTTGTGCGTTTCCGCCGTGAGCAAAATCGCATCACGTACTTTCACCGGGCGCGGGGCTTCGACGGGCTTGTTCCATTCGGCGTTGGTGACTTTTCGCACGCTGCCGCCGAACTGGGTGGAAATCGCTTTGGCTTCTTTTTCGGAAGCGCAAAACACCTGCACACGGATGGATTTTCCGCCCTTGATGCATTCGATCACGAGATTGGGATTTCCGGCGAATCGTTCTTCCCAAGCATCCATCCATTTGGCGGCAGAGAGTTTTGACCAAAGAAACATGGGTGGTTTATGATGCTTTCCGGTCAAAAATGCCAAGCGGGAAAAATGCTTTCGTGGCAGAAGAAGCCACGCAGAAAATCACTTTTGTCAGCAAACAGTGTTTTACCTTTGCGGACTTCTTGGCCACGATTCAGCGCATGAAGTTTTTCTACAGTTTCCTCGGGCTTTGCCTCGTGGCTCTGACCTTCTCAAGCTGCTCCACCAACAAGAACGGAGGCTCGTCCGTCATTGGTGGCACCGGCCCTTTCGATAAGAATGGAAACTATGTGGAAGCCTGGGCGGACAATCCTTCCAAGTGGAAAAAAGGTTCCCACAGCACCCCTTCCGCCGAAGACACCCAGGACATCCCAAGCATCTCCGCCTCGGACCAGCCACCGGCCAATTCCGTGCCGCTTTCCTCGACTCCAAGCCGCAAGCCCCCGGTCGAAGTCGCCAGCAAAACCAAGCCTGCCGCCAAATCCACCCCACCGACCCGCAAGGTCACCCGCAGCACGGATGATGATGACGAGCGCCCGAAAGCCACCGCATCATCCAAGCTGAAATCCAAGGCCGCGACGACCACATCCACCGCCAAAACCAAGGCACAATCGACCACCAAATCGAAAACCGAGCTCGCGAAGGCCAAAACCACCAAGAGCAGCACCACGGCAAAAGCCACTTCGACCACCGCCAAGTCCAAAGCAGCCGCCACCGCTTCGAAAACCAAAGAGAAAGCGAAAACGACGCGAGTCACCGTGAAAAAAGGCGACTCCCTTTCCGCGATCGCCAGCCGCAATGGCACCACGGTTGGCGCTCTCAAACGTGAAAACGGCATTTCCGGCACCACCATCCGGCCCGGACAATCATTGACGATTCCGAAATAGGACAAACTTCGCGTCCTACGCCTTCTGCTTGATCGGCGCTTTGATGATGCCCTCTTCCGTTTCTTGCTTCAGGCGGAGCTGACCGCAGGCGGCATCGATGTCGTGGCCTTTTTCGAGGCGGAGCGTGGCGGAAACACCGGCGCTTTTCAGCACTTCCTGAAACGCACGGCAGTGGGCGTTCGGCGGGCGTTTCCAATCCAGACCTTCCACGGTGTTGTAAGGAATCAGATTCACCTTCGCGCGGATGCGGCGGGCGTGGCGGGCGAGAATGGCCGCTTGTTCCAGCGAATCATTCACGCCCTGGATGAGGATGTATTCGAGGGTGAGCTTCTGGTTTTTGTGGGAATTCCAGAAATCCAGTGCATCGAACAGCTCGGCGGTACCCCATTTCCGGTTCACCGGCATGATCTGCTGGCGGACGTCGTCCGTCGCACCGTGCAGGGAAATCGCAAGGCGGATCTGCTGAGGATGCTCGGCGAGCTTCTTGATCTGCGGAACGAGACCGGAAGTGGAAATCGTCAGGTGGCGTGCGCCGAGGTGCAGCGTTTTTTCCCCGGTAATCAGGGAAATCGCAGCCATCAGGTTGTCGAAATTCGACAGCGGCTCGCCCATGCCCATGAAGACGAGGTTATCGACGCGCTCGCCGGAAAGTTGCTCCGCCGCGAGGACTTGCCCGGCGATTTCCGAGGGATCGAGATTGCGGGTAAATCCGGCGAGACCCGATGCACAGAACTTGCAGCCGTAGGCGCAACCGACTTGCGATGAAACACAAAGCGTGCGGCGGTCCGATTTTTCCCCGTAAAGCGCCGGATTCGCCGGGATCAACACGCTTTCCACGTAGCGGCCATCGTGCAGGCGGAAGAGGAATTTCCGCGTCGTGTCCTTCGAGCCTTGCGTCGTCGAATGCTCCAACGCGGTGAGGCGGAATGATGCTGCCAGTTTTTCCCGCAGCGCGGTGGAAAGATTGGTCATCGCATCATAAGACGTGACCTTCTTTTTCCAGACCCACTCCAGAATCTGCCCGGCGCGGAACGCAGGTTCGCCCTGCTCCTTCAGCCAAGCGGCGAGAGAGTCGGGAGATTGGCCGGTGAGAGCGGGAAGCATGAGTCGGAAGAAAACTACGGGGTGATCAGCCGTAGGTCGAGGCCATGCGTCTGGAATTACACGAAATCCTTGTCAAGCGTGACAGAACTCCAATTCCCGGAAATTGCGAACGCCGTAAAATAACCACCCATTCAAAATTTCACGGCAAGCGCGCCATGGCTCCGGATTTGACACCGGGAAATTTCGGGCCAGTTTGCCCTCACCGGGGACGACCTCGATATCTTTTAAAAAACAGGGACGACCCTGACAACCACTGATGGGTTATGTCATGGATCATCCTCATTATTGCAGCGCTGTTTGAAATCGTTTGGGCCGTGGGCCTGAAATACACGGAAGGCTTCACGCGTTTGTGGCCGAACGTCGCCACGGTTTTCGCGCTTTTGATCAGCATTGTGCTGCTCGGAATGGCGGCGAAATCGCTGCCCATCGGCACGGCTTACACAGTGTGGACGGGAATTGGCACCGTCGGCACCGTGATTTTCGGAATCCTTGTTTTCGGAGATCCGGTATCAGCCATGCGTTTGGCGTGCCTCGGGCTGATCATTCTTGGAATCGTGGGATTGAAGATCAGCTGAACCAAACAGAGCCTTTTCAAAGCTCCAACGCCGATCTCAGGTCCGCAGCGGCGCTTTTCGCGCTGGCGGGAGGATCGGGGACGAAGGAAAAATTCTCGTCGAATTCCGGGGCGAGCAGTTCGTCGGATTTTTCGGAATCGAGAGTGAGCGAAACGGTTTCCTGATGGCGGGCGGTCACGGCGCTTGCCTTGGCCAAGGCGGCGAGCGCGGCGGGTGGCGCAGGAAGCGTCGCAGCTTGAAGATCGCGCGGGATTTTATCGACCGGCTCCAGCGTGGAAATGCTGGCGGCTTCGGTGGTTGCCTTGAGATCTTCGAACTTGCGGGCGGTGGTGAGCACGCGGGTTTCGAAAGAACCGACGGCGTTGTTGTAGTTTTCCACCGCACTGCCAAGCGAGCGGCCGAGTTTCGCGAAATGTTCCGCAAGCTTGGCGAGGCGCTCGTGCAGGGTGCGGCCGAGCGCGGAAATCTCGCGGGCATTTTCCGCAATCGCTTCCTGACGCCAGCCGTAGGAAACCGCACGCAACAGAGCGATCAATGTCGTCGGCGTGGCGAGAATCACCCCGTGATCGACGCCTTGCTCGATCAGGCCGGGATCGCTTTGCAAAGCGGCTGAGAAAAACGATTCGCTCGGAAGGAACAGCACGGTGAACTCGGGAGTTTGGGAAAACTGCCGGGTGTAATCTTTCGAGGAAAGCTGCTGGATGTGCGTACGGACCTGGCGGGCGTGGCGATGCAGCGCTTCTTCACGGGTGGTTTCATTCTGAGCCTCCAGCGCGTCGAGATAAGCATCCATCGGCGTCTTGGAATCGACGACGATGATTTTTCCGCCGGGCAGGCGCACGACGAGATCGGGGCGCAGGCGCTTGCCTTCATCCGTGGTGAGATTGTGTTGGGTCTCGAAATCGCAGTGTTCCTGCATCCCGGCGAGTTCGACCACGCGGCGGAGCTGGATTTCCCCCCACTGGCCGCGCCCGGTCGGCTGGCGCAGGGCTTTGACGAGCGATGATGTTTCGCGCTGCAAGCCAAGCTGGCCTTCACCGAGCGCGCGGACCTGCTCTTTGAGTTCGGCATACGCACCTTCGCGGGCTTTTTCGATTTCGCCGATGCGGACTTCGAATTTCCCGAGCGATTCCGCAACCGGCTTCACGAGGGATTCGATGGCCATTTTGCGCTTCTCGATATCGCCCTTCGCTTCCTCCGCTTGAGTGGCGAGCGAGGATTTCGCGAGGCGGAGAAATTGCTCGGACGAGGAACGCAGGGCATCGGCGGAGAGTGCTTTGAACGTGTCGGAAAGTTTCGCCTCATTCCGCTCGAGCATCGCCTGCTTGTCGGCGGCGGCTTTCAACTCGGTTTCGAGGCGGGTGCGGAGCTCGGTGAATTGATTGCGAAATGTCTGCGCTTCCTGTTCGTGGCGATCCGCCTCGGAAGTGGTGTGCGCCAGACGGGCTTCGATTTCCGCCGCGCGGCGCTCCTCGGCGCGAAGTCGTTCATTTCCAGCGGAAATTTTCCCGGATGCGGCGAGATGGGTGAAAAGCCAACCGAGGAATAGACCGATCAGGGCGGCGATGATTTGCGGAAGATATGGCTGGAGTTCGGGAGGCATGAGGTTTTGTCCTTGCGGGTGGCCATTTGCTCGGTTTCGTAATGCAGTGTTGCCGAGCCCGTTCGTCCTATCGGACACTCGGGCGATACGCAAAACCAAACTCCTAGACTCCTATGGCCTTTACTCTTCCAGAACTCGGATACGCCTATGATGCCCTCGAGCCTCACATCGATGCTCGCACGATGGAAATTCACCACTCGAAGCACCACAATGCGTACGTCACCAATCTCAACGCCGCCATCGCCGGCAAGCCGGAGCTTGAAAACAAAAGCCTCAGCGAACTGATCGGCGATCTGCCAGCCGTCCCGGAAGACATCCGTGGAGCCGTCCGCAACAACGGCGGTGGTCACGCGAACCACACCTTCTTCTGGGAAATCATCGCTCCGGGCGGTGCCAAGGCACCATCCGGCGAACTCGCCGCCTCCATCGACAAGGCGTTCGGTTCCTTTGACGCGTTCAAGGAAGCCTTCGCCAAGGCGGGTGCCACCCGCTTCGGCTCCGGCTGGGCATGGCTCGTGAAAAAAGAAGACGGCACCCTCGCCGTCGGCTCCACCGCGAATCAGGACACGCCTCTCAACGGCCAGGCCGTCGCAGGCATTTCCGGCAAGCCCGTCCTCGCTCTCGATGTGTGGGAACACGCCTACTACCTGAACTATCAGAACCGCCGTCCGGACTACATCGCCGCATTCTGGAGCGTGGTGAACTGGGACGTCGTCGCGGAGAAATTCGCCGCCTGATTTTCAAATATCAGCTCCGTCATCCCCGAGCGCGGTTGGTTTCCCAGCCGCGCTCGTTTTTTGTACATACGAAAACATTTCCCATTCCCCCCACCTGTGTTAGCGGTTCCAAGTGAGTTCCGAACCCTGCCCCAAAAAGCCACAACCCGATCCTGATCAAAAGGCCACGCCGCGCGAAATCGCCGAGCAGGAGATTTTTGAATTGGAAACAGCGGACAGCTCGCTGCTTTCCGGCCCGCGCTCGCGGGTTCACGATTTCTTCACGCTTTGGCGCGTCTGGCGGGATCTTTTGCGTGCGTTCCGCGTGCTGCATTTCGCCGGGCCGTGCGTCACGATCTTCGGTTCCGCGAGAACGGTGAAAGGCTCGAAATACTACGAACTCGCGAAGGAAATGGGAGCTGCCTGCGCTCGGCTCGGTTTCACCGTCGTCACCGGCGGCGGCCCTGGCATCATGCAGGCCGGAAACCAGGGCGCCTACGAAGCGGGCGGCCGCTCCATCGGCGTGAACATCGAGCTGCCCTTCGAGCAACAGCTCAATCCCTTCGTCCACCGCTCCGTCACCATGCGCTACTTTTTCACCCGCAAGGTCGTTTTGGTGAAATACTCCTACGCCTTCATCGTCCTTCCCGGCGGCGCGGGCACGATGGACGAGATGTTCGAAACCATGACGCTCATCCAAACCGGGAAACTGAAAAACTTCCCGATCATCCTGATGGGCCGCGAATACTGGCAGCCGCTGATGGATTTCCTCTATAAAATGGCGGACGAAGGCATGATCAGCCCCGGCGACACCGATCTGATTTTCTTCACGGACGACGTCGAGGACGCCAAGGCCCACCTCCAGCGCCACGCCGTCCGGCAGTTCGATCTGCGGAAGAAAAAGCATCCGCGCTCGATCCGCATCCTCGGCGAGAAACCAATGGAACGTTGACTTTTCGGAATGTGGACATATTTTGTCCACATGAAAACGGCCACCGTGCGGGAGTTGAGAAACGAGTTTTCCAAGCTCGAAGCCTGGCTGGGCGAGGGCGAGGAAATCCGCATCGAAAAACGCGGAGAAGCGATCGCGGTTTTAAAGCCGATCACAGCGGAATCGCGGAAGCCTTTCAAAATGCCGGATTTCGCTGCCCGAAGAGATGCCATCTGGGGAGATCGCGTTTTTTCCCAAGAAGAAGTGGATCAAATGCGCGCGGATGAACTGGAGGGTGAAGAAGGGTGATGGTTTTCCCGGATACTTCTTTCCTCTGCTCGATTTACCGGGAGCAAATTCACTCATCAAAAGCAGACCGATTTTTGGAAAATTGGTCGGGTTCGCTCCCCGTTTCCGGCCTGCTTTTGTTCGAGTTCCGGCAATCCGTCCGTTTCCAGATGCGGCTGTTTTCCCTTGATCGGAAAAAAGGCTATTCCGTCGCTGAAGGGGAACGAATGCTGGGCGATTTGCAGAACGATCTGAATGGCGGAGTGCTGCATATGGAAGCCGTCGATTGGCCGGTGGTTCATCGCATCGCGGAAACCTTGAGCCGGACGCACACCCGTGAAAGAGGCCATCGGTTTGCGGATTTGCTGCACGTCGCGACCGCGCTGCATCTTGGAGCGCGGCAGTTTCTAACGTTCGATGCGAATCAGAAAATCCTCGCGGAATCAGAAGGCATGAAAGTGCCGGTTTGAATGGAGCGCCGGTGTCCTCACCGGCTTTCCCCTCACGCCTTCGGCAGGAAAAACCCGCGCTGTTTCTCGGAGATCGGCATGCCGAGTTTTTCCATCACCGCCAGCATGTCTTCCCAAAGCAAGCGCTTCGCATTGCTCGTCGCGCCGCTTTGCAGCAGATAGCTCGGGTGATACGTCACGCGCACGGGCACGCCATCGAGATCATGCCATTTTCCGCGCATCGCAGTGACGGTCCCGGACAAACCCAGCAATCCTTCCGCCGCCGTGCCACCGAGCGCGATGATACATTCGGGTTTCACGATCCCGATTTCCGCTTTCACGAAGGGCAAACACGCCGCCATTTCCTCCGGCGTCGGCTTGCGGTTGTTCGTCGTCTGCTTCGGCATCGACGGGCGGAATTTCACGATGTTGGAAATATAAACGTCGGACCGCTGGATGCCCATCGCCTTGAGAATGTCGTTGAGCTTTTGACCCGCCGGGCCGACGAACGGCTCGACCTCGCGTTCCTCATGATAGCCCGGCGCTTCACCGATCAACATGACCCGCGCATCCGGATTGCCGACGGCGAAAACCATCGTCTCACGCAAAGTTCCCAGTGCCCGCGCGACAGCGGAACGCTCGGCTTGTTTCCGGATGGATTCCAGCCGGGCGGCTTTCGAATCCCCGGAAGCTTCGACTTTTTCGGAAACCACGGGCACAGGCGCGTGAGCCGCCGTTTCCACGGGTTTCGCCGCAGGCATTTTCCCGGCCCGGGTCCGGCGGAAAAGATCACGCAGACCTTCCCGCGCTTTTTCATCGAGATGAATGTGCGTCACCCCGCGCTCCATTTCGGAGCGGAGAAAATCCAGAACAGTATCGACGGTGCGCATCTCCCGAGCACGCTACCGGCTCCCTCGCCGCGAATCAATCGGAACGTCCTTGTTCTTGCGGGAGACCGATTTCTGCGCCATGCTGCGCGTGTCCGAGCACCCTTCGCCATGCCAGAAAATCTCTCACTGCCAACGACTTACCGTCCGGATCGCTGGTATTCCGGACCCCGCTTGTGGAAAAAGCTCTCGCAAATCGCCAAGCTGGCCGGGGAAAAAGCCCTGCTCACCTCGCTCACGCTGTTTTATTGCCTCAAGGACAGCGACACCCCGAAGTGGGCGAAGGGCGTCATTGTCGGCGCGCTCGGCTACCTGATTTTACCGGCGGATGCCATCCCGGACATCCTGCCCGGCATCGGTTACAGCGATGATTGGGGCGCGCTCGTCGCCGCTCTTGGCACCGTCGCCGCCTACGTGAAGGACGAGCATAAACTCAAAGCCAGCCAGCAGGCGCACCGCCTCTTCGGCAGCCCGAAACCACCTGTTCCCGAAGAATTTTCTGAATAAAATCCCGCCGCGCTTCGTATAGCACTGCGGACACTTTCCACCGAACCGACATGAAATCTCTCTTTCTCACGCTGACCACCCTGACCCTGAGCGCCGTGGCCTGCTTCTCCGCGCCCCGCATCGATACCGATGCCTTCGGCAAAAGCCTCGGCGGCTGGAAAAAAGGCGGCAGCACCGTGGATTACCCGCACTCCGGCTCCACCTACCGCACGTTCAAGCCCGAAGTCAGTCCCACTCCGGATGGAGGCCTCTTTGTTTCCCTCCGCATCGACAACGTGCGAGGCTGGCTCGCCAACAACGACTACGCCGTGCTCGAAATCACCGTCAGCCCGAAAGGCAACATCGCCTCCGCCCAATCCAGCATCGCCATCCAAGGCCGCTCGATCAGCAGCGATGTGATCCGTGGAGGCACCACCGCCGGACAAAAAATGACCGGAGTCGACCACGCCGTGCAAATCGGCACCGATCTCGTCGCCGATCTCACATCGAAATTGCTTCAGGAAAAAATCGTGGAAGCCGGGCGCGTTTCCTTCCCGTCCGTCGTCCGCCACAATTACAATCTCCTTTACCAAGCCATCCGCACCACGCCGGAGGCGAAAGAAGAGTCAAAGCCGGACACCTCCGCCGAAAAAGCCAATCCGCCAGCGGAAGAAAAACCCGGCTCGGTCGCTCCGAACAAACTGGACGTGAAGCCTTATTCCGCAACGACTTCCGCCAATCTTGAGCAGAAGACCGAAGGCGCTGACAAATCCCAGCCGAAGTAATCCCGGCCCTCCGCGTTCAGAATTTCCGGAACTTGCGGTAACGCTTCACCCACTTCGGAGCGAACAGCATCCGCACTTCCCTCAGCCAGTGGCGAAACCTGCCGAATAACGACCGCGGTTTCCCCTCCTTTCGCTGATTTTTGCTACTTGCTCCGGTCATGCCCCACCCATTCAGCAAAAACCATGCAACTTCCAGTGCCAGCCGGGGGAAATCTTTGTTTCACCCGCCGATCACTTTCCACCGATCAAGGTTGGACGTCCCTCCCCGGATGTTCATCCTTGAGCCATGAACCGCCTTTTCCTGCTCGATGGCATGGCCCTGATTTACCGTGCCCACTTCGCGCTGATCCAGACGCCCATCCGTAACTCGAAGGGCGTCAATACCTCCGCTCTCTACGGTTTCATCAACACGCTGCTCGCGATTCTGGAAAAGGAAGCCCCCACCCATCTCGGCGTCGCTTTTGACACCTCCGCACCCACCCCGCGCCACATCCGCTACCCCGAATACAAGGCCCAGCGCGATGCCATGCCGGAAGAACTCGCGGAGGCGATCCCGCACGTGAAACGCCTCTGCCGCGCGTTCCACATCCCCGTGCTCGAACTCGACGGTTTCGAGGCGGACGACATCATCGGCACGCTCGTCCTGAAAGCGGATGAGGAAAAATCGTTCGAATCCTACATGGTCACGCCGGACAAGGATTTCGCCCAGCTTCTTTCCCCGACCTGCTTCATGTGGCGCCCCGGCCGCAAAGGCACCGATCATGAAATCATCGGCCTGCCACAACTTCCGGAAGTCTGGGGCGTGGCGAATCCGCACGAAATCATCGACCTGCTCGGCTTGATGGGCGATTCCTCCGACAACATTCCCGGCGTCCCCGGCATCGGTCCGAAAACCGCGCAAAAACTCATCGCCGAATTCGGCTCCGTCGAAAATCTCCTCGCCAACACCGCGAAGCTCAAAGGCAAGCAGAAGGAAAACATCGAGCAACACCGCGAATCCGCCATCCTTTCCAAGGAACTCGCCACCATCATCCGCGACGTCCCGATCTCCGTCACCTGGGACGATCTCCTGCTTTCCTCCCGCGACGACGAAGCGCTCAAGGCGCTCTTCAACGAATTCGAATTCCGCACCTTCACCAAGCGCCTCTTCGGCGAAGGCGCAAGCGTGCCCGTTTCATCCGCTGCAAAGGAGGCCGAACAGCCCACGCTCTTCGAAACCTTCAAAACCATCCGCGACGTCCCGCACACCTATCACCTCGCCGACACGCCGGAACTCCAACAGAAACTTTTCGCCGAACTCAAACAACAGCCGTCCTTCTGCTTCGACATCGAAACCACCGGCCTCGACCGCTTCACCTCCCGCCTCCTCGGCATCGCCTTTTCCTGGAAAGCCCGCGAAGGCTGGTATCTCCCTCTTCCCAATCTGCAATCGGCAATCCCAAATCTAAAATCCCTCTTCTCCAGCCCTGCGGAAAAAATCGGCCACAACCTGAAGTTCGACCTCTCACTTCTCCTCCAACACGGCATCGAAGTCAACGGACCGTTTTTCGACACCTTCCTCGTCGATGCGCTCGTCGCCCCGGAACGCCGCCACCCGATGGATTATCTATCCGAAATCCTCCTCGGCTACACACCCGTCAAACTCGCGGACATCGCCGCTCCACAGACCTCCGCGCCCGCTTCCGCCGACGATCTTTTCAATTTCGCCGAAAAAACCAAAGCAGGCAAAGACCTCGATATCACATCGATCCCGCTCGCAGTCCTCGCCGAATACGCGGCGGAAGACGCCGACGTCACCTGGCAGATCGCACAAAAACTCCGCCCGCTGCTCGCCGCATCCGGCCAGGAACCAATTTCCCGCGACATCGAAAATCCGCTCCTCCCCGTGCTCGTCGGCATGGAAATGGAAGGCATCGCCATCGATCCCGCCGCGCTTTCAGCCATCGGCGGTGAACTGCAAATCCAGATCGACGAACTCGCGAAATCGATCCAATCCCACGCCGGACGCTCGTTCAACATCGGCTCGCCCAAACAACTCGGAGAAATCCTCTTCGGCGAACTCGGCCTCGCCGACAAAGCCAAGAAAACCAAAACCGGCCAGTTCAAAACCGACGAACAAACCCTCGCGACCCTGGAAGGAAAACACCCGATCATCACCGATATTCTCTCGTGGCGGGAAGCCTCGAAATTGAAATCCACCTACCTCGACGCATTACCGAACCACATCGTCCCGAGCACCAAACGCGTCCACACCACCTTCCATCAACTCGTCGCCGCCACCGGCCGCCTTGCTTCTAACGATCCGAATTTGCAAAACATTCCGGTGCGTTCCGAAGCGGGCCGCAAGATCCGCAAAGCCTTCGTTCCGCGCGAGGGTTTCACGCTTCTTTCCTGCGACTACTCGCAGATCGAGCTTCGCGTCATGGCCGCGATTTCCAAAGACGCGACCATGATCGAAGCTTTCCGCAACAACGCGGACATCCACACCATCACCGCCGCCAAGGTGTTCGGCGTCGCACCGGAAAACGTCACCCCCGACATGCGCCGCACCGCGAAGATGGTGAACTTCGGCATCATCTACGGCATTTCCGCCTTCGGTCTCAGCCAACGCCTCACCATCCCTCGCACCGAAGCCGCCTCGATCATCGAAGCGTATTTCCGCGAATATCCCGCCATCCGCGCGTTCATGGATCGCACCATTCAGGAAGCCCGTGAAAACGGCTACGTCGCCACCCTCAGCGGACGCCGCCGCTATTTCCCGGATCTCAATTCCAGCAACCAGAACCTGCGTGGAAACGCCGAACGCGCCGCCATCAACACCCCGATCCAAGGCACCGCCGCGGACATGATCAAGCTCGCCATGATCCACGTCGCCCAGCTCCTGCGCGATGGAAATTTCAAAAGCAAAATGCTTCTCCAGGTTCACGACGAACTCGTCTTCGATCTCGCCCTCGACGAGCAGGAAACCCTCGTCCCGAAAATCCTCCACGCCATGAGCCACGCGCTTCCCCTTCCCAATGGCGTCCCGATTCTGGTAGAACACGGCACAGGCCCGAACTGGCTCGCCGCGCATTAAGGAGGCAGGACGTCTCGTCCTGCTCAACACAACCCAAGCCATGACAGAACAACCTCCACAACTCCCCGCAAAAAGCTCCTCCTGCCTGATCAAGATCGCGATCGCCGCCGCCGTCGTTCTTCTCGTCCTCGGCGGCCTCTGGTGGTGGTTCAACCGACCGATCCAGCCCGTCGTTCTCAGCGCGCAGGAAAAATCCGTCGTCGAAGCCAAAGTCGAAGCGATCCAAAAACCCGCCGAACCGACCTACGAAAAAGGCACCAAGGACATCATCCTCACCGAACGCGAACTCAACGGCCTGCTCAACGAAAACACCGACCTCGGAAAATCCGTCAGCCTCCAGCTCGGCACCGACGTCATCATTGCCCGCGTCGAAACCGATCTCGATCCCGACATGCCCGTTGTCGGTGGCAAACGCCTGAAAGCCCGCGCCCGGTTTTTCGTCAGCCAGAAAACCGGCGTCCCCAGCCTCGTTCTCGATGATGTCACCGTCTGGGGAGTCTCCCTTCCCAACGACTGGCTCGCAGGCGTCAAAGGCCGCGACCTCCTCTCGGAAACCCTCGGCAAAAACGGCAAAATCGCGGGCATCGAAGAATTCAAAATCGAACCCGGCCAGCTACGCATCCGCTTGGGAGAATAATCACTCTTCCACTGATCACTGATCACTGATCACTGATCACTGATCACTCGGCACTTTATCACCTCCTCCGCGATGATCTTCAGCCCCTCTCTCACCACTTCCTCATCCATCGCATAGGAAACCCGGATGCACTCGTTCCGGTGCGCCCACTCCTCGTCTTCACAACCGAAGAAAAAGTAATGTCCCGGAATCACCAGCACTTCCCTGTTTTTCAGTCGCTGATAGAGTTCCATCGAGGAAATCTTCAACCCCGGAAACCACAGCCATAGAAACAGCGCCCCTTCGCCGCGATGCATGAACCACTCGATTTCATCGCCAAACACCTCCGCCGCCGCCTCACGAGCGAGCCGGCATTTCTCCTGATAGAACGGCCGCACCACTTCCCGGCTCAGGCGTAAAATCTCCCCGGACTCCACCAATGGCAGCGCGATTTGCTGGCCGATGTTCGGATTGGACAAACCCGCGATCGCGCTCATCGATCCCAGCGCTTTCACGATTTCCGGCGGCCCGATCACAATCCCCGTCCGCGTGCCCGGCAGACCGATTTTCGAGAGGCTGAAGGTCAAAATCACATGCGGCTCCCAAAACGGTTCCGTCTCGGAAAAGATGATACCCGGAAAGGGATGGCCATACGCATTGTCCAAGATCAGAGGAATCCCGTGCTCTTTCGCAATCGCGGAAAGCCGTGCCACTTCATCATCCGTCAGGACGTTTCCCGTCGGATTCGTCGGGCGCGACGCACAGATCGCCGCGATGTCCGGCGTGACGTGCAGATTTTCAAAATCCACCCGATACTTGAATTCATGCTCGCTGGTTTTTTCGATCACCGGCGGCACCGCGCGGAACATGTCACCGCTCACGCCTTGATTCGCATAACCGATGTATTCCGGCACCAGCGGCAGCAGGATTTTCTTCCGCGAACCATCCGGCATTTTTCCGGCTAACAAATTGAAGAGAAAATAAAACGCCGTCTGCCCGCCCGCCGTCACGCCGACGTTTTCCGCCGTGATTTCCCAGCCGAATTCCTCGCGGAACAACGCCGCGACCGCTTCCAGAAACCGTGGATTTCCCGACGGAGGATCATACGCCGCGACCGAACGCACCAAACCACCCGGTTCCTCCAGCAGTTCTTCCAAACGTCTGCGCCACACCGCGTTCATCTCTGGAATCTGCGCAGGCTGCCCGCCACCGAGCATTTTCAAATCCGGCCCGCCACCGGCCAGTGCATGGCCGAGATCGTCCATCAGCTCGCCGATTCCACTGCCACCGCCTAGATGCTGGCCAAATTCTGAAAATTCGTATGACATGACTCCGGGCCGTCATACATAAGGGCCATCACTCAAACAACCCCACAAATCATCATGTCATTGAAAACAGGCGACTCAGCACCGGATTTCACCCTCGTCACCATGGGCGCGGAAGGCCCGGAATTGGTGAAACTTTCCGAGCAAATCGGAAAATCCAACATCGTTTTGTTCTTCGTGCCGGCCGCCTTCACCGGCGTTTGCACCACCGAGCTCTGCGACCTTTCCTCCGGCATCAACGCCTACGAGGCGCTCGATGCCAAGGTTTACGGCATTTCCGGCGACAGCCCGTTCGCCCAAGCCGAATGGGCGAAAAAAGAAGGCATCACCCTGCCGCTGCTCAGCGATTACGAACACAACGTCGCCAAGGCGTACGGCGTGGCTTACGAATCGTTCCTGCCGGAGAAAAACCTCATCTTCGGCGGCGTGGCGAAGCGTTCCGCCTTCGTCATCGATAAAAACGGCGTCATCCAATACGCCGAAGTCCAGGATCACCCGAAAGATCTGCCGGACTTCGAAGCCGTAAAAGCGACGCTGCAGAAGCTGTAAATCGTAGCTGGGGCGTCTCGCCCCAAGCCGTTGCCGGGGCTTCCAGCCCCGGTCTTACCAACTCGGAGCAAGATGCTCCGACAACGGACTGGGCCAAGATGGCCCAGCCACTTTACTCAAAGCGCCGGAATACCGAGTTGCTCCGGCAGCGCTTCGCGCGGTCTGGCGGTGAGGATTTCCGGATCTCCTTCCGTGACCAGCACGGTGTGCTCGAAGTGCGAGGAGGCCTTGCGATCCGCCGTGATGACCGTCCAGCCATCGTCGAGAATCCGCACGCCGGGCGCGCCCGCGTTTACCATCGGCTCGATAGCGAGCGTCATTCCCGGAAGCAGCGTCGGAGTTTTCCCTTGGGGACGATAGTTCGGAATCTGCGGCTCTTCGTGAAGCCTGCGCCCCACGCCGTGACCGACAAATTCACGGACCACCGTGAAACCGCGCGGTGCCACGTATGCTTCCACCGCCCCGCAAAGATCAGCGAGTTTCGTTCCGGCGCGGGCGTGTTTGATCGCTTCGTAAAGGGATTGCTCCGTCGCCGCCAGCAGACGCTTGGTTTCCGCAGGAATGTCGCCCGCGGGCACGGTCGTTGCATTGTCGCCGATGAAACCGCTTTTGATAATGCCGACGTCGATTTTTAAAATATCGCCCGGCAGGATCTTGCGAGGACCACCGATGCCGTGAACGACTTCTTCATTCACGGAAATGCAGGTGTAAGCGGGAAATCCACGGTAGTTCAGGAACGCGCTCTTGCAGCCGTGCTCGCGCATCAGTTCGGCGGCGTATTGATCGAGCTCGCCCGTGGTTTTCCCCGGCGAGACTTCTTTCGCCATGGCTTGCAGGATGGTGGAAGCCAGAGCACCGGCTTCGCGCATGAGATCGATCTCGCGCGGCGACTTGATGGGGATGCGGTTTCTACGGGACACGATGCGGAAAAGTTGAAAGAGGAGGCCTTTTTTCACGGCGGGACCGGAATCAGGCGGAAGGAAGTTGGGTGAAGTGATTCACCAGCGAGCGGGAAACTTCGTCTTGCGGCGCGTTCGCATCGCACACGAGCAGATTGCCCTGGTTTCGGTAAAAGTCGATCACCGGCAGCGTGAGATTCTGATATTCCGCGTAACGGCGGCGGAAATTCTCCTCTTCGTCGTCGGAGCGGCGTTCGGCCTTGGTGCCGCATTGCGGACAATCGGTGCCGTTGGCCAACTGGGAAACCTGTCCGGTCCAGCGGCAGCTCGGGCACTCGACCCGGCCTTGCATGCGGGCAAGCAGTACTTCGAACGGCACTTCTAAAACAATGGCGGCATCGAGTTTCTGACCATGGCGCTCGAGCCAATCTGCGAGGAACTCCGCTTGCGGCACGCTGCGCGGGAATCCGTCCAGCACCCAGCCGCTGGTCTGCTTGGAAAGCCAGTCGGCGAGGATCGGAAACATCAACTCGTCCGGCAAATATTGGCCGCGTGCCAGGATCGGCTCCGCCGCGAGGCCCAGCTCGGTGCGGTTTTCCACCTGTTCACGCAAAAGAGCCCCGGTGCTGAGGTAACCGAGGCTCAGGGAATTTGCCAAACTCCGCCCCTGAGTCCCCTTGCCCGAGGCCGGTGGCCCCAGCAAGGTGATGTGAAGCGGTTTGGGAGGATTCACGCTCAATGGATCCGATTGTAGATGAGCGCGGTGATGCCGACCACGATGAGCACGGCGATCACAAGCCAGAGGTAAACGAGAGCGGTCTTCGGCCCGGCGTCGTTGTTGAGCGCGAGGCGGTCATAGCGGCTCTTGAGTTTGCCTTTGCGCAGAAAGCCGTCATAGTGCTTCTGCAGAAGCTGGGTTTCCACCTGACGCATCACGTCGAGCACCACACCCACCATGATCAGCAGCGAGGTGCCGCCGAAGAAATGGAGAATCAGCGAGCCCGGAGGAAGATTCACCAGCTTGCCGGTAAGCGCGGGAAGCACGAACAAGGCGGTGAGGAAAATGGCACCGGCAAAGGTCAGGCGGGTCATCGTGAAGTCGAGGAAATCCGCCGTCGGCTTGCCCGGACGCACGCCCGGAATATAACCGCCGTTACGCTTGAGGTCTTCCGAGATCTGGGAAGGTTGGAACATCATCGCCACCCAGAAGTAGGAGAACAGGAAGATACCGATACCGCCGAGGATGTAATAAAGGTAACCGCCACCGGTCAGGGCGCTGTAGAGTTTCAAAGACCACGATTGGCCGGGGAAGAACCACTGAAGCATCATCGGTGGCAGGGAAAGCACGGCGGAAGCGAAAATGATCGGCATCACCCCGGCGTAATTGACCTTGAGCGGAAGGTATTGGGTCTGGCCGCCGAACTGTTTGCGGCCGACGACGCGCTTGGCGTATTGCACCGCGATTTTCCGCTGGGCTTGGGTGATGGCGATGGTGGAAGCGATCACGATGAGCAGCAGCGCGATGAGCACCACCATGAGCACCGCCTGCCACGGGGAATCGCCGGAGGTGAAGAATTTCCACGCCTGGATCAACGCGCCCGGGAGACCGGAAATGATGTTGACGGTGATGATGATGGATGTGCCGTTGCCAATGCCGCGGTCGGTCATTTGGTCAGCGATCCAAAGCAGCAGCACGGTGCCAGCCACGATGGTAATGATGGTGAGAATATACCACATCGCCGATGGATCAGGAACCAGCGGACGGCCGATTTTCTCGATACCGTGCATGTAAGGCATCGATTCCGGATGCACGAGGGACTTCGCGACGAAGAAACCCTGAACGATCGCGATACCGATCGTGATGTAGCGGGTGTATTGCGTGATTTTTTCACGTCCGCCGTCTTCGCGGGCAAGACGGGAAAGCTTCGGCACGACGGCCGTCATCAACTGCACCATGATGGATGCGGAGATGTAAGGCATGATTCCGAGCGCGAGAATACCGGCTTGTTGCAGACCACCGCCGGAGAACACCGCGAGAAGCGCGGTCACGCCGCTGGCTGGATTCGATGGATCACCTTGCTGAACCGAGTCCAGCCATTCCTTGATGACGGAGGAATCGACACCCGGGAGGGTGATGTGCACGCCGAGACGGATGATGACGATCAGGGCGAGGGTGAAAAGAATGCGGTAGCGCAATTCAGGGATACGCCAGGTGTTCGCGAACGCGGAAATCATGATGGGATGAAAAAATGACGAGGGGGTTATAAACACGATGAGGAAGCGCACAAGCGCTTCCTCACCGGAAAAACAGGATCTGTATCAGGCAGTGCGCCGATCAAGCATTACGCTTTGAACGAACCACCGGCCTTTTCGATTTTCTCGCGGGCGGAGGCACTGACAGCGCACACGTCAACCGTGTAGGCTTTTTCAACTTCGCCGTCGCCGAGAAGCTTCACGCGGTCATAACGACCGTTGATGAGGCCAGCCTCGCGGAGGGTTTCAGCGTTGATCACGGCACCAGCTTCAAAGCGGTTGTCGAGATCGCCGACGTTGACGGAAGCCGTCACATCGCGGAAGTCGTAGTTGTTGAAGCCGCGCTTTGGAAGACGACGGTGAAGGGGCATCTGGCCACCTTCGAAGCCAACGCGCGTGCCGGAACCGGAACGGGCTTTTTGACCTTTGTTGCCTTTGCAAGCGGTCTTACCGTGACCGGAGCTTTCGCCGCAACCAAGACGCTTGTTACGATGCTTGGCGCCCGGATTCGGGTTGTAGGAGTGGAGATTCATGATTTTAAAAAGTTATTAGATATGGGGGATTGGAAATTCGGAGAAACCGAATCTCCAATCTCTAATCTTAGATGGCTTTTTCTTTCTTCGCCTTGCCGCGGGAACCAAGGATCTGGTCGCGGGTGCGGAGTTGGGTGAGAGCCTTGACGGTCGCCTTCACCACGTTGGAGTGGTTGGAGGAGCCCATGGACTTGGCAAGGACGTCGCGGATGCCGACGGCTTCACAAACGGCGCGGACACCACCACCGGCGATAATACCGGTACCTGGGGAGGCGGGTTTGAGGAGGACCTTACCGCCACCGAATTCCGCATAGATTTCGTGAGGGATGGTGCCGTTTACCAGTTTGACTGGCTGAAGAACCTTGCGGGCGCCTTCGCTGGCTTTCTTGATGGCGTCCGCCACTTCGTTTGCCTTACCGAAACCGATGCCGACTTTGCCGATCTTGTCGCCAGTGACGACGAGGGCGGAAAAGCTGAAACGACGGCCGCCTTTGACGACCTTGGCGCAGCGGTTGATGAAAACGACCTTTTCGGAAAGTTCGTTGCCTTCGGAATCCGTAAGCGGCTGGCGCTCTTCGCGGCGCGGGCCGCGGTTGCCACGGCCACCCTGGCCGCCTTGACCACGGTTGCCTTGATAGCCGGATTGCTGGGGAGCGGAGCCTGCGACCGGCCCGACGGGTGCCGCTGCTTTATTTTCAGGAGTAGTTGCCATGTGGGATGATGGTCAGGGCGTTAGAATTGAAGTCCACCGTCACGCGCGGCATCGGCGAGGGCTTTGATTTTACCGTGGTAGAGGTGACCGCCGCGGTCGAAGACGACGGCGCTGATGTTCGAGCCCTTGGCGCGCTCCGCGAGGAGTGCTCCGACTTTCTGGGCGCTCTCGATGTTCGAGGAAGCCTTTTCGAAAGATTTGTCGAGGGTGGAGGCGGAGACGAGGGTCTTGCCCGCCACGTCGTCGATGACCTGGGCGTAGATGTGTTGGTTCGAGTAGTGAACTGCGAGACGTGGACGCTCCGCGGTGCCGGAGACCTTGCGGCGGATGCGGCTGTGAATGCGTCGGCGGATCGACTTGCGATTGATAGTGCTCATGTTGCCGTAAATGGGATGAAGTGAGTGGCGACAGGTTATGATTATTTACCGACGCTCTTGCCTTCTTTGCGGCGAACTTTCTCACCAGCGTAGCGGACACCCTTGCCTTTGTATGGCTCAGGCTTGTAGTAAGCGCGGACTTCGGCGGCGAATTGACCGACGAGTTGCTTGTCGATGCCTTCCACCTTGATCTTGGTGTTTTCGTTCACCGTGACGGTGAGGCCGGATGGGATCGGGTGAAGAAGCGGATGGGAGCGACCGAGGGAAAGGTCGAGATCCTTGCCTTTGACCGCGGCGCGGAGACCGACACCGTGGATTTCCAGGTCTTTCACGAAGCCCTGGGAAACGCCGATGATCATGTTGTTGATCAGGCTGCGGGCGGTGCCGTGAAGGGCGCGGACCTGGCGTTGCTCGGAAGCGCGGGAAACAACGACGTTGTTGTCTTCGTTCTGGAGCGAGATGCCTTCAGGAAGGGTGAAGTCGAGTTTGCCCTTCGGGCCTTCGACGACGACGGTGCGGCCATCAAGTTTGACGGCGACCTTTGCGGGAAGAGAGATTGGTTTAAGACCGACTCGTGACATGGTAGTGTTTTCCTTTCGCGAGTTAGAAATTACCAGACGATGGCGAGGAGCTCGCCGCCGACGTTTTGACGCTTGGCGGAGCCACCGGAGAGAACGCCTTTCGAAGTGGAAAGGATCGAAATACCGAGGCCGGACAGGACGCGTGGCACTTCACCGGCACCGACGTATTGGCGGCGGCCAGGCTTGGAGACGCGTTTCACATCCGTAACGACCGGACGGCCATCGACGAACTTCGGCTTCACCTTGAGCTCGGTGCGCTCGCCGGTGACGACTTCGTAGTTCCAGATGTAGCCTTCTTCCTTGAGGATCTTGGCGATGTCAGCCTTGATGCGGGAGTAAGGGGCGGTGAATTCCTCGTTGCCGGCGCGGGCAGCGTTTTTGAAACGCGTGAGGAAGTCGGAAATTGGGTCAGAGAGAACTGCCATATAAGTGGTTTCCTTTATCGATTGGGGGCCGTGGATTAGTTGGCAGCAGCGGCTGCTTCGACCTCGTTTGCTTTCTTCATGTCGCGGAATGGCAAGCCAAGTTCCGTGAGGAGCTCGCGTCCTTCCGCATCGGTAGGAGCGGAGGTGACGAAGATCAGGTCGAAGCCGATGGTGCGCTTGATCTGATCGAGCTCGATTTCAGGGAAGATGGATTGATCGCTGATGCCGCAGGCGTAGTTGCCGCGTCCGTCGAAGGATTTGGAGGAAATCCCGCGGAAGTCCCGGATGTTCGGGGCGGTCACGTTGATGAAGCGATAGAGGAATTCCCACATGCGCTCGCCACGGAGGGTGACGCGAGCTCCGAGGGCTTCACCTTCGCGGAGCTTGAAGTTGGCGACAGCCTTCTTCGAATAAGTGATGGATGGCTTTTGACCGGTGATCTTCTGGATCTCGTTGACGGCGTCATCGACGGCGACTTTACGGTCCGGGGCTTTACCCATGCAGGACGTCACGACGATTTTTTCGAGACGCGGGACTTGGTGGACGTTGGCGTAGCCAAGCTTCTTGAGAAGGCTCGGCACTACCTTTTCCTTGTAGTGTTTCTGGAGTACTGGAGTGCTCATGGTTTTAGCGGGTCAGCGCTGGGGGCTTAAGCGCGGGCGGAAGCCTGGAGGCTTCAGCCCAGTTTCTTAACGTTGGAGATGTGGACGGGGCCATCGATGGACTTGAGGCCACCGGCTTGGTCGGCTTCAGTCGGCTTGGTGGCTTTGATCACCTTGCGGCCGCCTTCGACGACGACCTGGTTCTTGGAGGCATTGACGGAAAGCACGGTGCCGCGCTTGCCTTTGTTATTGCCTGCGGTGATTTCGACTTGGTCGCCTTTTTTGACGTGAGTCTTGATGCGGCTCATTGGTTGGTGAGTTGAAAAGGAATGAGGGACGGGCGGGATAGGCTCAGAGAACCTCGGGCGCAAGAGAAACAATCTTCATGAATTGTTTTTCACGAAGCTCGCGGGCGACCGGTCCGAAGATACGGGTGCCGCGCGGGTTGTTGTCTTTGTCGATGATGACGATGGCGTTCGAATCGAAGCGAAGCACGGATCCATCGGCGCGGCGGACCGGATAGGCGGAGCGGACGACGACGGCCTTGACGACGCTGCCTTTTTTGACGGAAGCGGTCGGGATGGAATCGCGGATGTGGGCGGTGATGACGTCACCGACGCGGGCAGTGCGGGTGCGCTTGCCGAGCACGCCGATCATTTTTGCGCTGCGTGCGCCGGTGTTGTCGGCGACGTCAAGCTGAGTTTCCATTTGGATCATGGCTGAAGAAGAAGTGAGATTTGGAATTTGAAATTCGAGATTGGGAAAAACCCGGGATCTCAGTGGGAGAGGACTTCAGCGATGGCCCAACGCTTGAGCTTGGAAACCGGGCGGGTCTCGACGATGCGGACGCGGTCACCGATCTGGGCGCTGCTGTTTTCGTCGTGCACGTAGTATTTCTTGGAGCGCTTGACGATTTTGTTGAACTTGGGATGCGGAACGCGGGCGACGTGTTCCACCACGATGGTTTTTTCCATTTTGTTGGAAACAACCACGCCGACGCGGGTCTTGCGAAGATGCGGTTTGCTGTCTTGAGATTCGCTCATAAAGGATGGAGAGGTTCGACGTTGGCGGTGGAATTAGGCGCTGGCCTTGGCGTTGAGGGCCGTGAGGACACGGGCGGTGTCGCGGCGGACCTGGCGGAGGCGTGCCGGGTTCTCCAGTTGGCCGGTGGCGCGCTGGAGGCGGAGGTTGAGGGACTCTTGCTTGAGCTCCTTGAGTTGGACTTGGAGTTCGTCGGCGGAGAGGTCGCGGATGTCTTTGGCTTTGGCCATGATTCGGACGGATTTGAAGGTTGGTTAAAAATCTGACGGATCAGACGTGCGGGTTGCGGACGACAAGACGGGTGCGGATGCCGAGCTTGTAGGATGCGAGGCGCATGGCTTCGCGGGCTTGGGATTCCGGCACACCACCGACTTCGAAGAGGATGTTGCCAGGGCGGACGACGGCCACCCAGCCATCCACGGCGCCTTTACCTTTACCCATCCGGGTTTCCGGCGGGCGGGCGGTGATGGATTTCTGCGGGAAAATACGGATCCAGACCTTGCCCTTACGTTTCAGGTAGCGGTTGATCGCGATACGGCAGGCTTCGATCTGGCGGTTGGTCATCCAGCCGCGGTCGAGGGTTTGCAGACCGAAGTCACCGAAGGCGACGGTGGTTCCGCGCTGGGCGTTACCAGAGCGGCTTCCGCGGTGAATCTTGCGGAACTTGGTTCGTTTGGGCATCAAAGGCATGGCTCAGTCCTCCTTGAAATTTGGTGTTCAGTTAAAAATTAGTTGCGGTTGTTCTGGCGGCGGTCACCACCACGGCTACCACGGTCGCCGCGTTCTCCACGCTCACCGCGTTCGCGGCCTTGTGGCCTGCCGGCGCTGCCGTCGTCTTCCTTCTTGTTGACCCAGCATTTCACGCCGATGATGCCGTAAACGGTGCGGGCTTCAGCGAAACCGTAGTCAAGCGGCACGCGGAGGGTTTGAAGAGGCACTTTGCCTTCGCGGTAGCCTTCGGCGCGAGCGATGTCAGCACCACCGAGGCGACCCGCGCAACGGAGGCGGATACCTTCGGCACCGAATTCCATGGCGGTCTGGATGGAGCGCTTCATGGCGCGGCGGAAGCTGATACGGCGCTCAAGCTGAACGGCGATTTGCTCGGCGATGAGCTGCGCATCGAGCTCGGGCTTGCGGATCTCGACGATGTCGATCTTGACCTGCGCGCCTTTGCAAAGAGCGGTGATTTCCTTGGTCATCACTTCGATTTCCTTGCCCTGACGGCCGATGATGAGGCCGGGACGGGAAGTGTGAAGCGTCACACGAACACTGTTCCAGGCACGCTCGATGACGACGCGGGCGAGGCCTGCGTTCTGGAGCTTGCCTTTGAGGTAAGTGCGGATCGAAAGGTCCTCGTGGAGCTTGTCGGTGTAGTCTTTGCCACTGGCATACCACTTGGAGCGCCAGTCTTTGCTGACGGCGAGGCGGAACGCGATCGGATTTACTTTTTGGCCCATGTTCGGTGAGGGATGAGATTGATGGAGAGAGGATCAGGCTTGTTCTTCAGCAGGAGCTGCTGGAGCTTCTTCGGCTTTTTTGGCAGGTGCCTTGCGGGCTGCCTTTTGTTTTTTCTCAGGAGCGGAGCCGACCAAGGTGATGGAGATGTGGCTGGTGCGCTTGAGAATCGGACCCGCGGAGCCTTTGGCGCGTGGCTTGAAACGGCGGAGAGTGGGACCCGCACCGATGACCGCCTCTTTGACGACGAGGGAATTGGTGTCGAGGGAGAAGTTGTTCTCGGCGTCCGCGATGGCGGTCTTGAGCGTCTTCCCGATCAGCTGGGCAGCCTTCTTCGGGGTGAAGGTCAAAATATCAAGGGCGTTCGAAACGGCGAGGCCTTGAATTTCACGGGCGACGTCGCGGGCCTTCTTAGGCGAGAGACGTACGAATTTGGTGGTGCTTTTGACTTCCATGGGTCGTCGGGCGTGAGTGGTTGCTGAGAGCTGATGCTTATTCGGTTTCAAGAACGGCGAGATCGCCGGGGCGTGGAGTGTCGGCACCGTTGTCGAGGGACTCGACAAAGGCACCGCTGACGCCCTTGCGGACGTCTGCGAGGATGGCTTTTCCGTAGGCTTGGGACCCGCGGATAAGGCGGAAGGTCATGCCGATCTTGGCTCCCTGGTTTTCACCAAGGTTGAAGACGAGCATGCGGCTTTCCTGATCGAGGCTGACGACTTGGGCTTGCTGAAGCGTACCGGTCCGAACATCGGGGCGGGGCTTCTGGCGTAGTCCGAGAACGGCGTCAAGCTCTCTTAGAGAAGTTTCTACACGAAGTCGTGAATCCGGGTCGGAAACGACGGCTTGGCGGAGGTAGTCGTTCACGGCCGCGGCGAGGCGGGTGACGGCTCCTTCGAGCCGGGTGACGCGCTCGTTGGCGAGCTGGAGATCGGATGCGGCCTGGACGAGACGGTCGTCTCCCCCGTCCAGCAGGTTTTTACCGAGTGCTTCGAGACGTTCGCGGACCTGGGCGAGTTGCTCGGTCGCTTGTTTCTCTCCGCGGTTGGCCTCGGCAAGGCTGCGGGAAAGGGATTGGTTTTGTTCCGTGAGAACGCGGACGGTCTCGCGGAGTTGCTCCACGCTCTGCGCCGGGCACACGGCGGCGGAAGCGGCGAGCCCGAAGGCTGCGACGATCGCTGGAGTGTGGAGGTTCGGACGCATGAGCGGGGAGCGCTTGAGGGGTCGGATTACTTCTTACCGATGCCGCCGTGGGCACGGAAGAGGCGGGTTGGCGCGAATTCGCCGAGTTTGTGACCGACCATGTTTTCGGTGACGTAAACAGGGACGAAGGTCTTGCCGTTATGGACCGCGAAGTTGTGGCTGACGAAGTCAGGGGTGATCACGGAGTTGCGGCTCCAGGTTTTGATCGGCTTGCGATCCGCACCGGCGGCGGCAACGGCGTCGATCTTGGCGAGAAGCTTCTGATCGATGAACGGGCCTTTCTTGAGAGAACGTGGCATAGGAAGAAGTGCTTATTGGTTAATGAGCTGTGAGGAAGAGGAAGATTACTTCTTCTTGTGGCGGGACTCGACGATGAAGACGCTGGTGGTCTTTTTCTTCTTGCGGGTCTTTTCGCCCTTCGCGTGGCCCCATGGGCTGAGAAGGTGCTGGCGACCACCGCCGGACTTGGACTTACCTTCACCACCACCGTTCGGGTGGTCGACCGGGTTCATGGTCATACCGCGGACGGTAGGACGGACGCCCTGCCAGCGGGTGCGGCCCGCTTTGCCGGAGGTTTCGTTCATGTGATCGCGGTTGCCGACCTGGCCGATGGTGCAGAAGCAGGCTTCGTGGAAGCGGCGGATTTCACCGGAAGGCATCTTGACGAGCGCCCAGCCGCCATCGCGGTTGGAAAGGACGGCGATCTGGCCGGCGGCGCGAGCCACTTTGCCGCCACCGCCAGGGATGAGCTCGATGTTGTGGATGTTGGTGCCGAGCGGCACGCTGGCAAGCGGCATGGCGTTGCCGACTTTCGGAGCGACGGATTGACCGGAAACCACAGTGGCGCCGACTTCGAGGCCGACAGGGGCCAGGATGTAGGATTTCACGCCGTCTTCGTATTGCACGAGGGCGATACGGCAGGTGCGGTTCGGATCATACTCGATGCCGACCACGGTGGCTGGCACGTCGTATTTGCCGCGCTTGAAGTCGACGAGGCGATAGTGGCGCTTGTGACCACCGCCGATGTGGCGGGTGGTGATGCGGCCGGTGTTGTTACGGCCGCCGGAGCGCTTGAGCGGGCTGAGGAGGCTCTTCTCCGGCTTGCTCTTGGTGATCTCGTCGAAGGACGGGAGATTCTTGTAGCGTGCGGATGGAGTGTTTGGCTTGAAATTTTTCAGGGGCATGACTCGCGGAACGTTGAGGTGTTACGGTTGAGCGGCGGCGGGCGCTTAGATGAGGTCCAGCGATTCGCCTTCCTTGAGGCGGACGATGGCTTTTTTCCAGTTGGCGGTGCGGCCGGCATCAGCGCGGCGCTGGCGGCGGAGTTTGCCGTCATAGTTCGCGGTGCGGACTGCGACGACTTTCTTTCCGAGGAGTTGCTCGACGGCTTGTTTGATCTCAATTTTGTTCGCGTTGCGGTCGACTTCGAGGGTGACCTCGTTGTTCGTCTCCTGGAGCAACGCAGCCTTTTCGCTGAGGCGGACGTTTTTGATAACCTGGTAAATATCTTTCATGATCGCGGGTGGTAGTCCGGGGTTCAGGCGGTGCGTTGTGCGAGGGTGGCAACAGCGTCACCCACGAAGATGACGGCGTTTGCGAGGAGGAGTTGTTCGACGTTGAGGTCGGCTCCGGTGACGAGTTGGGCCCAGGCGACGTTGCGGGCGGCGAGGTAGGTGTTTTCGTCGAAGGAGTTCGAAACGATGAGGACCTTACCGGCGGCAGCGGTGGTGCCGAGGGCGGCGATGAAGGACTTGGTCTTGCCGTCCTGGACGGAGAAGGTTTCGGCGAAGTTCACTTTGCCGGCGCGGACGACGTCACCGAGAACACGACGAAGGGCGAGCTTGCGGACGTTTTTCGGCACGTGCTTGGAGTAATCGCGAGGACGCGGGCCGAAGACGACGCCACCACCGACGAAGATCGGAGCGCGCTTGTCACCGTGACGGGCGTTACCAGTGCCTTTTTGTTTGTAGATCTTCTTGTTGTTACCGGAGACTTCGCCGCGGGTCTTGGTGTTGGCGGAACCGGAGCGACGATTGGCGCGGTAGGCGGTCACGAGGTCGTGAACGGCCTGACGTCCTTTTTCCTCACCCACGAGAACGAGGTTGGAGGATTGGGCGCAGTCTGTAGTGAATGGCTTGATCGACATGACTTGAGAGCGTGATTGATTTCAGGGTGCCACCGGATCAGGCGGACTTTTTCTTGGCTGGGCGGACGGTGACGTAGTTACCGTTGGCGCCTGGGACGGCACCGGAAATGAGGATCACGCCATCTTCCGGACGAACTGCGACGACCTTGAGGTTCTGGATCGTGCTGCGGGTGGTGCCCATGTGGCCGGGCATCTTCTGGTTTTTCCAAACGCGGCCCGGAGTGGAGCGGCAACCGATGGCGCCGGTCCGGCGGTGCATCATGGAGCCGTGGGTCATCTTGAGACCACCGAATCCGTGGCGCTTCACGGCACCTTGGAAACCTTTACCCTTGGTTTCGCCGATCACGTCGACCCACTGGCCGGCGGTGAAGAGCTCGACACCCGGATGGGTTTCAGGAGCGGATTCGCCGTTTTCGAAGCGGAATTCCTGCACGAAGCGCTTGGGAGCGGAACCGGCTTTCTTGAAGCGGGCGAGGTCCGGCTTGGAAACGCGTTGTTCTTTCTGATCGCCATAGCCCACTTGCACGGCGGTGTAGCCGTCTGTTTCAGGAGTCTTGACTTGAAGAACGGTGTTACCGGAAACGTCGATGACGGTAACAGGGATCATGATGCCGGCCTGTTGGTCGAACAGGCGGGTCATACCAATTTTTTTGCCGAGGAGGCCGAGTGACATGGCGATAGAGAGATTAGAAATTAGAGATGAGGAATTTGAAATTCGAGGTCCGGAGCGGGGGCTCAGATGCGGATGGTGATGTCGACACCGGCTGGCAGGTTGAGCTTCTTGAGCTCATCGACGGTGCGGGCGGTCGGATCGACGATGTCGAGCAGGCGCTTGTGGGTACGAATTTCGAATTGCTCGGCGGACTTTTTGTTCACGTGGACGGAACGGTTGACGCTGAACTTCTCGATGCGGGTAGGAAGCGGGATAGGACCAGCAACGCGGGCGCCAGTGCGCTTGGCGGTCTCCACGATTTCTTGTGCAGAGCGGTCGATGGCGCGGTGATCAAAGGCGCGCAGGCGGATACGGATTTTCTGATTTTCCATGGTGGAGTGTTGGTGACGGTTTACGTTGTGGTTCTACAGGGCGAGTAATCGCGGGACTTAGCCGAGGCGGTCGCTGACGATTTCTTCGACAATGTTGTTCGGGACCTGCTCGAAGTGCGATGGAGTCATCGCATAGGAAGCGCGGCCCGAGGAGAGGGTGCGGACGGCGGTGGAGTAGCCGAACATTTCTTTGAGAGGCACATTGGCATGCACGATGGAGAGCTTGCCTTTGGACTCGGTGTTCTGGATCTGGCCGCGACGGCGGCTCAGGTCACCCATGACGTCACCTTGGTAATCGTCAGGGGTGGAAACTTCGACGGCCATAACCGGTTCGAGGAGAATGGATTTCGCTTTCTTGAACGCGTCGCGCATGGCGAAAATGGCGGCCATGGTGAAAGCGTTTTCGTTGGAATCCACATCGTGGTAGGAACCGTCGAGGAGATCGACGTGCACATCGACAACCGGATAACCGGCGACGACGCCATTGCTCATGGCTTCGTTGATGCCCTTGATGCAGGCGTTGATGTATTCCTTCGGAATGGTGCCACCGATGACTTTGTTTTCGATGGTATGGCCCTTGCCCTTTTCGTTCGGGCGGACGGCGAGGATGACATGGCCGTATTGGCCGCGGCCGCCGGATTGCTTGACCAGCTTGCCTTCGCCATCGGCGGCGGCGGTGATGGTTTCGCGGTAAGCGATTTGCGGAGCGCCGGTGTTCGCTTCGACTTTGAATTCGCGGCGAAGGCGATCGACGATGATCTCCAGGTGGAGTTCACCCATGCCGGCGATGATGGTTTGTCCGGTTTCTTCGTCGGTGCGGACGAGAAATGTCGGGTCCTCTTCGGAAAGACGGCCGAGGGCGAGAGCGAGTTTTTCCTGATCCACCTTGGTCTTCGGCTCAACGGCCATGGAAATGACCGGCTCCGGGAAAGTAGGCGGCTCGAGAACGACGTCGTATTTCTCGGCGGCGAGGGTATCGCCGGTGGTGACGTTTTTGATGCCGACCATCGCGGCGATGTCACCGGCGTAGCAGGCATCGATGTCCTTGTGCTCGCTGGCCTGAATCTGAATGAGACGGCCGACGCGCTCGGAGCGGCGGGTGCGTGGATTGTAAACGGTATCGCCTTTACGGACGACGCCGGAATACACGCGGAAGAAAACGAGTTTGCCAACGAACTTGTCCGCCCAGAGTTTGAAAGCGAGGGAAACGAACTTTTCGTTGTCCGAGGTGACGACCTCGATTTTGTGCTCCTCATTGTCCGGGTCCATGCCGATGGCGGCCGGGATGTCGAGAGGACTTGGAAGATAATCGACAACCGCGTCGAGAAGGTATTGGACGCCTTTGTTTTTGAAGGCGGAGCCACCGGCAACGGGAACGAGTTTGTTGGCGATGGTAGCGCGGCGGATGCCTTGCTTGAGCTCTTCGAGGGAAATCGGCTCCTCGTTGAGGAATTTTTCGGCAAGCACGTCGTCCACATCGGCGACGGCATGAAGGAGTTCTTCGTGGGCCTCTCGACAGAGCGCGACGAGATCCCCTTCGAGTTCACGAACGGTGTAGGTGGAACCGAATTTATCGTCGTCCGAGAAATAGACGGCTTTTTGGTTCACCACGTCGATTTGGCCGATGAGCTGGTCTTCAGCGCCGATCGGGATAAGAATGCGCACGGCGTTCGCACCGAGCTTCTCTTTGACTTCGTGCACGACGTTGTCGAAGTCGGCGCCGGTGCGGTCCATCTTGTTGACGAACACGAGACGCGGCACGTGGTATTTGGTGGCCTGGCGCCAGACGGTTTCAGTCTGCGGCTGGACACCGGCGACGGCGTCAAAAACAACGATGGCACCATCCAGAACCCGGAGGGAACGCTCGACTTCAGCGGTGAAGTCCACGTGACCGGGTGTGTCGATGATATTGATGCGCTGCTTTTGTTCCGGGAAAAGCTTCACGGTCCCCTCTTCGGCGCGCTGCCACCACTCGGTGGAAACGGCGGCGGAGGTGATGGTGATTCCGCGTTCACGCTCTTGCTCCATCCAGTCGGTCGTCGCAGCGCCGTCGTGAACCTCGCCGATTTTGTGGATCACGCCCGTGTAGAACAGGATCCGCTCGGTGAGGGTCGTCTTCCCCGCATCGATGTGCGCCGCAATCCCGATATTCCGGGTGCGTTCGAGCACATGTTGGCGGTTTGGACTGTTTGGATTCACGTTGGCGTGCCGGGAGCCGGCTGAATGGAGTTTCTAGAGCAGGAAAATCAGAAGCGGAAGTGGGCGAAGGCGCGGTTCGCCTGAGCCATCTTGTGAACGTCGTCACGCTTGCGAACGGCGCTGCCTTGGTTGTTGGCGGCGTCCTTGATTTCGTTTGCGAGCGCAACGTGCATTGGAGTGCCCTTGCGGTTGCGCGCGTAGTTCACCAGCCAGCGCATGGAGAGGGACTCGGAACGATCCGGAGCCACTTCGAGCGGCACTTGATACGTCGCACCACCGACGCGGCGGGATTTCACTTCCACGCGCGGCTTGGAGTTTTCCACCGCACGGGTGATCACTTCGAGAGGATCCACAGTATCGACACCTTCATTGGCGCGATCGATAGCTGCGTAAACGATGCGTTGCGCGAGGGAACGCTTTCCGTCTTGCATCACCTTGCTGATGAGGTGACCGACGAGAGGACTGTCGTAGCGTGGGTCGCGACGATCCGGCTTGGTATAAACTCGCTTGCGGCGTGGCATAACGTTGAACGGTAAAAATTACGATTTCGGGGATTACTTCTTGCCCTTCTTGGCAGGAGCCGCGGCGGCTTGGCCTGGCTTCGGACGCTTCGCACCGTATTTGGAGCGGGCTTGACGGCGCTTATCGACACCGAGGGTATCGAGGGAGCCGCGGACGATGTGATAACGCACACCCGGAAGGTCTTTCACCCGGCCACCGCGAACGAGGACGATGGAGTGCTCTTGAAGGTTGTGCCCTTCACCGCCGATGTAGGCGATGACTTCGAATCCGTTGGTGAGGCGCACTTTGGCAACTTTACGGAGAGCCGAGTTCGGCTTCTTCGGCGTACGGGTCATCACTTGAAGACAAACTCCGCGGCGCTGTGGGCAGTTCACGAGAGCGGGTGACTTCGACTTTTCGGCCGGAGTGAGGCGTCCCTTGCGAACGAGCTGATTGATGGTCGGCATGATTTCCTGCGTGGTTCTGATTTTCCTGTGGGGACAAACCGGAGCGACGACGAGGAAACCTCGCTGAAGCTTTTTTCCGGAGCTGCACCCGATAAATTTTCCCTGTTGTGGCGGCTGCTTTCGGTTTTTTCAGGCAGTCCGCAATGCGGGGGCGGCGAACATAGAAACGAACCACAACCTGACAAGCCCTAATTTGCTATTTCCGGAGATTTTTTTAAAATGCCGTGAAATTTTTTACGGAAGATGAGCAATGCTTCCACTCATGGAGACCGTGGAATGCGCCTGCCCAGTCTGCGGCAGTCCATGGAATCCCTCCAACTGTAGGCACTATTTTGGCAAACTGAGCTTTTCCTTCACAAAAAACCGCGTCTGATTTCCCAGACACGGCTTTCGGTCAAATGGTGACGGTCATGGACCGCTACTTTAATTTCCTTCCGCCCCCTCTTTTTCTTGTGATTCCGAAACCCGGAAATCAGGGAAACCTGTAATCTTCGGGATCTTGCTTTTGGGTGAAGCGGTCACGAAAATAACATTTCTCCCCGTCGGATCATGCCGCCAGACGGTGGAATAAAATTGCCGGGCACCTTTCCCACTTGGATCCGCGTAGCCCAATTGCACCGGGCAATCGTCCAAACCCGCGGCGGGCGGGGCGGAGATGAAGGTGGTATTCGGCTTAATGTTAAGGGTTACCGAGCCAACCTTCCCTCCAATGATGTATGGAGTCAGATTCACCCACATACTTTGACCCACGCCAAAGCCCTGAGGCGAAGCATTGATGACCCGCATTTTCAGCGGGATGATTTTATTGGATGGGTCGGAAACCACTAGGAGATAGCAGTTCTTGACCGTTTCCGGAAGAGCATCCGCAGGCAGACCTTCGGGAAGCGGCTGGTTTTCCAAGGGAATCTGGGCCGCGAGCTTAAGAGTAATGTTACCGGGAGCCAACTCATAAGGCTGGGACAGGTTCATGGTGGGCAACTCTACTTGCCGGGTGTTCACTCCATCACTCAGATACGCGGTTTTCGGAGCATCCGGAGGAGCACCCAGGAAAACAATCCGGCAAGTCCGCGAGGGTTTCGAAGAAGCAGCGGAAGCCAGCGACACGATCCCCACAGCGAGGGATAGAATGAGAATGAAATGACGGATCATGGTGAAGGGTTGTTCAGATTTCAGACTTCGAAAGCCAGCGGAAAGAAACCATCTCGAACTTGCGGCCAAAAGTTTGATTGATCGGGCTGGAAGGGAAATCGACAAGTTCCGCCTTATCCACCGGATCGCAATAATCGCGGGTTCTCTGGACCACCGCTTCACAATAAGCGGTTGCCAGAACTTTGCCGCTGGCGTCCCGGGCATCCCCATAGGTGCGGATTACAAACGTATCGTCCCGGGCGGAAAGAATCGGAGCTAGAGGCCGGAGAATATCGGCCTGGCGGGTCCAGCCCGGCAGACCGTAGCCGGTAGAACCATCGGCTGCTTCCTTGAATTGATAATCCGCCCCCTTGATTGTGGTATCGGTGAGGGGAGCATCCAGGCTGCCGTAGATATCGCTGCTGCTGGCCAGTTGATTGAGGGCCGTTTGAAGAGCCCCGGCGAGAGCCAGATCCTTGTCACTGGAAAGCTGGCGGTTGACGAACTCGGAGAGAGAAAGGAATGATGAAAGGGGTCGCGAAAGGGGTCTCGCGAAAGGGGTCGGTCCTCTCATTTTGGCATTGAGGATGCCGTTTTCTTTTTGTATTTGAGGGGGATGGCGAGGCCGTTGAGAATCCAATATCCGGGGGCTGTTTATCACGTGATGGCCCGAGGAGACGGCGGGAAGGCGGTTTTTGAAACGGATCATGACCGCAAAGCCTTTTTATCCCGCTTGGGTGAGGCGTGCGCGAGCCATGGTTGGCGGGTGCATGCGTGGGTGTTGATGGGGAATCATTTCCATTTGTTACTTGAAACCCCGCAGGCGAATCTGGTTTCTGGAATGAAGTGGTTGATGGGAACGTTCAGCCAGGGGTGGAATCGGGCGCGGTTACGCCGAGGGCATGTTTTTCAAGGGCGTTATCGAGCCATTCCGGTGAACGGTTCGGAGGCGGATGGGTATTATTTCCGAATCGTTGCCGACTACATTCATCTCAATCCCGCCAGGGCCGGATTGGCGGGCGGGGAGAAAGGAAAACTGTCGGCGTATCGCTGGAGCAGTTTTTACGACTATGCCAAGGGAAAGGGAACGGAATGGTTGGAGATGGAACGGTTGCTACGGGCGTTCGAGCTGGCAGGGGATACGCGGGGGCGGCGTGGCTATGTGATGTGGTTGGAAGAGCGGGCGAAAGCCGGAGGTGAGATTTCTGCCGAAGCGATGGCAAGTTTGAGGAGGGGGTGGTATTTGGGAGAGGAAAGTTTCAAGGATCGTTTGCTGGCATGGTTGGAAAAACCGGACAAGCGCCGCAATGGGAACTTGAGTGGCGGGGGAGTGCGTGATAGAAGCCTGAAAGAAGCGGAGCGGCTGGTTTTAGAAGGGACCGCTCTTATGAATTTGCCCGCCGAACAGGAAGCGCTGATGAACTTGAAAAAAGGAAATCCGGGGAAAGTGGTTCTCGCTTGGTTGTTGCGGACTCATACGACGGCAAGCAATGGGTGGATCGCGGAGCGCTTGGGCATGGGTTGTGCGGGTTCGGTGAGTCGGCTGGTGGGATCGGCTAAAACGAGTGTGGAGGCGAAAGAGAAGTTCAAGCAATTGGAGGCAATGCTGAAATGAGAGGACCGACCCTATTGAATAAACCTAAGAATTGCACTAACGGTGAATGGGGTAGCCTAGGCGCAGCGGATCAAGACTATCATCCCAGTGCGGATTACTGTATGCGCTCAAAGCAAGGTGCGTCACGCCAACAGTGCTGTTACAAAAAGAAAGGGGATGATAAGCTTGAGCTGACAACGAGCGGAAATAGTGCAGGAACGCCTGATCGCGTTGCAGCTGGTGGACTCGGTCATTACAGTCACGATGTTGAGCCATATGAATTAGCTAAAATATTATTGATACCCGCAAAAAAAAGTGACGCCGGAAACCTCACAACTACAGAGGAAAATTCGTCACTCTATTATGCGATTATCAATAAACCGGACAAGCGACTATTTGATTGCTAGACCACCATCAGGAGGAGGAGGGACATGTTACGGAGAATGAAATCATTATTCATAATTGCAATATCTTGTGGAATCTCTGTTTCTTGTTCACTGACTCGTGATGCTGTCGTGGAACAAAGAAAAAGCGACGTCTCAAAAGTTATCAAAATCGGCGATAATATTTATGCTGCTCGTGATGACCTTCGGTCTGCAGGTTTTCAAGCGACGGAACCATACTTTGCTACAGTGTCCAAATCTTATTATCGGATGGATATTAATTATGATGGTGTTTCTACAACAGGGCTAGAAGTGATTACCTATTCATTTGGCTTGCCGCGGAATAAAAGCAATCTAATTAGCGGCGTTGTATACGCACGACTTGATGGGACGATTTATGAAATTAAATGACGATACAGAAAAAAGGGACAGTCCTGAATGGCACTAACTTAAGGGCTTTTTGTAACTGGAACGATGCGGAATTTCGGCCATTTCGGATCGTGGCCGATTCGTAAGCGGTAATTCCGCCACCCCCTGTGCACCGGAACCGAGCCGCTGTAGTCTGCATAGCGATGAGCAATACGACTACCGTTTTAAAAACAGACGTTCTTGGGCGCGTGAGGATCAGCAAGGCTCACCGGGAAGCATTGCTCGATGCCTTTGATCAAGGAACTGCCAGCGGCCTCGCCTTCGCCCGTGAGCATGGCGTGAACTATCAAACATTCGCCTCATGGATTCAAAAACGTCGGCGCGAACGAGGGCAATATCCTTCGCTAAAAACCGCGCCGACACAGCCTTTCAAACTCACCTTGGCAGAAGTCGATCTTCCTTGTTCCAACGCTCCCGAGCTACCCTCTCCACCGCCATCCTCCTCCGCGCATGAAATCAAGATCGTGCTTCCTTGCGGGGTGAGCCTCCATGCGACTCATTCCGACACCATTCCCTTGCTGCTAGAAATCATTTGTGCCTTACGCCCATGCTGAGCTTCGCTGGAAACCTCCGGGTCTTCGTCGCTTTGGAAGCCTGTGACATGCGGAAATCCTTCAATGGACTGCAATCCCTCGTCACTCAAAAGCTCGGCGAAGATCCCACGCAGGGAGCCGTTTTTGCCTTCACCAATAAGAACCGGACCCGCCTCAAGCTCCTCTATTGGGATGGCTCCGGATTTTGGGTCATGGCAAAGCGATTGGAAAAAGGCACCTTCTCCTGGCCCAAGCCATCGGATGGCGGTAATAAAATCAAACTCGCCCCCGAAGCTCTCGCTCTTCTCACCGATGGCATCGACCTCAAAGGCGCGAAAATGCGGCCCTGGTATGAAAGGGAATGATCTTTCCGCTTGCCTCCTGCTAGAAAATCCGTGTTAAGCTCCGTCATCGTCCGATGAGTTTCGACCGGGAACAACAACTGCTCGCGGAAATCGCCCGCCTCAAACAGGAAAACGAGTTGCTCAGGCAAAAGCTCGATCTCGTTCTACGAAAACTCTTCGGCAAGAGCAGCGAGCAGCTCGACCCCGCGCAACTCGAACTCCTGCTCGATCCGCCGGGAAAAGCCCCGGCCTCCCTTCCACCAAACGACGCACCGGAGGAGGAGGCCGCAGCACCAAACGCCGTCGCCTCTCCTGAGCCGTCTTCGCCCAAACCACGCCGCCCCCGGCTCTCCGAGCACCTTCCCGTCGTCGAAGAAACCCTTCTTCCCGAAGCCGTCAAAGCCTGTCCCGACGCATGGCGGCGCATCGGCGAAGAACACAGCGACCGACTCGACTATCAGCCCGCCAGAATCTTCATCCACCGGCTCATCCGCCCCGTCTTCGTTCGCACCACTGACCGGGACGCCGCCCCCGTCACTGCCAAACTCCCTCCGCGGCTCCAAGACGGCCTCACTGCCACCCCCGGCCTCATCGCCCACGTCCTCGTCGCCAAATACTGCGACCACCTGCCATTTTACCGGCAGGAAAAAATCCTCGCCACCCGCCATGGAGCCTCCATCGGCCGCAATACCCTCTGCCGCTGGACCGAGCTCGCTGCCTTCTGGCTGAAGCCGATCTATCAATCCATCCACCGCAACCTCCTCGCAAGCGATTACCTGCAAGGCGACGAAACTCCGGTCAAATACCTCGCCCCCGGCACCGGTAAAACCGCCCAAGGCTACCTCTGGGTCCTTCACCGCCCCGGCGGCAACGTCTTTTACCAATGGCATCCGAGCCGCAGACACGCCTGCCTTGATGATCTGCTCGGAAACTTCACCGGCACCCTCCAAAGCGACGGCTACGCCGCCTATCAAGCTCACTCCGCCAAACACCCCGGCATCAAACCCGCCGCCTGCTGGGCTCACGCCCGGCGCAAGTTCCACGAAGCCCTCCAAACCGGTCAGGTGTTAGCTGCCGCCCCCCTCAAAGCCATCGGCCAACTCTACTGTATCGAAAAAGAACTCCGCCAAACCCGGGCAGGCCCCGACGAACGAACCCGCGCCCGGCAAACCCACATCGCTCCGGTCCTCCACACCCTGCGCCACGACCTCACCGTGCTGCGCGGACACTCCGCCGTACTACCGAAAAGCCCTCTCGGTCGAGCCATCGACTACACCCTCGGCCTGTGGCCGAAGCTCGAAACCTTCCTCCACGATGGCCAAATCGAGCCGGACAACAACCTCATCGAAAACGCGATTCGCCCTACAGCGGTCGGCAAGAAAAACTGGCTGTTTATCGGAGGAGAAGACACCGGCGAGCGCAGTGCCATCCTCTATACCCTGATCGAGAGCGCCAAACGCCACGGCCATGAACCCTACGCCTATCTCAAAGATCTCCTAGACCGTCTTCCCTGCATGACCAACCGGCAACTCGACAGCCTGCTCCCGGAAAACTGGCAACCTCCTGCCTCCATCACGTCTCCGTCAGTGGCAGCGAAATAAATCGTGTCAAACAGGTGCCCGGCGGAGCGCTTACGTTGAACCGGAAGCCTCTACAGCCCCTGGCCTATTGACAACCCCGCCGGATGCGCTAGCCGCTTGAATCTGCCGTCCCTTTATTTATTGAAGCTCGGCAGAGCGCTTAACCTTTCAGCGAGTGGACGAGGAAGGACTTTTTTCCGTCTTGGGCATGCGAAGATCTGAAAAGCCCTTGATCCGTGGAACCTGGCTATTGGGCAGCAACATCACAAAAATCACGTTACGCCCTGAAGAGTTGTGCAGCCATTGGGTTGAAACAAGCTGTATTGCCTTTTGGTTGTTGCCCGGTTCATAACCAATGTTTACGGAAAACCCTCCATTATCATTTCTGGGAGCGTCTACAATGACTTGAGCATGCGCCTTAAGGTCCAAAGTTTTGTTCCCCAACTGGCCTCCAATATGATACGGAGTCAAATTCAACCAAAGCATCTGTCCCGGGCGGAAATCACTTGGGCTAGCATTGATTACTTGAAGTTTGAGGGGAAGAACTGAATTTTTCGGATCACTGGCAACCAAAAGATAACAGTCTTTCATGGATTCCGGAACGACCACAGAAGGAGCTCCTGCAGGAAGAGGTTTTTCCTGAGAAGGAAAGTCCGAACTCAACTTCAAGGTGATGTTCCCCGGAGCCACTTCATACACATCGGACAAATTCAACGAAGAAAGCTTAATGAGTTGGGTATTCACTCCGTCATTGAGATAAACCTTCGGCACGCTGTTCTGCCCGCCCAGAAAGAGAATCCTGCATGTCCGATTCTCTTTGGGAACGGATTGCCCTGAAGCCGAAAGCACTCCACAGACAATCGAAGAAAATAAGCTAATGAAGAAAAGACGCATAAAATGATTCAAATTTCGGATTTAGACAACCAACGGAAAGAAACGATTTCGAACTTCCTGCCATAGAGCTTATTGATCTCACTTTTTGGCGGATCCACAAGGTCAGCAGTCTCCGAAGGATCACAATAATTCCTTGTCCGGGTTACCACCGCTTCACAATAGGCCGTAGCCAGAATCTTGCCGGAAGCATCCCGTGCATCTCCATAGGTTCGGATGGTAAACGTGTCGTCCCGGGCGGAAAGAATAGGAGCCAGGGGGCGAAGAAGGTCCGCCTGGCGCAGCCATCCCGGCATCCCATGAGCCGAAGATCCTCTCGCCGCTTCCAGAAACTTATACCCCGAATCCTTACTCACGGGATTGGTTTCCGTTGCATCGACCCCGCCATTGATCGTTTGTTCCATATCATTGAGCGCCGTCTGGATGGCACCCGCTATGGCGAGGTTTTTATCGCTGGAAAGCTGCCGGTTCACAAACTCCGAAAGGGAGAGGAACGGCCCGCGCTGACGTATTTGCGCGACGATTTTTTCCGCCAGCTCCTCAATCATCGCATCCGTCAGCACCCGATATCCGGTGTATTGGGTCGCATTGGAACGCCCATTTTTTGCGACACCTTGGGACGATGAGTCCGCCGCCACGTCGCCCGCCACACTGTAGCGCGTCACGGCATGATCCTTTTCGGAGTCCAGCGATACTTCGCTGCCCTTGTAGTAGGGTATCTCCTGGTCGCGGGCGTGGCCGAGCAAGGCTTTCCAAGCCTCCACCGAGGTCGAATTCACATTGAACATGCCTTGGACTTCGATGAGCGAAGCGACCTTCCGCCAAGAATCCTCGGGCTCGACATATTTGTCATACAGGTCGTCACTTCCGCGCTGGGCCTGGGCCAAATCCAAACCATTCGGCTTGTAAGCGGAATTCACCAGCGGGGTTTTATTCGTCACGAATTCGGTGAAATTGGTTTTCAAGGAACCGCCGCCACCAAATGAATCCGCCGAGCCTTCATTGATCGAGGAAAAAAACCAGTCGTCGAACAAGAGGTGGTTCGCACAGTAGGAATCGTCGTATTGGAGGCTTGTCGCGGAAGCATTGCCGATCGATATCGCATTCGAAGCAATCAGGGGAGTCGCATCCGAGTTGCCGATGATATTATAGCCAAAGGGGGGAGCGGGATTCCCGAAGCGCATGTCCCAGCCCTGCAACTCTCCCAATGAAGCCAACGGTTTCACGGGAATTTCGGAAACGATGCAGCGAGCGAGTCCTGTGGCCGTCGTCAGGCCTGAAAGCAGGTATCCCTGGCCACCTCCCGAGTTGGGAACGACGTCGTCCACCGCGGAGTGTGCGAACAAATTGTAATCATAAGCCGCGTTCACGCGGTACGCGGTGTCCGTGTTGTCATACATTTCCGTATAACTCGCCGTCGGGCTGGTTTGAACGAAACCCTTGGCCAATCGGTTGGTATCGTGCGAATCTCCCGGTTCGTAAAGATTTTCGAGCATGCGCAAGCCGAAAACCAGCGACATGAAGGGATAGGATTCCGAACCGGAACCCGTAACCGCCCCCCATTCCACATCGGGAATCGACACCACCTGGCTGTTGGCAAATGAAGTCGGCTGGAGGATTTGATAGACCATTTCATTGGCATCCTTGCCGTCAATCCGTGTGTCCTTATCACCTCCTCCATCTTCCCGCACGACCAACTTCATCCCCACCTTTCCGGCAAGACTCGTCCCCACGATGGAATTATCCAAGATCGCCCTCGCGTCTTTAATTTTAGAAATCGTCCTATAATCCGCATTACCAGCCCTAACCGCACTCGCATTAGCCCTCTTAGGACTATAAATCTGGTCCGACGCATCGTTCCTGAGTGGAACGAAATGCCCCATCCCCGCAGAATATCCCAAGCCCATCTCCAACGAGTAATTTTGGTTTGTGTCATATGTCGTCGCACCATAAACTACCGTTCCACCCGGAGCGATCGTTCCCACGTTCGGAATATAAAATTCCAACTCGTAACCATCCGCCGCCTCTCCACTATTCGATAAATTCTTGTAACTTCCATTTACCGTAATGCTACGGTAACCATTACTCTCCACATCTAACGCGCCTCCGGTGCCGTCATATTCGATGGTATATTTCAAAGCCACCGGCAGAGCTGATTCACTGGAGACAGTAAAAACCAATTTTCTGATATTCAGCGAAACATTATAGGGATTCCAAAGCGTTACCACTGGATTCGCACAAGCAGAACAACGATAAATATACTTAACCGCCTGATCATCCGGATCTTTATAAGTGTTGTCAGACCGTGTTTGTTTATACGAAAACACCCACTGCAACCGTGCCACGACCGGCAAAAGCTTGGTGGTATGGAGGTACTTGTAGGGACTCCCCAAAGAGGTGAACAGAGAAGAATCCAAGCTAAAAGAGTTCGTATTTCCGAATTTCCGATACATCAATGCGTAGTCGGCGAGATTCGCCCAACTGGAAACCGCACCGGCCTGTTCATTGGGGCGGGTGCCGCTGGTCCTGTAAGAAGCCCACGGATACAGCATGGAACCTTCCACCAGCGGACTTCCGGAAGTAGCCTTGCTGACGGAGTTGTCTTCGTCCGGAGTCAAACGGAATAGCGGCAGATCCGAGGTCGGCAGATCTTCATATTTTTCCGTGAACAAGGAGAGATCCTTGCGCCAGCCTCCGGTCGCGGTATTCGTGAGCAGTCCGGTGGAAACCGTGCTGAGGTCGAAGCTGTATTGCTGGGACGCGGGACGGGATTTACCGGGCGAAAACAAATCAATCTGGCGTAAGGTCACCATCTTGTCCGCGGCATTCTTGTCCTCCAGAATGCCGTCCAGATTGAACGGCTTCGGGTTCACCACCGAGTGGCTCTGCATTTTTGCAGCCCAACCCGCAGCATCCGTCGGAGTCTCCTTGTCGGGAAGAGGCAAATAGGCTTTCTGGTTTTCCCCACCTACCCACCACGCATAAGCTCCTTTGCTTCCGTTGTTTTGAATCTCGATGGGCAGCAGGCTGATCTTGTATTTTGTTTGATCCGATCCCTTGCCAACGGAATGATCCCCGATAAGCTCGACCCGCTCTTCGGACTTGCCCGTCTTTGGCAAATTATCGATGTTCGCGAGTTTTTTTGGATCGCCTGAAACCAACCATCGCACGAAACGTCCGCCACCTTCCGCACTTTGCTTCTTGGAACTATAATCAGGTGCGATCGGACGCCCCGAATCTTCATGGTCCGTGCCCTCCCAGCTTTTCCAGACGCCGAGAATCGGCGGGTTGTTTTCATCGAGAATATCGGCGCGGGCGGTGACGCGGGTGTCCGGACCGGCGGAGGCCTGGAGCTCTCCGATGGCAAGCATGAGGGCCATGCGGGCGTTCGCCTTGGCGGTGGAGAGGGCGTTTTCCTTGCTCGATTGGCGGAGGCTGATCGTGGACAGGGAAAGAAGGCCCAGCGCGATGATCGTGAGCAGCACCATGAGGGTGAGCGTGACGATGAGAGCGAATCCTCGGTTACGGCGGAGGGATTTACGCCAGCGAAGTGGAGTTTTCACGGGAAGTCGTGGGTTTGGGGTTTTTCAAACGGAAAAATTGCTGGGTAAATGGCTAAAAAGCGGCATTCGCCCGGTCAAGATGGGTTTTCGGGATATCGTTGTGTTGACCAAGTATTCCCGCGCGGATGGATTGGCAAGAATTTTTTAGAATTACGATGTAAATACAAAATGGAAGCACCGACGTCCACGTCGGGCATGGGGAGCACACGCACCCTCGCGTGTGCGCCCCCCAAAAAATCCGAACTTTCAGGTGGACAATTCTCCTGCTCACCGGTAACAGCCTGCGCCGACGCAAGTTTTTCGCGTCTTCCGGACTTGGCAGAGTAGCTCAGTGGTAGAGCAGAGGACTCATAAGCCTTTGGTCGGCGGTTCAAATCCGCCCTCTGCTACCAAGTCCGTGTTTCCGGCCCTCACCGCCGATATTCTTCCCACGAGGCCGGATTGACAGGGGGGCCACGGCTCTTCATGGTGCGGCGGCTTTCCGTTTACTAAATCATGATTTTCAAGAGTCTCTGTCGCCACGCCGGTATCGGTGCGAATTCCTATCTCATCCGTTCCGGGGAAGCCGATCTGGTTTTGGATGCTGGGATGCACCCGAAACACGAAGGTCTCGAGGCGGTGCCGCATTACGAGTTTCTCGAACCGGGAAGCGCGGATGCGATCATCATCACCCATTCTCACCTCGATCACGTGGGGACGCTGCCGGTATTCCTGGAAACCCAGCCGCAAGCGACGGTTTACATGTCTCCGGAGACTTCGGAGCTTTCCATGGCACTTTTGCATAACTCGGTGAACGTCATGCAGTCGAAGCGCCTCGAACTCGGCATCACCGAGTATCCTTTGTTCGAACACCGCGAGCTGGACGATATCGAGGAAGGTTTCGAACTTCGCGGGATCGAGCGGCCGTTTTTCGTCGATCACGGGGAAAAAATCCGCGCGACCTTCCACGATGCCGGGCACATTCTCGGATCGGTGGGCGTCACGCTGGAAGCCGAGGGAAAACGCGTTTTCTACACCGGAGATGTGAATTTCGAGGACAGCACGGTGCAAAAAGGCGCGCTGTTCCCCGAAGAACACGTCGATGCACTGATCGTGGAAACCACCCGCGGCGAGCACGAACGCCGGGCCGATTACGAGCGCCGCGCGGAGGAGGATGCGTTCGCGGACGCCATCCAGGGCGTGCTGGATCGCAAGGGCTCCGTGCTCATTCCCGTCTTCGCGATGGGGAAAACCCAGGAAGTGCTGGCGATGCTGCACCGCTTCAAGGAAGAGGGCCGCATCCCGGAGGAAACCCCGGTTTACATCGGCGGTCTGAGCACGAAAATGACGCTGGTTTACGATCGCCACAGCGAAACCTCGCGCCGCCACATGCAGGGATTCCGTTTCATGAAAGACATGGAACTGGAAGCCGGAAAGCGGAAACGCAAGGGCCCGATCCCCTTCTCATCCGGCTGCATCTACGCGCTTTCCAGCGGCATGATGTCGGAAAAAACCGTCTCGAATATCTTTGCCCGTCAGGGAGTTCTGGAAAACAAAAAACACGGGCTGTTCTTCGTCGGCTACGCCGATCCCGAGTCCCCCGGCGGCCGCATCCGCTCCGCGCAACCGGGCGATTCCGTCCTGCTCGATCCCGCTCATCCGCCGGTGAAGCTGAAATGCGAAATCCGCACCTTCGATTTCAGCGGCCACTCGACGCGGGAGGCCATCGCCGACTACATCGTGAAGGTGAAGCCCAAACAGACTTTCCTCGTCCACGGCGATGACGGAGCGGTGGCGTGGTTCAAGCAGGAAATCGAAAGCCGCTTGCCGGAAACGCAGGTCATCGTGCCGGAGCCGGGCGTGGAGTATGAGATTTGAGCCGCCTATCGGCGGAGTGAAAAGTGATCGGTGATCTGTGATCAGGAAAGATTCCCCTTCGCTGCTCTTCCACTGATCACTGATCACCCGGCACTTCTCAGACTTTACTTCTCCCCCGAGGTGTCCGCATTCTCCCGGCCCCACAATGACCGCCGCCGAGATCCGCAACAGCTTCCTCGATTTCTTCCGCGAGAAACAGCACACCATCGTCCCATCCGCATCGCTGCTCCCGCAATCGCCGGGTTTGCTTTTCACGAACGCGGGGATGAACCAGTTCGTCCCGTTTTTCCTCGGCACGGAAAAGGCTCCTTATAATCCACCACGCGCGGCCGATACGCAGAAATGCATCCGCGCGGGCGGAAAACACAACGACCTCGAGGATGTCGGCTACGACACCTACCACCACACGATGTTCGAGATGCTGGGGAACTGGTCGTTCGGCGATTATTTCAAAAAAGAAGCCATCCAGTGGGCGTGGGAACTCGTCGTCGAACGTTGGGGTCTGCCCGCGCATCGGCTTTACGCTTCCGTTTACGCGCCGAAGGAAGGCGATCCGGGAGAGTTCGACCAGGAAGCCTGGGACATTTGGGCCGCGCTTTTCAAAGCGAAAGGCTGCGATCCTGAAGTCCAGATCGTTCACGGAAACGTAAAGGATAACTTCTGGATGATGGGCGAGACCGGTCCGTGCGGTCCTTGCTCCGAACTCCACGTCGATCTCACGCCGGAAGGAAATCCCGTCACCGGTCGCAATCTCGTGAACAACGATTCCGACCTCTGCATCGAGATCTGGAACCTCGTTTTCATCCAATACAACGCCGAGGCCGACGGCACGTTCCGCGAGCTTCCCGCGAAGCACATCGATACCGGCATGGGCTTTGAGCGCGCGTGCTCGATCATCCAGAACACCAACGGCTTCAAGGATTTCTCGAAAAAACCGAGCAACTACGCCACGGACGTTTTCACCCCGATTTTCCGCAAGCTCGAAGAACTCAGCGGAAAAACCTACGTGAACATCTATCCGGAACCCGGCGCGGACCGCTCCGCCTTCACCGGAGAAATGAAGGACGCCATCGCCTTCCGCGTGATCGCTGACCACCTGCGCACGCTCAGTTTCTCGATTGCAGACGGCATTTTACCCGGCAACAACGGCCGGAACTACGTTCTCCGCCGCATCCTGCGCCGCGCCGTCCGCTACGGTCGCCAACTCGGATTCTCCGGCGAAAAACCATTCTTCGGCGCACTGGTGGAAACGCTGGTGAATGAAATGGGCGGCGTTTTCCCGGAATTGAAAAACCGTCAGGACACCGTGCGTCAAACGCTGGAAAATGAGGAAGCGAGCTTTAATCAGACGCTGGATCGGGGATTAAAGCGTTTTGAAGAAGCGATGGGGAGCGCCGCCGTCCCGGCGGCTTCAGCGGGCGTCCCGCCCGATGTTGCGGGCAAAACCGCCGATGGCGCACGCTATTCAAAAGCACACGGGCTCCCGCATTTCGAAAGGCCTTGGGGAAAATACCTTCTCACGGTGACCACTCGTGGCCGAAGCACTCTTTCTCCGGATGCCCGCAAAATCACACTGGATGCCATCCGCCATTTTCACAGCTCCCGTTACATCCTCTTTGCTGCGGTCGTCATGCCGGATCATTTCCATTTGCTGATCGAGCCTCAGCCAAAAGATCAGGATGCCGAAGGAAATCCGATTTTCTGGGAACTGGGCGATCTCATGCACTCGGTGAAATCCTTCACGGCCAAGGAAATCAACAAACTCACAGGTGACTCCGGGGTGGTCTGGGAGCGGGATTATCATGATCGGCTCATTCGCTCGGATTCGGACTTCGCGGAAAAATTCGATTACATCCTCACTAATCCCCAGCGGGCGGAATTGACCCGGGATGGCTCTTATCCATTTGTCTGGTCGCAAGGCTGGAGCGACTCCTCCGTGAATCGCCTCCGGCAAGATGCCGAAGGTAGCCGCCGGGACGGCGGCGCTCCCCAACTCTCCGGAGACATCGCCTTCGAACTCTACGACACCTTCGGCTTCCCGATCGATCTCACCGAACTCCTTTGCCAGGAGCGCGGCTTGAAAGTCGACATGCCGCGCTTCGAAGAGCTCATGGAACAACAACGCGAGCGTGCCCGCGCCGCGCAAAAATCCACCGTCGTGCGCGCGCTCGATATTTCCACGGAAGCCGTCACCGAGTTCGTCGGTTTCGATTCCGATGAAACCGAAGCCACCGTTCTGGAAATCCATCCGCAGGACGATTCGCTCTTCATCATCACGGACAAAACCGTGTTCTACGCCGAGATGGGCGGACAATCGGGCGATACCGGCACGCTCAACGATCTCGCCATCACCGGCGTCCAACAGATCGGAAAAGCCCGCGCTGTTATCATTCCGCATTCCGCACTCCGCACTCCGCACTCGATCAAGCCCGGCGACACGGTGACGCTCAAACTCGACGTTTCCCGCCGCCGCCCCATCGAGGCCCACCACTCCGCCACCCACCTGCTCCACTGGGCGTTGCACGAAGTGGTTTCCCAAGACGCGACCCAGCAAGGTTCGTCCGTCGATGAAAACCGTCTGCGTTTTGACTTCAACAGCGCCGCCGTCACGCCGGAACAACTGGTGGCGATGGAAGAAAAAGTGAACGCCGCGATTTCCGCCGGAGATTCCGTTTCGTGGAAAGAAGTGCCGCACGCCGAGGTCAAAGGCCGCGCCGATGTGATGCAATTCTTCGGCGATAAATACGGCGATGTCGTCCGCGTCGTGCAGATCGGCGGCCAGCCCGGCGCGCTCAATGGCTACGCGCAGGAGCTTTGCGGCGGCACCCACGTCCGCAACACCGCCGAAATCGGGCTTTTCAAAATCAAATCCGAAGGTGCCATCGCGTCCGGCGTCCGCCGCATCGAAGCCGTCACCGGCAACAGCGCGCTGGCTTACCTCCGCGATGTCGTCGTCCAGCTTTCGCAGGAATCCGACGCGATCCAGGCGAAGCTCACGCCGATCAATGAAAAGCTCGCCGGAATCGGTGAAAGCGTCGTCACGCTCACTCCGCCGCCGGTTTTGAATGCGGACGCGCTTTTCGCCACCGGCGACATCCGCTCGATCAACAGCGCGCTCAACGAGGTCCGCACCGCGCTCGAAACCGGAAAAGACGCCGTGATCGAAGCCGAAAAACGCTTCAAGAAACTGCAAGCCTCCGCCGCAGCGAAACTGGCCGACGAAGCCCTCGCCGAACTCATCGCGAAAGGCGAACCGATCGTCGTTTCCTTCGAGTCCGATGCTTCCTTGCTTCAAGAGCTGCAAAACGGCCTGAAGAAAAAGAACTTCGCCGGTCCCGCGTTTCTCATCGTCGATGACGGCGAGAAACTCCACCTCGCCACCTATTGTGGCGCGGATGCTCTCGCGAAAGGCCTGAAAGCCGGAGACCTCCTCCGCGATCTCGCCGCCCTCGCCGGAGGAAAAGGCGGCGGCAAGCCCGACCAAGCCCGCGGCGCCGCACCGGACCGCACGAAGTTAGAAGAACTGAAAACAACTGCTGCTGCGAAGTTCTGAGCATAGGAACGCGTTCATTCTGAACAGTACTTTGCGGGGGGACATTCTTGTCCCCTGATCCCATTTCGCCGGACAGAATGTCCGACAGAATAGTCGTCAGTCAGTATGACAACGCTCCAATCATCACCAAAATGCGCAGTTTAGTAAAAATAATCTTGCGCACCCCGGAATTCCGGCTCTAGATTCCCCGCGTTCCCATGAAACACCTGATCGCCACCCTCACCTCCAGCCGCCGCATGAATGCGGAGTGCTGTTGTTGTTGTCGGTGCGCTTGATCGTGCGGCCCGGTTTCCCGGCTCCGCGTTTCACTCAAGCCTGCGCCCTTTCCGCAGCCAGTTAGGCGGACTTTTTCCGCCACTGGGTTTTTCCCGGCATCTCCGCCACCCGTTTTCCAATTTTTACTTATTCATATCATGAGCTTCATCTTTCCCATCGACGAACCTGTTTTCACCTCTTCCCCGGAACTCGATCTCATCGAGCAAGCGTGGGAACACATCGGCGACCGCTACCTCGCCCGCCTGAAATACAATCGTGTGTTCGAAGGCCGCATCCGTTCAATTCTTTCTCTCGCCGCCTACGATGCACAGACCTCCGTCACCAATCCGGGCAACGGCCACATCTATAAGGAAACCTCGCTCGGCAGCACATTCCAGGCCGCCGCAGCCGCGAGCATCCAGGCGTCCCACGATATCCTCGCCACCGTTTTCAGATCGAAGGAAGACCGGCAAAATCTCGCCGATCACCTCGAAGAAAGCCTCGGACTGCTGGGCAACGAAGTGGAAAAAGAGATCGGCATTGAAAACGGCCGCCGCAGCGCCTCCACTTACATCCAGACGTTTTCCACGTTACTGCTGCATCGCTCGACCGAGAAACCCCTTACCCGCCAACGTGCTGGAGAATTGGTAGCTGCCTGAGGTCAACAGCCACTGCCGACTGAGACGAGGCACCATGCGGGGATGTTTGTGGTTCACCCCCCATGGTGCTTCTTCGTGTCGTGACGGGATAAAAGTTTGGTTGAGGCACATGTCCCTATTGCGCTGGGCTTGAAATCCGTACTATGGTCGGCACGCGCGCGTCGTATTTTGATACGGAAAATTGCGCGTGAGCCTCACTTACCATCCCACCATGGCCCTCAACATCAAACCAAAGTCCGAATGCGCTTTCGACCAGATCTCTCTGGGCGAAGTCATGCTCCGTCTCGATCCCGGTGAAGGCCGGATCCGCACCGCACGCCGTTTCCAAGCCTGGGAAGGCGGCGGCGAATACAACACTTCGCGCGGCCTGCGCAAGGTGTTCGGCTACAAGACCGCTGTCGTCACCGCGTTTGTGGATAACGAAGTGGGTCACCTGGTGGAAGATTTCATCATGACCGGCGGCGTCGCCACCGACTTCATCCGTTGGGTGGAAGATGACGGCATCGGCCGCAAGGTCCGTAACGGCCTGAACTTCACCGAGCGCGGCTTCGGCATCCGTGGTGCCGTGGGCAATCCGGACCGTGGCAACACCGCCGCTTCCCAGCTGAAGCCGGGCGACATCGATTGGGATCACATTTTCGGCAAACTCGGCGTCCGCTGGTTCCACACCGGTGGTATCTACGCCGCTCTTTCCGAGTCCGCCGCCGAGCTCACCGTGGAAGCGGTGAAGGCAGCGAACAAATACGGCACCATCGTTTCCTACGACCTCAACTACCGTCCTTCCCTCTGGAAGACCATCGGCGGCCTTGCCAAGGCACAGGAAGTAAACCGCGAAATCGCGAAGTATGTGGACGTCATGATCGGCAACGAGGAAGACTTCACCGCTTCCCTCGGCTTCGAAGTGAAAGGCGTGGACCACAACATTTCCAACATCGAGACCGATGCCTTCAAGGCGATGATCGAGACCGCCGTGAAGGAATTCCCGAACTTCAAGGTCGCCGCCACCACCCTCCGCGGCGTGATCACCGCCACCGTGAACGACTGGTCCGCCATCCTCTGGCACGACGGCAAGTTCCACGAGAGCCGCAAGTTCCCGAAACTCGAAATCATGGACCGCGTCGGCGGTGGTGATTCCTTCGCTTCCGGCGTCCAGTTCGGCTTCATGGAATTCAACGACGCCCAAAAGGCCGTTGAATACGGCGCCGCTCACGGCGCGCTCGCTTCCACCACTCCCGGCGACACTTCCATGGTCACCCGCAAGGAGATCGAGAAGCAAATCGCAGGTGGTGGCGCACGCGTCGTCCGCTAATCTCCGGCCGCACAAGCCTTTCAAAGACAAAGCCCGTCGGTCTCCGGCGGGCTTTCGCTTTATTCATATTACGTGATTACGTAATGACAAAAAACATATCTTCTGGCATGCTGTCGATCGTTCCCCATGCCCATCATTGACAACAAACCCATCACCCTGACAGGCCGCGCCAACCGCTGGTCCTTGAAGCTGGGGCAGTTTGCCTTTTTCAACGGCATGGTCATGGCAAACGGATTCGCCATCGCCTCGGTGGCGCTCCTTTGCTTCAAGATCGGGAAAATCGAAACCACGTCGGACCGGATGTCCATCGGCGGCTTGTTCCTGCTGCTCTCCAGTCTCTCGTTTTTCCTCGGCTGGGTGGCGAACATCCGCTGCAACCAATCTGACGAAAAGAAGGACCGCTGACGTTCACGTCGGCGCGGAGAAGAGGCAAGAAGTGCCGGGTGGTCGGTGATCAGTGATCGGTGGAAGACGCAAGCGGTGGCTGCGCGGTTTCTCCATGCTCGGAGTGAAATGAGGAAGCGGGAACTACGAGAGATAAGATGTCAGGAAATTCTTCCACCGATCACTGCTCACCGATCACCCGGCATTTCTCCCGAATTCCCGGTTTGCCATTTGTGCGGAACCCGCTAGCCTCTGCCCCTTTCCTTCTTCCCATCTCTTCCCGATGACCACCGCCGATCTCTATTCCCAACACGTTCTTCCCACTTACGGGCGGTTTCCGCTGGTTCCCGTGCGCGGTGCCGGCAGCCGTCTGTGGGATGAAACGGGGCGGAGCTACATCGATTTCTGCATGGGCATCGCCGTATGTTCGCTCGGCCACTGCCACCCGGCGCTGGTCAATGCCATCCGCGACCAGGCGGGCGAGCTGATGCACGTTTCCAACCTCTATCAGCATCCGCTCCAGCCGAAGCTCGCGCAGGAAATCAACGAGCAGCACGTCAAACTCCCCGGCAAGGTTTTCTTCTCGAACTCCGGCGCGGAAGCAAACGACGGCTTGATCAAATCCGCGCGGAAATTCGGCCACGCCCGCCCACAGCCGGACGGTTCGCCGCGCTACGAAGTGCTCACCTTCACCCAATCCTTCCACGGCCGGACGCTCGGTGCCATGTCCGCCACCGGTCAGGCGAAGATCCAGGAAGGATTCGACCCGCTTCTTCCCGGCTTCCGCTATCTTCCGTTCAACGACATCGCGGCGCTCGAAAACGCGGTGAAACCGGAAACCGCCGCGATTTTGCTCGAACCGATCCAGGGTGAAGGAGGCGTGAATGTCGCGACGCCCGAGTTTTTCCGCGCCGTCGCCGCACTTTGCAAAAAACACGACCTCCTGTTGCTCATCGACGAAATCCAGGTCGGCTTCGGCCGCTGCGGCGAAGCGATGGGCTGGCGGATGATCGCCCCGGAAATCGAGCCGGACGGCATTTCCTGGGCAAAAGGCCTCGGCGGCGGCGTGCCCATCGGCGCCTTCTGGCTGAACGACCGCGCCATCGATGAAAAAGGCACCGCCCTTTCCTCCATCATGGGCCCCGGCAGCCACGGTTCCACCTACGGCGGCAACCTCCTCGTCTGCGCCGCCGCCCTCGCCGTGCTCAAGGAAATCCGCGAGAAAGACCTCGCCGTGAACGCCATCCTTCAGGAAGTCCGCATCCGCGAAACCATCAAATCCTGGAACCTTCCCGTCATCGAAGAAATCCGTGGCAAAGGCCTGCTGCTCGGCATCCGCCTGAACCCGGACCTCATCCCCACACCGGAAGGAAAAGCCGCCGCCCTCGTCGTCGTCACCGCCCTGATGGAACGCGGCCTGCTCGTCCCGCCCGCCGGCCCGAATACCTTCCGCTTGCTGCCTCCGCTCAATGTCACCAATGAAGAAGTGGATGAGGCGCTTGCGATCATCAAATCCACCCTTGAGGGGCTGGTGAACACCGAACATTGAACGCCCAACATTGAAGGTAAGAGTTCCGGACAATGAAAATTCTCGGCATCGATTGGAAACGCGATCTCGAACCACCGATGGCGGCGGAGCGGGCGGAAGCAATCCTTGCCCCCATTCGGCCGAAATTCCCTTCACTCACCGATTTGCAAATAGCATCCAAAAAAGAAAGAAATAGAGCTGCGCTGATATGGTCGATTGGATTGGGAGCCACCTTGCTCATTCATTTCCGGCATTTTCCTGACATCATACTCATCCCGGTCTTCCTTCTCGCATTTGCAGCGATGATCTATTTTGGAATCCAGCGCTCCCGTTTCACTCGCATTCGCAAACGATTGGAGCAATCCAACCCGTCAACTCTTCCCACTGATCACAGATCACCGATCACTCGGCACCCCTTCCCATGAACCATCTCCTCTCCATCGAACAACTCACCGCCGCGCAAATCGTTCGTTTGCTCGAATCCGCCGCTTACCTGAAAGCGACCCGCGGCCACCTTGGCGATGTGCTCAAAGGCCAGACCTGGGCGATGATTTTCACAAAATCCTCCACCCGCACCCGCGTTTCTTTCGAGGTCGGCATCCGCGAACTCGGTGGCTTCCCGATGTTTCTTTCGAAAAACGACATCCAGCTCGGACGCGGAGAGCCGATCAAGGACACCGCGCGCGTTCTCGGCCGCATGGTTCACGGCTGCATCATCCGCACCTTCGCCCAGCAGGACGTCGTGGATTTCGCCAACTACTCCGGCATCCCGACCGTCAACGCGCTCACCGACGACGAGCACCCCTGCCAGATCCTCGCCGATCTCCTCACCGTTCAGGAAAAACTCGGCACATGGGAAGGAAAGAAAATCGCCTTCATCGGAGACGGCTTTTCCAACATGACCATCTCGTGGATGTGGGCGGCGAAACGCCTCGGCTTCGAGCTCGCCGTCGCCTGCCCGGCGGCCTGCCAACCGCCCGCTGAGTTTCTCGCGAAACTCGACGCGCCGAACGTCACCATCACCCAAGATGCCAAAGCCGCCGCCACCGGTGCGCATGTCATCAACACCGACGTCTGGCTTTCCATGGGCCAGGAAGACCAGAAGGAAAAAGAAGAGCAATTTTCCGGATTCCAAGTGAACGCCGAGCTCCTCAGCCACGCCACTCCCGGCCACATCGTCCTGCATTGCCTCCCCGCCTATCGCGGCAAGGAAATTACCGAAGAAGTGCTGGAACTCCACGCGGACACCATTTTCCAGGAAGCCGAAAACCGCCTCCACGCCCAAAAGGCCATCCTCGTGGCAATCGCGAAAAAGTAGCTGGACCATCTTGGCCCAGGCCGTTCGGGAGGTGTCCCGCCTCCCATTTTTATTCGCCCGTAAGACAAAGGAATCCGGAATTCGCGTCCATTGGCGTTCATTCGCGGTTGGATTTCTCCCTGCTTTGATCGCCTTGTCCCCGGCCAGCCCTATAAATTTGCCATTTCCCAAGGAATCCCTAGCCTGAGCTGGTGATCCCCCAACGGAAAATCAAATACGACGTCGCCCCTCCGCTGCGGCAGTATCTCTATCACTTCGACCGCCTGCGGGACATCCCCGAGGTTTACACGGACCTCACCCGCTTCACCGGAGCCGTCCCCTACGAAGACCCGCAAGGCAGGGAAACCTTGTGGCTCACTGTGATGTACGCACCGGAGGATCAGGCGAAGCTGCGCAGCCAGCTCACCCGGATCTACACCGAACTGAAAATCGGCAGCGATATCGACCTGCACGATACCCAGCAGCACGAGCACCTCGTCGTCGATCGCATCGATTTCGGAAACTTCGGAAACTCCAAGCCCTTCCGCGTCCGCATCACCAACCTGTTCAACGACAATTCGGACTATTTCTACGTCAAGCAAGCCGACGCCTCCCGCATCTACGGCCTTGAGCTGGAGCACATCCTTTCGCCGAACCGCATCAACTATCTGGTCAAGGGTAACACCCTCATCGAGGAACACATCGCCGGGGTTCCCGGAAATGTTTTCCTCAGCCACCACATCCACCAGCCGGGCCGTAACAAAGTCCGCCTCGCCAAGGAATTCACCAAGTTCAACGAACGCAGCTTCATCCGCCTGCTCGGCGACATGCGCAGCGTCAATTACGTCGTCGATATCACACCGGACTTCGAGGAAACCCAGTACCGAGTCCGCGCCATCGATTTCGACCAGCAATCCTACGAAGGAAAAGGCAACATCTACCACGCCTTCCGTTTTTCCTCGAACCGCACCATCACCCGCATGGCCTTCGAGGTGCTGAACCGGAAATCCATCGACCAATACGTCGCCGAAGAACACGCCCAGATGGCCCGCCGAGCCAAGGTGGAAAAATCCCGCCTGCGCGCGCTGCTCGGCGTCATGCGCCGGGATGACATCGCCCCCGCCTCCCACGTCGCCACCCTCGCCCGCGAGCTGGACCGCATGCACGGGCTGAGCCACTTCCAGGATTGCAAATCCATGGGCGAACTCACCGCCGAGCACATCTCCCTGCTCTGCGGGATTTAGCCGTTTCCCAGGCCCCGTTTCATCCGCTTTTTGAAAGAAATGAAAAGAATTTTTCGTTTCAGAGGTTCAGGCTGCACAGAAACCTTCCCATTTCACATTCAGCCATCAATGATTCACGCATCCCATGAACTCTCTTTTCGATATCAAAGGTCGGGTAGTTGTCGTTACAGGCTCCACAGGTGTTCTCGCTGGCTCCGCCGCAGACTACCTTGCATCCCAAGGAGCCCGCGTTGTTTATCTCGGGCGCAGCCAGGATAAAGTGGACGCCGCATTGGCAAAATGTCGCACCCAAACTCCAGATGCGGAAATTCTCGGCCTCATCGCCGATGTTCTGGATCGCCCCGCCCTCGAAGCAGCCCGCGATGCCGTTCTGGAAAAATGGGGCCGCGTGGACGTTCTCATCAACGGCGCCGGCGGCAACCAGCCCGGAGCCACCATCACCCCCGATAAAAGCTTCGTGGATCTCGATTTCACCGCTTTCGAGCAAGTCGTGGACCTCAATTTCCACGGCACGGTTCTCCCGACGCTGGTCTTCACCCCCGCGCTCATCGCCAGCGGAAACGCCTCCGTCATCAACTACTCCTCCGTTTCCTCCCCTTCCGCCATTACCCGCGTCGTCGGTTACTCCGCCGCGAAATCCGCCGTGGACAATTTCACCCGCTGGCTCGCCGTGGACATGGGCAAGCGCACCCAAGGCACCGTCCGGGTGAACTCCCTCATGCCCGGCTTCTTCCTCAGCGAGCAAAACCGCCGCCTCCTCACCAACGAAGACGGCTCCCTCACCGATCGCGGAAACCTCATCATTCAAAACACCCCTTACGGCCGCTTCGGCCAAGCCGACGAGCTTTTCGGAGCCATCCACTATCTCGTCGCCGATGCCTCGAAATTCGTCAGCGGCACCATTCTTACGGTTGATGGAGGCTTCAACGCATTCTCAGGGGTCTGACCTATGAACATTCTCACCCCAAACCTCAACCTTCTGGAAGAATCCTTCCGCTGGTTTGGCCCGAACGACCCGGTGCCTCTCTCCCATATCCGCCAGGCGGGAGCGAGCGCCGTTTTCACCTCCCTGCACCAGATTCCCTACGGCGAACTCTGGTCCCGCGAGGCCATCCGCGAACGCAAAAACACCCTCGAAGCCGCCGGTCTGAAATGGACCGCCGTCGAATCCGTGCCCGTCCACGAGGACATCAAAACCGGCAACGGCGATCTGAAAACGCTCTTCGCGAATTACAACCAAACGCTCGAAAACCTCGCCGCCGAAGGCATTTTCACCGTCATCTATAACTTCATGCCCGTGCTGGACTGGATCCGCACCGACATGCGTTACATCCTCGATGACGGCTCCGAGTGCCTGCGTTACGATCCCGTCCGCTTCGCCGCCTTCGAGCTTTTCGCCCTGAAGCGCCCCGGAGCGGAAAACGACTTCCCCCCCGAACAGCGCGAACTCGCCAAAGTCTGGTGGAATGCACAATCCGCCGCCGGGCAGGAACAGTTCATCCAATCCATCATCGACGTTTTCCCCGGCTGCAAACTGGGCCTGAACCTCGATGACATCCGCGCGATGCTGGCGAAATACGACCACCTGCAAAATGGCGGCCTCGCCGACAACCTCGCCCGCTTCCACGAAGCCATCATCCCCACCGCCGAAAAACTCGGCGTCCGCATGGCCATCCACCCGGATGATCCTCCGTTCCCCGTCCTCGGCCTGCCGCGCATCGTTTCCACCGCCGATCACGTCCGCGCCATGTTGAACCGCGTCGATAGCCCGGCCAACGGCCTCTGCTATTGCACCGGTTCCTTCAGCGCCCAACCGAAAAACGACCTGCCGGCCATGGTGCGTGAGTTTGCTCCGAAAATCCACGCCGTACACCTCCGCAGCACCCAGCGCCTGCCGGACGGCTCGTTCTACGAAGCCGATCACCTCGCCGGCTCCGTGCCGATGCCGGAAATCCTTCAGGAGCTTCTCAACGAACAAGACCGCCGCCTGAAAGAAGGCCGCGCTGATTGGCAGCTGCCGCTTCGTCCCGATCACGGCCACGCCATGATGGACGACATCGGAAAAACCGTCGAAATCACTCCCGGCTACTCCTGCATCGGCCGCACCCGTGGCCTCGCCGAACTCCGCGGCGTCATGCTCGGACTCCGCTACGCCCAAACCCTCTAACCCATATTGAAAACCATGAGCCGCCCCTTCATCCACGAAGACTTCCTTCTTCAGACAAAAGCCGCCCGTGAACTCTATCACGGCTACGCCAAGGACCAGCCGATCCTCGATTTCCACAACCACCTCCTTCCCGATCAGATCGCGAACAACCACCAGTTCGCCCACCTGCAGGAAGCCTGGCTCGCCGGAGACCACTACAAATGGCGCGCCATGCGCACCAACGGCGTTTCCGAAAACGACATCACCGGCACCGCCAGCCCCGAAACCAAGTTCAAAGCCTGGGCCGCCACCGTTCCCTACACCCTGCGGAACCCGCTCTACCACTGGACCCACCTCGAACTCAGCCGCTACTTCGGCATCGGAACACTCCTCGACAGCACCACCGCGGACGCCATCTGGGAAGAAGCGAACGCGAAGCTCCCGCACCTCCGCATCCACGACATCCTCAAGCAGCAAAACGTCACCCACCTCTGCACCACCGACGATCCCGCCGATCCGCTCGACCACCACCTCGCCATCAAAGCCTCCGGGTTGCCGACCAAAGTCCTGCCCACCTTCCGCCCGGACAAGGCCGTCAGCATCCTCTCCGCCTCCGGTTTCAACACATGGGTTGAAAAACTCGAAACCATCACCAACAGCAAGATCTCCACTCTCGACGATCTGCTCGGTGCCCTGAAAACCCGCCACGACGCCTTCCACGAGCTCGGTGCCCGCGTTTCCGACCACGGCATCAACCACGGCCTGCAAAAACCCGCACCCCGCGCGGAAGCAGCACGCATCTTCGCCAAAGTGCGCGGCGGACAGGACGCCTCCGACGAAGAACAGGACGCCTACACCTCCGTCGTCATGCATGAAATCGCCACCTGGAACGCCGCCCGCGGCTGGGTCATGCAGCTCCACATCGGCGCGCTCCGCAACGGAAACTCCCGCATCATGCGCAACCTCGGCGCGGATTCCGGCACGGATTCCATCGCCAGCTTCACCCGCATTCAGGAGCTTTCCGACTTCCTCAACAACCTCGACGACGCCGACCAACTGCCGCGCACCATCCTCTACAACCTCGATCCCGCCAACAACTACATCTTCGGCACCCTCATCGGCAACCATCAGGACGGCACCATCCCCGGCAAAGTCCAGCTCGGCAGCGGCTGGTGGTTCCTCGATCAGAAAGAAGGCATGGAATGGCAGCTCAACGCCCTCTCCAGCCTCGGCCTGCTCCGCCGTTTCGTCGGCATGGTCACGGACTCCCGCAGCTTCCTCTCCTTCACCCGCCACGAATACTTCCGCCGCGTGCTCTGCAACCTGCTCGGCACCGACATCGAAAACGGCGAACTCCCGAACGAACTCCCGCTCGTCGGCCAACTCGTCAAAGAAGTCTGCTACTCGAACGCGAAACAATACTTCTCGTTCCCAGGCTAATCCCAAAACCTAGAACCCATCCCCATGACGAACGAAACCAAGGCCAGCGGCTACCGCTGGAAAATCTGTTGGCTCCTCTTCTTTGCCACGACGATCAACTATCTGGACCGTCAGGTGCTCTCCCTGACGTGGAAGGACTTCATCGTCCCGGAGTTCCACTGGACCAACGACGACTACGGCAACATCACCGCGTTGTTCTCGATTTTCTACGCGATCAGCATGCTCCTGGCCGGACGTTTCATCGACTGGATGGATACGAAAAAAGGCTTCCTCTGGGCCATCTTCATCTGGTCCATCGGCGCCTGCCTCCACGCGCTCTGCGGCATCGCCACCTCCGGCCTCCTCACCGGAGAATGGCTGGTAGGTTTCCACGGCGCGCGGGATGCCATCGCCCGTGTGGACGATGTCGCGAAAATCGCCTCCGTGAGCGTTTCCCTCTTCATCTTCGCCCGCCTCGTGCTGGCCGTCGGTGAAGCCGGAAACTTCCCGGCCGCCATCAAGACCACCGCCGAATACTATCCGAAAAAAGACCGCGCCTACTCCACCAGCCTCTGGAACGCCGGAGCCACCGTCGGCGCGCTTTCCGCCCCGCTGATCATTCCCCGCCTCGCGAAAGAATACGGCTGGGAAGCGTCCTTCATCATCGTCGGCGCGTTCGGCTTCATCTGGATGGGCTTCTGGTTGTTCATGTACAAAAAACCGGAAGAGAATCCAAAGGTCAATGCCGCCGAGCTCGCCTACATCCAGCAGGACCAGGATGACGTCCCCAAGTCCGCAGCGAACGCCGTCCAAAAGAAAATGTCCTTCATGGACTGCCTCAAATACCGCCAGACCTGGGCGTTCGTCCTCGGGAAACTCCTCACCGACGGCGTATGGTGGTTCTTCCTCTTCTGGACACCGGCTTACCTCAGCTCCGTCTATCACATCAAATCCTCCGACACCGCCGGCCAGCTTGCACTATTTGTTCTCTACGCCATCACCCTCCTCTCCATCGTCGGCGGCTGGCTGCCATCCTACTTCGTGGATAAAAAGGGCATGAACCCCTACGCCGGACGCATGAAGGCCATGCTCATCTTCGCCTTCTTCCCCCTGCTCGCTCTCCTTGCCCAACCTCTCGGAGCCTACAGCTACTGGTGGCCCGTCATCATCATCGGCATCGCCGGCGCCGCCCACCAGGCATGGTCCGCCAACCTGTTCTCCACCATCGGCGACATGTTCCCGAAAAAAGCCATCGCCACCGTCACCGGCATCGGCGGCATGGCCGGAGGCATCGGCTCCTTCATCATCAACAAAGGTTCCGGCAAACTGTTCGACTACGCTCAAATCACCTGGACCAAGATCAACGGCGTTCCCTTCCTCCAGCTCCATCCGGAATACGCCACCAAGGGCACCCATTTGAAACCCGCTGGAGACTTCTTGAAAGAGTTGGCGAACACCCAACCTCAAACCGTCATAGTCGACGGCATCAGCACCGGCTACATGATCATTTTCTCGGTCTGCGCCGTCTCTTACCTCGTCGGCTGGATCGTCATGAAAACCCTGGTGCCGAAATACAAACCGATCACCGACCTCTGATTTCAACGGCTTTCACAGCCACCCATTCCAAGACCTCTGGCACCACCGTGTCAGAGGTTTTTTATAAAAACAGCCCCCCCCTTAAAAAAGATCCCCCGCTTGCCGTTACCGACAGCGGGGTTACTTTACACGGTTACAGTCACTTTCGTAAGCTATAACAACTTACCGTGGCTGCCCTCCTGATTTCAAAAGCAACCTATCTGGCAATAAGCTGCAATTGCAAGCTTGTTTTTCCAGATTGATTTGCTAACTGGCAAATATGCCACTGCCAGCCAATCGCCTCGTCGGCCCGGATTTCGCTCTTCCCAAGCTCCCGAAAAACTTCCCTTCCCTGATTGATGACGATCTTTCCTTGGGAATTGACCTTGGAATTGGCTCTTGCGGACTTGCTCTCATTTCCCAGTCCCCGAGCGCACCCATCATCCGAGGCTTCGATTGGCTTAACGGCGCCATTCGTTTCATGGGTGTGCGCGCTTTTGACGTGCCGGAAACAAAAGAAAAAACAGGCCCCAAATTAAAGAACCCAGACCGCCGACAAGCGCGACTGCTTCGTCGCGGCACCGCTCGCCGGGCCCAGCGGAACCGCGCCGTCCGTGCTTTGCTTAGGCCGTGTGGATCCGCCCAGGCGATTTTAGAATCACAACGCGCTGATTGCTTCCAGTCTCAGCACCGGAGTCTTCGCCGCGTTGGATTTTTCGAGATCCAGCGTCAGGTGCAGCGCCCAATCGTTCAGCTCATCCGGATCGAGCAACATTTGCTGAATCGTGATGCCGTTTTCCGCGATGTGTGTGTGCCGCGCATTGCGGGCTTCTGGATCGAGACGAATTTGCCGGCGCGCCTCGTGATAGCCATCGAGCAAGCGCAGCAGCCGCTCATTGGTCCACGGTTTTCCGTCGCTGTCCGCAAGTTCGATCAGCGAAAGCGCGGTTTCCGTTTCGTAGCGGGAAAGCGCCGTGAGCAAGGTTTGCACGTGATGGCGGATCGCGGATTTCTGCAAACGAAACGGCAACGCGGCGAGCGCCGCTTGAGGATCATGCGCTTCCGTTTTCACGGGCTCGCCACCGCTGAGTGTTTGCCATTCATCGAGCAAACTGGAATCCGTGTGGCGCACGATGAGTTCGAGAAAGGCTTCGGTTTCACGCAGCGACTCGGTTTTCAGCGAATCCGGAATCGTCTGTGAAAGCACTTTGTAAACCTCCGTCAGATGGCGCAGCAACACCGCCTCGCCGCGTTCGAGTTTGTAGGTTTTCACATAATCCTCGAACGACTGATAGTTCTCGATCATCTCGCGGGCGATCGACTTCGGCCGGACGTTTTCATTGCCGAGATACGGATGGCGCAGCTTGAACTCATTGAAGGTCGCGTAAATGAAATCCTTCCCCGGCTTCGGCCACTCGACGAGTTCCAGCTGGGCGATGCGGTCATCGTATTCCACTCCTTCGTTTTTCAGCTTCGCCATCAGCTCGTTCTTCAGCAGATCGACTTGCTTGCGCAGCACGGCGTCCGGATTTTCCAGAATCGCTTCGATCAGGGAAATCACGTTGACCGCGTAATCCTCCGCTTCCACGTCGAGTTGCGGGATCGCATCGAGCAACCAAAGTCCGAGCGCGTGGTTGATCGAGAAATCCTCCGGCAGATCGATGTCCAGAGCGACTTTCGCCGGGCCGGTTCGCTGCGCGGGCGGGATGATGTGGAGGATTTTCGCCTGCACCAAGCCACGGAAAAGCTTGAAGGCGTGCTTACGGAGAGCACGTTTTTTCGACTCCGTTTCGTGGCTGTCCGCAATGAGTTTTTTCAATGCGGCGCAGCCATCTTCATCGCGGCGCGAAAGCACGTTGAGCAAGATTCCGAGCGTCATCGAAAACTGCGATGAAAGCGCTTCCGGTGGCGCGGTGCGGAGTTTTTCATACGTCTGCTCGTCCCAATGGACGTAGCCTTTTTCCGGTGGTTTGCGCTTCTGGAAACTCTTCTTTTTGTTAGCCGCCGCTTTCGCTTCGAGCTTGAGGTTTTCGAGCACATGCTCCGGCGCTTGCGCGACGACGTATCCCACATCGTCGAACCCCCTTCGTCCGGCACGCCCGGCGATCTGGCGGAAATCCCGAACGGGCAGAATGCGGGTACCACGTCCATCGTACTTGCACAGGCCGGTGAGCATCACCGTGCGGATCGGCACGTTCACGCCGACGCCGAGGGTGTCCGTCCCGCAAACAACTTTCAGCAATCCCCGCGCGGTGAGTTTTTCGATCAGCAGACGATATTTCGGCAGCAATCCCGCGTGGTGGATGCCGATGCCGTGGCGGATGATTTTCGAAAGCTCGCGGCCGTACGGCGACCGGAAATCCGCCGAATCCAACGCGCGGGCGATGGCGGATTTTTCCTCCTTCGTGCAGAAATTGGTAGAGAGCAGATCCCTCGCGGTTTCCGCACAGGCTTTCTGCGTGAAATGTACCAGATAGACCGGCGCACGTCCTTCTTCGGCGAGTTCCGCGACCTTATCGACAAGCTGCGTGGTCGAATACGTGAATTCCAGCGGCACCGGACGTTGCTCGGACTGCACCAACACCGTTTCAGCACCAGTGAGCGCGGTCAGGGTTTTCGAGAAAAACGACGAATCACCAATCGTCGCGGACATTAAAAGGAAACGCGCGCGCGGCAGGGTAAGCAGCGGGATCTGCCACGCCACACCGCGCGAATGATCCGAGTAATAATGGAATTCATCCATGATCACATCATCCACCGGAGCAGCCGCACCGTCGCGCAGCGCGATGTTCGATAAAATCTCCGCCGTGCAACAAAGGACGGCCGCCTTCGGATTCACCGTGGCATCTCCGGTGAGCAAGCCGACGTTTTCCGCACCGAGCGTGTGGCAGAGGGAAAGAAACTTCTCATTCGCCAGCGCCTTGATCGGCACGGTGTAGTAGCAGCGGCGTCCCTGGCAAAGCGCCTTGAACTGCATCGCCAAGGCGACGAGAGATTTCCCCGAGCCGGTCGGCGTGTTGAGGATGACGTTTTTATCCTGAAACAATTCGAGAATCGCCTCTTCCTGGTGATCGTAAAGCTGCGTGCCGCTGGCAGTGATGTGATCCAGAAAGGCATTGAGCACATTGTCCGCCGATGGGTTTTCAGGAAGATTTTTCGGACTCAGCAAAGCGGGCATGCGGGGAATGTGAGGGATGATTCACGCTCCGCCAAGCCGCGACAACACTCCCATTTCACGCCTCCTTGTCTTGCTTGCGCCGTGCCGCGTCATAACAGACGTCCAGAATTTTCCTCACGTCCGGATTCACCATGGCCAGGCGGCCGAAAAATTCCAGACGTTCCCTCAGATCCCGGCCGATTCCGTAGAGGAAAAGATCATCCGTTTGATCGGAAACCTTCGAAGTGGTGTTCGGGAAAATCTGGACCAGCTGCCTTGCGGATGACGGCAACGAATCTGTCAGCCAGGCTGTCACCAGACGGGCACCGTCTTCCTGGCTCAATTTTGAAAGGATGCGCTCGATCACGTCGCTTTCCGGACGCGTCTGGCCGCTGAGGTAACGGGAAATATTCGCAGGGTCCACTCCGGCCAGCGCGGCAAGCTCCACTTGGGTGCGGCGGGTTTTCCCGGCACTGAGCCAATCTTTCAGCCATTCGGAAGTCCACGACATGGACGAGCCGTAGCAGTGGAAATGCTCCACATGCAATCATGCAGTTTATGCTTGCGGATTATTGTTATATAAGCAATCTTGCACAAGAAGCCACATGAGCAGGAGTTTGAAATTTTCCCCTGAAGAAGCCGAGGCTTTGCGCGAAGCCATAGAGCGGCTGATTCAGAATGGCTTCAACGATACGTTGAATTCCCGGTCATTTCCACCTTCTCCCCCATCCGGAACAAGTGTTGCACACCACAATGGGAATGGCCGGGAAACGTATCCCCAACAGGGTCATCCGAAAGAATCCGGGACAACCTCCGCTCGCGAATAGAAACCGCGTCGCCCAGCAGAAAGAGTGCTGATTTTAGGATGGTGCGCGGGCGGCTCCTCACTATGATGCGCATCCCGCGAAGGGAAATTATGTCGATCAACGGAGAAGAACTGGCACTGGCTTGCGCGAAAGCGGCGGATGAAATTCAGGCGGAAAACATCCGCGTGTGGGATATGCGCGGAGTTTCCGGACTGACGGATTTCATGATCGTGTGCTCCGGCTCGTCCATGCCGCACTTGAAGGCGATCCTCCGCGACGTTTCCGGCCACGTGACCGAATGGCACGGCGCGAAGCCCGCGTTTTCCGAAGGCAATGCCGAGTCCCGCTGGGTCGTGCTCGATTACATCGATGTGATGGTCCACGTGATGCACAACGAAATGCGCGAATTCTACGGTCTGGAAAACGTCTGGGCGGATGCGAAGGAGATCGATTGGAAAGCGAAGCTTGAAAAGAAATAAGAGGCTTTCTTAAAAATTGATCCAACCGCAGATAAACAGGATGGACGCAGATAAAAGAGATCTTCTAATTTCGTAAAATCCCTTCTTCCATCCGCGTTCATTTTCGTTCATCCGCGGTTCAAATTTCTTCATCTCTCCATCATGCGACGAAGCCTTGGGGATTTTAAGACAGCTTCTCAGGGATTGGTGATTCGATCTTCGGATTTTCCCGGAATAAAATCATCGGCTCCACCTCCCACGAACGCCGATGAGTGATTTCGCCGAGCTAGTCGATGCCCATTACCAAGCGTTGTTCCGCTTCGGGATGTCATTGGCACGCAATGAAGATCTCGCGGCGGATCTGGTGCAGGAAACGTTCTGCATCTGGGCGCAAAAAGGCGATCAACTGCGCGATCCGGCGAAGGCGAAAACATGGCTATTCACCACCTTGCATCGTGAGTTTCTCGGCCAGCGTCGACGCGCCGCGAAGTTTTCCGAAGAACCCGTCGATGAAACGGTGGTGGCCACACCAACTTCGGAAGGCGATTCCGAACGCCAGCTCGATGGCCAGCGCGCGCTCGAACTCCTGGGTGCGCTCGACGAGGTTTTCCGCGCGCCGCTCGCGTTGTTTTACCTGCAACAGCACAGCTACAAGGAGATCGCGGAAATCCTGGAACTGCCGATCGGCACGGTGATGTCGCGGCTTTCGCGCGGGAAGGAAATCCTGCGCAAACAAATGACGGCGGAGCCAGCCAGCGCTCCGAAAAACATCCTGCAACTCGAACCGGAGGCGATCCGCAAGCATCATGGATAAGGAGCGCGCACGATTCATCCTCGGCAGCTTCCGCCCGAACGGAGCGGATGTGAACGACGCGGATTTCGCCGAAGCCCTGAAGATCGCGCACGAAGATCGCGAACTGGGCGAGTGGCTCGCCTGCGAACGGGCCTTCGATGCGGATTTCTCCGCCTCGCTCACCGGAATTCCGCTGCCGGAAACCTTGCGGGAGGAAATCATCGCGACTTTGGCGATGGATCGCGGCGATTTTCCCCAAGCTCAAAACGCGGCGGACGCGGCGATGATCGGCGCGTTTTCCCGCATCCAGCCGCCGGATGGATTTCGCGAAAAATTGATCGCCGCGATGGAGCTTTCCGCGCCTGCCGCTGCGCCGAAAAACGTGGTTTCCTTCTGGAAAAAAGTCACGTTTCCCACCGCTGCCGCCGCAGGGATCGCGCTGGCGTTTTTCCTGACGCGCCCACATCCGCCGCAACCTGCCGCGCCGGCTGCCGAGCATCACCGGATTTCCTCGAACATCGTCGAAGCGAGCTTTGTGAAGACCTTCCAGTCTCCGAATTTCACGTTCGAGAAAACGCATGAACACTACGGCAACCTTTGCAACTACTTGTGCAACCAAGGTCTGCCGCACCTGCAAACCTTGCCGAAAGGCATGAAAGGCATGAAAGGCCTCGGCTGCCGGGAACTGGTTATCGACGGCAAACGCGGCTCGCTCATCTGTTTCAACAGCGAAACCGGCCTCGTCCATCTCATCGTCTTCAACCGCGACGATCTGGAAGAAGACGGCCCCTACGGCCAACCGATCATCGTTCAGAATGGCGAGTGGTCCTACGCCCGCTGGCAGGACGAAAAATGCGGCTATATGCTGGTCAGCAAAAACCCGCCGGAGAAACTCGCGGAGTATTTTTAAGAAGTTGAGCTTCCCGCAGAGCCTGCTTGAATGCGCGTCCCGGCGACTTGCCGGGAACCACGAACCTGATCGATACTGTCATGGGAAGAGCTTTCGAATGCCGCCGCCGCGCCAAGGAATCCCGTTGGGCCACGATGTCCAAGGTGTTTCCCAAACTCGCCAAATCCATCACCATGGCCGCGAAAAACGGCGGGCCGGACCCGGAATCCAACGCGCCGCTCCGCGTGGCCATTCAGAACGCCAAGGCGCAGAACCTTTCCCGCGAAAACATCGAAAACGCGATCAAGCGCGCCACCGGCAAGGACGCGGCGGAGCTTTCCGAAGTCACCTACGAAGGCAAAGGCCCGCACGGCTCGTTGTTTTTCGTCGAATGCGCGACCGATAATTCGAACCGCTCGATCGGCAACCTGAAGATCATTTTCAACAAAAACGGCGGCCAGCTCGTGAACTCCGGCCAGCTCGATTTCATGTTCACGCGAAAGTCGGTGATCGAGTTTCCCGTCCCTGCGGACAAGAACCTTGAGGAAATCGAGCTCGAACTCATCGATTCCGGTCTGGAAGAACTGAGCGTGGACGATGGCGTGGTTTCCGTGATCGGTGAATACTCCGCGTTCGCCAGCCTTTGCGCGGCGGTGGAAGCGCTCGGCATCACCCCGACGAAATCCGGCCTCGAACGCTTGCCGACACAGCCAGTCGAACTGACGGAAGAGCAGATGGTGGATGTGGAAAAAATCCTCGATCTGATCGAGGACGACGACGACGTGCAGGCGGTTTACACGAACCTTGCGTGAGAAAGTGAAAGTGGCTGGAGCATCTTGCTCCAGACCGTGGTTGGGGCGTCCCGCCCCAACATTTTCTTCAAAATGGAGGCGGGACGCCTCCTGAACGGACTGGGCCAAGATGGCCCAGCCACCACACCTTCACCCCACAATCCGGTGCGGGAAAAACCGGCTGAGATTTCCAGTCACAGGCGAGCGATCCCCACGCGCGGAAAGCCCGCGGCATTCATCGCCGATCATCCACAATCCCCAGACGAAGTGGTTTCCTTCCGCTTGGAAAAGCTCGGTGTGCGCTTGGTAAACGCACGGCTCTTTTTCGTGTCCGGCGGCGCCTTTCGCCAGCACCCGCTTGCCCTCGCGGATGGAAATGCCCGCACCTTCGCGACCGAAGATCGGCTTTTCGACAACCTTGGAAACGCCCTGCACGGTGAGCAATTCCGGCGCGGTGGACGCGGGCAGAAGCAGCGGATGATCCGGGAAAAGATGCCACAGGATCGAGAGCAGTCCTTTATTCGAAAGCATCATTTTCCAGGCAGGCTCGATGAATTTTTCACGATGCGCGGCGACGTGTTTGAAGAACGGCTCCCGCGCCATCCATTCCCACGGATAGAGTTTGAAAATCCGTTCGATTTCCCGCTCCTGAAGATCGGTGAAACATTGGCGTTCCACGGAAAATCCGATCTCGCTCATATCGAGCAGCTCCACGGTTTTCCCCGCCTGCTCCGCCGTTTCCGCGAGATAGGCGAGCGTTTGCCGATCTTCCGGCATGTCCCAGACACAGGCGAAATGGACGAACGATTCCGGAATCTCCGCCCAACGCTCGATCAAGGCTTCGTGAATCGAATTAAGCTGATCGTCTTTCGGAAATTGCGCTTCTTTCCACTGCCACTGGATCACCGCCGCTTCCAGCAATGAAGTCGGCGTATCGGCATTGTATTCGAGCAATTTCGGCGTGCCTTCGCCGTTCCATGCGAGATCGAAGCGGCCATACAATCCGCGATCCTGCTCGCGCCACGAGGTTTCCACGATCTTGGCAACGGCGGGCTCGATCCCGAGGCGATCCCACCACTGGTTTTTCACGATCTGCTCGCAGGCTTCCAGACACAGGCCGTGCAGCTCGTTTGCGGCGTCTTCCAATGTTTCCACCGCATCCAGCGAAAGCGCGAGGTGTTTGTCCTCGGACCAATACGGCGCGCCATCGGCTCCATGCCAAAGCAAGCCCGCTTCTTCGACCGCGCGTTCCCAATCCACCCGGCGGTCATTCGATTCCAAACGGATCATCGGTCAGGAAGAGCTGGAGGAGAAATCTGAAGAACCGAAGCCGCCGCGCGAGGAAACGGTGCCGCCTTTCGTACCGGTGGAAGACGACGAACCACTCCGGCCAAATACGCCAGCGCCGGAAGATGATCTCGAGTCACGATATGGCCGCTGCCAAGTCGGGGACTGCCGTTGCGCCCATTGATAACCGGAGCCGGGCGAGAAAAATCCGCGGTTTCCGGAAAGCAGCCAATACATCAACAAGGCATTGCCCATGCCGAAGCCACCGCCGGAGTTTGCGTGCGTGGCGGACGCCGTGCGTTGCTCCTCGCTCAGCGCGGTATCGACTTTTTTCAAGGCTTCGGGATTTGGCCGCGTCGCTTCAACGTTGTCCGGTCCGGCGACCATCGACCACTCGCCGTTGACGAACCATTTTTCATCGCGGAACTGGTTGTAGGGTGTGTCGTAAAATTGGTTCACCGCCGCGTGGTAGTAGCCGATTTTTTCGATGTGGAAATTGTTCGTCACCAACCCGGATTCGAGTTGCTTCCGTACGGGATCTTCGCCTCGCTCGTTTTTCTCCATCACATTGCGGATGCTGCTGTCGCAACTGCTCAGGCTCATCGCGCCGCCAGCCAGCAAACAGGCCGTGGACCATGAAAGAATGCCGCCGGGGCGGATGAGAGGTCGGTTTTTCATAAACGGAGGTGGAATTTACGCGACAGCCTCACGGGAGGTCAACGACTTCACTCTTCCAAAACCGCGCGGATTTTCTCCCCGCGCTTGCAGACCGCCGCGCCGCCAAGTAGCCCTAGGAGCGTGGCGGCCAAACCGAAATCCTCTCCTTCTGCAAACAACGGCAATTTCTTCGCCGTCGTCGGCAGCGATGAAGGTCTCGTCCGCGAAAAAGCGCTCCAGCTCTACAACCAGCTCACCGGCGGAGTGGACGATGGATTCACCCACGAAACGGTGGACGGCATCGCGGACAATTCGGATTCCGCCTACGAAATTTGCGCCTCCACCGTGCAGGCGCTGCTTACCGTGCCGATGTTCGGCGGCGACAAGGTCGTCTGGCTGCGCAACGCGAATTTCCTCGGGGACAACGTGACCGGACGCTCGCAACGCACTGAATCCGGCGTGGAAAGCCTGCGGGCGACTTTGGAAAACGGCCTGCCGGATGGTGTGAAATTCCTGCTCACCGCTCAAGGCGTCGATAAACGCCGGGGTTTCTGGAAATTCATCGAAAAATCCGCGCAGGTGCAGGTTTACGACCGCATCGATACCAGCCGCGACGATTGGCAGGATCAGGTCGGCGCGTTGGTTTCCCGCCGTGCCGAAGAGCTCAAGCTGAGTTTCGAGCCGGATGCGCTCGCGCTATTCGTTTTGCTTGCGGGCGAACAATCCCAGCAAATCGGCAACGAGTTGGAAAAACTCGATCTCTATCTAGGCACAGAACGCCGCGAAATCACCGAAGACGATGTGCGCCTGCTCGTGCCGCTCAGCCGTGCGGCGGTGGTTTTCGAAATCGGCAAAGCCATCCAGCAAGGCAACGCCGCTCGCGCGATCCAACTCATCGACCAACAGCTTGAAGCGGACGAATCCGCCATCGGCATCATGCGCGCCTCGATCATCGGCGTGGTGCGGAATCTTTTCATGGCTCGGTTGATTTTGGATAAATTCAACGTCTCACCCGCCAATTACCAATCGTTCGCCGGAGCGCTGAACCGCCTGCCGGAGGCGGATCGCGCGTGGCTGCCGCAGAAAAAAGACGGCTCCGGCGTGAATGTTTTCCCGATTTTCCTCGCCGCACCGAATGCCGTGAACTTCGACATTTCCGGCCTGCTCGGCGTGCTGGACGCCACCCTGAAAGCGGATCAGGCACTGGTAACCACCGGCTTGGATGAGAGATTGGTCCTGCACCGGTTGATCGCCGAGATTTCCGCCGCGAGAAAAGTCCGCCGCCGGAGATAAGGCCTATGAAAACACCCGCTCCAGCACGCGCTCCACACCCAGCTCCCGCTGGCATCTCAAATCCATCGCGCATTTTTTGAGAAAACACGGCGCGCATTCCACATGCCGCCGGATCACCCGGTGGCGCGTTCCGAGCGGGCGTTTCCACGCAGGATCATTCGGCCCGAAAAGCACCGCACACGTCGCGCCCAAATGGCTCGCCAAATGCGGCAAGGAACCATCCGCACACAGCAACGACGGATAAGTCGCGATCAATGGCAGATCTTTCCCGAATTCTCCAAACTCCACTTCCGGCGTTCCCTCCGCCATGCGCGCGATCAAGGATTTCCCCAAACCGCGTCCTTCCGCCAAACTTCCAATCACCACCGGAATCCTCCGCTCCACACAAGCCTTCGCGATTTCCTCCCACCGCTCCAGCGGCCATTCGTAATGCGCGCCGAAATCCGAATCCGGGCAAATCAGCAAACTCCCCGCCGCCTTCGGCTCCGTCGCCGCAGGCAGGAAAAACTCCGGTTTTTCCACCGGGATTCCCATTGACTTCACCACGGAAAGATAAAATTGCACCCGATGCTCCAGCGGGCCGACCGAAATTTTCAGCGGATGCGTCAGCCGCTTGAGCAGGGATTTTTCCTCCACGCCCAGACGCCGCGAAATCCCGGCTTTCGCGAAAACCTCCGCCTCCTGCCCGGCTTCCCATGCCAGCGAGGCCTCCCAGTTCCCCGCCACCGCCGCCGCGATCCCCTTTGGCTTCGCCGTTGCCGAAAATGGAACCACTTCCACTCCGGGCAGCAATTTCCAGAATGCCGCCTGCTTTTCCACACACAAAATCCCCACCGCCAGCCCCGACGCCGCCAACGCCCGAATCGCCGGCACGGAGAACGTCGCCTCGTCCCAGCGACGCGGCGCGGCGATCAGCAAATCTCCGTGCGGGATCGGGCTCACGCACCGCACGATAGACGACCCGCCGCCGCTTTGTCGTGTCTTTTCGCACCTTGCTGCGGCATCAAGTGCTTTATTTTTCGTGCCAAATCGGCCATTCCGTGCTTTCCCTCGCCGCGTCCCGCGCATTTTCCCACGCCCATGTCCACCGAGCTGACCCGAAATTTCTCCATCATCGCCCACATCGACCACGGGAAAACCACGCTCTCGGACCGCCTGATGGAAGCGACCCAGACGATCACCCAGCGCGAAAGCAGCGCCCAGCTCCTCGATGCGATGGACCTCGAGCGGGAAAAAGGCATCACCATCAAATCCCACCCCGTCGCCATGCAATACAAGGCGAAGGACGGAAAAACCTACAATCTCAACCTGCTCGACACCCCCGGACACGTCGATTTTTCCTACGAAGTCGCCCGCTCCCTCGCCGCCTGCGAAGGCGCGATCCTCATGGTGGACGCCGCCCAAGGCGTTGAAGCACAAACCGTTGCAAACCTTCACCTCGCCCACGATCAGAACCTCACGATCATTCCGGTTCTGAACAAGATCGACCTTCCGGCGGCGGATGTGGACAAGTGCAAACGCCAACTCGAAGACATTCTCGCCATCCCGGCCGAGGACGCGATTCCCGCTTCCGCAAAAGCAGGCATCGGCATCGAAGACATCCTCGAAGCCATCGTCCAACGCGTGCCCGCTCCGGTGGAAAACGAGGACAAGCTCCTGCGTTGCTCGGTTTTCGACTCGATCTACGACACCTATCGCGGCGTCGTTTCCTACGTCCGCGTGTTTTCCGGCACCGTGAAAAAAGGCCAGCGCGTGAAGCTGATGCACACGAACAAAACCTACGAGGTCAAGGAAGTCGGCGTTTTCACCCCGAAAATGAGCGCGCGCGACAACCTCGTCGCCGGCGACGTCGGCTACGTCATCGCCAACATGAAATCCGCCGATGAAGCGAAAATCGGCGATACCATCACCGACAACACCCACCCCTGCCCCGAGCCACTCGCTGGTTTCAAGGAAATCCAGCCGATGGTTTTCTCCGGCATTTATCCCGTCGACACCTCGGACTACGAAGCGCTGAAGGCCTCCATGGCCAAGCTCCAGATCAACGACGCCGCCTTCACCTATTCGTCCGAAAGCTCCACCGCGCTCGGTTTCGGCTTCCGCTGCGGCTTCCTCGGCCTGCTCCACATGGAAATCATCCAGGAGCGCCTCCGCCGCGAGTTCAACATGGACGTGATTTCCACCTATCCGTCCGTCATTTACCAGGTCACCCTCACCGATGGCACCGAAGTCATCGTCGATAACCCGACGCTTTTCCCGGAAACCCAAACCATCCAGGAAATCCGCGAGCCGATCGTGAACGTCTACATCATGGTCCCCGGCGAATACATCGGCGATATGATGCAGCTCGTCCTCGAAAAACGCGGCGACGTCACCAACACCGAGACCATCGACGACATGCGCGTCATGCTCTCCTGCGTCCTCCCGCTTTCCGAAATCCTCGTCGATTTCAACGACAAGCTCAAATCCATGACCCGCGGCTACGGCTCCATGGACTACGAGCACGCCGGCTACCGCGCCGCCAAAATGGTGAAAATGGACATGCTCATCGCCGGTGATCCCGTCGAGGCGTTTTCCACCATCGTCCACCGCGACAAAGCCGAATCCTACGGCCGCCTGCTCGCCGGCAAGCTCAAGGACGTCATTCCCCAGCACCTCTTCGTCGTCGCCATCCAAGCCGCAGTCGGCGGAAAAATCGTCGCCCGCGAATCCATCTCCGCCATGCGCAAAAACGTCACCGCCAAATGCTACGGCGGCGACATCACCCGGAAGCGCAAACTCCTCGAGAAGCAGAAGGAAGGTAAGAAAAAGATGAAGATGTTCGGCAAAGTGAACATCCCGCAGGACGCCTTCATCAAGGTGCTCAAGAGCGGGGATTGATCGTGGTTGCTGCGTCCCGCAGAAAAATTATCAATCAGCAGAAGCACTCCAAGCGCTTCCGTAAAACCGCTGGATAAACCGGCTTTTTCTCTCTTCCTCGGTTCCCTGAGCATCAATCCCGCTCCAAACCATTTCCCGCGCCGTCGCCATCATGTCAAAGCCCATGAGCAGGCGTTCCTCCGGGGTCTTGCGCATCATCGCCGCGAAAATCATCGCGTTGATTTCCGGGGCCGTATCCTTCACGGCAAAACCCGTGTCAGCATATCTGTCAGGTTCAATGCGGCTGACCATGTCTTTAAATATTGATAATCGCATAATAGAGTGACGAATTTTCCTCCGTAGTTGTGAGGTTTCCGGCGTCACTTTTTTTTGCGGGTATCAATAATCAGCGTCACACCCGGTGGCAATGAGGTTTTCCACATCCGCGAGCTGCCGTTCGGATTGTGACTCCCGCGCCCAATGAAGCTTGGACAAGATGAGGTCTTCCTTTCTCACCACCCACACTTCGAAATCCGCCACTTTCAAACGCATCCGCCGGGTGAATTCGTGCAAACGGTAATCCTCCCGCTTCCGCACCATGAAATCCACCTTGATCAGCGTGCTCTGATGAATCGCATTGAAACTGCTTTGATGAGCCAGCGCCTCACGCGCCGCATTCTCCGAGACATAGTAGTCTGTTCCTAGGTCGTGTTGATGAATTCACCTGATATAAAGGAACGCATTCGACGAGGTGGGATCTATTTCTGCGATGACGGTGGACAAAAGCAGGCAGGCTATCACCCTGACATACCGGATTTTCATACCTTCCGAGACGACCGATCCGGCACACGTTCTCGAAGGGGTGTTGGCAGCATCACTCGGAGGGAAGGAACTCGGGGAAAACCTGCGGCGCATCCACGATTCCGTAAAGCAAAGTGAACCGTGAACGTCGGTTATGCCCCAGCGTGTTGGAAGTAGAGCGCGCCGAAAACCTCTTCGGGGACTAAAGGGAATAAGGGAAATTTCGATTTTGGCCATGTCCCACCCGCCGGAGGAGAAGACTTGGCGAAGCGCGGTTTCTTTGATCTCTTCCCGAGAATGCTGCCTTCCCCGCACCCCGAATGGAATGAACTGCTGGAAAAACGTGATGCGTTGCATGCTCAAATCGCCGCTGTCATTGCGGAAATCCATGCGCTGGAGGACTCTGAAAGTGTCGTGCTCGGGCGTTATTCCGAAGCTTTCGGAGACAGTCTGCTCCGGTTGCAAACTCTCGAAATCGACGTGGCCCGCCTGAAACGCGAAATCGAACTCGTCCAAGCCGCCGTGAATTTCGGCAGAGAAGTCGATTACGACGAAATCCAGAATATCCTCGAACGCGAGTTCTTCGAGTGGCGGGCCAAACTGGAAAAAGAAGCCGCGCGTATCATCAACCAACGCAAAGTCCTCGACCACCTGCTTGATCCGGCGAAAGCCCGCGCTCTGCGGGATTCCTTCCGCTCCCTCGTCCGCAGGCTTCATCCCGACCTCCACCCCTCGCAATCCCCCGCCGCCGCAGAACTCTGGCACCGCGTCACCGCCGCCTACGAAAATCAGGATATCGACGAGCTTTCCGCACTGGAAATCCTCACCCGCGAAGACTCCACTCTCAACCCTTCGCCCGATTCCATGGAGACTCTCCGCTCCACCGTGGAAAAACTCCGCCTACACCTCGATCGGCTGCTCCTTAAACTCGCCGCCCGCCGCAAGGAATGGCCTTTCGATCAAATCCCCCTATTGGACGAACCTGCCGCCACTGACGCCCGCCGCATGGAAATCCACGAACGCATCACTGCGGCCTTCGCCCTCATCGAAGAACGCCGACAATGGCTCAACCAACTTCTCGGCCACTGACCGCCCATGAACGACTACCCTCTCCAACCCATCGAAAAACAGCAGCTTGCCCTGCTCCACGCCCATCTTCAAGCAGGTGGCGGACTGTCCTCTCCGTTCGCTAAGGAAATCTTCCTGATCGAGACTCACGTGGCCGGCACTTCCCATGTTCCCATCCGGGAAATCGAACCCGGAATTTCCAACGGCGACGCCCTCGTCCTGCGCCGCGAAACCGATAATCCCCACGACTCTCTCGCGATCCTAATACTAACAAAATCAGGAGAAAAACTCGGTTACATCCCGCGCGACCGGAATGAGATTCTCGCCCGCCTGATGGACGCCGGAAAATTCCTTTTCTCCCGCCTTGAATCGAAAGAATGGCATGGCGATTGGCTGCGCGTCGCCGCCCGCGTGTTCATGCGGGATGTGTGAAAATGTCACCGATGTTCCTCCTTCTTTAGCCAGAAAATCCCATCCCTCTCCGGCAAAACGTCCGGGTTTTCAAAAAAAGAAAGCCCCATATTCATCATCGCTTCAAAAGGGATGAAATGCTCCTCCGCTACAGACACGCTGCCGACCTTTCTGCAGGGAACCGGAGATGGTGCAGTGGCCGCGATCCAATGGGTGAATTTTCTCTCAATAAGATTCTGCCAAAACCGGATTTCGACAATCACGCCCTCCGGGTGCATCCATACTTGGAAATAGCACCGTTTCTGGAACAGCAACATGAAATAGCATGGCACATCCGGCTCGGGAAGCATCTCCTCCATGAAGCTCACCAGTTCCACTTCCTCCGGCTCGTAGAAATAGCGGCCGTCGTCAGTGGAAATCACACAGGTTTTGGAATACTCGGGATAAGCCAGATTTTCCCAATCGAAGTCCCACGCCGGGAGGGATTCCTCACGGATCAAAGCCCTTCCTATGGCAATTCTCACGTTCTCGGGAGCATCGCGCAGATCCATCCTCCACGCGCATCTTCCCGCTTGATCCATCCGTGCCTCCAAACGCGGCATGGATGCCGGAGCCAATCCACTCCGCTGCCATTCCCTTTCCAGAACCCGGACCAGAAAACCCTCATCTCTTACTCCGATTTGCTTCGGGAAATCCGCTCCATCCTCCCAAGCCGAAACCACCCGTAAAGGATGGCATCTTCCGGGTTCGGCATCATCCCAAGCCCATATCAAAAGATCCTCGCAATCCGGAAACCATTTCTCGGCCTCCTCAACCACCACCACGTCATCATAACTACTCATAATAATTCCTCCGTTCCCAACCATTCAAAATCCACGTGCATGGATTCCAGCTTCGCGGCTGGCTTCTATCATCCATTTCCTTCATTGCTCGTCGATTTCTTCCGTTATATCCACCCACTCCCATTTCCCTACCTCGGGCAAAGCATGGGGAGCTTCCATGAATCCGGTGAAAACCGACAGCACCGTTTGAAGATCCGGGTCGTAGCCATCCACCCAATCCGGATGATCCAGCGGAAATGATCCGGCGTTTCCAAATTCATCCGGATGGAGCAGCCGATAGTGGCGGAAATCGTCCCCACTCGAACCAAAAAGCCGAATCTCACACCAATACCCCTCCTCCACAGCAAGGATTTGGCAGTAATTCGATTCAGTGTTCCCCTCTGGAGGGGCAGAAAGAATCACGTAAGAATCATCCATTTCCGGAGTGATCGCTTCGATGGCGGCAATCACTTGGGAAATGGTTGGCGAACGGGTTTCCGGCTGTCCGGGAATCCGGCCTTCGACAAGGGTCCAGCTATACAAGTTTTTCATGATTTTGCACAGAATGAGATCGGGAGATAGCGGAGCAAGCCGGAAAGTTCGATATCCCTTCGGGACTCCTTCATCAAAGTGCTGAAGAGCGGGGATTGATTCCTGTCCTCTAAAAACGAGGCGTAGATTTTTACTAAGAGCACTCACTAATTAAAAAAACATCAATAAATTTAATTAGCGACTTGCTCTATTTAAATTTCCTGCGTTGAATTTTAGTAGGTATGAACTCCTACGAATCAGGGACTTGGACGAAACGGGATGGCTACCGAAGTTTTGAGCCATCTTTGATCAACAAGCCATGGAGGATCGACGACCCCCGTGTTCAGGAAGCACTGAGCCGGGCGGATCGCCAACTCGGACGTCTCGACATGTTTTCCGAATACGTGCCGAACCTCGACCTGTTCGTGCAGATGCACGTCACCAAAGAAGCCACCCAATCGAGCAAAATCGAGGACACCCAGACAGAGATCGAAGAAGCCATTTTGCCTGAGGAAGAAATCGCTATTGAGCGCCGGGATGATTGGCGTGAGGTGAACAACTACATCCGTGCCATACGCCAATCCGTGGATGGTCTCCAAAACCTGCCTTTCTCCAACCGGCTGCTTTGCGACGCCCATGCGGTTTTGATGGAAGGAGTCCGGGGTGATCGGAAAACACCGGGTGAATTCCGCAGAAGCCAAAACTGGATCGGAGGCTCCAATCCCGGCAACGCCCGTTTCGTTCCTCCCAGCCAAGAAAACGTCCCCGGACTCATGGGTGATCTCGAACTCTTCGCCCACAATAAAGAACTTCACCTGCCGCCACTCCTCAAAGTCGGCATCATGCATTATCAGTTTGAAACGATTCACCCCTACCTCGATGGCAATGGCCGGATCGGGCGGCTCATGATCCCGCTTTTCCTGCTTTCCCAAGGCATCCTCAAACAACCCGTCCTCTATCTTTCCGACTATCTCGAACGCAACCGCGAGGAATACTATGATCGTCTGAGCCGGGTCCGCAGCGATAACGATCTATCCGGCTGGCTCCACTTCTTCTTGGATGGCATCACGGAAACCGCAAAGCACGGCGTGGAAACTTTTGACCGCATTCTCAAGTTCCAAGCGCATTGGGAAAAGGAAATCCACGGGTGGAAATCCCAAGGAGCCGCTGGCTTGGCCCTGTTCCGTCATCTTTTCACCCACACTTGGGTGAATGCCCAGCACGTTTCCGAGGCCGCATCCATCTCACTCCCTACCGCCTACAAGCTCATCGAGCGCTTCCTCGAAAACAAACTCCTTCGGGAGATCACCGGTGCTAAACGTGACCGCATTTTCCTCTTCGAACCGTATCTCAAACTCTTCCGGTGATTCTGAGACACCTCACCCGAAAGCGCAAACTCCTCGATAAACAAAAGGAAGATAAGAGAAAAATGAAGATATTCGGTAAAGTGAACATCCCGCAAGACGCTTCCATCAAAGTGCTGAAGAGCGGGGATTGATTTACCGCAAATCACCTTTCGCCAGAATCACTTGGCGGCAAGCCCGTGATCCACTATCTTTCGGCCATCAACATGGTCAGTATCCTTGATGCAGCTACCGGGGGACTCGGCGTTTATACGCTTGCCGAGGTGGCCCGGTATGCCCGGATGCCGCAAAATACCCTGAACCGTTGGTTCTTCGGCGGGAGGGAAACGCCAGCCGCTGCGCCACGCCGGTATTGTTGATCGTGAAGGGAAACGCATCACCTTCGTCGATTTCGTAGAAGCCCTCGCCATCCGTTCCCTTCGTGCGGATTACGGCGTTTCGTTTCAGAAAATTGACGAAGCCATCCGCAATGCCAAAGACCGATATGGCATCGAACACCCTTTCGCCCACCAAACGCACAAAACCGTTCTCATCGGCAAAGATCTCCATATCTTTCTGGAAGAAGATCCAAAAAATCCCGTCGGCCTTACCGGCAAGGATTTGGGGCAAAAGTCGATGAAGCCATGCATCGAGACTTACATGCAGGATCTGGAATACGACGAGGAAAGACTTGCCCGGCTCTACCGAGAGTATGCATTGAACCGCCAATAGGAGGTGATGAATTCCAAACCTCATTTCGACAGATTCCCTTCCATTTCATCCGATGCCAAGACCATATTAGCCGTATGAAAGCGCCCGGCGACATGAATCGAAACCGCCAGCAATTGCTCCGGATCACGGAGGCTCGCGGCACGGATGATAACGCCAAAGTGTGGGTTTTGAAATGTCGCGATTGCCGTCACATCTACGGCTGTAACAGCACCGATGCATTCCAACGCAAATGCCCGAAATGTCAGCAAGGAGCCGCAGGCCTTCCCATTTCCACTGAACGAGACGGAAAAGGATGGACCTATGAAGAACATCTCATTGCGTTTGAATTGTACAACAGGATTCCCTTCGGCTCCATTCACATGAGAAATCCTAAAGTGATCGAATTGGCCGCTTTATTGGGAAGAAAGGTGGGATCGGCTTCTTTGAAACTGGCAAACTTCTCCCGATTCGATCCTGTCCTGCAGGCGCGGGGAATCAAGGGGCTGGCAAGAGGGGCGAAGGGAGAGGCCGAGATTTGGCAGGAATTCGCCAAGCAACCGGAAGAGCTGATTTTAAAAAGCGAGCGACTGGTTGCCTCTCGTTTGGGAATCACACTGGAAGATTCCACCGAGATCGAAACTGATGATTTGCCGAAAGAAGGAATTGAACGGGAAGCCGTAATTCGCATCCGGGTAAACCAGAGTTTTTTCAGACGCCGGATTCTTTCTGCATATGATTTCCGTTGTTGTGTCACTGGTCTCACAAACCGGACGCTGCTCAATGCCAGCCACATTTTGTCATGGGCAGAGGATGAGGAAAATCGTCTCAATCCGAAGAACGGACTTTGTCTGAATGCTTTGCACGACCGTGTTTTCGACCGTCATCTGATGTGGATTGATCGCGGTTTTGAAATTCGTTTTTCACCCCTTGTTTACAAGCAGGCAAAGCAATCGAAAGAAGCGGAGGAAATCACGGAATGGTTGACCCGGTTCGAGGGAAGAAAGCTTATCCTACCGGAGAAGTTTACCCCTTCTACGGACTTTCTTGAGCGCCATGCGGCGAAGTGCAAAAAGAAAGCACGGTAAGAAGGTTTTTCCTCACCGCCATCACTTCGAGCTTGTTGTCTGATAGAATCCCGGCCAGGCCGTCATGGCAATGAATCGTCAGAACAATGAATTATCGAAATGCGAGATTGATCCGGCAGCGGTGTTTGCCTCCGCGATCTCCATTTGGAATGAATGCGGCAAGCGGGCGGAAAGCGATCCTTCCCTGAATTTTAGCAATACTTATCATGGCGTGGACCAGCTGATGCGCGAGGTGATGCGTGCCGGTGAAATGTTTGAAAAGTGGGCGTGTCTACATGTTGCATTCGAGGAGTTTCCGGAAGTTTGGCCATATTTTCTGGAGGATTGTTTTGGGGCGGCTTGTCTCCAAGTGATGGAACCTGATGGGCTTGCTGGATTCGATGAGAAATCCTGTCTGCTGATCGCTTATCAGCTTCGGCTCCCGGTTCGGTTGAATGACTCGCTCTGTCTTCCCGTCGACATCCGCATGGTGAATCCAGTTCCAGATTCTGCATTCAAGGAGTTCAGAATTCAGACGGTGCGCGACGATTTGGTGGATGGCGATATAGTTCCATTCACTCCAGATGATGAACCGTTTGATGAAAACTACGGAAATCCTTATTTTGGATTTTACGGCATTGGCGAGAATGGACTGCTAGAACATATTGCGGACCGGAAAACTTACGCTGGAGCGAGAGATCTTGTTCGAAAAATTGCACCCGGAGTGCAATTGCCGGAAGAGCCTGTATGTCTCGGCAAAAAAGATTAACCATCACATCGTGTTTTGCGCGCAGTAAGGACGAAGAATGAAGGAATGGCGGGCTTACGAGATAGCTGTTTCCCAGTAAGGATCAGGTCTTTCCCAGCAGCTTCGGAATCCGCTTTTCCAGCCACTTCCGGGCGGCTGTGTTTTTCAAAGCGCAGGCCCAGATGGTGACGACATGCCAGCCGAGCGCTTGGAGTTCGGCTTGGACGCGGCGGTCGCGGGCGATGTTGCCTTCGATTTTCGCGATCCACCAATCGGTTCGGGATTTCGGCAGGTGGAAATCGGGGCAGTCTTCGTGGCCGTGCCAGAAACAACCGTTGACGAAAATGACGGTGCGCAATTTCGGCAAAACCAGATCCGGCCTTCCGGGAAGGGATTTGTTTTTCGGGCCGTTGACGGTGAACCGATAGCCCATGCGGTGGAGCATGGAGCGCAGTGCGAGCTCCGGTTTGGTGTTCCCGCCCCGGATGCGGGACATGACTTCCGAGCGCTTTTCCGGGGTGAAAACATCCGTCATGCAATCACCATCCGCGCGTTTCCTGAAATTTCGATGACAAACACCAACCCTCAAGGCCGGGTCATCCGCTCGGGCACGACCCACTGGTCAAATTCTTCTTCCGTCAGGTGGCCGCTGGCTAGGGCGGATTGTTTGAGGGAAATGCCTTGGTGATGGGCGTTTTTCGCGATGGCGGCGGATTTGTCGTAGCCGATGTGGGAATTCAACGCGGTGACGAGCATGAGGCTGCTGTTGAGGTATTCGTTCACTTTTTCCCGGTTCACCCGCAGGCCCGCGAGGCAGTGCTCGGCGAAGCTTTCCATGGAATCGCTGAGCAGGGTCACGCTGTGGAGGAAGTTGTGGATCATCAGCGGGTTGAAGACGTTCAGCTCGAAATTCCCCTGCGAGGCGGCGATGCCGATGGCGGTGTCATTTCCCATGACTTGCACGGCGACCATGGTCATGGCTTCGCACTGCGTCGGATTCACCTTGCCGGGCATGATGGAGGAGCCGGGTTCGTTTTCGGGTAAACTGAGTTCGCCGAGACCACAACGCGGACCACTGGCGAGCCAGCGGAGATCGTTGGCGATTTTCATCAGGGAGGCGGCGAGGGTTTTCAACGCGCCGGAGGCGAAAACGAATTCATCGTGCGCGCTGAGGGCGGCGAATTTGTTCGGGTGGCTGGCAAACGGCAGGCCGGTGAGATCGGCGATGGCCGCTGCGGCCCGCCCGGCGAATTCCGGGTGGGAATTCAAGCCGGTACCGACCGCCGTGCCACCGATCGCCAAGTCGCGCAGACCGACGAGTGCTTGCTCGATGCGCTCGATATCGCGGTCGATCAATGAAACATAGCCGGAAAATTCCTGGCCGAACGTCACCGGAGTGGCGTCCTGCAAGTGGGTGCGGCCGATTTTCACGATGTCGTTGAACTCCACGCGCTTCGCTTCCAGAGCATCGCGGAAAACCCGGCACGCCGGGAGCAAGCGATGGGTCACTTCTTCCACCGCCGCGATGTGCATGGCGGTCGGGAACGTATCGTTCGAGGATTGCGAGCAATTCACATCGTCGTTCGGATGGATCGGTGTTTTCGATCCCATCACGCCGCCTGCGATTTCGATGGCGCGGTTGGAAATCACCTCGTTGGTGTTCATGTTCGTCTGGGTGCCGCTGCCGGTTTGCCAGACGCGCAGGGGAAACTCGGCGTCGAGTTTCCCGGCGATCACTTCATCCGCCGCTTCGGAAATGAGCTGGTATTTTACGTCGGTGATTTTCCCGAGATCCGCATTCACCCGCGCGCAGGCTTTTTTCAAAATCCCGAGCGCCCGGATCATCGCGCGCGGCATGATGTCGTGGCCGATGGCGAAGTATTTCAGCGAGCGCTGGGTCTGGGCTCCCCAGTAGCGTTCGTTCGGAACTTCGATCTGGCCCATGGTGTCGGATTCGGTGCGCATAGGATTCCACTATCAGCGGAATCCGCGGGGTCTCAAGCGCGGAGCAAATTATGACTAATCAATCGCAAGGGACCGCTGATGTTCACATCGGCCCGGCACAAAAAAGCGGCTGCACGAAACCCGCGCAGCCACTTTCAAAAAACAGCTCCTCACCCCTGCGGCGTCGCGGCAGGGGCGTTGATGACTTTGGTTTTCGCCCATTCGTCGCCGAGGCGGTAGCCTTGTTCCGGCTTGCCGTCGCGGGTCAGCAGGACGATGAGTTCAACCAGTGAGAAAAACGGAATGAGCAGCACCGCATTGCGGATAAGGCCCGGCTCCCAGTTTCCGGCGAGCGACGCGCCGTCTTTAGTCACGGCCTGAATTTTCATGACCTTCTTGCCGATACTTTGACCTCCTAAAAATGGCAGGGAATCGCGAGTCAACAGATAGCCCACCGCAACAAGCTTGCTCACCATGCCCAAATGGCCCCGAAACACGAAGGAAACGACGAGTGCCAAGCCGATGGAAATCAAACTATCGATCAGCACCGCCACAATCCGGTTGTTCACGGAAGCCAGCGCACCCGCTTCCGATTCCGCGACTTCCTCCGCAACCTCTTCGGACGGCTTCGGCGGTGGTTCGGAAAATGTCGGCTTCAGCGCGGAGACCGGCTCGCCCGCAGGAGCGGCGCTCGGTGGCGGCACATTCACCGGCGCGACATTCGGCGGTGGAATGTTGGGAGCCGGAATGTTCGGCGGAGGCGTCGGTTTATTGACGAAATCCGGAGGTGGCGGGCCTTGCGGGGTCGGGTTTTCCTGATCTGAGCTCATGGTTTTATTGGCTTGTCCTATCTCATAGCCGAAGTTTCCGGAGGGTCAACGCCGGAGCGCCCGATGGAAAAGATCGAGCACCAGCCGTTGCGCGAGCAGCGCCAGCTCCGGATCGTAGCGTTCGCCTTCATCGCGCAGGAACGCATGGGCGGCGTTCACCTCGTGCCAGGTGAAATCCAGCCCCGCATCCGTGAACCGCTGATAGAGCGATTTCCGGCCTTCCACCGGGACGTGCGGGTCCTGCCGGCCCCACAGCATCAAGACCTCCGCCTTGATTTCATCCAGCCGCTCGATGGTTTGTTTGCCATCGCCCGCAGGCATCGTCTCCGAATGGATATCCGTCGCGTAAAAACATCCCGCCGCGAGGATTTCCGGATGCAGCGCCGCGCGGAACGCCAGATGTCCGCCGAGACACACGCCCCACGAGCCGATCGCTCCATTGCAAAAATCCCGCGCTTTCAGCCACTCGACGAGCACCGCCGTATCGCGATCGTGCGCGGTGAGCGGCTTGGTGAATTTATCCGCATTTCCCTTATCTTTCCCCGCATCGTCGTAGGCCAGCACGGTTCCAATCGGGTTCAGCTCATGGAAAACCTCCGGCACGATCACCACGTAACCATGCCCCGCGAGAAACGCCGCCGTCCGCGCGATCGGCTCCGTGATTTGGAAAATCTCCGAGTAAAAAATCACCGCCGGATAGCTCCCCTCACGCACCGGACGAAACACCGCGCTGCGCATCACGCTCCCACCACTCGGCAGATCCTGCCACGATTTCTGAATGATCATGCCGTTTCATAAAACGTCCACGCGGCCTTCTCACGCAAAAAGAAAGGAACCGCGGATGAGAAGATCTCTTTCCGGTTTCATAAAATCCTCTCTTCCATCTGCGTCCATCCGTGTTCATCCGCGGTTCAAAATTTCTTCCCCTTCACCGGAACGATCCTCCGGCCCTTGCAAGATCCCGCGACAAACGCCATCTTGGCGGACACATGGCTGCCTCCCCTTCTCCAGCGCCGCTCCGTCCGGCACCACCGCGCAAGCCTGCGGGCGATTCCCTCGGCAGCATCCGGTTCGTCCTGCTCACCGCCGCCATCATTTCCGCGCTGTTCTTCGGACGCGAGGTGCTCATCCCGCTCGCTCTCGCGCTGCTCATTTCCTTTCTCCTCGCTCCCTTGGTCGGGAAACTCGAACGCTTTCTCCACCGCATCCCCGCCGTCCTCATCGCGCTCGGGCTCATCCTGACCTTCGCGGTTTCCTCCGCCTGGGTCATCACGCATCAAGCCGTCGATCTCGCGGAGCGCTTCCCCGGCTACAAGGAAAACATCCGCTCGAAACTCCGCTCGATCAAAATCCCGGAAGACGGCGTTTTCACCAAACTCTCCGCCGCGCTCGAAGATCTCAAACAAGATGTCCCCAGCGTCCTGAAATCCGAGCCGGAAGCGAAAAAATCCGACGCCCACTCCGAGGCCATAGCCGTCCGCGTCGTGGAAAATCCTTCGCAAAATCCCTTCGAACTCGCCCGCACCTGGTTCGCTCCCGTGCTCGGCCCGCTCGGCACCTCGGCACTCGTTTTCCTCCTCGTCGCCTTCATGCTTTTGAAATGGGACGATCTGCGGAACCGCACCGTCCGCCTCATCGGCCAAGGCCGCATCAGTCTCACCACCCGCGCGATGGACGATGCCGGCCAACGCATCCGCCGTTACCTGCTGATGCAGCTCGTCGTCAATGTCACCTACGGCATTCCGCTCGCCATCGGTCTCTATTTCATCGGCGTGCCGAACGCCATTCTCTGGGGCGCGCTCGCCACCGTACTGCGCTTCATTCCCTACATCGGCCCGTGGATCGCCGCCACGTTTCCCATCCTCATTTCCCTCGCCGTTTCCCCCAGCTGGCTCCCGCCGATTCTAACCATCAGCCTGTTCGTGGTCATCGAGCTGATCAGCAACAACGTCCTCGAACCCTGGCTCTACGGCTCCAGCACCGGCGTTTCCTCCATCGCCCTCATCGTCGCCGCCGTGTTCTGGACGTGGATGTGGGGCCCCGTCGGCCTCGTGCTCGCCACGCCCATCACCGTGTGCCTCGTCGTCATGGGCCAGCACATCCCGCGGCTTTCGTTTCTCAACATCGCGCTCGGTGAAGACGAAGCCCTCACCCCGGCGGAAGATTGCTATCACCGGCTCCTCCGCGCCGGGCATCACGACGAGGCGGAATTCGTCGATGCCTATCTAAAAAACAACAGCGTCCTCGATCTCTACGACAACGTCCTCGCGCCCGTCCTCATCGCCGCTGAATCCGATTTCCGCGACGGCCTGCTGGAAGCGGGAGAACACACGAAATTCACCATCGCCCTGCGCGACCTCATCGAAGACCTTCCGGAAAAACCGCTCGTGGATTCATCCGAAACCAACTGCCGGATCGAAATCCTCAGCGCCCGCGCCGACCGCGACGGCACCACCGGTCTGATGCTCGCGCAAATGCTCCGCCACCATTCGCTCAATGCCCGCGCCACCATCGGCAAGCGCGCGCCCGGCCAACTCATCGCCGGGTTTGAAAAACACCTCGTCGATCTCGTCATCCTCGCCGCCGTTTCCCCCAGCACCGCGTTCCATGCCCGGAATCTCACGGAGAAAATCCGCCGCCTGATGCCCGATCAGAAAATCGCCGTGTTCCTTCTCGGCAGCGAAAACGACCCGCAGGAAGACGCGGAAATCCTCAAAGCCGCGGGCATCGATCTTGTTTTCCGCTCGTTCGGAGACGCTCTCGCACAGTGCCAGGCTTTCGCCTCGGAAATCACCCGCCCGCTGCCCGTCGAACCCTCTCCCGGACAGGAAGCCGAACGCCTCCGCGCGCTCGAACGCCTCCGCATCACCGGCGATTTCCCCACCGCCGCCCTCCAGCGGCTCACGAAAAAAGCCGCGCACGTTTTCGATGTGCCGATGGTTTCCCTCAACCTCATCGATAGCGACCGGCAGCTTTTCAAAGTCAGCCAGGGCCTGCCGGAAGACCTCACCGAAATCCCGCGCGACACCTCCATTTGCCACCACGTCATCACCGGCGGTGAAACATTGCTCATCGAAGACGCCAGCCGCGACCGGCGCTTCAAAGACAACCCGCTCGTCCGGCGGCTCGGCCTCCGTTTTTACGCCGGAGCGCCGCTCACCACCACCGGCGGCCACACCATCGGCTCGCTCTGCCTGATGGATACGAATCTCCGCCGCCTCGGCCGCAGCGAGCAGCGCCTGCTCGAAGACAACGCCGCCGAAATCATCGAAACCATCGAGCGCATCGCCAGGGAACAAACCATTTCCGTGGACGCGATCAACTCGCTCTCCAAAGAATAACGCCGTGGATTCCCCCCCAAGAAACCGACGCCCTCACGGAAGCCCGGCGAGACCGGCGCGGACTAGCAGGGGTTCCAGTTCGGGGTCGCGGCCCATGAACCGGCGGTAGAGTTCGTCCGGGGGCAGGGAGTTTCCTTTGCTGAGGATGTGTTCGCGGAAGGCGCGGCCGGTTTCGGGATTGAGGACGCCTTCTTTCTGGAAGCGGGTGAAGGCGTCGGCGTCGAGAACTTCCGCCCATTTGTAGGAGTAGTAACCGGCGGCGTAGCCGGTGGGGCTGCTGAAAAGGTGGCCGAAACGGCGGGTCATGGAGGGTGAATCGGTTTTCAGCGGCGCGCGGTAGTCGGCGAGGATTTCGCGGTCCACTTCGTCGAGATCGCGGCCGAGGTATTTGGCGAGTTGCGAATGAAGCTCGAGATCGAGTTTTCCGAACGAAAGCTGGCGCATGAAACCGGAGGCGCTGAGGTAGTTTTTCGCGGCGATCATTTTATTGAACAGCTCGTCGGGGATCGGTTCGCCGGTTTCGTGATGGCGGGCGAAGAGGTCGAGCGATGCGCGGTCCCAGCAGAAGTTTTCCATGATCTGGGAGGGAAGCTCGACGAAATCCCAGGCGACGGAGGTTCCAGCGAGCGATTTCACCGGGACGTTGCTGAGCAGGCCGTGGAGGAGGTGGCCGAATTCGTGGAAAATCGTTTCGACTTCATTGTGGGTGAGCAGCGCGGGCTTGCCGTCCACAGGCGGCGACATGTTGCCGATGATGAGGCCGAGGTGCGGCTCGCCGATTCCACCGGTGTGGAGGGAGTTCATCCACGCGCCGCCGCGTTTGGATTCACGCGGGTGCCAGTCGGCGTAGAACGAGCCGAGATGCGCGCCGGTGGCGGTGTCGTGGATCTCGTAGAAGGAAACTTCGGGGTGCCAGGTTTCTACGAGTTGAGAGTTGGGAGTTGAGGGTTGAGAGTTGGAAGAAGGATCGATGAAGATCGTTTCTTTTTGCCGGATCGAGATGCCGAAAAGGACGGAAGCGATTTCAAACATGCCGGCCATGACGCCGGTGACGGGGAAATACGGGCGGAGCGCTTCTTCGTCGAAATCGTAGTTTTCCTGGCGTTGTTTCTCGGACCAGTACGCGACTTCCCATGGCTCGAGCAAGGTTTCCGGCTGGCCGTTTTTCGCGGCTTTGTATTGGGCGAGCTGCTTGTATTCCGCGTGATAGGCGGGCTGGATGCGGGCGTGGAGGTCTTCGGTGAAACGGAGCGCGGTTTCGCCGTTTTTCGCCATGCGGCGCTGGAGATTGAGATCGGCGAAATTCGGGAAGCCGAGAATTCCGGCCTTTTCCTGGCGCAGTTTGAGGATCTCCCAGACGAGCGCGGTGTTGTCATACTCGCCGTAGCCGCCGATTTTGGTGGAGGCTTCCCAGACCTGCTTGCGCAGTTCCTCGTCGTGCGCGTGCTGCATGACGGGAAACATGGAGGGAAATTGCAGGGTGAAGCGCCACGCGGGAGCTTCGATGCCCTTCGCGCGGGCGTTCGCGGCGGCCGCGGCCTTGGCGGAATCCGGCAGACCGGCGAGCCGGGATTCATCGGTGATGACAAGTTCCCAGGCGTTGGTGGAATCGAGAACGTGTTCGGAATATTGCTTGGTGATCTTGGAAAGCTCGGACTCGATGGCGGCGATGCGGGCTTTCTGGTCCGGCGGGAGATCGGCGCCGGAATCGCGGAAACTTGCGAGGGTTTCCTCAACGTGGCGTTGCTGGACGGGCGTGAGTTTCGCGATTTCCGGGCTTTCTCCGGCGGCCTTGATGACGGCCCACAGGCGGTCGTTGAGCGCGATGGAGGAGTAAAACTCGGTCACTTCCGGCAGCATCTTGTTCAGCGCCTCGCGTTGCGCGGGGGAATCGCTGACGGAATCGAGATGATTCAGGCGGCCCCAACCGTGGTTCAGCTCGTCCGTGGCATTTTCCAACGCGACGAAGGCGGATTCGTAAGTGGCCTTCGCGGGGTCTTGGGCGCAGATTTTTTCGATGTTTTGTTTCGCGAGTTCCAAGGCGTGGCGGATGTCCGGCTCGACGGCGGATGGAACGAGCGTGGACCAGCGGACGAGAAAATCAGGGGCGAGGAAGGGGTGCATGGTGGGAATTAGAGAGAAAATTTCTTCAACCACAGATGAACAGGATGGACGCAGATAAAAGAGATTTTTCTGATACTGTCAGATCCCTTCTTCCATCTGCGTTCTTAACGTTTATCTGCGGTTTAAATTTCTTTGTCTGTCTCCAGCGTTTCATTTTTCGACGGGGAGTTGGAAATTTTAAGACAGTCTCTCAGAAAATCGGCGGGAGAGATCGCAGGGATCGGCGAGTGGCGGTAGTCGGGTAAATTCCGGGTAATGATGAAATCCGCGCCCCAAGCCAGCGCGGCGGAGGCTTGCAGGGCGTCTTCGAAATCGGGCATCGGCAAGGCGAGCGCGCGTTTCGCGTCTTCCGTGCCGACGGATGCCACTTCGACGAGGAGCAGCAGTTTTTCAAGAAAAGCTCTGCCGCCTTTAAGCAAATACGAGCAATTCGCCAACGAATGCCACGCAACTGCGGCATGTCCGCCGTCCTGCACCCAGCGCAACACGCTTACGCTGGCTTCCGAATGCGGCTGGCGATCCAGCGCGACGTCGAGCAGCACGTCGGTATCGAGGAAAATCTTCATTCGCGGGCGTATTTCGCCTGCAAGGCATCGTAGAGTGGATCACTTCCGGGAGCCGGAGCGCGGAGTGTGCTGATCCCGGTCATGGTGGCGACCAGATCTTCCTGAGGACGCTCGGTTTCCGCTTCCAGCAGAGACTCGATCAGGCCGGAAACGGTGGTGTGTTTCCGCGAAGCCGCTTGTTTCGCCAAACGATGGATTTGCGGATCCAGAGTGATGGTCACGCGCGATTTCATGAGTATGTATTTACGCGAAATCGTGTGCATGGTCAAGGCGGCGGTTGTCCTGCTTTCTTGATTTTTTGTAAGGCAAACGCATTTTCAAATCATGGCGGAAGGCGTGAATGTCAGACTTGCGGGTGATTCGGCTCATCCAATCGAAAACGAAAAATGGGGAAAGTTGTATCACGAATTGAAGCCCGGAATGGAGGCTGCCGATTCGGAATTCATGATACTTGATGCCGATTCGATTTTAGCGGAAGCGAGATCTTTGAAAGCGGGTAATAGATCGTAAAATCGCCGCTGTATGAAAAAGCTCTTGGTCTGTTTGTTACTTTCTTTGCTTGTCGCCTGTGAGAAAGCGCCGCGAGAAACGTTCGATCTCGTTCTATCAAAGACAAAAGGACCGCTGGTCGTTCAGGTAGTAGATCTGCAGAAACCAACGTCGGGGCATGTTTTATCCGCGTACGAGACCGTGGGGTTTTTCAAAGAAATGCGAAAAATCGAGCGAGGAGATCAGTCTTACCGAGAGCCGCGATATGTCTTCCAACTTTACTCGGATACATCGCTAAAAACCCAAGTGATGAAGATTGATTTGGACGAGAAGGGAAAAGGGTATTTTGAGTGGGAGTCCAATCGAGCTGGAGTCTATTTCAAATCCGAGCCGCTGGTAAAATGGGCGCAAAAGTGCTTTTCGACACCCTAGAGGGTTAGACTACAAACGGTGCCAGCGGTTTCACCAGATTTGCGGGCAGCGGAAACACGCGGTCGTAGATGCCGGGGGCGACTTCATTCGCTTGCTGATAGGCGTCGCGGATCATTTCCATTTTCGCATCGAGGTTATCGATGTGATGGAGCGCGTGGGCTTCCGGGGTGCGCGGGAGGACGGGCGAACCGAATTCGAGCTGGCCGTGGTGGCTGCCGATGAGGTGGAGCAGGTGGAGGCGGGTTTCCTCGGTGGCGGGCTTGAGGGATTTCCAGTTTTCCGCGTCGGGCGAATCGAGGATGTCGCCCCAGAGCTTGTTCACCAGCTCAATGCCGAGCGGGATGTGGCCGAGCATTTCGCCGTAGATGCTGTGGGTTTGGGCGAAGCCGTTCTTCGGGTAGCTGTTTTCCCAAAGCTTCCCGCAATCGTGGAACAGCACGCCGGTGAGCAGCAGATCGCGGTTCAGTTCGGGGTAAACCGGGCAGAGCGCTTCGGCGGAGCGCATCATTTGGGAAACGTGCTCGACGAGTCCGCCACGGCGGGCGTGGTGGTTTTTCCGCGCGGCGGCGGTGCGGCGGAAGCGCTCGCCCATGGTTTGCAGGAAATGGGCGCAGAGCGTGTGCAGGCGGGGGTCCGTGATGGCGCCGACGAGGCGCTGGATTTCCGCGAAATCGGCGTCCTGCTTGCGGCGGATCGCGGGATCGCCCGCGAGGAAATCGGCGATGGCGGCTTCATCGGGAAAATGCCACGCGAGGTGCGCGGGGTTCACGCCATATTGGTTCTGTGTCCACTCGGCTTCGAGCCGGAGAATGGAGCCGATGGGCAGGGCTTCGGCGGCGGCGTAGTTCGGCGCGTCCGACCAGATTTTCAAGGTGAAATTCCCGGTGGAGTCGGCGAAAACCAGTTCGAGATACGGTTTCCCGCCTTTCGTCGTGCGCGTGGCGCGGGTTTGGAGCTGCGCATGGATCGCGGCGGCGACGGGGATTTCTCCGGCTTGTTCTTTGACGGCGGCGATGCTGATAGGAGTCACGCCGGGAAGCATGCAGAATGCGGGGCGACTGTCACGCAGACATGGAGTGCGGCGGCTTGCTTCCGGGTTTGATGGAGGGATTTGGCTTTTATTGATAATCGCATAATAGAGTGACGAATTTTCCTCCGTAGTTGTGGGGTTTCCGGCGTCACTTTTTTTTGCGGGTATCAATAAAACCACAGATGAAGGGGATAAACACCGATGGAATTTAAAGATTCATCCATTCCATCTGCGTTTATCTGCGGTTGAATTTCTTATTCCGTTGCATTCAAAGAGGCAGAGGGCTGTCGCACTCGATATCCGCTTATGGGGTGGAACTATTGTGCCGGAGCGTTTTTCGCGATCCACGCGTTGATGTCGTCCCAGGTGATGTAGAGGAGGGCGGGGACCGGAGCTCCACAATCGGGAGGACCGCCTGTCATGCGAGGGAGTTCGTATCCTGACGCCGCGAAAAACAGGGCCTTTGAAGTGGCGGTTAGACTACGGGGGTTGATCAACGGCCGTTCAAACGGTTTTTCTCCATCTCTTTCCAACCCAAGGATGGGTTTGGGCAAGGCGTAGTTGAGAGGAATCGTAACGATTTCATTCCGATCCAAGCTCATCCGGAGCAACCGGAACCCTTGAGGATCATTTTTGACGGATCTCCCCGGTTTATAGGGGGCCCGCATCAGGAACCACATTTGATGATCATGGACGATTGCGGCGATGGGTTCGCCCTCGAATTCCGGTTTAGAGAGATCGTACATCGGAGCAATTTCTTGCCAAGCTTTCGGCAGCCAGTTCTTGTGGGATGCTTTGAAAATGAGGATCGGCTGATCCTGATTGGGGCTAAAGGCAACGAGGTAGTGGACTTGTCCGAAGGAAAAATCCCAGTAGAGAGGGACTTCTCCTCGTGGTTGGGGAACCCCCATCGAAGCCAGCACGGAAAGTTGGCGTCCTGATTCCAGTGTTGTCAGCAAGGCTTGGTCTTGAATGCCTCCGAGCAAAACGACGGTTTCTCCGTTTTTGTTTCGGTAGCTGAGCATCGAACTCCGCGGATCTTTGTTATCGAGGGGATTCAGAGCCGGACGCCGATTGCTTGAGGTCACCAAATTCAATTTTTCGTCCCGGACGGTGCCTGCCAGCATGAGGGGGGAAATCGGAGTCGAGTCGGTCAGATAAGAACCTACATAAAAGTCTTCGTCGTATCCCTGAATATACCAGGTGATCGGGGTTTGACCGGACACGCCGGGGGCCGCGATTTCTTTCCAACCGCCGGAGTTTCCGAAGTGATAGAAATAAAGAGAGGAGCCCATCGACGCCATCATTGAATTTTTGTTACACGCAAAACCTTCCAACCGCCATGGTTTGTGGTTTGGTGGATCGGCCAGTTTCGAACTTGTCATGGTCTCGGAATTCAAGGCGAGGACTCCTTGCTGAATGGTGGGAATGAACAAAGTTTCATTTGTGGAGGTCATGATCTCGCTGCTCATTCTGGGAAAATCGGACGATTCCAGTTTCCAGCCGCGTATAGGAACCGCTCCGGCGATAGGCTGCATCGCTTTGACTCGCTGATTGGCGAGTTCCGGACTGGCGGAGATCAAGTCTTCCGCAGCATGTTCCAATGCTTTCCGATATGATGTAGCATTTTTTCCCGTCAACTGTGAGTTCGATTTCGAACGATCCAGCGCATCTTCGACGGCCGATAATAGTTCGTTCGCGACAGGATATGGGATGTTTTTTTTGAGATCCTCCCGAAGGTAGCGCAACCCTTGGGTCGCGGAAGCCAAGGTTTCAAGGCTTGCTGTTCCCAAGAGACCGTCGTTGCGGCAAAGTTTCGCCAGGACGTGTGCCATCTTCCGCCGGAATTCAGAATTCGTCGGATCCACCCACATTTTGATGTAGTATCCACGGAAACTATACAACGCGGACTCTCCTTCAGGAGTAGCGAGTTCATTCAAATGGGTTTCCAGAAGGTCGCCGTAAGAAGTCAGGATTTTGTTTTGCCTTGCGGAGTCATCGGAGCAAACGAATTCGAGAGCCAGACCATCCGCTTTCTCTAGCAGCACCGGGGAGTTCTGGAGTTTATGAATGAATTGAAACCAAACTTTTTTGCCATGAGCATTGTCGGGTTGGGTCCAATCGATAAAACCCCATAACCCGGGCGTCTCGAACTGCTCCCATAGGCTGCTTCTCAAGCTTCTCCCGTCGTATCTTTCCCTGCCTTCCGCCAGCTTGGCTTGCAATCGTCTTTGGAAATCGGCGGCTGCATCTTCGGGAGTCTCAAACATGCACAAGGAAAGCGGCAAACTGTCGGCCGGATTGACCTTGAGTTCGTTTTCCGCTTTCGCGGTTAATTCCCTGCAAAGCTGCAAAGCGTCCGCAGGGCGCGTGCTTCAGTAGCAAAATCCAGGTGTTCCCCCCGCAAATGCAAGGCAAACAGGATTTTGAAATTGGTCTCGAGATGGGCTTTGACCATATCCAGCCGATTATCATTTGAATAATCTTGGAGGGAAACGCCCGGCCACCGCGCTTCCAGCGTTTCCATCAGGCACTGGGACATTCGGATGGCTGCCATAAATTTCCTCCGAAACTCGGGCTTGGGAATTTCATCCAATCCATTGACTTCCGGGCGAGCGGGCGCGTGATCGAGTTTTTGTTCGATGTCTTTTTGATACGCCCAAGCGCGCGAAAGAAACGGGCGGCCTTCATCGCAGCCTAAAGCAACTGCGGATTCGAGTGTTTGAGCGGCTTCTTTATTGAGATTCCGCTTCATCAACCAGCGGCTCAATTCGGCGTATTGCCTGGCTTCGGCGAGGGTGTCCCAGGTGGTGGCTTCGCCCGGGGCGGTTGTTTTGGAAATCACGAATCGCGCGATTTCCCGGGCGAGGGCGGCGGGTTTCGGGCTGGTGGCGGTGAGGGAGTGGGTTTCGCCGGGGCCGGTTTCGGATTTCCGCAGGCGCAGGGTGATTTCAAAAACGTCTCCCTTCCGGGTGTAGGAGCCGTCCAGAAGCAGATTTCCGGTGGCGAAGGCGGGCGGTTTTTCCTCGGCGAGCGAACGTTCGAAGACGAGATCGTTCATGCGCCAGCGCTCGGAAACGGTGACGCCGGGTTGGGAGGAGAGCTGTTGAGCGACGGCGAGGTTGAGGCTGGTTTCGAGAGCGCGGTCGATTTCAAAGGCCGGGCGGATGCCGAGGAGTGAAATGACGGTTGGCGATTTGTCGTCGCTGCGGGTGAGGCGTTCGCAGGGGAAGCGCAGGACGCCCGCGGCGAGTTCGGCGGCTTTGGGGAAATCGTCCGTTTTTCCACCGAGGATGAGCGAATTGAGAACGAGTCCACTGCGGCTGGCGGTGAGGCGGAGATGGAGGCGCGGCAGACGGGGATCGCCGTTGTCGAGGGCGGCGATGAGCAACGCGTCGGCGTTGGCAAGTTGGGCGAGGGCGGCGGGTTGTTGGACGGCGGAGAGTTTTTGAATTTCCGCTTCGGAGGCGAGTTTGGCGATCTCCCCGCGCTCGACGAGAGTGTATTGGTTGGATGCGTTGGCGAGGGAGACGGTGAGGAGGTCGGCGAAGGAGGCGAGCGAGGGTTCCGGCGAATCCGCGACCACGGCGATGCGCGGAAGATCCCCGGCACGGGCGAAGAGCGGAAGCAGGAGGACGAAAAGGAATGCGGCGAAACAGGGGAAGAAGCGCATGGGGGAGGTTATTTGGCGATTTCGGCGACGACCCATTCGGCAAGTTTCCCGCCCGCGTGTTGGAGCGCTTGTTTCGCCGCGATGTTTTCCGCGAGATCGACCGCGCCGGTGGTGAGGCGGGTGACGTTTTTTTGATCCGGCAGGGATTTCCGGGTGAGCGTCAGTTCGCAGCGGGCGCGGCAGCTGACGAGGGTGCCGAGTTGGACGGCGCGTTCGCTGAAGGCCTCGCCGGTGACGAGGAAATCGGCGTCTGTGGCGGTGTCGGTAATGGTGGCGCCCAGCTGCCGGAGGGTAAGCTCGATTTCCGTCTGGATGGCGGGATCGGGGACGATGCGGGAAAGATGTTGTTCGGGAATGCGGACACAGACTTTCGGCGGGGTTTTGCCGACCAGCAGTTTTCCGAGCCGTTCGATGCGGGCTTCCGGAGTTTCGGTTTTCGGGGCCATTTCGGTGGAGGATTTGGCGACGGCGGCGGCGAGGGAGGTGGCGAGCCGGGTGGAGGCGGCGAGCCAATCGCCGTCATTCACCTGGGTTTGTGCGGGCAGGCTGCGGCCGGTGGCCACGCTGATGGCTTTCGCGATGCAGTAGGTGGTTTTTCCGGCTTTGAAAACGCGGCCGGTAACGAGGATCTGCGCGCCGCTGAGGTTTCCGACTTTGGCGGCGGATTGGGGGTCGATGGCACCGGAGAGGCCGAGCCCTTGTTCGGAGAGAACGGCGTCGAGTTGCGCCCGCTCGACGAGAACAAATTGGCCGGACATGCCGAGCTGGGCGGAGAGGAGATCGGAAGCGGACGCGCCGAGGCTTTTGGTGTCGTCCGTTTCGGAAAACGGGAGGATACCTACGGAAAAAACCGGAGTGGTTTCCCCGGCGATGGCCGGGAGAAGGCCGAGGGTGGCGCAGGCGAGGAGGAAATGGAGCAGTTTCATGGCAGAAGGCGGAGGGATTTCAAAAGAATGGCTTGGGCGGAAGGAGAGTCGGGAAGAGCGGCGAAAAAACCGGGAGGCAGCAGGATTTTGGTTCCCGCCGGGGTGGTTCGGATTTCGAGGATGGGAAACGAGTCGTCCGCTTCGAGTTCGTAAATGACGGTGCGGGCGGGTGGTGGGGCGTCGGGGTTTCCAGCGGGTTTTCCGAAATAGAAATCAGTGGCCGGGCAGGCGGAGTGGCTGGGGATGGAGTGGTCGGCGGCCCAGGAGAGAAAGGCGGCGCAGCCGGGGGAGATGAAAACTTTGCCGTCCTGGGCGAGCCTGGAGAGGCTGTCCCAGGCATCGGCGGGAAGGAGATTCACGCGGAGGTTGGCGACGGTTTCGCCGCCGCCGGTGATTTTGCAGAGAAGTTTCCCGCGTTTGGCGGCCTCCGGCAGCGGGATTTTCAGGGTGTTGACTCCGGAAACGAGCGGCGGGAGCGGCATGTCCTTCACGAGCGGCAGGGCGAGCGCCCCTTGAATTTGATAGATCGTGCAGGAAAGTTCCCGGGCCGACGGGGAATCCAGATGAAGAACCGCTTCCCGACCCGCATGCGCCCAAGTGGCGGGAACGGGCGCGGAGGAGACGGCGGTTCCCGGATCCACCGCCGGGACCAGAAAACCGGGTGGCTCCGCCAGGCAAACGGCTGGCAGCAGGCAGACGAATCCGAGGATGGCGGGGATGAATGACATGATGGGGTTCAGAGTGTGCGGGATTCGATGTGAAGTCCCGGTGAGGCGGCTTCGTGCGGATCGTTGCTCCAAAAAAACCGGTCGCCATCGAGTATGACGCGGCCGTTGTTTTCGGTCCGGACTTGCACGGTGTGGCCCGCGATTTCGATCCGCTGGCCGCTGAAGGTGATGATTTCCTCGCAACCGTGCGGTTCGCAGATTTTGAGCGCGAGGGGTTTTCCCGCGACGACATTCGGCTGATCGGCAAGTGTGAGCTGGAGACCCCGGGTATTACGGGTGATGGCGATGACTTGATTCGGATACAACGCGGTGACTTCCCGCAGGATGACGGCAGCGGCGTCTTCCTGGCGGGCGGAGGCAGGAGTCACCGGAACGGCGGGCCGGAGAATGAGCCACGCGAGCAAAAAACAGGCGGCTGCGGCAAAGGGGAGGCACCACCAAACCGGAGGCCGCTTTTTCGTCCCGGCCGGGAAATGAGTTTTGGCGGCGGACAGGACGGCGTGGTCCACTTCGGCGGAAACCGCGGGGATTTGCCGGAGGCGGCGGAGCGCGGCGAGGAATTCGGGCGGGACGGTGCCGCAGCCGTCTTCGGTTGGATTTTCCTGAGATTCCGGTTTCATGATCTTATGAGGCTTGGGAAAAAGATTGGGTTCAACGTTGGAAAAATTCGCGGGTTTCCGGGTTTTCCCGCAGCCGGGACAGCGCGTGATGAAGGCGGGATTTTACCGTGCCCAGCGGGATGCCGGTAGCGCCGGCGATTTCCGCGAGACTCAGGCCGTCGAGAAAACGCAGCAGCAGGATTTCCCGGTGATCCTCGCTCAGAGTGTCGAGGAGTTTGTCGAAAGCACCGGCTTCAGTGTGAGAGCGATCGGGTGCTGCCAAATTGGCCAAGGCGGTTTGCCCTTCCGTGCCTGATTCGAATTTCGAGACCTTGCGGAGAATGGAGAGTGAATGGTTCTTCACCGCTGGATAAAGAAATGTTTTCAACTGCGAGGTGAGAACGAAGCCGGGAAATTTCTTTAGAAAATAAAGGAACGTTTCCTGGGTGACATCGTTCGCGAGCGAGTCGCACCCCGTGAACCGCCGGGCCAAGGAGGCGACCCAATCACGATAACGGTGGTAAAGAAGCTCAAAGGCGTGGTGATTTCCTTCGTTCATCGCGGCGATGAGTTCCAAGTCGGTGGCGGGGTTTTGTGGATCGCGGCGGAACAAAGGAAGGGTGTGGGTTTTCGGACGGTTTGAATCGTCTTCTGATGGAGCGGGGAAATGGAGGAAAAGGTTCAGAAGAAATCGCTATTTTTTCAAATGACCTTTTGGGAATCGTTCTGGATGCCTGCCGGAAGATCGCGCAATCTCCGCTGTGGATGAGGAAATGGTGCGTGCTGGTGTTTTTCCCGATCTTCGCGGCTCAGGCGGCGGACGATCCGCGCCGGGATTATGCGTTCGGCGTGTGGGAGCGGCTGAATGGGAACGGCCCGCGGGCGGCGGAGTATTTCGAGAAAGCCCGCTTGGCGGACCCGACGGCGTGGACCTTGGCCCAGCTCGGCGTCGAACAACGGATGGCGGCGAAGGATGTTCCGGGCGCGCTGAAATTGTATCGGGAGCTGGCGGAAAAACGTCGGGGCGAACTCGCGGTGCAGCTCGCGTTTTCCGATTTCCTGCAAAACCTCGGACCCTCATTTCAGGCGGAGCGCGCGAAGTTTCTGGAAACGGCGTTGAAACGCTGGCCGGGCGAACCCCAGCTCGTGCAGCGGTCGTTTTCCACGCTGGTCGATCAAGGCGGGATGGAAAAAGCGCGGCGATTGCTCGAAACGATGGCAAAAACCCCGGCGGCGGCTCCGATGTACGCGGCCCTCACCCAAACGGCGTATCCCTCTGAGGATGAAGCCGCCGCGAATCGAGTGGCTGCTCGTTACGAGGCTGCGGTCACCGCCGAGCCGAAGCAAACCGCCCTTGCCCGCGCGGCCTCCGATTATTTCCGGAATCGCGGCGATTCCTCCCGCGCGATCCGCATGCTGGAGCTACATGCGGCGGCCTTGCCTTCGTCGCTGGATTTGCGGACGCGGCTGGGGATTTTGTATTTCGCCGCGCGGGAAAATGCGAAAGGAGAGGCGGCCTTGCAGGCGGTGCTGAAGATCGATCCCGGCCACGCGCAGGCGCATCAGGCGCTGACGAAATTCTATCGGCAAACGAACCGGCCGGCGCTTGCCCGCACGCATGCGGCGGAAGTTTTGAAACGCCGCGGTGGCTCGGTCGGCGATTTTCTTAAGTTATCCGAGGAATTTCTGGCAGCGAACGAACCGCGCCAGGCGAGATTATTGCTGGAAAAAGCGGTCTTCGATGTGCCGGGAAATTTCGATCTCCTGAGCCAGCTCGCGATTGCCACGCGGCGTGATTCCACCGCGCGGGATCTCGCGCCGAGGGCGTTTCAGGATGCCGAGGAAGCCTTGCCGGACGGGCGGAAATTCACGCCGGATTTTCTGGTAGAGAGTGCGGAAGTCTTTCTGACAGAGGGCAAGAGCGGGGTGGCGGAGACCCGCTTGCGCGATGCGATCCGCGCCTACCCGGCTGATGCGAAAAAACCGACGGCGGCGGCACTGCGGCGGCTCGCCGGGATTTGGGAAACGGGAAACCGCAATCTGGAAGCGGCACGCTCGCTGCGGCAGCGCGCCGATCTGCTGGACCCGCCGCCCTGACGCCCGGAGCGCAGGTTTCAAATGTCTTGCACAAAGTCCGGCTGCGACCTACTTCCCCGGCCATGGCTCTCGAAACCACTCTCATTTTGTTCAAACCGGATGCCGTTGCCAAAAACCTGACCGGCACCGTTCTGGCCCGCTTCCAGGCTGAAGGTTTCCTCATCTGCGGCATCAAGATGATGGCTCTCAGCGATGAAATCCTCGCCGAGCACTACTCCCATATCGCCGACAAACCATTCTTCCCGTCCGTGCGCGGCTTCATGCAGGAAACTCCGGTGATCGCCCTCGCCCTCGAAGGTGAAAACGTGATTTCCCGCGTCCGCGATCTGCTCGGACCTACTGATTCCACCCAAGCCGCCGCCGGCACGATCCGTGGCGACTTCGGCTTCAAAGACGGCGACGCGAAGATGAAAAACGTCTGCCACGCTTCGGATTCCCCGGAAGCCGCCGCCGCCGAGCTGAAGCGCTTCTTCAAGGCTGACGAGATTTTCAGCTACTAAAAACGGAGCGCCGGTGTCCTCACCGGCTCTTTTTTTGGAAAGCCGGTGGGGACACCGGCGCTCCATCTTTTTTCCGACACATCGCGCATTGCGTGGCGCTGAGATCGGGGTCAGTTTGGCCGCGCCATTTTGACATGGAGTCCTACCATCCAGCCACGACACGCGGAGACGGCAAGCTGTGGGCATTCGCCCTCGGGCTTTCAGTCGGGCTGAACCTCGCCTTGATCGTCGGTTTCGGCGTGGTGGGATTACACAATTTCGAGCTGCAGGAAAAAAAGCGCCCGCTCACCCAAGCCCCGGCCCGGCAGGATCCACCGCCGCAAACGACACTCGAAATTTACCCGGAGATGCTGAAAAAAGTGGCGCCAGCTTCTCCGGCAGTTGCCGCCGTCACCCCCCCGGTCGTTACCCCCCCGCCGGGCCAGCAATTCGCCCGCACCAGCGACGACCAACGCGGGAAACGCCCGGACAAACCGGCGTTCATGGGCGAGCGCGATACCGAAGCGACGAGCGACCGCGCACCGGATCCCAGCGCGCCTCCCCTGCCCTCGCAGTCCGGGATTGAGCCGAAACACGAAGGTGACATTGAGACGACGCAGAGCCATTTCCGCGATGGGAAACTGCCGGACCGGAACATCCCCGCTCCCGAGCCGGCGCCTCCCACGGAAGCATTCCAGCCGTCCGAGCCTGCGCAGGAAACGAAAGCCGAACCCGCCCAGCCATCGCCACCACCTTCCGGCAACGTCGGCAACACTCCTCCGCCGCGTGCCGCCGAAAAACTCCTCGCCGGGCCGAATCCCGTCGAAGTTCCCGTTCCGGCCAAACCCGCGGACCGTCCCGCGGAGACCGCCATGAAACCAGCGGATCAAAAACCGGCGAACGAATCCAAAGACTCCCCCAAGCCCTCCAAGCCGAAACCGAAACAGCAGATCCAGGATCCGGCGTTCAGCGGCTTCCAGCGGAAAACCGCGATTCGCGGCTCCATTTCCCGCACCGGCCGCAGCTCGCTCGCGGTCGAGGACTCGCCGTTGGGGCGCTATCAGGCGGCGATCAGCCGCGCGGTGGAGCTGGAATGGCAGCGAAACTGCGTGCGCCACCGCGATTTCATCACGCCGGGATTTCTCACGCTGCGCTTCACCGTCCAGCCGAATGGCAAGGTGAAGAGCGTGAAATTCATCGACGGTATGCAAACGGGCGAAGTCCAGAAAGGATTCACGCTCAATTCCATCCGAGACGCCGCCATTCCGCCGATGCCGGAAGCGATCCGCAAGGATTACGCCAAAGAGCCGCTGGAGCTCATTTTCAATTTCTACTTCTAATCAAACGACATCTCATGACCGATCTCCTCAGCGCCGTTTCCCCGACCCGTGGATTTTCCGCCGCGTGGCACTTTCTCCAGCAAGGCGGGATTTTCATGATTCCGCTCGGCATCACTTCCGTCGTCGGTGTGATGGCGGTGCTCTTCAAGGCGCTCACCCTTTCCCGTTCCCGCATCCTGCCGCGCGATCTGGCGGAAAAGGTGACCCACTTCGAACGCTACGAAGCCAACGGCCAAACCGGCCCGATCCTCCATACCTTCGCCGCCGGAGAAAGCGCGCTGGCCCGGCTTTGCCACGTGGCCATGAAACATCGCGGCAAGGACGAAGAACATATCATCCACGTGGTGGAATCCGCCGCCCGCGAGGAAAGCGTACACCTGCATTCCGGCATCGGCGCGCTTGATGTGGTGATCACCGTCGCCCCGCTGCTCGGCCTGCTCGGCACCGCCTCCGGCCTCGTCACGATTTTCCAGGGCCTTGCGAATACCACGGACAACATCACCATCGCCCGCGGCATTTCGGAAGCGCTCACCACCACCATCGTCGGTCTGGCCATCGCCGTGCCGGGAGTGATCGCGCAGAGCTATTTTTCCCGCCGCATCGAACTTTATACGGCGCGTCTGGAAACCCTCCTCACCGACTTCGCGCACTTCTGCCGGAAGCCCGGCTCCAACGCCTGATCCGGCCATGAAATTCCACCGCCCCGCGCGCCAGCGCAACTACATCCAGGTCATTCCGATGATCGACATCCTGTTGATCCTCCTGATCTTTTTCGTGGTGACGACGACGTTCAAAAAACCGCGGAACACCCTGCAAATCAGCCTCCCCACCGTTTCCGAAGTTCCCACGGACCAAGCCGTCGAGCCGCGCTCGATTCTGGCGGTGGATGCGGCGGGCAACATCACGCTCGACTCGCTGGCCGTGCCGGATGGCCTGCTGGAATCCTACCTCACCGCCTTTCAAAAACAGAACCCCGGCCGGAAGCTGGAGCTTGAAGCGGACAAGCAGCTGCCCCTCGAGCGCCTGATCAAAATCTGGGATTCGCTCGTGAAAGCAGGCATCGAAATCAAAGACGTGCCCGCCCGGATCCAGATCCCGGAAAAGTGAGGGAGAGGAATTGAGGGGGATGCTCCCCTTCTCCACGCCGGACGGTATCGTTTACGCCGCCGGACTTTTCGGGCGAAATTACAAGTTGGCGGAATCTCCGTGAGCGCGCATCTTGGGCGGATGCAGCGGTTTTTTCCCTACGCCTTGGCCGGTGTGATGTGTGCCGGCAGCCTTTCGTCGTGTTCCCTGTGGCACCAATGGATTCCGAAAAAGGGATTCGTGATGCGCACCGAAGGGAAAACCGCCGAGGAGCAGATTTTCAACGGCGTGAACCAATACCGGAAAAGCCACGACCGCCCCGCACTGGCTCGCCACGCCGGGCTGGATTCCATCGCACGGAAACAGGCGCGGGCGATGGCGAAATCCGGGAAAATGGACCACGCCCATTATTCCGCACGCGCCGCCGAGGCGAAGCTGGATTACGGCATGCCGCTTTTCAGCGAAAACGTCGGCCACGGAGTCAGCGCGTCGCAGCTCGTCGGTTTGTGGGTCGCCTCCTCCGCCCATCGCGGGAGCCTGATGGGAAAATGGCGCGGCACCGGAGTCGGCACGGCGACGGGTGCCGACGGCTCCTTGTACGCGATCCAGGTTTTCGGGAAATAATTCCGCATTACCTACGGAATCCCGTGGTTTTAAGCGCTTGCCGCGTAAGACTTGCACGCTAGGGTGCGGTTGATTTTCCAATCCATACGCGCAGATGCCTGATTTTCACTCCATTCTCCAAGTGGCGCTGTTGGTGCTCATTATTGTGATGAGCTTCAACGTCATCATTTTCGTCCACGAGCTCGGCCACTTTTGGGCGGCGAAATGGCGGGGCTTGCAGATCGATCGCTTCCAAATCTGGTTCGGCAAGCCGATCTGGAGCAAAACGGTAAACGGCGTGCAATACGGCCTCGGCTGGATTCCGGCCGGTGGATTCGTCGCCCTGCCGCAAATGGCGCCGATGGAATCCATCGAAGGCGGCAGCAGCGAAGCCCGCAAGGCGCTGCCCGCGATCAAGCCGCTGGATAAAATCATCGTCGCCTTCGCCGGTCCGTTGTTTTCCATGCTGCTCGCGCTGACCGCCGCTGTCGCGGTCTGGCAGGTGGGGAAACCGAAGGATTTCGTGCCCTCCACCCGCGTGGGTTTTGTCGAGCCGGGAAGTCCGGGGCAAAAAGCCGGATTGCTGGCGGGTGATACGATTTTAAAAATCAACGGCCAGCCGGTGAAAGGCTTCGCCGGTTCGCTGGATAGCATCACCGAGCGGATCGTATTGAGTCGTGGCGACCGCATCACCTTCGAAGTGCAACGTCCGGGAATTGCCGGGCCGCTGAGTATCGTTACCGGATTCGAGATGGATGAATCGAAGTGGTATCAACGCCGTGGCCTGCGCCGCGTCGGTTTCGGCCCGGCGCTGGATGCGGTGGTTGACTCGACCATGACCCGCAGCCCGGCGGAAGAAGCGGGTTTGAAAAAAGGCGATAAACTCATCACGGTGGATGGCGTTCGGATTTACAGCCCGCAGCAGTTTTCCCTCTATCTGAAAGAGAAGAACTGGCAGACCGTCTCCGTCGGCGTGCAAAGCCCGGACGGCTCGACCCGCGAAATTTCCATCACACCGGAAAAACCGCTCCAGCCTGCGGACTCCGATCCGAAAATCGGTCTTCTCTGGGATGATACGCGGGAAATCGACACCCGCATCGTGAAGCCGGGGCCGCTCACCCAAGTCGCCGAAAGCCTGGAAATGATGTGGACGACCATCACCAGCGTGGCCGCGCCGAATTCCAACATCGGCGTCGATCACCTCAGCGGGCCGGTCGGCATCGCCAAGATGCAATATCAGCTTCTCCAGACCGAAGACGGCTGGCGGCGCTTGTTGGCGTTTTTCGTGCTCTTCAATGTGAACCTCGCCGTGCTGAACATGCTGCCGTTTCCCGTGCTGGACGGCGGGCACATCACGCTGGCGCTGCTGGAAAAAATCTTCGGCCGCCCGGTGAAGGCGAAGCCGCTGGAAATCGTCCAGACCGCCTGCGCGCTGGCGCTGATCACCCTGATGCTCTTCGTGACCAGCAAGGACATCGGCGATGGATTTGGGCGGGGCGCGAAGGAGAAGCAGGTGGAAACGGTATTTCCGTAAATCGAGAAATTCAGACGCCCGCGCTCATGGATTTTCTCAACGGCTTCTTCCTTTTCGTCCTCGTCCCGGCGGCGGCATACCTGACGCTGGTCGCTTTGTTTTACATGATCGTGATGCTCTTTTTCCGGGTGCGTTACCGCTCGCCCGAAGGAGCGCAGGTTTTTCTGCACCGCTACACCCGCCCTCACTGGGTGGCTTTCCGGCGGAACCGCGCGCAAGGAGTTCAGGCGATCGAGAAAACCCATGGCACCTCCGTGCTTTGCGTGGTGCTCGGATGCGTCGGGATCTGGCAAACCTTGCGCAGCTTTGAAATGATGAAGCCGGACTGGTTTTTCATGCTTGTCGCCACGGCGATGCCGTTTTTCCACGGCTTTTCCACCGCCACCACGCGTTTCGCCGCTTCCTGTTTCCAAGTCGTGGGGATAGACTATATGCCCGAATATCCGAAGGGTGAATAAAGCCGGGGAGCACCTCGGCTCCTGAAACGCAGGCATCATTCGGGACAAGAGTGTCCCGACTCCTGATCCTCACTCCGGCGTTCCGCTTTTTTCCTTTCGCGGGCTTCCCGGAAGAAGCTCTGGAGCAAATACAGGCACTCTTCGCCCAGCACGCCGGAAGTAACGTCACAGCGGTGGTTCAGCGGAGGATTCGCCTCCAGCAGGTTGATCCAGCCGCCCGCCGCACCGCCCTTCGGGTCCGGCACTCCGAAAACCACGCGGGTCGGCCGGCAATGGACGATCGCCCCGGCACACATCGGGCACGGTTCCTTCGTCACGAAAAGCGTGCAGTCTTCCAGCCGCCAATCACCGATGACCTGCTGCGCGGCGGTAAGGGCGAGCATTTCCGCATGGGCGGTGGCGTCTTTCAGCGTTTCCACCTGATTCCACGCGCGGGAAATAATCCGGCTGTCTTTCACGACCACCGCGCCGCACGGCACCTCGCCCGCGGCATAGGCTTTCCGAGCTTCGCGCAGGGCCTGCCCCATGAAATACGCGTCGCTTTGCAAATCGATGATCGGGCCGTCCGGTTCCACGCCCGTTTCATCGCTGGCTTGCCGGTGAATTTCAACGTTCAATGTTGGACGTCCGGTGTTCGATGTTCCATGCTCCTCCGCGTGATCCCAAAGACGTTCCAAGACCGAGTCATCGCTCCCTCCCTGCTGGCCGCGGATTTTTCCCGAGTTCGCGAAGAAGTCACCCGCGCCATCAATGCCGGCGCGGACTGGATGCACCTCGATGTGATGGACGGCCATTTCGTGGACAATATTTCCTTCGGCCCCGCGATGGTGCAGGCGGTGCATGAGACGAACGACATTTTCCTCGATGTGCATCTGATGATTTCCCGGCCGGATCATTTCCTGCCGCGTTTCGTGGCCGCTGGAGCGGACCTGATCTCGGTGCACGTGGAAGCGGATCACGACGTGGCGGAAACGCTGAAACGCATCCGTGAAGCGGGCTGTCTGGCCGGACTGGTCATCAATCCGGCGACGCCGGTTTCCGCCGCGGAACCGTATTTTGACCAAATCGATCTCTTGCTTTGCATGACCGTGGTGCCGGGCTTCGGAGGCCAGCCGTTCATGCCGGAAGTGCTGGATAAAATCGCGGAAGCCAAACGCATCCGCGACGAACGCGGGCTGACCTTCCACATCGAAGTGGACGGCGGGATCAACGTGAAAACCGCCGCGCTTTGCTATCAGGCAGGCGCGAACGTGATGGTCGCCGGTTCCTCCTCTTTCAATGCTCCCGACATGGGCGAAGCGGTCACGGCGATCCGGAATGCTTAATTTTTACCCTCTCCCTTTTATTTCATGACTCGCCCCGACGGCCGCGCGCTCGATCAACTCCGCCCGATCACTTTCACCCCGAATGTGGCTCCGAACGCCACGGGATCGGTGCTGGTTTCCTTCGGGGACACTCGCGTGATCTGCTCCGCCACCATCGAAGATGATGTGCCGCGCTGGATGCGCGCCCAGCGCGTGGAAGGCGGCTGGCTGACGGCGGAATACTCGATGCTGCCGTATGCCACGCTGGAGCGGAAACAGCGCGATAGCACGCGCGGAAAAATCGATGGCCGCTCGACGGAAATCCAACGCCTGATCGGCCGTTCTCTGCGGGCGGTGGTGGATTTGAAAAAAATCGGCCAGCGCACGATCTGGATCGATTGCGACGTGCTGCAAGCCGATGGCGGCACGCGCACGGCCTCGATCACCGGCGGTTGCGTGGCGATGGCCATCGCGCTGAACAAGCTGATCGCGCAGGGCAAGATCAAGGATTTCCCGATCAGGAAACTTGTCGCCGCCGTTTCCGCAGGCGTTTACCAAGGCACGCCGGTGCTGGATCTGAACTACCTCGAAGACAAGGATGCGTCGGTCGATTTCAACGTCGTGATGACCGAGAGCGGGGAATTCGTCGAAGTCCAGGGCAGCGGCGAGGAAGCGGTTTTTACCAGCGGGGAAATGACGGCGATGCTGGAGCTTTCCCGCAAGGGCATCGCGGAAATCGTTTCCCTGCAAAAAGCGGCGATTCTCACCGCGGACCGCGCCGCGCCAGCGGATCTGGCGTCGCTGTTTACAGCGTTCAAGAAGTGAGTTCTCACCAAGCCTCCATCCGGCGCCTTGGCCGCCGATGCGGAGTTCGTGTTTCCCGGCGGGCACGCGCAAGTTCACCATTTCAACGACGATGCCGGGAGGCGGCTTTCGTTGCGGTGCTCGCTGATGATTCTTCCGTCGGACAAATGTAAAACGCGGTCCGCCATTTCGGACATGACGGCGTTGTGGGTGATGATGACGGTGAGGGTGCCGAGCTCGCGGTTGATGCGTTCCACCGCTTCGAGCACGGCGATGCCGGTGGTGACATCCAGAGCGCCGGTCGGCTCGTCGCAGAGGAGGACTTCCGGGCGTTTTGCGATGGCGCGGGCGATGGCGACGCGTTGTTGTTCGCCCCCGGAGAGCTGCGAGGGGAAATGGTCCATCCGCTTGCCGAGGCCGACCATTTCCAAGGCTTCTTCGGGCGTCATGGGATCGCGGGCGATGCCGGTGATGAGCGCGACGTTTTCCCGCGCGGTGAGGCTGGGGATGAGGTTGTAAAACTGGAAAACGAAGCCGACGCAGTTCCGGCGGAAAAGCGTGAGGGTGCTTTCCTCCGCACCATCGAGATTCCAGCCCTTGTAGATCAGCTCGCCGGAAGTCGGCACATCGAGGCCGCCGAGGATGTTGAGCAAGGTCGATTTCCCGCTGCCGGAAGCGCCGAGCAGAACGACGAGCTCGCCCGCATTGAGCTGAAGCTCAACGCCATGGAGCGCCACCACATCCAGCTCGCCGGTGTGATAGACTTTCCGAACCTTGCGGGACTCGAAAACCGTGCCTGTCGAGATGGGCTGCGTGGCGAGTGGGGCGTTCATCCGTTGGCCGACGATAGCCGATGACGGGGCTTGCACAACTTTTTCAATCCCGCTCTCCGGCCCCGAGTTCCCGCTGTGGGAGATGCTCCACACGTGGATGAACGGGCGGCGGAGCAGCGGTTTTTCCAACGCGTTTCAGGCAGGGCTTGTCAAAAATCACCGGGTGGCGGAATCTGCACCCGTTCCGCTACCCGTCATGCATTTTCTCGGCATTGAAATCAGCCACTTAGGCACGTCCGCACTCGTGCTGGATCTGGAAGCGGGCATGGTGCGGGCCGAGGCGTGGGCCGCGCATTCGTGGATCGAGGGATTGCCCGGAGATTACCGCGAACAAAATCCCGCGCAATGGATCGATGCGGTGGACCGCGTCATTCGCGAATGCCTTGCACAAATCGGTGTGGAAAAAGAACGCCTCGCGGGCATCGGCATCGCAGGTCCGACGCGCGGCATGGTCTTGCTGGACGAGGCGAACCGTATCATCCGTCCTTCGAAAATGGCGGGCGATGCCACCGTAAAACGCCAATCCGAGGAAATCGCGCGCGCATTCGGCGGAGCGCCCGGTTTGATCGAAATGATCGGCCAGGCACCCGGCAGTGAATCCGCCGCCGCGGAATGCCTCTGGCTGAAACAGCACGAGCCGTATCAATTCCAACGCGCGGCGAGCTATTTGAGCGCCCAGGATTTCATCGCCTACTGGCTCACCGGCGAACGCGCGACCGAGCCAGGCAGCGCCTCGGTGACCGGATTGTTCGATATCGCCGCCCGCCGCTGGTCTGCGGAAATGATCGATTTCCTCGACCCCTCCCTCGCGAAAATCCTGCCGCCGGTTGGTGCTTCCGATCAACCGCGCGGCCTTCTCCGCCCGGCTTTGGCGCGCGAATGGGGACTTTCCGAAGTCGTGCAAATTTCCGCAGGCAGCGCCGCGCCGATGCTTTCCGCGCTGGCCGCAGGCTGCGTCACACCGGGAACCGTGGCGCTTGAGCTCGGCTCGACGGGCGTGATCACCGGCGTGAACCACTCCCCGGTCATCGACTATCGCGGGGAAATCCTGCCGCTGTGCAACGCCACCGGCGGCTGGCTCGGCATGGCGACACTCACGAACGCCGCCGCCGCGCCGGAAATTTTCCGCCGCCACTACGGCTGGAGCAACGAGGAGTTCGAGGCGATGGTCGCCAGCGTGCAACCCGGCGCCAACGGCCTGCTCCTGCTGCCGTATTTTTCCGGAGAACAAATCCCGCGCCTGCCGGAAGGAACCGGCGTGCTCTACGGCATCACGGCGGAAAATTTCACCCTCACCCATCTCGCGCGCGCCGCTGCGGAAGGTGTCGCGCTCAGCCTCGGCTACGCGATGAGCCGCCTGCGCGATCTGAATTTCGAGCCGCAGGAAATCCGCCTGCTCGGCCAGGGCGCGCGCAGCCCGCTCATGCGCCAGCTTCTCGCCGATGTGCTCGGAGCGCCCGTCATCCCGGTTTCCAGCAGACAGGGCGCTTCCATGGGCGCGGCGATGCAGGCGGCGGTCGCCTTTTTCCACGAAAGCGGTGAAACACTCGGCTTCGAGGAAATTTCCAGCTACCTCGTCTCCGGCGATCTCGCGGCGCGTTGCGAACCGAATTCGCAAAACCACGAGCTCTACCAGGAGCTCATGTCGCGCCAGCAATACCTCGTCGATACCCTTCACCCCGCCGGTTTCCTTTGAGTAAAAAAGAAAAAGACAGCGAGATCCGCATCGATCGGAAATCCATCCTGCTCGGCGCGGCCATCGGGTGGATCATGAAATTGTGGTCCTGGACCCTGCGTTACGACGTGACCGATCACGCCGGAATCACCCGGCGCGGCAGTTTCCCGCAGCCGGTCATCCTCGCACTCTGGCACAACCGCATTTTCGCCGTGCCGCCGATTTGGTATCGCTGCATCGGAAAATTCCGCCCCTGCGTGGTCCTCACCAGCGCCAGCCACGACGGCACCATCCTTTCCCGCGCGATGGCGGTCTTCGGTCTCGGTGCGGTGCGCGGCTCGTCTTCCCGCCGTGCCGTCGCCGCTTTAATCGCGATGAAGCGCGCGCTGAAAGAAGGCAACGACATCTGCATCACTCCGGACGGCCCGCGCGGCCCTCGTTACGAATTCCAGCCCGGCATCGTCAAAATCGCCGAATCTTCCGGCTCTCCGCTCATCCCGATGCACGCCCGGTTTCACTCCGCATGGCGTTTGAAAACGTGGGACCGCTTCGTGATTCCGAAGCCTTTCAGCCGCGTCGACTTCTCCTTCGGCGAGCCGCTTTACGTCGCCCCCTGCGCGGATGACCCCGCCTTCGAAGCCGAGCGCAAACGCATCGAAGACACCCTGCGCGCCGGAGCGGACGACGTTTCCCTTTTCTGAAACCACTTTTATGAACACCCCACTTCTCATCGACGGAAAAGCCGTAGCCGCCCGCGTTCTCGAAGAATGCCGCACCGAAGCCGAAGCCCTCAAAGCCCAAGGCATCACGCCCGGCCTTGCCGTCGTTCTCGTCGGCGAGGATCCCGCTTCGCAGGTTTACGTCGGCTCGAAAGTGCGCACCTGCGGCGAGCTGGGGTTCCATTCGGAAAAAATCGTCCTCCCGGCGGAAACCACTCAGGAAGAACTCATCGAAGTCGTCCGCCGTCTCAATGCTGATCCCGCCATTCACGGCATCCTCGTCCAATCTCCGCCGCCGAAGCACATCGACGAAGAGGAAATCATCCGCACCATCGATCCCCGCAAGGACGTCGATGGCTTCCACCCGGAAAACGTCGCCAAGCTCGCCCTCGAAGACCCCACCGGCTTCGTCCCGTGCACCCCGGCTGGCTGCATGAAATTGCTCGAAATTTCCGGCATCGATACCAACGGCAAGGAAGCCGTCGTCATCGGCCGCAGCATGATCGTCGGCAAGCCGATGGCGCTGCTCCTCGTTTCGAAAAAATCCAACGCCACCGTCACCATCGCCCACTCGCGTTCGCACGATCTCCCGGCCATCTGCCGCCGCGCCGACATCCTCGTCGCCGCCGTCGGCCGCCCGGACATGGTGAAAGCCGATTGGGTGAAACCCGGCGCCGTCGTCATCGATGTCGGCATCAACCGCGTCGCCGACGCCTCGAAAAAATCCGGCTTCCGCCTCACCGGTGACGTTGATTTCAACGACGTCGCCCCCCGTTGTGCCGCCATCACCCCCGTCCCCGGTGGCGTCGGCCCGATGACCATCGCCATGCTGATGAAAAACACCCTGCAAGCCGCGCGGCAGCTGGGCGGGAAGTAAGGAAAAGGGATATTCTATTTTTTCGACGGAGCTTCCGGTGGGCGCGGCGCGGATGAAGCCGCAGGTGCCGAAGCAGGGACATACGCCTGCTCCAGTTTCCGAACGAGATCACCCAGCAGTTTCCTCCGCTCTTCCGAGCGGGAATCGATTTGCTTTTGCAATTCGGTGATGCGGGAAATCGCTTTGATCCCCTCGGGAGTGAGATCTTTTTGCGGAATCATTCTCGCTTCCCGCAGGCGGTCCGCCGCTTGTTGTCCGGATGCTCCCAAAGAGTCCAGCTCCCTGCCGATGTAGGCGAATTGCAGGGCGGTCAGGTTCAGCTTTTGAATATCCGCCCGCAGCTGGTGCAACTCATTTTCCAGCGACACGAGCCCTTGTGCCACGGGCTTCATTTCCACCACCACGTGGGGTGGGGGGGGCGGCGGTTTTTCCTCAGCGCGGGAGATGGCGGGGAGATGGGCTTGCACCTGGACGGGAAGCGGGGAAGCAGGCCGGAACCAATGATAACAAAACGCTCCGGCTAACAAGAGATTGGAACAAACCAACAGAAATTTGAAAAAACGATCCATACGGGAAATGCGGAATTGATTGGTCATCGCGGAAGTCAGGGAGCTGGAGGGCTTAAATCGATGAAACCCGAGACATTTTCGCCGATCCATGTTTGCAATACCCGGAAGCTTTTTTCCTCCAGTTCGGCGGGACGTTCCGCCGCTTTGAAATAAGTCACCCCATCCACGTCCGCGATGCGCTGGGCCGTTGCGGGATTCAGATCAACATCGAAGGTCCGGGCGCGGATCATCGTCAGCATGCTATGGTCCGGCCCCTTGGGCGACACTTCCTGAAGGGCCTCGGCTCTGGCGTAAAACAAGCTCAACATCAGAATCGAATGAGGGGTTTCCATGGAGGTCACCCGGTTGAAATCCACCACCTGATAGCCGGCGTCTTTCAATTGGCGCGCGACGTTTTCGCGGATCTTGCGGGAACGCTCCGAGGGGCACGCCCATTCCCGGATTCCACCGGATGGATCGGCCAGCGGTTTCATTTCCTGCAATGGCTTGCCTTTCGAATCCGCCAACAGCGGGGGGAACACATAGACTTCCGCCGGGATCGGAGGCCGGGCGGTGGGGCTGGCCGCCGTATAGCGGCAATACGCGCCCAGCCGGGCGGTCGGCGGTCCGGGAGCGGAAGCGCAGGAAGCCAGCCCTATTCCCATGACCGCCGCCAGAACGGGAGATGCCATGTCGCGGAGAAAGGAAACAACGGAATTCATCACCCGGCGGATTGCGGAGACCGAAACCAAAAATGAAGTGCGGTGTGCCATCCCCACCGCACTTCACCTTGTCTACTTTATCAATATACCCGACGAGAGGTCGGTTACCATTGGACGCTCACGCCGATCCGGCCGACGGCTTCTTCAAAGTCCTCGGAGGAAGCCAGTGCCGCCTGGAGCTGCACTTTGTCATTGATGCGGTTCGCGTAACCGAAGGCGAAACCGGTGGAACTCGAGAACTGCGAGATATTGAAGTCCACGCCGTGGGTTTTGCCGGCTTCGACTTTGGTGTTCGTCATCGCCGCCACCATCGCGATGCCACGGGTGTTCTTATCGATGGCACGCTTCAGCTTGCGGTCCGCGGAGCGGAATTCGTTGCGGATGTCGGCATCAGCGGAACGGAATTCATCACGGATCTGGCTGTCGTTGAAAATCCGGGCGGAGGCTTCCGCGTCGATCTTCTGCGTGTAGTCAGTGATGATCGCCGCATCAGCGGAGCGGAACTCGTCACGGATAAGGGTATCCTCGGAAGCTCGGGTGGCGGCTTCGGTATTGATGTTGTTTTGCAGAGTCGTATCGGCAGTGCGGAACTCGTTACGGATGAGGGTATCCTCGGAAGCGCGGGTGGCGGCTTCAGCGTCAATATTGCTTTGAAGCGTGGTGCCTTGGGCGTCAAGCTGGCCCTTGTTCACGGCGTCGGTAGCAGCGGTACCATCGGCGACGTTGGTGATTTTCGAACCGCTGTTATCGATACCGTGGGTGGTGGTTTGGCCTGCGACGGAGAGATTGCCACCTGTTGGACTCGATGTGGTGGAAGTGACGAAATCGGATGGAGCACCTGCCGCCACCGCCGCATTGATCTGAGTCTGAGTGAGAATGGGGTAACCATTCGCATCTGTCGCCGTGACAGTTCCCACACCAGCCAAGTCCGAAAGCACGGAAGTAAGATCGCCTGTTGTCGTATCACGGGTAGTCGCCACATCGACGGGACCGGCGTAAACAGTGCCATCCGGAAGGGTGACACCGGCAGGGATCACGGTTCCATTCGCATAGAAAATCGACGTAACAGGGTCGGTATAACCGGCTGGATTGGAAACATAGAGGATCCGGCTTTCCACATTATAGGTGACGACATCAGTCTGTGTGGAAACTTGATTCAACGTGACGTTGCCGTCCGTATCCGCTTCCACACCGCCACCGACGGTGCTCGTCGTGGTTTGCGTCCCGGTCCCTTTGCTGAGGTAACCAAACTGAAAACCAGTTTGGCCGGAGTCGCTGTAACCGGTATTTGACAGGTTGGTGGCGGCACCCGGCGCGGTCCCTTCGGACACGGTGACCGGTGTTGTTGCGATTGTAACCGTTCCATCAATATTCACGTTATCGGAAATATTGACATCGGCATGGGCGAAAGAAGCCGCGGCAAGTGCGGCGACGATGAATGGAAGAGCTTTGAATTTCATAAGCGCGCTCAGCCCTAATGTATACAAATCGTATACGCAAAGCTTTTTTGATTATTCCGCTTTTTTTTCGCTGAACTCCTCGGAAAAATTAGTTGGATCCTCCTGCCGCCAGCGCATTTCGAGGAGATCCAGACCTTCGCGGATCATCCGGTTCAGGATCTGATCCGCTTCACCAAGAGGCAGACTTCTGATAGATCCGAATTCTTCCAGAAACTCCTCGTCCAGCCAGCACGATTCATCCTTTTTCATTTGTAATTCATTCGTATACAATACAGCGGCTTGAACCGGCAAGATAATATGAATACATTCGCAAAATCATGGGTCCCATACCAGTCCGCCTTTCCCCAGAACTCCAGGAACGCGTCGATAAGCTTGCCGAAAAAATGTCGATGACACGTTCCGCAGTCATTCGTCTGGCGATCAGGCAATGGTTGGACGCATCGGACCAACGTGAGCTTAATCCTATTATTCTTCGGGAGCAGGAGGTGGATTACGAAGTGAGGAAGAAGCAAGAGACACCCAAAAAGAAGCCCCGTATGTGAAGATCCGTCCCATGTGAATGGGACCTTACAGCCACCCGGAAAAAGAGGGAGTTTCTCCGTTTTAATCCCTCTTCTTCACCGCGGTCCCGTCTTTCACCGTGTCCGGAGGATGGAGCAGCACTTCATCGCCCGCGCTCAGTCCGGAAATGACCTCGGTCGTCCGGCCATCGGAATGCCCGGCTTCCACGGTGGCCAGCACGGCTTTCCCTCCACGCATGACGAAGGTTTTCCAGAGATTTCCTTCGCGGAACAAGGCACCGGCAGGCAGTGCGAGGACTTTGTCCGAATGCCACGTCGCCACGCGGACTTCCACGCGGTAGCGGTCGCCCAAAGTGGCGGCGGATTGCGGGATTTCCACCAGATCACTCAAAACGATCACTCTCTGCTCCTCGACGCCGAGCGAGGAAACCTTGGTGAAAGCCGCTGGTTCCACCCGGCGGACGCGGGCCTTCAGAGTAGCCTCGCCACCCCATTGCTCAACCGCGACGGAATCTCCGGGACGAATCCCGACGGCATCGCGTGAGAGGATTTCCGCTTCGATTTCGATGTTTTTCGGATCACCCACTTCGAGAATCGGCGCGCCGGAAGCGATCACCGTTTCGCTCTCCTGCATCACTTTCAGCACTTGGCCGGAGACGGGGGATTTGATCGGCACTGTTTCCGCGCCGGATGATGATCCGCGTTCCAGAGAGGCGCGGGCTTGGGAAAGCTCGTATTCCGTCACCTTCAGCGCGAAATCACCGGACCGTAGCTGCGCTTCTTTAATCGCCGCCTCATTGACCGCCTGATCCCGCTCGGCAGCGGAAATGGCGCGCGGATTGCCCACCGCCAGCACACGGTCCCGATCCGCCGCCGCTTGGTTCGCCGCCGCGCGAGCCGCTTCGAGAGCCTGCCGGGCTTGCGAGCGTGCCGCTTCCCGCAAGGAAACCACGGCCTCCGCCTGTTCGCGGGCGCGGGGATCCAGCAAGGGCGAAGCCGCCGGCTCGATGGTGGAAATCACGGTTTCCCCGGCCACCACCGGATCGCCCGGTTTCAAGGAAACCCGGCGCATGGTGCCCGTGGCGGGGGAGGCGATCACATACCGGTCCCGAATCCGGGTTTTCCCTTCTTCGGAAACCCGGACGGTCAGAGGACCTTCCTTCACGATGGCGGTTTCCACAATTACCGGCTTCGGCCACAGGCCCCGGAGAATCAGCAAAATCAGCAACGCGCCACCGATCCACGGCAGCAACCGGCGAAGCCGTTTTTTCCCGGACGGATTTTGTTTCGCCTCCCAAGGGGCGCTGCCAGAGGGTGATTCGGGTGAAGACGAAGCCATGGATGCTGGGGAGACCATAAGGAGCGCCGACACTCTTGTCGGCGTTTTTTTTCAAGCCGACGTGAACGTCAGCGCTCGTCTATTTCAAGTTCCCGATGGTCTGGAAGATCGCGGTGACCATCATGTAGGCCATCGTTCCAACAAGGCCGGCCATCACGATCAGCACGATGGGCGTGATGAGCGCCATGATGCGCTGGAGATCCTTGGTGAGCTGCTTGTCGTAGCGCTCGGCGGCGCGGCGCAGGGCGAGATCGATTTTTCCGGTTTGCTCGCCGACGGCGACCATGTCGATCAGCAGCGGCGGGAACGAGCCATTGCGGATCAATGCCTTGGACAAAGCCCGTCCATCGCCGACCTGGCCGATCACTTGATTCATCGCATGGCGCAAGGAGAGATTTTGCGTGGCATCCCGTGAAAGCTCGAGCGCGCGCAGCAGCGGCAGGCCGTTGCCGACGAGGTTCGCCATGGTTTCCAGAAACTGGACGTAGAACTGGCTGACGATCACCGGCCCGAGCAGCGGCAGCTTGAGTTTCATCGCGTCCCACGTCGGCCTGTTCGCCTCGTTGTCCTTCCAGGCTTTGAAAAACAGCAATCCGCCGAACAGGAGAATCAGCAGGATGATCCAGTAGTTTTTCAGAAAATCCGATGCGCCCATCAGAATCACCGCCCCCAGCGGCAGCTTGCCGCCGGGCGTGCTGGAAATGAGCTGGGAAAGCTGGGGAATGAGCGTGGTGACGAGCACGATGCAGACGCCGATGCCCGCGAAAATCAGGAACGCCGGATAGATCATCGCCATGACGAGCTTCGTTTGCAACTCATGCAGCGTTTTCAGATAATGGGCCTGGCGCTTGAGAATCGTATCCAGCGCGCCGGACGCCTCGCCCGCTGCCGCGAGCGAACAATAAAGCGGACCGAACGAAGGACTCACTTTTTTCAAAGCAACGGAGAAATTCACACCATCCCGCACGATCTGGCGGACACGGGCGGAAACGGCCTTGAGATTTCCAAGCTCCTGCCGGTTCTCCATCGCCTTCAGCGCGGGTTCGAGCTGAAGGCCCGCACCGAGCATGTCCGAAAGCTCATCGGTAAACAAAATCACCTCCTGACGCTTCAATTTCAGCGGGCCGACCGGGAGATCATCCGCTTTCCGCTCTTTCGGCTGCGGCCGGGCCGGAGCATCGGATTTCTCTTTCGCCGAGCGATTCGTCCCGTTTTTCACCGGCACCGCTTTTTGGGATTCGCTGAGATTCAGCGGCTGAAGCCCGCGTTTATCCAGCGCGCGTAGAGCCTCGGGGCGATCCGTCGCGTCCAGCTCTCCCGTGATGACGGAGCCGCTGGAATTCAACGCCTTGTAGGAAAAATTCGCCATGCTGGTTTCAGTTTCCGAGATCCGTTGAGGTCACGGAAATCACTTCTTCGATGGTCGTCTCACCCTGCAAGACCTTGTGCCAGCCGTAAGTGCGCATCGGAACGTAGCCGTCTTTCAATGCCTGCGTCCGCATTTCATTGGCAGGAGCACTATGAGCCACCATCTCCTGCAATGCTTGGCTGAGCACGATGACTTCGTAAATCGCCAGTCGCCCGGAAAATCCGGTGTGGCGGCAGCGATCACAGCCACGCGGCGAGTAGGCGCGCCCCGGAATATCCAGCGGGATGCCGAGATCTTGCTTATCCTGCTCGCCCAACTCCCGCAGAGTTTTACAATGAGGGCACAGGCGGCGCACCAGACGCTGGGCGAGGAAAGCGCGGACGGCGGCGGAAACGAGGAACGGCTCCACGCCCATATCCACCAACCGGCTGATGCCACCGAGCGCATCATTCGTGTGCAGCGTGGAAAACACAAGGTGACCCGTCAGCGACGCGCGGATCGCGATTTCCGCAGTCTCCAGATCCCGGATTTCCCCGATCATCACGATGTTCGGGTCCGCCCGCAGAATCGAACGCAGCGCGGTGGCGAAGGTCAGGCCGATCTCCGATTTCACCGCGATCTGCATCACGCCCGGCAGCTTGTTTTCCACCGGATCTTCCACGGTGACAATCCGCCGCTCGGGGTGGTTCACCTCGCTGAGGAAGGAATAAAGGCTGGTCGATTTACCGGAACCCGTCGGCCCGGTGATCAAAATAATGCCGTTGGGAAGGTGGAGCAGCGCCTCGATTTTCTTCCGCACGAACGGCTCCATCCCCAGCTTTTCGAGGTTGAATTTCTGCTGGTTGAGCAGACGCAGGGAAACACTCTCGCCCTCGACCGTCGGCACGGTGGCCACGCGAACGTCGATGGTTTGGCCTTCGAACTGGAGATTGATCCGGCCATCCTGCGGCACCCGGCGCTCCGCGATGTCCAGGCGGGACATGATTTTCAAGCGCGCGATCACCGAGCTTTGCAGCGCCTTGATATTCTCCGGCACGGCGACTTCCAGCAACCGGCCATCGATCCGGTAGCGGATGCGCAGATTGTTCGCCAAAGGCTCCACGTGAATATCCGTCGCCCGCTGCTCCAAGGCTTCGCGGATGATCTGGTTCACAAATTTCACCACACTGGCTTCCTCGTCGTCGTCATCGATCACGTTCGCCTCATCCTCGCCGGCATCGAGGTGATCATAGTCGAGATCGCGCCCTTCGAGGATTTGCTCGAACGTATCCGCACCCACCCCGTAAAGCTTGCGCAGAGCTTCGTGCAGGCGTTTCCGGGAAACCATGCACCACTCGATGGGCAGGGAAATTTCCTGAGCCGCCGCCTGCCGCGCGACCAAATTGAAAGGATCGAACGTCGCCAGCTTCAGGCGTGCCGTCCCGCCCTCACCCAGCAGCCCGATGGGCAAAAGCCTGTGTTTCAACGCGATTCGAGGCCCGCAAGCTTCCCGCAACGGTAGCGAATGCTCGATTGGAGGAATCGTTTCCAGCCACTCCATCCCAAGATCACGAGCCAGCTCGCGGAGATAAGACTCCTCATCCACCAACCCCGCATCCAGCACCTCATCGATCGGCGAGCGCTGCCGTTGCACCGCCTCTTGAAGCACGGCTTGGAGCGCGGGCAGGTCATCGCAACCAGTGCGGCGGGCAGGATCGATCAAAAGGGCGGACATGCGGGCGAAACTTCTCTGTCCTTAAACTCCATTGAGGAAGAAATGTCTCTTAAAAATCAAAGATTCGGCATTCCCATCGTAAGCGTGATCTCAAGCACCGTTCGAACTTTCTTGTCGACGCTTCCGGCAGGGTAAAGCTGGCTGTTGTTCTCAAGTAGCATGCGATTTTCGAACAAAGTTGCACAGGAGAATCAAAAGCACCGCATCAATTTAACGTGGCCAAAAGTTCGTCAGAAGATTTCACAATAAAATCCAATTCTCCCCCAGAGCTTTTTATCGCGGAATTAGATGATTCTCCAATTATAGAAAAACTATATTCTTTAAATAGTTCCAACAAGGGGTTTGCTTCGGCTTTGAAAGAAAAATCATGTGACTTAGCGGGATCCCAAACGTATTTTTTTACTCCCACCACATCAAGAAAATTTTGAAACGCTTTAGAAGACTCCAGCGATTTAATGCTGGGAGAGTAACAGATATACAAATCATTTTGATTCCAGTGAATTTTCTCCTCCAACGAACTGATCGCTCCGTCTTTGATGTATTGATGATAGCATTTTTCTCCGTAAGAATGGGAAATCAGAAAAATCGAATAACGCAAATGCTCTTTCTTGAATAAATTACTTACTTCATTCACAATCGATACTGCATGTTCCTCGGAAAAATCATTCTGTAAAATCGAAGAAATATCGACGAAAATACGACACTTCGAATAAGGCACGTTAAAGTTATCAACAACCAGCTCAGCGAGCTTGTTATCAGTAACAACAGATCGAAATCCTTCCACCCGCTCTGTAATTTCCCTCACGACATCCGCTCGAAAAACATTCGGCTTTTGATAAAATTTTTCAAGTGAATCATAGTAAGATTGAGCGCAAGTCTTCGGATCCGATTCCAGCGAAACCTTATCATAGAGGATCTTTCCAAATTGGGAACGCGCCACTTCATCAGCAAATAAAGATTCCATCGCTTCCACCAAAGACGCACCTTCGAATTCATCACTCAACAAATACCGACTCTTCGGCAGGATTTCACCAATCTCTCCATTTTGATTCGCAATAACAGGAAGGCCGTATTTCATGCAATCCAGAATCGCTCCTGATGTTTCTCCCCGAGAGTCCGTTCTCAATTGAATCGCAAAATCGGCAGCCGCCAAATAAGCATCATAATTTTCTTTCGACACCCAACCTGTAATTTCCACTTCCTTCTTCAGTCCCAATCTGACAATTTCCTCCCTAAGCTCTTTTCCATAATGATTATCACCATCCCCCACGAAGACGAGTTTTCCTTTACCTTTTAGTTTACTGGATGCCCAAGCGAGCAAAGTCAAATGATTCAGCCCGGTAGTCTCAATATTCCCAAAAGAACATACAAGGAATTCACCCTTAGGAATTCCTAATTGCGCTCTTCCATCCGCACGGCTCAAGCAATGATCCGTATACTTCAGATGAGGTATGACCTCCCAATCTTTCGAAAAAGTTTCCCCATACCATTTGGACGCAAGATCACAAAAATAACGTGAATGAACAATCACTCCCCGGCTATTTGATAAAACCTCGGCATTCATTGGATATTTCATGATAGCAAGATGCCGGTCTTCGCTTTCCGCCTCCATTAAGGAAGCATCTCCATGCCACATTTGTAATAAATTTCGGAACGAAGTTCCTTGAGACGCCAAGTGGCCGTTACCATCTAAATAATTGTATAACCCGCTAAGGAAAAAACCATGAAGAACGACTACTCCAGGTAAATGAGGCAGCATGGTCAACATATGATCATGCTGATCCGAATTGCCAAAATGGTAGAGAATACGATCCACCTTGTGATAATTCAAATATAACCACTCTACATTTTTCACAGAAAAATCCCGTATAATATCCGACCGGACATCGCTCTGCTTCGTGATGATTACAATATCGTAATAATCTTTTAGAAGGCCGAGTAGATCATGACTATCATCCGCAATGCACGATGCGGCAGGCGGTACCGGCGAGACAAAAGCCAACAGTTTTTTGGAGATTTCCTTGCTGCTATGTTTCGGGGTGTTTTCCCGCTCCATCCACAGTTTCTCCAAAATATCCCAATGCATTTGGGCGGAATGGCGCATGGAAAATCGTTTGCGATGACGATCCGCATATTCTTTCAATTCAAGCCGAAAGCTCTCACTCCCAAGGACTTCTTCAATTTTTGCCGCGATGCTCGTCGGAGAACTTGCATCGAAAAGAGCACAAGGGTTGCCAACCACCTCCGGCAAGGATGAGTTATTTCCGGCAATGGTAGCCAATCCACAATTCATCGCTTCCAGAACAGGGAGGCCAAAGCCTTCATACAATGAAGGGAAAACAAATAATTTCGATATATTATAAAAATAACGCAGCTCTTCGTCGCTGACATAACCTGTAAATATGACTTCTTCCGATCTCAAGCCTTCTTCTTCCGCTATTTTTCTCATCGCGGCTTTTTGGGCGGAGTTCATCGAGCAGACGATGACCAACTGGTGATTCTTTCGATATTCATTCGAAACTTTAGCATATGCACGGATCAGGCCATCTCCATTTTTCCGGAAATCCATGCCACCCGTGTACATTACAATTTCCTTGGTAATGCCGAATTTTGCCTTCAGATGAACAACCTTGCTTTCTTCCAAGGGGATAACTCGAAAATATTCACTGGCATCGCTCGAAGTATTGACAATACATTTCGGATCGATCTGGAAATGCTTGATTGCATCTTCCTTCGCTGATTCCGAAATGGCGAAAATCATGGAAAAATCCCGCGTTTCGGAAACTTTTTCATGATACCACTTGAAATTGGCCGAATGCCCTAAGCAATTCTCCGGGTACAAATATGGAATGATGTCGTGCAATGTGATGCAATCAATAATTCCATGATCTTTTTTCAGAACCGTGGAATAAGAGTCATCTCCAATCCCTTCGAAAAAGCTTGTCGTAATGACCGCGTCCGCTCTTAACGAAATAATAACATTTTCCCGTATTATCGCGGCAATTTTTCGAGCCTCCGGACAATTTGCCAGATAACGGACATTTGATGGAGGAGACCAGACATGAATGGAAACGCCGTCTCGATAAGATGAAAATTCTTCTCGAATCGGGTGGATTGATTCCGCAAATGAGGAGTTTAATAGAATGACCACTTCATGGTTAGACCGACATTCGATCAATGCTTTTGCTAAAGCAATAGAATAACGGCCAATACCTCGAGTTCGGCTCCCGGAACTTTGAGCACCTTGTAAATCCAAAACAAGCTTCATATTATTTTTTAGAAATTTTGCCAATTAAATCGGTCATCAGAAAGATATCTCGTGAAATAGCAAGAGGAGCAGTTGCATCATACTCATTTAGCAAAGTATCAACTCGTCGAATTTTCGCTGAAAATAAAAATTTCTTAGGATGTCTGATCATAAAACGAAATGTTTTACGTGGTTGTCTCGCAAAAAGAATCAACCCTTTTCTCGGTTGTCGGATTAACCACGAAATCGTTAATGGGACTAACTGACGTTCGTCCACATACCCATTTTTTAGATGGGTGAATCTTGTGACATCAGCTTTTTCCCTTAATCCGAAAGTTTCCCGGATCCATGCTTTAGGATGACGAAATAGTTGTCGTAACCTGGAAGGCCCCTTTTGGTTTCGTGCTTTAATGATTTTGAATAGATTCCCCTGAAGTTCGATAATTTCATTGATTTTTGAACGTTGCTCTTCAGAGAACTGGCGAATATCTTCGATGATTCTATTTTCTCTCGCGATGATTTCTCCTAATAAATGATTGATTTGGTTTCTCAAGTCCGCGATTTCACTTTTAACTTCAACAATCTCACGTTTCACATCGTTCATCAGACGTTTCCGGGACTCTGTATTGAAGTCGCTTAACACTTTTTCGAAAAACGGTGTCCGAGCCAAATATAACCAATACCATTTTCCGCATGGCACATCTGATGACTGCCATGGCTTGGTTCCAGCGTAATGTAAAACATGAGGATGAGCCATCCCCTCATTGATTTCCGATAACTCGGTTTTCTCCAGATTTTCGATGTTTTGCCGACAAATGGCTACAATAAAGTTCCATTTAAAATGAAGAATGGTTATTTTGTCCGCTAATACTTGATTGAGAACATCCTGATCTCCAAAGACATAAAATTTCGTTGAAGATTTTTCCAGAAAATCAACTTCAAGATGATCTCTTCGTATCGCCTGACAATCCATCAGGACCACGCCTGCATTGAAATATTTCTTTCTCCAATTAAAGCTTTTTTCAAATGAGAGATGGTTTTCAAAATAATCTTTATATTCGAAATCCGGAAATCTTTCCGCGGATATTCGATCTGAGTTTTCCACGCATGCCATCGATGGGTAATCTCGAATAGCCCCCAGATAAGAACCTTTATCTAGATCCATCCCGAACAACTCATCGATATCCCCTGTGACGATAATATCGGAATCAAGATACAACAATCGATCTGCGTTTTTAAGGCATGATGGCAACACCATTCTATAAAAGGTTTCTTGGGGCAAGACAGGATGGTCAAGGATGGGAGAGTCTTCTGACGCCATGTGAAACTTCGGCATCACAAAGTATACCTTTACTCCATTTCCTTCCAAAATAGAACGAATTTGATTTCGTGTATAAAGATCAATGCCAGACGTCATGATGACGACATCACAGCCTTCAGTCTTCTTGGATCTGTTTTCCAATGCGGATAACAGCATCGTCGTTCCATGGGGAACATAATTTTGATCAAATGAAGTGCATATCACCAATTTTCGATCAGCCCCCACTTGAGCTACCTCATCGCCCGATACAGTGACTTTAATAGGTTTTTCAAAAAGGATTCTCTCTGTCACTTCCTCTATGGGAGATGTGATTAAATAAGAGCGATCAGCCCTTCTTTTTTTATTCATTAAGTCCTCGGCGTCCATGTTTATGCGAAGTTATATCTTATCTATATAATTATATCCTGTCGATTTTTGGCGTCAATCCATTTTATAGATGGCGGATTTCCAGAGTTCCTATTTTTTGGGGCAGGATTTGTCGGTGAGTTGTCCGGAGTGCCCGTTTGGGCATGGAGTTCCATGCGGCTCGTCGTCGCTTGGCAACCATCACGATGCTTGCCAAGCCCTCATCCCCTCCGCAAAGGTCTGGAACGGTATGTTGGCCGGGTGAAATTCCTCTGAGTCCCTCCGTTTCTTTTTCCATCAAATGATGAATCCCATGCCTCCTCTACACGTGGTCTATCTCGTCACCAGTCAAGGCGACGATTATTATCCGCAAATGACCCAAGCTTCGGTGATTTCCCTGAAACATTGGAACCCTGCGGCAAAGGTGACGCTTGCCTGCGACCCCGAAACCCACCGCAAACTCACCGGCAAACTCCATCCGCTATTGTCGATGGCTGACGATGTCCTCGCTCCCGAAACTCCGGAAGGCAGCCCGCTGTATCAAAGCAGATATTTGAAAACCCGGCTCGGGACACTGATCGATGGTCCTTTTCTCTATCTGGATGGCGACACGCTGATCCGCAGAAATCTGAGCGATTTGCACCATTTCACCTCGGACTGCGACATTGCCGCTTCGGTCAATCACTCCCAACCGGAGCCATTATTGCAACATTTTGCAGGTCAGGATGCCGTGATGGATGCCCTTGGCTGGAAATCGCCGGACGGACACTATTACAATGGCGGCGTGGTTTACTTCGCGGGAACCCCGGCAAGCCGGGCATTTGCCGAACAATGGCACCAACGGTGGCGGATCAGCTCGGCAACCGGAAAGTTTTTTGATCAACCCGCCTTCAATGCCACCCTCACCGACGGGTCCGCAGCTTTCAAAGCGCTGCCCATCTCATACAACGCGCAGATCAAGTGCAACCCATCACGCGCGCCCCGCGCCGCGATCTGGCATTACTACGCATCATGCAGTGCGACGGAATTGCTCCACGCTCCCTGTGCCATCGAAAATTTCCTGGGCAAGCAGCATCCTTCCCAGCCGTTGGATGCGAGGCAGGTGATACGCATGGCGCGGAAGAACCACCCTTGGCGTCACGATCATCTTCTCGACTACTGGGTTCTCCATTTGTTGGCCCGCACCAAATCCACTTTGCCCGAACCAGCCCGGCTCTGGCTCGACCGCCAGCGGGGCAAGGCCATCCAGCTGCAATTGCGCAACAGCTTTCCGCCATTCCGGAGCCTTTGACTCTTTCTGTTAATTTTGGATAACCGGCAGGTGAAGGACGAACCGCCTCCCGCCTTTCGGGCGAATCGGACATTTTCTACAATTATTTCATTTTCAATGTATTGCAATGAAATTATCGCACCCGAATTTATTAAGATCCGGTAAAAATTCTGGCCAAAACCGGAACCCTCGCCATTTTGCCGGAGAGAAACATGAAGGTATTTTTTGATATTTCATCCCTCGTTGAATACGTGAGGAGGGTTGATCGTTATTCCGGGATTCAACGGGTTTTATCCATGCTGATTTCCGAGGTCTCATTGCAAATCAGTCCGGAAAATTTATATCTTGCCTACGTCCGCCCCAATCGCAAAACGCACCAGTGTTTGCGGTTTGACGAAGTAAAATCGACCGTATTGATGTCACCGCAAGCAATGCGCCGATTATTTCATCCCGGAGCAGTTCATGACGATTTTTCCCCGAAGGTCCTCGGGCGCTACAAAAACTCACCCGTCAAATATTATCTCCAGCGCTTGAAATTAGATATGTTTTCCATATTGGGTTATGATAAGCCGTTTTGTCGATATCATGCAACCGCCCGCAACTGGAGGAAGGAACGGTTTTCAACCATCATTCCCAAACGATCCAAAAGCGTTTCGCATTCACTTTTAAGTGATGTCGCATCACCGGGAGACAAGTTGATACTGCTGGATTCTTCCTGGCAGAAACGTCACTCCGGGGCATTCCTTGAAACCCGGAAGATCGGCATGATCGTCTACACCTTGGTGCACGATTTGATTCCCCTCCTCGCCGCAAGCACCTCCGGCGCAAACCCCGCTACTTTCTATCATTGGCTGAGAGATTCGATCAACTACACGGATCACTACATCGCCAACTCAGAAGCAACCCATGCGGACTTGGCGAAATTCCTTGGAATTTATGGCAAAAATCAGCCGGTTTCAGTCCTGCCGCTCTCACAAGCCGGTCTGAATGCGGTTCCCGCGGAGGCAGCTCCATCAAACGGTCCGGAAACCGGCATCGATAGAAATATTTTCCCCGAGGTTTGCGACATGATCAAGGTCGCGGATCATATCCGGGCTTTGCTTAATACCCCCTACGTTCTTTGCGTCGGCACGATCGAAGCCCGTAAAAATGGATGGCGCCTCGCCGCCGCATGGAAATATTTGGTGGATCAGGGTAAAGTGGATTTGCCCCGTCTGGTTTTTGCGGGTCGCAGGGGCTGGGGTAGCAACCCGTTTGATGACCTGCTTGCTGGCACGGGGAATGTTTACGGTTATGTTTCCGTAATTGAAAGCCCTTCGGATGAAGAACTCGAATTCCTGTATAAAAACTGCCTTTTCCTGGCGATGCCCAGTTTGTACGAAGGCTGGGGACTTCCCGTGGGCGAGGCTCTTGGTTATGGGAAAACAGCGCTCATTTCAAACAGCACTTCCTTACCCGAAGTCGGGCAAAACTACACCGAATATTGTGACCCGAATTCAATCCGGAATATCGCGGAAGCGGTTGCGAAACTGGTGGACCACCCCGAACGAATCGAGGAGCTGGAGAATCGAATCAAATCAGGAAAACTCAGAAGTTGGTCCCACGTGGCTCAAGACCTCGTTCAAATCATCCGTTGATTCTTCATCAAGCACCGAATGATGCCTTACCTTGAACCCCGCCGGTTGCGCCAGCCGGTTGAATCCGCCGCCCGATACATTTCATGATCGTAGCATTTGGAGTCGAGCCGTTCATCGCTGATTGCGATGGAGTCTATCGGTATGCCATCAATCTGGGCAAAGCGATGAAGCGGGTGGACCCCTCCCTAAATTGCATTCCCGTGCCACTTTCGGGGGAATGGCCTCGTATTCCTCAAAATTCCCACGTATTCAAGGAAATCTTCGGCCAGCCTGAATTCCCCTTGTTTTGCCGGGGAATCAGAAGAGGAAAGGTCTTGGGTTCCCCTGTTTACTTTGAAAAGAATCTTTATTTCCATCAACGGTATTTGAAATGGAGGAAATTGGTCCACCACGCCCGGCGAGAACGAAAACGCGTTCCCTTTTACTACAAATGGATCAGAGAGGTGTATAGCGGGCTGGTTACCACAACTGATTTCATCGAAAAAGTCCGGTTTTCGTCCGTGAAACCGATTTATTTCTCAGCCCGTCCGGAGATCATTCATTCCCTTTTCCACCCTCTTCCCGAGTTTGCCAAGGAAGCGAAAATCCGCTGCCAGACGGTTCATGACATCATCCCTCTTTTATTTGATGACGCCGCATTGGTTCGGAAAGTTTTCCAGCCGATCGCGGATTCAGCCCGCGAGGCGGATCTCGTGATTACGGTGTCCGAATCGACCCGGCGGGATTTGCTGAAATTGGGAGGATTTCAGGAGGAGAACGTCGTCACCATCCACCTGGCCGCGGATCCTTGTTTCCGACCCGCTTCGGAAGCGGCGGTGGAGGAAATCCGGCGGCGCCTGGCCATTCCCGATGGTGTTCCTTATTTCCTCTCGGTTTCGACGCTTGAGCCGCGAAAGAATTTCCCGTTCCTGCTCAAGGCTTTTCAACGGCTGATTTCTCTCCCGGATACTCCGCCATGCCGCTTGATTCTCATTGGGAAAACCGGTTGGGATGCGGCAGCGCACGACGAAATCCATCGGCTGCTGGACGAACTGAAAGAGCATGTGGGCTACCCCGGTTTTGTAACAGATGAGGATCTGCGCACCCTTTACACGGGAGCAGAGATGTTTCTTTTTCCTTCTCTCTACGAAGGGTTCGGGCTTCCGCTCCTGGAATCCATGGCGTGTGGCACGCCGGTGATTTCCTCCAATACCAGCTCCATGCCGGAAGTGACGGGTGATGCGGGCATACTGCTGCCTCCTATGGATGAAGGCGCATGGGTGGAGGCCATGCGGCACGCCCTTCAACGCTCCTCCGAACAGAAGCAGGAGGCATCACGCCGGGCACTGGACAGAGCCTCCGAATTCAGCTGGGAAAAAACGGCGGAAAAAACGCTGGAAGCTTACAGAATGTGTTTGGACCGTTCCAAGAAATGACGGTTGGCCCAATGGAGCGCCATTGGTTGAGCCCGCCTTTCAAATCATCTCAGGCAGGGACGTGAGATCATTGAAATGATGACAGGCGGGCTTTCATCCCGAGGTGCCCGCCGGGAACAAGATTCCACGTATTCCCCGCCACATTCCCCGTCTCCACACAGAGCATTTCCCGGTATTCTTCATCACCGAAATCACCCAAGCGTTGGGATTTGGCGATCCACGGGTTCCAGACAACGGCGGATCGGCTGTTTTCTGTTTCGAGCCGGATTTTCCGCTTCCGGGTTTCATCGTGGATTTCCAGCACGGCGGGGACGGCGATGTAAATCCGGTCGATTTCTTCGGAAATACGGAGTTCCGGGAAAGATTCGGATTTGATCCGGTTGCCGTCCAGTTGGTCAATGAATGGCACCTTTTGCAGCCCTGTGACGGAGGTTCGCGCGATGTCGCCGATGTTGAAGTAGGAGTGAAGGCACGCTTCCACCTGTTGGGCCTCCTGAGTTGGGTTTTGAACGCTGAATTCGAGCTTAAGGTCTTCGGCGACGGTGACCGCGTATTGAACCCGCAGCGGTGAAAGATGCTCCGGCAGGGAAAAACGCAAGGTCACTCTGCCGTCAGCATGCGAGACGGCGTCCACGAGATTCCATTCCGCCGTGCGGGCGAATCCATGGGCCGGGTGACCTTCGCGATTTCCGAACCACGGGAAAATGAGCGGAATGCCCCCGCGGATCGCTTTTCCCGGTATGAACTGGCTTTGCTTGCTGAGGAAAAGCAAGGGAGCTTCTCCCTTTTCCTGAAAAGCGGTCACATGCGCACCTTGGAAATATACTTCCGCGGTGCTCCAAGGAGTCTCCACCCGCAATTTCGGTAATTTTCCGCTTTCTTCAATGCGGGTGACTTGCGGGGGCAGGATCTCGGCAGGTGATTCGCTGGCTGACATGGCGGCGCAAAGTGTCCTAGCTCTGCCTGCCGCTCAACGGCTTTTCTTCATCCTGTCATGATTTGCATTTCTGGCGGCGGGTTATTTTGCCGCTATGGATTTCCCGGCGCGACCAGCCAGGAACGCTTGGCCGGGGTGATGTGCGGTGGTTTCAAATACATCGGCTGGGCAATCTCGGCGGACCACTTTTCCCGCACGGCGGACGGGGTGGCCTGCCAAGCCCGCCAAAGACGGGCGGCGTCCGGTTTTTCCACGCTGATGAGGCGGAGCATTTCCGGGGGAAGCGGAAATTTGGAAACATCCTCCAGCGAGAAAACGGTGGAGTCCCTCGCCAATGCCGCTTCGATTTCCCGCAGCAGCCCATCCCGGTCGGTCAGAACCGGCGGCGTCCGGAGCTGGTTTTCAGAAATTCCAGCCGTCCAGAAACTTCCGCGCCGGGCGTCACCAATCGCAAGGCAAGACCTGCCATGATCCGCCGCAGGCACCGCCAAAATCGATGGTACCGCCACCGCCGGACAGCCGCTTGCGATGGCGACTCCTTGAGCGGCGGCGATGCCGACCCGCGTGCCGCTGTAGCTCCCCGGCCCGCTGCCGACGAGAAGCCGGCGAGGTTTCTCACCCGCGAGCCGCGCGATCAGTTCGCCGAGCGGTTGGAATAGCGCCGCGTTATGGCTCCGGTCACTGGAGAAATCGAGCCGCCCGATTTCTCCATTCCCACGGACCAGCGCCACGGACGCGGCGGGAGTGGAAGTTTCGATGACCAGCGCGGGAAGGCAATTCATGCCCGGAGCGTATGCCATTCATCCTCCGGCTGTCAGCACGCATTATCAGCAGATTCCCACAGTTTCCCCCTTGCACGCTGGCACGCGAACCGCTTTGTTCCTGAAAGCTTCACTGAATCTTTAAACGCCAAATTTTTGCCATGACTGAATACGCACGCGGCCTCGCAGGGGTCATCGCCAACGAATCCTCCCTCAGTAATGTAAAAGGCGACATCGGTGAACTGAGCTACCTCGGCTACCATATCGATGATTTGGTGAATCATTGCAGCTACGAGGAAGTCGTTTTCCTGCTGCACCACGGCCGTCTGCCGAAACTCGCCGAATTGGCCGATTTCTCCACCCGCATCCGCACGGACCGCGCCCTTCCGGATGGTGTTCTCGCCTTTCTGAAAAACGCCCCGAAAGACGCCAACCCGATGGACATCGTCCGCACCGGCGTTTCGATGCTCGGCCTTTACGACAAGCGCGCCACCATCGGTGAAAATCAGGATCAGGCGGTGGATGAACAGATCGGCCTCTCCATCGTGGCGAAAATCCCGGTGATCGTCGCCGCATTCCACCGCTACCGCCAGGGTCTGGAACTTCCGGCCATCCGCGAAGACCTCAGCGAAGCCCAGCATTTCCTCTATCTCATTAACGGCGAAATCCCTACGGAAAGAGCCGCGAAGATCCTCGACGTCGCCCTCATCCTGCATGCGGACCATGGCATGAATGCCTCCACCTTCTCCGCCCGCGTCACCATCGCCACGCTTTCGGACATGTATTCCGCGATCACCTCCGCCATCGGCACCCTCAAGGGGCCGCTTCACGGTGGTGCGAACGAAGGCGTCATCCACATGCTTCAGGAAATCGGCGAACCGGAAAACGTGGACGCCTACGTCGAGGGAAAACTCGAACGCAAAGAGAAAATCATGGGCATCGGCCACCGCATTTACAAAGTGCTCGATCCCCGCGCGCCCCACCTGCGCCACCTTGCCGTGAAACTCACCGACGAACTCGGCGAGCCAAAATGGATCCGCATGTGCGAACGCATCGCCGAAATCATGCGCGAGCGGAAAAACCTCGAAGCCAACGTCGATTTCTATTCCGCGACCGTTTACTACTCCCTCGGCATCCCCACGGACCTTTTCACCCCGATCTTCGCCATCGCCCGCGCATCCGGCTGGACCGCGCAAGTGCTGGAACAGCTCCGCGACAACCGCCTCTACCGTCCGCTGACCCTCTATACCGGTCCACAGACCCTCAGCCCGGTCCCGCCGATCGAAGAGCGCTGAGCGCCGCTGTTTCGCTTTGAAAACCCAACGATCCGTGAAACGGCCTATTTCCATCTCCGCCCTCTCCGGCGCGGTTCTCGCCTTGGCGTCCTGCGCGCCCAAGGCTCTCGTCGTTCGAGACACCCCGGCCCCGGCTCGAAAAAACCAGCCTCAGGCAGCGGAGACACGCGCTTCACTTTCCGCCACCGCATCCGCGGCGGCACCTCCGTCGAAAAAAGCCGGCGGCCAGGCCACGGCAACCTCCGCTCCGGTTCCTCAAGCCGCCGCCCAAACCACCCCCGCGCGGAAGACATCGAAGACGCCGCTTCCCGCAGGCGGCGGAGATTCCCTCCGCCTGCCCGACATGCTCGGACTTCCCGGCGACAAGGAATTGAAGTCCACCGGCTCCTCCGGCAGCGGCGGCGCGGTGATTTCACGCCCGCCTTCCGAATAACTTTGTCGCCTTGCATGGGAGGGCATCGTCGATAAAACAAACCGAATGCCAAACAAGCCAGCCAGAGCTTCCTCCGGATTGTCGTGGACCCGGATCCTCGTAAGGACCGCTCTCATCAGCGCGGGTTCCGTCGCCATTCTCCTGCCTGCCTGGCTTCCCAATCGGGGTCCGGTGCCGATCGAGCAGAGCACGGTGGAGCTTCTCCAGGCGGTATTGCTCGCGGCGGCGGCGGCGATCATGCTCGGAGCCGCCCCTCACTGCGGCATTTACCGCCCGGTATGCCGCGTGTTGGCGCTCGGTCTCATTGCCGCCTTCGTAGGTGAAATCGAGGATTTTGTTTCCGGAGTTCTTGGCTGGGCATTTCCTGAAAAATGGGTCGTTGGCGGCCTCCTCTTGATCGGGCTCATCACCTCATTGCGCCACCGCAAGGCCATGGCCCGCTTTTTTTCCATGATTGGAAACCACGCTTCCTCCGGTTTTATCGCGGCCGCTCTTTTGATTCTGTACGTATTCAATCGCGTGATCGGCAGCTCGCGGTTCTGGAAGGCCACACTCGGTGACGCTTTTTCACCCGAAGTCCCGCATATCTGTAAAAGCTATCTCGAGCTGCTCGCTTGTTATTTCATTTTCGTGGGGATTCTCGGATTTACCGTCACCTTGGCGAGAAGGCCGGAACAACCTTGACGCTACCGATCCGCAAGCGTCCTCCAGCATTTCACCAACCGCGCCTGAACTTGCTCGTGCGTGTGATTTTCCAGAAACATCCGCCGGGCCGCCTGGCCGTATCTTTTCCGCTCGTCCGCATTCCCGATCAGGCGCAGAATCGCCGCCTTCCAATCCCGCATCGTTCCAGCATTCATACCCGTGGTTTGATCCTGGACGATTTCACGAGTCGCCCCGACAGGCGAAGCGATGCAGGGCACACCACACGCCGCATACTGCAACGCCTTGATCGGTGATTTCCCCGCGGCAAACGCATCATCAGGCAAGGGCAGAAGCCCAATGTCAAATGTGCGAACCACATCCGCCTCCGTCCCCGGAACAAACGGGTGATACTCGGTATGCACCGGCCACTTCGGCTTTTCACCGCAGTAAATCACGACCTCCACCTCGGGGCGCTCTTTCTGGATCTCCTGAAGCACTCCGCTCAATTCCGTCAGGTATATCAAATTCGGCGGTGCTCCTGACCAACCCACCCGAAAAGTGTCCTGCTTCTTTTCCACAGCCGGAAACCACGCGGAACCATCCAGCGCCATGGGGATGATTTCCACTTGCCGCGCGTGCCGTGACAAGGCGTCCGCCAGATATCGATTCGGCACCGTGCAAATATCCGCCGCCACCGCGATGGCTTTCACCCGTGCCCGCGTCCGCATACGGGTCCACCATGAATGGCTGCGTCCGTGCGGTTCCCAGATCGCATCGTCCGTATCGAAAATCAACCGCTTCGCGGCTTTGCGGATTCGTTTCACCAATCGGATTTTGAGCAAACGTTTTTGGACGATCACCAAATCGTAAGCGGAAAGATCCGGCCATTTTCTCCAAGCGTGGGCTGGGTATAAATCCAGCAACACGCCGTCTTCCTTCAAACCGTCCACAAACTGCCCCAGCCGGTATTGGGTGCTTGCGATATGGATACTGTCTCCGACCGTCAGCGCGGCGACTTTTAACACTCTCTCCTTATTCATCGGTTTTCTTTCCAAACCATTTCCGCATGGCCGTTTTCACCTGGCCCGTACTGACCGCCACCCAGCCGTTGTAGGTGATAGACAACTCCGGATCCAGCACCACTTGAATCCCCTTTTTCGCCAAACCGTCATGAAAAGGAAGATGCTCGCATTCCGATTCCACTTCCGGATCTCCGTTCGGAAGCGCTTCATACCGGCAATCACGCATTGCCTGGGCCGGATAAATTCCCAGCCCGTTGAAATTGGAACGGACGGGATACAGCCCGTTCCATGAGCGGATTTTTTCAGACAATGTCGCGCGGCGTCGGAAAATGGCTTCTTTCGTTTGAACGCTGAAGTCACCGGTCTCCCTGAACGCATACGCATCGTGGAATTCCTTGGAGCGTGCATTTTTCCAGCGTTGCCCGAATGCCGTGACCGCCTGCTCCGCAGGTTCTTTCCGTAACCAATGGGTCACCCTGGAAATCGGGAGGCCGCGCACATCCGGATCGATCACGACCACCCACCTCAATCCGTCCCAACCGACATTTTCCGTGATCCAATCCAGATAGATATTCCGGAACCGGGCCATGCGCTCGATCCGGTGCAGCGAATAGCCGGGAATGACTGAAGAGACCGAAGCGGGAGGGATCGTTCTCTCTCCCGTTTTTTCCCCGATGACGGAAATCCGGGAATCGGCGGCCGCCCACTTTTCCAACAACTCCCGTGTTCCATCACGACTATCGTTTTCGATAAACAACCATCGGGCGGAGGGAAATTCCCGCCGCCAGGCTTTGACGGCTTTGTAATTCCGCTTCAGCCGGGATCTGCAATCGCGTGCAAGAGCACAAAAAACGATACCGGACTTCATGGATAACGGGATATGAGTTTCCGGATTCTTTTCTGGAACGATTTTTCCCACACTCCCCACTGATTTCGAGGGATTTTGTGAACACATACTTCAGTATATCGATCAAAATCTTCATTTACCACCACTTCAGTTGGATGCTCCAACGGAAAGCTCATAGCGTGGGTCTCAGGCAATAAAACGTCATTGATGGATGTCGAGTCGGTATGTGTCGCCCGTTCGTCAAAGCCAACATTCTCCACCAAATTAAATTTCGGATTGATGCTGAGCGCTTGTGTTTTAAAGCACAAGTAAACCAGCGGATAAGCCCACGAGTTTTTGCGTCCGGCTTTGACACTGTCAAAATGCTTGCCGAATCTCTTTCTGACGGACGGAGCTTTTATGAAACCTGATAGCTCGGAAGGATTTCCGTTCCATGATGAAAGACCCACGTCGTAAGATTCCCACACACGCCGCCAGGACGCCCATCCCCATATGTGGGGATATCTGGAAAAATAGTAAGAGCATGCCGGCGGGGTGGTTTGGAAATTATTTCCGCTGATCAACGCGATGCGCGGATCATGCCGGTACTTTTCCAAAAGCTCGGTGCAAAACCGGAAAAACGAAACATCGGGCAAACAGTCGTCTTCCAGGATGATGCCTTCCTCCACATGCTCGAAGAACCAGGAAATGGCCGTGCTGACAGCCATTTTGCACCCCAGGTTTTCAGATCGTTCCAGCCGATGGACTTCGCAATCCCAATCAATGGTCCGCGTCACCTCACGAGCTTTCCGGCATAATTCCAATTCGTTTTCCCTATCTTTTCTCGGACCGTCGGCGGCGATGAAAAGTTGGCGGGGACGGATTTCCCGGATTCTTTCAAATACTTTTTCAGTCAGATCGCTCCGGTTGAAAATGACCAATAAAACAGGGCAAACTTGGAAGGCTTCTTTCATACGGCAACGTATTGATTGTCTGATAGCTCAACCGTTTGCCATCCCGGCCCTAGTTTTTCCCCAACCTTATGGCGGAAATCGGTCGTCCAACGTGGTGGAACCAAAACGATTTGCCCTGCCTTTTTCCCCAACCAGGCTCCCCACCAGGAGTAACTGCTATTGGCAATAATATGATGCTTCGCTTTCGTCATCAAAAACAAGTCATGCAAAGGATTTTCTCTCATTTCAGGAAAATCGACAATCGTCTGATCCGGTTCCTTGAATTGGCCGCGGCACCATTCAGGATCATCGGAGAAAATAAAAAAACGCGGAGAACTGCAATCAGTTCTCATTTTTTTCATCGCTTCCTGGTAATATTCCATCGAGCAAACATTCCACTCTGGATTTCCCAAATAATCCGTGCGGCGCACATGCACCACCACCGATTCGCAACCAACCAATAATTCGGAGAATCCGAGGGTCGGCTTCGGCCAATCCGGCAGATCCAGATCGATTTCCTTTCTGATTTCATCCGCGATCGAATCAAAATACAAAGGAGTCTGGAAAAATCCTTTCAGCAGGGTGTTATCGGGCGCTTCCAGGATTTTCGGATCAAAGGAATCACTTGCCTCGCACAGAAGGTTCATTTTCCGGAATGTCATGCGCCAGCCGAGTTTCCTGACCAGCCGGTCTCCGAATGAAAGATTCCTAACGATTTTTGCCTTCAGTGGAAGGGATTGCAGCATCGCCGAATCTTTCCACACCTTCTCTTTCAAGCGTGACGCACCCAAAACCAAAAGCGCTCCATGTTTTTTCGCAAGAACCCGCCCCACGGCGTATTGGAATAGATTGTTTCCAAGCCGACCTTTGAGCATCACACGAATCATTGGCACCCGATCCGTTTAAAGAATGTTTTCATGAGAGTCACTCGCATTTTTAATCGCCTCGAAAAGAAATTCATTCATAAGGGCAAGCATAGGAATGAACGCTTTATCTTCAGCCCCCATTGTTTTCATCCATCGGGGCAAATCGTGGTTTTTGCCGTATGCCTTGTATCAAGCAAGGCATTCCAACCCGACGCGCCCCGTTTTTCTTCTGGGAGATGGGAATGCCCCGGAGGGAATCCCGGCGGTTGATTCCCAATCACTCGAGAGTGATTTATCGCAAAAGTTCCGTAGCGTTTTCAAGCCCATGTCGCCGAATCCTCCCGAGTTCGAGCTGATGTGCTACCTGCGTTGGTTTTATCTTCTGAAATTTCTCGAACAACATGATCTGGAGGAGGCGTTCTATTTTGACTCGGATGTTCTCGTTTACGATGATTGCGAAAAGGTGAGGCAAGCCGTTTTGAGTCAAAATCTCCAATGTGGCCTGTCCATACCGGAACAATCGTTCGATTCATACACCTGGACGGCATGCGGTCACGCCAGCTATTGGAGGATATCGATATTGCGGGATTTTTGTGAGTTCTGCGTCCGGAGCTATACCGACGAATCTTATCTGGAGCTTTACGGGCAAAAAATACGGTGGCAGAAAAGCCAGGGAATACGCGGTGGTATTTGTGACATGACCACGCTGTATCTTTTCTGGGTCGAGCGTTCCGGTGAAATCGCGAATCTTGCCAGAATCTCCGGGAACATGGTTGTGGATCACAATGTGGTTTGTTCCGGCAATTCCATCCCTGACGAATACAGCCACGAACATGGCATCAAGAGGATCATTTTCGAGGAGGGCATGCCCTATTTTACGACACAAGCCGATCGGAAACCGGTACTGGCCCATTCGATCCATTTTCAAGGAGCACGCAAAAAATTAATGCCTCGTTATTACACGGGTGGTGATTTCCCCGGCAAGTTTTCAAACGAATTGCGGATGAACCTGCGCTCGGCACCAAAGCGTTTCGGGAAATGGATCAAACATTCCCTAACGAAAAACGGTTGATTCCCCTCAATTTTTTATGCGGTTTCACGGAGGACCCGCTACTGATTTTTAAAATCGCTCATCGGTATATTCAATCGGTCGTAGAGGCGCGTGATGTGGCGAAGCTTGCTCCTCCGATTGAATGATTTGAAGACGGTCTTGAAAGGCAGGATGTTGGACAATCCCAGCCCATCGATCATCACGAAGTGATTTCCACGGATATCATCGTAAGTATACACGATGTTTCCTCCATGCAGATCGGCGATGACAATGTCGGTTTCCAGAATCTGGCGAATGAATTCCTCCAGAGCGCCCCCCACTTCTTCCGTGAATTTTTTCCCGTTTACCAGAGATGAGAGAGAAGGAGCCAGATTCCCCGATTGATCCCGGACGGCTTCCAAAACCAAACCCAGTCCCATGTCCGTTTCCACCAGCCCCAGCACCTTTTGGGTAAAGGGAAGGCTTTTGCCGTATTTCGCGTAAGTCGCAACATATTCGGCGATCTCCCGCATGTAAGAGATATACTGGCGGAAACGCCGTTGCGCCTTATACCAAGGCTGTCCGCTACCCCACCGTTCATCGATGACATCGGGGCGGATGACCTTGATCAAACGGTCGGAATCCCCTGGATAGGCGTAAACGAGACGCATCCGGCCGCGCGCGATCGGGTCTTGGTCGAGTAGTTTGATTGTTTTATCCATCAGAAGAACATGCGGTTTGAAATTCAAGAGCCGCCCGGGCCGAAAGCACCGGCGAAAATGTTGGAAATGACCGGCGAATGTTCCCAATTTTTCAGGAAACGGCGCTGATCTTTCGCAAAACCTTTTCGCCAATTTTCATCTGATAGAAGAAAAGCGGAGGCATCCAGATCGATGAATGAAATCCGATCCCCGGAGTTTTCATTGACCAATAGGTTGCTTGCCTTCATATCGCCGTGGACGATGCGGTAACGAGCCATGCGCGAAAAAGCATCTTCCAGCTGTCTTGAAACGTTCCGGAGACGCGGAAGATCTTTTTCATGTTTCCTTACAAAATCCGCCAAGGAAATACCCTCCGCCTTCTCCGTCGCTAGAAAAGAGCGGGCGATCCCTATTCCTCCCAAGCTGGAAATTTCTTTCAGCACAAGAGGAGCCGGGCTGGGAATGCCGGCCTGTCTGAAAACGAATCCGGCAAGCCAGCTTTGCTTGCAGCGGGAGCCTCTGATTCCATAGCCGATGCTCCGGGCCACATGACGCGGGAAATAGTATTTCAAAGCGGTTTGCAGGCCGCTTTCCAACGCATAACCGCCGACCACGGACCGTGATCCATATTTGTACAAGATCATCCCGGACGGCGGACGATCCGCCAGCTTTTCCAAAGCAGCCCGGTCTTCCGTGGAGCAAAGCAGAGGAAACTTTCCTTGGTTCACCTCCTGAATGAATGCCTTGAGTTCATCAGGCGTTGGGCTCGTCGATGACATGGATTCAGGATTTTTTTGATAGAAGACCGGCAATGGCGAGAGCGTTCCTCCCAACGGTGAAATTTTCGGCTTTTGCTCTGGCGGCGGAGCGCATTTCCGAACGTTCCCGTGCAGTCAGACGGCAAAACGCTTTGATTTTTTCCGTGATCGAATTGGAAAATGCATCCGCGTTTTTTCCATCAATGACGTATCCATCCAAACCTTCCCGGATCAGCTCGGAGGCGCCGTTTGTCGTCGTGGTCAGAACGGGTAGACCGCAAGCAAGAGCTTCCAGGCAAACATTGGCGAAGGGATCGTAGAAGGTTGGGAAAACAAAAAGATCGGCTTCACGGTAAGCTTCCTGGATGGCCTTGGTAGGGCCTTCAAAATTCACAAAGTTCCGCACACCCAAGGATTGCGCCAGTTCCTCATAGGGTTTGGTTTTATCCCGCCCGATCACGCGGAGATCACAGTCGCATCCGGCCTTTCGCGCGGCGGCCAATGCCTCAATCACGGGACGCAGACCTTTTCGTTTGAAATCCTGGCCGACAAACAGGAGATGGCTCTTTTCATCCCTTGCTCGCTCGCGGTCGCTTACGGAAAACTGCGAGTGATCCACTCCATTGTAGACGACATGAATGCGATCAGCGGGATATTGGTAGTATTCCCGGATGATTTTCTTGGAGAGTTCGGAATTCGTGACGATCATCCGGGTATTCGCGGGATCGAGAATGGCTTTTTCGAGCTGGAGAATCGCGCGGTGCCGGGGATTCAGCGATTGAAGGAAACGGTGAATCTTCCCCGGATAACGGATTTCCATCCAAAAACGATGCAAAGGATCCGAAACCCGGAAGGCGTCCGAAGGAAAACTACGGGAAAGGGCGAAAACCGCGTCCACCTTGAGTTTTTTCAACTCCCTCTGGCTGTTTACGTTGAAAGAGCGGTTTCTCGCCCACGAGCTGGAACGGTTCACTTGAATCGGAATGTGGATGAGTGCCGGATGAATTTCCGGATCGAACTTTTCCGCGAGCACCATGACGCGGTGGCCCATTTCAGCGAGAGTTCCGCACAGATTCGCAGCATATCTTTCCGCGCCGCCTTTGCGGAAGGAACACTCGGAACGAATAATGGCAATGTTCATGGAAGGACCGCGATCGTTTTCAAAACCGTGGAAGGGATGAAAATGCCGCGTTACCCGGACATGGTCAAGGTCTTGCAAGCGGACGAGGATTTTGGAAACTCGCTCATCGCCACTTTCCCTACAGACAAACATGATGCCCTGATTCTGGGGCGAAACAATGGCGTCGGCTTGGATCAAGACGCCAAATTGCTTTCCGAAGCGTTGAGCCATGGCCGGATCACCACAAAACAGCCGAAGCTCCGCAGCCTTCGCGCTCTTCTTTCCGGAAAAAACCGCGCGGAAATGGCGTTTCATCTCGAACGCGCGGCACCTTGGTGGAAAGCGAAGGCGAAAACCCATATCCTCATCCCGAATCAGGAACGCTTTCCGCACCGCCTTCTGAAACGGCTGAAAATGATCGATCATGTGTTCTGCAAATCGCGGCACGCCGCCGGGATTTTTTCCCGTTATCATCCATCGGTTCATTTCATCGGCTTTACTTCGCCGGACCGACATCTCGAAACGATCACTCCGGATTACTCGCGATTTTTCCACCTCGCCGGAAAAAGCACGCTGAAAAACACCGAAGCGCTTTTGGCATTATGGGAACGCCACCCCGAATGGCCCGTCCTGACGCTCGTCCAGCACCCGGACAATGCTCCTAAATCCGTTCCTGAAAACGTGGAATTGATCAGCCGGTATTTATCCGATGACGAGCTGCGACGCCTACAAAACCAATGCGGCATTCATTTATGCCCTTCGCTGTCGGAAGGTTGGGGACATTATATCGTGGAAGCGATGTCTTGCCGCGCGGTGACGCTGATCACCGACGCGCCGCCGATGAATGAATTGGTCAATGCCGAGCGCGGGATCACCGTTCCGTTTTACCGAAGCGAACCCCGCCATTTGGGGGAAAATTTCCACATTGATCCTCAATTATTGGAGAAAGCCATCCAGGATCTCATCACCTCGGCGACGGAGGAAAAAGCCCGGCTCGGCAATGCGGCGCGGGAGTGGTTTTTGAACAATGACCGAACTTTCCCCGGAAGATTACATCAGGCTTTGCAAAGATGCCGCATGGTTTGACGAAAATTTTGCATCGCGTGAAAACCGGTGCAAAGTTTCCGTGCCATGAAAACCATTGTCGCAGCGGTCGATTTTTCCAATTCCACGCCGGGAGTCATCGATATGGCCGTGAGCATGGCGCAGAGGTTCCACACCTCGCTCCACCTTTTCCACACCGTGGAGCCGCAACCTGCTTACACGGCTTACGGATTCACGCCGGATGAATTTCCGGCCATGAATGTTTATCAAAATGAAGCGCTCCGGCGGGCGAAACGGCATATGGAACACCTTCATTCCAAGGTCGCCCTGGAGTTGCCGGACGTGGTTTCCGAACTGGTGGAAGGCAGTCCGCTGCACCAGCTTTGTGACTACGTGAAAAAAAGCGGCGCGGATTTGGTGATTTTGGGATCCCACGGCCATGGCGTGATGGCATCCCTTTTGCTGGGCAGCGTGGCGGAAGGAATGGTGCGGAAGGCGGCGGTGCCGGTCCTGATCATCCCTGCGGAAAAGGAGTGAGTCATTTCAGCACCGCTTCGAGAAACGCCCACTCGTCCGTGGTTTCCCCGATTTTCTTGGAAAGCGCGGTGCCGTTGCCGTGGCCGGCGCTGGTTTCGATCCGGATCAACACCGGCGGGCCATGGGCGGCTTGGCATGCCTGAAGACGGGCGGCGAACTTGAAACTGTGCGCCGGGACCACGCGGTCATCGTGATCGGCCGTGGTGATCATCGTCGCGGGATAGCGTTTTCCGGGCATCAGCCGATGATAAGGCGAGTAGGCGAACAAGGTTTTGAACTGCTCCGCCTGATCCGAACTGCCGTATTCACTCACCCACGCCCAGCCGATGGTGAATTTCTGAAACCGCAGCATGTCCATCACGCCGACGGCGGGAAGCGCGGCTCCAAAAAGCTCGGGCCTCTGGGTCATGCACGCGCCGACGAGCAAGCCGCCGTTGCTTCCGCCCTGGATCGCAAGCTTCGGCGATGACGTGTATTTTTCCCGGATCAGGTATTCGGCGGCAGCGATGAAGTCGTCGAAAACGTTCTGTTTTTTCGCCAACCGCCCGGCTTCATGCCATTCGCGTCCGTATTCGCCGCCGCCGCGCAAGTTGGGAATCGCGAGAATCCCGCCGCGCTCCAGCCAAACCGCGAGGTCCGGTGAGAAATACGGGCTCATGTTGATCTGAAATCCTCCGTACCCATAGAGCAACGTGCGGTGCGAACCGTCTTTCACGAGATCTTTCCGATACACCAGAAACATCGGCACCCTCGTGCCGTCCTTGCTGTTATAGAAAACCTGCGTCGTCTCGAACCGGCTGCCATCGAAATCCACACGCGGGTGCCTCCACAGCGTGCTTTTACCGCTCGCGAGATCGTAGCGGTAAATCGCGGTCGGCTGGGTGTAGCTCGTGTATGCGTAGTAAACTTCGCGATCCTCCTTCTTTCCATCGAATCCACCGATCGTCCCAATGCCGGGAAGCTCGGGCTTGCGTAGTAGTTTGCCGTTCAAATCATAGCAAACCAGCAGGCTCCACGCGTCCTTGAGATAGGTGCAGACCAGTTGCCCGCCGACCATGCCGGCTTCATCGAGCTGCTCCGCCGTTTGCGGAATCACCTCATGCCATTTCTCGGGGGAGCGGACATCGATGGAGATCACCCGTTTTCGCGGCGCGTCTTGATCCGTCAGGAAATAAAACACGGGGCCGTCATTTCCCAGAAAATCGTATGAAGCATCAAAGGCGGAAAGGAGTTCCACCACCGATGAATTCGCGTCCTTGAGCGATTTGTAAAACAGGCGGTTGTTCGGATTCGTTCCCTCGGTGAGATGAAGGATGAGATAATCGCCATCGTCCGTCACTCCGGCGGAAATTCCCCACTTCGGCTGGTCCTTGCGCTCGTAGATCAATTCGTCCTGTTCCTGAGTTTGGCCGAGGCGGTGGAAATAGAGTTTCTGAAACTCGTTCTTCCCCGTGAATTCGGCTCCCGCAGCAGGCTCGGCATAGCGGCTGTAGTAAAAACCGCTGCCGTCTTTCGCCCAGGAAAGGCCGCTGAACTTCACCCATTTCAGCAGATCCGCCGAATCCTTGCCGGTATCGACATTGCGAACATGGACTTCCTGCCAATCACTGCCCGCGCGCGAAATCGAGTAGGCCAGCCATTTTCCATCTTCACTGATCGCACGGTTTGCCACCGAGACCGTGCCGTCGTCCGCCAAGGCATTCGGGTCCAGCAAAACACGCGGCTCCGCTTCAAGATTTTCGACAACATAGAGCACGGACTGGTTCTGAAGTCCGGAATTCTTCGAGTAAAACCAGCGCCCGCCTTCTTTTTTCGGCAAGCCGACGCGTTCGTAATCATAGAGCTTCGAAAGACGCTCGCGGATTTCCTGCCGCTGCGGGATTTTTCCGAGAAAGGATTCCGTCACCGCATTTTGCGCCTTCACCCATGCCTTCGTCTCGGGCGAATTGTCATCTTCCAGCCAGCGATAAGGATCTTCCACCTTCGTCCCGTGATAGTCATCGGTGACGATCTGCCGGCGAGTCTTCGGATATTCAAGCACTTGGGCGGAAACGAATGTCACGAGCGAAAAGGGTAGAAGGAAAAAGCCAGCACGCATGAGAGATCTTTGTGTTTACATGAAATCCAAGCGTCCGCATCCGCCAATTTCGTTTCTCTATAACACCGGAGCAATCCCCGGCGGCGTGCCGTAGCCGATGAAGCGGGATTTTTTCCCCTCTTTCGGCAACCGGAAATCATAGACTCCGTAGCCGTTCGCCTGCTTGCCTCGATACGAACGGCCATCGGTCGCGTTGATCATCACATGCAGGCCGTCCTTTTTCTCCATGCCGAGATAGAGCGCCACATGGGTAATGTTTGTCTGCCGCCCATCGGTAGGCTCATAGGTGCCCGTCCAGAAAAGCAAATCTCCCGGATGCAGCGCGGCGAGGCTCGGATGATCGGTGCCCTGCGCTCCTTCCGGTACGGTGTGAAGACGACCGGATTTCCGCACCCATTCGTATTGTTCGGCGGAAGTGCGCGGCGGTTTCAGCCCGGATTTTTGCATCACGAAATACATCGCGCCCGAGCAGTCGAAGCCGCCTTCCTGAGGCGAAGATCCTCCGAATTTGTAGGGAAGCCAGCCGGATTCCTTCGCCACGCGGATCGCGTTTTCGATCAGTTTTTTCCGGTCCTCGGGCAAGGCTTCGAATCCCGCAAGCTCTTCGGTGGAAACGACCGCCGGTTTTCCGTGGGCGGATTTTTTCGGCACTTCCGGCACTTCCGTCTGCGCGCCGAGCGGAGAGAAAATCAGAAACAGAAAGAGGGAAGGAAGATACCGCATCCTTCCACCCTAGCCGTAACTTACCTCAATTCACCCAGTTTTTTCACCTCATCGAACACCGCTTCCGGCGTGAGATCCATGAGCACGCCGCCGGGTGCCTGCACGGAACGGGTGCGCGGCGAACCAATCGGCCACGGCCCGAACCGCAAGGGCGACGTGGGGCCGAAAATCGCCAGCACCTTGTTCCCGACGGCTGCGGAAAGATGCATCGGCCCGCTGTCGTTTCCGATGAAAACCGAGGGCTGGCGGCAAAGCTCGATCATCTCATCCAGCGGACAGCCCGTGAGGTTGAGAAAGCGGCCTTCGGGAATTTCCCCGCCCGGCGATGTCGGCTGGCCCGCACACCACGCGACGCGGCTGCCGGGAATGTTTTTCCAGATCAGGTGCGTGAGCGCATCGAACTTCGGCCATTCTTTCCCGACGCCGCGGCTGTCGGTGAAAATGACGAATTGCGCGTTCGGATCGCCGTTGAAAAACGACGACCACGCGAATCGCGGCCCCGGTTTCAACTCCAGCGGAAAGGTCACTTCGGGATCGAGCCCGTGGGCTTTCGGAAACTCCTGAAGCACGCGGATCGCATGATACGGACCTTCACCGACCGGCTCGGCGACTGGTTTCGTAAACAAACCCGCGCCCTCGCGGCTATCCCGCCTGCCCCGTTTCACCGGAGCCTTCGCCGCCGCCGCCATCAAGCCGGAACGCAGCAGCCCTTGCAGATCCCACACGACATCGAAGCGCCGCCGACGGAGCGTTTCCAGGATTTCCCAAATTCCGCGAAAACCTTCCTTGCGACGGAAACGGATCACTTCATCGACAAATGGCGCCGCCTCCACCAAGCCCGCGAACCGATCCCGCACCACCCAGGTGACGCGGCATTCCGGGAGCTGGCGTTTCACCGATTGAAGGATTTGCAGCCCGTGCACGATATCGCCGAGCGACGACGGCTTGATCACCAAAAGGCTCTTGAACGGGGAAAATGGAGGCTTTTCCGACATGGGAAGGGAGGCTTGCCCAGCGCCGGAAGACCTGCAATCGTAAACGCCCTTTCCCGCTTTCTCTGAATGAATTTCGACGTTTCCGCCATTGCCAATCTCCAGACCGAGCTCACCGCTCTGTGGCACGAACAAACTCCCGCCGCCGCAGGTGAGGAGTTTTTCCGCCTCGTTCAGGAAAACCATCTGCGCAATTTCCAGCTCTGGCACGAAGAAGACATCGCCCGCCGCGATGACATCGGCTTCGAGCGCGTTTATCAGGCGAAGCGCGCCATCGACCGCTACAACCAGGAGCGGAACAACTTCATCGAGGAAATGGACAAGGCGCTCGTCGCCGCGCTTCATCCCGCCGAAAGCGGTTGTCCGAAAAATTCGGAAACTCCCGGCATGATCATCGACCGCCTTTCCATCATGGCGCTCAAGGAGTTCCACATGCGTGAGGAAACGCTCCGCGACGACGCAAGCGCCGGGCACAAAGCAAACTGCTCCGCGAAACTCGCCCGCCTGCTTCATCAGCGCGGTGACCTGATCGAGTGCCTCGGAGAACTGCTCGCAGCCGTCGAAGCGAAAACCCGCACCTTCGCCGTGTATTATCAATTCAAGATGTACAACGACCCGGCGCTGAACCCGCAGCTATACGCAGGCAAAAAACTCACAGGCGCATGAGCCGCCGCCACGGCAAGCACCCGCTCTGGCATCCCATGCTCTGGCCGACCTGGCTGGCGCTCGGCCTGATGCGTGTGCTGATCCTGCTGCCGTGGCGGACGCAGATTTTCCTCGGAAAATGGTTTGGCCGCATCGCCTTCGCCTTGCTGCAAGGACGCCGGAAAGTCATCACCATCAACCTGCGGCTTTGCTTCCCGAACCGCAAAAAATCCGAGCTTCGGAAAATCGCGATCGCCCATCATGAGGCCATGGGCATCGGGCTTTTCGAAACCTGCATGGCATGGTGGGCACCCAATGAGCGCATGCCGGAATACGAGATCGAAGGCCTCGAAAACCTCACCCGCGCCCAAGCACTCGGCAAGGGCGTCATCCTGCTCACCGCCCACTTCACCACCCTCGAAATCTGTGGCCGCTATCTCTCGGGCGTCGTGCCCATCGGCTGCCTTTTCCGTGACCCGGACAACCCCGTGATCGCCGAAGAAATGCACCGCCAACGAGTGAAAAAAATGGCCATCGCCATTCCCATGGATGACTTGCGCGGGCTCATCCGCGCGCTGAAAAACGGCCACACCATCTGGTATGCTCCGGATCAGGGGAAAAAATCCAAGTTTTCCAGCATCATCCCCTTCTTCGGCGAACCCGCCCTCACCAACACCGCCACCAGCCGCCTTTCCAGCATGACCGGCGCCGCCGTGGTGCCGTATTTCGCCTTTCGTCTCGACGATGGCACCTACCGTTTGCAAATCCTTCCCGCGTTGGAAAGTTTCCCCACCGGGGATCCCGAGGCTGATGCGCTCCGCACCAATCAATTGATGGAAGACGCAATCCGCCGCCATCCCGATCAATACTTCTGGGTGCATCGGCGCTTCAAGCGGCGGGGCGACGGTTACCCGGTGGTTTATCCCAAAAAATCGCGAAAATCCTGATCCCATCTTCCATGGCACACTCTTCTGAAACTGTTCTCGTCACCGGTGGAGCGGGCTTTATCGGCTCTCATCTTTGCGAAGCCCTTCTCGCGGAAGGTTCAAACGTCGTCGTCATCGACGATTTCAACGACTACTATGACGTTTCCATCAAAGAGGGAAACATCGCCTCCATCCGGGATCGCATCACACTCGTAAAAGGTGACATCCGCGATACCACCCTCGTCGATTCACTCTTCGAACAACATCGATTCGATAAAGTCTTCCACATCGCCGCCCGCGCCGGCGTGCGACCTTCCATCGCCGATCCACGCCTCTACGTGAGCACCAACGTCAATGGCACACTCAACCTGCTCGAAGGCTGCCGTAAAACCGGTGTGAAACACTTCGTTTTCGCCTCTTCTTCCTCCGTCTATGGCGTGAACAAAAAAGTTCCTTTCGCCGAAGACGATCTCATCCAGCGAACCATTTCCCCCTACGCCGCCACCAAGCTGATGGGCGAGCAGCTTTGCTCGAACTACTCCCATCTCCACGGCATCCGCTGCATCTGCCTGCGCTTCTTCACCGTTTACGGCCCGCGCCAGCGCCCGGATCTCGCCATTTCAAAATTCACGAACCGCATTCTGAACGACCAGCCCATCGATCAATACGGAGACGGCAGCACCGCCCGCGATTACACCTTCATCGAGGACATCATCGCCGGTGTCATGGCCGCCGGTCATTATACCGCGACCGGTTTCGAAATCATCAATCTCGGCGGCTCGGCGGCCAACACCCTTTCCGAGCTCATTTCAAACATCGAAGACATCCTCGGTAAAAAAGCGCGAATCAACCACCTCCCCGATCAACCGGGTGACGTGCCGCTGACTTATGCCGACGTTTCCCGTGCCAAGCAGCTTTTCGGTTACACCCCCGGCACCCCATTGCGCAGAGGATTGGAACGCTACGTCGAGTGGATGAAATCCCCCTGAATCCATCATCCGTCTCTTCTCCCGCCAGATGATGCCCCTCTACACCTGGTCCATGCCGTCACCGGCAAAAGTCATCCCCAAACATGCGATATGAAAGCCCGGATCATTCCACGCAAATCATATCAACCCGGATTTCTTGAATTTTCCGCATGAGACACGCCTAGCGCCGTTGCAAGCCTTCAGGCATCCAGTCTTTTTTCATCGGTTGGATCGATTGCGAGGACTCCCGCGAACCGGCATCCTGAGGCGAAACTTGCGGCGCGGCGGGCTTGGGTGCTGGTGGCGTCACATCCTTCGCCAGCCCGGCGATGGTTTCCAGAATCTTTGCTTCATTGGAAAAGCCGATGATCCGCCCGACCTGCCTGCCGTCTTTGAAAATGCGCACATCGGGGATGCTGCCGACGTCTTGCTTAATGGCCAGATCCCGCGAGGTATCGACATTCACCTTGCCTAAAACGACAACGGCGGGATTTGCAGCAACGGCTTTTTCAAGCACCGGCCCGAGCAACCGGCAGGGGCCGCACCAGTCGGCGTAAAAATCCACCAGGACCAATCGGTTTTTTTGAGTGATGAAGCTTTCATACGAAGCTGCTTCGAGCGTCCGAATTTGCCCGGACTTCAGCGTGGTGGCTGCCTCCACCTTTTTCGCCTGCGCTTTCCGGATGAGCGTATCCGTCAAAGTCCGCACCTTCTCGCAGCCCGGAAGCGCGAGAAGGGAGATCACAGGCAAAACAGCGAAGAATTTCATCGCTCGAAAGTAGCAGGATCAGGCCTTCGCCGCAATACGATCAAACTTGTCGTCGATGAATTTCAGCACCAGCTCTTCCACCGCTTCGTCTCCGAGGCGCTCGACAACTTCCACCGAGAAACCGCGTGCGATCAGCTGGCGGGCGCGAACCGGCTCGATGCCACGTGCGCGCAGGTAGAAGATCTCCTCATCGCTGATGGATGCGGAAGTGCTGCCGTGAGAACATTTCACCTGATCCGCGTTAATTTCCAGACCGGGCATGGAGTTCGCCTCGGCGGTATTGCTCATGAAAAGATTCCGGCAGGTCTGATAGGCGTCCGTTTCATGAGCGCCTTCGTCCACGAAGATCAGACCGGAGAAAATCGTTTTCGCGTAATCGTAGAGCGAGTTCTTGTAGAGCAGATCGGAGTAAGCGCCGGGAGAAACGTGATGCTGGAACGTGCGCTGGTCGTATTCCTGTTCGTGGGATGGGATGGAAACCGAAAGCATGTCCGAACGGCCGCCGCGTCCTTCGAGGCGCGAGAGCGATTCGTTCCGCGCCCAGGAGGCGCCGGTGTTCAGGATGAATCCCTTGGTCGAAGCATCGCGTGCGACGGAGGTTTCATTGATCTGGATCACGCGCGTCTGTTCGTTGAACGCCTGGATCGCGACGTAATCGAGCTTGGAGTTATCGCCTGCGGAAAGATCGTTGAAAGCGATCGCAAGGCCGGGAGCTTCATCCGCCGAGCGGAAAAGATCCACCACGCGGACTTTCGCGCTCGTTCCGGTAACGATCAGCGTGTGCGGATAGATCACCGTGTTTTCACCAGCGATCCAGTGATGCGCTTCGATGGTACCTTGCACTTCGATGTTTTGCGGAACGTAAACGAACAAGCCGTTGCTGAGACTCGCTTCGTGAAGCGCGGCATACTTGCTGGAGCCAAGACGCGTCTCTTGTTTCATGAAGTGGGCTTCCACCAGCTCGCTGTGAGCCACGAGAGCTTCGGAGATCGGAAGGCAGATCACACCTTCCGGCAAGTTGCTTTCCGAGTGAAGCAAGGTGTCGTTGGCGAAAACGAACTTCGCGGCAGGCGCGGCGAGACCTTCCGAACGCGCGATCAACTCCGCGGCGTCCGCCGGAGCTTCGCCACGGCGCATGCTGGAAAAATCGAGCTGCTTGAAATTGGAGAAACGCCAGGTTTCATCGCCGCGTTTTGGCGTGGATGCGGCTTCGTAACGAGTCTGTGCAGCGGTTTTGCGGGCGGAAAACCAAGCTGGAAGAGAAAGAGAAGTGGTCATGAGAATGTGTAAAAAATCGAATGAGTTCTAGTGGTGCATCATTGCAGTTGATCCGCATCGGCAAGGTCTTGAGGGCGGGCGGTCGCGATTTTATTTTGAAGAAGGTCCGATTTTGAAATGATAGGAACAGGGGTTCCATCGATGATCGCATGAAGGCTGCGTGAGTAGCATTCAGCGAACTCAACACCTGCAATCGTATGTAAAATATCCACACGGTTCGGTTCGCGGCCCATCTGCGTCATGCGGCTTTCTTGGGTAAACATTTCAGGAGAAAGGCCTTCGAAATCGAAACCAAAATCCCGCAGAGCTTCCACAATGTTGGTTGCGTTATCATCACTGCGTTCGATCCAGATATCGAGATCTTTGGTGAAACGCGGGTAACCGTGGAAACTAACCGCATGGCCACCGATGACGAGAAAGCGCACATCATGGGAAAGAAAGCACTTTAAGAGTTCTCTCAAGTCGCGGCTCAATTCCAGATTCTGCGTAGCCATAATAATGTGCCCTTAATGATTCCGTGATGCGGAGGCGCTGCTCACCCGTGAGTGCCTGCCGTTCGCGACGTTCCGCCGCCTCCGCTTCTTCAAAGGAAGTGAAGGTTTGAATTTTCCAGTCGGAACGGTTGGTGGCACTCATGAATGTCAACGTTCAGCCTACGGAACCTTCCATTTCGAGATCGATCAGGCGCTTGAGTTCGACGGAGTATTCCATCGGGAACTCGCGGACGAGGTCGTTGATGAAACCGTTCACGGCAAGAGACATGGCCGCGCCTTCGCTGATGCCGCGCTGTTGCATGTAGAACAGCATTTCCTCGGAAACCTGGCTGACGGACGCTTCGTGCTGCGTGGAGTGCTGGTTGCCCTTCACGGTGATCGCCGGATAGGTGTCCGTACGGCTGTTCGTATTGATGAGCAGCGCGTCGCACTCGGTGTTGTTTTTACAACCCTTGAGGTGCTTCGGAATATGAACCTGGCCGCGATAGGTCGAGCGTCCTTCACCGACGGAAATCGATTTGGAAACGACGTTCGAAGTCGTGTTGTTCGCGGCGTGGATCATTTTCGCGCCGGTGTCCTGATGCTGGCCGTTGTTGGCGAGAGCGATGGAAATCACTTCGCCGCGGGCACCTTCGCCCTTCATCACCACGCCCGGATATTTCATCGTGAGACGGGAGCCGATGTTGCAATCGATCCAGCGCACTTCCGCGTTTTCCATCGCGAGGCCGCGTTTGGTGACGAGGTTGAAAACGTTGGAGGACCAGTTCTGCACGGTGACGTATTGGATCTTCGCGCCCTTGAGAGCGACGAGTTCCACGACGGCGGAGTGCAGGGTGGCGGTTTCGAATTTCGGCGCGGTGCAGCCTTCCATGTACATCACTTCGGCACCTTCATCGGCGATGATGAGCGTGCGCTCGAACTGGCCGAAGTTTTCCGAGTTGATGCGGAAGTAGGCTTGCAGCGGCTGCTTCAGCTTCACGCCTTTCGGGATGTAGATGAAGGAACCACCGGAGAACACGGCGGAGTTCAGCGCGGAGAATTTGTTGTCACCGGTCGGGATGACTTTGCCGAACCACGGGCGGAAAATTTCTTCGTGCTCCTTGAGGCCTTCCGTCGAGTTCACGAAGATCACCCCTTGCTTGGTGAGCTCTTCCTTCATGTTCGAATAAGCGGCTTCGGAGTCGTATTGGGCCTCCACGCCGGCGAGAAACGCGCGTTCCTGCTCGGGAATGCCGAGGCGTTCGAAAGTTCTCAAAACGTCTTCCGGCACATCGTCCCACGAACGCTTCGGTTTTTCACCGTCGGAAAGGTAATAGCGGATTTCGTCGAAGTTGATGTTATTCAAATCCGTCGTCGCCCAATTGGTCGGCATCGGTTTTTCTTCGAACACGCGGAGCGCCTTGTGGCGGAACTCGCGCACCCAATCCGGGTCTTTTTTGACATCGGAAATGTAATCGACGGTCTTCGAGGAAAGACCACGACCGGCGTCGTACTTGTGACGCTCGGGGAAAGTGAAGTCGCCCTTGGTGCGATCGATGTTGATCGCATCGTGCGTTTCCTCATCGAGGAGAGCAGCGGATGTTTCGTCGTAGGACATGGCGGAAAAATGGTGGGATTAAGCGAGGGCGAGATCCTTGAGGAAATCGTAGCCGGATTTTTCCAGCTCGTGGGCGAGTTCGGGACCGCCGGAGCGGACGATGCGGCCTTCCGCCATCACGTGGATGTGGTCCGGACAGATGTAGTCGAGCAGGCGCTGGTAGTGGGTGATGAGGAGGAAACCGCGATCCGGGGAACGCATGGAATTCACGCCCTTGGCGACGATTTTCAGCGCGTCGATGTCGAGGCCGGAGTCCGTCTCGTCAAGGATGCCGTATTTCGGATCGAGCATGATCATTTGCAGGATCTCGTTGCGCTTTTTCTCACCACCGGAGAAACCTTCGTTCACGGCGCGGGAGGTGAATTTGCGGTCCATTTCGAGGAGATCCATGTTCGCGTAAAGCTGCTTGTAGTAAGCGACGGCGTCGATTTCCTCGCCTTCCGGCAGGCGGGCCTGCAACGCGGCGCGGATGAAATTCGCATTGGAAACGCCGGGGACTTCGGACGGATATTGGAACGCGAGGAAAATCCCGGCGCGGGAGCGCTCGTCGATGGACATTTCGAAAACGTCCTCGCCATCCAGCGTCACGGAGCCGGAGGTGACGACGTAGCCTTCGTGACCGGCGATCACCTTCGAAAGCGTGGATTTACCGGAACCGTTCGGTCCCATGATGGCGTGGACTTCACCTTTTGGAATGGTCAGGGTGACGCCCTTGAGGATTTCGGTGCCGTCTTCGAGGGTGGCGTGGAGGTCTTGGATGTGCAGGCTCATGATCGGGAATTAAGAAAGTTGGGTCGTTGGAGAAATTTGTCCGCGCAGGGTGATTTCGATGTCGCTGACCACCGCTCCGGGCGGAAGGTCGAGAATTTGGGAAAGATCGAATCCCGGTTTGAAATGGATGTCGTGGATCGCGCCGGTGGCCTTGTCGTGGAAATGGCCGTGGTCGATGATGTTCGAGCAGAAACGCGACGGCTCGCGCTCGAAGTTCACCTGACGCACGATGTCGTGCTGCACCAGCGCTTCGAGGCAGTTGTAAACGGTCGCCAGCGAGATATTCGGCAGCCGGTCCTTCACCCGCATGAACACGTCATTCGCCGTCGGGTGATTTTTTTCACCCATCAGCACGCGGTAAACTTCCTGCCGTTGCTTCGTCATGCGAAGCCCGCCGATCTCGTCTGGAATCGGGCCATCATCGTGGGTTTCATTCGCAAAAGCTGCCATAGCGGCGGCAATTTAGAATGATTCCAATTCAAATCAAGAACTATTCCAATTATAAAATGAGTCACTTCATCCACAAGTATTCCCAGCGCTCGGAAACGGCCTTGTCGTTTTCGTCGCGGAGTTCGCAGGTCATGTCGATGCTGCGCATCCCGGCCGGAGGCTCGATCACGAAAAACGCGCGCAGTACTTGCGGCATGTGGAGCTGATCGCCGCGACCGAGACCACCGGGAACGTCATCGACATTCGGCATGCTGATGTCCGTGAGACCGACATAGACGATTTTCACTTCCTTCTGGTTCACGGTGACGACGGGTTTGAACTTGGAAATATCGTCCCATTTCGGGTTGCCGACCTTCAGTTCCGGATTGAGCGGTTTGGCGAAATCCACGGCCATCAGCACTTGGTCCGGGCGCTGCACCGGGGTGCCGGAACGAGTCGCCTGCACGGCGAATTTCCCGGAAGGCGGCAAATCACGCATCCAGCGGAGACGATAGTGGAAACGCGCGGTTTTCCCGACTTCAAGCGCCGGCTGCGGCTCCCAAACGAGGATCACGTTGTCGTTGGTCTCATCTTCCGTCGGCATCTCGATGAGGTGGAGTTTGCCGAGATCGAAGCCACTGATCGGCTCGACTTTCACACTCGGGCGGTTGTGATAGAGCGCTTCCGGATCTTGGTAAGACGAGAACTTGCGGTCGCGCTGGACCAGCGCCCACGAGCGAGGTTTTTCCAACGTGAAAACACAATGGCGGAACAACCCGTGGGTGTGCTCCAGCGGGCGGTAGTGGAGATTTCCGCTTTCCAGCTCCATCAGCACGCCGTCGCTGTCATGGACTTCCGGGCGGAAATCGTAAGGGCGCGGATGCGTGCCTTCGCCGAACCAGAACATGCTGGAAAACGGCGCGAGGCCGAGCTGGGTGACGGGCTTCCGCAGCGTGATTTCCGCCGTGATATCCATCACAGTTTCCACACCCGGCGTGATTTCAAACTGATACGCGCCGGCCACGCTCTCCCCATTGAGAATCGCCCAGGCTTTGAGTTCCTTGGCGTCTTTCGCCGGGTGTTCGAGGTAGAATTCGGAAAAGTCCGGGAATTCCTCCGCCACGCCCGGCAGGCCGCTGTTGATCGAAAGCCCGCGCGCGGAAAGCCCATACGGAGCGTCCTTCGGAATCGCGCGGAAATAACTCGCACCGAGGAAAACGAGGAACTCATCCATGTAATCGGACGTATTCAGGTGCGTCCGAGCACGCCAACCGGCGTAACCTTCCGGCGCCGGAGTCTTCGCCGGCACCTTGTTTTTCCCGTAATCGAAAAGTTTCTGGTCAAACTTCAGCAGCTCTTCCTTCGCACCCTGCACCTCGTGCATGCGGACCATCTGCTTCGCCGTCCAGCCTGGGTGGAAGAAATCGATGGAAAACGCGCCTTTTTCCTCCGCCCACAACCCGGAATCCATTTTGAAGCGGATGTCGCGGTGCTGGTCGTAGTTCAGTTTTTTCCAATAGTCCGCGAGCTCCAGCTTCGGTGCGACATACGGCGTTTCCGCCATTTTTCGGGCTTTTTCACACAGCGCGTCGAACGAGAAATCCGCGGCAAATCCCCGGCCAGCCAAAAGCATGGAAAGAGAGACAACTGGCAACCAACAACGGGTGAGGCGTTTCATGGAATGATTGATCCTTCATCCATGCACAAAATCTCCGGCGCTGGCAATCGTGGCGTGAAGGGAAACTTCGCCGGACTCCGCACTTGCCCGTCCGGCACATTCCGGCCTCTGATCCGGCATGGCGATTTCCGCGGTGCTTTTTGATTTCGATGGCGTGCTGGTCGATACCGAGTGGGCGATCTACGACGCCTGGCACCGCACGTTCCAGCGCCACCACCATCCGCTGCCGCTTGAAGTTTACACACAATGCATCGGCTCTGATTTCGCGACTTGGTCGCCGAAAACCCACCTCGAAGAACTCACCGGGCTTTCATTTGACTGGCATGATCTGGATGCGAAACGGCAAGAGGAAATCCTCGCCGATCTCGCGCGGGAAGGCCCGATGCCCGGAGCCGTCGCCCTGCTTTCCCGACTGCGGGACGCCGGGATTCCCCGCGCGGTGGTTTCCAGCTCCTCGCACGATTGGGTGGACCACTGGCTGGAAAAACTCGGGCTCACACCGTGGTTTGCGGAAGTCGTCTGCCGGGGTGACGCGCCGCGCATCAAGCCCGCGCCGGACCTGTATCTGGAAGCCGTCCGCCGTTTCGGAAAAACGCCGGAAGAATGCCTCGTCATTGAAGACTCGCTCAACGGCGTAAAAGCGGCAAACGCGGCCGGCTGCCCCGTGTGGGTCGTGCCGAACCGCGTCACCGCGATGCTGGATTTCTCGTTGGCGGATCGCGTTCTGCCGTCACTGGAAGAGGTGGGAACACACTGGGAGCGCGGATCTCAATACTTCACGCCGCAGCCGTAAGGCTCGTTCTTCGCATTTTCCACAGCCTTGCCTTCAAGCACCGCCGTCAACGCATTGGCGAAAATCGGAGTTGAGTCCGGAATATCCGCTGCATCCGTGCTTTTCTTGGAATCGATCGCGCCGTTGTAAACCAAGACACCTTCCTTGTTGATGATGAAAAGGTGAGGCGTGGTTTTCGCGCCGTAGGCTTTGCCGATGGTGCCTTCCGGATCGAGGATGAACTGGCTGGCTTTATTCCCGTCTTTCTCAGCGCGGGCGGCCATGTCAGCCGCATTGTAGTTTCCCTGTTTTCCGGCAGCGGACGAATTGATGGAAACCCACACCACATCCTTGCCGGCCGCGTTTTCCTGAAGCTTCGTCAGATTGCCGCCGGAGTAATGTTTTTTCACGAACGGGCAATCGAAGTTCACCCACTCCAGCACGACGACTTTGCCTTTGAGATCGGCCAGCGAGACGGTCTCGCCTTTCAGGTTTTTCCCGGAAAATGCGGGAGCCGGTTGGCCGACATCGGCGGCAAAAGCGGAAATCAGGGAACAAGCTCCGGCGAGCAGGGTCATGGCGATGGTTTTCATAAGATGATGGTTTTAGGGATTCAGCGATGGAACGTGGCGAGGAATGGAAAGTTGTCTAAGGATTTTCCGCCGCCCAGGTGACGCGGACTGGCGGCTCGGTCGCGATCACGAGCGAAAGCGTTTTCAGCGGCGCGGTGGCGTATTCGTTTTTCGGGACCGTGGCTGACCAAACTTTGCCGGACTTAAAAACCGAAGCCTCCGAGCCAGAGGTCGCACTGCCCCAGCCACCGGATTTTTTGAATTCGATCTTCGCCGCCGGATCGACCGCCTGTTCCGTTTCCGGAAAAACTTTCACGCCCGCGAGATCCAGCGCTTCAGGCCCTTGCAGCGTCAGTTCCAGCGTTTTCCCCTCCTCCACGACCTTGAATTTCCAGTCCGGTTGCGGCATCGGCAGCTTTTCGGTCGCCGCCCGGATTTCCTGAGCATCGGTCGTTTCCTTGGCCGCGCCTTGATTCAGGTCCAAGGAAATCTCCGCCTTTCCCGGCACGCAGGCATCGTCATTGCAAGTCAGCCAGGAAATCGCCGCCGTCGCTTTCACCAGCCCCGTCGCACCGGCCGATGGCGTCAAAGTAATCGGAAAAACCACCGTTCCTTCGTAGCCGTAACCCGCCAAATCTCCCGTTCTGAACGCCTTCGGCACCGGATAACCCGGCTCGCCCGCCGTCCAGCCCGGCGGAAGCTGCCATTTCACCCCGAGTTTCATCCCGCCCTCGCCCGGATTACTCCAATACGTGTGCCAGCCGAAATCCATCTTCAGCCTTACCGCCACCTGAAGCGGCTGGCCCGGTTGATAAGTCGGGGAAGCCGCCAGCAAATCCGCCGTCGCTTTCCCGCTATGCACGCCTGCCTGCGCAGCCGCGCTTGCCATTACCGCCGGAATCAGGATTTTTAGAAACATCACCGTCCACCATGCAGTGGTTTCCCGGAGACGCCATGGAAAATCCGCGATTTCCCGGACTATCGCAATCCGCCGCGACGATTTATCATAAGCACCGCCATGGAGAACAAGCCACCCACACCCACCCGCCACCACTCCCGCTTCCTCCTCCCCCACGCCCATCTCAACGCCCTCTTCGGCAATGACTGGTTCGCACTCAAGGCGGAAGCCTTCGCCCGCTTTTTCGGCACCCCGACCTTTCTCATCACCCAGACATTGATCGTCGGCGGCTGGATCGCCATCAACCTCAGCGGGGTTTCCAAATTCGACCCCTACCCTTTCATCCTCCTCAACCTCGCCTTCAGTCTCCAGGCCGCCTACGCCGCTCCGCTGATCCTTCTCGCCCAAACCCGCCAGGCCGATCGCGACAAAGCTCATTCCGACGCCGACGCCCAGCACCGCGAAGCCCTCGCCCAAGCCTCCGAAAAACGCCAGATCACCGCGGAAAACCAGACCGCCTACCTCGTCGAACTGCTCAACCGCAATACCGAGCTCACCGAGATGACCCAGAAACTCAGCGCCCGCATCGAGTCCCTCACCGAGCAGTTGCACGCCCACATCATCAGCGGAAAATAACTCACGGCCTCATGACTCTCTCCCCTCGCGGACTCCGGCGTTTCCTCATCGCCTTCCTGTTTCTCACCACAGCCCTCCATGCCGGTGATTTCGTGAAAATCGACGAAGACGCAACCCACGTCCGTCTCCAAACCGCCATCACCCGCTATCAGAAAAACGGCGTCACCGTCGATCTCATCGGTGCCATCCACATCGCGGATGCCAGCTATTACGCCTCGCTCAATCAGCGTTTCACCCGCTACGACGCGTTGCTTTACGAAATGATCGGCGGAGAAAACATCGCCGCCCGCCTCGCCGCAAAAGACAAATCCCCCGCCAAACCGAAAAAAACCGGCAAGCTCGACGGCCTGCATTCCCTCTACGATTCCTCCTGCGAACTCCTCCAGCTCACCAGCCAGGCCGATGAAAAACACGGCATCGACTACCGTGCGAAAAACTTCGTCCACGCCGATCTCACCCTCGATCAATTCGAAACCCGGCAAGCCGAACGCAAGGAATCCATCGTCACCTTTTTCCTCCTCAGCGCGCTCAATCAGAAAGACGCCAAGCCGCCTAACACCATTCGCCTCACCCGCGCCATCCTCACCAAAAATCCCGACCTCGCCAAACGAGAATTCATGAAAACCCTCGGCGGCAGCGAGGATCAAATCGCCTGCTTCACCGGAGAAAACGTCATCATTTCAGACCGCAACGCCCGTTGCATCGAAGTGCTGAAAACCCAGCTCTCCTCCGGCAAACGCCGCCTCGCCATCTTCTACGGAGCCGCCCATTTTCCCGACATGGAAAAACGCCTGCTAGACCTCGGCTTCCAACGCACCACCCAGGAATGGCTCACTGCCTGGGAAGCGAAGAAATAATGGAGCGCCGGTGTCCACACCGGCTGCTTCCTCCCCGAATTTACACAGCCTTTACGGACGCCGCCTCATCCCTGCCGTAAAAACGCGGTGTTATGAAAACGCTCCACACATTCCTCGCCGCCACCGCGCTGCTCTTCACTCCGGCCTTCGCCACCGAAGCGCCCACCGATCCAAAACCCGCCCAGAGCAAAGTCCAGATCGCCCTCCTGCTCGATACCTCCAACAGCATGGACGGCCTCATCGACCAAGCCCGCACCCAGCTTTGGAAAGTCGTCAACACCTTCACCGAAGCCAAGCGCGACGGCCAGACGCCCTACGTCGAAGTCGCCCTCTACGAATACGGAAACTCCGGCCTCAGCGTCGCGAACAACTACATCCGTCAGGTCCAGCCGCTCACCCGCGACCTCGACGAACTCAGCAAACAACTCTTCGCCCTGAAAACCAACGGCGGCGAAGAATACTGCGGAGCCGTCATCCAGCGCGCCCTCGGCGATCTCGCCTGGGACCCATCCGGCCAAACCTACAAAGCCATCTTCATCGCCGGCAACGAACCCTTCACCCAAGGCTCCGTCGATGCCCGCCAGGCTTGCAAAGACGCGATCGGAAAAGGCGTCGTCGTCAACACCATCCACTGCGGTAGCCGTCAGGAAGGCATCAATGGCTCGTGGCACGATGGCGCCGCCCTCGCCGAAGGAAAATACCTCGTCATCGATCAAGACCGCGCCGTCGTCCACATCGATGCTCCGCAGGATAAACAAATCGCCGATCTCGGCATCCAGTTGAACAAAACCTACCTCGGCTACGGCTCCAAACGTGCCGATGGTTACGCCAAACAAGCTTACGCTGATGAAAGCGCCATTACTTCCAGCGCCCCCGCCGCCAAGGTCGAGCGCGCCGTTGCCAAGGCCAGCAAGAATTACTCCAACACCTCGTGGGATCTCGTCGATGCCGTCAAAGAAAAGAAAGTCGACCCCGCCAAACTGAAAGAAGACGAACTCCCGGAAGCCATGCGCTCGCTCAAACCGGAAGAACGCGCCGCATTCATCCAAAAAACCGAAACCGAACGCGCCTCCATCCAGAAACAAATCACCGACCTGAGCCGCCAACGCGACGCCTTCATCGCCGAAGCCCGCAAAAAACAAGCCAAGAGCGACACCAAAACCCTCGACGAAGTCCTCGTCGAAACCACCCGTGACCAAGCCGCCAAAAAAGGCTACACCTTCAAAAACTAAGGAGCAGGGTGCGGTTTTCGGGCTCATTTCCCGCGCCATGGCGCGATTCGTCAGCACGCCGTAATGGATGCCGCCCCGCTCCGTGCACTCCTCCAAATCCAGCACGCCGAGCTGCTTCCAGCAGTAGTAAACCTCAAAACGGCCTTCTCCGGTTTCACGCAACGCAACCTCCTGCCCGCTGAAGGCTTCGCCAATGGTCCAAACCACCCGGCCGTAAGAGATCGTCCCTTTGGCCCCCACTTTTTTCACGAGATCTCCCCCTTCATACCATTGGCCCGGATCGGGCAGTTGCTCCGGCATTTTCCGCTCCGACACCCGGAGCGGCTCGCCGGAACCTATCCCCCCAAAGATTCATGCCGACGCTCGTGGTTGTAAATTTCACGCCATGACCGGAACGCGTCCTGGCAGTGGGACAGATCCCGCCACACCGTCGTGCGCGACAGCACTTCGGCTTTGAGCGTGCGGTGGAAGCGCTCCTCTTTCCCCTGCGTTTGGGGATGGCGCGGGCGGCCATGACAAACCCTCACGCCCAGCCTCATGAGCCAGACCTCGAATCGGGTGAAAAAACCGCACGAGTCTCCCCACGGAGAACCGTTGTCGCATAGGATCGCCGCAGGCAAGCCGTTGACTGCAAATGCTTGTTCCAACAGCGGACGCACGCCGCCGAGCGTCTCGCCCTTGCACGCTTCCAGCAGCAAATTGAAACGGCTGTGATCGTCCAGCAGCGTGAGCGGGTGTAATCCCGGAATTCATCCGCGCCCATTTTTCCGCGTAGGGTGTTGGCGATGTTCCAGAGCTGGGATTGGAGTGCTTTTTTGTGATCTTCAGACATGCGGGGAGTCGTCCGATAGGCTGGGAACTCCGTGAAGATATGGCAAGCACCGAGGATTCGGGGAAAACGGTCACTCCACCACGCGGAAGCCGACGTTTTGGCGGCGGATGGAGCGGTAATTGAGCCACTCGCGCGGTTGGTGTGGTGAGAAGAGAACCCAGCGTTTTTCCGCCAAAGGGTTGGCGGGATCGGTGGCGGGGAGCTCGGTCCACTCGTAGAGCGGGCTGGCGGGGAGTTTTTCGCCGGCGGCGAAGAGTTCTTCCTGGGTGGGAAGGCGGGATTTTTTCCAGCGGGAATAGGCGTAGGCGTCCCACCAATCGATGCCGGTGATGGCTTGGTCGCGCAGCAGGCTGGCGGGGCTGGATTGGAGCTCGGACTTGATGGATTCCCAGCCGTCCGGGAGATGATGGGATTTGGTGGCGGGCTGCTCCGGGTGGTCGAAGAGTTTTTGATCGCCGTCCTTGGCGAGGATTTCCAGGATTTCGAGGAAATCGAGGTATTGGCGGTGGGTGACGAGGTGGCCTTGGAGGGTGACGGCGGCGAGCGGTTGTTTGAGGCCGTCGGGGGTGGTGTAGGTGCCTGCGGGGAGCGTGATGGACGCCGGAAGCGTGACTTTTTGCGGTCGCGGGATGTGTTTCCAAGCGTAGTGGCCGAGAACGGCGAGACCGACGAGGGAAACCAAGGCGATGACGGGGAAAAGCCAGCGGCGGAGGTTGAGCGGGGGTTTGACGGGTGGATGTGGGCCACTGAGCTGGGAAGTGATTTGCTGACAGGTCGTAAGGACTTGCTGCCAGGTGATCGGGGTTTCGAGACCTTCGCCGCGCATCCAGCCGAGGAGGGTGAGCACGCGGTTGGTGCCGGGCCAATCGCGGGCGAGGAGATCGCGGAGTTTATCGCCGAGGTGGGTGATGTCGCGGATGGATTGCTCGGGGTTTCTCGGGCCGGGAATGGCGAGGTTTTTGAGGCGGACGATGCCGGAAGCTTCCAAATGAATGTCGCTGAGCGTGAGCTGGGTGGTGGAGAGGCCGGAAGCTTCGAGATGGAGATTCGCCTCGGCGGTTTGTCGGAGGATCGGGACGAGGGTTTCCGCCTGGAAGGTTTGGCCGGAGAGCTGGAAGCGGGTGAGGCTGGAGCCGGGAAGAAGTTCGTAGGCGTAGTAGCTGGCGCCGGGCTCGTCCACGGCTTCGAGGACGGTGCCGATTTTTGGAAAATCGACGGCAGCCATGGCGCGGGCGCGGGCGAGGAAGGCGGCGTGGTGGTGCGGGCGGTGATCGGTGAGCTCGTCGATGAGGACGAAGCGGCCGATGGTGGTTTGCTCGGCCAACCAGGTGCGTTTTTCCGGCGTTTGGCTGATGAGTTCCTTGAGTTGGTAATCGCCGAGCGTGTGATCCATTTGGGTTTTGAGGAGCAGGGACAAGTGTCCCCTCTCCTTATCAAAACTGCCAGCCCAAACCCACCGTGAACCCGAGCGCGTCGATCCCCGGATTCGGGTCGGTTTGCCCGCCGTTGGAATGGTGAACGAAATACACCCCCGCCAGCACCGAAGTCCCCCTCGCGATTTCCTGCCGTACACCGAGCTGGCTGAACCAGTTGAACGTAAAATCCTGGCCTTGTCCCTGCTCTCCGCCCGCGCTGTTCGTAAACCCGAGGCCACCACCGATGGAATAGAAAATCGAGGTCTTCCGCGACGGAAACCAATACTCGATCGAAGGAGCGGCGGACACCCCGATATAATAATCCTCCGGCCCCACGGTGATGCCTTCGAACATCGCGGAAAAACGGTTTCTCACCACCAGCTTGGCTCCGTCCTCTCCCTCATACCACGTCCACATCGTCGGCGAGCGGAAAGTCAGTTGCGTGGGAACGATTTCGTAATCGATATCGGTATTGTTTCCCACATTCCAAAGATAACCGCTCTCCAACACAAACTCCCAGGAATCCGTGGGATGCGAACCTGTGGAAACAGCAGTCCCGGCAAAAACCGGAGAAACCAAAGCGGCGGAGATCAGCAAATTACGTGGGATTTTCACGGACGAAACGCTAGGACTTCACATTTCTCACGTCGAGAAATCAGTGACAAATGATGAGGATTCCGGGCCTCAAGGTTTCTTCAATGGATCATTCCATTTTTCACGAATGTTTTCCGCAGCCGCTCACCCTGTTTTCCCAAGCCGGACCCGTTAAGGTAAATCTCGACAAATTTTCCCATTCCGAAGTCCTCCAACGCGGCGCGATCCTCCTTGTACTTCGTCAGATGCCGGAAATTCCTCACACGCTCCTTCAGCGATAGCGGCCTCCCTTTGCACGTCAGATCCACCATGTCGATGATCCCCAACCGGCCATCCGGCAGTTCCAGAATATTCCCGAAATGCGCGGAGCGGAAAAACACCCCCTTCCGATGCAGCTCCGCAAAAAATCCCGCCACCGCCACCATCCGGGCCTCCGTCTTTTCCAGATTCCTCAGCGTTTCACCTTCCAGCTTGCGGTAACATACCACATCCCGCTTTGGAGAAATCAATTTCCCCGCCACGATGATTTCCACGGTCGGAATACCCAGCTTCCGCAACGCCACAGCGTTATTGGCGAAACGCTTCGAGTAAGGGGACCACAAAGCGGAAGATAAGAGCCGCTTCCTTCGGAAAAACTTGAGAATTTCCCCCGTGGGAGTCTCGGCTACTTTCACCCCGTATCGATCCTTCATCAGGACCGTTGAGCGACTGAGTAATGCCGAAAAATCGGAGGATTCCATACCCTCCACCCAATCCCACCCCGGAGATTCAATCAAGTTTTAAACAGTGATGCGCTTCGCGTCGAAAACATTGATTTTCAATACATATTGAAGTCACCCCCATTCAATACTCCTCCTCCTCTTCCTCATCCCCCGGCACCGGCGGCAGGATATCCTCCCGCATCAGCAAGCGCGGCAGATCCAGATCCGGCAACAGCTCGGCATGCGTCCCGCGCACGATCCCCGCATACGGCACGATCCGGTCCATTTCCGCAATCGCGCAATGCACCATCGAGGCCACGATATCGCGATCATAACGTTCGCGTTCGAACAAATTCGTGATCCGGAAAACCAGAATCTCCCGGTCCAGATCATACTCGAAACCGCCCAGCGTAAGCTGCTTGTTCGCCCGTGCGAGTAGCTCCAGCACGTAGGAAAGATGCGTTTTCGGCAAAACCAGCGGCGTTTCCGTCACGATGCTCAACGCATTCAACGGCGCATGCGCCTGCGCGAACATTTCCACCCGCGTGTGATGTGCATCGAAGCTCGCACGCAGGACATCGCGGCCTTCGATCAATTCGCAGTGCCAGCCGTTTTGGCCGAAAATTTCTTCCACCGAGAGGATTTGCCGGGAATGAGGACGCATGATTTTAAAATGGGAAAAATTTCCGCTCTCAGGAGCTGCGCGGAGATACCCGCCCGAGCACGGCCTTGGCAAGCAACGAGCGACGATCTTTCCGGATCGGCATCAGCGAAACGTGAATGCCCGAGGTTTTTTCCTCATTGAAATGCAGCGTCAGCCGCGTGCCTCCCGCATTCACTTCCGCACACCGGATTTCCTGCCACGAAATCATTTGCATCCCGCGAGCCGGCCGGAAAAACGGGAAAATCTCGATCCCCAGCGGAGTCAGAATCACATACGCATGCCGGGTCAGCCTTACAGCCCATCGCGCCACCAATCCTGAAAAAAACAGCGGAACCACCGCCCACAACGGATGCGGTAAGAACGGATTCTCTTCCCGATACAGCGCCGTCGCCAACAACGTCAGGGCGCCTGCGGCAAACACCGCACTTATCAGCCAGAAAACCACCGATTGGCCGGACCGCGTGAAGCGCAGTTCTTTCTCAGGTGCTGAAACCGCTGCCACCATTCACGCTCAACCTTCGATCCCGGCTACGGCTTTTTCCGCCTCGCGCAATTCCGCTTCAAATCCGTCGATATCAAAACCCAGCAGTTCCAGCCGCTCCGGCTCTTCCATCGTGCGGATCAGCGCCACAACTCTCTCCAATCCAAAAATCGAGGCCCCGCCTTTCGTGCGATGCAGCTCCTCCCGCAATCTTGCGAACTCCCCCTCCTCCAGCAGAGACTTCCAGCCACTCAAGCGGGAAAACATATCCACGAAAAACTCCGCGGCCAATTCCCGGAAGCCGTCAAGATCGCCGTATGCCATCTTGGCGAACTCGTTCGCATTCACGGCCTGGAGCTGATTCGCTATCATCTTGGTTAAGCAAATAACATGACAACCTCAACACGGTCGAGCCTGATCGACACACGCGTTAACGTAACTCATCCGCCAACCGTTCCGCCAACTCCACATGGCCGGTCGCCCGCGCCAGACGAATCCGCAGTTTCATCACCGGCGTTTCTTTCAACTCGTCCGACGACATTTCCGAAAGGTATCCGGACAAGGCTTTGTAATCTCCAATCGCCAAGGCTCCTTCCGCCAATTCCAGCCGTGATGGCTCCACGCCTTGCATCGGAGCTTGCGTATAATAAATCGCCCACTTCGCCGTATCCGGCAGATTGGCCGGAACGTCCGGGCCGGTCACCTGATCCAGATAAACAAATTCATCCCCCTCCTTATGCCTTCTCCAGATATTCAGCGATAGGACAGTTAGAAACCCGATCACCACGAACGTCCCCTCCAAAAAGAACGGGCTCGACATCACACCCACCATAATTCCCAGCCATTCACCCAGCAGACCCGGAACATGCCGCCAGCCGACTTGAGCGCAAACCACCACCGTCGTCAGCACGACGAAAAACGCCACAGCCCACACCACTTGCTTGATTCTCGGATCTCTTGCCCGCGTCATTTTCCCACCATAGCCCGCTCCCGAATAAAAATCCAAGCTCAGGAATGAAGAAACATTTAAGAAAACTTGATTTATTTTAAAAAATTCCCAATATCCCTCCATCGTGAATCGGAAAAACGGCGTCATCATCCTGCTCGCAGGCGTCTTTTTTGGGATTTCCTGCTTCTGGGCACTGGAAAAATCCCAAAAAAATCCTCCCTCGCGCACTGCGCCCCCCGAATCACCTGCCGCCCCGACCACTCTCATGGCCGTGGAAATTCTGGAAAAAGGCCACCCCGCCCGAACGATCCAAATCCCGATTTCCGCCAAACCCATCCCGGAAATCGGCAGCCTGTTACTCGCCCCGCTGGCGATGCTTCTGCTTTTACGCAGACAAAGGTAAAACCTCACTTGCCGAGAGCTTCCCGCCTGCTTACACCCGCGCATGCGGCTTTTCGACACGCTGACCAGGACTGAACGCGCCCTCCGCCCGATTGACGGTTCCACTTTCCGTTTTTATTGCTGCGGACCCACCGTGTACGGCCCGGCTCATATCGGAAATTTCCGCACCTTCGTGCTGCAGGACGTTTTCCGCCGCACTTTGGAAACCGGCGGCACCCCCACACTTCACGTCCGCAACATTACGGACGTCGATGACAAAACCATCCGGGATTCCCAAAAAGCCGGACAATCCCTACATGATTTCACCCGCGGCTGGACGGAAAAATTCCACGCCGATTGCACCGCGCTCGGTTGCCTCCCGCCACACATCGAGCCCGGCGCCGTCGATCACATTCCCGAGCAGATCGGGATGATTTCCACCCTCATCGAAAAAGGCCACGCCTACGCCTCGGATGACGGCTCGGTGTATTTCAAAATATCCTCCTTCCCCGCCTACGGGAAACTCTCCCACCTTGACGAACGCGAACTCGATCTCGGAAAAACCCAGAACTCCCGCGCGAATTCGGACGAATACGAAAAGGACAGCCTTTCGGACTTCGTGCTCTGGAAATCCCGCCGCCCGGACGATGGTGAAAATTTCTGGCCCTCCCCGTGGGGCGAAGGACGTCCCGGCTGGCACCTCGAATGCTCCGCGATGATTCATAAATACCTCGGAGACACCTTCGATCTCCACTCCGGCGGCGTGGACCTCGTTTTCCCGCACCACGAAAACGAAATCGCCCAAAGCCAATGCGCCTGCGGCGGCCACTTTTCCGCGCACTGGTTTCACATCACCCACCTGCTCGTCGATGGCGGAAAAATGTCCAAATCGCTCGGCAATCTCTACACGCTCAGCGATCTCGCGCGGCAAGGCCACACCGCGATGGAAACACGCTATGTGCTCATCGGCGCGCATTACCGCAAGCCGCTCAACTTCACCCTCGCCTCTCTCAGCGGTGCCCGTGAAGCCCTCGCGAAAATGACGAAAGGCGCACGCAATCTCGCCGCAAAAGCCGGAAATGAAACCGCCGCGCCAAGCGATTCATTCGGCCCGTTTCAGGATGCCTGGGAAAGCCTGAACCACGATCTCAACACTCCGGCCGCGCTCGGCGGCATATTCACCGGTCTTAAGGAAGCGTCCACACTCACCGGCAAAGATGCCGCTTCCGCCCTCACCGGACTTCAAAAAATCCTCACCGCGCTCGGCTTGGAATTACCTAATATTATCGATTTGGAGGCTAGGGTTGAATTTAAGAGCAACGCTCAAGGGAAGCTATCATCAGTTCCTTCAAACATCGCGGAACTCGCCGCCACCCGCTGGCAGGCGCGCCTCGATAAAAACTGGGCGGAATCCGACAAACTCCGCGCCGAACTCACCGCACTCGGTTGGGCGGTGAAGGATGCGAAGGAAAGCTACACGCTGAGCAAGATTCAAGACTAGAAGACAGATCCGGAAACTCCGCAATCTTGCTTCTTACAGTCTTGTGTCTTTCCTCCCGAATCCCCAAAGTGCGCCGCGTGACGCGCCACCGCACCGACGACCTCCGCATTACCGGCCTGAATCCGCTGATTTCACCCGCCGTTCTCTCGTATTACCTCCCTCTCACCGAGCACGCCTCCGAAGTCGTCGCCAGCGCCCGTTCGCAGGCCGATGCCATTTTGAAAGGCGAAGACGACCGCCTGCTCGCCATCGTCGGCCCGTGTTCGATCCACGATCCGAAAGCCGCGATCGAGTATGCGCATCTCCTCAAGGCCGAGGCCGAACGCCTTAAGAAAGACATTTTCATCATCATGCGGGTTTACTTCGAAAAACCGCGCACCACCGTCGGCTGGAAAGGTCTCATCAACGATCCGAATCTCAACGATTCCTTCGACATCAACCACGGCCTGCACATCGCCCGCAAGCTCCTGCTCGATGTGGCAAATCTCGGCCTACCCGCCGCCACCGAGTTCCTCGACACCATTTCGCCGCAATACATCGCGGATCTCATCTCATGGGGAGCCATCGGCGCACGCACCACCGAATCCCAAATCCACCGTGAACTCGCGTCCGGCCTCTCCATGCCCGTCGGCTTCAAAAACGGCACCGGAGGCTCGCTCCAGATCGCCCTCGACGCCATCCAGTCCTCCTCACGTCCTCACCATTTTCTCTCAGTTACCAAACAGGGAGTCTCCGCCATCGTTTCCACCGCCGGCAACGATTCCTGCCACGTGATTCTGAGAGGCGGAAAATCCGGTCCGAATTATGATGAAAAAAACCTCCATGAGGCATCCGCAATGTTGAGAAAAACGCATCTCCCGGATTCCGTCATGGTCGATTGCTCTCATGACAATTCCCTCAAGGACTTCCGCAACCAGCCCGCCGTCGCGGCCGACCTCGCGCGGCAGATTTCCAATGGTTCGAAAACCATTACCGCCGTCATGATCGAATCCCATCTGGTTGAAGGGAATCAAAAGCTTACGCGGGATATCGACGCCCTCGTTTACGGTAAATCCATCACCGATGGCTGCATCGGCTGGCAGGACACCGTGGCCGTTCTCAACAACCTCGCCGAAGCTGTCCGGAAACGCAGGAACCAATGATTTCATATCATAAAATTCCCGCCCCGCGAGTTATGGCCGGAATTGGGATAACCATGTTAGATGGCGACGACTTGCGACATTCGAAAGTCACATAAAGATACATCATCCGGCGTTTCAAAGCTTGCCGGGAATGGAAAAACGGTTCAGGAAATATCCGTTCATTCCACCCATCTAATGGATCTTCCTTCCGAAACGTCACAGAGCGTCATCACATGCCGGAATAGTCAAGGCACAGAACTGACGGCAAACCTGCTCAGAATCAAAAGATACTCGGTCGTCTTCGAGGTTTATAATCCTTATTCGATCCTCCAGCTCTCGGAGGTTCTATCAGACTTCCGCATCATGGCTTCCCGCCGCCTGCTGTATCACGGCAAGGCCGTCGTCAGCAACCTGCTCAACACCGGCATCGTCCTCGTTTGCGAAGCCATGCTCGATGAAGGCTGGGTGGAAGTCGATTTCCTTTCCGGCGTCGCCGGAGCAGTCACTCCTCAAGGCGCCCCCCAAACCTTGGCAGGCCAGTTCTCCAGCTTCATGGGAGAATGGAAATCGGCTAACAAAGTTCAGGATCCTTTCAAACTCGTCGTCGCGGACCTTTCCAGCATGCTCTCCGGCGTCCAGCACTGGCTCACCGGAGTGGATGTCGGCATCCGCACCACCGTGACACGCCGTCGGGACGAGCTGGAAAACGAGATCTTCTCCGGCATCGAGACCCGCGTCGTCGAAGAAGTGCTTCCTTCCATGGAGCGCTTTGAAGAAGTCACCAAGGAGATCAGTGAAGCGGAAGCCGCCGTTCATAAATCCTACGTCCGCCGCGAGCTCCACCCCATCGTCCTCTGCTCGCCATTCCTTTACCGCACTTACACCAAACCTCTCGGCTACGCGGGCGATTACGAGATGGTGAACATGATGCTGAGGAACCCCTACGAAGGCTCCTCCGCCTTCGCCAAGCTTCTGAACTTCGCCCTGCTCAATACCGAGCCCGTCGTCGCCCATCGCAACCGGATCGATTATCTCGTCGACAAAATCCGCACCGAATGCGAACGCCGCGTCACCAAAGGCAAAACCCGCGTGTTCAACCTCGCCTGCGGACCCGCCGTGGAAATCCAGCGTTTCCTCCGCGAATACGACGAAAGCGACCTCGCCGAAATCGACCTCCTCGACTTCAACACGGAAACGCTCGAATACACCAGGGAACGCATTCAGGAAGCCCGCATGGCCGGAGGCCGGGAAACCCCCGTCCGCTACTTCCAGCGCTCCGTCCACCAGCTTCTCCGCGCCGCCACCCAGGGCGGCGAAGATGAATTCACCGGCTACGACATCGTCTACTGCGCCGGCCTTTTCGATTACCTCTCCCAGCGCGTCTGCAAACGCCTTGTCGACCTCTTCTGCACCATGGTGAAACCCGGCGGCATCGTCATCGTCACCAACGTCGCCGACAGCAATCCCCGCAAAGCATGGATGGAATACGTCATGGAATGGAACCTCATCTACCGCGGTGAAGAGGAAATGCACGACCTCGTCCCCGAAGGCTTTCCCACCAGCCGCGTGGAAGTCCAAGCCGACAGCACCGGAGTGAATCTCTTCCTGGAAATCGAACGAGCCAATGGCTGAAGCCGAAATGCCCATGCGGAAAGACGAAGCCTGGCTCCGTCGGTCTTTCCGTGAGTCCGAGCAAGCGCTCGCCGTGGAAAACGCACGGCGCGCGGCCTTGCTTGCCGCCATCTTCATGTTGGCCGGCTCGACTCTGGATCTCGTGGTTCACCCGGAAAAAGCCTACAAGTTTTTCCTGATCCGCCTCGTCAGCACGATCTTGCTTTCGGGGATTTTCCTCCAGCTTTCCGCCAGGTTCAGATCCAAAAGCTCCGATTCCCGCATCTCCCTCGGCATCGCCGTCATCCCGCTCTTCGCGATCTGCTACATGATCCATGACACCGGCGGTGGAAACTCCACCTACTACGCCGGTCTCAGCCTCATCCTCTTCGGGCTTTCCCTGCTCCTGCGCTGGACATTCCTCAGCTCGCTGAGAATGACCATCTTCTGCTTCATCTGTTACGCGGCCACCATTCTGTTTTCGAAAAACGCCGCGGATTTCCACCTGGTTTTCAACAACAGCTACTTCCTCTTCGTCACCTCCGTCTTCGTCATCGCCGGCAGTTATTTCTACGAAAATCTCCGCTTCCGGGAATATGTTCTCAAAACCGAAGTCGAGCACTCTCGCGAACTGCTCGAAATCCAGAACCGGCAGCTCAGCGAACTCGACGAAGCCAAGACCCGCTTCTTCGCAAACATCAGCCACGAACTCCGCACTCCTCTCACCATCATGCTCGGAATCACCGAGCGCTTGAAATCCATCCTCTCGCGCCAGAGCAACGATCCCATGCTACACGAGATGACCGGCATGTTGGAACAAAACGGCCTGAGACTTCTCAAGCTCATCGACGACCTTCTCGACCTCGTTCGTTTCGACACCGGCCACGCCGACATCAACCGCCAGCCGACTCATCTCGAAGCCCACGTCGAAGGCCTCCTCAAGTCCCTCCGCCATCTTGCCGAGCAAGACCACGTCGCCCTTCTCTGGGAAACCAAGACCGATGTTCAGAACATCCTGCTCGACCGCGATCGCTTCGATAAAATCCTCCTCAACCTCGTCATCAACGCGATCAAGTTCACTCCATCCAGCGGCAGCATCGAGGTGAAGCTCGCCCATGCGGACAACAAACTCGTGTTCAGCGTGGAAGACACCGGAGTCGGCATCCCGCCGGAAGTGCTGCCCCGGATTTTCGAACGCTTTTGGCAGGTAGACACCTCCTCCACCCGGAAATTCCAAGGCGCGGGCATCGGCCTCGCCCTCGTCCGCAGCCTCACCGAAGCAATGGGCGGCAACGTCAACGTCGAGAGCAGCATCGGTTACGGCACGAAATTTACCGTCATCCTTCCCGCCGAAGTCGCCGCGGATCTCATCGCCCTGCCATCCGTAAATCCGGAAGATCCCCTCGAAAACGGAGGGAAAATCGCTGACCTCCACCGTAAGGCAGCCATGTCCATCCCTGGAAAAATCCAGCCCCCCCCCCCCGCTTCGCCGATCGTGCGCGGTCCGGCCGCCATGCCTTACATCGGCACCCGTCCCAGCACCGCGCGTCCTCTCGTTCTGATCGCGGACGACGAGCCGGACATCCGCCGCTTCCTCCGCATGCAGATCGAAGACGTCGATGTCATCGAAGCCTCCGATGGCGCCGAAGCGCTCGAACTCTGCCGCCTCCAGCATCCCCAACTCGCACTACTCGACCACATGATGCCCGAGATGGACGGCGTCGAAGTCTGCCGCCGCATCCGAGAAAACCACTCCACCCGCGGCACCGCCGTCATCATCCTCACCGCACGCGCCGACGAGCGAACCAAGCTCTCCGCCCTCGAAGCCGGAGCCAACGATTTCCTTACCAAACCCTTCTCCACCGCAGAGCTCGGCCTGCGCCTTCACAACCAGATCGTCATGGCCCGCATCCGCCGCGAAATGGTGGATCTCAATGCCGAGCTCAACTCCGCCCTTGAGCAAATCAAGGAAAACGAAGTGCTCATGGTGCGGAACGAAAAACTCTCCGCCCTCGGCCGCATGAGCGCCGGCATCATTCATGAAATCAACAACCCGCTGAACTACGCCAGCGTCGGCCTCCACGCCCTAGCCACCTTCACCCGCCAACTCCCGCAGAACGATCAAGCCGATTACGAAGACGTTCTCAAAGACATCAAGGAAGGCGTGGATCGCGTCGCCCAAATCATCCTCGATCTCCGCCAGTTCACCCGCGAAAGCTCCAGCCTCAATGCCGATACCGATCTCGCGGAAGTCCTCTCGCGCTCCCGCCGCATGATCAGCCATCAGATCGGCAAGGAAATCGCCTTCAATCTCACCTCACCTAACAACGCCCTCATCAGCGGCAATGGAAACCAACTCGTCCAGGTCTTCATCAATCTCTTCCAAAACAGCATCGATGCCATTCACATGCGCATCGCCGAATCCGGCGGCCCCGCCGGAAAGATCGATGTCGCCCTCGATCCCGCCGGAGCAGGTTGGCAAGTCATCATACGTGATAACGGAATAGGAATTCCGCCGGAAAACATTCAAAAAATATTCGATCCCTTTTTCACATCGAAAGACGTTGGCAAAGGCATGGGTCTCGGACTATCCATCACCCACCAGATTCTGCAAAATCACAAAGCCGTCGTCAACGTTGACAGCCGCCCAGGCGAATACACCCGCTTCAGCATCACCTTCCCTGCCGTTTCCTACGATTCGGACGCAGAACCAAACCTCGCGGAATCCGCGTAAGCTCTCTCCTTTAATCTCCACACCAACTTTTCGTAAACCATGAGCCAAGACATCGACGCCTACGACTACCAGCGGTACGCCATCCTTTTCGTGGATGATGAAGCCAACACCCGCAAATACTTCCGCCGTCTGTTCGGGGAAAAATTCCGTATTCTCGAAGCTGAAGACGGCATTCAGGCTCTCGAAGTTTTCCGCCGGCACGCGGAGGAAATCGGCATCATCGTCACCGACCAGCGCATGCCGAACGAAACCGGCGTCGGCTTCCTCTCCAAAATCGCCGCCCAGTATCCGGACATCATCAAAATCCTTTCCACCGCCTACTCGGACATCGATGCCGCCATCGGCTCCGTCAACCAAGGCGGCATCTTCCGCTACATGACCAAGCCATGGGACGTTCCCCAGCTCGAAGTCACCCTGCGCCGCGCCATGGAATTTTTCACCGTGAAGCGAGAGCGCGACGCCCTTCTCGGAGCCAAGATGCAAGCCATGGGCAACGTCCTGCTCGCCAGCCGCCTCGCCTCCTTCGCCCTCGTTCCGGTATCCGCAAAAATCCCGGCCCAACGCGTCGGTGAAGCCATCGCCTCCTTCCTTCGCGTCGGCATCGCCGGACGCAAAACCGAAGCCACCCTGCAAGCCGATCTCCGCTCCCCTGAATGGGGCGGCATCCACGCCCGTCAGCTCACACTGGCCACCGCGCTTGAAACCACCCTGCCAGCCGCACTCGCCGTCAGCGACCTCGAAGCCCGCCTGCAATCGCTTGCCAATATCCTCACCCAAGCCGGAGCCACCGGAGTCAGCGTCCAACGCGATCAAACCACCCGCATCACCGCCGGTTCGGACCCCACTCCAGCGTTGCTCGATACCCTCCTCGGCCGCAGCGAGGATCCTTCCGCCACCCAATCCGCAGTCCAGCTCCTGGCCGCATTCATTGCCGTCTACGACGCCGGAGGAGCCATTCGCCGCATCCGGGGAGAAGGCCTCACCCTCGAAACCACTTCCGGTATTTCCGCGAGAATCTCCGAACCTGGTTCGGAAACCGCTAAGTGGCTCCTTGACGATGAAATGCTCATCTCGGCAGCGCTTGGATTGATTTAACATATCTTAAATCCCCATCCCGGCTGACGATCAATGTTTTATAAAAGATAAATAAAACAAATTGACTCAATTTAGTATGAATGCTATATTTCACCCAGCAATCCTTTCCAATCGAGTGAAGCGCCGAGATGTAGAAATCATTCACCGGGATGGCAGATTCCTTGTTCTGCTGGCCAGAGAGCCTCTGCCTCTTTCGCTTTCCCAAGTCGCCAAAAACGCCGGGTTCCAAACTTCCGCGTTATGCGATCTCATCGGCATCTCCGAGCGCCACCTCCGCCGCGTCTTTGAAAGCGGCCTCGGCATCAGCCCGAAAGAATGGCTCCGCCAGGAACGCATGGTAGCCGCCCGCACTCTTTTGCGAGAAGGCACGCCCATCAAAAACGTTGCGATGGAACTCGGCTTTTCCTCCCCGAAAATGCTCTCCCGCGATTTCCAGACCTTCTACAAGGTCACCCCTACCGAATTCCAGCGCAAGGAATTCTCCTATATCGCCAAAGCGGTACTGTGATCAAACTTCCGCAACACCCACCCGAGGCCGTCACCACGGCCTTGGATGTGGAGCCAAAGAAAAAGTGCTGATTCAGGAATCCCGCGGTATTCCGAGGAGGTGTTTCATCAATGGCTGGGGGGAGCGGAGGGTAGTGGCGGCAGCACGGACGGGTTGTTCGGGTCGAAATCCGGCGGCGGCTGGTCCATGAAATCCGGTGACTGGGCGGCGGCTTGCGGGATGGGCGAGCGCGGGATGCGGGCGGCGAGGTCGCGCGGCCACGCTTGCACGTCGAGGACTTCTCCTTTGTAGAGCAAAGAGACGACCTGGCCGTAGTATTTCTGCTGGCCGAAGAGGTGGGCGTTTCCTTCATCGAGCACGGGGATGGTGTAGTTCAGCCGCAGGTTTTCTTCGCCACCGGCCCAATCGAAGGGAAGGGAAACCCACTGCTGGGAGACCCAGGATTTGTCTTCGAGCTGGACGATTTCTCCCTTGTTGGTGCGGTTGAAGAAAATAACGGAGACTTCGATTTCATTGACGTCCACTTCTTCCGCCGGAGCTTTCTGGACGGGGACGGTGAGGATGACGCGTTCGTCTCCTTCGCGGGTGGTGTCTTTGAAGATGCGGACGCGGCCGAGAGAGATTTTGCCGAGCCAATCGGTCGGTTGTTCGAAACCGTCGCGGAGTTTGGCGGCGGCCATTTCGTAGAGCGAACCGGCGCCGGAGATGCCTTTTTCGAAGACTTTCTGGTAGTATTCGGAGGCTTTGTCGAAGACGCCCATTTGCTCGTGGACGAGGCCGAGTTCGTAGAGAACGGAGGCGTCGTCGGGCGATTGGGCGAGGGCTTCTTCGAGTTTTACGATGGCGGTGCCCATGTCTCCGGCGACGCGGGCTCTGCGCCCGGCTTTGACGAGCGTTTCCGAACGGGGATCGGCGATTTTCGGGGCATCGACGGGCGTCGGCTGGACGATCGGCTCAGCGGGAGGCGTGTAAGGGATCGCGGGCGGGCGGGTGCGGACGGCGGCTTTTTCGATTTCCTCCTGGGTCGGGGGCAGGCGGACGGCGACGAGTTTGGGGACTTCCTTTTCGACGATGCGGACTTGCTTCGATTCTTCGAAGCGCTGCGAGAGAGCCATTCCGGCGATGAGGAGCTGGCTGAAAGCGGTGGCTCCCAGCGCCCAGCAGGCGATGGGGAAAACGGGCAGCCGCGCCGGAGTGGCCGGCGGATGGGTTTGCTCGGAAGCCATGAGGGGAAGATGAACATTGAACGTCGAACGTCCAACATCGAATGGTGTGGCCGGGCGACTTTCGATTTTGAGGGGCTACTTCAGGGTAAGCACGAAGCAAGCTCCGGTTTCTCCCACGTCGTATCGCAGGTTCCCGCCGATCTGCCGGGCGAGCCGCCGGGAGAGGGCGAGGCCGAGGCCGACGCCGGGGGCGCTTTCGGCGGCGGCGCGGGCGGATTTGTGGAAGGCGCGGAAAATGCGTCGTCGTTCGGCGGGGGGGATGCCGGGGCCGTGATCGGAGACGCGGATTTCGATGGATTTTTTGTTTCGGGAAACGCTGAGAACGACGACGGGCGGGGTGCTGTTCGCGGCGTATTTCGCGGCGTTGTCGATGAGGTTGAAAAGGATGTGCTCGACAGCGGCGGTGTCCACTTTCACAGGGAAACCGGCGGTTTCGAGATTCATTTCAAGGCTCAGCCCGGCGGCGGCGAGGCGGGTTTCGAAGCGGTCGCGCAGCGGCTCCAGCAGGGCGGCGGTGGTGGTTTCGGTGATGACGGAGCGGGCGCTGCCGCGTTCGATGCGGGAAAAGGCGAGGACGTTTTCCACGAGGTGGGCGAGTCGGTCTGCCTCGCGGGAGAGGACGCGGAGGTATGGGCCGCGCTTTTCTTCCTTCACGGCACCGGATTCGAGCATGTCCGAGTAGAGCCGGAAGGTGGTGAGCGGGGTGCGGAGCTCGTGGGTGACGGCGGAGACGAAGGACGCGCGGCGCTCGCTGAGGCGCATGATGCCGCGCACGAGCAAGGCGGTGGTGGCGATGGCGAAAAGGGCGGCGAACCAGCCAAGGGCGAGGGAAAAACGGGTGGTGTGAGGGAGATCGATGAATGTGACCGGGACAAGAGTGTCCCGACTCCTTAAATCCAGCCGGAAGGGGAAGGAGGCGAGGACGAAGCTGTCGCTGACGTTGATGGCGGGGGAAAACTCGGCGTCGGTGAGGAGGTCGCGGGTTTCGGCGAGCAGGAGTTTTTGCAACGCGGGGACATCGATCCACGCGCCTTCGAAGTGGGCGGGCTGGCCGTCGAAAATCGGGCGGAGAAGAAACAGCGCACCATCGGCCCAAGCGACGCGGATGGGGCCGGTGTGCGGGGCGATTTCCAGTTCGGAAGCCTCTTCGAGTTTGGCGGCTCCGAAGCCATCGCCGACGCCGGGGTTTTCCGCCGGCGCGGAAGCGATGGGCGGTGCAGCGGCTTCTGCCGAGGGAACGGGAGCGGATTTGGCTTCGGCGCGGGAGAGTTTTTTCGGGATGGAGGAAAGGGAGGGTTGCTGGGCGCGTTGCAGGGTTTCTTCGACGGCTTTGCTGCGGTTGATTTTTTCGGCGTAGTTTGCGGCGGCTTCGTCTTTGGCGAGGTAGGCGGTTTTGCGTTTTTGGGCGGTGTCGGTTTTTTGCTCTTCGGGAACGGGCGGCGGTGTGATCGGCGAGGGCGGACGGGAAATGCTGCGCTGGGTGGAGGGCGGGAGTTTTTGCTTCAGCTCGGATTGGAGATCGGGTGCGGAAGTGGTGAGCTGGCCGTTTTTCAGTTCGAAGCGCGTGCGGACGGGCAAACGCGTGGCGGATTCGCCGGGCGGGCGCTGGCTTTCTTCGAGCAACAGCGCGGCACCGAGGCTGTCCATGCGCCAAAGGGCGAGGCGCATGCGCTCCTGTTCGTCGGCGCGGAACTGGATTTGCAGGCGGTGGGTTTCGCTTTGGAGGACGCTGCGGGTGAGCCAGGTCATGGCTCCGAAAACCATGAAGGCGCAAACGGCGAGTGCCGCCCAGATCCACCAGCCGCGGGAGTGTTTCATGCGTTTTCCTCCTGAATCTGATAGCCTTTGCCGCGGACGGTGGCGAGGAATTGCTGGTCGCGGTCCCGCAGCTTCGTGCGGAGGTGCATGATGTGCATGTCGATGGTGCGCGTCTCGGTGCGGGTGGGATCGAGCTGCCAGAGCTGGCGCAGGATTTCCTCGCGGGAAACGATGCGGCCGTTGGTGTCCATGAGGTAGCGAAGGAGTTCGGCTTCCTTTTCGGAGAGTTCTTCCAACGCTCCATCGGTGAAAATCACGGCGCGTTTTTGAAAATCCACGCTGCCGCCGGGGATGCGGCGGGTGTCGGATGGAGCGGCGCGTTCGCAGGTGCGGCGCAGCACGGCATCGACGCGGGCAAGGAGTTCCTTCATGCTGAAGGGTTTTACGACATAGTCGTCCGCGCCGATGGTGAGGCCGCGGACGCGATCATTTTCCTCACCACGGGCGGAAAGAATGATCACGGCCTGGCCGGGGCGTTTGCGTTTGATCGCTTGCAGGATCTCGAAACCGGACGGACCGGGGAGGACGAGATCGAGCAAGAGCAGGCGGTAATTTGCCTTGAGCGCGAGATCCATGCCGGTGTGGCCGTCGGCGGCTTCGAGGGTGGCGTAGCCGGTGTATTCGAGCACGTCGACGACGCCTTGGCGGATGGAGGCGTCGTCTTCGATGACCAGGATGGGGTGCATGGTGGTAGTTGAAGGTTATCCGTTATTTGTTAAGGGAGGGGACTGATCGTTCCTTCCATGCTTTCTCCGCCGTTTTTGAGGTCAGGATTAGGACGGAACCGGCACCTGCCTGTTTGAAGCGCGTCATGTCGGCTGCTGTAGGAAATGTGAAGTTTAGCGCGTCTTCCCGCCACAGGCTGGGGATGTTTTCGAAGGTGCGGAAATGCCATCGGTTCTGCGGAGGAAAGATGGCGGGGTGCTGCAAGGTGATGGTGTCTCCGGTGACGGTGAAATTTCCGCTGAGCGGGTAATTCGGCTCGTCCGGGTCTTTGCTGTCGGATTCGAACCAGTAGCGGAATTTGCCGTTTTTGAGTTCCAGCACAGTGCTCATAACGCCGGTGCAGGTATAGTAAACGCCGTCTTTGGAGGTGTTTGCGGCTGGCTTTTTTTCCTCGTCCGCGTGCGCGTGCAGGCATGCGGACATGAAGAATGCGAGGATGGGTTTCATTCGGAAAGGAATGGTGTGGTGTCGGGGCATTCCTGCCCCGACAGTTGTGATTTTATCAGGGACAGGAATGTCTGTATAGACCGGGTACATCCTTAACAGGTGTAAGGAGACATCGTTTACACTTTTCCGTATGGAAAAGCGATGCCTTGGAGCCCCGGTGACAAGATACGATTAAAACGTGATTTTATTGAGTTGGCCGCTCGTGAGGGCGCGAATATCCGGGATCTTTGCCGACGGTTTGGGGTGAATCCCCCGACCGGCTACAAGTGGTTGAACCGTCATCGCGAGCACGGGCTTGCCGGCCTTGAAGAGCGGTCCCGCAGCCCTCGCCACAGTCCGAAAAAAACTCGGATGAACTCGTAAAACACATCGTCGAGGCTCGTCACCGCCACCCGGCATGGGGGGCCGGAAGATCAAACGCTGGCTGGAGAACCGCGGCATCCCAGCGGTGCCCTCGGTCGGCACGGTGACGGAAGTGTTGCGCCGTCATGAGCTGCTGGTTGCCCCGGTGGGGCCTTCCGGCAAAGGATGGCAACGCTTTGAGCGGGAACCCGAGCCCCCCGCAATCCGCACCCCGAGGGGTGCCAGCCGCATCCCGTCATGCCATCCACCCACACCTCCCTCCATTATCATCTCATCTTCGCCACCAAGAACCGCGAAGCGGTGATCGCATCCGTATGGGCGCGCCGAGCTTCATTCCTACCTCGGCGGCATCATCAAGGGCCTGGATGCCCATCCGCGAGCGATTGGCGGAGTGGCAGACCATGTTCACCTGCTCGTCTCGCTCAAGGCCACTACCCGCCTTTCCGATTTCATGAGGGAACTCAAAAAATCCTCTTCGCTTTGGGTGCGCGAGAAGAAATTTCCCGCTTTCCAATGGCAGGAAGGCTATGCCGCCTTCACCGTCAGCGCCTCCGCTTGCGAATCCGTGCAGGCCTAGAATCCGTGCAGGCCTATATTGCCAATCAGGAACAACATCATCGGAAAAAATCCTTCCGCGAAGAACTCATCAGCTTTTTGGAAAAATCCAGAATTCCCTACGATCCCAGCTATCTCGATTGATCGTCACCCTGCCGGGGCTGCCATCCCTCCGGGATGGGGATTCATGGGTCGTCGGTATTCCGGTGGTATCGCTCCGCTCGACCACCGGCTACAAGCTGACATCCCTCCGGGATTCGAGAAACAATCCTTCCATCCCAACCCGCATCTTCACCGATGCCACTGGCATCTCATCCGGTAGCCGAGCAACAGGCATGCGTTTGCGAAATCTCCCGAATACCACCTCCGATGCCGGAGGCATCCCAGCCGGTAGCCGGTGGTTAAGCGAAGCGACACCACCGGGCTCCGGTCCCCAACACACCGCACCCCGGCAGGGTGCCAGCCGACGCCCCATGCAGGAACAACTCAAAAACAACGGCGGGAAATGAAGACGGAATCAAAGATAGTGCCAGAGCTGCGATTCCCTGACTTTGATGCTGAGTGGGGCGAAAGGTCTATGGGTGAACTGCTCTCATTCAAAAACGGCTACAACGCTCAAGCGGCACAATACGGATCGGGAAAGAAGTTCATCAATGTCTTGGACATTATCGAGAACGACTTCATCACACATGATCGGATTATTGGTTTGGTTCAAATCCCGGCGAAAGACTTCGAGAAAAACGAAGTCAAATATGGTGACATTCTGTTTCAGCGAAGCTCCGAAACTCGTGAAGAAGTCGGGCAGGCAAATGTCTATTTGGATCGAGAGAAATCGGCTACGTTCGGAGGGTTTGTAATCCGAGGAACGCCCTTGGTTGAATTCGTTCCCGTGTTTTTCAACTCAGTGCTGAAGACCGGGAAAGTTCGAAAAGACACAACGTCACGAAGTGGAGGCAGTACTCGTTACAATATCGGCCAAGAGTCGCTTGAACAAGTTATCGTCAACTTGGCCCCGACCCTCCCCGAGCAACAGAAGATTGCGGATTTCCTGACGGCGGTGGATGGGCGGATCGCGCAATTGAGCCAAAAGAAAGCCCTGCTGGAGGCCTACAAAAAAGGCGTCATGCAACAGCTCTTCTCCCAAACCCTCCGCTTCCAAGACAACCACGGCAACCACTTCCCCGATTGGGAGGAGAAAACTTTGGGAGAAATCACAAAATGGACATCAGGAGGAACACCCGCGAAAGACAAACCAGAATATTGGGAAGGTGATACCCCGTGGATGAGTGCAGCATCAATGCACAGTCGCTACTACGATGATTCTCCGCTTAAAATCAGCAATGCCGGAATAAAAAACGGGGCTAGAATGGCGAAAAAGGGATCTCTACTGCTTTTAGTGAGAGGAAGTATGCTGTGGAATCGAATCCCTGTAGGGATTGCCTTAAGGAAACGCTGAATAAAACGCCTTTTCAAATTTCCGGGCCGGAATAGGGCTGGTTTGCATGACCGTTGACGGGCTGTTAGCAATCCGAACGCCCTTTCCCGCAGCGACTTACGCAGATCGGCGCGACGCCATGACCAAGTTCGCCAGCCCGAATAGAACCTGCAACTGGTGGTGATTCTTGGTCAGTCCCCGGTAGCGGACTTTCCGGTGTTTGAAGAGATTCTTGATGATGTGGAAAGGATGCTCGACCCGTGATCTCAGGGACGATTTGCCGTGCTCCTCTTCCTTAAGCCGCTCCTTTTCCGAGCCCTCTTCCATGCCGTGGACTACGGTGCGTTTGCGGGCCACCTGCCAGTCGATCCGGCCTGCCGGATCCACTCGGATCACTTCCTCCCGCTTCTCGATCCCGATGTAGCCCGCATCGGCATGCACTTGCACTTCGCCGCCGTGCGGCAGGCCGGCTGCTTGCGAGATGTCGGAAACGTTGGCCGCTGTCGAAACCACCGTGTGCACAAGCCCGCTATCGCGATCCGCCCCGATGGGCGCTTTCATGCCGAAATACCACTGGTTGCCTTTGCGGGTTTGGTGCATTTCCGGATCACGCGTCTTGTCCTTGTTCTTTGTCGAGGGCGGCGCGTGAATGATCGTGGCGTCCACCAAAGTGCCCTCGCGCATGAGCGGTCCGCGCTGCTCCAAGTGCCGGTTGATGGTTTCAAAAAGGATGGCACAAAGGTCGTTCCTCTCCAATAAATGCCGGAACTTTAACAGGGTGGTGGCATCGGGAACCGGATCGGAGGCAAGTTGGATGCCAAGGAAGGAGCGCATCGCCTGGCTGTCATAAACGGCATCTTCCAAGGCCTCATCGGCAAGGCCATACCACTGCTGGAGGAAATAGAGGCGCAGCATGCGCTCCAGCCCGATGGGAGGGCGGCCCCGTTCACCGGATGGATAGGAAGGCTTGAGGACTTCGAGAAGTTCGTCCCAAGGCACGACCAACTCCATTTCATGGAGAAACTTCTCACGGCGCGTTTGCTTGCGCTTTCCGGCGAATTCCATTTCAGAAAATCCAAGCTGGTGGTCCATGCGCAAATCTTTCGGATTTTTCCCTTTGCCGCCATTCTGAATTAATCAGCGTTTCCCTAGAGCATTTTAAATAAAAACCCAGCGACCCTGCGCGAAAATTTTCTTCGCCATAATGGCCACAGGATTTCGCAAAATGCTGTAGTGTTTCAGAATCACGCGGAAACGATGGTTCGGAAACCGCCGTAAGCCATGCGCTTGCAATCGAAGGGCAGCACCGCCTGCGGATTGCTTTCCGGGCAACAGTCCTTGAGCCGCAGATCGGCCATGACCTTGGCGTTGATCGCGTCGCGAGCCTCGCGGGAAGGATACACGATGTAGGCGAAAACGACGGTCTCTTCATCGGAAGCACCCGCCATATCGAGAAACGAGCGCATCGTTTCGATGCGGGCGTCCTCGATGACGCATTCCTTGTAATCGAGCGCGCCGTGTTCTTTCCACACGGTGGCGGCGGTGGTCGCCATTTTTTGATAGGCTTCGAGATTGGCTTTGGGCAATGGCAGCACAAAGCCATCGACGTAAGGTAGATCGGTGGTGTTCATGGTTTTTTCGAGGTTGGGGTTTTAAGAAAAAGAGAATCGAGCCACACGCGGGCCTGACGGAGATTGTTTCGGATCATTTCCGGCTCGTTTCGGGTTTTCGCAACCAACATGGAACCCTGCCAAAGTGAGTTGAGAAACCACGCGACCTGATGCGGATCGATGTCGGACTCGGGCGCGTGCTTCGCTTTCGCAGCAGCGATCAAACGTGCGGAGCTATCCGTCCAGAAGCTGAGCGATTCCTCACAACGTTCGCGGAACCCCGGATGACTCAGCGCCATTTCCTGCGAAATCATCCCGAGCACACAAGTGCACGGATCTTCGCCCTCGGTGAAACCATTCATGATTTCCAGAAAGCGATGCAACGCATCGAGCGGATCGCTCTCCGTATCGTCCCACGCCGGGGCGTAGAGCGCGTTCCCCATATCCGACCACCACGTCACCACCGCCATTCCCAGCGCGTCCTTGCTTGGGAAATGGTGGAAAAAGCTCCCCTTCGTCAGCTTCGCCTCGGCGCAGATTTCATCCACCGTCGTCGCCGGGAATCCTTGGCGCAGAATCAGTTTCACCGCCGCCTGAATCAGACGGTCACGGGTTTCTTCAGGATTTCGAACACGGGCAGGCATAAACGAACTAGTTGGTATGTATATTGCGACAGGATGACGCCAACCTTGAAAGTCGTATGCTTGCTAAATTTCGCAACTCGACCTGTCATCAAACGAACACCATTTCTGACAGTGGATTCTGGAAAAATCATCCTCTACCGCACCGACGACGGCCAATCCGCCCTCTCTCTACGCCCGCGATGGCTCCGTCTGGATGGACCAATCCCAGCTCGCGGAACTCTTTGCCACCTCCATTCCAAACAATCCAACGTGCCGAATGAAGGTGAGTTACGGGAAATTTCAATTGTTCAGAATTACTTAACAACTGCCGCCGACGGTAAGGACTACAACGTCACTTACTATGCTTTGGATAGGCGGATTCAACCGGCTAGCAATAATCGTCGTTCCACCTCCTTTTGTGTCTTGTATAATCTTTGTGATGGAACCTTCTCCCTCACGAAAAACTCAACGCATCCATATCGAAAACCACCGTCACGTCTTCCGGCAATGACGTGCGGTGGAGCACGGCTTGCACGTGATTCGTCAGAGGTCTTGCGCGGTGGGAACGCAAGGTGATCTGGAAGCGAAACTGCCCGTGGGATCGCACCAGCGGTGACGGCAAGACTTCGCCGAGAACGATTCCTTCCGGCAGGTTTTCCGCCAGACGCAGATGGAGCGTTTGCAGCGTGAACTCCGCGCGGCGTTCATGGGTGGAGCGCGCGGTGAGCACGGCGCAATGCGCATAAGGGGGAAAGGAAAACTGGCGGCGGAATTCCATTTCCTGCTCGGAGTAACCGTCGAAATCATGTTTCCGCGCATATTGGATCGATGGCGAATGCGGCGTGAACGTCTGCACGATCACTTCGCCTTCGAGATCGCCGCGACCGGCACGTCCGGCAACCTGGGTGATGAGCTGAAATGTCCTCTCACCCGCGCGGAAATCCGGAACATGCAGACCCAGATCCGCATTCAGAATGCCGACCAAAGTGACATTCGGAAAATGCAATCCCTTGGCGATCATTTGCGTTCCTATCAGAATATCGATCTTATGCGCCTTGAAGGCGTTCAGCGTATCGCGCAGCGCGTGCTTGCGCCGCATGGCATCGGCATCGATCCGGGCGAAGCGTGCTTTCGGCAAAACCTTTGCCAAAATTTCTTCCACTTTTTGCGTGCCGTAGCCTTGCAAAACAATCGCCGGATCCTTGCATTCCGGGCATTTCCTCGGCACCACCGCCTGATGGCCGCAAACATGGCAAACGAGCCGTTCATCAGCACGGTGATAGGTGAGTGCGACGGCGCAATGCGGGCATTGGCAGACATGACCACACTTCGGGCACTGGAGCGAACGGGCGAAACCCCGGCGATTGAGGAAAAGAATCGATTGCTCGCCTTTTTCCAACCGCTGCTCCAGCGCGACGCGCAAACGGTCTGATAGAATCGCAACCCCGCCTTTGATTTTCGCCGCTTCGGTGCGCATGTCGATCACCCGCACGAGCGGCATCGACTGGCCATCGGCGCGTTTGTCGAGACGGATGAGATCGTATTTTCCCGTCTGCGTATTATGCCAGGATTCCAGCGAAGGCGTGGCGCTTCCTAACACAATCGCGCACGGCTCGAAGTGTGCGCGCAGCACCGCGACATCGCGCCCGTGATAACGCGGCACGCTTTCCTGCTTGTAGGAATTCTCATGCTCTTCATCGACGAGAATCAGTCCGAGATCCGGCAACGGCGCGAACACGGCGGAGCGCGCGCCGATCACGATGCGCGCCTTGCCCTTGCGAATCCGGTGCCATTCGTCGAAGCGTTCGCCTTGGGAAAGGTTCGAGTGGAGAACGGCGATCTGATCCTGCATCATGGCGAACCGTGCTTTGAAACGGCGGACCGTTTGCGGCGTCAGGGCGATTTCCGGAACCAGCACGAGCACGGTTTTTCCGAGATCGAGGGCGTGTTGGGCCGCTTGCAGATAGACTTCGGTTTTTCCCGATCCGGTGACACCTAACAAAAGTTGAGGCGACTTCGGATTTCCAATCGCTGCCCTGATTTTTTCCAATGCCTCCGCCTGCTCGCCGTTAAGCGCCAGTGGTTGCGATGCGAGGATTTCCTCGACCCCATCCGCCTCGGGGTCGCGGCGGATTTCCTCGGTTTCCAGGCGCAGCAAACCGGCTTTTTCCATCGCCTTCAAAGCGGTGGAAATCCCCTCGCCCAAATCCGCGACGGGCATCCGGCGATCTTCGGCGACGATCAAAAGTGATAGAACCGCATATTGCTTCGGGGCGCGCTTTTCGAGTTTTTGTAAAACCGCTTCATCCGGCAATGCATCGAGCACGGCGACACGGCGCGTCTTTGCCGAGTTTTCCTCGGCCCGCACCGATTCCGGCAAAACCGAACGAATGACGGACTCCAGACTCGATCCATAGTAGTCCGCGATCCACTGCGCGGTTTTCAAAAGCACCGGTGTGATCAGCGGCTCCGGGTCGATCAACGCTTCGAGTTCCCGCGTGGCGAAATCCGCCATTTCCGGCTCAGCCAATGCCAAAACCGTGCCGGTGGCGGACTTCCGCCGCAATGGCACCCGCACACGACAGCCGGGGAGCACATTCAGACCGGCGGGAATCGCGTAGTCGAAAACGAGCTCCGAGGGGCCATCAATGAGCACTCGTGCATTCACTGCGCTAAGCTGGCGGGTCCGCGCAAACGGGCCAAGAGCCGATTTTCACCAAGTTACGGTTCGATGCGCACGCGGTCACCGGTATCCGTCATGGCAAAAAGCTTCGCCGCATTTCCGGCTGGCACGCGGATGCAACCGTGCGACGCCGGATAGCCGGGAACCACGCCTTGGTGCAGACCGAAATCCTTGCAGCTCAGGCGCTGGAAAAACGGCATGCTTGCGTGATAGAGCGTCGAGGTCCATTCGCGGTTTTTGTTCGTGATGACAAATTCACCGGTCGGCGTGCTGAAGCCCTTGCGGCCCGTGGAAACGGAGGTGACGAAAATTTCCGCCCCGTTCGCGTCATACATCCGCGCTTTTTGCTCCGAGAGCCGGATGACGATGCTGCGTTGCTCGCGCGTCGGGTCTTTGCCGAGCAAAAGACGGGACATCGGGACATCGTGGCGCGCGGCGGCAATGGTAATCGGCCATAAATTCGCCTTGCGGGTGCGGACGTTGAGCTTGGCACCGGCCCGCAACAGGCAGCGGGCGGTATCGAGATTTCCCGCGTGGGCAGCGAGCATCAGCGGTGTCACGTTGGAATCATTTCTCAATGCCCAGCGCACTTCACCGCGTTTCACCGCACGCAGGAGTGAATCGGATGCAGGCACTTCGATCGGCTCATTGGGGTCCGCTCCGCGTTCCAGAAGCTCCTCCACCGTCTTCGGACAACCGGAGGCAATGGCCAAATGGAAAAGGGATTGGCCGTCGGGAGTCCTATCCGTGGACGCCCCCAGCTCCAACAAATCCACCGCGATTCCGTCCTGTCCCGAACGAATCGCCATCGTCAACGGGGAATCCATCCAAGGCGGAACGATTTCTCCCTCCACCGAAACTCCGCAATCGATCAAAAACCTGGCCATCGGGCGGTCTCCCTGCCGGATCGCCAACCACAAGGCCCTGCCTTGGGGACAGCCATAGTCCATCAGCAGTTTGACAAAATCTTCGCGGCTTGCCTGCGCCGCGGCTTCCAACATCAAGCGGCCTTGCGGATCCCTGATGCGGCCCGTCGCGCCATTTTTCAGGGTCAGGCGAGCCATCGCCGGATTGTCCCGACGAAACGCGGTCCATAACAGCGATTCCCAATCCACCTTGGAAAGATCCACCGAAGAGTTCCCCAGCTCATCGAGCATCGACGCATCGCCCCGTTCCATGATCCGCTGGAAGGCTGTGCCTTGTGACTTGTCGGACGGCGAAAAATGGACATCCGCCCCGCTCTTCAATAAAGCGTGCAGAAGGGGCTGATTCCCGGTGTCCACGGCGTGCTCCAGCGGAGTTTTTCCATTGAAACATCTCACATTCGGATCCGCACCTTGGCGCGACAACCGCGGCAGCATATCGTACCAACCCTGATGGATCGCTAGAAAAAGAGCGTTTTGAGGGCTGGCCTCTCCGGGATTCGCACCTTTGTCCAACAGGGACTCCACCAGATCGCGACGTCCGAATTTCAAAGCAAGATAAAGCGATGAATGTCCTTCGAGGTCGCGGGTGTGGGGATCCGCCCCTTTTTCAATCAAGGCCCTGGCGCAAGCAAGCCTCCCTTCGCGGATCGACCACGGCAGCAGAAGTTCGCCATTTTTCATCCGCCCTTCCGTTTTGGCTCCGGCTTGCAAAAGCTTTTCGAAAATCCCCCCCGCCCCTGTCTCCGCCGCGCTGCTCAACACCGACATCCGGTCGGCGGTAAACGCGTTCGGATCAGCCCGATGAGTGAGAAGCAGATCGACCAAATCCACACGTTTTTTCTCCACCGCGATTCTCAACGCGGTTTTTCCATCCACGTCACAAGTTTCCGTGAGAACACCCGCATCCAGCAACCAACACGCGGTTTGCCCTTCGCCGCGTGAAACCGCATCGATCAACGATCTTCCCGATGGCTCGACGCCTCTTTTGGAAAGCTCATCCAATCCTTTTTCACGAGGGGATTTACAACTTGGCAGAAGACCGCAGGTGATACCCACCAAGCACCCCAATGCCAGCACGCGATAATGCAAACAGGACACGATATCCGAGACTAGGAATTCGGCGAAAAAAATCAAGCGCGCAGACAATTTCTGTCAGATACCTTCGTAAGTCACGTATTATGAAAGATTTTATCCTGATCATGAGTATACCGGATCTCGTTATCCGCCGGGCGGGATAACCTCTCATTGCAATCCCGTGACAATGGCGGAATTATCCACACATGAACGAAGCCATACCGTCCCTTGAAACCCGTGAGGAAGTGATGTTTTTCGATACCGATTGCGGAGGTGTGGTCCACAATATCGCTTATCTGCGGATGATTGAAACCTGCCGCACCCGGCTTGCCGCACTCATGGGGATGGATTTGAAGGCGATGATGGATTCCCAAATTTTCGCCGTCGTGGCACGGACGGAAATCGATTACAAACGCTCCGGAAAATTGGGCGATTGGGTGACGATTCGTGGCAGGCTCGATGAAGTTTCCCGAGCCCGCTTCTGGTGTGCTTTTGAAATGGTCCGCGATTCCGACGGCGCGGTGCTCGTCACCGCCAGACAAGCGCTGGCCTTGGTGAAGATGCCTGAAGGAAAGCCAGTACGTCTGCCCGCCGAATGGGCTCAGCGTTGGCAAATTTCATGATCATTTGCAACGATCCAGCTTCTCCAACCAAATCACCAGGATCGCCATATCGGCGGGAGTGATGCCTGGAATCCGGCTCGCCTGACCAATGGTTGCGGGGCGGATTTCTGAAAAACGGACCTGGGCTTCTTTTTTCAACGCCGTCACTTGGGTGTAATCGAGATCTGCGGGAATCTTGCGGTTTTCTTGGCGGGAGAGCCTGTCGATCTGCGATTGTTGGCGTTCGAGGTGTCCTTCGTATTTGAAATTCGTCTCGATGATCGGCCAAAGTTCCACGTGGAACTCAGAACGGATCTCTTCAGGCAGCATTTCCCACTGGTTCTCACTGCGACGGAACCACAGATCGAGTTTGATGCCCTCATGAGTTTTCTGGCGAAGATAACTCTCAGAGCGGGAAAGATCCGCGAGTTTGTCTTCCACCCGCTTCGCCCGGTCTTCCCCCACCAACCCAATTTGCGCACCGAGTGGAGTGAGGCGGAGATCCGCATTATCCTGGCGAAGGAGAAGGCGATATTCCGCGCGGCTGGTGAACATCCGATAGGGCTCGGTGCATCCGCGTGTCACGAGATCATCGACCATCACTCCGAGGTAAGCTTCGTTTCTTCCCAGAATCAACGGCGGTTTTCCCTGAACTTTCAGGGCGGCATTAGCTCCGGCGATCAACCCCTGCCCTGCCGCTTCTTCGTAGCCGGAAGTGCCGTTGATTTGGCCTGCGAAATAGAGGCCTGAAACCGCTTTCGTTTCCAACGTCGGATGAAGCTGGGTGGGAGGGCAATAATCGTATTCCACCGCGTAGCCCGGACGCAGGATTTCGCATTTTTCCAACCCCGGAATCGTCCGCAGGAAATTGAGCTGCACCTCGTAAGGTAGCGAAGTCGAAACGCCGTTTACGTAATACTCCAAGGTATGGCGTCCTTCCGGCTCAAGGAAAACCTGATGGCGTTCCTTTTCCGCAAAACGCACCACTTTATCTTCAATCGATGGACAATAGCGCGGCCCCACGCCTTCGATCACACCGCAATACATTGGCGATTGATCCAGATTCCCGGCGATGATTTCGTGGGTTTGCGGATTGGTATAAGTGATCCAGCATGGCATTTGTTCCACGTGGAACGAAGGATCTCCCCACGGATTGAGAGTGAAAAGGTCGTTCGGCTCCTTCGTGAGCGTATCCGCCATGTAGCTGAACTTGGGAATGACGGCATCCCCATTCTGGCGTTCGCACTTTGAAAAATCGAGGGATCTCCCGTTCAAGCGGCAAGGAGTTCCTGTTTTAAAGCGTTCGACGGCAAATCCCAGACGTTTCAGAGCATCGGAAACCGTGGAAGTCGCATCCCCCATCCGACCGCCTTTTTCATTCCGCAGCCCGACGTGCATCAGTCCGCGCATGAATGTCCCGGCGCTCAAAATCACGGCGCGACCTGAAATTTCGATCCCGAGCGACGTGGTCACGCCCCGGATTTCGTCGTTTTCGACCAACACATCCGCCACATTTCCTTGATGGATTTCAACGCCCGCCATGGCTTCCAGCTCACGTTTCATCCGGAACTGATACGCTTTCTTGTCGCACTGCGCGCGAGGCGCACGAACGGAGGGCCCTTTCGATGCATTCAACATCCGCCACTGGATCGCAGTCGCATCCGTGTTGATACCCATCATACCACCGAGCGCATCGATTTCACGAACCATGTGGCCCTTGGCCAAACCACCGATCGCCGGGTTGCAGGACATCTGGCCGATCGTATCCAGATTTTGCGTGAGCACCGCTACCTCCGCGCCAAGCCGGGCGGCAGCCATGGCGGCTTCCACGCCTGCATGGCCGGCACCAATCACAATCACATCGTAAATTTTCGGGTAGCGGAACATCGGGGCGCGCACCATAACCCTTGGCTCATCTTCCTCAAGTACGAACCGTTTTACGTTCCACGTGGAACATAAGACCAAAAACTCCATGACCTGCCGAAAATAGGACTAGCTCATTGCCTGCAAATCCCCAATCCTACCCTCATGAACCGCTGGCTGCCTGCAATGCTGATTTTCACGATCCTGATCGTGTTCCGCATCTTGCCATTGCTGCTTCCCGGCAGCCTGCCGAACTTCCAGCCACTGCCATCCCTCGTGCTGTGTAGTTTGATTTTTCTGCAAGGCCGCCAACGTTGGGCACTCCCTCTGCTTGCTTGGATCGTCACCGACCCCATGACAAGCGCGCTCCACGGCTATCCTCTGTTTTCACCCAAAGATCAAATCGGCATCATCCTCGGTCTCGCCGCCATTATCGGCATCGCTTGGAAAACACCTCAGCGCACCTTCCCCGTTCTCCTGAGTTCGGTGGCTTCCGCCGTCGCATTTTACTTCATCACGAACTGCATCTCTTTTGCTTTCGATCCTCTCTACGAAAAAACCTTCAACGGCTTTACGCAGGCCCAGTGGACCGGCCCGCTCGGCATGAATCCCACTTGGATTTTCCTGAGAAATCTGATCGCCGGAAACATCATCTTCACCGGCCTGTTTCTCATCGCCCGGCTCACCCTGCCGCAGCCTGCCCGGCAATCCGCCGTTTGCACCCACTGAATTTTTCGAACTCCCACCAACTTCTCACCGCCCGACCCATGTCCAGCGCCACTTCATCCCAACTCGATTTTGCCAGTTCGCCGATCAACCAATCACTCACTCCCGAGCGCAAGATCGAGCTTTACACGCAAATGGTCCGCATCCGCCGCTTCGAGCAAGCCGCGCTGAAATACTACCAGGCCGGGAAAATGACCGGATTCCTCCACCTTTACATCGGACAGGAATCCGTCGCCGTTGGAACCATTTCTCTCGGTCAGGAACACGATCATTTCATCACCGCCTACCGCGACCACGGCCACGCGCTTGCCGTCGGCATGGGCATGAACGAGTGCATGGCGGAAATGTATGGCAAGCAGACCGGCTGCTCCAAAGGCAAAGGCGGCTCGATGCACTTCTTCGCGCCGGACAAAAATTTCTGGGGCGGCCACGGCATTGTCGGCGGCCAGACTCCGCTCGGTCTCGGTCTCGCTTACGGTGTGAAATATCTCGGCCGGGAAGGCTGCTGCCTTTGCTACCTCGGTGACGGTGCGGTGAACCAAGGTGCTTTCCACGAGTCCCTCAACATCGCCGCTCTGTTCGACGTGCCGGTCATCTACGTGATCGAAAACAACGGCTACTCCATGGGCACTTCCCAAAAGCGTTCCTCCGCCTATCGCGGTTGTCTCGCCCAACGCGCCGAAGCCTATGACATGGAATGGGACGTCATCAACGGCTCCGACATTTACGAAGTCCGCGCGAAAACGCACATCGCCATGGAGCGCGCCCGCAAGCAGCACAAACCGGCCATTCTCGAAATCGATACCTACCGCTACTACGGCCACAGCGTCGCGGATGCGAACCACAAAAAATACCGCACCCCGGAAGAAATCGAAGCCTACAAGAAAAACCACGACCCGATCAGCGTCTTCGAAAACAAACTGCTCGCAGAAGGTGTTCTGACGGACGCTCTCATCAAGTCCATCAATGACGCCGCCCGATCCGAAGCCGCCGCTTCCGTGAAGTTCGCCGAAGAATCCCCCGCTCCGACCATCGCCGATATCAGCACCGATGTTTACTGGGAAACCGACAACCAGACCGAAGCCTCAAAAATCGGCCACCACTTCTTCGACTGATCTTCCCTCCTTTTAATCTCCACCAGCTCAAATTTTCTCATGTCACGCATCATCACTTACCGTGAAGCCCTCCGCGAAGGGATGGACGAAGAACTCGCCCGTGATCCCAACGTCGTCCTCATGGGCGAGGAAGTCGCCCAATACAACGGTGCTTACAAGGTCACCGAAGGACTCTGGAAAAAATGGGGCGACAAGCGCGTTGTCGATACCCCGATTTCCGAAGCCGGCTTCATCGGCATGGGCATCGGCGCTTCCATGCTCGGAGTCCGCCCCGTCATGGAGTTGATGTTCTGGTCCTTCCATTCCGTCGCTTTCGATCAACTCGTCAGCAATGCCGCCTGCGTCCGCTACATGTCCGGCGGTCTCTGCAACTGTCCGATCGTCGTCCGCGGTCCTGCCAACGGCGGCACTGGAGTGGGTGCCACCCACTCCCACATTCCGGAAGGCCTTTTCGCCGCTTTTCCGGGTCTCAAAGTCTGCGCCCCTGCCACCCCGGCTGACGCGAAGGGCCTGATCAAAGCCGCCATCCGCGACAACGATCCGGTTTACTTCATGGAAAACACGCTCCTCTACGGCATGACCGGTGAAGTCCCGGATCCGGCGGCAGGTGATTTCGTCGTCCCGCTCGGTGTCGCCGATTTGAAGCGCGAGGGTTCCGACCTTTCCCTCATCGCTCACGGCCGTTCAGTCATTCACGCTCTCACCGCAGCCGAAACGCTTCAGGCGGAGCACGGAATCAGCTGCGACGTCCTCGATCTTCGTTCCATCCGCCCGCTCGATGTGGAAGCAATCCTCAGAACGGTTCGAAAAACTAATCGCGTGGTGCTGGTTGACGAATCCAAGCCATTCGGTGGGGTTTCCGCCATGGTTGCCACGATCATCCAGGAACAAGCCTTCGATTACCTCGACGCTCCGATCAAGCGCGTATGCTCCATCGACTCCCCCGCGATTTACTCGCCACATGTTGAGCATGAGCAACTTCCGAATCCTAAACGCATCATTGCCAAGGTTCTTGAACTCGTCTGATCCCATTCCAAATCCTTCAAATAACCCGATTGTTTTTACCGACAATCGGGTTTTTCAAAAAAGCTCCCTAACATCTCAAGAAGCGTCTATCTTTTCCATTGCCAACAATGCTAGGATTCCTAGCATTGAGTCTATGTTCCACCGTATTGCCACCGCAATTGTCGCCGCCGTCATGGCATTGGCATTAGCCTCCTGCTGCTGCCTTTTCTCCTAAAAAATCCAAGAACCCATGAAAAACCTCGCTCTGATCGCCACCCTGATCGCCGTGTCCCTCGGCTTTTCCTCCTGCTGTTCCATGTTCGGCTCCCACGAACGCTATGCAGGCTACCGCACCGTCACCAAAAAAGTGAAAACCTGCGGGTATGAAACCATCACCGAGGAAGTTTACACCGGCGGCAAAGGCGGCATGACCGAAACCGTGGAAAAGAAAGTTCCACGTTACAAGACCATCACCAAGAAAATCCCGGTCAAAGGCGGCCCTTGCGTGCAACTCTATTGCCCGAAGAAAACCACCTGCGGCAGCACCGCTGAAGGCACTCTTAAAATCGCATCCGCCCAAGGCAGTGTTGGCAGCCCGAACATTGGTCTCGTGCCAAGCATGAAGCCTCTCGCTCCCTGATCCCCAAAACCCTTCGAACCTTCATCATGCGCGGTGACACATCCTGTCATCGCGCATTTTTTATCCCCTTTTCATCGCAAAAAGTCTGGAAATACCTCCACATTCTCGCATTCTCCGCCTAGACAATTCCTTCCATTACCGATCGCCATGCCAGTAAATATCGAAATGCCCAAGCTCTCGGACACCATGACCGAGGGAACTCTCATCAAATGGCACAAACAGATCGGTGATTCCGTCGAAATCGGCGACATTCTTGCCGAGGTCGAAACCGACAAGGCAACCATGGAAATGGAAGCTTTCGATGAAGGCACGCTTACTTCCATTCTCGTCAAGGAAGGTGAAAAAGTCGCCATCGGCGGCATTTTGGCCGTGCTAGACGGGGATGACTCCGGTTCCGCCGCCCCGGCTTCCGCACCCGCCTCTGCCCCTGTTGAAACCGCACCCGCAGCAGCCACTCCAGCAGCAAGCGCACCTGCACCTGCACCGGCCGCAGCCGCTTCCGGTGACCGCGTGAAAGCATCCCCTCTCGCACGCAAAATCGCCGCCGAAAAAGGCGTCGATCTCAACAGCCTCTCCGGTTCCGGTCCCGCCGGCCGCATCGTAAAAAGCGATGTTCTCGGCTCCGGTTCCTCCGAGGCTTCCGCCGCTTCCGCACTGGCCGCTTCCGCGAAAAACAAAGCGGCAGCTCCTGCCCCGGTAGCCGCACCTGCCCAAGCCATTCTCCCGGTTTCCAAGGACGAAGATGAAATCATCCCGCTCAGCTCGATGCGGAAAGTCATCGCTTCCCGTCTTCTCACCTCGAAAACCACGATTCCCCACTTCTACCTCCACGTGGAAGCCGATGCCGCTCCCCTCATGGCGCTGCGCAAACAGGTGAACGATCAAGCAGACAAGACCCACGGTAACAAATATTCCGTCAACGACTTCATCCTGAAAGCCGTCGTCAGCGCCGCCCAAACCGTGCCTGCCGTCAATGCCTCTTTCTCCGGTGACAACATCGTGAAATTCAAGCACGTCGGCCTTTCCGTCGCCATCGCCGTGGAAGACGGACTGGTCACTCCTGTCATCAAGGAAGCCGAAACCAAATCGCTCCTTTCCATTTCCCGCGCCGTCAAAGACTTCGCCGCACGCGCCAAAGACAAAAAACTCAAGCCATCTGAATTCGACGGCGGCACGATCACCGTTTCCAACCTCGGTGCCTGGGGGATCGAATCCTTCGATGCCATCGTCAACCCACCTCAAGCCGCGATCCTTTCCGTTGGCGCAGCCATCGAGAAACCGGTCGTCAAGAACGGCCAGATCGTTCCGGGCGTCCGCATGAACCTGGGCCTCTCCTGTGACCACCGCGTCGTCGATGGTGCCGTCGCCGCTCAGTTCCTGTCCGAAGTGAAGAAACTCATCGAGCAACCCGCTCTGATGCTTCTATAAACTTCCCACTCCTCTTCCAAGGCGGCGCTCCACACCGGAGTCGCCGCCTTTTCCGTTTCACCTCGCAACACCCCCCTCACGAACCATGAAACCCACCCACAACACACCGAAAGCCGTTTCTCCTCTCCCCTGTCGAATCGGATGCGACGTCCCTTTTCAGAGCGAAATGAGCAGGCATTTTTTTCATGGAGCCGCCTAACAATTTCCTCGGCTCTTCTGATGATTTCTTTATTTAAAACCTATAAATTCATCTTCTTCATAGTGTGAATAACTGACAAAATGGACTGTTCCTCATTGTAACCATCTAGGTTCCACAGAAAGAGTAACAGTGTGAATAAATCGAACGCCACCCAATAACTCGACTCTGAATTCAGAGCATAAGAAAAATTCCCCCACTCATTCCGATGTTACTCACAACCCTTTCCCAAGTTCTTCAGGACCGCCGATATTCACGTTGGTTCTTTACGATTAAATCCAAGCCGGTGAGGACACCGGCGCTCCATCCTTGTCCTCATCCCCTCCTTCGCATCATCCTTCCGTCATGCAGCATGGAGTAGTCACTGGTGGCAAAGGAACGCTTGCTCAAGCGATTCTGAGTGCCTTTCGGCTTCCGGACTGGACTATGGCCGCGCCCGGCCGGAACGAGCTTGATGTTGCCGATCCCGAAGCCGTTTCATCCTACTTTCGGAACCGCCCCGCCGATCTTCTGATCTGCAATGCCGGCATCACCCGCGATGAACTACTTCCCCGCGCGAACGAGAAAAACTGGGACGAAGTTTTTGCAGTAAATTACCACGGAGCTTCCGCCTGCGCCGCCGCCGTGATCCAAGGCATGCGGATTCGGAAACACGGGCACATTATTTTCATCTCAAGCTACTCGGCCCTGCACCCTCCCATCGGCCAAACCGCATACGCCACATCGAAAGCCGCATTGCTCGGCCTTGTGAAAGATCTTGCGCAAAAATACGGGCCGGATGGCATTCGCGTGAATGCGATTTTACCCGGATTTCTCGAAACTCCCATGACTTCCAAGCTCTCCGAAAGTCGTCGCGAAACCGTACGGAACGATCACGCTTTGGGCCGATTCAACACGGTTACGGAAGTCGCCGCATTCATCCGTTTCCTGCACGAAAAACTCCCGCACACTTCAGGCCAGATTTTCCAGCTCGACAGCCGCTGCTAAAGTCATTTGGCAAATCCAGCCAACTGCGCCAGCTTTCTCCGCCATGATCCGTTTCCTCCACACCCGCATCCGCGTCCGCGATCTCGAAAAGTCCATCTCCTTCTATCAAGCCCTCGGCTATACCGTCGGAGAACGCAAAGACTCGCCGCAGGGAAATAAACTCGTATTTCTGGAACTTCCGGGAAATGACGTTTTCCTCGAACTCACCTATTCTCCGGATTACACCTCGACTTGTCCGGAAGACCTCATGCACACCGCGCTCGGAGTGCCGGATATCGTCGATTACTGCGGAAAAGTTGAATCCCAAGGCATCGAAATCTGGCCTTCCGGCTGGAAGGAAAAATTCACCTCCGGTGGCCGCAAAATGGCTTTCGTCACCGATCCCGACGGCTACGAAGTCGAGATTCTGGAAAGGAAATAATATCAAAGCCGCAACAAGCGGATCTCTGATAGATTTTCTTCGACCAGATTCCCTCCATCCTCTCCGCGATCGATTACGATAAAATCGCTGACGCGATCCAGCGCGAGCAAAGGATGATGCCACACATCCTTTGCATAGTTCACGCCCTGCCAGCCGCAGGTGATAAAGGCTCGGAGATTTTCCGGAACCAACGGTCCTTTTTCCGCAACGACGATTAGATAAGGCTGCTCCGAAAGCGGTAAAAACGCCTGGCTGCCGAGCGGATGGCGCTCCATCATGGTGATTTCAAAAGGGAGCTTTCGGGGCTGGCCGCGGAAGAGATTCACCAACGTCCGTCCGTTCCCGGTGGAAGTATCGACGGTGAGAAGATCGTGGAACCGTTCCGTCGTCCCGAGATTGATCGGATAGTGATGAGCGGTTCCCAAATCGATCACTTCGCCGAATGGCGCGAAGGCACCGGCGGTGAGAGGCTCGATGGTGAGGGTTTTCATAGGATAAATCGGACTAAAGTCCGTGCTCCGGTTTTCCCCACAAGCGAAGGCGGGAAACACCGCCGTCCGGGAAAATGTTCAGCTTCACATGCGTCACGGCGCCGGAATCGGTCAATTCGTTTTGATAGAAATGCTCGCGATCCATCTCCAGTTTTTGTTCCGGCAAAATTTCAGGCCAGAACATCGATTGCGTGATGATGGAATCATCGGTTCCACCGGAAACAAACGCGGCCTGGATCGAGCAGCGGTCCGGATAATTTCCTTTGAAAAACGCGGTATCGACCGTGATTTTTTCGAGCTTTCCCGGATGCGCGAGTTCGATGATGCACCAATCGTTTCCCGGTTCTCTTCGTCTCCGCGTTTCCCAGCCGTCGCCCATGTTTTCGCCCCGCCCCGGCATCAGCAGATTTTTTGCGAGGCCGAAGTGTTCGTTGTTTGTCGCGATGACGCGCGCACCGAGATCGATGGCAGCGAGATCGATGAGTTCGTTTTCGAGCGAAGCCCAATCGATAAACGGCGTGCCATAAACCCTCAGCCGCGCGATTCCTCCGTCCGGATAAATATGCAGCCGGACGTGGGTGAAAACCTCCGCATTTTCCACCGTGAAATAATGATGGCTGTTTCCCTGAAGCGGCTTAGCAGGCAGCAGCCCGATCCATTCCCCGGTCCGGGTGAGGGCTTCGAGTGATGCGGCGGGCGGGAAATTTCCAATGAAGTGGCTGGTATCGATTTCCAAGCCATGGATCGTGCCGGGACGGGCGAGTTCCACCACACACCAATCGTGGCCCGCCGTGCGTTTGCGGCGGGATTCCCAACCGTCCATCCACTTGCCGTTCGTGTCGTATTTTCCCGGAATGAAAATGGCGGGTTCGGGATTCAGCATGCGGGATTTATCCGCGAAAAAATCGTCCGATGCCTCCAGCGCGACCGCGCCCAACCGGGCATCCGCTAGATTCAAAAAGCGCCGCGTGAAATCCGGTGCTTCGGGGTCATGGAGAGGAATGGACATACAAAAATGGCTCGCTCTTTCTATCAATCATCAACTTTCGACCATCAACTTTTCCACGAATGGATGCGCGCGCAGCCAATGCCGGGCGATATCGACCCGCCGGGTGATCCAGACGCGGTCGTGGCTTTGAATGTGGTCGAGAAACCGTTGCAACGCGCGGAAACGTCCCGGCTTTCCCAACAGGCGGCAGTGCATGCCGATGGACAGCATTTTCGGAAACTCCGAGCCTTCTTCGTAAAGCACATCGAAGGCGTCGCGCAGGTAGCTGAAAAAGTGATCGGCGGTGTTGAATCCCTGCGGCGTGGCGAAACGCATATCGTTCGTGTCCAGCGTGTAAGGAACGATGAGATGAGGCTTTTTCGAACCATCACGGAGTGTAACCTCAGTCCAGAATGGCAGGTCGTCGCCGTAGTAATCCGAGTCGTAAAGAAACCCGCCTTCCTCCAGCAAAAGCCGGCGCGTGTTCGGACTATCGCGGCCGGTGTACCATCCGAGCGGTTTTTCTCCGGTCAGGCGTTCGATGATCCCGATCCCGCGTTTCATGTGCTCCCGCTCGGTTTCTCCATCGATGTTCTGATAGTGGATCCAGCGCCATCCGTGGCAGGCGATTTCATGGCCCAGCTCGACGAAAGCAGCGGTGAGTTCCGGATGACGTTCCAGCGCCATGGAAACTCCGAAAACCGTGAGCGGCAGCCCGCGTTTTTCGAACTCCCGCAAGATCCGCCAAACGCCCGCCCTTGAGCCGTATTCGTAGATCGATTCCATGCTCAGATGCCGTGCCGGGTAGGCTTCCGCGCCGACGATTTCCGAAAGAAACTTTTCCGACGCCGGATCGCCATGTAGCACGCAGTTTTCCCCGCCTTCTTCGTAATTCAGGACGAACTGCACCGCGACGCGCGCGTTTCCCGGCCAATTCGCCTCCACCGGCTGACGGCCGTAGCCGATCAGATCGCGTGGATAGGGCGCTGTCATCTTCGCGGGAGTTGCAGGATTTTTCTCGGATCCGTGAAGCAGGCAGGAGGAAGCGGGGGCTAGAGGTCAAGGAGCTTGAGAAGTGGGCTTCCCTCACTGGACCCTGAAACCTAGCCCCCAATTGCTCCCGCCTGTTTCCTCGGAAAAACGGGTGCCGAACTTGGAAAGTGGCTGATGCTCAATAAGCGAAAGCCGTGCCAAGTTCGGGAGCATCTTGGTTTTGGAGTTCGGCGGTCCTGCTCCGCCCGTTCCTGCATTTTTGAATGGTAAAGATTTTCCAAGCTTCGGCGAGGCCGTGCTACCTTTTCGTCCCCCAAAAACCCGCGCTGGACTCCGCCGCCGCGTCCAGCGCAGATTTCCGCATGAAACCTCGCTTCAACGGACCGAAACCCGCCCACGGCGGCGGCAACAAACAGGCGCGTGAAAACCGCCATGTCCGCCCGCAGGAAACCGAGCACGATATTCCATCGCTCGATGAAGACGACCTGATGGCCGTCATCGCTCAGCACCCGGTACCGTTTGTGCTGATCCTCGATTGCGTGCAAGACCCCCACAATCTCGGCGCCATCCTCCGTTCCGCCGATGCTGCGGGCGTCCACGCCGTCGTCGCGCCGAAGGACAAGGCCGTGGGCATCACGGAAACCGTGCGCCGTGTTTCCGTCGGCGCGGCCGATCACGTGCCATTCGCGCAAGTCACCAACCTCGCCCGCACCATGGAACGCCTGAAAGAAGCCGGGATCTGGCTCGTCGGCACCTCCGATCACAAAACATCGAAGTCACTCTACGAACTCGATCTCAAAGGCCCGCTCGGCATCGTCATGGGCTCCGAGGACAAGGGCATGCGCCGCCTCACCGAAGAAAACTGCGACTTCCTCGCCCGCATTCCGATGGCTGGAAAGGTCGAATGCCTCAACGTCTCCGTCGCCACCGGTGTCTGCCTGTTCGAAGCCGTCCGCCAACGCGCGGGAGTCTGATTTTCTTCATTCAATGTTCGTTGTCGGGCGTTCGATGTTCAAAATTCTTCTTCATGAAACAGCCCGTCCTGATTCTCTCCGATCTGCACCTCGGGCATAAAGTCTCGCGGATCGAGGACGTTTCAGCTCTCCGCCCGCTGCTTCGCGGCGCGGGCACCGTCATTTTCAACGGCGATACCTGGCAGGAAATGTCGAAAAACTTCCGCCCGCGTTCGGAAGTCATGCTTGCTGAGCTGAAAGCGCTCTGCGCCGAGGAAAACATCGACGCCGTTTTCCTCTCCGGGAATCACGATCCCGGCTGGCCCGGCAGCGGTTGGGCGGAGCTCGCCGGTGGAAAAATCATCATCACCCACGGCGACGGCCTGTTGTTTTCCGGCGCACCATGGAAACGCGAAATCATGGACGCCACCGCCGACGTGCAGGCGCTATGGGACATTTTTCCCGGTGCCGATAAAAACGCGGAAATCCGCCTCCGCCTCGCCCGCGAAATCGCCCGCCGCTTCCGCACCCACAAGCACCCGGAAGGCCGCCGCATCTGGCACCGCACGTATGACGCGATCTTCCCGCCAAAGCGCGCGATGAAGATGCTCACCTCCTGGCTTTCCCAAGGCTCTCTCGGCTCCACCTTCGCCGAACGCTATTTTCCCAAAGCCGAGATTCTCGTCATCGGTCACTTCCACTGGCACGGCACCTGGTTGAAAAACCACCGCCGCATCATCAACACCGGCTCCTTCGTCAATCCCGGCCGCGCCGATTACCTCGAATGGAACAACGGCTACCTCATCCGGGGTGTGATCCACGAAACCCCCACCGCCTTCACCAAAGGCCGGATTCTCGGAGTGTGGAGAGTTTGAGCGGATTGAATTTCAATACCCCTTCCAGAACGCCAGCGCGCACACCAGCACGGCCACGCCGTAGCCGAGTCCGGCGAGGCTGGACGCGGTCCAGCGGCTGCGTTTCGCCGTTACCCATGTCACGGCATCGCGGAAAAGGTAGGGCATTCCGACAAAGAAAAGCGAGGCGGTGAGCAACGCGTAGGCGTAAACCGGCACCAGCAGGCGGGATGGCGGGTCTTTCAGAAAGGCGGCGGCGAGCAAGGGCGCGGCGGTCATCAGCCCGACGAGGCCGAGCGCGCGTACGGCGAGGAAGTCCCGCACGCTCATGGAAACGAGGACGAAGGAAATGGGGACGAGGATTTGCAGGATCGGTTTCGCGCCGTTGAATTCGCCGAGATCCATGGTGAGGGAGCTCAGCGGGCCGAGGGTGCTCGGGGCGATGAGCAGCCAGAACCACGCGAGTCCGATGCCGAGGAGGATTTGCCCGAGCTGCTGGTTGCGCGGGAATTTTTTCAGGAAATCCTGGGCTGCGGCTGGGCTGAGGAGCATGAACGCGTGCGAAGCGATCAGCCAAACGGCGAGCACGATGCCAACGGTGAAAAGGGACAGGTGCTGGTAGGCGTGCATGGGATCCATCTGCCCACCGGACTAGGGCCGGACTCCGCCAAGTTCAAGCGCCAACTTGGAGCGCCGGTGTCCTTACCGGCATTTCATTTTGTGGAAAAGAGCCGGTGGGGGCACCAACGCTCCGTTTCAAGGTTTACGCTCGCCGGCGATTCTGATTCAGGTGGTGTATGCGATTCTCTCTCCTTTTCCTCTCCTTGGCCGCCCTGGCACTTCCGCATTGCAGCGGTGGCTACGGCAAAATGGCGCTGCAAAAAGCGCCGAAAATCGTCAACGTTTCCGCCTACGATCCGAAGGAAAAACAACGGCAGGGCGATTCCTACTCGCAGCACGATGTTTCCGCGCTCCGGCGCAATGGAGCGCACGGCCTGATCGCCCGCTGTGGAAAAGGGAAACTGCTCGATGAAAAATGCGCGGATTTCCTGAGTTCCTCACACCGCCAGGGCATGAAACTCGGCACCTATTACTTCGTCCTCGCGGGCGTCGATCCGGTTTGGCAGGCGGATCAATATCTCGCGCGGCTCCAACAAATTTCCGCCGAACGCGGCCTGCACGGGCAAAAAATCCTGCTCGTCGGAGATGTGGATACGAAGTCCAGTGCCCGCGATGTGGTTGCGTTCATCGACCGCATCCACAGCCGCACCGGCGTTTATCCCGTGATTTATTTGGAAAACAGCGACCGCCTCCGCCACACGCTCAACCAGGCGACCGCGGACCAAAAACGCACCATGCGGAAATGTCCGTACTGGATCGCCTTGTATCGTCCGACGGGAGCCTATCGCACGCCGAAGGATCTGATGGCCGCCTACAATGTGTGGGACGACTGGGCGATGTGGCAGTATGCCGGCGTCGAGTGGGAGCGTCGCTCGGTTTCCAAGCATTACCATGCGGGTCCATGGCGTTCGCCGGAGTTTTTCGGCACGATGGACCGGCCATTGGAACATAATGCGTTCAATGGAGATGTGGACGATCTGGGTTCCTTCTGGAACAAGCATTCGTGGATTCCGAACTGAATCCCCTTCCCATGTTTCACATCGTCCTTCACGAACCGGAAATCCCGCACAATGCCGGTGCGGCGGGCCGTTTGGCATTGGCTACGGATTCCACGCTGCATTTGATCGAGCCGCTGGGGTTTTCGCTGGAGGATAAATACGTGCGGCGGACCGGGCTGGACTACTGGCAGGATGTGAAATTGCGCGTCTGGCCGTCGTTCGGGGCGTTGCGGGAAGCGGCGGAAAAGGACGCGCGGTTCTGGCTGCTGAGCACGAAGGCGGCCGCGTCTCCGTGGACGGCGGAATTCAAAGCGGGAGATTACCTGGTTTTCGGCAAGGAAACCAAAGGTCTGCCTGCGGAAATGGTCGCGGCGGCGGGAGACACTTCGCTGCGCATTCCCATGGCACCGGGTGGCACGCGCAGCCTGAATCTTTCCACGGCGATCGCGATCGTGCTGTACGAGGCGGTGAGACAGCAACGCCCTGAATGGTGATAGGCCCTATAAGGCTTGTTTATCCTTCGACCGGTGGCGCGACGACGTGCACACGCTCGATGCCGTGTTTGGAAAACTCTTCCCAGTAGCGCTTTTCCCACGCGGTGGTACGGGCGCGGCGTTGTTCCTCGGTGAGTTTTTCCCAGTTTCTCAGGCCGATGGCGCGGGCGAGATCACGGTCGGCGAGGCGCACGGCCATCTCGTCCCAGAAGCTTTCGTTGCGGAATTCATCGTAGCACTCGTGGTAGAACAAGCGCTCTTCCACTTCCGGTTTCACTTTGAAACGCTGGGTTTCCGGATCGAACTCGACCCAGTCGCCGAGGCCGGATTGAGCGGCTTTCTCGAGAATCTTGCTTTCGAGGTTTTCAAAGGCCGCGACTTTGTCATCGGCGGTTTCCTTCTGGTTCCAGGACGCGACATTGGCGGCAAGGCTTACCATTTCCACCAAGGTGGCGAGTTCCTGATCTGACAAGCGCAAGTGCATCCGGGCGGGAAGAAATCACTGTCCGGCCAGAGTCGCAAGCTCGCATCACTCCGAGCTTGCGTTGGGTGAAAACTTCGCCCACCTTCGCGGCCCGCTTCTGAGGAACATGCGCGAGTAGCTCAGCGGTAGAGCAACCCGTTTACACCGGGTCGGTCGGCGGTTCGATCCCGTCCTCGCGTACCATCTTCGATGGCTGATTGAAGACCGGAGGCGTTGTTGTTTCCGACAATGCCGGTGGCTTGACGTGGAGTTCTGCGGTGGTGGCGAGCAGAAGGAACAATGCGAATTTCGTTTTCATGGTGCTATCAGGTTGAGGTTTGCGGCCATGGAATGGACCTCTTCATCCTCTGTCTGGTAGCTGCGTGGGGAATGTTACACGTTTGGAAAAAATCGGAACATCGAACGTTGAAGGGAAACATCAGTGGCTGAAGGCGGCGCGGAGGGCGTCGAGTTCTTCGCGGATGGTGGCTTCGGTGGGTTCGCTCAAGGTGTCGGCGACGCGCAGGAGTCTGATTTTCTCCATTTAATGTTCGATGTTGGGCGTTCTATGTTCGATGTTCAAAGCGCCGATTCCCGGTGCCTTGATGAACTTTTTTGTAACACCTCATTCGCGATTGCCAGAAAGCTGAGTGAACCCCTTTCAAACATCATGAAATTCCACCACCTCGCCCTATTCCTTTTCACCGCCACCACCGCCTTCGCGCAGAAAGTGGCACCGGTCAAAGACGCGCCGAATACCAAGGACTATCCGGAAATGCCGCGCTATGAAGGCAGCACGATCCTGATCCAGTCCGAGCGGAAATTCGGCGAGCTTGGCTTGCAAACCGGCGGCTTGAGCAGCCCGGCTTCCACCGATCCGAAGGAAGTGCGGAAAGTCGAAGGCCGCCTGCACCGCACGACGTATTTCCTGCCGAACGTCGGTGCCTCGAAGCGCAGCACGCTGGAAATTTCCGCGAACTACTCGAACGCGCTGAAGGATGCCGGATTCACCCCGATTTGGTCCGGCGATGACCGCGAACTCCGCAACGGCCCGCCGCGCCAATACTACTCAAGCACCGAGGTGGACCAACAGCTTCTCACCACCGGAGTGAAAGAGCGCCGTTATTTCTGCATGGAAAAATCCGGCGTCTACGTCGCGGTGTTCGTCGCCACCCGCTCGTGGGAACATCCGTTCCGCGGCACTTCGGAAGCGAATGCCTGGAAGCAGGACATCACCATTCCGGCGGATTCCGTGCTCGTCCAGGTGGACGTGGTGAACACCCGCCCGATGGAGGAAAAGATGGTCCATCTCAGCGCTGCGGAAATGCAGAAATCGATTTCCAGCAGCGGCAAGGTCGCGCTTTACGGCATTCTGTTCGACTTCAACAAAACCGAGATCAAGCCGGAGTCCGCACCGACGCTTCAGGAAATGGCCGCGCTGTTGAAAGCCGAGCCGAACCTCAACGTCCTCGTCGTCGGCCACACGGACAATGTCGGGACCTTCGAGTTCAACGAAGATCTCTCGAAGCGCCGCGCCGCTGCGGTTGTCGCCGAGCTTTCGAAAAATTACGGCATCGCCGCCTCCCGCATGACGTCGCTCGGTGCTTCGTTCATGGCTCCGGTCACGACGAATACCACGGAGGAAGGCCGTGCGCTGAACCGCCGCGTCGAGCTCGTCGCCCGCTGAGATTTCCGCCGCTTCCCGCGCCATGAGTGAAGGAAAGTCATCGTTGATCGTCGGGCTGGACCCTGCCGCATTGTTCGATTTCGGTGGCTTTTCCAGCGGCTCGATGACTTTCTGGTCTTTGGAACAAGGGTCGTCCGGGCTTCTACCGCCTGCGGAGCTGAGCCGGATGCCTTTGCAAAACGTCGTTTTCACGCGAGAGGGCGGGTGCTAGAGAAAAATGGCCGCTGCACCCTGTGGGGCGAAGGCGTCACGGACAGCCCGCAACGTTTCCGCATGCCCGCCGGAAAGGAAAACACGAACTCCGCATCGGCAGCCAAGGCCGGATGGCGGCTTGGTGAGGTTTTTACCTCCCCAGCACCCAGCCGATGTGCGGGGTGTAGAGATCGGGTTCGAGGAGGAAGGAATCGTGGCCCTTGTCCGAGTGCACGGTGATGTGCATGACGTCGACTTTCGCATCTTCCAGATGCTTCACCAGCTCCGCCTGCTCTTCGGGATAGAAACAGAAGTCGGAATCGATGGAGAAAACGAGCCACTTTTGTCCGGCGATGCGCGAGCGCTCGAAAAGCGCGGCGGCGCTTTCCGCGTCGCCTTCGTGCGCTCCGTCGTAGCGCGACCAGAGATCGATGATCCGCAGATAGGTATTCGCATCGAAACGGCCGACGAACTTTTTCCCCTGATGCAGCATGTAGCTCTGGAACTGGTCCCGCACGCGGTACCAGGCGAGGATGTCATCCGGCTGCACCACGTCCTGGCGGGCGCGGCGCTCGATGGCATCGAGGTGGACGAAGGTTTTGTGGGAAATCATCCGGGCGAGCGCGAGGCCGTAAACCGGGCCTTCGGTGTCGTAGTAATCGCCGCCGTTGAAATGCGGATCATTCTCGATGGCGAGGATTTGCTCGAACAGGATCAGGCGGGTGTAAACGGTGGTTTTGTAGCCCGCCGCGATGGAAATCACGTTCTTCACACGGTGCGCGAAACGCGTGGCGAAGGTGAGGGCGATCAGCCCGCCGATCGATGTCCCGACGACGGCGTGCAGGGTTTCGATGCCGAAGAAATCGAGAAGATGGGCCGCGATTTCCGTTTGATCGGCGGCCGCGATGGTTGGAAATGAAGAGCCGTAGGGCTTGCCGGTTTCCGGATTGATGGAGGACGGGCCGGTGCTGCCGTAGCATCCGCCGAGGTAGTTCGGACAGATGATGAAGTAGCGGTTCGTATCGATGGCCTTGCCGGGGCCGATGAAATCCTCCCACCAGCCGATGTGCAGCTCGCGTTGCCAGAGCTTGTCCACGCCTTCGATGGAGGTGTTCAGCCCGGCCGCGTGGTGCGAGCCGGAAAGCGCGTGGAAAAGCAGGATGCCATTGGATTTCTCCTCGTTGAGCGTGCCCCACGTTTCATACGCGATGGTGACGCCCGGAAGCACCGAGCCGTCACGCAGCCGCACCGGATCGGCGGGGCTTCCGTGATGGTAAAACTGGGTGCGGATCGGTGCTGGCATGGCGGGAAGGTGAGGGGCTGGACCTCGGAATGCAAGGGTGGGAATGAGTGCCGGGCGATCGGGAAAGAGCCGCGAATGGCGTTCTTCCTCTTTACCATCAACTTTCACCCAACCCTTCTTCACAGGCCCAGTTTCTCCGTGGTCCACGAGCGGGTCTGTGCGTAGAGGTTGGGATTTTTCGCAAGCGCCTTGCCGTAGCTCGGGATGAGGGCTCCGAGTTTTTCCTCCCATTCTTTGGAAATCATTTCCTGCGGGAAGCAACGGTTGAGCAGTTTCAGCATGATGTCCACCGCCGTGGAGGCTCCCGGAGAAGCTCCGAGCAACGCGGAAATGGAGCCATCCGCCGCCGTGACGACTTCGGTGCCGAATTGAAGGATACCGCCCTTTTTCTTGTCCTTTTTGATGATCTGGACGCGTTGGCCGGCGTGGGCGAGATGCCAGTCGTCCATTTGCGCGGTCGGCATGAATTCCTTCAGCGCGCCGAGACGTTCTTCCGGGGATTGCAGCACCTGGCCGATGAGGTAGGTCGTGAGATCCACGTTTTGCGCGCCGGCGGCGATCATCGGGATCAGATTGTTCAGGCGCATGGACAGCGGGAAATCCAGCAGCGAACCGCCCTCGCCTTTGAGATACTTGGTGGTGAAACCGGCATAAGGGCCGAAAAGCAGCGAGCGCTTGCCATCGATCACGCGGGTATCGAGGTGCGGCACGGACATCGGCGGAGAGCCGATCGGCGCCTTGCCGTAAACCTTGGCGAAGTGCTGCTCCACGATTTCGGGATTGTCACAGCGCAGCCACTGGCCGCTGACCGGGAAGCCGCCGAAGCCTTTGCTTTCCGGGATTCCGGACTTCTGGAGCAGAGGCAGCGCCCCGCCGCCCGCACCGAGGAACACGAACTTCGCCTCGACCTGATAACGCGCTTTCATATCCGGCTCCACGCTGAGCAGCCAGCCGTGGTCGGTTTTTTCCACTTCGGAAACCAGGTGGCCGAGGCGCAGGGTCACGCCCGGTTGTTCTTGCAGCCACCCGATCATGCCACGGGTCAGCGCGCCGAAATCCACGTCCGTGCCGGAATCCACGCGGGTCGCCGCCACCGGCTCGTCCGCCGGGCGGTCTTTCATCACCAGCGGCATCCACTCGGCCAGCGTGGCGCGGTCCTCCGTGTAGGACATTTCCTTGAAAAACGGATGATCCTTCAACGCTTCGTAGCGTTTTTTCAGGTAGCCGACGTTTTTCGCGCCGTTCACGAAACTGAGGTGCGGCACGCGGTGGATGAAGTTGTTCGAAAGCTGGCCGCGCTCGATCAGGCTGGCCCAGAGCTGCTTCGAGAGTTCGAAGGCTTCGTTGATCTGGATCGCCTTGGAAACGTCGACGGAGCCATCCGGTTTCTCCGGCGTGTAGTTCAGCTCGCACAGCGCGGCGTGGCCGGTGCCCGCGTTGTTCCAGGCGTTCGAGCTTTCCGTGGCGACGGAAGTGGCGGATTCGAGAATCTCGATGGTGCTCTCGGGGCGCAATTGTTTCAGAAGCACGCCGAGGGTGGCACTCATGATCCCGGCTCCCACCAGGACGACATCCGCTTGTTGTGATTTACTGCTCATGGACACGGGGAAACTCCCCGCCAACGCGCCATGGCCGGGCCGAAAAGGACAGCCGAAAATCCTTCAAGGAGCGGTTTTTTTCTCCTCGCGCAGCCCGCTGATGAAAAGAACTACCGCCGCGATGCAAATGCATGAATCCGCCACATTGAACGACGGCCACCAGCCATACAGCGGCAGTTTCACCGAAATGAAATCCACCACGTAGCCTTCTGACAACCGGTGCCAGAAAGATTCCGTCTTATAGGCCTCAAGCAGAAAGCCTTGCACCAGCCTGTCCGTGAGATTTCCGAAAATCCCGCACAGCAGCAACGCCACCGCCACCTTCGCCGCCGGATGGGCGAAAACCCCCTTTTTCCAGAAAATCCGGATCAAAGTCAGCGCGATGATCGGCACGATCAGGAAAACCACCGGAGCCCACGCCGAGCCATTTCCAAACCCGAACGCCACGCCTTGGTTATGCACCCGCACCCAATGGAAAATTTCCGGGATCAACTCGATCTGATCAATCGCCCAGTGCAATCCCCTCTCACCTTCCACCACCTGCGGCGGATGGAGATTAAATACCGTCCAGAATTTCGTGATCTGATCGAGCACGTAAAGCGGCAGGGAAAGAAACAGCAAAAGCTTCGGAAAAGTCATGGCGGCTGGACGGAGAACAAACGCGGAATGCCGGAGAGAGCAAAGGATTTTCCGAGGCTTCTTACCAACCAACGATAAGGCGGTAATGATCCGCGATTTCAGGAGTCAACTGCGGTGAACTTTCGACCGTAAATCGGTAATTCATTCCTTCGGCATCCGCGGCTTCGTATCCAAAGTGAAGACTGATCAAGGAATCGGAAAGGCGAAGGCTCAGAATGTAGCCACCGTAAGAATATTCTTCGAAAAACGATTCGAATTCCCCGTGAGCGGAGTGATGCGCAGCAAGAGCCCGTTCAATGGGAAGATTTCCCAAGGCCGCGATTTGCGAAAGCATGCCGTCCAGCAACTGCGGATTGAGCAGGAATCTGGAAATCGTGATGTAATCATTTTTGCCACCCTCCATCGGAGGCTCCGGCAAATTCATACGCTCCAGCTTGAAGGTTTTCTCCATTCGGCTCTGATGGCAAAAGGCGATCAGATAGTCTTTTCCCCGCTCTTCCGAATAGCATAGCGGCGTGATTTTGCGAAGGCTGCCCGGCAAGCTGCCGCCGAAATAAATCACCTCGATCCGGGCGGCGGAATGAATGCCGCGCTCGATTTCATCACGTAGCCTCTCCTCTTTCTGCGCAAAATTTGGCTCAATCATACGCCGTATTCCCATGGATTGATGAGGGAAATCCCGCATGCCGCTCAACCGCATTTGTTCGCGGGTTTGGGCGCTAAAACTGTTATTTCAGCACGTCGTCACAGCGCTCGCAGAGGCCGCTTTCGAGGAGTGGCTCGTGTTTGCGGCAGCGGGGGCAGAGCGGGAGATCGGTTTTTTGCGCGGTGGCGGTGAGTTCGGTTCCTGTGGTGACGCTGAGTTCGGCGATGATGAAGAACTCGGTGGCGAAGTCGCGGTTGTTGAGCAGATCAAGCAGCGCGGCGTCTTCCGCAGGGATGGTCAGGGAAACATTCGCCTCGTTGTTGCGGGTGAAGGCCTTGGCCTGGATTTGCGCTTCGATGGCGGTCTGGATGACGGATTTGATCGCGAACAGGCGGTTCGCTTTTTCCGTGGCGTCGCCGGGGGCGAAGGCCGGATTCGGCTGCGGGAAATCCTGCTGGTGGATGCTTTGGTCGCTGAAACCGGCGTGTTCCCACGCTTCGTCGGCGGTGTAGGCGAGGATCGGTGCGAGAAGCTTCGCGAGGGCGGTGAAGATCTCATACATCGCGGCTTGCGAGGCGATCCGGCGCGGGGAATCCGCTGCGTCGCAATACATCCGGTCTTTCAGCGCATCGATGTAAACGGCGGAGAGATCGGTGGTGCAGAATTGGTTCAGGGCGTTGAAAACCTTGCGGAATTCGTAGGTTTCGTAGGCCTTGAGGCATTCGGCATTGACGGCGTGGAGTCGCTCGAGAATCCAGCGGTCGAGCAACGTGTATTCCGGCGAAGCGGGCGCGGATTTCGGGTCAAAGCCATCGAGGTTTCCGAGGAGAATCCGCAGCGTGTTGCGCAGGCGGCGATACGGCTCGGCGACTTGTTTGAAGAGGTCTTCACCGAACGGCACTTCGTTCTGCCAATCGACGGAGGAAACCCACAAGCGGACGATATCGGCGCCGTATTTGTTGTAGAAATACGCGGCGTCGGTCGGTTTTCCGCCTTTGTTCGCATCGGACTTCGCGAGCTTTTTCTTGTCCTTATCGACCACGAAACCGTGGGTCATCACCGATTTGTAAGGCGCGACTCCGCGATAGCCGACGCTGAGCATGAGCGAGCTTTGGAACCAGCCGCGGTGCTGGTCGGTTGCTTCGAGATAGAGATCGGCCGGGGCGTGTAGCTCTTTGTGCGCGTCGAGCACGGAAACGTGGGAGCAACCGGAATCGATCCACACATCGAGGGTGTCGCGGCATTTTTTCACGCCAGCGGGCAGGCCGAGGATTCCGGCGAGTTCGGCGTCGGATTTCTCGAACCAGACGTTGGTGCCTTCTTTTTCGACGAGATCGGCGACCTTGTTGGCCAGCTCGGCGGAGAGGATCGCCTTGCCGTTCTCATCGAAGAAAACCGGAAGCGGCACGCCCCAGGTGCGCTGGCGGGAAATGCACCAGTCCGGGCGCGCTTCGACGGTGCCGTAGATGCGGTTCCGGCCCCAGGCGGGCAGCCATTCGACCTTGTCGATCTCGCTGAGAGCCTGGCCGCGCAGGGTGTCGAGCGAGATGAAAAACTGCTCCACCGCACGGAAAATGATCGGCGTTTTCGAGCGCCAGCAATGCGGATAGGAGTGCTTGTAAACTTCCTGCGCCAACAGGTGCGCGCTCTCGGTGAGGATCTCGATGATGCGGCTGTTCGATTTGAAAACGTGCTGTCCGACGAGTTCGTCGAGGCCCGCTTCGGCGGTGAATTTCCCTTCGTCATCGACCGGGGAAAGCACGCCGAGGTTGTTCTGTTGGCCGGCGACGTAGTCGTCCGTGCCGTGGCCGGGAGCGATGTGGACTGCGCCGGTGCCGGATTCCGTGGTGACGAAATTCGCGAGAATCACCTTCGAGACACGCGGCAGGAACGGATGCTGCGCTTCCATGCCTTCGAAATCCCTGCCCTTGCGTTCTTCCAGCGTTTCCGCGAGCGCGAAGCCGGTTTTCTCGGTGAAAGCACCGATCAGTTCGCGGACGATCACGAAGGTTTCGACCGTGTCTTCCTTGAGGAATTTTCCGACGACGTAGGTGAATTCCGGGTGCAGCGCGATGCCGAGGTTGGCTGGCAGCGTCCACGGCGTGGTCGTCCAGATCACCATGCTGGCGTTTCCGGCGAGTTCGCCGGAAACGAGCGGGAATTTCACGAAAATCGCCGGACTTTCCTTGTCCTGATATTCCACTTCCGCCTCAGCCAGAGCGGTTTGTGCGCCGTAAGACCACTGGACGGGCTTCTTCGATTGGTAGATCGAGCCGCTTTCCACCAGCTTCGCGAAAACGCGGAGGATGTTCGCCTCGTAGCCCGGATTCATGGTGAGATACGGGTTTTCCCAATCGCCGAACACGCCGAGGCGGCGGAACGATTTCCGCTGGATGTCGATGAAACCTTTGGCGAAATCCGTGCAACGGCGGCGGATTTCGGCGGGTTCGAGACCAGCGGCGTCTTTCACCACCTTGAACTCGATCGGCAGGCCGTGGCAGTCCCAGCCGGGCACGAACGGCACGGCGAAACCGGCCATGGTCTTGGATTTCACGACGAGATCCTTGAGCACTTTATTGAGCGCGGTGCCCATGTGAACGTCGCCATTCGCGAACGGCGGGCCGTCGTGGAGGATGAATTCCGGCGCGTTTTGTTCGCGGCGGCGGCCAATAATTTTCCCGTAAAGACCTTCGGATTCCCAACGCTCGAGGCGTTTTGGCTCGTTTTCCACCAGATCCCCCCGCATCGGGAAGGTCGTTTGGGGAAGAGTCAGCGTGTCTTTGTAATTCGGGGCGCTCATGACGGGGCGCGGACGCTACCAACCGCGTCCCGGCGGGTCAATCATTGGAAGAGAGGGAAGATTTTGGAGGGATTTGCTCTTCGAAATTTGTGATTCTTGAAGACTTGGTCGATCTACCGTGTGTCAATTTGGTGGTGAATCCGATTCAAGCCGATTTCTGTAAACGTTTTTCCGCTCTTGAGATGAGTTCGGAAAGTTGGAGTCCGAGTCCATATGAAATTTTCGCCAAGCATTCGACAGAAGGCCGGAATCCTTTGATTTTTCAAGGACTTCTCATTTTGTCCACACGGCCTAGGCATTCGAGCAGGACACGGCAGTCTTCCAACGCGCGGTGTGCTCCGCCACCCGAAACGGCAAGTGCTTCCGCTAGGACAGGAAGCCCGTAGCGTCCTTGGTCCGGCAGAAGACGTTTGAAGGTGGGGATCGTGCATTCCAGTGAGAAGTTCAAACCAACCGCATGACGCCGTGAAGCTGCATTGAGAAAGTTCCCGTCGAATTTCGCATTGTGGGCAAAGGTTGGAAACTTCGTGATGAATGCGTGTGCGGCGCCAAGTGTTTCGCAGAGCGGTTTGCCTTGGGTGCGGAGCAAGTGATCCGAGATGCCGGTAATGCGGGTGATGTGGTAAGGGATCGGTTCTGAGATCGAGATGAGCTGGCTGAATTCGCCGATGATTTCCAGACGCTCATCCACGCAGATCGCGGCGATTTCCGTGATTTCATGGGCATCCGGCGAGAAACCGGTTGTTTCGATATCGAGCAGGCAGAACGGGATTTTTCCAAGAATGTGGCGGTTCATAAAGCGTAGTGTTCGTTCATGAGGGTGAGTTCTTCCTGCACGAGTTCGATAAGTGATGGCGGGGAAATGACTTTGGCTGCGCCGCCGAATTTCAGCACCCAGCTTTTCACTTCCACCAGTTCGTTCAGACAAAAATGGACGCGCACGCAATCGGCGGAAAGTTCTTCGACGCGCTGGTTCGGATGCCAGTTGCGCTCTTTGGCAATGCGCGCCCAGTAGCCGTGAAGCTCGACGCAGACTTCGTGAATGTCACCGTTTGGAACGTAGGGCGTCCAAATGCCGAAGGCGTGTTCGTGATGGTTTACGAATTCAGGCAACACAAAGTCATCCGGTGGAAGCCGGACCAACGCGGCGCTGATGCGTGGCAGGGCGTAGGTTTTCTGGCTTCCGGACTTGAGATCCCAAGCGCTCAGATACCAGCAACTGTCCCGGCAAAGCAGGCGAAACGGGTAGATCGTGCGTTCGTAGGAACTGTCTTCTTCCAGGTTGCGGTAACGGATATCGACGAGCTGCTGTTGGAGGATGGCGCTTAGAAGTTTTCCGTGTATGGCGGCGTTGAATTTCAACGTCGGACTGGGTTGCCGGTCATCGATCACTTGGGTGAGTTTGGTTTGATCGACAATCCCCAGACCTTCGTGATGGCGGCAGATTTTCAGGATTTCCTCGCGCAGGTTTTCCGCCAAAGAAGACGCTTGGACTTTTTTCAACGTCTCGTAAGCGAGCGCGAGTGCGGTGAGTTCTTCCGGCTGGGTGACTTTGGTTTCTGCGATGGATCTCTCGCGCAGGAAATAACCGGATTTCCCGGAATCGATCGGCCATTTTTCGTTGGTGCGCAAATGTTCAATATCGCGCTGGATGTTGCGGATGCTGGTTTCAGTCCGCTCCGAGAGTGCTCTCGCAGTCCAGGTTCTGCCATCGCGCAGAAGGCTTTTAATGACGGAGATGCGGAGTTGATTGGCCATGAAGAACGTGGCGGCAGTGTGGGCGATTTGCGACGGGGGGAGAAGAAGCAACTCACGGTCGTTACAATGCGGGCAAATGATTGCCTTTATTCGCACCATCAGGATGACGGCGGCAGCTGAGTGCGGTCAGGCTGGACAGGGATGGAGATTCATAACCGCAATATTTACAGGAATACCGCGATTTTTCGGAACCTTCGTAGAGAACGTGTTTTCCTTTGTTCGCGCCATTCGGATGACGGCGGCAACTAAGGTTGGTTAGACTTGAAATCGTGGAAGATTTATAGCCGCAGTAGGTGCAATAGTAGTTTGACATGGTTGATGTAGGTGATGGGAAATCAGTTCATTGGAGGATTTGAATATCGCGCAGGATCTGGAGGGACATGGTGCGGTTGCGCTCACGCACGACGCGGAACACGCGGCAGACGCTGATGAGCCACCAAAAGCCCAAGCCTCCCATGGTGAAGAAAAACAGAAAGAACAGCAGCCATTTCCCCAGATAGACATAGTGAAGACCACCGCTGACCGCTAGGATGAAGGCGACATCCGGACGCTTGTATTTTTTCCGATATTCTTCGTTGAAAGTGAGTTGGGCGGATTCATCCATGGCAGCGACTTTGCGGAGGACGGCTTCAGGGATTTCGCGCTGCTGTGCGGCGGTAAGTGAGGACATGCGGGAAGGTGTAAAGCCCGATCCCGGACAAAAGATGTCGGGGATCAAAAAATTTATGAATTGATCGATCTTGAAGAGAGAAAATCGATCCTGCATCCAACGGATCACTGTAGAAATGTGTCGGCTGTCGAAGCTCTGAATGTAAGGAGATAAGTTGATAGTATAGATGTTATTTTAAAAACCGAAAATATATAACGAATCGATAGAAGTATTCCACGGAATTACGTGTTAGTACATTCATCAACAATTTGATCGATGGTTTTCCCATTAATTCTCCATCTATTGTAGTGATGAATAATTTTTTTAGCTAAATCATTTGATTCATCATTTGATTCATCCGTAGTTTTATTTTTTATCATTTTAATGGATTCATAATTACTAAAATTAACGATTTCATCATAATCATACCATTGAATTGCACCTTTTAAATAATCTTTTCTCCAACCTCTTTGAGCATCGCGATATTGCTGGAAATTGCGATTATGCCAAAAATCAACAAATGCTCCTATTAATACATTACGATCGGCATCTCGATCTAATGGGCCAGCTTTAATATATAAATTTGAATTTTTTACTCTGCACCAAAGTGATTTTTCCTGTTCATTATATTCTACACTTGTGATGTCAATGTCGTCGGAAGACTTTTCGATTGCGTCTTTAACGCTTTGAATATATTTCTTTTTGAAATCCTTTTGAATTACGAAAGGCACCACTCTGTCTTCAAGAGTGTTCAATTTTGTTCTAACGTTGTGACTAATTTCTCCACCTAATCCAATTTCTTTGGCAAGCTCATTAATGATATTAAATATATTTGTCTGGATGATTTTGGCTGCGTCGCTGTCTTTATCAGCTAAATTCCCCGCTATCGATTTTTCGGATATTTCAAGCAAATAAGATAGTATTTTATCGACGCGTTCAGGATTTGCATATAAAACAATATCTTTCGACACCAGTTTGATTAACTCATTGAGCTCTTCTAAGCTGACATTGCGATCCTCCCATATTTCCCAGAGTTTATCGATAAAGTTATTGAATCTGCTGGATTTCTCCTCAAAGACTCTTACATTTCTTTCTTTTATTTCTTCGCTCGAAGATTGTTGGGATAATAGTAAGACGGTAATGATCGCGGTCAATATAGCTCCGATGGAACTGTTGTTTATTTCCTCAACAATTTTTGGTATAGCCCCTTGATATATTGAATTGAATACGAAAATGCTTATCGATATGCTAAATAATAATCCAAGTGCTACGATTAACTTTCTGGGCATGATGTATACTTTCTCAATGAAAATTAGAAGAAATGCTTTCAACCATTTATTTGGACTTCCTTGGATTTAGGCATGATTGTTCTCAAATGTTGCAGGAGCAAATTTAAATCGTGGAATAAAATATTTTCATCTTTAGGAAATGAATAATTGATATAGTATCGTTTTTGGTCGGAATCCCAAGAAAACTTATCTTTTAGAGAAAATGAATCTAAAGCTCGGTCGATACGTGTTGAACCATGATTCGCGCTCTCACGATCCCAAAATAATAAAGAATACTTGTTCGTGTCGCTGCAGGCAATATCAATACTAATATTTTTACCTTTCTTAAAACTGAAGACTGCTGTCGTGTTTGAGTAGACCCACACATCTTCAAAAGGGGAAAAATTATTCTCAAAGTTGCGAACAATATTCCTTGCTCGATAAGCTGGTAAATCCGCCATTAGGGTTGCGAGAGCACATGCATTTTCCCAGTTCGATAGGTCCGGTGTGATAAGAGTATCATAAAATTTTCGCATTAATGTTTCATTCATGGCGTGTGATCCTAAGTGTTGTATTAACGATTTGTATTGTTTCAGTATGGCTAAAGTATTGAAATCTTGGACACAGTTTTCGCATTCACTTATCCACCCATTTATAAGACTAGGAGAATCGTGGCTAAAGGCGATGGCCTTGACTAAAATTGGATAGATTCGATTATGGTCAATGACGGGTTTCCAACCTTGTTCGGAAGGTTGCTTTAATTGATTAAGTGTTAAATAGACAATGGCAACGGGTTGGATGTCTTTATTCTCCAAATAATCTACATAACGAGGTAATTGGCGATCCATATCACCTGCACCATTTATTTTATTTTCGATAATAATTGCTTTTTTCGAATTTAAATCTTGGATCAAAATGTCGATGCGTCCCGGTTCGCGTTCTACGATACTGTTCCTGAAATCCTCAATATTGAGACCGTGCAAATCCGGGCGAAGAATTTTGAGATATTTGATAAAAAGATGGAGAGGCGCGTAGCCACAGCGATGGCTTTCATTCGGATCGAGTAAGGCTTTCAACACGTCGGAATGAAAGTTTTCTCGATAATAAGTGTCAGAAATAATCCGAAAAAGATTGAAGCCTAGTTTGTTAGGTAAAGCATCCTGCTCTCTTTTCTGCGCGAAAATTTCCCTGAATTCATGATTGGAGAGCAGGGAATCGATGTCATCCCAGTGGGAGTCGATCATAGCTCTATATTTTGTTAGTTGAGCAAGAATGGGTAGTAAATCTGTGGCTTCAGATATCATCGAGTTGTTTGGTTTTTATCGCCAAGCATGCATGGTCATTTTCTGAGAAGGCGATTTGTAACGCGAGCGGAACAATACAGGCCAAAAAAATCCGTAGCGTCAAGTTCCATCTGCGGAACAATGGCAAGTAATAATATCGTCGGAGAACGAGTGAGAAAATTCAGAGAGAGTCGGGATTTGACCCAAGCGGCTTTGGCTGCGGCGTGCCAGCGTCTCGGATGGGATGCGTCTCGTGTGACATTGGCCAAAGTGGAGACGGGTGTACGAGTGGTGAACGATGCGGAAGTGGTGGTGCTGGCGAGCGCATTGAAATGCTCTCCGGGTGATTTGTTGGACAAAGTTTCGGTTTCCAAAGCGATTACCGCAGTGAGGCAAGGTAAGACGGAGGGTTGATCTTTCCTTTACGATTCTTTAGGCACCGGTCCGTAGATCCCGATGCGTTTCATCATGAGGAAACCCACGATCACGCACACCACGGTGCCGATGAGGATCGCGCCGGGGGCGGTGAAGTGTTTGGCGAGGTAGCCGGTGAGGAGGCTGCCGATGGAGCTCATGCCGAGGAAGCTGAGGGAGTAGAAGCCCATGATGCGGCCGCGCAGGGCGTCGGGAGAGCGGAGTTGGACGGCGGTGTTGGCGGTGGCGAGGAAGAGGATCATGCAGAATCCGGCGCAGACTAACAGCGCAGCGGAGAGCCAGAAGATTTTGCTGAAGGCGAAGGCGGTGAGAAAGGCGCAGCAGCCGAAGAGTCCGCTGTAGATCAGGGTGCGGCGGGAGAGGCGTTTTCCGTAAGAGGCGAGGGTGATGCCGCCGAGGAGCGCGCCGATGCCGTTGGCGGCCATGAGGATGCCGAAGGCGGCGGCGTTTCCGTGGAGGATGTCCCGCGCGAAGACGGGCATGAGGACGGAGTAGCTTTGGCCGAAGAGGCTGAAGGTGGAAACGAGGATCATCACGGCGCGCAGCGGGCCGTTTCCGGCGATGTAGGAAAAGGCCTCTCGCACGGCATCGCGGAACGGCGGGTGGTCGGTGCGTTTTTCGTGTGCGGGCAAACGCAGCGAGCGGTAGCCGATGATCACCGCGATATAAGAGAGGCCGTTGAGGAAAAAACATCCGGCGATGCCGACGACTCCGATGAGCAATCCGGCGATGGCGGGGCCGACGACGCGGGCGAGGTTGAACATCGAGGAGTTCAGCGCGATGCCGTTGATGAGATCTTCTTTTCCGACCAACTCGACGACGAAGGATTGGCGCGCGGGGACGTCGAAGGCGTTGACGATTCCTAGCAGGAAACCGATGGCGGCGACGTGCCAGACCTGGACGATGTTGAAATAAACCAGCGCTGCCAGGGCGAGTGCGAGCACCATGGAGGCGCTCTGGGTGTAGAGCAGGATTTCGCGTTTCGAGCGGCGGTCCGCGATGGTGCCGCCCCACAGAGCGAGCAGAGCGAAGGGCAGCATGTTGGCGAAACGATTCGTGCCGAGGGCGACGGAGGAACCGCTGAGCTGATAGACGAGCCAGCCTTCGGCGGTGGTTTGCAGCCAGGTGCCGATGAGGGAGATGATCTGGCCGCTGAAGAAGATGCGGTAATTCCGGTGCTGGAAGGCGGAAAGCGCGGCGCGCCAGCCGACGTTGCCGACCGGTTGGCGGCGGAGATCGCCGGAGTCGGTTTGGGGAATGGTCGCGGTGGTGGTGGTTTCCGCAGTTGGCAGGTCGTCGGACACGGGTGGAGGAAAGTGTTGGATGATCGTCTAGGTGGGGTGAGGATCAACTGGTTCTTGCGCTTTTTGAGGGGCTGGTGGCTAGAGGCAAGGGGCTAGATAAGAAAAAGACTTTGGTCCGGGGTTCTTCACTAGTCCCTAGCCTCTGACCCCTTGTTCCTCCGTTCTTTCCCTCAGATCTGGCGTTGAGGGGCGGCGGGTGGCGTGCTAGGTTGCGGATCATGAAAGGTTGGTCGCCCGTGGTTTTCTTCGCGCTTTTTTCTTCCGTGCTGGCTCAGCAGCCGGAGGTCTCCCCGGCGGAGTTGCGGAAGCTGCGCGATCAGATTCTGAGTGATTCGGATGGCTCGGCGGCGCGGGAAGTGGAGAAGGCGCTGGGTAAAAACGGCGGGAACAGGCTGTTTTATTTCCCGACGCGGGATGAGCCGGAAACGCCGTCCGGCTGGGGATTTTCCTATGAGGCCGTGGATTTCAAATCGAGCGACGGCACGCCTCTTCACGGCTGGTTCATTCCGGGAAAGGCGAAGGAAAAGAAGGGTACGGTGGTGTTTTCACACGGGAATTCCGGATCGATGGGTTACCACCTCGGTTTCATCCTGTGGATGGCGGACGCTGGTTATAACGTGCTGATGTATGATTACCGGGGTTTCGGGAAATCCGGCGGATCACCGGATCGGCGGGGGATTTTGAACGATGTGAAAGCGGCGTTCGCTTATGTGAAAACGCGCAAGGACGTGGACCCGACGAAGCTCGTTTCCTACGGCCACAGCCTCGGCGGTGCGAAGTCGGTGACGGCGCTGGCGGAAACACCGGTGAAGGGGGTGCGGGCGATTGTCATCGATGGTGCGTTCGCTTCCTATATTTCGATGGCGCGGTTTATCGGTGGCCAGCTCGGCGAGCAATTGGTCTCCGATGAATGGGCGCCGAAGGATTTCGTGAAACGTCTGGCACCCACGCCGTTGCTGGTGGTGCATGGCACGGTGGATGAGGTGGTGCCGTTTTCCCAAGGCAGGCAGCTTTACGAACGGGCGGGCGAGCCGAAGACCTTATTCGCGGTGAAAGGCGGACATCACGGGGATTCGCTCTATCAAAATCACGGCGCTTATCGGAAAAAGATGCTCGATTGGCTGGATCAGGCGTTGAAAGGGTGAGAGCATCGAACGCTGGGGGAAGCGTACGGAAAAAACCCGCGAATCGGATGATCCGCGGGTTTTGTTTAGGAATTTTCAAGCCACCAGCGATTTCAGGCGGCGGCAGACTTCCTCGACGTTGGCGCGGGAGTTGAAGGCGGAAATGCGGAAGTAGCCTTCGCCTGCGGAGCCGAAGCCGGAGCCGGGGGTGATGACGACCTGGGCTTCGCCGAGCATTTTGTCGAACATGTCCCATGAGCTGAGGCCAGCCGGGCAGCCGACCCAGACGTAAGGGGCGTTTTCACCGCCGAAAACCGGGAGTCCGGCGGCAGCGGCGGCTTCGCGGAGGAGCTTGGCGTTGCCCATGTAGTGTTCGATGAGGGCGCTCACCTGTTGTTTTCCTTCCGGGGAAAATACGGCGGCGGCGGCTTTTTGAACGGGGTAGCTGGCACCGTTGAACTTGGTGCTGTGGCGGCGGGACCAGAGCTGGTGAAGCGGGACGCGCTCGCCGGTGTCGGATTTCGCGGTGACGGTTTTCGGGATGACGATGTAGCCGCAGCGCACGCCGGTGAAGCCGCCGTTTTTCGAGAAACTGCGGAATTCGAGCGCGACGTCCCTGGCTCCTTCGATTTCGAAGATTGAGCGCGGGATGGCCGGGTCTTGGATGAACGCCTCATAGGCGGCGTCGAAGAGGATGATGGAGTCGTTTTGCTTCGCGTATTTCACCCAGGCTTCGAGTTGGGCGCGGGTGGCGACGGCACCGGTCGGGTTGTTCGGGAAGCAGAGGTAAATGATGTCGGCTTTTTCCGCGGGAACGTCGGCGACGAAGTGGTTTCCGGCGTTGCAGGGAAGATAGAGCAGGCCTTCGTAGGCGCCTTTTTCATCGGCGTCTCCGGTGTTTCCGGCCATGACGTTGGTATCGACGTAAACCGGGTAAACGGGGTCGGTGATGGCGATGACGTTGCCCTTGCCGAAGATGTCGAGGATGTTGCCGGTGTCGCACTTGGAGCCATCGGAAATGAAGACTTCATCGGCGGAGATGCCGAGATCGGCGAATTGGTTGTCAACGATGGCCTGGCGGAGGAATTCGTAGCCTTGCTCCGGGCCGTAGCCTTTGAAGGTCTCGCGGCTGGCCATTTCATCGACGCCATCGTGCATGGCTTTGACGACGGCGGCAGGGAGCGGCTCGGTCACGTCGCCGATGCCGCAGCGGATGATGCGGGCTGCTTTATCAGGATTCTGCTCGGTATAGACCCGGACGCGGCGGGCGATTTCAGGGAAAAGATATCCGGCTTTCAGCTTGAGGAAGTTCGAATTGATCGTGGCCATGCGGGCGGAGGTGTAGCGAGTGAGGTTTGCCGGGTCAAGGGTCGGGAGTCATGGGCCATGGGTGAAGATTTCCATGACAGGCTCTTCACTCATGGCTCATGACGGGTGACTGATAAACCACTACATCGTGAAGAGCACCTTGCCGGAGCGATCGGGGGCGGTGAGGCGGGTGAGGGCGTTGGCGAAGTCTTCGAGCGGGTAGGTGGCATCGACGGGCTGGACGAGTTTTCCGGTGGCGACGAGTTCAGCGAGGTGATGGTAAACGTGGTGGATTTCTTCCGGCGGCGCGTTTTCGAGCCATTGGGTGATCCACAGGCCGCGGATTTGGAGGTCGCGGAAAATCAGCAAGCCGTTTGGAAGGGTGAGCGGGCGGCGGCCCATCGCGCCGTAGGTGATGTGGATGCCGCCGGATTTCAGTAGGTTCATGAGGCGGAGCGCGCTTTCACCGCCGACGGAATTGAAGGCGAGCGCGGCGTTTTTTCCGTCCATTGCGGCTTCCGCGGCGGCTTGGCCGTCGGCGTCGTCGAGGAAAACGTGATCCGCTCCCAGCGTTTTGAGCTCATTGATGAGTTCCGCGCGGCGGACGAAGGAAATCGTGCGGATGCCGAGTGCGGGGGCGAGCTGGATCACGCAGCGGCTGACGGCGGAGTTCCCGGCGTTTTGGACGATGAAGGAGCCTTCGGGCGGTTTTCCAAAGCCATGGAGCAGACGCCAGGCGGTGGCGGGGTTGACTTTCAGGATGGCGGCCTGGAGAGGATCGATGGTGGCCGGGATTTTGAAAAGCGCCCCGGCGGGCATCACGGCGTGGCTGGCCCAAGATGAGGCGCGGCGGAGGAAAATCACGCGGTCACCGGGGAAAAAATCCGGGGATCGGCTTTCGGTCACCTCGCCGCAACCTTCGATGCCCGGAGTGGCGGGTAGCGCAGGTTTCACGCCGTAGGTGCCTTCGATGGTATTGAGATCGGCGGGATTGATGGGGGCGGCCAGCAGGCGGACGGCCACTTCTCCATGCTGAAGGTTGGCGAGAGGGAAATCCGCGAGTTTCAGAGATGTCCGGGGAGAACCGAACTCTTCGAAAATGAGCTTTTTACCGGAACCTTGAGACGTGGCCATGCGTCAAGCCTGCCATAGGTCGGAGGCGGCTCAAGGGTGCAATTTTGGTTATGTTCCCGGCGTTGGATCTTTCGGTCCGAGAATGCGGTCGATGAATTGTTGGAGACGCTCCAGTTTCGAGGCGTCGATGAGACGAGGGGCGCGGGTGCCATGCAGCCAGGATTCGGCGATTTTTTCCGCGTTCGAAGTTTGTCCGGCGGGGGCGGGATCGATCAATGCGAGGCGGGAAAGCATGGCTGTTAGCGCGCGTTCGCAGCCGTGGCGCAATTCCTGATCTCCGGCGCAAGGGAAGTCATGTTTGGCGAGTTCCTCCATTACATCTAGCAGGAGCGGGAACCTTGCCAAAGCCCGGTTGATCGCTTCCGCTGTTTGCTTGCGGGTCTTTTGGGGGTGAGAACCTAGGGCGTCTGCATTCATATGCAAAGAAATGGGCCAAACTGCCGGAGGTATGTAAAACCAAAACAGGTGTTAGGATCGGAAGTGAGGCCATCTTTTTTGTAAAAAATGGGTTAAAATCCACCGATCTATTCCCATTTCCGGACATATGCCATCCGAGACGCTGGCTTGACGCCCCCGGGAGGAAAGTTTCAAGGTGGAGATCATGGCATGGAGAATCGAGAAGGCGGTGGTCCAGGGGGTGATCGACAATACGGTCGAAGGACGGACCACGGGCCGCATCTGGCTGGCGGGGCGTGACGAGCCGTTGATTCTCTCGCTGGATGGAGATTGCTGGCGGGATCTGGCAGGAGCACGGCTTGAATTTGAAAATCCATCCGCGCAGGCATCGGATGAATTCCAGGTGTTGGATATGGACCAATCCGGCGTTGTTGGTGATATGACGGCGTCCCGCAAGGTGAAGATGCCGCTGATCAGTGACGACGAGATCCACCAATATTATAAAAGCAACCGGGAGATTCCCTACGAGTGGCGGAACATGCTCTATCTCGAATGGTTCAGCGAAATCAACGGCCGCGTGGTGCTGGAGGCTTCGGATTTTATCCTGCAGGTTTCCTCGCACGAATGGCAGATGGATGAGGATGATGAAGAGGCGCAGAAGCTCGCGAATCTGAACTCGATGCGGGATTTCATGGCGCAGGTAATCCGCCGCCGTGAGCCGGATGGCACTTCGGTGGAACCTGCGGGTGAATTGGACGAATTTGCCTGGGAGGAGCGTTTGAAGGAGTCTGATCGTCTGACGGAGGCGTATCAGGAGGTGCTGGAAAAATACATGGAGGATGTGGACAGCGAGCAGAAGGAAGCTTTCGTGATGGGCTGGGATGGCCTGTTGGATGCTCTCGCCGAGCGGGATGAGCAGGGGCTGGATGATGAGGATGAGGAGGATGAGGAGGATTTCCAAGGATCGTATTTTTCGAAATCAGATGACGAGGACGACGATGAGGACGACGAGGAAGAAGATTTCGAGGACTTCGGTTTCAACGAGGAGGACAATCATCCCTTGCAGGTGCGGGCACAGGAATTGGCGATGCGGGCGATGGATCTGGTGGATCGGGAAGCCGGGCCGGGGACGGCACCATACACGTTGGTTTCCCAGCTTTTGCAGATCAGCGGGAAACTGGCGGGCGTGCTGAATGGCCGTGGCAGCGGCTACGAAGCGGAGACGGGATTCGTGCTGGCGGTGCTGAAACGCTGTCTGAACTGGATCAATGAAGCGGTGGGCGCTTGTCAGGAAATTCTCAATCTGGAGACGGATCCGGATCAGAAAGCGGCATTGGAGCGGCTGCGCGCTTCGATTTTTGAAATCCGGGACGGGATTGTCGAACTTCGCAGAGAACTTAAGTGATCTTGATAAAGTCGCTTGCGGCTCCCGTAAAATGGGGGTAATCCATTTTCTAAATGAAAACCATCTTCCTCACTTCGTTGCTCGCTTTCGCCGCCGTTCTGAGTTCCTGCAACACCATGATCGGTGTGGGCCGTGATACCCGGATTCTGGGTGAAGCGATGGAAAATCAGGCGAACAAGTCCCGTGGCGGCGGTGATTCCTCGTCGCAGGATAATTCCGGTGCGCCGGTTTATTGAGTGGATGCCCAAAAGGGCAGGGCGGCCTCGCCGGGGCCGCTTGAGAGTTGATCCCGCAGAGGCTACCGCTCTCGCCGAGAGCGGGTCGCCCTTTTTCAGCGCATCACGTATTCCAGGAGCAGGCTCTGGATGGCGCAGTAGAATTTCGAACGGATGAATGCGGCGGCACGGACGGGAGAAAGCGCCGCGGGATCGAGGTCTTCCGCCGCGCCGAATTTGAAGAGCTCTTCCAGATTCAAGCGTGCCTGGTTGAGCGCGCTGTACCATGGATGGGCATTTTCCGGGGTGATCCAGAGCGGGCCCGCCTGGCCGTCGGACTCGACGATCGCGGATTCGATCTCGGCGGCGACTTCCGCCAGTTCATCCTGAAACACTTCGCGCAGATCGGGGACGATGTATTCTTCCCAATCTTCGGCTCCGGCGTTTTCCGGGATCAGGTTTCCGAGGCGGCTGGCCAGATCATTGCCGGAGGTTGCCTGTGCATCGGCGATGATGGCGCGGAGCAGCTCCCAATCACTGGGATCTTCGGTATCGAGGCGGAGGCCGCCTTCGAGTGTGGGCATGGCTTTCATTCCGCTTTTTCGAGAGAGCCTTTGAGTTGATGCGCCTGAAGCTGCTGGACGTAGAATTCGGCCTTTTCCTTTTCTCCGGTCCAGACGACGGAGCGCCCTTGCTGGTGGACTTCCATCATGAGGATGGTGGCGCGGGATTCCGGATAGCCGAAAATTTTCATGATCACCCGCGTGACGTAGCCCATGAGATTGACCGGATCGTCATGGATGATGACGTTCCAAGGGGTATCGAGCTGCGTTTTTTCCAGCGTCTCGGGAAGTGTGACGGTGTCTGCCATGTGCGGGAAAAGGATCAAACAGCGGCGGGCACGGGCGCGTCCACCCATTTTCCATGTTCGCGGATCAGATCGATGAGGCGATCCACGGCTTCGGCTTCCGGAATGTTGAATTTCACCGGCTGCTTGCCGACGTAGAGGTTGATTTTGTTCGGGGCGCCGCCGACGTAGCCGAAGTCCGCATCCGCCATTTCACCGGGGCCATTGACGATGCAGCCCATGACGGCGATGCGAACGCCCTTGAGGTGGCCGGTGGCGGCGCGGATTTTTTGCGTGGTGGACTGGAGGTTGAAGAGCGTGCGGCCGCAACTGGGGCAGGCGACGTAATCGGTTTTGAAAATGCGGGTGCCGGCGGCTTGCAGAATGTTGTAGGCGAGACGGAGGGACTGGCCGGGAGCGGTTTCGCCACGGACGAGGATCGCATCGCCGATGCCATCGCACAGCAGCGAGCCGATGTTTCGCGCGGCGGGTAGCAAGGCGCTGAGGAAATCGGTGTCGCCGGAGGGTGGGTGGAGTGTGTCCTTGAGAAGGATCGGGTGGCGTGGATCGGCGCGGAAGGCGAGCTCGCGGAAGGCGTGGATGACTTCCAGATCGAGGTCGTCTTTCACCGTGATGAGGCGCGGCTCGGTTTCGGTATTGAGCGCGGAAATGGCGGCTTGGTCATGTGGATCGAATTCCAGCACTCCGGATTTTTCCGTGATGATCTCCGGCTTGAAATCGCCCATGGCGGAAATCTTGTGCGCCACGGCATTCCAGCGTTCTTGCGTGGTGAAAACGCGCACCGTGCGGTCCCCACCGAGTTCATGGCCCATGATTTCCATGACGGAACTGTGACGGCGCTCGTAGGAGAATGGATCGTAGGACGGGGTGAGAATCGTAGCTGGGGCATCCTGCCCCAGGCCGTTGTCGGGGCGTCCCGCCCCGAGTGCATCCACCCAAGTCCTGCCATATTTCGATCCCGTAAACTCCGCCGGGCAGTTTCCCTTCTCAGGATTCTGTAAAACATAGCGCACCTGATGGAGGAAATCTTCGCCGTCACGGATGAGGTGATCGTAATATTCTTCCTGCCAAAAAATCCCTTCCCGTTGAAGGATTTGGTTCGCCTGCTTCGCGGTGAAGGATTTCCACGAATGAACGATTTTTTCCAATTCTTCGCCTTCTGAGGGACGGAGAATCGCGTGGACATGATTCGGCATCACGGACCAGGCGATGAGCTCGTAGCGCTGGCCATCAAAGTGCTTCAACGCCTGCTCGACGAGTGTCGCGATCTCCGGACGGGCCAGAAAACAGTCGCCGTGTTTCTCGTTGAGCGCGGGCTCAAGAAGGGTTTCATGAAGCGTGGAAATTTCGGAGCGGATGCTGACGAGTTGATCGAGAGCGCTGCGCGATCCGGCTTGGGAAACGAGAGCTTCGAGTTTCCGGGCGAGGATTTCCTTGCGCTGAAGATAGGCGTCCAGAGCACTTGCGGGAATGGAATCTTTCAGGCGGAAGGTAACGGCGTAGGTCGCGCCGGGAATGCGCCAGTGAGGGAGGTAAGAGGAGTCTTGGCGGGAGAGATTTTCCCAGTTGAGAAGGATGGCTTGCGCGTCATTTTGGAGCAAGGGGCGGGACGCCCCTTGAACGGCCTGGGGCAAGATGCCCCAGCTACGATTGAACGGCTCCACCAGCGCTTTCGCCACGGGGATTTCGTGGATGGCGTCCTCGGTGAGGGACACGCGGATGGTGTCGCCGATGCCATCCGCCAGCAGGGAGCCAATGCCGATGGCGCTTTTGATGCGGCCGTCCTCACCATCTCCGGCTTCGGTGACGCCGAGGTGGATGGGGTAATTCCAGTCCGGCCCTTCCTGCACGAGCCGGGCGACGAGCAGGCGGTAGGCCTCGATCATCACCTTCGGGTTGCTCGCTTTCATGGAGAAAACGAAGTTGTGGTAATCGTTGTCGCGGGCGATGCGGGCGAATTCCAGCGCGCTCTCGACCATGCCGAGCGGCGTGTCGCCGTAGCGGTTCATGATGCGGTCCGAGAGAGAACCGTGGTTCGTGCCGATGCGCATGGCGCGGCCGAGATCCTTGCAAAGATGGACGAGCGGGGTGAATTCCTCGCGGATGCGTTCCAGCTCCTCTTCGTATTCCGAGTCGGTGTATTCGTAGATTTCGAATTTCTTTTTATCGGCGTAGTTGCCGGGGTTGACGCGGATTTTCTCCACCCACTTCGCGGCTTCCATGGCGGCGTCCGGCTTGAAATGGATGTCCGCGACGAGCGGAACCTGACAACCGGCGGCGCGGACTTCGCGGGCGATGTTTTCCAGATTCGCGGCGTAAATCCGGGTCTGCGCGGTGATGCGGACGATTTCGCAGCCCGCCTCGGCCAGATCCAGCACCTGCTTGACGCACGCGGGTGTATCGCGGGTGTCCGAGGTGATCATCGATTGCACGCGGATCGGGTTATTTCCGCCGATGCCGACGTTTCCCACCCTCACCTCACGGGTGACGCGGCGGGAGGCGTGGAGCAAATCCGGGCAATAGCTCAGGGGCGCGTGCGAAGTCATGTCTCACGGGGATATAAACGAGAAAAACCGACCGGGCAACGGTGGTGTCCTCCGCTTTCACTTCTTCAAGCCATGCGTCTCGGCGTAAGCGGCGGCTTCGGCGGGATCTTTGATGCGGCGGTGGATGCATTTGTAAAGGTCGGGGCGGTTTTCTTCCGGCAGGGTGTCCGCCCATTGGGTGGCGACCTCGGGATCGTAGCGGGCGATGGTGCGGATGTAGGCGAAAACGGAGGCGGTTTTCACAGGGCCATCGGGTGCCTGATTGAGCCAGGTACCGGCGGCGGCGTAGTCGTTTTCGGTCCAAGACGAAAACAGTTCGGTGGCCGAGTTGTTGATGTTTTTGGAATCGAGCGAATCCGCTTTCGACAACCAATCGAGCCACTTGCCGGTATCTTCCTTGGTGTAGTAGTAGTTCAAATTCCGGGCCAGATCCCCGGTTTCCTCCGGAGTCAGGTTGGCGGATTGGAGCCATGTTTGGGTGGAGGTGAAGCCGGACTTGAAGACTTCGGAGTAGAGTTGGATTTTCGCGTTTTTGACATTCCGGCTTTGGGTTTCATCCGTTTCCATTTCACGCAGGCGCTCGAGGAGCAGATGTTGGTGTTCGGGCGTTTGCGCGTTTCGGGCGATGATCGATAGCGCGGATCTGTTGGAATCTTCGAATTTGAATTCCGACAGGTAGGAAAGAGCCAAAGCGGGGTCTTTTTGCGCGATGGTAGCCAAGAGCCTCTTTTTGGCTGGGTCGTCGATCAGTTTGGGATATTTCTCCGCGTTCTTTTTCAGCCATGCCATGGCTTCGATGGGGTTGTCTTTTGCATATTGGCTGAGCGCTTGTTGCAAGATCCATGGCTGTTGGGGATTTTCTCCCAGTTCCTGCAAGAGGCCGAGAGCCTTTTCCGGAGCTTTTGCCGCGAGCTGCAAAAGCAGACCAATTTCCATTTCCCGGAAATACTCCGGGGTGAAATCTTTGTTGGTTTTGATCAGCTTGAGGAGTTCGAGAAGCTCTTCCCCATTGAGCGCATACACGCTTTCGAAAAGAGCCATGTGTTCTTCGATTTCGGCTTCACCGGCGGGATCGGAAGACCGCTGTTTCTTCGACCGCAAAACGAGCCGGTCATAAAGATCGCGGACTTTTTTCGCGTTCCGTTCCCGTTCCTTCCGCGAGTTTCGGGTGATGGTTCCGGGGCGATCCGGGTTGATGGAAATGCCAAAGGCGTCGGCTTGCCGGAGAGCTTTCAGACGGGTTTCTTTAAGCAGGGAAACTTGCCGGGATTCACTCCAGCCCCACAGAAGACCGGCTGCCAGAATCAAGGCGGTGGCGATGAGCGGTGCTTTCATGGGTTTTTATATTCACGCAGGTTTTGGATCCGTTCACGAACGGCGGGGTCTTTGATTCGGGAAATGAGCGACTTCGCTGGTTCCCGGTTTTTGGAATAGCGCACGCTGGAGCTTTCCAGAAAAGCCGCGAGCACGTCGTCCGATCCGGTGCTTTGCTGGTAATCGAGAGCGACGGCGGAGATTTTTTCGAAGCTTTGGTTTCGCCAAAGTGTATTGGCCAATGCCTCGCCCGTAGCGCGATCGACACTGTCCGGTGAATGCCGGGCGGCCCAGGTTCTTGCGCTATCGAAACTCTCCCGATCAAAGGATTCGGACATTCCGGAATGAGTCCCTGAGTTGATAACCTGCTGAACGATGGCTGCTTTATCTTCCGGAGTCGCATTGGCATTCGCGATGAATTGGTCGATGCGCCCGTAGTCCTTATCCCGACGCTCCATCATCGAAATGTAAGAGGCGAAAGCTTTTCCGCTTTCCTCTTTACCCAGCGTGGCATGGACGACTTTCGCGAAATTGCCGTCGTAGCTTTCAGGAAATGTTCCGGCCGATCCTTGGAAGACACTTTGAAAGAGATTATCCCGTTCTTCCGGTGAAATTTGCAGCGCCCGCTCAATCGCGGCCTGCGGGTCGTTTTTCGTGAGTTGGCTGATGATGACGGATGCAAAGCGGACGAGGGATCGGCTTTTCCCATTGAGCGCTTTGCTGTCGAAGGTGCCTGCGGCCATTTGCTCGTCGAACCACCGCATGGCGCTTGGAAGATCCTTATCCGCCCAGCGGCCAAGCGAGGAAGTCAAATACCATTGCATTTGGGAACTGTCTTTGCCGATGGTGCCTTGCCGCATGTTTCTTGAACCAAGCGAGGGCCGTCTGCGGATTGTCTTTGCCAAGTTGTAGGAGCATCGAATTGAACTTCATCTGAAGCAGCACGTTCTTCTCCGCCGCGCCTTCTTCGAGAAAAAGGGTTAAGGTGGATTCCGGTTCTTTTGCGGCTAATTGCAGGAAAATCGATATTTGAATGGCCTCGCGGTCTTTCGGATCGAGATCCGCGCGTTGCTTGAGCAAGGCGTAAAGTGTTTTCAAATCCTTGGCATCGAGCGCGTAGAGCTGTTCATAAATCGATAACATTTCGTCGATTTCTGCTTCGCTTTGCCTGTTCTTGCCTTCAAATCCTTCGCGTTGTTTTTGCTGATGGTAAAGCAAACGGTCCAGCAGCGGCGTCAATCGTTCCACACTTCGCTCGCGCTCGCGTGTCGAGCTTTTGGTAAGCTTTCCCGGATTTGTGGAATCCGTGGAAATCCCGAAAGTTTCCGCAGTCCGGCGGGCGTGTTCGCGGAGTTCTTTGGCTTGGGTGAGTTGCTTTGAAACCTGCCAGCTCCAAAGAGTGCCAACAGCGAAAATCAAGGCGGTAACAATGAGTGGAGCTTTCATTTGGAACGGTAGCCGGGAAGGTTTTGGATGCGTTCGCGGGTTGAGGGATCCTTGATTTTGAGAATCAGTTCTTGGGTTTGGGCAAAGTGTTTTTGATCCGATTGCGTATTCGGATTTTCGAGGAATGAAGTGAGAATCTCATCGGAGCCGGTGCTTTGCTGGTAATCCAGAATGAGAGCGGCGATTTTATCATAGTCCTTACGATGAATGAGTGACTGGGCGAGCGCGTTGCCCGTGGTTTGATCGACGGTTTCAGGGCTGTATTGCGCTGCCCAAGTCCGGACGGTTTCCAAGGTTTCCCTAGAGAGCGGGGCGTCGCGGTTTACATAAAGTTGGGATTGGAAAATGCTGGCGGTGACGGCTTTCCGATCATCGGAGGTCGCTTGAGTGGAGGCGATGAATTGATCGATTTTCGTGAAGTCATCTTTGACAAAAAGGCTGTTGGCGTAGTCGGCCAGAATCTTGCTGACCTTATCGGCAGGAAGGGACGAGCGCAGGAGCCGGCTGTAGTTTTCGGCGATTTTCGGATCTTGGAATTGGCTGACCACCGTATTGCCGCGTTCAAAAATCCACAGGCGGTCATCGGGAGAAAGCCGCAGCACGCGATCCATCGCCGCCTGAAGATCGGTCGTGATGATTTGTTTGATCAATGCGCCTTCAAAATCCCTGCGGGCATCACTTTTTCCATCAAGCGCTTTGCTTTCAAAGGTGCCGGCTTCCACTTGCTGGTCGAACCAACGCGTGGCGGCTTGTGGATCCTTCATCGCCCAACTGGTGAATGCCACGGTGAGGGAGGTGCCCAGGAAGCCTGAGCGCAAATTTGCCAACCGGCTTTTGTAGCGCTCCATGACGTATTCCGGCTGGGTTTCGATGAGGCGGAAAATCACCATGGAGATCAAAGGATCCCGGGCTTTTTCCGACAAATCGAGCGCGTCGATTTCATCCAACTGCCGGATCAGTTCTTCGGGTGTCATGTTTTTCAGAATCCGTGCCATGCGGGACATCGCCCGCATGTCCGGCATGTCCCCCGGGCGTTTGGTTTCATTGTTTCGGCCGAGGGACTTCCAATCGATGGTTTTGCTGGCAGAGGCAACACGGGTGGAACGGGCTTTTTCGTCGGCCGCTTCTTGGGTTTGGATTTTAAGGACGCCCGCGCGAAGTAATGCGGTTTCCCGATTCATGGCAGCGATGGATTTTTTCTGCATGCCGATCCAACCGCCGACGGCGAGCAGAGCGAGGCCGGGGTAGAGCCATGGGTTGGGTTTCATCTATCTGCCAGTGGAGCAGGGAGGCGGGGAAATGCCAATGGGAAAAAGCAGCTGGGCCGTCCCGGCCCAGACCGTTTGCGGGACGTCCCGTCCCGTTTTTGAAAGAAGAGTCGGAGCGGGACGCTCCGGCAACGGCCTGAGGCGGGACGCCTCAGCTACTTTCTCCTCGCGGGGTGGGGCGGGGAGCGGCAATCTTCGCGCCATGGGAAATCGTGGATTCTGGATGCGGTTGGCGGGAGCGGTGACAGGCGGATTGCTGGTGGCGGGGGTGTTCGCGCCGTTCAACCTGACGCCGCTGGTGTGGGTGGCGATGCTTCCGTTTTTCGCGGCGGTGGCGGGGCTGGAGGGGAAACGGGTTGCGTGGAAGGGATTCTGGTTGGGACTGGTGGCGGGGTTTGTGAGTTTCGGAATCGAACTGGATTGGCTGGCGGTGGTGACGACGGCGGGGGCGGTGGTTTTACCGCTTTATTTGGCGGTTTATTGGGGATTGTTCGGGGCGTTTGCGGCGACCCTTGGTCGGCTGGAAGGACGTTCTTTCGGAAAAATCCTCGGGCTGGCATTTGCGAACGGCGCGATGTGGGCAGGTTTGGAAATCGCGCGGGGCTGGGTGTTTACCGGCTTCGGCTGGAATGGCTTGGGTGTCGGGTTTCACAACCAGCTGGTGATGGCGCAGGGAGCGGATTTGCTGGGGGTGGCGGGGCTTTCCGGGTTTCTGGTGTTCGTGCAGGCGCTGGCGTTCGCGGCGTGGAAACGGCGGGACTGGAAGCCGCTGGCGGCGGGCCTCGCGGCGACGGCGCTGCTGGCGGGCTACGGTTTTTTCAGGATTTCCTCGGAGAAATCACGGGAATCGGTGCGGCTGAAATCCCTGCTGGTGCAGCTGAATATCCCGCAGGAAGCGGCGCGGATGGAATGGACGGCGGAGGAAACGCACATGGCCTACGAGGACGAGACGTTGAAGGGCTTGGCGGCGAACAAGGCGCAGTGGCCGGACTGGGTGATCTGGCCGGAAACGGCACTGACGGGCCGCATTTTACGGATGGCCGATGGAAGCTGGGCGATGTGGGAGCAGAACAGCGAGACCATCGCCCAGGTGCGCACGGCGGGACCGTTCAGCCTGATCTACGGCGCGGTGGAGCTGGAGGGCATCGAGGAAAACGGCGCGCTGCTGCCGAAGCCGCGCGGCGAAGTTTACAATTCACTGGTGGCGATGGACCCGCGGGATGACTTGCAGACGTTCCGCAAGCATCATTTGGTGATCTTCGGTGAGACGATCCCGTTTGTGGATTCGATTCCGCTGTTGAAAAAAATCTACGAGGAGCAGTCGGGCGCGGAGTTCAACGGCTCGTTCACCGAAGGGACTTCCTTCGAGCCGCTGCATCTCGGGGCGGCGGGAAAACGGATCGGGCTGATCCCCACGGTGTGCTTTGAAGATACGGTGCCGCGCTTGAACCGGAAATTCGTCCGGCCCGGTCCGCAGGTGATCATGAACGTCACGAACGACGGTTGGTTCAAAACCACCCAAGCCGCCGAGCAACATTTCCAGAATGCGCGCTTCCGGGCGATCGAGTTGCGGAGGCCGATGATCCGTTGCGCGAATTCCGGGGTGAGCGCGGCCATCGACTCCACCGGATCGACAAAAAATCCTGACACGGGCGTGGATCAAATCATCCGGGATGGAAAAGGCAGCCATTTCATGAGGGGCAGCTTGCTCGTACAGCTGCAAGTGCCTGTGGATCCGTTGTTTTCGCTGTATGCGCGGATCGGCGACGCGGGGGCGCTGGCCTTGGCGGGAGCGGGATTTTTCCTAGCGGTCGGTCTTCGAAAAAATCGGAAAGGGTGGGATGAAAAAGACACAATTTTTTAGAAAATGTGGCTTTTTTTCCTTGCTGTGAGCGTCTCGTCTGATTGGGTCCACGGGATTCCAGTTGATCCAATTTGCCGGAAAACCCTTATTTGGCACGGATTTCGCTGGAGCCAAACCCATGAACCAGATTTCTTATCATGCCTTTATCATCCCAAGAGCCTAATCAAATGCCCGAGGTGAATGCTCTGCCGGTTGGACGCCGGAAGGTGATGGGAATGATGGGTTTGGCGGGTCTTGGGTTGGTGGCATCGGCGTCGAATGCGGATGCGTTTGTTTTCGGCGGGAGTTCGGCACCCAAAGTCACGGTGGCTTCTTCGTCCGGTTCACAACGCTCTTTTGGCATCGGCACCAGCAGCGGGGGTGTGGATCTTTCCGACTTGCCGCCCGAGTGGCTGCAATCCCAAGGCGCGGCCGTTCCTGAATACGCCCGTTACCTTGCTTCCCTGAAATTCAAGAATCTCACCGCGAAACAAGTGCTCGAAGCTCATGCCAAGGAACGCGGCGGCGTCTGGAACAATCTCCCGCCGAAGCAGTGGTGGACGCGCATGGGCTACACGCTCCGCGTGGTGGACCGCATCGCGGTGGAGCTGAACAGCCCGGTGGCTGAAATCGTTTCCGCTTACCGCTGCCCGCGTTACAACGCCCGGTGCGAAGGTGCCAAGATCGGTTCCTGGCATCAGGCGAACGTCGCCGTGGACGTGAAATTCCCGATGAGCGCCTATAAAGTGACGGCGACCGCACGGAATCTGCGGGACCGCGGCCTGTTCAAAGGCGGCGTCGGCAGCTATCCGGGATTCACCCACGTGGATACGCGCGGGGTGAACATCAACTGGTGATGGAGCGCCGGTGTCCTCACCGGCTTGGTTTTGAGGTTCCGCACAGGATGCGCTGGAAACGTAAGCTCCGTGAAGAGCCGACGTGAACGTCCGTGTTCGTCGCGGCCGGTATCAATGGGCCGACGGCGGAAATCTTGTCAACGGACGGAGCATTTTCTAGCTTCGCCGCAACTTGAGTGGCTTGAAATCCGATCCTTTGAGAATCCTCGTGACTGGCGGAGCCGGATTTATCGGCTGTAATCTGGTCCGGCAGCTTTTGCTGGAAACGGAGCATGTCGTGATCAATTACGACAAGTTGACGTATGCGGGAAATTTGCGCTCGCTGGAGGAAGTGCTGGAGCATCCGCGGCATCATTTCCGCCGTGGCGATGTCTGCGATGCGGAGGCGCTGGGCGAGGTTTTCCGCGAATACCGGCCTCAGGCGGTGATCCATCTGGCGGCGGAGAGCCACGTGGATCGCTCGATCGACGGGCCGGCGGTGTTCCTGCGGACGAACGTCATGGGCACCGGCACGCTGCTTCAGGTGGCGCTGGAGCATTGGCGCGCTCTGGAGCAGGAAGAGCGGGAGAGATTCCGCTTTCTCCACATTTCCTCGGACGAGGTGTATGGTTCGCTGGAAACGGACGCGCCGGGATTTTCCGAAAGCTCCCCTTACGCGCCGCGTTCCCCCTACAGCGCGAGCAAGGCGGCGGCGGATCATCTGGTGCGAGCGTGGGGAACGACTTACGGCTTGCCGGTCCTCATCACGAATTGCTCGAACAATTACGGCCCCTATCAATTCCCGGAAAAACTCATTCCGGTGGTGATTCTAAAATGCCTGCGCGGCGAACCGATCCCTGTTTATGGAAAAGGGGAAAACGCCCGCGACTGGCTGCATGTCAGCGATCATTGCCGTGCGTTGCTTGCGGTGCTGGAAAAGGGGAACCCCGGAGAAACCTACAACATCGGCGGCAACGAGGAGCACGGGAACATCGAGCTGGTGCGCGGGCTATGCCGGATTCTCGACCGCCTGAAACCGGGGACCGGACCTTACGAATCACTGATCGCTTTCGTCGAAGACCGGCCGGGCCATGATTTGCGCTACGCCATCGATTTCTCGAAAATCACCCGCGAACTCGGCTGGGCTCCCGGCACGGTTTTTTCCGAAGGTCTCGAGCGGACCGTGCGCTGGTATCTCGAACGCACGGACTGGTGGCGGGAAATTCTGGAGGGAAACTATCGGATGGACCGGCTGGGAATGGCGCGCCGGCCATGAAAAAAACCCGCGACGAGGGATGCTCGCCACGGGTTTTCGAAAAACCGGGAATGAGGAACCCGATCAGTGGCCACCGCCACCGCCGCCGATGTAGTTGCCGTAGCCGACGATCACGGTGGAACCGATCAGGACGAACAGGCCAAGGGCGATGAGCCGGTGGGTGCGCGGGCTGGTGCCTTTCCATTCGCGCAGGACGATGCCCCACAGCGTGCTGAAAATGATGATGGATGCCATGTGCAGCGTCCAACTGGAGAACTTGAAGTCGCCCATTTTCGTTTCACCCATGCTGTAGAAGAAGAACTGGAGATACCAGGTGACGCCCGCGATGGCGGAGAAAACGTAGTTGCGGAGCAATGGCGCGGGTCCTTCGTAAACCGCGCTGCCACCGGCGGGAGCACCGTGGGAAGCGGCGGCGCTGTCCTGAACGACCTCTTCCTGGGCAGCGGCGGAGAGCATGACGCCTTCGGCGGCGCTGACCTCGCCGACGGCGGAAGGACGGAGATTGAGATACTGGTGGGAGCTGCGGTTTTTGATGTTGAGCATCACGCACCAGATGAAGTTCGTGGTGAAGCCGCCCCAGAGCACGATGATGAGCACCGGGAGATTCTGCCACAGATTGCTGCCGCCGTGACGGGCGAGCGCGTCCTTGGCCAGCAGGGCGAGCGGTTCACCGGCGGCCAGACCGTAGGCGAAGCAGGAGCTCATCACACCGGAAAACACCGCGACGAGCATGCCTTTGCCGAAGTTGAATTCCTTGACCGAAGCGGCTTTTTGCTCCGGAGAAAGTTCCTTTTCCTTCGACATGCCGGCCATGCCGCTGATGGCGATGCCCGCGAGACAGACTGCGACGCCCAATAGAACGAGTTGACCGGAAGAAGAACCAAGAAGTCCCGCGAACTCTCCTTTGACGAGTGGCGGGACGAGTGTGCCGAACGCCGCGCAAAGACCGAGCGCGACGGCCATGCCGAGCGCGATGCCGAGGTAGCGCATGGTCAGGCCGAAGGTGAGGCCGCCCACGCCCCAAAGCACTCCGAAGAAGTAGGTGAGCAGCATTTTATCGCGCGGGGCGCTGGCGATCAGGCTCCAGAGTTCCGGCACAAGCAGGGAGGCGAGAAGGAGAGGAGCGATGATCCAGCTGAACACGCCGCCAACGAGCCAGTAGGTTTCCCAGGACCAGCGTTTGACGCCGCGATAGGGAATGTAGAAACTCGCGGAGGCGAGGCCGCCGAGCCAGTGATAAAGGACGCCAATGAGTGGATTCGACATGGAATGAATGGGTGGCTTTAGGTTTTTTCCGATGTAAATGGACCGGCGGATGAGGCCGATGACACGGCGCACTATGTGATGCTCCGTGACGGAAGTGCCAGCCATTTACGAAACTCGGAGAGTTTGGTTCTGAGTGGAAATGCCGCATTTTCAACTTTTTTCGCAGAAGAACCGCGCGGAGAAATAAGAAAACCCGCCGGATGATGTCCGGCGGGTTTTGTTTTTTGCCATGATGTGTGCGTGGGAAAATCAGAGCGCGTCAGACTTTTCTGGTTCGCTTTCTTCAGAAGAATCCGGACGTTCATCCCGTGGACCATGGCCGTCTTTTTTCGGGCCGTCGAATTCATCAGGTGTCAGTTGGCCGTCTTCGTTCTTGTCGAGTGAGCGGAGGGAAGTGGCGGCGTTTTTGATTTCTTCTGCGGAAAGCTCTCCGTTTTTGTCGGTGTCGAGAGCCTTTAAAATCGGAGGAAGCGGGTGTTTTCCCGGATCGCCTTTTCCTTCAGGAGCATCGGCGGGTGGTTCCGGTTTTTGCTCTGCTGTGGAATCCTCGTCACGTTTCGGCGGCTGAGGGCGGAGTTCGTCGCGGCTGAGTGCTCCGTCTCCGTCTTTGTCGAGCGTGAGCAAGGCGGTGGGGGATTTTTCGATTTCCTCGGGAGAAATGATGTGATTTTTGTCGCTATCGAGCGCGATGATCAGAGGGGAGGGCGGACGGTGACCGTGTGGAGGAGGTCCGTCTTGTGCGCACAAGTGGCTGCTGGCGGCGCAGGAGAGGGCGAGGATGAGGATGCGTGGTTTCATTGCCTTGTTTTCTGGTGTATCGTTGAGATGGCAGCCCCGGTGAGGTTGCTGACGATGAAACCGCCGCGATGTGAACGGAGTGTGTGGAGAGAAGCGGTTTTTTGTTAAATTCATGTAAAACCTCTGCCTTCGGCATGTGAAAACCTGCTATGGAGGATGGGATGACTGATTTTCCAAAGCAGCGCCGGCTCCTCGTCGTGGATGATGATCGCAAGCTCGCACAATTGATCTGCGATTATCTCACGCCGATGGGATATGAGGTGACGATGCGGCACGATGGAAGATCCGGTCTCGACGAAGCGCTTGCAGGCGATTTTGAAGCGGTCATTCTCGATGTGATGATGCCCGGAATGGATGGTTTTTTGGTGCTGAAGGAATTGCGGAAAACTTCGAGGGTGCCGGTGCTGATGCTGACAGCATTAGGCGATGAGGCGGATCGCATCGTGGGGTTGGAAATGGGAGCGGATGATTATTTGCCGAAGACTTTTTCTTCGCGGGAGCTGCTGGCGCGGCTGCGCGCCGTGACTCGCCGTGTCCACGAGGTTTCGATTTCAAAAAGTGAACCCCTGAAAGAATACGCGGCGGGTTCGCTGAGGTTGTGTGAAGAAACCCACAAGGCGGTGTTAGGAGATGAAATCCTGAATCTCACCGCTCTGGAGTTCGCCATTCTCGCATCGCTTCTGAAATCAAAAGGTCGGGTGAAAAGCCGCGAACGCCTGATTGAGGAAATCTCGGATCGGCGTTTCGATGTGTTCGACCGCTCCATCGATGTGCACATTTCTTCGCTGCGGAAAAAACTCCACGATGATG
>JASGGK010000002.1:0-418345 GCA_047605125.1 Luteolibacter sp.
CCGTCAGTGGCAGCGAAATAAATCGTGTCAAACAGGTGCCCGGCGGAGCGCTTACTTTCATCCAGCAGGTTTTTGCAGAACAGAAAAACGCCGTAGTTCGATTTTTCGTAACCCACTCTCAGGTCGAAAACCGAGTAACCTGATTGGGAAGTTTGGTTTCCTTGGTCGAACATCGTCTTCCCCTGATAACGCCAGTCGAGGCGCGCCACTCCGCCCCAATCCGCATGATACGCAGCGGCCGCATTCGCCGTGGCTCGCGGGATGTTATCGATGCGTTTCCCGGAGTAATCTCCTGATGAAACGTCGAAGTCATCATACTCCGCAAGCGTCCATCCAACGGAAGACGATAGCTCCAGATGATCCAAGGGTTTCACCGAAACGCCGCTTTCCACTCCCCATGCGTGGGCGCGCGAGGCATTGTAGATCGTTTGCCCGGCGGGGTTGAATTGGAAGGACTGATAGTCCTCATAGTCCGTGTAGAAAATCGTGTTCTGGATTTTCAGCTTATCGGAAAAATAAGCCGATTCATGTCCGAGTTCATAATGGAACGAATGCTCGGATGCGTAATCATCAGATCCCGCCGCCGCGATCGCCAAGCCCCCCGGTTGCATGCCTTCGGCAAAACGAATGTGAGTGCGTTGCGTGTTGGACCATTTCCACACCGCCGACAACGTTGGCAACAAACCGACAAAGCGATCTTTTCCATCAGAACTTGCTGCCGCACCTCCCAAGCTTTGCGCGAAATCCGTAGGAGTGAAATCCGATGACGTATGATCCCAAGTCGATTGAAGCCGCAGCCCCGCAGTGATTTCCAACTTCTCGCCGACTTTGCGCGAAAGCTCGCCATAGAGCGCGAGATCCTGCTGATGATAACGGATATCGTTCCATCCTTCCCACGGGCCGAGCCCCAAAATGTGGTGATCGAGATGCGAATCCCGATCGCTGAAAAACACGCCCGTGCGCCAATTCCACGCGGCACCGGGATCGGTGGATTCGATGCGGATTTCCTGCGTCCACGCCGTGACATCCTGCTCGCGTTCGCGCTGAAGGCTGACCGGATTGAAAATATCCAAAAGCAACGACTGGTCCGAGTCATCGAAATCACTGCGGCGAAATGAGGAGATGGATTTCAACAACCAGTCGTCGCCTTCCCACTCGGCTTTCAATGCGTGATATTGCTGTGAGCCCGTCGCGAACGCATTGGGATCCGCCGATAGCTTGTAAGGATCGGAAACAGCCAGCGGCACATAGATTCCCGGATCGTCATCGTGGCGCTGCACGCCGGAAGTCCAAGTGAAGCTCAATCGTTCCGTGGCTTCCCATAACAGCCGCATCCGCGCGACTTCGGTTTCTGATTTTCCATAATCATCACCGGTCAGCCGATCCGTAAACCAACCGTCGCTTTGATCAAACAAGCCATCGATCTGGATCGAAAATCCCGGCGCGATCTGCCCGCCAGCACCGGCCACGCTCCGCCAGGAATCATAGCTCGCGTAGCTTTGGGAAAAACTTCCGCTCCACTTTTCCGCCGGTTTTTTTGTTTTCGCATCGATCACGCCGAGCGCTCCCGGAGCACCGAACGCGCTGCCGTGCGGGCCTTTGAAAAATGAAATTTCCTCCGCTCCCAGCATCGCCAGATCTCGCCCGTAAGCATCGGTGAACGGGATATCATCGACATAATAAGCAACGCCCGAACGACCGCCGGTGAATTCGTGAAATGTCATTTCCGCTGAACCGCGCACTGCAAACGAAACCGCACGATTGCCATCCGCCGGGATCGCGGAAGCATTGGGAATCAGCGTGAAAATTTCCTTCACTTCGGAAATGGAGCGGGCCTCCAGAATTTCCGCCGCGATCTTCGTTTCATCGTCTTTGCGGGTTTCGGCGTCATTGGCTGCGCTGGCCGTCACCACCATTTCCTCAAGAGCCGCAGGTGCCTTGTCTGGCTGGGAAAAAGCAAGCCCCGGGAAGATCAAAAAACTCGATAGAATGAACTCATGTTTCATAAAATCAGGGAAAGAAACAATGAGCCTGATCATGACATGACAGTCATGTTTTGCAACATTTCTGTATAAAAATCCAAATGTAACCATTTCGATTACACGCCGATTTAACGACTAAAGGAAACGCTGAATAAAACGCCTTTTCAAATTTCCGGGCCGGAATAGGGCTGGTTTGCATGACCGTTGACGGGCTGTTAGCAATCCGAACGCCCTTTCCCGCAGCGACTTACGCAGATCGGCGCGACGCCATGACCAAGTTCGCCAGCCCGAATAGAACCTGCAACTGGTGGTGATTCTTGGTCAGTCCCCGGTAGCGGACTTTCCGGTGTTTGAAGAGATTCTTGATGATGTGGAAAGGATGCTCGACCCGTGATCTCAGGGACGATTTGCCGTGCTCCTCTTCCTTAAGCCGCTCCTTTTCCGAGCCCTCTTCCATGCCGTGGACTACGGTGCGTTTGCGGGCCACCTGCCAGTCGATCCGGCCTGCCGGATCCACTCGGATCACTTCCTCCCGCTTCTCGATCCCGATGTAGCCCGCATCGGCATGCACTTGCACTTCGCCGCCGTGCGGCAGGCCGGCTGCTTGCGAGATGTCGGAAACGTTGGCCGCTGTCGAAACCACCGTGTGCACAAGCCCGCTATCGCGATCCGCCCCGATGGGCGCTTTCATGCCGAAATACCACTGGTTGCCTTTGCGGGTTTGGTGCATTTCCGGATCACGCGTCTTGTCCTTGTTCTTTGTCGAGGGCGGCGCGTGAATGATCGTGGCGTCCACCAAAGTGCCCTCGCGCATGAGCGGTCCGCGCTGCTCCAAGTGCCGGTTGATGGTTTCAAAAAGGATGGCACAAAGGTCGTTCCTCTCCAATAAATGCCGGAACTTTAACAGGGTGGTGGCATCGGGAACCGGATCGGAGGCAAGTTGGATGCCAAGGAAGGAGCGCATCGCCTGGCTGTCATAAACGGCATCTTCCAAGGCCTCATCGGCAAGGCCATACCACTGCTGGAGGAAATAGAGGCGCAGCATGCGCTCCAGCCCGATGGGAGGGCGGCCCCGTTCACCGGATGGATAGGAAGGCTTGAGGACTTCGAGAAGTTCGTCCCAAGGCACGACCAACTCCATTTCATGGAGAAACTTCTCACGGCGCGTTTGCTTGCGCTTTCCGGCGAATTCCATTTCAGAAAATCCAAGCTGGTGGTCCATGCGCAAATCTTTCGAATTTTTCCCTTTGCCGCCATTCTGAATTAATCAGCGTTTCCTTATTGATCATCGCATAATAGAGTGACGAATTTTCCTCCGTAGTTGTGGGGTTTCCGGCGTCACTTTTTGCGGGTATCAATAAATTCAAATCATCCATTTTCCAAAATTTTGCGTTCCTTCGCGAACTTCGCGGCTTTGCGGTAAATCCCAATCACTCCGCACTTCTCCGTCATTGACGCTCCACCCGCGATGATTGTTCATTCGTGCACGTCTCCATGCCTTCCGCTTCCACCGATTCCAAACCGCTCGTCATGTCTCCTCACGAGGCGTTGAAGCGGCATTTCGGTTTCTCCGGATTTCTCGACGGGCAGGAAAATGTCATCTCACAGATCGTCAACGGCCGGGACGGGCTGGTCGTCATGCCCACCGGCGGCGGAAAATCGCTGTGCTATCAGATCCCCGCGCTTTGCTTCCCCGGCGTGACGCTGGTGATTTCACCGCTCATCGCTCTGATGAAAGATCAGGTCGATGCCTTGGTCGCCCGCGATATTCCCGCGACTCTCATCAATTCCACGCTCACCTGGGCAGAACAACGCGAGCGCCTCGACGGCATGCGCAACGGCCAATGGAAACTCGTTTACGTCGCCCCGGAACGCTTCCGCGCCGAGAGTTTCCTCAACGCACTTCATGGCGTGGAAATCTCGCTCTTCGCCGTCGATGAAGCGCACTGTCTCAGCCAATGGGGCCACGATTTCCGCCCGGATTACCTGCGGCTCGGGAAATCGCTGGAAAAAATCGGCCGCCCGCAATGCGTCGCCCTCACCGCCACCGCCACGCCGGTCGTCCGTGAGGACATCCGCTCCGTGCTCGCGCTGCGCTCGCCGTTCGAGACCGTCAGCGGATTCTCCCGCCCGAATCTCTCGCTCACCATCACCAGCGTGGAAAAAGCCGCGCAAAAGGACGAGCGCATGCGCGCCGTCATCGCCGCCCACAAGACCGGCATCGTCTATTGCGCCACCCGCAAAAAAGTCGACGCCGTTTCCGAAACGCTCGCCAGCTGGGGCATCAAGTGCGTCGCCTACCACGGCGGCATGAGCGATGCCGAGCGCGTGCGGGCGCAGGAAATCTTCATCCGCAAGCAAGCCGACGTCGCCATCGCCACCAACGCCTTCGGCATGGGCATCGACCGCCCCGACGTTCGTTTCGTGATTCACTACGAAGTCCCCGGCAGCGTCGAAGCCTACTATCAGGAAGCCGGACGCGCCGGACGCGATGGAGAAAGCTCCGTCTGCGAACTGCTCTTCAACTACGCCGATACCCGCACCCAGGAATTTTTCATCGAAGGCGCGAATCCCACCTCGCAAACGATCCGCTCGATCTATCAATATCTTCTGAACCAGGCAGACAAGGATTACGAAATCCATCGCACGCTCGATGAAATTTCCGAAGGCGCCGAAGTCAAAAACCCGATGTGCGTCGGCTCCGCGCTGAGCATGCTCGCCCGCGCCGGATACATCGAACGCTTCGACATCCCCGGCCGCCGCGTGCGCGGCACCCGCCTGCTCAAGCCGGACGTGCTGGCCCGCGCCCTTCAGATCGATGAAACCGCCATCGAGGAAAAAGACCGCCGCGACCGCGAAAAACTCAAGGCCATGGTGGAAATGAGCTACTCGCGCATCTGCCGCCAGAAGTGGATCTTGATGTATTTCGGCGAAGACAATGCCGAAACCTGTGGAAACTGCGATGTCTGCCGCGAGGAAATTTCCGGCGATCTCCGCGCACCCACCACCGAAGAGGAAATCATCGTCCGTAAAGCCCTCAGCGGCGTCGCCCGCATGTCCATCCGCACCAACGCGGGGTGGGAAGCCCGTTACGGCCGTGGCCGTATCATCCAGATGCTCGCCGGCAGCCGTTCACAGGAAATCACCAACTCCGGACTCGACCGGCTCACCACCTACGGAATCCTAAGGGAAAAAGGCAACGGTTACCTTAACGCTCTCTTCCGATCCCTCGCCGAAGCCGGACTCATCCAAACCATCACCGGCGAATACCCGCTCGTTACGCTCACCATGCCAGGCGACAAGGTGATGCGCGGAGAAACGGACTTCAAACTCGTCTGGCCGGATGCCGACGCGGGCAGGAAAGAAGCGAATCTCACCGATCAGGGCTTCGATTCCGAACTCTACTCCATGTTCCGCGACATCCGCGCCAAGATCGCGAAACACGAAAACGTTCCTCCCTACGTGGTTTTCAGTAACAAAACGCTGGAATGCCTCGCCCGCTACCAACCCTCCACCACCGAGGAAGCCCTGCAAGTCCCCGGCATCGGCAGCGCAAAAGTCCAGCGCTACCTCGATCCCTTTCTCGAAACGCTGCGCGCATGGAAAAAACTGCGGAGATGAGTTTTTGAACCGCGAATGAACGCCAATGGACGCGAATTAAAAAAGCATAAGAGTATTCCTTGATTCGCAAAATTCGCCCGATTCGCGGTGCCTTTAATTTCTTCAAAATTCGCGTCCATTGGCGTTCATTCGCGGTTCCAATCTTTTCCTTAGACCGATCGCGTTTCGCGTCTAGGTTTTCCGGGTCATGACTCCAGCCCTAGGTTACGCCTCAAAATCCGCCACGGATTCCCTCAAACCCTTCAACTTCGAGCGCCGAGATCCCACCGCTCGCGATGTCGAAATCGAAATTCTCTTCTGCGGTGTTTGCCACTCGGACCTCCATCAGGCCCGCAACGAATGGCAAAACACCGTTTTCCCATGTGTCCCCGGTCATGAAATTGTTGGCCGCGTCACGCGCGTCGGTTCCTACGTCAGCAAATTCAAGGTCGGCGATCTCGCCGCTGTCGGCTGCATGGTGGATTCCTGCCAGGAATGTCCAAATTGCAAAGCCCACCTCGAACAATTTTGTGAAAAAGGCGCCACCTTCACCTACAACGGCGCGGACAAGCACACCGGCGGCCACACCTTCGGAGGTTATTCCAACAGCATCGTCGTCGATGAATCCTTCGTTCTCAAAGTCCCGGAACACCTTGATCTCGCCGCCACCGCCCCATTGCTCTGCGCGGGCATCACCACCTATTCCCCGATCAAGCGCTGGGGCATCAAGAAAGGCGACAAGGTCGGCATCGTCGGACTCGGCGGCCTCGGCCACATGGCTCTGAAATTTGCCCATGCATTCGGCGCGCACACCGTGCTTTTCACCACCTCGCCCGGAAAAACCGAAGACGCGAAACGCCTCGGCGCGGATGAAGTCGTCATTTCCAGAAACCCCGAGGAAATGAAGCAGCACATCGGCTCCTTCGATTTCATCATCGACGCCGTTTCCGCCGATCACGACATCAATGCCTATCTCGAACTGCTCAAGCTCGACGGCACGTTGACCCTCGTCGGCGCTCCGGAAAAACCGCTGCCGGTTTCTTCATTCAATCTTATTTTCGGTCGGAAAATCCTCACCGGTTCCCTGATCGGCGGCATCCGTGAAACCCAGGAAATGCTCGATTTCTGCGGCGAGCACAACATTACCTCGGACATTGAAATGATCGATATCCAGAACATCGAGAAAGCCTACGCCCGCCTTCTGAAGAGCGATGTGAAATACCGCTTCGTCATCGACATGAAGTCGCTGAAATGATGGAGCCGCCGGTGTCCTCACCGGCTGGGATTCGCAAAGAACCGATGAAGACACCGGCGCTCCATTTCAATCCCTTACGATGATCGCCCTCGGCACTGGCGGCGGGAGGTCATCATGGGTTTTCACCACGATTGGCTCCGGAGCCGGGATGGAATCCGGGATCTTTTCCTGCTTCGGTGCTGGAGAAGGTGTTTCCTTTTTCGCCGTACCGATCAGGATTTTTTCCAGATAGGGATCCCCCGAAGTCGGCTCAAGCCGGGCACCTTGTTCTTCGAAATACTTGTAGCCCTCCCACGCCGCATAGCCGAGGCCGACGGTAAACAAAAGATACAACGCCACGGAAAACAGGCCATTCCCGGCATTGGCCGCCGCTTCACGCCGCTGCCGCACCGGCTCGATGCGGGAGGTCGGATGCTTTTCCTCGAAAATCGTGTGCAAACCTTCCGTCTGCACGAAGCTGTTCGGTTGCAAGGCACCGAGCCACAAGTGCGCGTCCACGTTGAGGAACTCGCTATATTGCGTCAGGAAACTTTTGGCGTAAGTCGGGCTGGAAAAGACGCTGAAATCCTCGGCCTCAAGCGCTTCCACCACCGACTTGGGCAAGTGTGCCTTGTACACCACATCCTCCACCGTATAGCCCGCGGCCTCACGGGCTTCGCGCAGGAGTTTTCCAATTCCTTCGTCTGAATCGTTTCTGATCATCGCACTTCTTTTCTGATGCAAAGATAGAGCATAAAAGGCCATCAACAGCAAGCCCATTGCGTTTGACGAATCCCTTTCCAAGCCGCACTTTACCCGGCGATGTCCGCGCCGAAGCACGTTCTTTTTGTCTGCACCGGAAATACCTGCCGCAGCCCGATGGCCGAAGGTCTTTTCCGCAAGGCCATCGCCCATCGCGGTGACTACGCCGTCAGCTCCGCCGGTGTGGCGGCTTCACGCGGCACTCCCGCCAGCAAGGAGACGCTCGCGATTTTGAAAAAACGCGATGCCCCCTTGGATTCATTCAAATCCCGCCTCGTCAATCGCGAGATTCTGGAAAAGGCGACGCATATTTTCGCGATGACCCAAGGCCACCTGCAGGCGCTGGAAGATCATTTCCCGGAATTCAGCGGGAAATACTACCTCGTCTGCGAATTCGCGGAAATCCCCGGCCAGGGCATCGGCGTGGATGTCCCGGATCCCATCGGCATGGGCCGCGCCGCTTATGAACAAACCGCGGATGTGCTGGAAATCGCGATTCCCGGCATCATCGCTTATATGGATCAGACAGAAAAATAAATTGGCAGGGAGGCATCGCCGAGGCCTCCGTTTGAGAAAGACGCTCTCGGCGAGAGCGCCCTTCCTCCTGTCACCACTCCGTCCCGAGGCCATGGCGGCCTGCGAGTTCCAGCAGGTCTTCACGCATCGGCCACTCGTCCGGGCGTTCGCTGGTTTCGTGGCGCTTGCTGGCACCTTTCAAGGTCATGCAGCCGGTGTTGTCCCCGATCCGGCGGATGAATTCCACTTCCTCCGGCGTGAAACGCAGATCGGGAAGCTTCGCGAATTCGCGGATCTTGTCCTCGATCGGGCGGGCGTTTTCCCCGGCTTCCTGAATGAACGTCGGCACGATGCTCGCCACCGCCGGATGGCTGAGGTTCCAGATCGATGCGAATTCCAGAAGCGTGAGGCCGTATTTCCCGGCGAGCGGACGCATTTTTTCCACCTTCGCCGTGGCAGCTTCCACCCAACCTTGCGGACGGTAGGTGCGGTGATCCCCCGGTTTGAAAATATGGCCGGGGCCGAGATCGTCATGGAAAATACCGCCGTAATCGACCACGCGGGTCATCACTTTCACACCATGTTGTTCGCACATCGGCAGGCAAAGCCCGACCGGCCATGGCTCCAGAGGATTGAGAATGAGCATCGCCCAATCGATCAGTTCGCCGAATTTTTCCAAACAGCTCACCACATCGAGCGTGAAACCATTCGCCGGCCCCGGTGCGAGACCGAGGCGCTCGGTAAGACCTTCATCCTTGGCGCGCTTGAGGGAATTCCACAGCACCTCGCTGGTGTAGCCGGTTTCGTCCGGATTGTGCAGCATGAGCAGATCGAAGTGATCCGAGCCACAGCGTTCCAGCGACTTGGAAGTCGCCATGCGGATAAAGCTGTCATAGCTGTCCGGGCCGCGCAGTTCGGGGTCGGTGAAACGCGGATAGCCGCGGCTGCCTTGACGCTGTCCTTCGTAAAAATCATGGCCGATCATGCCGACGAGGCTGTAGGTCGAGCGATCCACGCCCTTCAGCGCCTTGCCGAGAAGCTCGTCCGCCTTGCCGTTTCCATAGACATCCGACGTGACGAATGTCCGCATTCCGGCTTCATAAGCGGTCTCGATACACCCGCGGTAGCGTTCCTCCGAGAGAGTTTCGCCGAAATGCATGAAGCGTCCGCCGCTCCAGGTGCCGTATGCCGTAGTGGTGATTTCCATGACGATGTTTCCGTAACTCCGTGAGCCAAACGGGTCAACTGCAAGCATTGAGCATGCTTTGCGAAAATACTCCCATATTCCGGATCAGCGGAATCTCGCTAAAATCGGCGCGAGTTTTTCCACCGTCGCCGCCGGCCAAGCCGAACGCGGCGTAAAAATCGCGGTATCCAGAACCTGATGAAACGGCCCGGTCGGGGACTCCGGCAACCTCGCCGCGACTTCCCCGATGATCCGCTTCGCCATCTCGCTGTTCGCGTGGAGATTCCCGATCACCGTGCTCACTTCCACCGCTTCTTCGTCTTCTTTCCAGCAATCGTAATCCGTCACCAAAGCCAAGGTCGCCGCCGCGATTTCCGCTTCGCGGGCGAGCCTCGCTTCCGGACCGTTCGTCATGCCGATGATATCCGCACCGATCAGCCGGTGCATCGCCGCTTCCGCGCGGGAGGAAAATGCCGGGCCGTTCATGCACAGATAGGTGCCACCCGGATGGATTTTTTCCGTATGCGCCAGCGCCGCCCCGGTCACCAACTTCCGCATTTCCGGGCAATACGGATCGGCGAACCCCACGTGAGCGGCGATGCCTTCGCCGAAAAACGTATGCTTCGCCGCCGTAGCCGTACGGTCGATCAATTGATCCGGCACCACGATATCGCGCGGCGGCATTTCCTCCCGCAAGCTTCCGACCGCGGAAACACTCAACAGCCACCGCACGTTCAAGGAACGCAAGGCCCACAAGTTCGCCCGGTGAGGGATTTCATGCGGCATCAGTCGATGCCCCACCCCGTGGCGCGGCAGAAAACACACCCGCCGCCCGGAAAGGGAGCCTTCGATGATCGGGTCCGATGGCTTGCCGAACGGCGTGGAAATCTCGTGGCGGATGACATTTTCCAGCCCATCGATTTCATACAAACCGCTGCCACCGATTACGCCGAGCGCGGGTTCTTTCGTGCCATCCAAATTCATGCACTCAGGAAATCCGCGCCCGGCAAAAGTGCCAGCCTGAAAATCCCGGACTACACCGAACGGCGGCGGAACAGGAACAACCCGGCGATACCGGAAAGCAATGCCAACCCTGCCACATCCGGCTCGGGAACGGCGGTGACAGTAAGATTGGAGAAGGTGAGCACATCCATGTTCGTCGCCCCTCCCAACACACTCAGCCCGGCAAGAGCATCCGCCGAGAAATTGAAAGTCAGGGAGTCCAAATCGGACGCCGAAGTGAAGTATAAATCGACGGTTCCCGATTGCAAATAACCGTCATCATCCACCGTGAGAACCGACAAGAGATCCAGAGTGACATCTCCTCCGGATTCACTCAATCCCGAGACACTCACTTCCGCGTTTGCCAGCAGGGAGGCCAGCAGGATGCTTCCTGCCGTAACATCCACACTTACCTTGTAGAGTTGGTTTGGATTGATCACGAGGCCGGACAAAGTGGCCGATGAATCCCAGGAATAAGCCACGCTTGTCGTGAGAAGACCGTTCACCAAGCTATCAATCGTCGAAGTAGGAACCTCAACGCTGCCCAGCAATGACACATCCGTAGAAAGCGCACGGCTGAAAGTTAACGAAGTGCCATCGGTCGACGTAGTAGCCGCCAAACGGACATCCACATCCGCAACCAACAGGACATTCGCCCTAGTTTGGATCAATCCACCCGCGCTATGCGTCCAGCTCACGTTCCCGGAACTTTGGGTGTCTGAAGTCTGAGTGGTGGATATCTGTGCGGTCACGATACCGGACGTCGCCCCGCGGGGACTCACGGAAAACGCGGGAGTAAAGAGGCCGCTGGTGTCCACCGTCTGCCCGATCGCGGTCCAAGGGACAAACAAAGGAGCAAACAACAACGCATGATAAAGTAAGGATGTTTTCATGGTTAGTGAATCATGGGTTAAATGTTTAATTTTCTCGATCATCCAGCAGTCCATTCTACTTATAACATCACCAAACAAACACATTCAAGATTCTACCCTAATTTCCAGTTAGTTATATCCATGACGATCAAAATCGGAAGTCGCAAAAACGGACATATCTAATATCCCAATGAAACCACAATGCCTTACACCGAAAAATTCACCACGACTGTTTAGACAAGATCATTGACCCATCATCATACACATATCATGATAAAATCTCGAAAATCAGCACCAACACAACACCCCGGACCACCGCTTTAACAAACGTCCCACGATGATGCACAGCGCATCCCATTCTTCCCCGTTTCCGCATTCGGACGCCCCTGCAGAGCAACATATGGACTCTCCACCCGATCCGGTCGCAGCCGTCGATTTCCGCCACCTCAGCACATTCAAACGGGTTTACCTGGAAAAAAGCTACACCCATGCCGCCATTGAATGCTCCAGCAACAGAAAAAGCATCCTCCACATGATGCAACACTTGGAACGGCTGTTCGATTGCGAACTCTTCCGGGAAGATACCCGTGGAGAACTCACCCCCACGCCGTTTTCAGACCGCCTTTATAACGATTTACGATTTCTTCATCGCGCGCAGAGCCGCCTGCGCGACCACATCCGCCAGATTCATGAAACCGGGCGCGTCCTTCACATCGGCAGCTCTCCATCCATTTTCCGCACCCTCGCGTTCAGGAACCTCTTTCGCGAGCTCCAGACACTGCGCGGTATCCGCCTCTCCTACACCGCGGTCAACGCGGGAGATGCCGGCAAGGCGTTGCTTGATGGACAATGCGATCTGTTCATCGGCTGCTGGGAAGGGAATCCAAAACGTTTCATGACCATTCAGGCAGGAAAAACTCCATTCCGGATGTTCTGCCGGCTTCCCCGCTCCGGTCCCGCCCCGATGTCTTACGACCGCTTCAAAACCATATATCTCCTCCAATTGGAAGGAATGCCCCAGCTTCCACCCCTCCACGGATTTGATCGCGGATGGACTCACCTCCCGGAAAAACAATGGCTCCGTTGGCTGGACTATCCGGGAGAATGCCCGGAAGACACCCTCATCCTCGCTCCTGACACCTCGGCGGACCCTTCCATCTGGCAATCCGCGGAAACCTCCTGGACCGGCTCTTTCCAGATGGATCTCCACGCCAGCTTCCTGCGCCAGCATCCCTACGAATTCCTGCCCACCCTCGCCGGGAAAATCAAAGCTTTCACCGACAAGTCATGATCAACCCCGAAATCCGGGAAATCCAAATCTTCCTCGCGCTTGTCGATAGCCGCAGCTTTTCAGGTGCCGCCAAACAGCTGGGCATCACCCAGCCCGCCGTCAGCGCCCAGATCGCGAAGCTCGAACAAATCATCGGTTTCCCGCTTTTCCATCGATCACCGGAAGGCACCGCCATTACCGAGCAGGGAAAAGCGCTCACCCCCATGATGCGTGACATCGAGCGGGAATACACCGCCATTCTCCGCCGCGCCGCCTACTGGAAACGCGCGCAATCGAAGCAGGTGAAAATCCTCGCGGACGGCAGCCACTGCACCCAAAAAGCGAAAAACCATGCCGCCACCCAATCCCCCGCCTCTGAAGACTGGCGAGAACTCGGCCCGCATGCCGATTGGCTCGCCGCTTTGAAAAACTACGAAGCCGATATCGTCATCACCGGTTCATTTCTCAAAGCAGGAGACGGACAAGGCATCGCATGCCTTTCCCTCCAACAGCAGCGCGGCATCACCCTCGCGTGGAATCCCTCCTATTATTCGTTCGATCTCCAGCACTTCGATTTCCCCCAAGCCATTTCCACCACCATCATCCTGCCCTCGCCTTCCCTCGCGATGGGCTTCCGCGAGTTTTTATCCGATTGGTGCCAAACCGCCTACGGCTTCACCCTCGAAGAACGCATCGAATGCACCACCGAGCTGGAAGCCCTCGATGCCTGCAAACTCGGCCTCGGCGTCCTGCTCCTCCCCGGCGATGCCGAAAGGCGCCTCCACCTCGGCTCACAAGGACTCAAATTCACACACGTCTTTGAATCCCTCCTCCCAAAAGCCTTCACCATCGGCATCCGCTACCGCGCCGAAGAACAAAATCCAATCATCCTCGCTACGGTTGAAGAGCTGCAGAAAAGACTGAAATGAAAACATTCCTCATAAAATGACGATACAATTGGCAAGAATCAGATGAACTCCTTCTTCATTCGTTAGATCCGCATGATTCGCGTTGCCTTCGTTTATTTTTCCTTCACCCGATAATGTCCCGTCAGCGGGAAATCAAACAACCGGTCTTCCTCCACCGTACCACCGCCGATGTTATGAATCACCAGCGGCACGCCGGATTCGGATTTCCGGTCGCTCACGATCATCACATGCGGTAAATTCGGCGGCACGGTGCACGTCACCACATCGCCCGGCAGATAGTTTTTCGCGTCCTTTGAAACCTCCAATGCCCAGCCCTTGCGCTTGAACCACGTTTGCAGGTTCGGCACGCGCCGGTGATCGATGTTCCGGTCCGGTTTGCGCAGCCCCCAATCCTGTGGATATTCGGAAAAATGCCCCTTCATGTCCTCATGCACCAGTTGCTGGAGATCCATCGAAAAACCGCTCCGCATCGCCCGGATCAGCACGTCCGTGCAAACTCCGCGTTCCATCGGCACATCGCCGTTCGGATACTCCAGAGAGCTATAGCCCGGATCGTATAATTTCGTCACGCCGATCTGTTGCCGCGCTGCTGCCACCAATTTCCCACCTTCCTCAGCCCGCACCGGCAAAACCGCCAACCCCGCCAAAATCAAAATTCGCATTCCCCGCATGATCCACAACATCTGATCGAAATCACGTTCGTTTGAAATCCCTTTTTCATCCCGAGAAAAAATTTCACACTCCATCCCATGACCACGTGGATCGATGCCCACAATCACCTGCAGGATGCTCGTTTCACCGATGCGCCCGCGATGATCCGCGACATGAAATCCGCTGGGATTTCCCGCTGCGTCGCCAACGCGACCTCCGAAGCCGATTGGCACGCAGTCGAAAAACTCGCGCTCGATCACTCGGATTTCATCCTGCCCGCTTTCGGCATCCATCCGTGGAAAGCCCATCTCGCCAAAGACGGCTGGGAAATCCGTCTGCGCGAACTGCTGGAAAAACATCCTCAAGCCAGCATCGGCGAATGCGGGATCGACGGCTGGGTTTCCGAACCTTCGCTGGAAATTCAAAATCCCGTTTTTCTCACCCAAATCCGCATCGCCCGCGAACTGCAACGCCCGCTCACCATTCATTGCCTCAAAGCCTGGCAACCGCTTTTCGACGCGTTCGATCAAGAAACTCCGCCGGAAAATTTCCTCATGCATTCCTTCGGCGGATCGCCCGAAATCGCCCGACGTCTGATTCCCCTTGGCGCATATTTTTCCTTCTCCGGCTATTTCCTGCATTCGAAAAAAGCCAAAGTCCTCGAAGTCTTCCGGCAGCTTCCGAAAGACCGCATCCTCGTGGAAACCGACGCGCCGGACATGCTCCCGCCAGACGCGATCATTTCCCATCCGCTTCCGGCTTCCCACAACCACCCGGCAAATCTCCCAGCCATCGCCACCGCTTTCGCCAAAGCACTCGACCTTTCAAAGGACGCGTTGACCCATCTCACGCTCAAAAATTTCCAACACTTCTATTTTCCCAAACCATGAAATCCGAAAAGGAAAAGATGCACTCCCGCCAGCCCCACCTGCCTTTCGCACCGCATGACGGGGTGATCCGCAGGATTTGAGGAAGACTTCTCATTGGCATCCTTCACGGGATATTCCACCTTGCCTCATGGACATCTCCGACTTCCGTAAAGAATACTCCGCCCGAGGCCTCCACCGCGAAGAGCTTGCCGAAAACCCGATCCGGCAATTCTCCCAATGGTTTTCCCAAGCCACGGAACTCGGAGTTTACGAGCCGAATGCCATGACCCTCGCCACCGTCGATGAAACCGGCATGCCCTTCCAGCGGACCGTTCTCCTGAAATATTTCGACGAGGACGGCTTCGTGTTTTTCACCAACTACAGCAGCCGGAAATCCCGGCAAATGGCCGGAAACAACAAAACCAGCCTGCTCTTTCCGTGGATCACCCTCGAACGCCAGGTCATCATCCAAGGCATCGCCCAAAAAATCAGCACCACGGAATCCCTGAAATACTTCACCTCCCGCCCGCGCGAATCCCAGATCGGCGCCTGGGTTTCCAATCAAAGCGAAGTCATCACCTCGCGGAAATTCCTCATGCAGAAACTTTCCGAAATGAAAGAAAAGTTCGGAAACGGCGAAATCCCCCTCCCATCCTTCTGGGGCGGCTACCGCGTCGTCCCGCAATCCATCGAATTCTGGCAGGGCGGCCCCGCCCGCCTGCACGACCGGTTTCTCTACAGCCGCACTCAAAGCGGCTGGAAAATCGACCGCCTCTCGCCGTGAAATTTGAAAATTTTCGCGATCTTTCACGCTTTTTTGCCGCTAAATCTCCGGCCTTCATCCCTTCCCGATCATTTCCCCTCCCTGAAAATGAGCACTCCTTTACGAGTTTTCGCCGCATTTGCTTTAGCTTCCCTGACTTCCTGCATCGCGCCAAAGGCAACCCATCAGGTGGAAAAAGCTAAAAATAAAAGCGCGGCCCCACCCCAACTCGTCGGACGCATCGCCTCCACCCCTCCCGAGCGACGCTTTGTGTTAATTCAAAGTTATGGAAACTGGGACGTTCCCGCGAACAGCATCCTCACAACTCGCGGAGACGGGGAACACACCGCAAATTTGTTAGCGACCGGAGAGCAACTCGGCCAATACGCGGCCGCTGACATCCAGTCCGGATCGGTGGCCGTAGGCGATGGCGTTTACTACCGAAACGTCAAGGAATCCACACAAACCACGGAAAACCCACCCCCTCTAACTCCGCCCGCCCCGGCCAACCCCTTGGAAACTCCCAAAACCGGACAGGAGTAAACGTTCAAAAAAATATTTAAGTTTTCCCAATTTCTTTCCTTCCCAAATGGCTCCCGATTCGGTAATTTCAAAAAGTCCCAACAAACCAGCAGTCATTTTAGAAATATTTTAACTTTAGAGTTGATTACTATCCGGGAAACCGGGTAGCTTTATTTCCGCAATGGCTGTGCCCCCTTACATGTCCCGAAACATGAACACTACAACCAGCCATAATGAAACTAAGCACATCGAGCGCCGCGGGCGTGTCAGTGAAAGCTGATGCGGACCGTCTTGCTGACTTCGTCCTGTTCACACAGAGAAGCTGCATCCTCAACCTGTCCACAGAACTCAACAAAGGAAACATCTCATTCCCTCAGTTCTTCCTCCTCACCTATCTTTCCAGCGAAGAATATCTGACCATGTCCGACATCGCGAAAAAGATGGGCCATTCGACGGCTGCCGCTACCGGCCTCGTCGATCGATTGGAAAAACTGTCCTACGTTGAGCGCGTGCACGCCGCTGAAGACCGCCGCAAAATCATGGTGCGCATCACCTCAAAAGGAACCGAACTGGTTTCCAAGATGCGCAAGGAAATTGCAAGCGACCTCGCCGGCATTCTGGCAGGGATGGATGAAGATGAGGCAGAAACAGTCGAACATACCCGCAGAGCCATTCAAGGCCGCGCGATCGCGTGAATGACTGAATTTGCCAACTCATAAACCAGCTTGGCGAAACCTCAGTGCCTCCGTTACGGTCCCCGCGTGACGGAGGCGCTCCCATTTCTAGACCCAATCCACAAAATCCCCGGCGTCCGCGCCACGTGGATCGAACGATTCCCGGAAATCCCCATCACCGGCGACCGCGCCGAGGCGATGAACCAGCTCCGGCCTCTCCACGAAGCCGCCGTAAAAGCCTTCTCTCCTCACGCCAAAAGCTGGTGGCGAGCCGAGCAAATCCACAGCGCCGAAGTCTCCACCGTTCCCGGCGCCTCCCAAATCCTCGCCCCGGACGGCCTCCCCGTCGTCCCCCATGTGGACGGACTCATCACCTCCACTCCCGGCATCGTCCTCGGCATTTACGTCGCCGATTGCGGAGCCATCTGGCTCGCCGACCGAAAAACCGGAGCCATCGGCCTGCTTCATTCCGGCAAAAAAGGCACCGAGGGCAATATCCTCCAAAACGCCCTGCACGCCATGAAGCGCGATTTCGGCACTCTCCCCGAGAATGTCACCGCCGTGCTCAGCCCCTGCATCCGCCCGCCGTACTACGAGATCGACTTCGCCGCGGACATCGCCCGCCAGGCCGAAGCCGCAGGCCTCGGCGAGTTTCTCGATTGCGGCCTCGATACCGCCGCCGACCTCCGGCGCTTCTACAGCTACCGCACCGAACTCGGAAAAACCGGCCGCATGCTCGCCCTCATCACCCGCGATTCCTGATGGAGCGCCGGTGTCCACACCGGCTCGCGCAAGAAATCGAAACTCCCAAAACGCTGAGATCTTAAAGAGAAGCGCAAAGACTTGCCAGCTCTTCCCCCCCGATAACCTTCCCCCCTCCCATGAGATCCCTCACCCTCTTCCCCCCTGCGAAGCTCAATCTCTCCCTCAAAGTTCTCGGAAAGCGCACCGACGGCTTCCACGCCATCGACACCCTGATGGTGAAACTCCCCGATCTCACCGACATCCTCACCTTCCAGCCCGCACCGGATTTCCAATTCACCTGCTCCTCCCCCGGCGTCCCGACCGACGAAACCAACCTCGTCGTCAAAGCCGCCCGGCTTTTCGAAACCGCCCTCGGCACGCCGCTCGAAATCCGCATTTCCCTCGAAAAGCGCATCCCGCACGGTGCCGGTCTCGCCGGTGGCAGCAGCGACGCCGCCTCCACCCTGCTCGGCCTCAACCACTGGCACGACTCCCCGTTTTCCATCGAGCAACTCGCCGGAATGGCGGCGAAAATCGGCTCCGACATCCCGTTTTTCCTCTATCCCGGAGCCGCCCGCTGCACCGGCCGCGGCGAAATCATCACCCCCGTCGAATCCCCGCCATCCTTTCCGGTTCTGTTGCTAAAACCCGGCTTCGGCGTCTCCACACCCGATGCCTACAAACACTGGAAAGACTCCGCCGAAATCCCCGGCATCTCTTACGCCCCGCAGGAAATCGACGGCCTGATTCTCGAAAACGACCTTGAGCGCCCCGTTTTCGAAAAACACCGCTTCCTCCCCGAGCTCAAGCAATGGCTCCTCGCCCGCCCCAAAGTCCGCGCCGCCCTCATGAGCGGTTCCGGCTCCACCGTTTTCGCGATTTTACACGATAAGAAAGATGCGGAGAAAGTGGTGAATGATGCGAAAGATCAACTGGACCCGACCTTGTGGCACTGGATATCATCAGGTCCATGAGCGCTCAAGATTTCCGCCTAAAATCCGAGCATCATTCCCACTGCCATTCCACGATCTTCCGTGAAGGAGAGTATTTAATTCTCAAAGATGGGGCGGAACTGCCGGACCGCTGCTGGATCACTAATTTGCCCGTTTTTGCCGACGGTCAACGACGCAAGTTCCGCGTCACGTGGGCACCTTCGTGGATCTTGTTCGTCATGACCTTCTTCTTTTTCTTTGGTCTGGCGGAAGGAATGCTCGGACTGCTCCTCGGATTGATCTTGTTGGTCTGTTTTCAAAAAACAGCCGTCATCACTTACAGCCAGAGTCATGACATCCTTCGGAAAAAACGTCGGAAATTGTGGCAAGGAGCGGCATTGATCCTTTTTGGAGCGGCTTTGCTGATCGCACCGTTTCTCGACCTCATTCCAGTCTCCCACGCTTCGATTTCCTTCAAGGCCGCCATTGCCTTTTTCATCGGTTGCCTTGTTCTCTGCACGACTGCGGAGCCCCTGAAAGCAGTAAAAACCAAAGACGGATGGTTCAAAGTGAAAGGCTGCTCCCCCGCATTCCTTGATAGCCTGCCCGCCATGGAAAACTCCCCGTTCTAACGAACCTTCTCTCTTTCACCGGGTTCCACATCTTCTGGAAATCAAACTCGCTGAAGTGCTGCGCTTCTTATAAGGCTTATAGGGCTTATTAAAAACGCTCCTCTCCCTCTCATTTTCATCCGGAAAACAAAGCTTCTCCGGAGTACCGGCTCCCACTTCCTTTCCCCATCGGCGCGGATTGTCTCAAAATCCTCACAGGACCGCGCCTTTCCGCGAGGAAAACGCAAGACCCCGTTTGACAATAGGCGGGAATTTCCCCTAGTTTCCCCGCCCCGGCGTAGAAGACCGGCCCATTTTACCATGAACATTGTCGTCGAGAAGCAGCCTAAATGCGTCGCCACCCTCCGCGTGGAAATCCCAGCGGAAAAAGTCACCGGCCAACGCGCCGAAATCGTCCGTGGCTACGCCAGCAAGGCCCGCGTTCCCGGTTTCCGCCCCGGCAAGGCCCCTCAAGCCGTCGTCGAAAAGCGTTTCCAAAAGGAAATCAACGAAGAGCTCAACGGCAGCCTCATCAACGAAGCCTTCGACGAAGCGCTCAAGCAGGAATCCCTCAAAGTTCTCGATTTCGGCGTGCCGGAAAACGTCACATCCACCCCGGAAGGCGGTCTTTCCTTCAGCTCGAAGCTGACTCTCGCTCCGGAAGTCACTCTTCCTGAATACAAAAACATCTCCGTCACCGTTCCTCCGCTCGAAGTGCCGGAAGAAGAAATCGAAAAGCAACTTACCGCCCTCCAAGAGCGTTTCGCCGATTTCAAAGACATCGAAGGCCGCGCCGCCGCTATGGGTGACTTTGCAGTCATCGACTACACCTCTACCGTCGACGGCCAGCCGACCGAAGAATTCCTCGGCAAGTCCGCAGGCTATATCGCCGGTCGCGAAGGTTTCTGGGTCCGCCTCGATGAAGCCGCATTCCTTCCAGGCTTCGCCGCCCAACTCGTAGGCCTCAACGTCGGAGACTCCAAGGAAATCTCCGTCACCATCCCGGAAGACTTCGCTCTTTCCGGCATCGCTGGCAAGACCCTCGTCTGCGCCACCACCGTCAAGGAACTCAAGGAAGCCATCCTTCCCGAACTCGACAACGAGCTCGCCGCCAAGCTTCTTCCGGGCAAAACGATCGACGACATCAAAACGATCATCCGCGAAAACATGCAATCCGAGCGCAAGCGAAAGATCGACGACCAAAAGGTCAACCAGATCGTCGCCCACCTCAACGACAAGATCGAATTCGAACTTCCGGACGAACTCGTCACCCAGGAGACCCAAAGCCAGGCCAACCAAATGGTCCAGCGCGGCGTCCAATCCGGCATGACTCCGGAAGAAGTCGAGACCCAGCAAGCTGAAATCCTCGCCAGCGCCGGCAACCAGGCCGTCACCAACCTGCGCACGAATTTCATCCTTCAGGAAATCGCCCGCCTCGAGAAAATCACCGTGTCCGACGCCGAACTGGTGAACCACCTCGCCCAAATCGCGAACTCCCGGAAGATTTCCCCGAAAAAATTCATCAAGGACATGCAGCGCAACGGACGCCTTTCCAGCATCCGCGGCTCCATGATCATCGGTAAGGCCATTGACTTCCTGGTGGAGAACGCCACCGTAGTCGAGTCCACCGAAGCCAGCATTGATGAATAATTTCCAATCTCCCGACATGAGCCAATCCACCCCGAGAAACAGCTACTACGTCCCGATGGTCGTCGAGCAGGACGGACGCGGCGAGCGCTCGTTCGACATCTACTCACGCCTTCTCAAGGACCGCATCATCTTCATTGGCACCGCCATTGACGATTACGTGGCGAACTCGGTGATCGCCCAGCTTCTGTTCCTGCAAATGCAGGATCCGAAAAAGGACATCCACATCTACATCAACTCCCCCGGTGGCTCCGTCACCGCAGGACTCGCGATGTATGATACCATGCAGTTCCTCACCTGTGATGTGAACACCTACTGCATCGGCATCGCCGCCTCCATGGGCTCCGTGCTCCTCACCGCCGGAACAAAAGGCAAGCGCTTCTGCCTGCCGAACTCCCACGTGATGATCCACCAGGTCTCCGGTGGCGCCCAAGGTACCGCCCTCGATGTGGAGCGCACCTTTGGCTTCATGATCAACCTCAACAACCGCCTCCACGGCATTCTCGCCCATCACACCGGCAAGACCACCGAGCAGTTGAAAAAGGATTCCGAGCGCGACAACTACATGACCGCAGAAGAATCCGTCGCTTACGGCCTCGTCGATAAAGTCCTCGAAAGCCGCAAGCAACTCCCGGACGCCGTCGCCGCGGCGCTTCAGGAACCAAAAGCCTAATTCCCTCATCCACCCGAAGTGGCGCACATTCCGCCACTTCGGGGCTGGATTTCAGTTCATTTTTCTGAAATCCTCCCGCTCTCATCTTTTTTCCGATATGGCCCGCGCTTCCAACCTGACCATGTGCTCCTTCTGCGGTAAGAGCCATTCCGAAGTCAAAAAACTCATCGCAGGCCCCGGCGTTTACATCTGCAACGAATGCATCGACGTCTGCGCGAACATCCTCGAAAAAGAACTCGCCGCCGTCCCCGCCAAGGGAAAAACCGCCGCATCATCCGAATCCGGCTGCCGCATCCCCACTCCCGCCGAACTCATGGCGAAGCTCGATGAATTCGCCATCGGCCAGGAACACGCGAAAAAAGTCCTCTCCGTCGCCGTTTACAACCACTACCAGCGCCTCCGCCAGAACGACATCGGCGTGCGGGAAGAATACCGCGAAGTGGAAATCGAGAAATCCAACGTCCTCCTTCTCGGCCCCACCGGCTCCGGCAAAACCCTGCTCGCCCGCACCCTCGCCCGCGTGCTCGACGTTCCGTTCTGCATCGTCGATGCCACCACCCTCACCGAAGCGGGCTACGTCGGTGAAGATGTGGAAAACATCATTCTCCGCCTGCTCCAGGCCGCCGAATTCGACGTCGCCAAAGCCGAGCGCGGCATCATTTACGTCGATGAAATCGACAAGATCGGCCGCAAGACCGAGAACGTCTCCATCACCCGCGACGTCTCCGGTGAAGGTGTCCAGCAAGCGCTGCTGAAAATCCTCGAAGGCACCGTTTGCAACGTCCCGCCGCAAGGAGGCCGCAAGCATCCGCAGCAGGAATACATCCAGGTCAACACCGAGAAAATCCTCTTCGTCTGCGGCGGAGCCTTCGTCGGCCTCGAAGACATCATCAAGCGTCGCCTCGGTCGCAATACCCTCGGTTTCCACTCCGAAGCCTCTTCCTCCGAACTCGAGGAAAACGCCGCCAACATCCTCGGCAAAGTCCAGCCGGAAGACCTTCTCCACTTCGGCCTGATCCCGGAATTCATCGGCCGCCTGCCCGTCATCACCTCGCTGCGCAAGCTCACCGAAGACGAACTCGTCAACATCCTCACCGAGCCGAAAAACGCGCTTGTCAAACAATACGGCAAGCAGCTCTCGATGAACGATGTGAAACTCCGCGTCACCCGCGACGCCCTGCGTGCCATGGCGGAAGAAGCCGTCCGCCGCGGCACCGGCGCCCGCGCCCTGCGTTCGATTTTCGAAAAACTGATGCTCGATGTCATGTTCGACATCCCATCCCGCAAAGACATCGACGCCGTCAGCATCAACCGCCAAACCGTCCTCGGCGAACGCCCGCCCAGCTACCGCAAACGCCGCGAAGACCAGGACGCCGCATGATGCGGAGGAGGAGCACACCGGACTTTTCACAACCTCTCGTCATGGAGTAACGGTGTTAAGTGGCAAGAGGATTTCCGAGGAATTTTGCCATTTGGGTATTGAGGTGGATGAGGAGTTTTCGGGCGACAGCCACGATGGCGGACTTGCCGGGTTTTCCGGCGGTTCGCAGCCGTTGGTAAAAGCTTTTGAGGACGGGATTGTGTTGGCTGGCGGAAATGGCGGCCATGAAGAGGACGCTGCGAACCTGGCGGCGGCCGCCTTGGATGAAGCGGCGGCCTTGGATTTTCCCGCTGTCCCGGTCAAAGGGGGCGAGTCCGGCGAGTGAGGCGATGGAGCGCCGTCCGACGCAGCCGAGCTCGGGCATGGCGGCAAGCAGGATGCGGCTGGTTTGGGGGCCGACGCCGGAGGTTTGGCGCAAGAGTTGATCGGCGGCGGCGAGGGCGGGTTGGCCGGCGATGAGTTTGGCGGCTTGTTGGTCGATGGTCTCGATTTGTTTTTCCAGGGTGCGGATGAGGCGTTGGAAGAGCCGTTTGACGAGGGGGTCGGTGTGATGTTCGAGGCGGTTGGTTTCGCGGAGCCGTGAGTCGATGAGTTCGGCACGGGCGCGCATGAGATCGGCGAGGGCAAGGGTGGCGGAGTCCTTGGCTTGCATGGGTTTGGGGGAAGAGACGGCGGCGAAGCGGGAGATGATTTTGGCGTCGATGGGGTCGCTTTTTGCCATGCATCCGAGGGATTTGGCGAAGTTGCGGATGCGTTGTCCGGGGACGATGCTGATGGGGATGGCCGCGTGCATGGCGGCTTGGACGAGAGGTTGTTCGTAGCCTCCAGTCGCCTCACAGACGAGGTGGGCGGAGGGCATGGCGGAAGCGGCGGAGAGAAGTCCGGCGATGCCTTTGGGGTGATTGGGGAAGCGTTTGATGGAGCCGTTGAAGTCGATGACGAGTTCGGTTTTGGCGACATCAACGCCGAGGTGGACGACGGATTGGGAATGAGGTAATGTCTTCATATTGGTTCGTTCATGCTTGTGATGGGAGCTCGCCGGCAAGCCGTCGGCTCATGTAACGGTTCGAACTGAGTGACCAAGATGCTCAAGACGGTTCCAACTCCATATGAGCTCGCGTGAAGCGGCTCGAGCGCCGACAGGAACCCGCCGTGAGCCGGGTGATCGGGAAGGATTTAGGCCCGATCACCCACTTGATCGCTGATACGCAATGAAGCGCGATTCGGCGTCAAAAGAAAGATACAAGCGCCGGTGTCCACACCGGTCTTTTCAAAGCCTCTCGTCGAACCGGAACTCCTGCGCGGCGGACCATTTTAAATTCCCCGCATCCGTGTGCAGTGGATTCACCAGCATAACCGGCTCTTCAGGAATAATCACGCTCGGCAGTTGCAGCGCCACTGCGGCTTTCCCGCGCAGCCATTTCCCGCCAAACGCCTGTGCTCCGGGCGAATCAGGCCGGTTTTGCCAATCGGGCGGCAATTTCATTTTCGCCGAATTTTCGATCCACTCATCCGGGATCTCCACCTCGAACAAACACCACGGAATCCGCAACGATTGACGCGGCGCGTGCACCACCACTTCCAACGCCGCCAACGCCCGCGAGCCAGCGAGATAAACCGCGGGCATGCCCGCCGGATTCCAGCGCCCGCCATACAACCGCGCGCCTTCGCCATTCTTCGCATAAGCAGCCCACTGCTCCTGCACCAGCCTGTAAAACTTCGCCATTTTCAGGAAAAAACACCGTGCTCGATCCGGCCTAACAAACGATCCACCGCCTGCGCGCCGATCTCCGTATCCGCATAGTCCAGCGGCGTTTCCCAATGAAAATCCAACGCCGGAGTCCCCAGCCACTCACGGGCTTCCGCCGCACCGCCGAAAGTCGCGGCCGCATGAGCGAAAAGCCGCTCATACCGTGCCAGACGATCCGATTCCGCCCGTTCCAGATGCGCCGCCTTTTTCCGGCGATGCAACGTCGCGCGGGAAATCCCCAGCAACTCACCGAGCCGATCTTCCGTCACGCCGAGTTTTTTCCGAAGAACTTCAAACGCCGAAAACGGCAAGCCGTCACGGACTTGATCCACAACGTAAAGCACTTCCGGCTCATTGACGATGCTGCTTTCAATCAGATCATCACCACCCGTGAGACGGCTACTGGGAATGCCTTTCTCCTTCATATGAAACAAATTATCACTTCATTTGAACTAAAACAAGCAAAAAAGAAGCGGACAACTCTCGTTGCCCGCTTCTTTTGAGAGATCGCTTAATAGCGGTAGTGGTCCGGCTTGTAAGGGCCTTCGACCGGGACGCTGATGTAATCGGCCTGCGCTTGCGTGAGCGTCGTGAGTTTGGCTCCGACTTTCGCAAGGTGCAGACGGGCAACTTCTTCGTCGAGCTGCTTCGGCAGCACCTTCACTTCGCCCGCCTTGTAGACGTCCTTGTTTTTCCAGAGATCGATCTGCGCGAGTGTCTGGTTGGTGAAGCTGTTCGACATCACGAAGCTCGGGTGGCCGGTGGCGCAGCCGAGGTTCACCAAGCGGCCTTCGGCGAGCATGTAAATGCTGTTGCCGGTCGGGAAGGTGTACTTGTCCACCTGCGGCTTGATGTTCGTGCGCTCCACGCCAGGAGCGGCGTTGAGCTTGTCGATCTGGATCTCGTTGTCGAAGTGGCCGATGTTACAAACGATCGCCTGATCCTTCATCTTCTCCATGTGCTCGAGGCGGATGATGTCGAAGTTTCCGGTGGTGGTGACGTAGATATCGCCCCAGCCGAGAGTGTCTTCGAGAGTAAGAACGCGGAAGCCCTCCATCGCCGCTTGCAGAGCGCAAATCGGATCGATTTCCGTAACGACCACTTGCGCGCCTTGGCCGCGGAGCGCCTGGGCGCAACCTTTGCCCACATCGCCGTATCCGCAAACGACGCCGACTTTTCCGGAAATCATCACGTCGGTCGCGCGCTTGATACCGTCCACCAGCGACTCGCGGCAGCCGTAGAGGTTGTCGAATTTCGATTTGGTCACGGAATCGTTCACGTTGATCGCCGGGACGAGAAGCGTGCCCGCTTTCGCCATTTGATAGAGGCGGTGGACGCCGGTGGTGGTTTCCTCGGAAACCCCTTTCCAGTCCTTCACGATCTTCGCGAAAATTCCCGGTTGCTCGGAGTGGACCTTCTTGAGCAGATCCTTGATGACCTGCTCTTCGTGATTGCCGGACGGGGTGTTCACCCAGTCGGAACCATTTTCGAGTTCGTAGCCTTTGTGAATGAGAAGCGTCGCATCGCCACCGTCATCGACGATGAGCTCAGGTCCGAGGCCCTCTGGATTCACCAAAGCCTGCCAGGTACACCACCAGTATTCCTCCAGCGTTTCACCCTTCCAGGCGAACACCGGGATTCCTGCGGCGGCGATGGCCGCGGCGGCGTGATCCTGGGTGGAGAAAATGTTGCAGGAAACCCAGCGCACTTCCGCACCGAGTGCGACGAGCGTCTCGATGAGCACGGCGGTTTGGATCGTCATGTGCAGCGAACCCATGATGCGCACGCCCTTGAGCGGTTGCTCCGGGCCGTACTTGGCGCGGGTGGCCATGAGGCCCGGCATCTCGTGCTCGGCGATTTCGATTTCCTTGCGACCGAAATCGGCAAGGCCGATGTCGCGAACTTTGTAGTCGGTAAAACTCATAAGAAGTTGTTAGTTTTCAGTGTTCAGTTTTCAGAATTCTTTGAGAGCGGCTCAAGTGCGGTTTCCAGATCTTTCCTGAAAACTGAAAACTTGAACCTGGCAAACTTCAGCCTACGGCCTTCTTCAGCGCCGCCGCCTTGTCCGTGGCTTCCCACGTAAGGTCCGTGTCGTCTTTTCCGAAGTGACCGTAGTTGGTGGACTTCGAATAGATCGGGCGAAGAAGGTTGAGCTGTTTGACGATGTCGGCAGGCTTGAAGGAGAAAACCTTGAGCACCGCGGCGAGAATGTCGGCGTCAGGCTTGATGCCGGTGCCGAAGGTATCGACGTGGACGCTGACCGGACGCGGGTGGCCGATGGCGTAGGCGAACTGGACTTCGCAACGCTTGGCGAGACCGGCGGCGACGACGTTTTTCGCAACCCAGCGGCCCATGTAGGCGGCGGAGCGGTCCACCTTCGACGGGTCTTTGCCGGAAAAGGCACCGCCACCGTGACGACCGGTGCCACCGTAGGTATCGACGATGATCTTACGGCCGGTGAGACCGGTGTCGCCCTGAGGGCCACCGATGACGAACTTGCCGGTCGGGTTGATGAGATACTCGGTTTCCTTCGTGAGCATTTCCTTCGGCAGGACTTTCTTGATCACCTGCTCGATGCAGAATTTCTCAATCTCGGCGTGCTCGACGCCCTCCGCGTGCTGGGTGGAAATCACAACGTTCACGATGCGGGTCGGCACTCCATCGACGTATTCGACGGACACCTGGGACTTCGCATCCGGACGCAGCCATTTCGCTTGCTTGCCCGCCTTGCGGATGCGGGTGAGTTCGCGGCCGAGGCGGTGCGCGAACATGATCGGCGCGGGCATCAGCTCCGGAGTTTCATCGCACGCATAGCCGAACATGATGCCTTGGTCACCGGCGCCTTGCTCCTTGTGTTTCTTACCTTCCGCAGCGGCGGCGTCCACGCCTTGGGCGATGTCCGGGCTTTGCGCGGTGAGGTAGTTGTTGATGAAAAGCGTGTCCGCGTGGAAAACGTCGTCATTGTTCACGTAGCCGATCTCACGCACCGCGTCGCGGATGATTTTTCCGATGTTGATCGCCTGATCGAGCGGCTTGGTCGTGCCTTTCTTTTTGTCCTGGAGCGATGGAATGGTGATTTCACCACCGACGACCACGACGTTGCTTTTCACGAACGTTTCGCACGCCACGCGGCTTTTCGGATCGAGAGCAAGGCACGCATCGAGGATCGCATCCGAGATCGTATCGGCAACTTTATCCGGATGGCCTTCACCAACGGACTCCGAGGAGAAAATGTAAGTACTCATGGACGCGCGTAGCATGCACGGAAATTTCGCATCGTCAAATCGTGATTTGTTGATACCTTTATTTCCATGCCCTCGGTGCTGAAATCCCTGAAGCTTATTTCCGACCCCACCCGCCTGCGCATTCTCATGCTGCTGCGGCAGGAGGAGCTTTCGGTCGCCGAACTTCAGGAAATCCTCGGCATGGGCCAGAGCCGGATTTCCACCCAGCTTTCCCAACTCAAAACCTCCGGGCTCGTCACCGACGAACGCAGCGGAAAAAACAACATCTACACCTGCAACGCACCCGCAGACCTCCTCGAAGTCGCCCGTCTCGCCGCGCTCGAAGTCCCGGAAGTCACTTCCGATGAATCCGCTCTCCGCCATTTGCTGAGAAAACGCCTTGATCGCTCACGAGCGTATTTCGACGAGTTGGCCGGACGTTTCGGCAAGGACTACGTGCCGGGCCGCTCCTGGAAAGCCCTCGCCGAAGCGCTCATCAAAGTGCTGAATTATCAAGTCGTCGCCGACCTCGGAGCGGGCGAAGGCACGCTCGCCCAACTCCTCGCCCAGCGGGCGGAAAAAGTCATCGCCGTCGATCTTTCACCGAAAATGGTCGAGTTCGGCCAATCGCTCGCCGCCCGACACGGCCTCACCAATCTCGAATACCGCCTCGGCGACATCGAAAATCCACCGATCGATCCCGCCACGCTCGATCTCGCCATTCTCAGCCAGGCACTCCATCACGCCGAGCACCCGCAACGCGCGCTCGACGCCGCGTTTCAACGGCTTAAACCCGGCGGCCGCCTCATCATTCTCGATCTCCTCCAGCACCAGTTCGAGGAAGCCCGCGAACTCTACGCGGACCGCTGGCTCGGATTTTCCGAAAGCGATCTCGCCGCCATGCTCGAACGCAGCGGATTCGCCCGGATCGAAACCCTCGTCGCCGATCGCGAAGAAGCCTCCCCGCGTTTCCAGACACTCCTCGGCATCGGCCAACGCCCGGCGGACCGCTGACGTTCACGTCGGCTCAAAACCCCACTTTCCTTTTCCCACGGCTCCACTACGTTCCGCCCATGCGTCTGATCGCCAGCGGATTCACCGCCCTTCTCCTCGCCGGTTGCTCGCAAGCGCCGCTCGCCCCCCACGCCGCCGCCGCGCAACCCGCGCCTCCCCGTGCGGTAGTGGTGAACTCCAAACCCCAAACTCCCCTCTCACCACCGCGCCTCACTTCGGTTTCCGCCGATGGCGTCACCTTCGAAGGCGTCGCTTTCGATTCCCGTTCCCACCACCTCGCCGTGGTCGATCAACCCGGCGGACCCGGCTCTCAATTTCCGGATGCCGCCAGCGTCGGAGCAGCGAAAAACGCGCTCGCCGTCATCAACGCCGGATTTTTCACCCCGGAAGGCGCTCCGCTCGGACTCGTCGTCGCCGCAGGCCAGGTTTCCGGCTCATGGAATGGCGCGTCATCGCTCGGCAGCGGAGTCTGGCTGCAACAAGCTTCAGGAAATTTAAGCATTGTCCGGCGTCAGACGCTCGGAAACAAAGCCGCGAAATCCCAGAGGGAACTCATCCAGGCCGGTCCTTTCCTGATCGAAAATTCGCTGCCGGTCCACGGTCTCGAAAACGAAAAAACCACCGTCCGCACCTTCATTCTCTGGGACGGCGGCACCCGCTGGTGGATCGGCCAAGCCTCTCCCTGCACCCTCGCCCAATTATCTGACACTCTGTCACATGCCCAACCCGCAGGCTGGCCCATCCGCCACGCCCTGAACCTCGATGGAGGACGTTCCTCCGATCTCTGGGTTTCGGCTAACATCTCCGGCGGTCCGCTGACCCGCCGTGCTCCGTGGAACCGTCCGGTACGGAATTTCCTCGCCCTCGTGCCCCGCTGACAAATTCGTCACACAAAACCCGGCATCGACACCGCTATCCTGTGTGCTAGCGTCCGCCCCGGATTCCCACCGCCTATGAAACCAGTCTTTTTCGCCAAACTCTCCCTGCTGGCTCTGACATTTGGTTTAAGCTCCTGCGGCACCATGAAAGTGGTCAAAAACACCGCTACTGCGACGAAAAACAGCGTCGCCAAATTGGGTGATATCAAAATGCCCAGCCTGCCGAAATTCGGCCGTGAACCGGACATTTACGTCGTCGAAGCCCGTGAAAAAGACCTGAAAAAGGTCAAATCCGGCCACGAACAAGCGCTCGCGTATCACTCCACCGCTTCGAAACGCAGCTTCTGGCTCTTCAAAGGTCCCGTCGATTTCAAAGAGCCAAACCTTCCTACCGCCGGTGGCGAAATGGACGGCAGCCTCCTGCCCCCAAAAGCGGATTGAAAAATCCCGGCCGTTTTCGATTCGCGGCTTGAAGGCCAGCCATCCATGAGAATGATGCCCGCCATGTCACGGCTGTTCTGTGCTCGTTTCGCCGCTCTCGTTTTCACCGTCGGCCTCATTTCCTCCTGCGGAGGCAAGGCCCCTCCCCGCAAGCCGACCCAATCTCCCGTCGCCGATTACGCCGCCCCGGCCGCCACTTCCAGCGTTCCGGGCAATCCGCCGCCGCCCATCGTCGCCCAAAGCGCCATCGTGGTTGATCTTCAATCCGGCCGCGTGCTTTACGCGAAAAACGCCGATTCACCGCGCGCCGTCGCCAGCACCCAGAAAATCATCACCGCGCTCTGTGTGATCGATACCGGTGATATCGATAAAGTCGTCACCATTCAGCCCAGCGATGCCGCCTGCGAACCGACCAAGCTCGGTCTGAAGCCCGGTGAAACCTACACCCGCCGCGAACTTCTCAAGGCACTCATGGTCAAAAGCGCCAACGATGTCGCCCGCAGTCTCGCCCGTGACGTTGGCGGCAGCCAGGAGGGCTTTGCCGATATGATGAACCAGAAATGCGCCTCCCTCGGCATGCGCAATTCCCATTTCCTCAACCCGAACGGTCTCACCCTTCCCGGCCAGTATTCGACCGCCCGCGACATGGCCATCGCCACCCGCTACGCCTACCGCAGCCCGCTTCTCCGCTCGTTCGTTTCCACCAAAGCCTTCGAGTTTCAATTCAGCGGCGGCGGCACACGCCTGCTGGAAAATACCAACAAGCTCCTCAAAACCGTCCCGTATTGCGATGGTTTCAAAACCGGCACCACCGATGCCGCAGGCCGCTGCCTCGTCGCCACCGGCAGCTTCAACGGACGCGCCGTCGTCGTCGTCGTGCTGAAATCCACCACGCCAAACATCTGGAAAGACTCCCAAAAACTCCTCGCCTGGGCTCTCGAACGCCCCATCGCAGGATAAGGAGCGCCGACACTCCTGTCGGCTTAACATCACTCCCATGACCCCCGCCGAATCCCTCAGCCAACTTGCCGCTGAGGGATTGCTGCGTACCACACGCACGCTCGATTCCCCCGCCGGAGTTCAGGTCATCCGCCACGGAAAGATTCTTTGGAATTTCGCGTCCAACGACTACCTCGGCTTCGCCCGGAATCCTCGCATTGAAGCCGCTTTCATCGAAGGCGTCCGGCTTTTCGGAGCCGGCTCCGCCGCATCCCGGCTCGTTTGCGGCACACTTCCACCCCACCAGCGGCTCGAAGAATCCCTCGCCGCCGCAAAACAAACCGAAGCCGCCCTCACTTTTACTTCAGGCTTCGCCACCGCGCTCGGCACCATCACCTCCGTTTGCGGAAAAGACGACATCGTCATCCTCGACAAACTCAGCCACGCATCGCTCGTCGATGCCGCCCGGCTTTCCGGCGCGACCCTGCGCATTTTCCCGCACAACGATCTCGAAAAACTCTCCCGTCTGCTGGAATCCAGCCGCGAGAAATCCGCCACCGCCCGCATCCTCGTCGTCACCGAATCCGTGTTCAGCATGGACGGCGATATGTGCCCGCTCGCGGAAATCGTCACGCTCACCGAGCAATACGACGCGCAGCTCCTGCTCGATGAGGCCCACGGCTTCGGAGTGCTCGGCGAAAACGGCATGGGCCTCGCCGAAGCACTCGGCCTCCAGCAGCGCGTCACCTTCCAAATGGGCACGCTCAGCAAAGCCGCCGGCCTTTCCGGAGGTTACCTCGCCGCCTCCCGCGATTGGACCGATCTCATCACCAACCGCGCCCGCTCCTTCATCTACTCCACCGCGCCGCCCCCCGCACTCGCCCACGCCGCGCTCGCATCACTGGAACTCATCCGCTCCGAAGAAGGGAAAAAACTCCGCCAACAACTCCGGAAAAACCTTTCCCTGCTGGAAAATTCGAAGCTCACCCCGATCCACCCGGTCATCCTCGGATCGAACGAATCCGCCCTCCAGGCCTCCGCAGATCTCGAAGCGAGGGGGCTTCTCGTCCCCGCCATCCGTTTCCCCACCGTCCCTCGCGGTACCGCCCGCCTGCGCATAAGTGTCTCGGCCGCACACACACCGGAAGCGATGAATCAACTTATCTCCGCTCTGCAAGCGAGCTGACAAGAAGCATCCGTTATCCAGTTCTCCGCTGATCGGTTGTTCATGAAATTCTTCCATGGCTTGGAGCGCCGGTGTCCCACCGGCTTCGGGGAAAAAGAGCCGGTGGGGACACCGGCGCTCCATTCCACTTAATAAAAAAGGCGGCCCGAGTGATCATCCCCCCAGGAAAAACCCATTAACCTAGGAAGGCATCTCAGTCGGACCGCCTTGTCTTGCGACGCCGGATATTTACCCGAATCCGAACGAAACGGCAAGCAATAAATTGCTTTTTTTCAAATTTCCGAAAAAAGCGCCTCGATCAGCTTCACGCATTTCTCACCCGGCATCACGCTTAACTCCATCTGATTCATGGTGTAAGCGAAGGAAATCCCCGTTTCAGGATCAGCAAACGCATGTGATCCTCCCGCTCCCGGATGACCGAAGGCGGAAACGGAAGTGCCATACAAGTGTCTCATTTTCCTCCCTTGGACATCCAGAGGATCGCGCTGACAACCACAGGTGAAAACCGTCGGGCGAAGCAAAACCTTGTCATCGCCTGCGGATACCGGTGTGGCCAAGGCCAGGCGGACGTTTTCCGAAAGAGCGCTCGGGATTTTCCCCATCGCCGCCTGATAAAATTTCGCCAAAGCCGAGGCGGTGCCGACGCCCCCCATCGCGGACAGCCCCGCCGCCCACGCCTGGCTTTCGTTCATTTCATGCACCGCTTGCAGTCCGCGAGGCGAACCGAATGCCCGGCGTGTCAGCGATCCTTCCGTATTGAATTCCTTGTAAAACCCCGCTTCCAGATCCGGCTTCGCGGCTTTTCCCGGATACAGTTTCCCGACACGCGGCCATTGTTCTTCCGGCAGACCGATCCAGAATTCGAGTCCCAGCGGACCGGCGAGATGCTTTTGCCAATAATCGCCGAGTCCCCCCCCCGTCAAACGCCGCACGCATTCCGAAACCAACGCCCCGAAAGTCCTCGGATGATAACCGTGGCCATCGCCCGGATTCCACGCGGGTTGTTGGACCTCGATCGCCGCGACCACTTCATCGTGCTCCCAAACGCTCGCCCGTTGATCGAGCGCGGGCAGGCCGCATTGGTGGGAAAGCAGTTGCGCGAACGTCGCCTCCGCCACCGGAAACTCCGGCCAGACCTCTCGGACCCTCGATTTCTCGGAAAGTCCGTGATTCTCCAAAGCCAGCAACAACGTCGCCGCCGCCGGGCCTTTGGTGCTGGAATAAACCGGGATCAGCGTTTGCTCCGTCCAGCGCCGCAGTTGCTCTTTCTCACACCAGCCTTCACCGACGGACAAAACTTCCGTCCCCTGCCACCAGATGCTCAGCGAGGCACCGAGTTCACCCCGTTCGCGGAAATTTTCTTCGAAAACTTCAAGGACCCGGCCCAAAGCGGAAGGACTCACTGACATGAGGCGCTATGTCGTTGAAACACTTTCTTCCTGCAATTCCGAACTTTCCGCATCCGGATTTTCACCCTCTCCCGGTTTCGCGGACCATTCTTCGATCAAACGAAACGCCACCGCCAGCAAGGTCGGCCCGAGAAACACACCGACGAGCCCGAAACTCAGCGCGCCACCGATCACGCCGCAGAAAATCAGCACGAACGGCATCTTGCTGCCCTGGCTGATCAGGAACGGCCGCACGATGTTATCGACGCTGCTGATGCCCAAAAGTCCCCACAACAACATGAAAATCCCCATGCCGGTGTGATGTTGCGCGAACAGCCAGAGCGCCGCCGGAATCCAGATCAGCGGAGGTCCGAACGGCACCACGGCGAAGAAAAACGTCAGCACCGAAAGCAGAACCGCGCCGGGAACACCCGCGATGGTAAAACCGATTCCCGCCACGATCGCCTGCACGATCGCCGTTCCCAAAATCCCCAGCACCACTCCGCGCACCGTGCCGCCCGCGACTTTCAGCAAATGCGAACCCCGCCCGCCCGTCAGACGATCCACGGCAACACTCAGGCGATCCGCCAGAAGCGCGGCATCCCGCAGGAGGAAAAACGCGAGAAACGCGCTGATCAACACCTGCGTCACACTCCGCACGACCGAGAAACCCGCGGAGAGAATCCACGATTGCGCCCAGACCAAAAAGCGGCCCAGCAAAACCACCACATGCGATGTTTGCGGCGAGGGTTCTTTTTTCCCTTCGGCTGCCGTTCCGGCAGGAGTGGCACCCTCTGGAGGATTGGCGGCTTTTGGCACCGGCGGGGCATCGGTCAAAATCGGCTCCATGCCGGTTTCGATCACGATTTTCGGGCGGGGAGCGGAGTTCTCCGGGCCATCCTTGATTTCCACCTCCCTTTCGAGCTGTTCCAGCCAGCGGTTCCGGTCTTCTGAAAACTCGACCCAGTAATTGCTCATTTCCTTCCCCACCAAGGGCATCTTCGCCACCCACGCGGGAGCCTCGCCCGAAGGCGCCTTGAACCATTCACGCGTCGCCTTCGCCAAATCCTTCGCATCCTGCGCCATCGACATCCCGATCAGAATCACCGGGCCGGTCAGCAGCAACGTCAGCGTCAGCGTCACCAAACACGCCGCGAGCGTGCGGGAACCGCGAAACCATTTCGTGAACCGCCGTTGCAAGGGATAGAGCGAATAAGCCAGCACGATCGCCCACATCAGCGACGACATGAAAGGACGCAGCACGAAAAAACAGCCCAGCAAAAGGAGCAGCAGCGCGATCCCCCCGAGATAAGGCTCCACTTTCCAACGCTTCTCCGGGTCTTGGTGATCCATCACTAACGTCAGGCTAAACGCGCAGGAAACAAACCGCCAGCTTGTTCGTTCGCTGTAGAGCCATTTATGGAGTTCTTCGGCTCACTCTTTCAGCCATTCCGCCGCCTGCTTCGCGAAATACGTGAGAATCATGTCCGCTCCGGCGCGTTTGATGCCGGTCAGGGATTCGAGCACAATGGTTTTTTCATCCAGCCAGCCGCCCGCCGATGCCGCTTTCAGCATCAGATACTCGCCGCTCACCTGATAGGCGGCGACGGGCAAGGTCGTGTTTTCCCGGACTTTTGAAATGATATCGAGATAAGGCCCGGCGGGCTTCACCATCAGCATGTCCGCGCCTTCGGCTTCATCGAGCATCGTCTCACGGATCGCCTCGCGGGAGTTCGCCGGGTCCATCTGATAGGTTTTCTTGTCCCCTTCCTTCGGCGCGGAATCCAGCGCTCCACGGAAAGGCCCGTAAAATGCCGACGCGTATTTCGCGGTGTAGCTGAGAATGGCGACATTTTGGAAACCCTCGGAATCCAGCGCCTCGCGGATCGCCTCCACCCGGCCGTCCATCATGTCCGAGGGTGAAACGATGTCCGCTCCGGCGCGGGCGTGGCACAGCGCCTGTTTGCACAACACCGCCACGGTTTCGTCATTGAGAATTTGCAGCTCGCCGTGCGCATCGCGCTGCACAATGCCGTCGTGGCCGTCCGAGTTGTAGGGATCGAGCGCGACATCCGTGATCACGCACAATTTCGGATACGCCGCTTTCAAGGCCCGGATCGTTCGCGGCACCAGCCCCGTATCGTTGTAAGATTCCTCCGCCAGCGGGGATTTCAAAGATTCCTCGATTTTCGGGAAAAGCACCACCGCCGGCACACCAAGCGCCAGGGATTCACCGGCTTCTTTCACCAGCGATTCCACCGACCAGCGCGTCACGCCCGGCATCGAAGCGATCGGCGTGTTTTCCGAATCTTCATGGAAAAACACCGGCAAAATGAAATCCGCCGGACTGAGAGTGGTTTCACGAACCAAGGAACGAATGGCTGGAGTGCGGCGGTTGCGGCGAGGACGGATCATTACAGGAAGAGTTTGATGGTTGGGAGTTGATGGTTGATGGCAAGAGTTCCGTAACACCGTTCTTCACGATCAACCATCAACCGATAGCAATCGCATTAGCGGCAGCGTAGTCTCGGGCGTGCGTGAGGCTGATTTTGATTTCCCGGATGCCTTTCGATTCGGCGAAAGCGGCGGCGGAACCGGTCAGGGAAAGAGCGGGTGCGCCGAGAGAATCGCGGGAAATTTCGAGATCGAGCCAACTCGCATCGCCGCCGATTCCGGTGCCGAGCGCTTTACTGACGGCTTCCTTCGCGGCGAAGCGAGCGGCATAGTGAAGCGCCGGTTTTTTCTGAATTTCGCAGTATTCACGCTCCGCCGGAGTGAAGAGCCGGGCAAGAAACGGCTCGCCGTGGCGTGAGATCGCACCGGCGATGCGCTCCACTTCCACCACGTCGATGCCGATGCCGAAAATATGCATGGTTTTCAGGCGGAATAAGCGGCCATCAGGTCCTTCATTTCCTTCACCGCCGCCGTGAGGCCGATGCGGGTGGAGCGGGCAATGATGCTGTGGCCGATATTCAGCTCCGCGAGGTGCGGGATGGTGAGGAGCTGGGAAATATTGGTGTAGTTGATGCCGTGACCGGCGTTCACTTGCAGCGTGGCGGCGTGACCTTCCTTCGCGGCGGCGATCAGGCGCTGAAGCTCGGTTTCCACCGCATCGCCCACGGCATTCGCGTAGCAGCCGGTGTGCAGTTCGATCATGTCCGCACAGGCTTCGCCAGCAGCGTCGATCTGCCTAAGATCCGGATCGATGAAAAGACTCACGCGGATACCGGCGTCCTGGAGACGGGCGATCACCATGCGGGTTTTGTCAAACGAGGCGCGCACATCGAGTCCGCCTTCGGTGGTGATTTCCTCGCGGGATTCCGGGACAAGACAGACGAATTCCGGCTTCAATTTCAACGCGAGGCCGACCATTTCCTCGGTCACGCCCATTTCAAGATTGAGCGGCAGTTTCACCTCTTCCCGCACGCGGAAAGCATCGGCATCCTGCATGTGGCGGCGATCCGCCCGGACGTGCAGCGTGATGGAATCCGCACCACCGTCCAAGGTATCCAGCGCGGCCGTCAGCGGCGATGGCTCCGCAAGCGGGGAATCCGGAGTGCGGGCGTAGCGGGCTTGGCGCAGGGTGGCGATGTGGTCGATGTTGACTCCAAGTAGCAAGGGCATGATGGGAACTAGCGTTTCAATTTGGCGGGGGCAAGTGCCGCGAGGTGGCAAATCCGGAAATGCGGCGGTTTTTCCTCAGAAACTGGCTTAAAATTCCCAAGGCTCCGTCGCATGATGGTGAGATGAAGAAATTTGAACCGCAGATGAACGTGGATAAACGCAGATGGAAGAAGGGATTTTACAAAATCAGAGGATCCCTTTGATCTGCGTCCATCCACGTTCATCTGCGGTTAGATAATTTTTTGAGAAAGCCTTTCACGGCGGGGCGAGCAAAGTAAACGGCCACCACGGCAGGTTGCGTAAAATCCAGTAGGCGAAAATCGCGGCCACCAGCGCCTTCGCACCCCGGTTTCCAAGATTCATCCGGGAAATAAACGGCCGCCCGTGCAGCCAGCTCCACGTTTCCAGAGAAACACCGAGCAGCGCGACGGGCAGCAGGATGAACCCGAGCGGATTATAGCGGAATGCTTGGTAAAACTGGCCGTGCAGCGTGGAATACGTCGCACGCGTCATCCCGCATCCCGGACAAAGCAAGCCCGTGGTATTTCTAAAAACACATCCCGGATATCCCGGAATCCAGCCCGTGCCGCGATGATATAGCACCACCGCAGCCATCCCCAGAACAAGGATCACCAGCAAGACTCCGAGCACCCGGAAAGGACGCATTACTGAGGAAGCTTACCCGAAGAGGCAGCAAGGCCGATCACGATCGCGTAAATGATCACCACGACGATCCATGCGCACACGGAAACGATCGACCAGGTTTTCGCGGACTTCGAAGCAGCCAGCGCACCGGCGATATCGCCCCGAGCCTGAAGACCATCGACCTTTGCCGCGTAAACAATCGCCGGAACTCCGAACGGAAGGCAGCAGAAGCAGGTGACAACGATGGATTGCCACAGATACGTCGGGATTTTTTCCCCGGCGGAGACCGGGTTCACCGCAGTTGGCGCGGCATACGGAGATGGCGCGGCTGGAGTGGAAGTCGGCGTAACGGTTGCCACCGGCACGGCGGGCTGGTTGGTTTGAAACTCCGCGATTTTGGAAACCGGAAGCCAATCGGCCATACCGTCTTTCCACGCCAGATCAGTCGGAGAGACTTCACCGGATGCGATTTTCGCCGCGAGTTCCGCCTGAGTGGCCGGGCCGTGCTGGGTGCCAGCTTTCGAGTAATACCATTGCATAAGAATATCGTGTTTATGAGTGAGAACTTGCCGCGGTGACAATCAAGAATCCAAAAAGCAGAGCAACCGGAATATATCCGCAGATCAAGCCGGCAATCGCCAAGCCACGTCCGCCGAGATTCAGTTGCTCGTTGTTGATCTGGTTCAACGCCATGTGACCGCAGATGATCGCCGCGATCGACGCGGGCACAAAACAAATCATCCCGAGAATCCCGCAGACCAGACTCGCCATCGCCAATCCCGAATCACGCGGCGGCACCAACTGCCGCATCATTTCCGGCGTGAACACCGCATCCACGGATAAATCCGCCTGGCTCAGCGGCAGCCACGCGGGCATTCCTTCCCGCCAAACCAAGGTATCCGGCAAAATCCGCCCCTGCGCGATCATGGCCCGGAATTGCCCGTCATCGACAGGCCCGAGCTGTGCTCCGTTGTGCGCGTAAAACCAGGATCTCATCCGCGCAGTGGTTTATCCCACCAAGCCGCGTGGATAAACGGGAATTTTCCACGAAATTTCCACCGCTGAAATTCCGCTTTCTTCACGCCCCGCCATCCCCTTCCCTCAGCACATGTCGCAACCGTATCTTTCGCTGGAAGCCGAGCTTCACGACGTCTTCTGGAATCATGAAGACGAAGCGTCCGAAGTCGCCCTCATGGCGGATTTTCTCGACCATCACCCCGGCAAAGCGCTGGAAATCGGCTCCGGCTCCGGACGCTTGCTGCTGCCGCTCATAAAAATGGGCTACGCCGTCGAGGGACTGGAACTCTCTCCGGACATGGTGAAACTCCATCACGCAGATGCCGCGCGGCAGAATCTCAGCTCCACCGTGCATCTCGGCGACATGTGCACATGGAACGACGGCCGGAAATTTTCCTCCCTTCTCGCCCCCGCCTTCACCCTGCAACTCGCACCCGATCCGCTAGCAACGCTGAAACATTGGCACAGCCTGCTGGAAAAACACGGCGGCCTCTACCTCACGCTCTTCATGCCCTACGCCGAACTGCTCGGCGACCTGCCGGAAAATGAATGGTATGAAGACCACACCGCCCCCTTGCCGGATGGCCGTGTCGCCAAAGTGCATTCCCGCCATCGGCTGGACCGCACCGCGCAAATCCTCCATCGTGAACACCGCTACTCCATCAGCGGCAATCCTCAGGTTTATGAATCCACGCAATCCCTCCGCTGGTTCGAGCACGAGCAAACGCTGGACATGCTCGCAAACGCCGGATTTCACCTCGACCACGCCATTCTCGATTTCGACCCGGATTTCCCCGCGGAAGACCCGGATCAAACCGATTTCGGCGGAATTTTGACCTATTACGCCAGCGCTTGTGCTTGATGATTTTGCAACCAAAAATCACCACTCACTGAGCACCAGGCACCCTCGCCACTCTCTCCGCCACTTTTTTCAAAATCAGCGGAGTCGATTCATCGGCTGCCAGTTTCCCGGCGAATTCCTTGACCGCCGCACTGCCGCTGTCCCCGGCAATCGATAAAGCAGTCACCCGGGTCGCAAGAGAAACGGTCTGGTCTTCGGCCAATTGCAACGCCTTGGCCCGGACTTCTGCGAGTCGCCCGGTATTCTGATCCCTTTCATAGCCGGAAGCCAGTGCGATCAACGAGGTGCCTGGAGTGGTCGTGTCGCTCAAGGTAGCCACTCCTTGCCAGAGGGCGGTTTCGATTTCCGGGCTCGCTCCCTGTTGCTCCCACAAATGGCCCAGATGTTGAAGAATATAATCCCGCACCACCGGGTCGGTTTCCGGTTGGAAGGCCACGGACGACAAATCCTGGGCCAAATTTCCCGGTAAAGGATTCTGCATCCGCAAGGAGGTGAGCAATTCATCCGCAAGCCAATGCCGGGAGCCTTTTCCCAATTTCTCAGGAAGCTCTTCTCCGCGCAGGAACGCCAAGGCTCTTTGGATTTCATCCGGGACCAACTCTTTGCCACGCAACGCCTGCAACTGCTTCACTCTTTCTTCAACGGGTTTGGGTGGATTTCCCAAAATGGGCGACAATCGTATCGCGTCTTGCTTCTGTTCGGATTGCAAAGGCTGATCCCCCTCATCTCTTGCAAAAATTTGTGAAGATTGCTCGGTAAAGGGTTGCTTCCGAGGGAAAGAATCCGAAGATTTCGATAGATCGCTGGATGGTTCTTGCTTTTTCACCGCAAGCAAACCGATTACAACCCCACCGAAGAAAATCCAAAGGATATTCTTCCGGAAAAATTGAGAAAGAAGCCGTATCTTCATGCGCATGATTGGGCTGAAACAATAAATCCGTTTTATGGGCTTTCCGTCTATAAATTTTCAACGAAAACTGGCTTAATCCCGTGCCATTCAGGGCCGACTCCATCCACGCCAACAGTAAATCCGCCATCCAAAACTATAAGCATCATAATTATTTATTATTTTCAGCATACCTTATAACAAGTTCATATTCATTCAATCGTTCAAATTGCACAGGATCATTTTTTACTTTAAATGGCTCAGCCACGGTTAATACAGATCCCCAAGAAGGAGCTGAAGAAGCATGGCAATCTGTGCAACTACCACGCATTGTTACAACAAGCCGATTTTCCTGATGTGGAACGTCCGTAGATAAACCATAAAAAACTGGATCATCATTTTTCACCTCAGTTAGATAAAACTTATAATTACCGATAAACTTACTTCGGTCTAGCTTATAAAGCCTATAGACACCACCTCTATAGTCTGAAGAGCTTTCGACAAACTTCGATTGACCAATCGAAGTATAGTTTCCAAATTTTCGATAAAAAATCTCTTCTATTAATGGCAATCTTATGCTATTCCCTATTTCACTTAAAGCAGATGCATATCTAATTAATACAAATTCCATGCTAGGAACCATATCTGGAACCCCTTCGCTTGAAAAATTACCATCTCCGCGATTTCTATGCCAAGTTTTAACGGCATTGAATATTTCCGAAACTTCTTGAGCCGTTTTGCCTTTCATTATAACGAAAGCCTTGAATTGACTTCCTCCTGCAAAGTCTCTCGTATGGAAAAAATTTTCGTCATCAGGTATTTCAAAGTAATTGTTGGGATTCAAAAATAACAGTTTAACAGAATTAGGCAACTCCTCAGCATCAGAAAATTGAATAAGAGGATCTATCTTCATTTCATCTTCTCCCATATTTAATAGATTTACAGAACTCGCCTCCTTCATATTATGAATAGCAGACGATGAAATGTCTTCATACTTTTCATTGTTAGAAACTTTTGCTGATTCAATCATAGCAGGAAATGATTTAATCATCATATTCAAAATAAAATAATTTTGCGCATAGTCTCTCACTGCCAACAAACGATTATTAGTCGGCATTGATTTTATTTCATTGGCAGCTCCAAAGGACAAGCTATATAACTCTTCCCAAAAATGATTAGAAAAAACATATCGTCTTGTATAATCTTCTCCACATTTTACAAATGCAATTATTTCATTATACAATATCGAATCGATGGGAGTTTTTTCAGAACGGAAGGCACGACCTACCATCGATGGTTCATATTTAATAACGTCTGCAAAATAAGCAGAAGCAGAAGCCAAGCTATGTATTTTTTTTTGCTAATTTATCAACATTTTCAAACTCTTTCGAATATATAGATCTATTAATATATTTTGGATAATATCTAGATAAATATTCCTCATAAATTTCTCCACGAGCCACACTAGGCAACCACGAAAAGAAAGCCATTACTAATAACAGATACGTCTTTATTGGTGGCATTCTTCGGTGCATCGTTCTAAGGTAGATTTAGGATTTTTGCATTGTATCTCGGTGCAGACATATGTCCATGTTCCCATGCCGCACCATTGGCCATTTATCATCTCAATAGGGTCGGTCCTCTCATTTCAGCATTGCCTCCAATTGCTTGAACTTCTCTTTCGCCTCCACACTCGTTTTAGCCGATCCCACCAGCCGACTCACCGAACCCGCACAACCCATGCCCAAGCGCTCCGCGATCCACCCATTGCTTGCCGTCGTACGCTCCCGCAACAACCGTTCCATCTCCAACCATTCCGCTACCTTGGATTCTCAACGGCCTCGCCATCCCCCTCAAATACAAAAAGAAAACGGAATCCGCAACGCCAAAATGAGAGGACCGACTCCTTCCAAGAAGTTAGTGCCATTCTGGACCGACCCTATCCAGGAATGAAGAGAAACCACCCCTAACAGCACAGAATGAAATTCATCAACACAACCTAATCAGGGAATATTGATTAATAGAGGATCGGCCATGCCAATTGCCACCGTGACTTCAGCCTCGTCATAGCGATCATCGCCATTGGCGAGAGTGCTATGTATTCCCAAACGATAAATTCCAGGCTGAACATTTTCGACCTCGAGCATTTCGCCATCGCCCGCTAATGCGGTATACTCCCAATTATTATTCTTCCCCGACAAATAAACCACACGGCTTGTTTTTTCCTGAAATGTGATGCCCGCAGGCCAAACAATTTTACCCCTAAATGTGATTCCTCCTACTTTTGCATCAGGGATAACCTGTGATATATCGAGCGTCTGCCCCGGATTTAAAGTCACTTGCAAAAACTTGCCATATCCTGAGTTCAAAAATACAGAAACATATAACGGAACACCTTCCGGCATAGATGCCATGGAAATGCCCCCATCGATGCCAATCTTGGCAACCCTTTTCTCGACACAGGCATCCCCTAAAGATTTCAAAACATCAAGTTTCAAGCCTTGGTCGGCATCAACAACCCCGACCGAAACATCACCCTGAGCGGCTTGAGTTTGACCATCGACAATTTGCTGAATGGTTCCAGTGATTGATCCGGCAAAAATACTTGAGGCAGTGGTCATCAAACTAATTACGAGTATTTTAATTGTTTTCATATAACAGAATAATTGATTATTGGCAGCATCCGCCGATTATCCATGATTCGTCAAAATTCTTTTCCAAATCTGGAAGTTTTTTATTTTTTATGTAATCTTTATACCATTGAACCATTCGAGAAGGAACTACCGAAAGTCCCAAAGTTCCCGCAGGCGTGTAGTTCGCCAAAATCTTATCGATTTCCTTGCTGCTGACCCCTCTAAGCGAGGCTTGTTTCAGGATCTCTTTATCTCCGCCGCAAGGACAACCGAACGATCCCCATCCTTCTCCCCTCACCCTATTTTCAATTGCTTCAAATTTCGGAAATACCTGGTTGAATATCACATCAGGATACTTCCAAAATTTCACGCCGATTGCCTGCTCCAAAGCAAGCGCGTCAGTTGCCGCCTGATCCCACTCGCTGCCAGCCTGCTCCATTTGATCGCCGAGAGTTCTTATAATCAGCCTGTTTGTGCCTTGGGTTGCGGATGGGTCATTCAGTTTGAGTGCGACATCTACCGTATGATCACGGGTATTTTTCTCAATTAGCGATACAATTTCTAATGAGACCTCATGCAACATCATTCCCATCATGATTTCAGAATAGGATCCTTTCATTTTGCTCCCAGGAGCTAAAGGATTGACTTTTATTTTGAACAACGCGTTCCTCAAAACAGCGTCATCGACTAGGAATTTGTAATCAGGAGATTTCAGAATTTCATTTCCATCCTTTGAAATCACTAAATGCACCTTCATTTCAAATCCGGTTGAGCCAAGAGCCAGTTTCCATGGACTCATCTCTTCTATGTTGGGATCGAATTTCACAACCTGCAGGGAATCTGAACCTAAAATCGTCTTCCGCTGTATCTCCATCCCCAGCAACTCATAGACCAGTTCATACTTGAACGATTGCAATTCTGGCACCCGGACACTGAGGTCGAAAGTATCCCCATTCTGGATGTACACACTTCCATCACTTCCCTTCTCGGGATATTCGTGAGTCAGCATTTTCTGCAATACTTTTTGAGAGAAGCATTTCGGAGAAATCCTGTTTAAGAATTTATCACCTCCATAATAATCTTTTAACTCCACGGGCAGGAGGTGAAGTGATGTTGTTTTCACTACATCACCTTGGACAGGATCCACGGAAATTCTCAATTTAAGAAAACCATCGCCTTTGCGACGAAACACAAATTCCTCATGCCCTTCATGCCAATCATGAATACCTGTTCCAACATGCCCCGGTTCAGTTACTTCACTGTTATAAGGGAGTGAAATTTGGGTTTTTTCACCGGTTTCCTTATTTTTACGAAAAATAACATATTGAGATGATTCTCCTTCTTCGACTTCAATTTTTAAATTTCCTTTTAGATCCCTAGAAGGCTCGCTATTAATGGTGACGATTCTGTGCAGCACATCTATGCCGACATCATTTTTTTCTTCCTCTCCTGGCTCCTCTGATTTTTTCCCAATCACTTTATAAGCATTTGCATATGTGGGTATAATTCCTCGATCCTCATCTTTCTTGTTTTTTGTCTCGTCCAATATTTCGCCCTCCAAAAAAATCTCTCCTTGATCGTCTTTCTCCTCTCCTCCTCTTCCAGAGTTCCCCTCATTGCTAGGGTCATCTCCGGGAATCACTTGAATAATTTGATTGTCTTCACTACTACTTCCCCCTCCTTCTGAATTGGATGTATGACCTCCCTTTGGGCGTTCAACCGTAACACTACCAAAAACGGTACCTATGCTAATTTTTTTCCCATTACAAGGATGGATGTAAAAACCTTCAAATTCAGTAGAGAAGGTATGACTCTGCCCTAAACCCAACGTCACTTGATCATCTAATCCTCCCGAGTCTTTTCTTTTGGCTTCCCCCTCGAGTGCTTCCGGGTCTTGATCACATTTAGGAGGAGTATACATTCCTGGCGATATTGGCGGCGTATCCCACACGACTCGATAAGTGCCTGAATCCGTTCCTACTTGCACGGCATGCCCTGTAACTTGAGTATTCTCTTCAAATTTAGGTTCTGCTTCCACTTTACATTTTTCAGGACAAGGATTTTCTCCGAATACAGGAGAATGCCATAAAATCAATAAGATAAGCCATCTGAAATTCGTGAAGTTCATAAGATAATTTTGGCAAAATTAGTCAAGATAAGCGATTTTTTGATCGGCATGCCAAATCCAGGTCTTGTGACAGTTCGAGCCAGCGTTGCCGCTCTTGATGAAATTGAGTTCCCCTTCGCCTGATGCCGAGAAATCCTCCGGTAAGGTTAATATTTTGACCAAACTTCCGTCGTCGAAAATGACACCCCCAATGACAATTTTGCACTCAACCTTCACCTCCGGATAGAGGTTGTCGACAATCACCGCCATTTTGACGTAGGAAAGCTCCTCCGTGGAATTGTCCTGAATGATGGCGCCGGTTTGCGAACCCATCCGGATGCGCGTCACCCTCAACGGCAAGGCTTGTAAAATCGGGCCGTTTGAGCCACCAAGGCGAGTCACGAGAGTTCTCTCTTCCAGTGAATTCAAACGGTAATCGTATTTTTTACCGCCTTCCGTATCGTCAGTCATACCCCGGACTTCCATCCGTGAATCCAATTGAAGGGATACTCCTTCTTCCAACGGAGGAATCGTCATTTCACGGAAGAACCCCACCACGCTCACGGGACTATCGATGGGGGCAGCTCCCGCAACACGCACATTCAAGGTGGCGGTTGCGATGTTCGCTCCCTCCTGATGCGTCACCCGAACGGGATAAATGCCCGGAGTCGCGAAGGTATGGACGACGGGTTGATCCGCTTGAATATTAAAACTTTGCCCTTCCACTTCCAGATTCACAGCTTCAGCTGCAGTCGGTTCATTGCCGAAGAAAGCAGTCAATTTCAGTGAATCCCCAGCACGAATCGTCAAATCGGAAACCTGCAGAATATTGACCGGTTTCCATTCGACCTCGGCGGTGGGCGTACGACCCCCATTTTCCAGAGAGGACTCGATGGTGGTGGAACCGGATGGATTGAGCGGCACGTTGGCAAACCAACGATCATCCGGCGCGGCTTGGACGGTTTGCCCGGCAACCGTGGACAGTTCAGGCCAGAAAGTTTTTCCTTCCAGGCAAGCGGGAGAGGTGTAGCTGAATGCGGGCGCTTCCAGGCTGTTTAACCGTGTGAGCCTTGCATCCACCCAATCCGCAATCCCATTGCCATCCGCATCCGCACCTCTGGCTGCCTGAACCTCCACCTGATTCAAGCTGACGCGGCGGTATTGATAGGAGTTATCCACAAACACCCTTACGGTGTGTGCTCCGGCAACCAACCAAGGAGTCAAAATTCTGGCCTTGCCGGAGTTCCCAGCAGCTACCGTCACGGTTTCACGGCGAATGCGTTTGCCATCCATGGAAAACACAATCTCATAATCGGGAGAAGACTCGACATCGGTTTGCGGCGTGAAATCGACATTCACCTGATGCACTCCCGCGTTTGGCAGATCCACCGAATATTCCACCCACCCCCGGACGCCGGTTTGATTCGCCTTTTCGTCAATAGATTGCCAAGTCCCCGAGCTGGCGGTAAACGAACCTCCGGGAATGGTCGCGACGGTTTGAAAAGAAACGCTTTCCGCGCTCAAGGGCTGCGTCCCATACAGGAGCGTTTCGTCGTAATCGCTCAAACCATCGCCATCGGTATCGGCAAGGTCGACTCGGGTTCCGGCGGCTTTTTCGGTGGAATTATCCAGCCCATCACCATCGAAATCACCGAACGCACCATTCTTTGGATCAATGCTGCCGTTGTCCGCAGGAGAAAGCCCGTGGGCGATTTCCCAGTCATCGGGCAGGCCGTCATCGTCCTGATCCTCGGCGGTCGGAACGTAGCCGGAAACCACTTCTCCCGGAATGATCTCCCGGACTCCGCCGGGCTTTTGCCAAGCCACGGAGAGGTGATCGTCCCCGGTGGCTTCTTTTTGCAGCACTTCGAAGTAGTAGCGCTGTCCGGCGACCAAGTCGACCGGTTTGGATTTCTGGGAAGTGTAAGTATCCCAGCCTCGGAAACCGACGTCTTCCCCGACGAAACCGATCACTTCTCCCCCGAATTTCGATTCACTCGCCGATAGATAAAACGTGGACGCGTCGTTCGAGGAAATCCAGAAGGTATAAGCACCGGTTTCCGGAGCGGTGAGGTAACCGCGAACGCGTTTGCCATAATTATCCCCCAGATTCTTTCTGCTCTCGAAATCCGGCAGGAACTCAACGGCATCCGGCGCTGCGAGAAACCTGGAAGCATGCGTCAGATCCGGCACGGACTTGCCGGGAATGCCCCGCCAGATTTCCTGCAACAATCCTCCGATGATCAGATTCCCGACCTGAGGGTCCGTGCCCCTGCGGTATTCCTCAAGATTGGACATACCGTCCTGATCCGGATCGGCGGAGGCATCGTTGACCACGGAGCTGAGGCCATGGGATTCTTCCCAGTCATCCGGCAGGAAATCATCGTCAACGTCGTTGGAATTCAGCCCGTAGGTGGCCAAGGCGGAGGCCGGAATCAGGGAAACCTCCGTCGCGCCGGGAGTTTGCCAGCCGATCGACACGTGATCGCCGCCGGAGCCTTCTTTTTGCAGGGCCTCGATGTAAACTTTTTGACCCGCTTCGAGGTGAATGGCTTGGGAGGTTTGGGTCGGAAATTTCGTCCACTCACGCAGTCCGGTGTAGCTTTCAAAACAGGCGATCCGGGTTTTCGAAAACGGGCTTGCCGAAGAGGAAAGCCAGAGTTCCCCCGAATCGTCGCCCGCGATGGCGAAGGTATAATCCCCGGTTTCCGGCGCGGTGACGTAGCCGCGCACCCTCCTGCCGTAATTGCTGCCGATGTTGGTTTGGCTTTCTCGAAGCGGAGAAGAGGGTCACGTCATCCGGGGCCTCCGCGAAGCGGGAGGAATAGGTCAGATCGGCAACGTCAGTACCCTCGATGCTCCACCAGATTTCCTGCGACAACGAGCCCGCGATGGAACTTCTGGATTGGGGATCGGAGCCATTCAGATACTCGGACACATTGGAAATCCCGTCCTTGTCAGGATCCGCCCCGCTGTCGTCGAGCGTGGGATCGAGACCATGGGCCGATTCCCAGTCGTCCGGCATTTCATCGTGATCGGCATCCTTGGGATCTCCGGCCACCGTTTCCAGAACCGTGGATGGCAGGACGGAAATCGTGGTGCCGCCCGGAGTTTGCCAGGCGATCGACAGGAAATCGCCGCCGGTTCCTTCTTTCTGCAAACCTTCGAGGTAATATTTTTCCCCGGCGATCAAGTGGATCGGCGCGGATGTTTGGCTCGGGAACTTGCTCCACTCGTTCACCGAGGTATTACCGTCGAAAGAAGCGATGCGCACCTTGTCGAACTTGCTCGAAGTGGTGGACAGCCACAGTTCCCCGGAATCGTCGCCCGCCACATAAAAGGTGTAGTCTCCCGTTGCCGGAGCGATCACACAACCACGGATGCGCTGGCCGTAATGGTTGCCGATGTTTCTATCGCTCTCCGAAGACGGCAACAGTTCCACGGAATCAGGAGGGTTCCTGAATTTGGAAGAGCCGGTGAGATCGGAAACCGTCGTCCCGGAAATATCCCACCAGATTTCCTGCAACAGCCCGCCTGCGATGGCGTTGAGGGCTTGGGGATCGCTGCCATTGGTGTATTCGAACGCGTTCGGGATGCCGTCCATGTCGGGGTCCGCCAAGGCGTCATTGAGCAAGGGGTTCAATCCATGGGCGACTTCCCAATCATCCGGCATATTGTCGCCATCGGCATCATTGAGATCGAAAACATAACTGTCCAAGGCTCCCGCCGGGATGGTGGAAATCGCGGCAGCTCCCGGAATTTTCCAACCGATCGCGACAAAGTCTCCGCCGGTCCCTTCTTTATGCAGAGCCTCGATGTAATATTTCCGGCCCGCGACCAATGAAATCGGAGCGGATTCCTGTGACGGATACTTGGTCCACTGCCCTGCCGAGGTGGAGGCTTCGAAAAAGGCGACCTTGGTCTTTTCGAATTGGCTCTCGGAGGGAGACAACCATAACTCCCCGGCGTCATCTCCGGCGATATAGAAAAGGTAGCTGCCGGTTTTCGGCGCGATCACATAGCCGCGCATCCGCGCGCCGTAATAGTTGGCGCGGTTGACGGGAGACGTCGCCGGGCTGATGAACTCGGACTCATCCGGCAGGCCGAGAAAGCGCCGGTTCAAGGTCAGATCCCGAGTCGTGACGCCGGGGAGATTTTTCCAGGTTTCCAGCAGCAAAGTACCCGACACTCCGCCCCGCTGCCACGGATCGGTACCATATTCGGCTTCCTCCAGGTTCAGGTAGCCGTCCTGGTCGGGGTCCGCCAAAGGATGTTGGTCGGAATAAAGCGTGCCATTGTCACTGGTGCTGAATCCGTAAGTCGTTTCCCAGCTGTCGCGAAGCTCGTCGTTATCGAGATCGTCCGGGTCGGCGGTGAAAGAAGTCAACGCGGAGGCGGGAATCAGCGAACGGATCCCACCCGGAATTTGCCATGCGATCGACAGGTGGTCGCCACCGGTATTGTCTTTTTGCAGAGCTTCGATGAAGTACTGCTGGCCCGCGACGAGCGGGATTTCGACGGATTTCTGGTTCGCCTGAATGTCCCATGCCTGGGCACTCACATAACTCGTCACCGAGGCGATTTTCACCCTGCCGAATTTCGAACCCGTCGGGGAAAGCCATAATTCTGCGGTATCATCGGCCGCGACCCAGAACGTATAATTGCCTGTTACAGGAGCGGTAATGACGGCCCTGACACGCGAAGCATAGGAGTTCGCGATATTGGTAGGTACGGAAGAACCGGAAAACGTCGAAACCGTATCCGCAGCTTGCCAGTAACGGGCGCTGCCGGTAAAATTGGAAACCGCACTGCCGGAAATATTTTTCCAAACTTCCCGCGTCATTTTCCCGGCCTCCTGGGCTTGGGATGCACAAGGAAAGACCATCATCAGACCAATCATTCCCACACCGGAACTGCGGAGCATGATTTTTGGGATAAGGCAATAATGAATCATGGGTTTAATCCACATCCCAACCGATCCAAACCACTTGCGTCAATTTAAAATATCAGACAGGTAACATCTTCACTGTTATAAACACTCAAAAAACGGGTTCATTCTGAAACTCGCACTGTTTTAATAAACCCTTGCTGACTTTTACACAGTATTACGATGATCTATTTACTGAATTCCACAGGATTCTCGAATCAGAAAAGTTACACACCTCACAATAATCTTTGGAGGTCGTCGTAAATGTGGCGGTAGATTTTTGACTTTTGAATGGCGGCGCGCAAACGCGGAAACATTGCGGTCTATTCAGCAGGGATGGACTCCGCCAAGAGCTTCCTCCGATCACCATAACCGTCTAATTTTGAAAATCACCACTCGCCATTCTTGACGTAGCCCTTGTCCGGGCTCTATGACGCTCGCTGTGCCAAGGTACTTCATACTGTTCGCCGCAATCGCTACTTTCAGCCAATCCGCATTTTCCCAAACGTGGGAACGCGACAAACTGGAGTTTTCCGAAATCGAAAACCGCGCCAAGGATCTCGCCGGCAAGCCTTACGTTTCGCCAAACCGCGGCGTCCTGCCGGACTGGATGAAAAACCTGACCTACGATCAGTATCGCGACATCCGTTTCAACACCGATCAGGCACTCTGGGTTTCGGAAAAACTGCCGTTCCGCGCCATGTTCTTCCACCCCGGCTATCTTTTCCGCGATCCGGTGACCCTCAATGAATTCACCGAAACCCACGAGCAGCGCGTCCGCTTGGCCGATGCGTTTTTCAACTACGGCCCGCTCGTGAAAAACCGCGGCGAATTCCCGCCGGACGGCGGCTTCGCCGGTTTCCGTCTCCACGCCCCTCTCAACAGTGCGGATTATTACGACGAGCTTATCGTTTTCCAAGGTGCCAGCTACTGGCGCGCCCTCGGTAAAAAACAACGCTACGGCATCTCCTCACGCGGCATCGCCGTGGATACCGGCGTGGACGGCGCGACCGAGGAATTCCCGATGTTCCGCGAATTCTGGCTGCGCAAACCGAAAGCCGATGACAAGAGCGCCCGCATCTATGCCCTGCTCGACGGCCCGTCCTACACCGGTGCTTACTCCTTCACCGTCGCTCCGGGCGATGACACCGTGGTTTCCGTGAAAGCCGTGCTTTTCTGCCGCAAATCCGTGAAACGCCTCGGCATCGCCCCGATGTCCAGCATGTTCTGGTTCGGCGAAAACTCCCGCCACCGCTTCGATGACTTCCGCCCGGAAGTTCACGATTCCGATGGCCTCGCCATCCGCATGGGCACCGGCGAGCGCCTTTGGCGTCCGCTCGTCAATGACTCGCCGAACCTGGAGTTCAGCTTCTTCAACATGGATCAATGCTCCGGCTTCGGCCTGCTCCAGCGTGATCGCAAATTCAACTCCTACGAAGATGGTGAAGCCGCCTACGATCTCCGCCCTTCCCTCTGGATCGAGCCAACCTCCGATTGGGGTCCGGGCCGCGTGATGCTGCTGGAAATCCCGGCGAAAAACGAGCTTGAGGATAACAGCGTCGCCCTTTGGGAGCCAGCACGCACCCCACAGGCGGGCGAGCGCATCGAGTTCAGCTACAAGCAACACTGGACGATGGAAGAAGACCCGTCCCAGGCCGGCGGCCACGTCGTCGCCACCCGCACCGGTTACCACGACTGGCTTCCAAACCAGCGCACCATCATCGTCGAATTCGCCGGGAGCGAGCTGACCCAACCTAGCGAAACGCCGATCACCGCGAATGTCCAGGCCATCGGTGCCGCCGCGTCCCGCGTGGAAATCCGCGATATCACCATCCAATCGCTCCCTGAAGGCCGCATCCGCGCCGCCTTCCAGATCGCTCCGGCGGGTGGCGTCGAGAAAATCGGCGACATCGGCCCCGTCGAGCTCCGCTGCGCTCTCAAACGCGGCGACAACTACCTTACCGAAACATGGGCTTACCGAATCACCCCCTAGCCGATATCCGACTCAACGAGGCCGAACTGGCCGAGTGGGAAGAAGCTTACGCCGCCGTGGAAGCCTACTTCCAGGCACTGCGTCTGCGCAACCGTCTGCTCGTCGCCGAGCTTGTCCGGAACATCCTCACCCGCGCCGTCGCCCGGCACGAACAAGATCCGAGCCAGCCGCCACGCCTGCTGGCGATGGAAGAAGCGCTGGCGGAGATCGCACAATGGACTCAGGCCGTTTTGCACGAACCTCTGGAAAACCGCCGCCTCGCCGCGCGCGGACGCCTCGCCCTCCTGCTCGCCGGCATGCCCGGAAAGTGGCAGAGCGTTTTCCTTACTCCCGCCCCATGGCCTGCTGAGTTTGAAGAAGCGATGCGCACTTCCTATCTCGCCGCCGGCCCGCGTTTCGCCCAGCTCACCATGTTACCGAAACCATTGGAATTCAACGCCATCGGCAGCGGTGCCGCCCAATGGTGGGAAACCATGGACCGCAAGCCGATCATGAAACGCATGTTCATCGGCCTGATCCTGCTGATCATCGCCACCTCCACTTGGTACGTATTCCTTAAATTCTGATGGAACCTGAAAATTCCTGCCCCCGCCTCTCGACCCCGCCGTTTTTCAATCCTTCCCGCGCGAAGGTCCGGCGTGCCGTTTTCTTCATCAGCGTCCTGATCGTAAACATCTGCGCCAGTCTCTGGCTGCTGGATACCTTCTGGGGCCAAGGCCTGCACCGTGGCCACTACTCGCTGCTTTTCATCTTCATCATCCTGAACGGCCTGCTCACGCTCGGTTCCTTCCACGCCTTGTTCGGTGCTTTCGACATCCTGCGAGGGAAGAAGAAAGCCGTCTGCATCAGCGATATCGCCAAAGACATCACCGGGCCGCTCGCCAAGCGCTACGCGGTGGTCATGCCGGTTTACAACGAAGACAGCGTGAAAGTCTGCGCCCGGATCGAGGCGATCTACCGCTCGATCGAAGCCACCGGCCAGCTTGCTTCCTTTGATTTTTTCATCCTCAGCGACACCCGCGATCTCGATCTCTGGGTACAGGAGGAAACCTCGTGGACGAATCTCTGCCGCCGCCTCGGTGGATTCGGCCGCATTTACTACCGCCGCCGCAAAACCAACGAAAACCGCAAGGCCGGAAACATCGGCGACTTCGTCCGCACCTGGGGCGGAGAATACGAAGGCATGCTCGTGCTCGATGCGGACAGCCTGATGGACGGCGGCGACATCCTGAAAATGGCCCGCGTGCTGGAAAACTACCCGCGCCTCGGCATCCTCCAGACCGCGCCCAAGCTCATCCGCGGTGTTTCCGTTTTCACCCGCCTCCAGCAATTCGCGATGCGCCTTTACAGCCCGCTGTTCATCCGCGGCCTGAATTTCTGGCAGCTCGATGGCGGCAGCTACTGGGGCCACAACGCGATGATCCGCGTGAAACCCTTCTCCGAATATTGCGAACTCCCCGCCCTTCCCGGCCGAGAACCCTTCGGCGGGAAAATCCTCAGCCACGACTTCGTCGAAGCCGCCCTCATGGTTTCCCAAGGCTGGGAAGTCTGGCTCGCCTGGGACATCGACGGCTCCTACGAAGAAGCCCCGCCAACCTTGATCGACCACCTCAAGCGCGACCGCCGCTGGTGCCAGGGCAACCTCCAGCACATGTGGCTGATTTTCGCCAAAAAACTGCCGCTCACCGTGCGGATGCACCTTTTCATGGGCATCATGGCCTACCTCGGCAGCCCGCTCTGGTTCCTTTTCCTGCTGCAAGGCACCTTCCTCGCCTGGGATCGTGAACACAGCGAACTCAGCCAGCTTCCTTTCAGCAGCTATCTTTCGAAGTGGTTCCACATCACAGGCACCCAGCAAACCCTGATTCTGACCGCCGCGATTTTCAGCCTGCTTTTCCTGCCGAAACTCATCGCTCTCATTTTCGCCCTGTTTACCCGTGAAACCCGCAGGGCATTCGGCGGAGCCATTCCGCTCATCATCGGAGCCACCATGGAAACCCTGCTTTCCGTCCTGCTCGCCCCCTGCATCATGGCCTCGCACACCATGATGGTCCTCAGCATCATTTCCGGAAAAGCCGTCGGCTGGGGCAACCAATCTCGGGAAACGGACGGCACCGCCTGGGTCGATGCCTTCGTCTTCCACAGCGTCCCGTTGATCATGGGCATCGTCTGGACCTACGTCGCCTTCCAGATCAACCCGATGTTCGTCGCCTGGATGGCACCCATCCTTCTGGGCCTCATCCTCAGTGTCCCCGTTTCCGTTCTCACCAGCCGTTCCCGATACGGCCACGCGCTTCGCAGGAAAAAAATCCTCGCCACCCCGGAAGAACTCAATCCTCCGGAAATCATCACCCTTGCGGATTCCGCCACCGCTGCGGTCGATCCGGCGCTCGATGCCTCCGTCGAAGCCCGCAAAGGCCTCGTGGCCGCGGTGGTCGATCCTTACGTGAACGGCGTCCACGTCGCCCTGCTCGAAGGAGCCGAACTCACCCCCGTCGAAGAGCAACTCGCCGAACGCTGCCTCACCGAAGGCCCTGGTGCTCTCACGAAAAACGAGCTTTCCGAACTGCTCTATCTCGCTCCCGCGATGCTCATGATGCACCGGGCCGTCTGGCTTCGTCCGGCAAGCGGCATGCATGCCATCTGGGCCCAAGCGGTCGAAAGCTATCGGCGCCGCATCGAAGTTCCCGCCATGGTCTGATTTCACCTCAGCTTCCCTTCCCCATGCTCCAGCCAAACCCCGATCTCTCAGATCTCGTTTCTGATGCGCATGAGGGCTTTCTGAACCGTTTCCAACAGCATGCAACCCTCACGGCCGCCGCTCCTGGACGCGTCAACCTGATCGGAGAACACATCGACTACTGCGACGGCTTCGTCATGCCATTCGCGATCAACCGCTACATCGTCATCGCCGGGCGTGCCAATGGTACCTCCACCGGCCGCATCTCCTCATCGATCAGCGAAGACATTGTTTCGATCGACCCCACTCAGATTCAGGAACCCGGCCAACCGAAATGGGTCAATTACCTGCGCGGTGTAATCCGGGGCTTTCAAGATCGCGGCCACCATATTCCCGGCTTCGATCTTTTCATTCTCTCCTCCGTTCCCGGCGGTGCGGGACTTTCCTCATCCGCCGCGCTCGAATGCGCGATGGCGACTTTCCTCGAAGGCCTGCTGGATACCGTTCTCGAAACCAAGGAAAAGGCGCTGCTCGCCCAAAAAGCCGAGCACGACTTCGCCTTCGTTCCCTGCGGCATCATGGATCAGTTCGCGTCCTCCTTCGGAAAAACCGACCGCCTCGTCCTCATCGATTGCCGCTCCGGCGAACCGGAAATGATTCCGTTCGAAAACCCGGACCTCACCGTGCTCATTTCCAACACCCTCGTCAGCCACGAGCTTTCCGACGGCGGCTATACCCTGCGCCGCAAGCACACCGAAGACGCCCTCGCCATCCTCGGCAAACCATCCTGGCGCGACGTGTCCGAAACCGATGTGCTCAGACACTGGGATGAAATGGGAGATCCCGTCAACCGCCGCGCCCGCCACGTCGTTGGCGAGATCGCCCGCACCGTTGCCGCCGCATCCGCTCTCGCACGCAACGATTTCGAAACCCTCGGCCCGCTCATGGCCGCCAGCCACGACTCCCTCCGCGATGACTTCGAAGTTTCCTGTGAAGAGCTCGATCTTCTTGTGGAAATCGCCAGAAAAATCGGCCGCTCGGGTGGCGTGATCGGTGCCCGCATGACCGGCGGCGGCTTCGGAGGCTCCACCGTCACCCTTTGCGAATCCCGGAAAGCGGAGGAAATCGCCGCCATCCTCTCCTCGGAATACGAAAAAAACACCGGCATCCTGCCACAAATCTTCGCATCCCGCCCATCGGAAGGAGCGCATTTGATCACAGCGCATCCAACCAGCTCTGGTTGAACCACTTGCTACAGCTCACACTCCGAAAGCGTCGCATGTGCGGCGCTTTTTTTCGCTTCAGGATACACCTGATTTCATTGTAAAGATTGCGCCTTTGGCTCCGCTTGTTTTCATGAGAAAAACCCTCATCTCCCCAATCTTTGAGCGGATTGCACCTTTGTCGCAAAAAACACTCGCCCCTTGAGGATTCTCTCGCATATTTGAAGCCCCCGCCGCACTGCAAAATGCGGCAACAACATAAGACGATCACCCATTCGTCCCACAGGTCTGATTTTCGGACCAAACCCTACCACCACTTTATGGAACAGCCCGAAACCCACGAAGAATACCACCCGCCTGTGTTTGAGAAACAAAAAGTCTCATTCTGGCGGAAACTCGGAGGCGGCTCCCTGACCATTTCCATCATCGTCCATGCCATTATTCTGGCAGCCGGCGTTTACATCGTCGTTCAAGTCATCCCTCCTGACAAAGAACCTCCGGTGGACTTCATCTCCGGCGGCGGTGGCGCGGCCCCGGCGGCAAACCCCGCCCAGAAAGTGCGGGTCAACATGCCGCAGAACAACGCCAACCGCATCGCTGCAAAAGGCGCTGAAAGTTCCTTTTCCCTGCCGGAGCCGGATGCGAACTCTGATATGAACTCTCTCAATTCGCTGGACCCCGGAGCTCTTTCAGGCGGCATGGGCAGCAAGGGTAGCGGTGAGGGGCAAGGAGCCGGATTGGGACTCGGAGTCGGCGATGGCATGGGCATTGGCATCGGCAGTGGAGGAACCGGAAACCCGTTCGGCGTGGCGGACGCCAAGGCGGACGGACTTATCGGCGTCCTTTACGACCTGAAGCAGACGAAGAATGGTAATCAAGTTGGCAACCAGAAGGACCAGAAAGCATCGAACGAAAAGGTTAAGGAGATGGTCAAAGACTTTGCCAACCAGTGGAACGAACGGACGCTGGAAAAGTTCTACCGCGCCAAACAGGAACTCAAACAAACTCGCATCATTTTTCCTAAAATCAACGCGGCCGATGCTCCGAAAGCATTCCAATGCGAAAATGAAGTCCAACCCAGACGTATTTCCGTCCTTTACAAAGGCAGCGTGGTTGCTCCGAAAACCGGAAAATTCCGCTTCGTCGGCATGGGGGACGACGTGTTGCTGGTCCGCTTCAACAACAAGCTGGTCTTCGATTTCGGTTACTCTTTTGCCACTCTCGGCGTGAACCGCTACACCTTCAACCCTGCGACAACGACTGCGGACGCCATTCAACGCACCATCAAAACGCCGCCACGCGATTTCCCGCTCAAGTGGCCGCTTGAAATGCGTAAATACCCGAATCTTCCTTCCTACAATCAAGCCTTGGGCGGCCTTGCCGTCGGGATCGACTTCGAAGTCCAGCAGGGGAAAACCTACCCCATCGAGATTTTCCTGACGGAAATCCCCGGAGGTTCGTTTTCCGCTCTATTGCTCATCGAAGAAGAAGGTGCCACTTACAAAAAAACTGAAAACGGTATTCCCATCATTCCGATTTTCCGCACCAACAACAGCCTCCCCTCCGAAAAGGGCTCCCACATTCCTCCGTTCGATAAAAACGGACCGATCTGGAAAATTGCCAGCGGCAGCAATACAATCGGCATTTGAAAATTCACCCGCGCTTTCTACTCTCCGAGCTTCATCTTTTCCTCTCATGCGTTGTCCCAAACCCACTACCACAGCCGGATTGATCTCCGCCATTCTTCTCACAGCCACTCCCCTTGTCGCCCAGGACGCGGCATCGTTGAACAAGCTGTTTGAAGAAGCGCAAACCGCTTTCGTCGCCCAAGATTTCACGAACGCCGCCTCAAAGCTCGAAGCCTTGATCAAGCAAACCGAAGCGATGCCCACGGCACCGCAAGAAATGCTCCGTTTCAGCCTTGGTCTCGCCTATCTCCAGGGCCAGAAATTCCCGGAAGCGGAAAAAGCCTTTACAGACTGCGTCACCAAGTTCCCTACCGGCCAATACGCCAGCCGCTGTTACCTCGGCGTCGGACGCGCGATTCTCGGACAAAAGGATGAAACCAAAAACGAGAAAGCCATTCAGGCTCTCACCAAGGCGGCCGGCGATCCTCAAATCCGCTCGGAGGCCGGCTTGCTTCTGGGCCGCGTTTACAACGAAGCCGGCCAAACCGAGGAATCGCTCAAAGTCTTCCGCAGCCTGATGGGTTCCGAAGTCAGAACCCCGCAACAAACCACCGCTGCCATCGAAGCGATCGACCTCCTCGCCCAAACCGACAACATCGAGGATCTCATCCGGTATCTCGACCGCCTGATCACCCAGCCCGGCGTTCGCAATTCCATCGCCTGGTATTCGAACGAGGTCATCGTCCGCGCGGACAAACTCTCCGGCGAACAAAAATACGCCGCCGCCCTCGCGATTTATCGCTCCATCCCGCCGCGCCGCCAAATCCTCTCCATCCAGCAAACTTCTCTCGAGCAACAACGCAAAAAGCTCGCCGTGCTCGAAGCGAAAGCAGCGGAAGAAGCCAAACTCCCTCTCGACAAGCAGCCGAACCAAGGCTCCGCGGATGCCGCCACCCGGCTTAAAAACACCATCTCCGCCACCGATTCGGCGCTTTCCGCCATCACCGAGAAACAAGACCTCGACCCGGCGATCCTCCTCCGCCGCGGACGCTGTCTTTACTACCTCGATCGTTTTGAGGAAGCGATGATCTGTTTCAAATACATCCAGGATCAATTCCCGGATGCGCCCGACGCACAGCACGCGGCCTATTCGCAAATCGTCATCCTCAACAAACTGAAGAAGACCGGCGAAATGCAAAAAGCCGCCGCGGACTTCGTCGCGAAACACCCGACTTCCGACAAACGCGAACAAGTCGCCATGCTGGCGGGAGACGGACTCGCCCAGGCAGGACTTTGGGAAGAGGTCATCAAGTTCTACGAAAAACTCGAAGCGGACTTCCCGGACTCCCAAAACAAACCCTACTTCCTTTACTATCAAGGCGTAGCCCTGTTCCAGTTGAACGAATTCGCCGACGCCGAGAAAAAATTCCAAGCCATCGTCACGGATCACCCGTCCAGCAACCTCGTGGAAACCGCGCTCTACCGGATCGCGATGACCCACTTCCTCACCAATGACCAACAAGGCACCCTCAAAGCCTTCGGTAACTATCTCGCCCGCTATCCCCAGGGCGATTATGCCGGTGAAGCCCACTACCGCCTGGCGTTCATCGACTATAACAACAAAAACAAAGATCTTTCGGATAAAATCATCAAAGATCTCACCGGCTTCCTCAAAGAAAAACCGGATGATCCATCCGCAGCATCCATCTACAGCCTCATCGGTGACGTCTACGCCCAGAAAAAGAAAGACGCCCAAGGCAAACCGATGACGGACAAAGCGCTTGAAGCTTACCTCGCCTCCGCTGAAATCGCCTCCTCTCCCCAGATCCTCAACTACGCCGTCGATGCAGCCACCAACATCATGCAGGCGAACAAAGACTGGACGGGCCTTGCGAAACTCCACAGCGAACTCTACGCCAAGCAACCGAATACCTCCATGGGTATTCGTTCCGCCGCTTGGGTGGCCAAGATGAAAATCCGGGATGGCAAAAAAGACGAAGCCATCGCCTTCCTCTCCGAAGCCCTCAAGTCCAACATCGCCGATCCCGGCAACGAGCAGGTCGAATTCCTCCTCGACGAACTCGTCAAAACCTTCGTCCCCCCCGGCAAAGCGGCCAAAGAAGCCAACGTCGAAGCACTCTGTGACGAGCTCGCCGCCACCTTGCAAAAAACAGCCGCCGGCAAGGAAAACCAGACCACCAACGCCCGGATTTACTACGCCCGTGCCAAGCTGGCCCAAGCCCTCAAGGACACCCAGCGCGCGAATACCTACATGAAGGGCATCGCGACGGATGAAACCGATCCCGCCGCGCTCAGCCCCGTCCTCCTCTACGTCGCCGCCGATCTCAACATGAAATCCGGCAACTATGACCAGGCCGAACGCATGTATCAACGTCTCGCGGACCGCTACAAGGAGTCCACCTTCGCCGATGCCGGTCCTGCCGGCCTCGGACAAGTCGCCCTTGCCCGCGGCAAGTTCGATGACGCGTTGAAAATTTTCGAAGACATCCTCGCGAACAGCGGCGGCACCTCCCGCTACGGCGATGTCATGATCGGAAAACTCAAAGCCCTCCTCGGCGTCGGCAAGCTCAAGGAAGCCGAAGAACTTTCCCAAAGCATGCTCGGTGACAAACGGACCTTCCGTGGCGCGCCGACCGGGGAAATCCTCCTCACCACCGGCGACATCCATCGCAAGCGTGCCGAAAAACTCAGCGGCGAGGAAAAGCGCAACGCCCTCGCCCAAGCCCACGCCTTCTATCAAAAAGCCTACGTCGCTTACCAGGCATACCCCGACATCTGTGCGGAAGCCTACTGGCGCGCCTACGAAATCGCCAAACTCCTGGGCGATAACGAACTCGCCCAGACTACTCTCAAAACCCTCTCCGAGCACCCCAAACTCCAAAAAACCGAACGGGCCAAAAAAGCCAAAGAGCTGAACCCCTGAACCCATCCACAACCCATGCTCCGCCTCTTTTCCAGCATGCCCTCCGCATCTTCCATCGCCTCCATCTCCGCCTTCCTCCTGGGGACTCTTCTCTCTGCGCAAGCACAAGATGACACCCGCATCGTCTTCGAAGTGGCGAATGCCAGCCGCGCCGTCCCCGTCAGCAACCTCTCTCTCGCCGGAGATCAATATCAGATCAAAGCCGCGGCAGACGGACTGGTCGCCGGTCAAAAAATCCCAAAATCCGCCGCCTCCCACGTCCAAGGAGAGCTTCCGGCCGACGTAAACAAAGCCATCGCCCTCATCCTGATGGAGAAACCGCTCGATGCCATCAAACTGCTCGAACCCATCGTGGAATCCCAGAAAATCACCGCCGGACTTCCCGGAAATCATTGGGATCCCGCCGCCCGCGCCACCCTCGTCGCTTACGGCCTGATCGGCAGCGCCGATAAGTGCAATGCGCTCGGCCAGGCCATTTCCGACTCCACCCCGGAACCGGGAACCGATCCCATCGTTTCCCTCGGCAAAGTGCTTCTCCTCCCCTTCTCCACCCCGCTGGACGCCCGCCTCGAAGCTCTCTCTTCCCTCATCAATGAAAGCTCGCCCGCCGAAGTCAGCGCCTACGCCTCCTTCAATCGCGGCCTCCGCCTGATGAAAGCCAAGCGCGATGCTGAAGCAAGGGAAGCGTTCCTGATCATCCCTTGCGTCTACCCCACCGGTGGCAGCATCATCAACGGCGTCGCCGAAATGAACGCCGCCCAGCTTCTTTCCGAAGAACCCGGACGCCGCGAAGAAGCAGTCGCTCTGCTGACCTCCGCCGCCACCTACACCCAAGGCACCCCTGCCGGTGAAGAAGCCGAAAAACGTCTCAAAAGCCTCAAATAATCCTCATTCCCTTTCTAAAAACCGATAAATGCAATCCATGAAAACGACCCTCAAAGCAGCGCTCACCACCGTGCTTTTCGCCCTTCCTCTTACCGCCTTTGCCGCTGAAGGACACGGCGGCGGCGGCACCAAAAACCTCCTCGATACCTACAAGGAAGGTGGCATCGTGATGCACTTCCTGCTCCTTTTCTCCATCGCCATGGTCTGGCTCATCATCGATATCTGGATGAAAACCGGCAGGAAAACCATGATCCCGGAAGCCGATGCATCCACCGCCCAGGAACTTTTCCGCGCCGGTGACTACGTGGGTGCCTACCAAGCGATGAAAGCCGGTGTCAGCCCATACTGTGAAGTCGTCCGTGGCGCTCTCGGCTCCGTCGGCTATGGCAAGGATGCCACTGAAGAAGCGCTTTACGCGACCGTGGAAAAGATCAACTCCACGCTTCAAACCCGCATCAACTACCTTTCCGTGATCGGTGTTTGCGCCCCGATGGTCGGTCTGCTCGGCACCGTCGCCGGCATGAAAGGCGCCTTCGGCGCTCTCGGGACTTCCGGTGCGGACGTCGGCGCTCTCGCCGGTCACATCGGTGAGGTGCTTGTCGCCACCGCGAGCGGTCTGTTCGTCGCCATTCCCGCCTTCGGCTCCTTCTACTTCCTCAAAAACAAGCTGCAAGGCTCCATCTTCAGTCTTCAGGACGAAGCCGAACACCTCTTCCGCAACGCTCCTTACGAATATCTCCAAGGCTCCGACGTCGGCCAGGAAGAAACCTACGCCGCGCTGCCAAACTGGGTCGAAGCCCCTGAAGCTTGATCCTTCCGCCCGATTTTCAACCCATAACAATCTAATACCATGGCCGGTGGAGGTGGAGGAGGAGACGGGGAACCCGAGTTCCAGATCGCTCCGATGATCGACGTGTTGCTCGTGCTGCTCGTGTTCTTCGTGACGATCACATCATCCGAGGTGCTCAAGGTGGATAAAAAGCTGACGCTGCCGGTTTCCCCGAATGCGAAAGCCCGCGATCCCGAACAGAGCAAGCATGAGTTCGCCGTGAACGTCCGTTACGACGCCGCGAGCAACAAAGGCATCCTCGTCGTCGACGATAAAATCCTCGATAATTGGCAGGATCTGGTACCGATCCTGGAAGCACGCGCCAAAGCGGACAACAAGCTCCGCGCCATCATCCGCGGTGACAAGGATCTGCCAGCCATTGAAATCCAGCGCGTCATGGGCGTGGTGGCGGAAGCTGGCATTTCCGACATCGCCTTCTCCGCGTCCAACAAATAGCAACCATGAGTAAAAAACGCAGTCACCGCCGGAAACACTCCGCCGAGGTCAATCTGGGCTTCCAGATCGCCCCGATGATCGACGTTGTTTTCGTGATTCTTCTCTATTTCATGGTCGCCGCCGGTTCCCAGCAGAAGGAAAACTCCCACGTTACCAAACTGCCGGGCACCGTGCCTTCGGATACGGATACCATCGTCCCCGACGAGGTTTCCATCCGTGTGGAAGACGATGGCCAGGTCTACCTGAATGACGATCCCGTGGACGGCCCCGCCGTGAAAACCTTGCCTGAACTTGCCGGAAACCTCGTGCAACTCAAGCAAAGCAGCGATGCCGCGAAATCCGACGTTCTCGTCACGATTTACGCGAACGAACAGGCCAAGTATGAGCGCGTCGTCGATGTGCTCGACGCCCTCGGCCGCGCCCGCATTGGCAACGTGACCTTCCAAGCCACCTCGCCGGAATAACGGAGCGCTGACGCGTTCACGTCGGCTCTTCTTGAAAACCTTCACCCCCCTCGGGCGGAGCGAATCCTCGATTCACTCCGCCCGAAGTTTTTTCTCGTCTCCACCCCGCTTCCTCCCCCACCCTCCCGCCGCAATGCTCAAGGCCGGAATCGTAGGACTGCCCAACGTCGGAAAATCGACACTCTTCAATGCTGTCACCCGCACCCGCAAGGCGGAGGCTGCCAACTATCCATTCTGCACGATCGATCCCAACGTGGGCATCGTCACCGTGCCGGATCCACGCCTCGCCATACTTTCCAAAATCTCCGGCTCACACAAACTCGTTCCCACCGCCATCGAGTTTGTCGATATCGCCGGTCTCGTCAAAGGTGCGTCCGAAGGTGCGGGCCTCGGCAACCAATTCCTCGCCAACATCCGAGAAACCGATGCCATCGTCCAGGTCGTCCGTTGTTTCGAAAACGACGACATCATCCACGAACTCGGCTCCGTCGATCCGCTCCGAGACATTGAAATCATCAATTCCGAGCTGATCCTCGCCGATCTCGCCTCTCTCGAAAAACGCCGCCAATCCCGCGAGAAAAAAGCCAAAGGCGGCGACAAGGAATCCAAAAAGGAAGTCGAGCTCATCGACATCATCCTCCCCCATCTCGATCAGGGCAAACCCGCTCTCACTCTCGAATTTTCCACCGAAGATCAGGAAATCGTCAAAGGCTTCTTCCTCCTCTCCTCGAAGCGCACCATCTACGCCTGCAACGTCTCCGAAGACGAGCTCGCCTCCGCCATGGAAAACCCGGACTCCCACGCGCAAGTCGCGAAGGTCCGCAAATTCGCCGCCGAGCACAGCGGTGCCGAGGCCGTCGTGATTTCCGCCCGTATCGAGGAAGAACTCAGCGAGCTTTCCCACGAGGAAGCCTCCGAGTTCCTCGCGGACATGGGCGTCACCGATTCCGGCGTGTCCAATCTCATCCGCGCCGTCTATCACCTGCTCGGCCTGCGCACCTACCTCACCACCGGCGTGCAGGAAACCCGTGCCTGGACCATCACCGCGGGAGACAAGGCTCCGGCCGCCGCAGGCGTCATCCACTCCGATTTCGAGCGCGGCTTCATCGCCGCGGAAGTCGTCCACTATGACGATCTCGTCGCCGCCGGCACCAAAACCGGCGCGAAGGAAGCCGGCAAAGTCCGCATCGAAGGCAAGGAATACGTCGTCAAAGACGGCGATGTCATCGAATTCCGCTTCAACGTTTGACCATGGAGCGCCGGTGTCCTCACCGGCTCTTCTTTTGCCGGTGAGGACACCGGCGCTCCCATTCAGAATCTCCTCAGCACCGTATCCACGGCCAGCTTCGGCTTGGTCTCCGGGTAATCGAGCGTGAAGTGCAGGCCGCGCGACTCCTTCCTGCGCAGCGCGCATTCCACGATCAATCCGGCGACATCCACCAGATTGCGCAGCTCCAGAATGTCCGCATTCACCCGGTGGCCCCAGTAGAACTCGCGCACTTCCTTTTGCAGATTCCTCAACCGGGCCGCCGCACGCCGCAAGCGGTTATCGGTGCGGACGATGGAAACATAGTCCCACATCAAACGGCGGATCTCATCCCAGTTATGATAGATGATCACCAGCTCGTCGGGATCATTCACATCGCCATCGTGCCACGAGGGAATTCGCGGGGTTTCCGAGACTTCTTTTCCCAACGGATGGCGCGCCAGAATTTCCTCCAGCGCACGGCGGGCCGCAACGTTTCCTTCCAGCAGGGAGTTCGACGCCAGACGGTTCGCTCCATGCAATCCGGTGCAGGCGCTTTCACCAATGGCATACAGCCCGCGGATGCTGGTTTTCCCGTTCACATCCGTCTGCACGCCACCGCATTGATAATGCGCGGCGGGTACCACCGGTATCGGCTGGGTTTCACAATCAAGGCCGAATTTCAACAGCGTTTCGTAAATGTAGGGAAACCGCTCGCGCATGAACCCCTTCGGCTTGTGGGTCACGTCCAGATAAACGCACGGCGCGCCGGTGCGCTTGATCTCGCGGTCGATCGCCCTCGCCACGATGTCACGCGGTGCCAGTGAGCCGCGCGGATCGACTTTTTTGGTAAACTCCTCACCCTTCGCGTTGATCAAAATCCCGCCTTCACCGCGCACCGCCTCGCTCACGAGAAACGAACGCGCCTCCGGCCCGGTCGCGCCCGGATTGTAGAAACACGTCGGGTGGAACTGGATGAACTCCATGTTCGCGATCGTCGCACCCGCCCGCCAGGCTAACGCCACGCCATCGCCCGTGGCCGAGTCCGGATTCGTCGTATAAAGATAGACTTTGCCGCAACCACCCGCCGCCAGCACCACGCGGTCCGATTGGAAAATCCTCACCTTGCCCGTGCGTTTCTCCAGCACGTAGGCCCCCAGCACCCGGTCATCCATCACCGCGCCAAGCTTCGCCGTCGTCACCAGATCGATCACGAAATGGTCTTCCAGCAGCGTGATGTTCGGCTCTTTCCGCGCCGCTTCGATCAACGAGCTCGCGATTTCCATCCCCGTGGTATCCCTCGCGTGCAGAATGCGGCGGAACGAATGCCCGCCTTCTTTCCCGAGCTGGAAATGACTCCCTTCGGTATCGAACCGCACGCCGTAGCCCAGCAGATCATCAATGGTCTCCACGCCTTCCTCCACCATCGTCCTCACCACATCCTCGTGGCAAAGCCCGGCACCCGCATCGAGCGTATCGGCGATATGGGATTCCAACGTATCGCCCTTGTCCCGTTCCGGCTCCCGTAAAACCGAGGCGATCCCGCCCTGTGCCCACGCCGTGTTGGATTCCAGCAGCTTTCCTTTCGTCAAAACCACCACCGTCCCGTGCTTTGCGGCGCGTAACGCGAAGGACAAACCGGCGATTCCCGAACCGATCACCAAAAAATCTGCTGTCATGTACCCCCGCAGCATGGCCGCTCCACGCCGCTGGAAAAGGCAAATTTGTCACTCAGGCTTATGGAGCGACGTTCCTTTGCCTTCCCAAAGAATTTCAGATTTTTTAACCGCAGATGAACGTGAATAAACACAGATGAAAGAATGAGGCAAAAAATGCGATTCTGATCATCTTATCTGCGTTCATTCACGTTCATCTGCGGTTAAATTCCAAATCAAAGATCCGAGTCATTCTTGACCCCCACCCCGGAAACCGTCACCCCTTCTGAATGAATGCTTTCATCACCGGTACCGACACCGGAGTCGGCAAGACCTACGTCACCTCTCTCCTGCTAAAGACCTTGCGCGAAGATGGCCGCGACGCCGTCGGCTTCAAACCGATCTCCTGTGGAGACCGCGATGACGCCCGGCTCCTTTCCGAAGCCTCCGGCGATCTTCCGCTCGATGAGATCAATCCCTTCCACCTCCATGGCCCGGTCTCTCCCTACGTCGCCGGCATGCTGGAAAATTACCGGATCGAGCCAGCGGAACTCATTTCAGCCTACAAAAGCCTGGCCGAAAAACACGAAACCGTCCTCGTCGAAGGCGTCGGTGGTTGGGAAGTTCCCATCGCTCCCGGCTACCGCGTTTCCGATCTCGCCAAAGATCTCGATCTTCCCGTGATTCTCGTCGCCGCGAACAAGCTCGGCGCGCTCAACCACATCCTGCTCACCGTCGATGCCATCCGCGCCAAAGGGCTGCAAATTTTCGGCATTTACCTCACCCAACTCCAGGATGAGATGGACACGGCGATGATTACGAACAAGGGTGTCATCGAAGATCTCACCGGCCTTCCGCTCCTCGATCACCTGATTTACCAACAGGATTTCATTGATACCGGCGATCTGTAAAACGTCCACTCCCTCCTGCCGATGAAGGCGACACTTTTCTCGAAAACCGTGGAATCGCCCGTCGGCGAACTCACCCTCGTCGCCAACGGGCACAGTCTCGTCGCCATCCTTTGGGGGAATGACGACCCGGACCGCATCCAGCTCGGGCCGCTGGAAGAAGCCCCTTCCCACCCGATCCTCAAACAAACCGCCCGGCAGTTGGACGACTACTTCGCCGGGAAACTGAAACAATTCACCGTGCCGCTCGATTTCATCCACGGCACCGGGTTTCAGAAAAAGGTCTGGACCGCGCTGACGACCATTCCCTTTGGAGAAACCCGCAGCTACGCCCAAATTGCCGCGCAAATCGGCAACCCGAAGGCCGTCCGCGCCGTTGGTGCCGCCAACAGTAAAAACCCCATTTCCATCATCGCTCCATGCCATCGCGTGATCGGCAGCAATGGCAAACTCACCGGCTTCGCGGGTGGCTTGGAAGCGAAGGCTTTGCTTCTGAAGCTTGAACAGCCGGAAGCGCTGATCTTGAAATGATGGAGCGCCGGTGTCCTCACCGGCTCTTCTTAATCCAAGCCGGTGAGGACACCGGCGTTCCATCTCCCATCAATTCACTTTCATGCTTTGAGGAGATTTCCCGCGCAGGTAATCCGTCGCGGTCATGCACTTGCCGCCTTCGGGCTGGATGGATTCGAGACGCAGCGATTTTTCGCCACAGCCGACGATGAACTGGCCGTCTTGGATGCGGATTTCTCCGGGAGCGAGCGGGATTTCCACAACCTGCGTCGGCGGGAAAATCTTCATCCGCTTTTCCTTATCGCCTTCCAAAACCACGGTGTAAGTCCCCGGCCAGGGATCGTAGGCGCGGATGCGGCGTTCGAGTTTTTCAGCGGATTGCGTCCAATCGAGCTTGCCGTGTTCGCGGTCGAGCTTCGGCGCATAAGTGTGCTCTTCCTCGACTTGCGGCGTGCGCGCGGCAGTGCCGTCAGCCAGTTGCTTCAAAGCCTTTGCCATGGCGACGGGTGCGAGATCCGCGAGACGATCATGCAGAACACCACCGGTTTCATCGCGGGCGATCGGCAGAGTCTCGATGTGGATGATGTCACCGGCATCGAGCTGTTTCACCACGTGCATCACGGTGATGCCGGTTTCCTCGTCGCCGTTGTCGATGGCGCCCTGGATGCAGGAAGCGCCGCGATATTTCGGCAAAATGGACGCGTGCAGATTGATGATCACCTGGCTGGCCAGTTCGCGGGTGGCTTTCGGTAAAAACTGCCCGTAGGCCATCACGACGAGAATCTCCGGATTGAGCGCCGCCAGTTCTTCGGTCGCATCACCGATTTTTTCAGGCTGGTAAACCGGAATCCCGGCGGCGAGAGCCTCCACCTTGACCCGCGGCGGCGTCAGCGTTTGATGGCGGCCGACCGGTTTGTCCGGCTGGGCAACCAAGGCGACGGGACGCGGTCCGTGCTCCAGCAAATGCCGGAAGGCGGGTAGCGCGATGTCACCGGTGGCGACGAAAATCAGGCGCATGGGAAATCCTAGTCCGGCAGCTTCGCCATTTGCTGGAAGGCAGGCAGGCTGGTGATTTTCTTGATGATGTCCGCAGTGACCTGGACCGGCGGCTGGGAAGCGTCGATGTCCGTCACCTTGGAACGGGAGTAATAATCGAGGATCGGCTTCGTCTCCGCTTCGTAGGTGGCGATGCGGTTTTCAATCACGACCTCGCTGGCATCGTCGATGCGGTTGTCCTTCAGCGCGCGCTTGCGCATGCGGCGGGCAAGTTCGGCGCGATCCGGGCAGGAGAGATGAAAGACTTGATGGACCTCGATGTAGGGTTCGAGGATTTCCGCCTGGTTCACGTTGCGGGGAATGCCATCGAGGATGAGGAAATCGATGTCCGGCTTGTAAACATGCAAGCCGCGCCAGTTTTCGATCTGGGCTTCCCAAAGCTCGATGGTCAGCTCGTCCGGCACGAGTTCGCCACGGCTGGAGTATTCGAGAAACTGCTTGCCGAGCGGCGTGCGGGTGTCGAGCGAACGGAAGACGTCACCACAGGCGCAATGGAAAAAACGGGGAATTGTGCCAAGAATTTTACCTTGCGTGCCTTTTCCGGAACCGGGTGCACCGAGTAAAATGATAGCAGGGCGTTTGAAATCAATTGCGTGATCAGGCATACGAGGGCGAAAATCGTATGAGGTAGCCAGATTGCCTGCAAGCATTGATCCGAAGGACCCTGCGGAAATGTGAAAATTGCCGATGGCCGTGATCCGTGATCGATAAATCCTTGCACAGGAGGAACGGATTCCTGACCGTCCCCGCGTGATTTCTCCAGGCTCCGTCGTTGCCTCCGTGCTGCCCGTTTACATTTTGCTGCTGGCAGGCGCGATTTTGAGAAAAACCAATCTCCTCCATCGCGAGCACGACGAAGGGATCCTGAAAGTCATCTACAACGTGATGTTGCCCTGCTACATCATGGATAAAGTGCTCGGCTGCCACGACTTGCGCAGCGGCAGCGTGGTTTTCAGCACCATCGGCATCGGCTTTCTCAACATCGCGCTCGGTGCCTCGCTCGGGCTGTTGGCGGCGACCGCGATGCGGCTGGAAAAAGGCCACGGACGCCGCACCTTCGCTCTCGCTTCCGGCTGTCCGAACTTCGGATTCACCGCCGTCCCGGTCATTGAAACCCTGTGGGGAGCCAGCACGCTCGGCCTGCTTTTCATCCATAATCTCGGATCGGAAGTCGCCATGTGGACCGTCGGAGTGATGGTGATGACCGGTGATCGCGGGATTTCCTGGAGAAAGCTGGTCAACGGTCCCGTCGTCGCCATTTTGCTGAGCCTCCTGCTCGTCGCCACCCATGTCGATGAAATGGTCACCGGACCGCTGCGCGTCGCGATGTCGAAGATCGGCATCGGAGCTTTTCCACTTACCATCCTGATCACCGGCTGCATCATGATGGACATGGCCACCGCCGAGCGGCCGAACTGGAGAATGATCTTCGGCTCCTCCATCGTCCGCTTCATCCTCGGCCCCGCCGCCATCCTCTGCATGGCGAAATTTCTGCCGCTGCATGTGGAGCTTAAAAAAGTCCTCATCATCCAGGCGGCGATGCCCTCCGCCCTGACCACCATCCTGCTCGCCCGGCTCTATGGCGGACGCCCCGCCGTGGCCGTGCAAATCATCATCGCCACCACCTGCATCAGCGTTTTCACCCTGCCGTGGATCATTTCCTGGGGCTGCCAATGGCTGAATCTGTTTCCTCAGCTGCATTGAAGTTTAGGAAAAGAATTCGTCTCGCGCTTCGTCTCCTTTCTCATACTCTCAACTACCCGCTCTCAACTCCTGATGCCCGCCCACACCGACAGCTTCACCCTCACCACCCACGGCAAGGGCACCACGGAAATCACCCGTCAGATCGCGTCGATCGTCTCCGCATCCGGCATTCATAACGGTACCGTCACCGTTTTCGTCCGCCACACCAGCGCCAGTCTGGTGATCATGGAAAACGCGGACCCTAGCGCGCGGCGCGACCTTGAGACGTTTTTCGAAAAACTCGTCCCGGAAAGCACCCCGTGGTTCGTCCACACCGATGAAGGCCCGGACGACATGCCCAGCCACATCCGCATGGCGCTCACCCGCACCAGCGAAGCCATCCCGATCATCGATGGACGCATGACCCTCGGCACCTGGCAGGGAATTTTCCTTTTTGAACATCGCCGCGCCCCGCACCACCGACAGATCGCCGTTGCGGTCGTCGGAGAATAAATTTCAGTTTTACCCCATGGACCACATTGCAACACTCATCGCCCTCGCTCTGGCAGAAGACATCGGCAGCGGCGATGTCACCGCCGAATACTTTGTCCCGGAAGATCGGCAGGCAAATGCCTTCATCGCCGCTCGGAAAAACGGCGTGGTCTCCGGGGTGGAAATCGCCGCCCGCGTTTTCAAAACCGTCAACCCGGAGCTGGACGTGAAAATCCTCATCCCGGATGGAAACCACGTCGCCGCCGGAGCCTTGATCATCCGCATCGAAGGCTCCGCCCGCTCGATCCTCACCGCGGAACGCACCGCGCTGAATTTCCTCCAGCGTCTCAGCGGCATCGCAACCCTTACCGCCACCTACGTCGAGCAGGTGAAAAACACCAGCGTGCGCATCCTCGATACCCGCAAAACCACGCCCGGCTACCGCGCGCTTGAGAAAAAAGCCGTCCTGCACGGAGGAGGAAACAACCACCGGCTCGGCCTCTACGACCGCGCGATGGTGAAAGACAACCACCTCGTCGCCGAAGGTGGATTACCCGCGTTGCAGGCCGCCATTCACCAACTCAAGAAAGATCGTCCCAGTGTCGAAGTACAGCTCGAAGCGGACTCGCTCGAACAAGTCGGCGATTTCCTGAAAATGGAAGGCATCGATCACATCCTGCTCGATAACATGACGCTCGATGAAATGAAAACCGCCGTGGAAATGCGCGGCCCGCGCACCCAGCCGCAGCTTGAAGCCAGCGGCGGCGTGAATCTGGAAAGCGTCGCGAAAATCGCCGGCACCGGCGTCGATTTCATCTCCATCGGCGCCCTCACCCACTCCGCGCCCGCGCTGGATCTGGGGCTGGATTTCACCAGTTTGTAAAACTGGGACCGCGGACTTGATTACGCCCCGGAGAATCCCGTCCCGGAACGCCGAGGAGCACCTCGGCATCAAAGAATCCAGCAAAGCCAAGCGGACTAAAGTCCGCGCTCCCAGTGTTTCAAAACTCGCCCTTGAACGAGCAGCGCGACGTCGGCGTTTCCCACACCACGATTTCCGCAAGCCCCGGCAAACTCGGCTCCAGCTTCCGCCAGAACCACGCGGCGATGATCTCGATCGTCGGACTTTCCAGCCCCGGCACGTCGTTCAAATACGAATGATCCAGCAAATCGAGCAACGGATTCATCGCATCCGAAATCCGCTTGTGATCGTAAACCCAGCCTATCGTCTCATCCACCACCCCTTCCACGGAAATCTCCAGCCGGAACGTGTGCCCGTGCATCTGGCGGCACTTGTGGCCTTCCGGCAAAGTCGGCAACGTGTGTGCGGCTTCGAAACGGAAATCTTTGGTCAGGCGTGCTCTCATGCCCACCAGCAAACCACCCTCTCCCACGCGCCGCAAGCCCTGCCGCCGCGCATTTTTTCGCGATCACTTCGCCGTTTCTGCCGCCCATGGCAAATGCTCGCGGATTTTTCCCGAAAAATCCGGTGCCTGATCCGCCTCCTTCGCCTCCGGATTGATCTTCGACAACGCCTTCAGCGATTTGAACTCCAGCCCGCTTTTCACCAGCGAGCCTTTTTCATACAGCATCTCGTCCGCCCAGCCATTCACCAGATAGCGCCAATCCCAACGCGCCCGGTCCTTGATCGCCCGCTGCGTGCGGATCGTCGTCGTGCAGTTCGAAGTCGCCGCGTTATACCAGCGCGGATGATCTTTCAGCGCATTCATCGCCGCCAGATATTCTCGGAACCGCTTTTGCGCGTTCTCCGGCGAAGAACTCATCCGATAGAGATAAACCTCCTCGCCCTTCCGGTAATTCGTCCTCACCCGGATCACATCACGTTCATCCGCGACCACGTAAACCAGCTCGTATTGCCGGAAAAATCCTCCGATCGCCGAATAGCTCTCGCCGTTTTCCTTCCGCGTCTCGATGGAAAAACAAAGCGGCGGCCCGTCGGCGAACTGGAAGCTCAAAATCGGATGCGCCATGAAACGCGATCCCCAATAATTCACCGCCAGATCGATCCCCGTGATCTGGGAAATATTCACCGTCCGCGTTTCCCAATGCGGCGTGTAATCCGTCTTCGTGCGGTAATCGAAATTCCGCACGTTGTGCAGCGTCACCACGTCGCCAGAAACATCCGCCCAAGCCACCTTCTCCACATCCTGCTGCCACGGCCTGTCATTCGATGGCTTCAACGTCCACCACCACCCCATCACCCCCGACATCAGTCCCAGCGCCGTCACTCGGAATCCGCGCTTTCTCAGAAAAAACAACGTCAGCATCGCCACCAAAAACACCACCGCCACCCCGCGTTTCAACCCGATGGGCCCCGGAAAATCATACCAAAGCGCGCCGAACTCCCAGATCAGGAGCAAAACGACCAAGGCATACAGCAACGTGGTGCCGGAAATTCTCAGAAACTCTTTAAGTTGAGTTTTCTTTTCTTTATTTATTGATAAATCTTCCATTTCAAATTCATCGCCCAACAATCAAAAAGAGCTATTTTCATGATGGATCCAGCGGCTCGTTATAATGCAAAAGAAGACAAGCCATCACTTCTCCCAAAAGCTGATATTCCGCCATGCAACTTCCTTCTACTCTAGGGCGGTAATTTTGATTCCGACCACCTCTACTCAATTTCAATTCAATTACATCACTTACTGTAAAAGCACTGTAAAAATCGTATTTCATTACCATATTAGACGATGTCATTTTAGAATCCTTCAGAGTAACATCAAAAATCACGTTACCAGTAAGACCTGAAAGCCAATCCATTTTACGTTTGGTCACGACAAAAATCTCCGATTCTATCATTCCAAAAAATTCGGAAAGTCTATTTCCCTTATAACCGTTCAGGATTTCAGCTATTACGACCGAATGCCCCTCATCCGATCGAATTACCTGACGTTCAGGGAAATGAAACTCAATTTCATGATCTCCAAATGTTGTTACTGAATCAATTTTCCACGAAACAAAAGGCACTAATTTGCTTTTTCGGTAAGATTCTTGGGCGAATATCTTCATGATCTCGAAAAAATTAACTGCATGTGATTTTCCTTTTCTTTGTGAAGAAATGAAAGGCTCAATTTGGAGATGTCGATCACCTCAACAGTGGTCATGCCTTCCTTGGCGCGAATTCCCATGGAGTCGGTAAGCGGCAAGCACTTTTCTTGCACGCTTTCCCTTCCGAGCCTATGGCTGTGGCGTGTCCCACACGGACGATGTCACCCACGGCTGGCTCCGCCGCGCCGTTACCCAACCGGATTTTGCCGCACGCCTGGCCCCCTTGGCCAAAGGCGATCGCGAAATCGTGCTCGATCACGCCGCCGAGGCATCGCACGGATTTCTCGCCGCCAGCGTGATTCTGGCCTCGAAACACCTGAAACGGAACCGCTTCTGGCTGATCTCCGAGTTTCCCCGCCACCGCGAACGGCTGGCTTCCGAACTCGAACTTTGGGGCGTCAACGCTCTGGTGCTGCCCGAGCCGCCGGTGGAAACGGGAGATGGCACGATTGCCGATCCCGAATCCGCCGCCGAGTGGTTCGCGGTGCTGGAAGTGCTCGCCGCTTCGGAAAACTGCGTGGTCATTTGCGGCAGCGACGCGTTTTCCGGTCCGGCACCTTCTCCGAAAGCACTGTGCTCCAGCCGCACGGCATTGAAACCCGGCACCGCGCTGGACCCCGCGAATCTCGCCGCACAACTCGCCGAGCACGGCTACGAACGCGTGCCGACCGTCGCCTCGCGCGGGCAATTCGCCGTGCGCGGCGGCATCATCGATCTCTTCGCCTGGCAGGCCGCGAAGCCGCTGCGGCTTGAGTTTTTCGATACCGATCTCGAATCGATCCGAGAATTCGACCTCGATTCCCAAGCGTCCACCCGCAAGCTCGCCGAGGCGGATCTCCTGCTCACCGAGCCGACCGCCGAAGCGACCGTCGCCGACTACCGTCGGAAAAAAGATCTCATCGTTTCCTTCGGCTCCGATATCGCGCGGCCCGACGTCCGCATTCTCGAAGAAGCCGCGGAATTGAACAGCGAGGAAGATTTCACTCTCGCCACTTACGGTTCGCCGCTCGGGCATTTCGAAGCGGGTGATTTCGTGTTAGAAGAAGCGCGGCGCGAAAATTTCTTCCGCCAGCTCAACGAGTGGAACCGCGATGGCTGGGAAATCGCGATGGTCTTCAGCAACAAAGGCGAGGAAGACCGCTTCGCCGAACTCGCCGGAAAAGAACTGCAACGCGATCTCGGGCTGATCCCGCTGCGCGGTGAATTGTTAGCCGGATTCACCGTGCCGGTTTGCAAGCTCGCTCTGCTCTCCTCGTCCGAGCTTTTCGGCCGTTACCGCACGCCGGGCATCGTCCGGAAAACCTCGCTGGAAAAAGCCCGTGCCGCCCGTGCCCGCGCCACCGTCGATGAGATGGAGGAAGGCGATCTCGTGGTGCATTACGAATACGGCATCGCGAAATTCCGCGGCATCCAGCAAGGCGACGATGGCGATGAACTCGTGCTCGAATACAAGGACGGCGCGCTGCTCGGCGTGCCGCTGGAACAAGCGCACCTCGTCGGCAAATACGTCGGGCTCGGCGGGAAAACCCCGGATTTAAACAAACTCGGCGGCAATATCTGGAAAACCGCGCGCAAGGCGGCGGAAAAATCCATCCTCGATTACGCCGCGCAGCTCCTCCGCGTGCAGGCCGAGCGCCAGCACGAACAAGGATTCGCCCACCCGCCGGATACGAAGTGGATGTGGGAATTCGAGCGCTCCTTTCATTACACCGAAACCACCGACCAACGCCGCGCCATCGACGAAACGAAGCTCGATCTGGAATCGCCGCGCCCGATGGACCGGCTGATCTGCGGCGACGTCGGATTCGGAAAAACCGAAGTCGCCATCCGCGCGGCTTTCAAGGCGGTCACCAGCGGAAAACAGGTTGCATTGTTAGTCCCGACCACCGTTCTCGCGGAGCAACATTGGCGCACTTTCCGCGAACGGATGTCGGACTATCCCGTGCACGTCGATTTGATGAACCGCTTCCGCAAGCCGTCGGAAATCCGCGATACGATCCAAGGTCTCGCCGATGGTTCGGTGGACATTGTCATCGGCACGCATCGTCTCGTTTCCGGCGATGTCGCGTTCAAAAATCTCGGCCTCGTCGTCATCGATGAAGAGCAGCGCTTCGGCGTCGCGCATAAGGAAAAATTCAAACAGCTTTTCCGTCAGGTGGACGTTCTCACGCTTTCCGCCACGCCCATTCCGCGCACGCTTTACATGGCGCTGATGGGCGCGCGCGACATGTCCACCATCGAGACGCCACCGCCAAACCGCGTCCCGGTTTCCACCACCGTCTGCGCCTACGACGAACGCGTGATCCGCGATGCGATCCGGCGTGAAATGAAGCGCGGCGGGCAGGTTTACTTCCTCCACAACCGCGTGAAAACCATCGAGCTGATGGCCTCAAAAATCCGCCAGCTCGTCCCGGAAGCCCGCATCGTCATCGGCCACGGCCAGATGGATAAGGACGATCTGGAAAAAGTGATGCACACCTTCGTCAAAGGCGAAGCCGATGTTTTGTTAGCCACCACCATCATCGAAACCGGCCTCGATATTCCGAACGCAAACACGATTCTCATCGACCGCGCGGACCGCTTCGGCCTCGCGGACCTCTATCAGCTACGTGGCCGCGTCGGCCGCGCCGGGGAAAAAGCCTACGCCATCCTCCTGCTGCCGCGCGATATGATGACCGTCGGCGACGCCCGGAAACGCATCCATGCCATCAAGCAATACACCGCGCTCGGCTCCGGGTTTAAAATCGCCATGCGCGATCTGGAAATCCGCGGCGCGGGAAATCTGCTCGGCACCAAGCAATCCGGCCACATTTCCCAGATCGGCTTCGATCTCTATTGCCAGCTCCTCCGCCAATCCGTGGATCGCCTGAAGGGCCGCAAGGACGCCCCGCGCGGCGAAGTTTCCTTCAAGGCGGATTTCCTCGTCTCCAGCGAGGCGGCCTGGAAGAACGAAAAAGACACGCTCGCCGCGTTTTTGCCCGTCGGTTGGCTCGCGGAAACCAAGCTCCGCATCACCGCCTACCGCGAGCTTTCCGAGGCCGGAACCGAAAAAGCCGTCGCCGCTTTGGAAAAATCGTGGCGCGACCGATTCGGGCGGATTCCCGAGGCGGCGGAAAATTTAATCAAAATTGCACAAATCAAGGCACTCGGTGGCGCTGAAGGGATGTCTTCCGTGGAAATCCAGGGACAGCGGCTCATGCTTTATCGCAATGGTGATTATATCTTGCTTGAAGGACGGCGCTTTCCCCGCTTGCAATCCGCAAGTCCAGCCGGAAAGCTCGCGGAAGCGGTCAAGCTCCTGCAAAACTTTTGACCTTTGTTTTTGATCCCCACCTTCATGAAGTTTCGCCACTCCCTTGCTCTGGCCCTCGCGGGTTCGCTCCTTTCCGCGAATCCGGCGTTTTCGCAGGCAGCACCGGCTGAGCAGCCCGCTCCAAAAATGCCGTCCGGTCCCGTCGAAGTGAACGGCATCGCCGCGAAGGTCAATGGACGTGTCATTACGAAAAATCAGGTATCCTTCATGCTGGCACCGATTTTCGCCCAGCTCAGCGCGCAGTTTCCACGCCGCGGTCCGCAGTTCGAATCCAAGTTCAACGAAGCGAAGACCAAAGTCATCCAGGAACTCATTGACCGCCAGATCATCCTCGATGAGTTCAAGCAACTCGGAGCGTCCATCAAGCCGCACATCATCGATCAGGAAATCAAGCGCCAGATGCGCGAACTCTACAATGGCGACGAAGCGAAATTCCGCGAAGAGCTCAGGCACAGCCGCCTGACCATGGAAGGCTACCGCGCCATGACGCAGGAAAAAATGGTCGTCCAGGCCATGCGCGCCCAGCAGTTTTCCGACGCCCCGCCGCCGCTGCCGAACGAAATCCAGCGCGAGTATGCCGAAGTGAAAAACGAGATCCGCGACGTTTCCAAAGACAAGCTTTCGTTCCAGAAAATCTTCATTCCGGCTTCCGATCCTGATAATCCGACCTCCACCCCGGAATCCCAACTCGCCCTCGCCGAAAACCTCGCCAAGCAACTTCAGGACGGCAAGGACTTCGCGGAACTCGCCAAGGCGAATTCCCGCGACGCCTACGCCGAGCAAGGCGGCCTTCAGGAAAACGTCGCCCGCACCGATCTTTCCCCTGAATTCGCCTCCATCCTGATGGATGCCGAAATCGGAAAAATCACCGGCCCGCTTCGGGATCCCCAAGGCTTCACCATCGTCAAAGTCACCGCCAAAAACTATGGCCCCTCCCCTTCCCTCGGCGAAGTCCGCGAGATGATCGAGGAACGCGTCCGCAAGAAAAAGACCTCCGCCCAATACGAGCGCTGGATCGAGAGCAAACGCAAAAAAGCGATGGTGAAAATCCTGATCAAATAAGTCCTTACCAACTCCATTTCTCCAAGCTGCTGACATGCTCTTTGAGTTGCTTGGGCATTAAGTATTGGAAGCGGTCTTCGCGCGACAGCGGACGGGAGGACTTTGGCGGGTTTGCCTTTTTCCGCATCCGCACGACGCTGGATGAGGCGAGGTAGTGCCATGGCGGGACGACTTACGCACGCTTCGTAGGAAAATAGATGGTGTCGGGATCATTCCTCGAATAAACCGACCCGCACCGCGTCAGATTCGCAGTGCTATTCCACAAGAACAGCCTATCTCCACTTATCTCCATGGGCGCTTCTTCCAAACCTTCCCCACTGCCCGTTTATTTGCTTTCGGCAGCGGGTTTCACCGTCCTCACCACCGAGTTTGTCATTGTCGGACTGCTTCCTTCGATGGCGAGGGATCTAAAAGTTTCCGTCCCTCACGCCGGGTTGCTCGTCACGTTGTTCGCCTTCACGGTCGCCGCCTTCGGCCCGCCTCTGACGGCTTTTCTTTCCGCCTTCGAACGGAAACGCCTCTTCGTGTTCACTCTGCTCCTGCTCGGCATTTCCAACACCATCGCCGCCCTCGCGCCAAACATGGGCGTGATGGCGTTCGCCCGCTTTATTCCCGCATTGATCCTTCCGGTTTATTGGTCGCTCGCCAGCGAAACCGTGATGGAAATTTCCGGGCCGGGACGCGCAGGAAAAGGAATCTCGACATTCTCGCTCGGCCCGGTGCTCGCCACGGTTTTCGGCATCCCCATCGGCACCTTGCTGGCAGACTGCTTCAACTGGCGCACCGCCTTCACCGTGCTCGCCGCACTTTCCTTCATCAAGGGAATCCTGCTCGGTTTTTACCTGCCGAAACTCCAGCTCGTTGCCCGGCAAGCGTCCTTCCTCCGGCAATTCACCATCCTGCGCAGCCCGGTCGTCTTGGGAAATGTGCTGCTCTCGCTGCTGGTTTTTTCCGGCATGTTCACTGCCTACACCTATCTCGCGGACATGCTGGAAAAACTCGGGAAATTCGATGGTTCCATCGTCGGCTGGCTGCTCATGGCTTTCGGCGGCGTCGGTCTGATCGGAAACTGGCTCGGAGGACGTTTGGTCGATCGCAGCGCGTTCGGCGCCACCCACCTTTTCTGCATCCTGATGGCGGTCGCGGTGCTGTTTCTCAATCAATCTTTCCATTCGCTGCCACTGCTCGGTCTCGTGCTTGTCGTCTGGGGCATCAGCCAATCCGCGCTTTTTCCGATTTCCCATGTCCGCGTCATGAAAACCGCCGCCGCATATCCGGCGCTCGGTGCGTCTCTCAACATTTCCGGTGCCAATATCGGCATCGGTCTGGGAGCATTGATCGGCGGCCATATCATCGAAATCCAAGGGCTATCCAGCCTGGGCGGTGCCGCCGCGGGCGTCCTGCTCATCGCCATCGGCGTGACCCTTTCCCTCCAGCTCGCCGCCCGCCCGAAAACCGCTTCATAAAAACCCTTTGCCCGCCGGAGCAATCGGGCCGATTTTGCAGGGAATTTTTCCCAACTCCCGTATCCTCGCGATCACCTCTTACACCGGGGCGGGCTGCGACCACCACGGCAAGCCCGCAGGCTCGTTGATGACCGTTTCCTTCGAGCTGAACGGTCACGTTTCTTACGTCAATTCTGGCGGAAAGTTCAGCCGGGATGAAATGAATGAGAGATAAAGAAGGAAGGCACCGCGAATCGAGTTAATCTCGCGAATTTTTCTTATTCGCTAGATTAACTCGATTCGCGGTGCCTTTCAAAAAAACTCAAACTTGTTGGATCGCTCAATCCCTCTGCTCCACCCCCATGACCAATCCCGTCACAGCGATCATCCAGCATGCCGGGCGGGCGATCCACGATTCGTAGCCCTTGTTTTTCCACCATTTCACAACCAAGCCGAATGACAGCGCGATCACCACCAACCGGCCGGATTTGCCATCAAAAAGAGCAAAGAAAATACAATCCGATTTCGATAGCCCTCCCATTTCCCTGCCCCTTTTCATTCACCCGTTTCGATATTTCGAACAAGTAACGCTGTACCGAGGCACCAGCGTTATCAGCCGTCAAAACCCCGCCGCATCCGCCAAACGGAACTCCCTCGCCGCGAACGGAACTCCCCTCTTCCCGTCATACTCCACGGTCATCCAGCGGGCGGCTCCGTCTTTGGCTAAAATCAACACCCGCCCATAGGTCCCATGTTCCGCAAGAACCTTTGGAGCTTCATCCTCCCTGGCGAAGTTCAGTTTTGGATCGGCCAACAAGACGTGTTCCTCGGTCTTCCGGCCATCGATTCCGATGATGAAATCCGGATAAAAGCCCCGTCCATCCGGCATCAGCACATTCACCGAACTGGGCTTGCGGGGTTCGTTGCGGTGCCACCACAACACATGACCGCCGGAATCACGGTCGAGCAAATCGGCGAAATCGGATTCCCAGCCGTTCAAATCCCCCGGCCGCACCTGATAGATATTGCGCGGGGATTGCGCCAGCGGCGTGTCGGAAGTGATTTCGGGCAACAGTTCTTCCGTCTCGATGATCTCCGCATGTCTGGCGATGGCTTCCTTCTGGGCCTTGCGCAATAACTCGGGACGGGTGGCCAGAATGACATTCAGGAAATGCGCCACCTTGTCCGGATCATCCACCTCGGACATCGCTTCGTCGCGCATTACGAGTTCCATCTTGCGCAACAAGGCCCGGCGCAACTCGCGGGGATCGAGCACCTTGTTCTCCAGAAGAATCCTCTGTGCCTGCCGCGCCGCCTGATCGGGGGACAGATCGGCGGCATAGTTAAACTCCTGCTGCACCTCTCTGGTGAAAACATCCAGCGTGCGCCGCTCCACCGGCACCCTGTTTTTCATCACCTCGAACAACTCGCGGGTGGAAACGATGAAACGCCGGGCGCAATCTTCCTCCGTCACCTCGTTGTTTGATCCGGCCGTCTGCGTTTTGAAACGGCGCGGCACATCCGCGCGAAGCGGATAGCGATACGTTTTGACGGCCCCCGCCACGCTTGCGGGCCTCGATTTCCCGGAGCCGACATCGCTTTTCCTATCCTCGTCTTCTCCGTTTCCTCCGAAAAAGGAAGCAAAATCAAAATCAACGGGAACACTCCCGCCTCCATCCATCCCCATACCGGAAATCTCTTCGCCTGTTCCTCCCACACCGCCTCCGGTTGTTTCGATTTCCAACCCGAACTCCACCTGACCGCTCGGGGCCACCCGCGCAACGCGGCTCACGCCTTCCCCGAAGCGCAGGGCCACGGTGGCGTGGCTGACCTTGGCGTATTCCGTCTGGATTTGGTTGATCTTCTGCCCCGCGAGGTCTAGGCCGATCTGGCTCTCCGCATCCGCCAGAAAAACATAACCGTGGTTCAACACCTCCGGCAGAGCCTTCGCCCTCGCCCGTGTTTGCAAATGCGCGTGGACGCGCAGGATGCGCCCGACCAGTTGCACGCCAAAGTCCGCGTCCCGGCTCGCCCGCATGGATACCAGCGTGAACGCGCGCGGCGCGTCGAAACCCAAAGCCACCGCCATTTTAAAAATCAGCACTTCCCGCTTCTCGTCGTTGGCCAGAGCCAGCAAATCGGGATCCGGCTCCGCCGCCGTGTGGATGGCGATTTGATCCTCCGTGAAGCCCAAACTCAGAAGCCTCTCCTTCAATACTTTCGGATCATCCTTTTTGCCATCGCCCGCCTGCACCAGCATCAGCGGCACCAACGGTTTCGGCCCCTCCGAAAGCAGTTGCTTGAGCTTGCGGTGAGCGGCCACACCATCGCGCAAAGCCGTGCCCTCCAAGTCCACCAACGCCCGCTTCGCCGGATCGACAAAATACGCCGCGCATTTCACCCCCTGCTTGATCAACCCCTCATCCACGCAATCCCGACGGCTGACACGGATGCGGTGCAGCTCCGCGATGCCCAAGGTCTTCTCAAAGGCCTTGATCTCCTTGTCATCCGGAGTAGCGGTAATGAGAATGGTGTATTCCGGCATCAGCACCTCGTGGAAAAACTTCGCCGCCTGCGTCCCTTGGCCGAAGCCATGATGCGCCTCATCCACCACCACACCCACACGCAGACCTTGGGAGCGAAGGGAATCCACCAGTGTGTCGATGCTCGGATTCGTGTCCCCTTCCTTCCTCACACTGCGGCTGTCCTTCACCCTCGTCGCCACGGACTGCCAAGTGGTGACGAACACGTCCCCTCCCTTGCTGCCCTCCGCCGAACGATCATCCGCCAGCTCCCGCAACCGCAAGCCTTTGAACTGTCCCCGCAAGCTATCCGCCGTCTGTCCCGTGACGCCCTTGAATGGCGCGAACCAAAACCACACCACCGCATCCTCTCGGCTGAAGCGCTCCACCAAAGTCCCCGCCATCAACGTCTTCCCCGCGCCGGTGGGGGCTTCGATCAAAAGATAGCCGTTGTGCGTAATGGCCGTGGCTCGACCGGACGCATCCTCCCCAGCGGCGTCGAGCAAGGATCGGTTCTGGGAAAAAACCGCCAGCCCGCTTTCCACGGCACGTTCCTGATAGCTGCGTAGTGTTTTGATGCTCATCGGTTCAAGGGAAGATCAATCGCGCAGGCCGAAACGCAGGGCGAGGCTTTCGGGAATGGCGGCGTGCTGGACATGGGTGAAACGCACCTTCTGGCGCAAAGATTCCGGCTGCCAGGAATAGATGATCGCGGAAAGACAGGGCTTCACCGCCTTCTTCAACGCGGGCAAACTGGCGGCATCGTATCGGGGGACATAAATGACAAGCTGGGCCTCGTTTCCCGCTGTCAGGAAAGGCGCTTCCTGATACGGGGCCAGCGTCTCGAAATGCGTCATCTGCAAGGCCGACCACACTTGTTCGTGCTCGATTTCCAAAAGACGCCCCGGCGAAATCCGGCGGCAGCGCAGATAGGCGAAATCCCCGCCCGTTCCTTCATTTCCTCCATAGCCTTCGATCACCCGGCGGACGCGCTTCGCGCACACATCCCGGCAGAGATTTTTGTCCGGCTCCATCTCCGTCGCCTCCGTGCTGGAAACGAGGATGAAACGGCGGTTTCCTCCATCTTGGGCGTTCAATTTGAGCACCGCGTGCGCCGTCGTTCCACTTCCTGCGAAGAAATCCACGACGAGGTCATCCTTGCCGCAGCCGATTTGAAGAACCCGCTCGATAAGGCGGACGGGCTTGGGGGTGGAAAAGGCACGCGCCTCTTCCGGAAGCACCGTCATGAGTTCTTTTTTGGCTTCGTCGCTATGGCCAACCTCGTTGAATGTCCACCATGTGTTCGGCACCACTCCGTCACCCGTCCGAAGCAAATGTTTGTAGCGTTTGAAAGCAGGAACCTTGCCTTTACCATCTTTGCCCCAGTAAATCAGATCATTGGCAACATTTTCCAAATGCCGCTCCCTCGAATAACGCCAGACAGCGGTTTTCTTGGGCCAAATTTCTTCGCCTGTATTCGGCTGAATAATCGGGTAATAGAGATTCCGGCGCTCTTCGGCACTTTTGTTGCATGTGTAATTGTCAGGGCGGAAATTCCCTCCTTCATCATGCAACCGATATTGCCGATCTTTTTTCTCGGTGCGTGGGAGAAGGTTCCGCTGCCATAGGGGAGACATTTGATACACCAGCACATATTCGTGCATCGGCGCGATGGTTTTATGGTCGGCGGCGGATGAATAGCGTTTCTGCCAAATACAATTCGCCACAAAATTCCCCTCGCCGAAAATCCGCTTCATCAGCAGCGAAAGCGCGGGCATTTCATTATCGTCGATGGAGACAAAAATCACCCCATCACTGCGGAGAAGATCCTTCGCCAGCGTCAGCCGCTGATACATGAACTCCACCCACGTCGAATGCCGCCACGAGTCGTTCTTATCAACAAACCGATCATTATAAACGAAATCCTTGTTTCCCGTGTTGTAAGGCGGGTCGATGTAAACGCACTTCACCTCCCCCGCGTAAGTCATGCGGAGATGGCGCAAGGCGTCGAAATTGTCCCCCTCGATGATGAGATTGCGCCACGGCCCCGATCCGCTGCAAAGCTCCGGCACAAGATCAAGAGCGACGAAATCCGCGTTGATCGCCGCGTCCCGCTCGATTTCATTCGCCTCCCACACCAGCCCGAAGCGCGTGGCGTCCCGCCTGTCCCGCGCTTGGAGCAGGCGGACAAGCTCTTCTTTGGAAAGATGATCGTAGGATGGCATGAGTGGTGGGGATTTACAGGCAAAGGGTTACGGTCAAGAGGTTTATCGTTGGCTCATGATTTCCTCCTTTTCAGCCCATCCGGCTTTTTGAGGGATTTCTTTTCCTCGCTGGTCAAACGACGCTCAACCTTTTTCACGTCCTCGGCAGGCGGCAGGGTTTCAGGGCGGATACCACGTTCCAGCAGGGTGCGCCGGGCGGAGACACGCTCGGCTTCCTCCAAACGCCGCTGGATCAACTCCGCCCGGCGGGTCTGAACGGCGAAATAGGTCTGGGCAAAGGCGATTTCCTGCTTCTGAGGATCGCCTTTCTGGGCGATGGGGTAGCGGGTGAGCATGAGATCTTCAATCTGACGCTGTGAACCGGAGCCAAGATCAACCATTTTGCTGACGTCAGCAAAATGGTCGGACACCTGATGACCGGAGACCCCGCAAGCTGTCTCGGCTTTGGACACCGTGTTCAGGAAATTTCGCCGCTGCGTGTAGCCGAGCAGTCGCTGAAGGTCGCGGGCCAGCCAGTATTCGACGCCGTCTCCAGTCTGTTGGGCATGGCCTTCAAAGGTGACGGTCAGGGTGATGACTTGATCGGGTTTCATGATTCATCTCCTTTCTTGCGGCTCCGCACTTTAGCCCTTTTTTCCAATGCGGCGATGGTTTTCAAGTAATCCTTTTCCACATGATCCAGTGTTTTGGATTTGTATTTCCGGTATTCCAACCTGGCTTTGTTCTCGGCGTCGCCGTGGGAAATGCGTCCGGCATTTTCGAGTAGTTGGCGCCCGGTTGAGCGTAAAATCGTGTCCAGCTCGCGCACGAAATCCGCCATGCGCATCTCGCGCTGCTCGATGGCGTTGATCTCCGCCAGATCGAAATAAGCGGAGACCAGATTGTTCAGCACCCGCAGTTCCCGCTCCGTCAGGTAGTTTTTGGCAATCATGGCGTCGGCCTGTGTGGGCTGGCTGCCTTTGAAATTGCTCAAACCGGCGAATGGTTTATCGCTGTCAACACGCAGGTAAATCACTTCGCTGGCCGTGTGACCGTGGGCTGCATAGTGCAGCTTGTTTTGCACGATTTTGAAAAAACGGAGGCTTTGTTCGCTCTTGGGATCGTAGTCGGTGGCGGTGGCGTATAAGTCCAGCACCTGCCGATACATGACCTTTTCGCTGGATCGGATGTCGCGAATGCGCTCCAGCAGCTCCTTCCAATAATTGCCGCCACCGAGGTTCTTGAGATGCTCATCGTTCAAGGCAAAGCCCTTTTCGAGGTATTCCTTGAGGACGGTAGAGGCCCAGCGGCGGAACTGGACGCCGCGCGGTGAGCGCACGCGGTAGCCGACGGCCAGAATGACATCAAGATTGTAGAGCGTGATGGAGCGGGAGACTTCTCTTGATCCCTCTTTTTGAACTGTCAACTGCTGGTTGACAGTTGCCGCTTCGTCCAGCTCCTCGTCGTCATAAACGGCCTTGGTGTGTTTGCTGATGTTCTGTTTGGAGGTTTGGAAGAGATCGGCGATTTGTTGCTGGGAGAGCCAGACGGTTCCATCCTGAAGACGAAGATCGATTTTCGTTTCTCCGTCATCGGTCGTGTAGAGAATAACATCACTCATTCCACACCTCCTTCGGGATGGCATTAAGGAAATGATCCCACTTCGCATAGCCAAGCAGGTGCTGAAGGTCGCGGGCCAACCTGTATTCGACGCCGTCTCCGGTCGGTTGGGCATGGCCCTCAAAGGTGACAGTCAGGGCGATGACTTGGTCGGGTTTCATAATGGACGGGATGGAGGCGGATCGAAAGCGCGGCCAGTCATTCATGAGGAACAACGGGCCGATATACCAGAGGATTCCCTCCTCCGGTTTCAAAATCCCCGCTCCACCGCCATCACCAATCCCGTCGCGGCGATCATCCAGCACGCCGGGCGGGCGATCCACGATTCGTAGCCCTTGTTTTTCCACCACTTCGCGACCAAGGCGAACGCCAAGGCGATCACCACCAGCTGGCCGCATTCGATTCCGAAATTGAAACTCACCAGCGCGGGCAATAAATCATCCGCCGTTAGCAACGCAGAATCAAAGCAATGCGCGAATCCAAGCCCGTGGATCAAGCCGAAGCCGAAAACCACCCACGGCCGCCATGGCAGCAATCGGTCTTTCGCCCACAAATTTTCCACCGCCACAAAGCTGATGCTCAAGGCCACCGCGATTTCCACCACCGTCGATGGCAATGAGATAAATCCATAAAGCGAAAGCCCGAGCGTCAGCGAATGCGCCAGGGTGAACAACGTCATCTGGAACAACAGCACGCCGAAGTTCCGGCTGAGGAAAAACAAGCCGAGGATGAACAAAATGTGGTCCGCCCCGTTTGGTAGAATGTGCGAGAATCCCGACAGGAAATACTGCGGGATAAACGGACTTTCGGAAACGGAGAGGACCATGAGGTTGGCGTCAAAATTTCAGAAATACCGCGTCACGGAAAGCCGGAACGTGCGCGGCTCGGCCGGGTGCAGATGAATGCCTTCCGACGAGGTAAGCTGACCCGGAACTTGGGATTCGTAGTAATACTCGATGTCATTGTCCTTGCGATCCAGCACGTTCAAGCAATCCAGTGAGACTTCCCAATCGTTCTTGCGATAGCCGACGCGGGAATTCACTTGGAAATTCGCACGGGATTCCTCGCTGCCATCTTCGGTCAAAGGACGAGGGCTGAAATACCGGCCCCGCAAACTGCCGAACCAGCCTTCGCGTTTCCCGACGGTAAACCCGGCGCTCCACACCAACGGCACGGCTCCCGGAATCTTGTCGTCCGGGCCAACGTCCTGCAGCTTTCCTTCCGACAACGTCACTTCGTGGTCCAGCATGATCCAGTCATTCGGACGCCAGTAAACGGACCATTCCACCCCGTAGCGCACCGTGGCCGGGCCGGCTTCCGAGGTTCCGGCATCGCCGACGTAGATCAGCTCGGAATCGCTGTGGAGGTAAAACAGGGAAAGCGTGCTCACGACATTTTCCACCACTTCCGTGCGGACTCCCAGCTCGCCACCATAGGTTCTCACCAATGGATCGACCTTGTCAGCGGGATCGCCCGTTTCCGGATCGCGGGAAATCGTGACGCCACGCGCGTCATTACTATGGAAACCGTAGCCGCCGTTCACATAGAACTCGGTCTTTTCCCACGGACCGAAAATCAGGCTCAACTTCGGGCTGATGATCCCGTCGTTTTCCGTGCCTGAATTTTCAGGATCATCGCTGGACACATCGAAGCGGTATACATCCGCCCGCAATCCCGGCTGGATGCGGAACCACTCGTTCACATGGTAATCCAGCGTGCCGAAAACACCCACGCTGTTGACCACCACATCATCCACCCGCACCGCATCAATCCGCTCTCGATCCGCCGTGTGATAGAGGCCGATGCCATCGATGAAATCATTCCGCGTTTGCAGTCCGACCGTCACCTTATCCTTCGTGCCGAAGTCCCATTCGCGGCGCACTTCCCCGCCGAAGAAATAACGGCCGTCCTGTTGCTCGAACTGATCGCCGTTCACCGGATCGTCGAGATAATAAGTGAAGTTCGAAAACAGATCGAGATCGTAGTAGCCGAAGTACACATCGGCATGCACGCGGCCGTCTTTCAACTCGTGGTCCCAGTCCGCCATCAGGCTGAAACGTTGCGAGTGGCCGCCGTCGGAATCATCCAGACTCCCATAGCGGTCCAGCTCGCCGTCATCGATCAGGCTTTTCGGAATCTGGTCCGTCGAATTCCAATTTCCCGAGTAAGCCATCGCCGTCACGCTGAAGCGGTCTTCGCCGGAGTTTTTGAAATACTTCAGGAAGCCATTGAAGCGCTCGGTATTCGACGGCTCTTTCCACGGGCCATTGTAATACTGGTATTCCGCCGCGTAAGTGATGCCGGAATCCCCGGCGAACTTGATCGTATCCGCCAGCAAGCCGCGGTAAAAATCATGCTCGCCCACCGTGATGCTCGCGATGCCCTGCGGCAGCGCGTCATAGAAGTGAAACTTCGCCGCTCCGGCGGTGCTCAGATCACCGATTTCACCGAAAAACGGACCCTTCCAGTAATCCAGTTTTTCCACCAGTTCGGGAATGATCGGATTGAGATCCGCGTAGCCTTGTCCGTGCGCATGCGTCACGAAGTTCACCGGCTGGCCATCCATGGTGATGGAAAAATCCGTGCCGTGATCGAGATTGAAACCGCGCACGAAATACTGGTTCGCCTTGCCGTCGCCCGAGTGCTGCGTGATCACCACGCCCGGTACGGATTCCAGCAATTCACCGCGCCGTAGAAGCGGCCGGTCCTTGAGTTCTTCCGCGCTCGTCTGGCCTTTCGATGCGGAAGTCGCCGTGCCGATCAGGCTTTCGGCTTTGCCGGTGACCACCAGCGTATCGAGCGCGGTGGGTTGCTGCTGCGCGTACGCGCAAAGAGGAATGAGAGAAAAATAGAGAAATTTCATGATTGGAGAGATTGGGAAAACAAACAAACGAATCAGGAAACGATGGCGCTGCGCCTCGTCCTGATCTTGGAATCGTCGGTTGTCATCCCACCCTCGGCGGCGGCCCCGGCGGCGGCTGGCCTAAAAGAGGCGTCCAGTTTCTCGCCCAATCGCCGCACGGTTGCAGCGAAAACAAAGCATCCAGCTTCACCTCGGCGACAAACCACGCCTGTAGCGGCATCTTCTGCTTTTCCAGCTTCGCTTTGGAGTCTTTCGAATCCTTGGAATCCGGAGAAGAAACCGGAGATTTCACCGAATCCGCAGTTTGGAAAACCGCGTGGAACTCCTTGCCACGCACCGCCTTTTCAGCCGCCGCGACAAAACCCGAACGCGGGATTTCCCGGATCACCAGCTTGCTCAAAGCCGCCACCTGCAACAAAACCAACGGCCCCGCCACCAACTGGAACAACGCCAGCAGGTAGAGAAACTTCATTTTTTTGCCACGCGGAAAGCCCATGGAACGTCGGCGAGTATGGGGAAATAGCCCGATGATGCAAGCGGAGACACGACACTCCTGTCGTGGTCATTTTCGGAAACACGACAGGAGTGTCGTGACTCCACCGCTCAATTTGATAGAATTTCCACATGGGCGAATTCCTTGATCCCTCCCAAGAAATTCAAAAACACGGCACCAAGCTTCCCCATTGGCAGCAACCGCATGCGATGCAATTCGTCACATTTCGCCTCGCTGACGCCATGCCAGCCGCCAAAATCCGCATTTGGAAAGAAGAATTCGAAACTTGGAAAAGCCACCACCCAAAACCTTGGAAACCAGCCGAGGCAAAGGAATACCAAAAACGTTTCGTCTGGAAACTGGAACACTGGCTCGATGAAGGAATGGGAGCCTGCCTTTTGGGAAACCCCGATCACCGTGAGACCATCGAGAAAATCCTCATGCACGACCAAGGCACACGTGCTCATCATCACGCTTGGGTGATCATGCCCAATCACTTGCATTTGCTTTTCACTGCCTGCCATCCCCTTGAATCGCTCATGAAAAGCTGGAAAGGCCTCACTGCCCGGAAAATTGGACACGGTAAAATTTGGCAAAAAGGATACCGGGACACCATGATCCGCGATTCGGAACACTTCGCCCGAGCAGTCCGCTACATTCGGAAAAATCCGCAAAACCTTCAATCCGGCACCTACTCCCTCTGGGAAAGCGAAAGAGCCCAAGCCGTAAAATAGGAGTCACGACACTCCCGTCGTAAAAATCCAAATCTCACGACAAGAGTGTCATGACTCCATTTTCACAAAAACCGCTCTTGTCGCCCTCGGGGTCCCTCACTTACGTTCTCCCAGCCTTTCGTAAGCGTGTCCGATTTTCCTCCTAAAACAACAGTCCTCGGTGTCCTCCCCGCGCGGTGGGGATCCACCCGCTTCCCCGGAAAACCGCTTCACCTCATCGCCGGAAAACCGTTGATCCAGCACGTTTGGGAACGCTGCAAGGCTTGCTCCGCGCTGGATGACATCATCGTCGCCACGGACGACACCCGCATTTTCGACGCCGTCGCCGCCTTCGGAGGAAAAGCCGCGATGACCTCCACCGAGCACCCGACCGGCACGGACCGTATCGCTGAAGTCGCGCGCCAATTTCCGGAAGTCACTCACATCGTGAACATTCAGGGTGACGAACCGCTCATCGATCCCGCTTTGATCGATGCCCTCGCCGCAGCGATGATCTCCGATCCCGCTCTGGACATGGCCACCGCCGCCAATCCACTCGATCCTGCCGACGCCGCCGTGCAAGACCCGAACGTGGTGAAATGCGTGACCGCCATCGATGGCCGCGCGCTTTACTTCTCCCGCTCGCCGCTGCCGTTTTTCCGCAACGACGTCTCCGGACTTCCCGTGTTGCGCCACAAGGGCATCTACGCTTACCGCCGCGAATTTCTCGAAAAATTCGTCACCTGGCCACCATCTCCACTTGAAAAAGCCGAGTCTCTGGAGCAACTCCGCGCACTCGAAAACGGTGCCGCCATCCGCGTCCTGCCGACTCACGACACTTCCCCCGGCGTCGACACTCCCGAACAAGCTCTCGAAATCGAACGCCTCCTCGCCGCTGAAAACTGAACTCTGAACACTCCCTTACTCTCCATGAAATACATCTTTGTCACCGGCGGCGTCGTTTCCTCACTCGGCAAGGGCCTTGCGGCCGCCTCCATCGGCGCGCTCCTCGAACATCGCGGTCTCAAGACCTTGATGCAGAAGTTCGATCCCTATCTCAACGTCGATCCCGGCACCATGTCGCCTTACCAACACGGCGAAGTTTACGTGCTCGATGACGGAGCGGAAACCGACCTCGATCTCGGCCACTACGAGCGCTTCACCTCCGGCGTGCTTTCCCGGATGAACAACCTCACCTCCGGCCAGGTTTTCGATTCCGTCATCAAAAAGGAACGCCGCGGCGAATACCTCGGCAAGACCGTGCAGTTCATCCCGCACGTCACCGATGAAATCAAAGGCCGTCTTCACAAAGTCACCGAAGACAACCCGGAAGTGGATGTCCTCATCACCGAGATCGGCGGCACCGTCGGCGATATGGAAGGCCTGCTTTTCATCGAAGCCCTCCGCCAGTTCGCCCTCGAAGTCGGCAAGGAAAACGTCTGCTTCATCCACGTCACCTTGCTCCCTTACATCAAGGCCGCCGGCGAAATCAAAACCAAGCCGACCCAGCAATCCGTCGCGAAACTCCGCGAGCTCGGCATCCAGCCGGACATCATCATCTGCCGCACCGAAGCGGATCTCGATGAAGACAACCGCCGCAAGATCGCGATGTTCTGTAACGTGGAAAAGAAAAACGTCGTCGCCTTCCGCGATGTCGCCCACAGCATTTACGAATGTCCGCTCGACCTCCGCCGGGATAAAATCGACCGCCTCGTCGTCGATAAAATCGGCCTTGGCGATACCCCTGCCCCCGCCCTCGAAGACTGGGAACGCTTCGTCCAGCGCGTGATCCACCCGAAAAACAAGGTCACCATCGCCGTGGCCGGAAAATACATCGAGCTTCAGGACGCCTACAAATCCATCTACGAATCCCTCATCCACGCCGGTGCCCATCACGATACCAAAGTGCAGATCGTCCGCGTGGAAGCGGAAGCCATCGAAGACCACGGTGCCCGCGCCGTCATCGGCGATGTCGATGGCATCCTCGTTCCCGGAGGTTTCGGAGATCGCGGCATCGAGGGCAAAGTCCTCGCCGCCAAATATGCCCGTGAAAACAAGATCCCGTATTTCGGCATCTGTCTCGGCATGCAGATCGCGACCATCGAGTTCGCCCGCAACGTCTGCGGCTTGAAAGGCGCGAATTCCACCGAGTTCGACAAAGCCGCCGAGCATCCGGTCATCTGTCTTCAGGAAGAGCAAAAAGGCATCGAAGACATGGGAGCCACCATGCGCCTCGGCTCCTGTGAATCCATCGTCTTCGCCGGCACCCGCGCCTCCCAGCTTTACGGCTCCGAGCGCATCCACGAACGCCACCGCCACCGCTACGAAGTCAATTCCGACTATCAGGACCGCCTCCAGGAAGCGGGTCTCGTGATTTCCTCCGTTTCCGCCAACGAAGGCCTCGTGGAAATCGTCGAGCTGCCGGATCATCCGTTCTACCTCGCCGCGCAATTCCACCCGGAATTCCAATCGAAGCCGAATCATCCACACCCGCTTTTCGCAGGCTTCGTCGCCGCCGCCCTCGAAAACGCGCATCAAGGATTGTAAATGGAGTAACGGCGTTCACGCCGACTCGCGGAGATAACGAGACGTGGTGAATCCTCCGCTCGCCGGTGTGAACACCCGCGCTCCCGTTATTCCCGCCACTTCGCTGCGGCGAGCCGCCAGCCGTCTTTTTCCTTCTGCCAGGAAAGCGTGACGGAATAATTCCCATCCGCCGGTCGATAGTCATTCACTTCGACCAGCGCTTTCATCACGAATGCCACTTCCGCCGCATCGCCGGAAACCGTGACGTTTTGAAACTCCTCCACCGAAAAATCGCTGCTCTTCGCTTGGGCGCATAGCCAGGAAAAATTCGATTCCACTTCGGTGCGCGACAATGTGCCGTTGAGTTCCTCGCGCTCCGGGTTTTCCAGATTCACCTCGGCGGCCAACATTTTATTCAGCTCGAACGGCTTCATCATCCGCGCCGCCCGCCCGCTGTCTTTCTCGATGCTCAGCACCTTGAGCAAACTCTTCGTCCGCCGCTGGATCACCTGTTTCGGCGAGAACCACCAAACGCCGAATCCCGCGAGAATCAGCAGCACGATGGCAATCGACATTACGCGTTTCATGACAAACCGCCTCCAAATAAATCCGGTGAATCATCCGCCGATTTCTTCGCAACCTTGCGCGGCGCGGACGATGCACCATCCACCCGGCTGCTCACTTCTCCATCCGCGAATTTCGTGAGCAGAGCATCGCCCGGCTGCAACTGATTCGCAGAGCGCACCAGTTTCCCCGAACCATCCAAGGTGATCGAAAATCCGCGCTGAAATGCCGAATCCGGCCCGAGCGCCCGCAGCATGCCACGCAAACGATTGAGCGTTTCCAAACGACGCTCCGATTTATCAACCGCCAGCCGTTCCAGCCTTCCGCGCAGATTCTGCAAGTGATCCAGCCGTCGCTCCAAAACCTTCGCCGGATGATGCGCCCGATGCGCTAACCGAGCCTCGGTCACGCGCGACGCAGCATTTTCCAAGGATTTCCTCACCGCATTGCTCATCTGCCCGCGCAGGCTATCCAGCCGCATCACGGATTCCCGCAGCAGTTTTTCGCCATCGCGCTGCAACACGCCGCGCCGCAAGCCATCCAGCATCATCTGGCTGCGCGACATCCGATCCGCCACCCGGCGCGCCATGCGGCGTTTCATTTGATTCAGCCGCCCGACGAGCTCCACGCCATCCGGCACCGCGAGTTCCGCCGCGGCACTCGGCGTCGGCGCACGCAGGTCTGCGACAAAATCGGCGATGGTAAAATCGATCTCATGCCCCACGGCGGAAATCACGGGAATCGGACTCGCAGCGATCGCCCTCGCCACGATTTCCTCGTTGAAACACCATAAGTCTTCCAGCGAACCACCGCCGCGCCCGACGATCAGCACATCGCATTTCGGCAAACCAAACCCCTCTGGATTCCCGAGTTTCTCGATCGCCCGCGCGATTTCCCGTTCCGCTCCTTTTCCTTGCACCCGCACCGGCAAGAGCACCGGCTGCACCCACGGCGCACGCCGCGTGATCACATTCATGATGTCGCGGATCACCGCGCCGGTATCCGATGTGATGATTCCGATCACCGCCGGAAATTTCGGGATCGCCCGTTTCCGCGCCGCGTCAAACAAACCTTCCGCATGCAGCTTGCGTTTCAGCTCCTCGAACTTCGCTTGCAAGTCGCCCAAGCCCGAGCGTTCGACTTTTTGCACAATGATCTGCAACTGCCCGCGTGCTTCATAAACGCTCGCTTCCGCGAAAACCCGCACCTTCACCCCGTCCTCCATCGCCTCCGATCCCGGACGTTTCCGCGCGCCGAACATCGCGCACTGCACCTGCGCGCCTTCGTCTTTCAGCGAGAAATACCAATGTCCGCTCGCCTGCTTTTTCAGGTTGGAAATCTCACCTTCCACCCACACTTCCCCCACCTGAATTTCCAGCAGGTTCTTCATCCGCCGCATCAGCTGCGTCACGGACAGCGCCTTATCCCCGGCGGCCTTCGGTTTGGAAAACAAATCCACGCTGCATTCTGGCGCGGCGGTATTCAGAATCAAACTCTCAATTCACCTTCGAAAGCACCTCTTCCAGCCGATCCGGATTCCACGCGTTCGACAGCTCGCAAACCTCCCGCAAGCGTTCCGTCATTTCGCGATCACATAACGAAACCAACTACTCGAACAGATTTCACCATCAAAATGGAAAAACCCTGATCCTTTTAGGATCAGGGCCTTATGGTGGTACGAAGGCTGGGACTCGAACCCAGGACCAATTGGTTAAAAGCCAACTGCTCTACCAACTGAGCTACCTTCGCGTTGGTTGCCTTGCGGCGGGCCGCTGAGATAAAAGCGACCTCAGGATCGCGCAAGCTCATTTTTGCAAAAAAGTGAAATTTAACCATTCCTCAAGGTTTCGCAGGTCAACTTCAGGGCGCTGGACAAGAAATACCGGGACACCCGCTGCTTTCGCCGCTCCGTCATCCAATTTCAAACTGTCGCCGACATGAACGACTCGCTCCGCTTGCGGATACAAATCCATCCCTGCCCGCAGCAGCTTCGGTGAGGGCTTCCTCGCCATCACATCGGATGAGGTCAAAATCGCATCCACTTGCTGAGCCAGCCCCAGCTCAGATAATACCGTCCGCAATCTTCCGTCGAAGTTCGAAACCACCACCAGCTTCCAACCCGCTACCCGCAATTTCTCCAAGACTTCTTTCACTTCCGGAAATGCCCGCCAGGCATTCCCCCGTGCGTAGTAATGAAAGAGAGTTTCGAAACACCGTTCGAAATCATCTCCCGATGAGAGAACTCCACCGGCACGCGCAGTCCTCGCCACCACCTCGCGCCACCACGCCCGTTCCGCAGTTTCCCCGTCCGCATGACCTGAAAAATCCGGATCCGCGAGCGAGGCAAATGTTTCCCTGAAACCCGCCTTGATGACCTCCGGCGGCACTTCCCATCCGAATTGTAAAAAAACACGAGCGTAGACATTTTCCACCGGCTCCGCCAAATCGATCAACGTCCCCGCCGCATCGAGCAACACCAGTCCTCGGCAACCTTCTCCCATCGCACTCCACCCAATCTCCTCCCCGCCGCCGGCTCAAGGCCCAACTTCGCCGCCCGGCCCGCAATCCGAGTTTCGGCTTGCAAGTCAGGGACCGCGTGCCTAGCCTTGGGTTCGCACAGCTTCTGACGAAAGAAAGGAGTGGGTTTTAAACCCGCTCTTTTGCGTCTCCAGACACCAGCAATCAGCAGCGTCGATCGAAGACACCGCACGCCATGACCAACGACATCGTCGCCCTCATCGAGTATTACGAAAAGGAAAAAGGAATCGACCGCGACAAGATCGTGGCTTCGCTCGAATTTGCCTTTATTTCCGCTTATCGCAAGATGGTTCCTGGCGCGGAAGCCATTGAAACTCTGCGGGCCGACATCAATCTCCGCAAGGGCGAGACCCGCATTTTCGCCGCTCTGACCGTGGTCGCCGATGGTGAAGTCACCGACAAATTCAACCACGTTCCCCTTTCCGTCGCCTCCAAGAAAGACGCCAACGTCCAGCCGGGTGACACGCTCGAATTCAACGTCACGCCGAAAGACTTCGGCCGCATCGCCGTCCAGACCGCGAAGCAAACGATGATGCAGCGCCTCCGCCAGGCGGAGAAGGAAATGATCTACGAGGAATTCAAGGATCGCGCCGGTGACATCGTTTCCGGCACCGTCCGCCGCTTCGAGCGCAACGACGTCCTCATCGACCTCGGAAAATTCGAAGGCCTCATGCCGAACCGCGAGCGCGTCCAGGGTGAAGATTACAACATTGGGGACCGCATCCGCGCTTACGTCCTTGCCGTTGAAAATGAAGGCCGTGGACCGGAAATCATCCTTTCCCGGAGCCACCCGAACTTCGTGCGCCGTTTGTTCGAAGCCGAAGTGAACGAAATTTCCGACCGCACCGTGGAAATCCGCGCCATCGCCCGCGAAGCCGGTTTCCGCACCAAGGTCGCCGTCTGGAGCAACGACCCGAAAGTCGATCCCGTCGGAGCCTGTGTCGGCATGCGCGGTGCCCGTGTGAAAAACATCGTCCGCGAACTCAACAACGAGAAAGTGGACATCATCCGCTGGAGCGACGATCCGAAGGAATTCGTCCGCGAAGCACTCAAACCCGCCGAACTCCGCTCCATCAACGTCGATACCGCGAACAAAATCGTCCACGTCACGGTGGATGAGATCGATCTCAGCAAGGCCATCGGCCGCAAGGGCCAGAACGCCCGTCTTTCCTCCCGCCTCATGGGCTGGGACGTCCAGGTCCGCCGCGACGAATCGAAAGAAGAACAGTTTAAAGAAAAAATCGGTGGTGCCGCCCACTCCTTGGGTGAACAACTCGGCATTTCCGATGAACTCGCCGGCAAGCTCACCCTTGCAGGCGGCATCGCCCCGGAATACATCATCGGCATGTCGGCGGAAGACATCGCGGAAGCTCTCGAAATCCCACTTGAAGAAGCCGAACCGATTCTCGCCCGCGCCAGCGCCATCGTCAGCGGTGCCAACGCCTGATTCCCTTCTCCTTAGGTAACCTGACTCCACCCTCTTTCTCGAACTCTGCCGAAACGCCGGATGCCCCAAAACAGCGATAGCTCCCCAAAGAAACCGAAGGTCCTCGATCTGCTCGATGAGACCAAGAAACCTTCACGCCGCGAACGCCAGCGGAAGGAGGCGGAAGCTTCTGCTCCGGCACCAAGCGCGATCGAAGCAGCCAAAAAAGGTGCGCTCGATCTTTTCTCCGACGAAAAGAAACCGAAGGCCAAGAAGACCGCGCGTCCCGCCAAGGAAGTGCTCGGCAGCATTTCCAAAATCAAAGATCAGGAAAACGAAGCCGCCGCACCCGCACCGGTCGCAGTTCCAGAGCCGACACCGGCGGCAGTGTCCGAAGCTCCGGCCGCTCCGGTCGATGATTCGAAACTCATCGTCATCAAACCCCCGATCCTCGTTCCGGATCTCGCCGCCCGTCTTGGCCTGAAGCCATTCAACATCATGGCGGATCTGATCAAGCTCGGCGTTTTCCCGGCTCCAAACCAGCCGCTGGAACCCGACGTGGCCGCCAAGGTCTGTGAAATCCACGGCTTCACCTTCGAACGCGAAAAACGCGACAAGGACAAAGGTGTCCACAAAGTCGAGGAAGTCATCAAAGAGCCGGAAGTTCCTGTTCAGGAGCCGGAAGAACTTCTCAAGACCCGCCCGCCGATCATCACGATCATGGGCCACGTCGACCACGGGAAAACCACCCTGCTCGACACCCTCCGCAAGAGCCGCATCACGGCAGGCGAAGCCGGTGGCATCACCCAGCACATCGGCGCTTATCAGGTGATCCACAACGAGCACCCGATCACTTTCCTCGATACCCCGGGCCACGCGATTTTCTCGGACATGCGCGCCCGCGGTGCGGATATCACGGACGTCGTGATCATCGTCGTCGCTGCCAATGACGGCCTCATGCCGCAGACGCTCGAAGCGATCCAACACGCTCAAAAAGCCAAGAAAACGATCATCGTCGCCATCAACAAGTGCGATCTCCCGACCGCCAACATTGAGCGAGTGAAAACTCAGCTCGCGGAAAAAGGCCTGCAAACGACCGATTACGGTGGCGACACCGAATTTGCCGAAATTTCCGCCCTCACCGGCCAAGGCGTGGACGATCTTCTCGAACTGATGGCTCTCCAAGCCGAAGTTCTCGAACTCAAGGCAAATCCGAAAGGCCCGGCCCGCGCTTCCGTCATCGAAGCCCGCGTGGTCCCCGGTCGCGGCACCACTGCGACGGTCATCGTCGAGTCCGGAACGCTCAAGGTGGGCACGCCATTCATCTGTGGCCCCTACGCCGGTAAAGTCCGCGCGATGGTCAACGATCGTGGCGAAAATATCAAATCCGCTCCTCCGGGAACTCCCGTCGAGGTGATCGGCTTCGAGGAACTTCCAAACGTCGGCGATCATATTTCCGAGATGAAAAACGAGCGCGAAGCGAAAGCCCTCGCTACCGAGCGTCAGGAAAAAGAACGTCTCAAGCGCCTCAAGCCCCAACACCGCAACCGTATGGAAGATCTCTATTCCATGGTTCGCGATGGTGGCGGCAAGGCCCAGCTCAAGATCGTGCTCAAGTGCGACGTGCAAGGCTCCGTGGAAGCGATCCGCAAGGCCATCCTCGACATCAAGTCGGACAAGGTTGAGTGCACCTTCATCACCGCCGCCGCAGGTCCGATCACGGAATCCGACGTCAACTACGCCGCCTCGACCGACGCCGTCATCCTCGGCTTCAACATCAAGGTGGAAGCCAAGGCCGTCAAAGCCGCCAAGGCAACCAACGTCGAGATCAAGCTGTTCTCCATCGTTTACGAACTCATCGACCAATGTCGTGACGCGATGCTCGGCATGCTCGAACCGCTCACCCGCGAGACCGTCATCGGTCACGCCGAAGTTCGCCAGGTTTTCAAGCTCTCCCGTGGCCGCGCCGCCGGTTCCTACGTCACCGATGGCCGCATCCACCGCAAAGCCCACGCTCGCGTGGTTCGTGGCGGCATCCCGGTTTTCGATGGCCGCATGTCCACCCTCCGCCGCTTCCAGGACGAAGTCGAGGAAGTCAAGAACGGCTACGAGTGCGGTATCCGCCTCGGCGAATTCAACGAATATCAGGAAGGCGATGTCATCGAGTGCTACAAACTCGAAAAAGTCCCGCAAACGCTGTAATTTCAAAGTGCCGGGTGATCAGTGATCAGTGATCGGTGATCGGAGAAGACTCTGATTTGCCACTCTTTCACTGATCACCTTCCACCGATCACTGATCACTTTTCTCATGTCCCGCCGTCTTGATCGAGTCAACGAACTCCTCCGCCGTGAAATCGGTGCCATTATCCAGAAGGATTACGAATGGCATGGAAAACTCGTGTCCGTCATCGAAGTGGAGGTTACGAACGATCTGAAAGAGGGTCGCGTCTGGATCGGCGTGCTCGGTGGTGATCCGACCCCGGTTTTGGACAAGCTCAACCGCGATCATGGTTCCATCCAGTCCCGCGTGATGAAGCGTGTGGTCCTGAAATCGACGCCCGTTCTTCAATTCCGCCACGATTCCTCCGCCGTTCGCGGTGTGCAGATCGTGAACTTGCTGGAAGAAGTGGATAAGCTGCCGAAGGCCGCTGATGAAGAATCGGAAAGCTGAGAATCAAGGGGAAGAGGGAGTGGCTCACGACCTGTTTCATAATTTTTCTCGCCCCTCCATGTGTCTCGCTTCACCCTCCGCGCCGTGAGTGACGATTTGAAACGAACCCCGCTGGAACCCGCCCACATCGCGCTTGGCGCGAAGCTCATCTCTTTCGGCGGCTGGAACATGCCGGTACAATATACCTCCATCCTCGATGAGCACGCGGCGGTCCGGAACAAAGCCGGAATTTTCGACATTTCCCACATGGGACAATTCCTCGTCAGTGGAAATGGCGCGACGGCCTGGCTGAACGGAGTGCTCACCAACAACCTCGAAGTGCTGGCACCCGGCCAAGGCCAATATACCCTGATGCTCAACGAGCGCGGCGGCGTGATCGATGACCTCATCGCTTACCGGACTGGGGAAAACGACTACTTCCTCGTGGTGAACGCCTCGATGATCGATGAAGATTTCGCGTGGCTTTCCTCACACCTTCCCGAAGGCGTCAGCCTGAAAAACGAAAGCGATTCCTGGGCGGGTATGGCCGTGCAAGGGCCGGAGTCTTCCGAGATTTTCGCCTCCGTGTTTCCCGGAGAAACCCTGCCGCCCCGCAACGGCATCGCCACGCTTGCCGATGGCTCGATCGTCTGCCGCACCGGTTACACCGGCGAGGATGGTTACGAAGTTTTCACCCCTGTTTCGTCAGGCGTTCAGACTTGGGAAAAATTCATCACCGCCGGGACAAAACCCTGCGGCCTCGGCGCGCGAGACACGCTCCGCCTTGAAATGGGCTATCCCTTGAACGGCAACGATCTTTCGCCCGAGCGCACCCCGATCGAAGCCGGACTCGGATTTTTCGTCGATCTGAACAAACCCTCGTTCATCGGCCGGGAAGTCCTCGCCCGGCAAAAAAACGAAGGTCCGGCGACAAAGCTCGTCGCCTTGCAATACACGGAAAAAGGCGCTCCTCCACGCGCTCACTATCCGGTCCTTTCCGCCGAAGGCGAGGTGATCGGAGAACTGGCCAGCGGCGTGCTCTCCCCTTCCCTCATGACCGGGATCGCCATGGCCTATCTGCCTGTGGAATTTTCCAAACCCGGCACGTCGCTCTTCGTCGATGTCCGCGGGCGTAAATTTCCGGCGACAACCGTCAAAAAACCATTCTACAAAAAGTAACTCATCTCCCTCCCAACCCCATCACCCCTTTCCTACCATGATTCCATCCGATCTCCGTTACGCATCATCCCACGAGTGGGTCCGCCTCGAAGGTAATATCGCCACCATCGGCATCACCGATCACGCCCAGGAAGAACTGACCGACGTCGTGTTCGTCGAGCTTCCCGCCACGGAAAAAGAAGTCGATGCCGGAGACCCGTGTGCCGTCGTCGAATCCGTGAAAGCCGCCAGCGATATTTACGCCCCCGTCTCCGGCACCATCGTGGAAGTGAACCCCGATGTCGAAGCCGATCCATCGCTCGTCAACAGCGACCCTTATGGCAGCGGCTGGATTTTCAAACTCCGCATCAAGGACGAGGAGCATGTCCTGAAAATGATGGATGCCGCCGCCTACAAGGGGCATATTTCCTGATTCTTTGCGCATTTCCTTCCGCTAGCCTGAATGCAGTTGCTTGGTGGAAGGACCGCAAAAAGGATGGATTGACCCTCATTCAGCAGAAATCATGTCATCTCATCCTATCCCAACCGTTGCCCAGGCGGCCGTACTCACCGGTCCTCAACAGATCGTCATGCGGGAATTTCCGGTTCCCCAGCTCCATCCCGGAGAATTGCTGATCCGCGTGGAAGGCTGTGGCATCTGCGGCACCGACGTCCACGAATACAAGCGGGATCCCTTCGGGCTGATCCCCGTCGTGCTGGGCCACGAAGGCACCGGCACCATCCTCGCCACGGGAGGTGAAGGGCTGAAGGACTTCACCGGAGAACCCATCCAGCCGGGCGACCAGATCGTCACCTCGGTGCTCGTCCCGGAAGACTGTCCGTTCACCCACGATTTCCCGGAAAAATCCAACCTCAGCGATGCACTGGGAGTTTACGGATTGTTCCCCGACGAGCCCGGCCGCCATCTGAACGGCTATTTCGCGACGCACATGGTCGTGCGCGCGGGTTCCACCGTCTTCAAGGTCAACGGCATGTCGCTCAAGCAGCGTGTGCTCATCGAGCCGATGGCCGTGACCGTGCACGCGCTGGAACGGGCGAAAACAACCGGTCTCCTCAATTTCGCCAGCACCGTGGTGGTGCAGGGCTGCGGCCCCATCGGCCTCATGATGATCGCGACTCTCTACGCATACGGAGTGGAAAACATCATCGCCGTGGACAGCGTGGAAGCCCGTCTGGAAATGGCCCGCACCATGGGCGCGGCGCATACGACCAGCCCATCCGAAGCCGCCGGATTCCTGAAAGAAACAACGAACGGCCGGGGAGTGGATTTTGCCTTCCAGTGCACCGGCGTCCCCGCCGCCGCCGGAGCGATCTGGAAATTCATCCGCCGGGGAGGCGGGCTCTGTGAAGTCGGCTTCTTCATGGACAACGGTACCTGCGAGATCAATCCGCACGAAGACCTTTGTAAAAAGGAAATCACCGCCGTCGGCTCCTGGGTTTACACCGCGCAGGAATACCCGGTCGCCATCGCCATGATCCGCCATCTCTTCCGCATCGGCATTCCCATCGAAAACCTCGTCACCCACACTTTCCCTCTGGAAAAAATCAACGAGGCCATGGAAACCAACATCGCCATGAAAGGCATTAAACTGGCCGTCATCCCCGCAGCTTGATACCCGCGGACACACCAGTTCCCGCCGCGATTTCATCGGGAAAACCGGGAGGATCGGGCCTGCGGAAAAACAGACCTGCGCGCACCCTCGCGCCGGAACGGGATGCTCCCGTCTCATCCCGGCGTTTGTTTTTGAGAGACAGACGCATGCGCTCTCTCTCGGTTTGTATTTTACCCTAGGCAAAGAGCGGGTTTTAAAGCATCCACACCGCATGTCAGCTCGTCTTGATTTCCGCAGCCGCCATTTGGGTCCGATCGGTGCCGATCGCGAAGAAATGCTTCAGACCATCGGCTATCCGTCACTGAGCGCTTTGGCCGATGCTGCCGTGCCTGCAGGCATCCGTTTGCCTGAAGCGCTGGAGCTTCCCGCGCCACGCTCGGAGCAAGCGGCGCTCATCTGGTTGAAGGAAATCATGGGGAAAAACCGCGTGCTGAAGAGCTTCATCGGTCAAGGTTACCACAACACGCACACTCCCGGCGTCATCCAGCGGAACATTCTGGAAAATCCCGGCTGGTACACCGCCTACACACCGTATCAGGCGGAGATCGCCCAAGGCCGTCTCGAAGCGCTGCTGAATTTCCAGACGATGATCACCGACCTCACCGGGCTGGATATTTCAAACGCCTCCTTGCTGGATGAAGGCACCGCCGCTGCTGAAGCGATGGCGCTCGCTCTGGCTGGCGCGCCGAAGGGCAAAGCGATCTGGGTTTCCCACCGCTGCCACCCGCAAACCATCGACGTGCTCATCACCCGCGCCGAGCCACTCGGCATCCACGTCATTCTCGGCGATTGGCAGAAATTCGAACCCAGCGAAGGCATCTTCGCGGCGGTCGTCCAATACCCGGACACCCGCGGCCGCATCGATGATTTCGCCGAGTTTTTCGCCTCAAACAAAAAAGCCGGCATCATCAACATCGTCGCTGCCGATCTCCTCGCCCTCACGCTTTTGAAAGCACCGGGCGAATTCGGCGCGGACATTTGCGTCGGGAATTCCCAGCGCTTCGGCGTGCCGCTCGGCTTCGGCGGTCCACACGCCGCCTTCATGGCCTGCAAGGACGCGCTGAAACGCAAAATGCCGGGCCGTCTCATCGGCGTCTCGCTCGATTCCCGTGGCAAGCCCGGCTACCGCCTTTCCCTGCAAACCCGCGAGCAACACATCCGCCGCGACAAGGCGACTTCGAACATCTGCACCGCCCAGGTTTTGCTCGCCGTGATGGCTTCCATGTATGCCGTCTATCACGGCCCGGAAGGTCTCAAGCACATCGCCCGCAGCGTCCACACATCCACCGCCGATCTCAAAACGACCCTCGCCGCAGGCGGCATCCAAATCGCGGAAGGTGCGTTCTTTGACACGCTCGTTGCCAAGGTTTCCGGCCGCGCCGATGAGATCCAGGCCAAAGCCGTCTCCGCAGGCATCAACCTCCGCCGTTTGAGCGATGACGAAATCGGGATTTCTCTCGATGAAACCGCCACCGCTGAAGACATCTCGACGCTGGCTGGCGTTTTCGGCGTCGAGCGCACCACGCATGCCGACCACACACCGGCATGGGACGCCGCGCTTTCCCGCGAGTCCGCATTTCTCACGCAAAAGGCCTTCAACAGCTACCATTCCGAAACGGAAATGCTGCGCTATCTGAAGCGCCTCGAATCGAAAGACCTCGCGTTGAACGAATCCATGATCGCGCTCGGCTCCTGCACGATGAAGCTGAATGCGACCTCGGAAATGATGCCGCTGAGCTGGCCGGAAGTTTCCTCGCTGCACCCATTCGTGCCTGCGGACCAAAGCGTCGGCTATCGCGAAATGCTCGGTCTGCTGGAAGATTGGCTCGCTGAAGTCACCGGATTCGCCGCCGTTTCCCTCCAGCCGAATGCAGGTTCCCAAGGCGAATACGCCGGTCTGCTCGCGATCCGTCACTATCACCTTTCGCGCGGGGATTCCCACCGCAACATCTGCCTCATCCCCGTTTCCGCCCACGGCACCAATCCGGCTTCCGCCGTGATGGCCGGCATGAAAGTCGTCGGTGTGAAATGCGATGAAAAGGGCAATATCGACGTCGAAGACCTCAAGGCACGCACCGCCGAGCATCGCGACCATCTTTCCTGCCTGATGGTCACCTATCCGTCCACCCACGGCGTGTTTGAGGAAACCATCCGCGAAATTTGCGATCTCATCCACGAAGCCGGTGGCCAGGTTTACATGGACGGCGCGAACATGAACGCCCAGGTCGGCCTCACCAGCCCCGGCCATATCGGCGCGGACGTTTGCCACCTGAACCTCCACAAAACCTTCTGTATCCCGCACGGCGGCGGCGGTCCGGGTGTCGGCCCGATCGGTGTCGCCTCCCAGCTCGTCCCCTTCCTTCCCGGCCATTTCGCCTTGGAAAATCCAAGTGGCGCCGTGTGTTCCGCACCGTGGGGCAGCGCCTCGATCAACACCATTTCGTGGATGTATGTCGCGATGATGGGCAGCGCCGGACTCACCGAGGCCACCGAAGTCGCCATTCTCAACGCGAACTACGTCGCGAAAAAATTGGCACCGTTCTTCCCCGTTCTCTATACAGGAAACGAAGGCCTCGTCGCCCACGAGTGCATCATCGATGTCCGCCCGCTTTCCGATGCCAGCGGCATCACCGTGGAAGATGTTGCCAAGCGCCTCATGGACTACGGTTTCCACGCGCCGACCATGAGCTGGCCGGTCGGCGGCACGCTCATGATCGAGCCGACCGAATCCGAAGCGAAAACCGAGCTGGATCGCTTCTGTGATGCCATGATTTCCATCCACGGAGAAATCACCGCCATCATTCGCGGCGAATCCGATCCGCAGGACAATCCGCTGAAAAACGCCCCGCATCCTGCCGAAACGCTGCTTTCGGACAACTGGACGCACACCTACGGTCGCGAACAAGCCGCTTATCCATTGCCCTATCTCCGCCAGCACAAATTCTGGCCGTCCGTCGGCCGCATCGACAACGTGCACGGCGACCGCAACCTCGTCTGCACCTGCGATTCGGTGGAAGCTTACGCGCAGTAAATCAGGCACCATGTTCCCCGCAGACTGGAAACCGGAAATCCCCGCCACCCTTCTTTTCATCGTGAAGGGCGGGGAAATCCTGCTCATCGAGAAAAAACGCGGGCACGGAGCCGGGAAAATCAACGGACCCGGCGGGAAAATCGATCCGGGTGAAACACCGCTGGAATCCATCATCCGGGAAACCCAGGAAGAACTCTGCATCACCCCGGTCGCTCCGGGAAAAATCGGCGAACTCCATTTCGCCATGTCGGATTATCCAAGCATCCTTTGCCACGTTTACCGGGCCGAAGATTTCACCGGAACTCCGACGGAAACCGACGAGGCCGTTCCCGTCTGGTATCCTGTCCATGCCGTTCCCTACGAACGGATGTGGGAAGATGACCGATACTGGCTGCCCCTGCTCATTCGCAATGAGTCATTCCGCGGACGGTTCACCTTTTCGGGCGAAACCATGCTCTGGCATGAAATCGTCACCAATGTCTCCGTGGGGGAAAAACACGAGTAACTTAATCCAGAGGCAGCCAATGGGGTCAGGCGTGGATCAAAGCGACGATTTGAGCGCCTTGAACTTCGCTTTCAGTTTAATCAGTTCTTTTTCGGTCTGTTCGATTTCCTGACTCAGCGTCAAAAGAGAGTTCAGCTTCGCATTGAACGTCGTTTTCTGGGTTCCTTGCAGCTTCCCTCCATTTCTTTTGCTGGTGAGAGGCGCTCCCCAGGACTTAAGCCATCCCGCAATCGTCAGTTGTGAAATCTTGAACTTGGAGGCGGCCGCACTTTGCCCACCCCGTCCATGTTCGGAATTATAAGTTTCCACAAACTCAATGACTTGTTTCTTTTCAGCTTGGGTATAGCGCCGCCCTTTACTAGCAGATTGGCTGTTGATTAAGTTACTCATCGCCATGCCACCATAAAAACCTCCTATATCAGTCGCAATCACAAACCGATATACGGCTGCAAATTTTACAGGATTACTTCTGAAAAATTTTGTGACTTTTCAGACCAACATTTCACATACTTCCGTCCAATTTTCAGCCGATACTTTGGCACCCAAGGCAACCTTATCTCTTTTAATTACAGCAAAAAAGGCAATAAATTGATCCACGTCCCGCTGCGTCTCCAGGTCCGAAACCCCATCACCCACCATTGCGGTTTCCGCAGGGTTTAACGCTGCCTTCCATTCGCGTATAATTTCATTCTTACCAAGATTGCGAGTTGTGGGATAGTTCACATCATAACCAGCGTAAGAACCATCCTCATGAAACTCCAGTGGCACGGCTTCCACATATTCCACACCCAACTCTTCCGCGAGAGGTTGGATAAGTGGAGCAAATCCACCGGATAGGATAACCGGAAGCCACCCTTCTTTTTTCACTTTTTGGATAAACTCCCGAGTGCCGGGAACCATCGTAGAGATATATTGTTGAGCCACCTGATCCGCGACGGCGCGGTCCGGGCGGATGATTTCCATCCGGCGCGGGAAAACCTCGTGAATCGGCAGTTCGCCATTCATCGCCGCATCGGTCAGCGCCACGATCCTCTCATAAACATCCGGTCCCTTGGCGCGCGCCAGTTCATCGATGCCTTCAATGGTGGAAAGCGTGGAGTCGCAATCGAGGAAAAGCAGTTTGCCGCGTTGATGTTGCTGGGGATAAATCGTCATGGGAGTGCCAATGGGGATGAGGTTGAAAAGTTCGATAATGTCGGCATTCGCCATCCGGATGCAGCCATGGCTCGCAGGCCGGCCGAGCAGGTCTTCGCGTGGCGTGCCGTGGATGTAAACGTAGCGATCGTAGGTATTGGCATTTTCGGAATCGGTGCCGTCCAGCCACAGGATGCGGCTCAGGATCAGATCCCGCGTTTCATTTTCCTGCGGCTGCCATCGGCCGATGGGAACGCGGGCTTTGAAAATCGTCCCGCTCGGGAAATCTTCGCCGATTTTTTCCGCAATCCGGAAATTTCCCGTCGGCGTGCGGTAGCTGCCGGGAGTGGTGCCCATGCCTTTCGCTGCGGTGGAAACCGGATAAATTTTCACGAGTTCATCGCCGCAAAAATGCGCCAACGTCTGATCATCGATCGAAACTTCCAGGCGGTGAGAGTTCATGGCGGTGAAAGGACAAGAAGAGAGTTATGGCCGCCCATACCGTGGGAAAGTTTCACGATCAGCCCGCGTGCGGCAAGCGTTCGATCCGGTAAAACAATGCCCTCGGGAGCGTGCAAGCCGGGGAGATTCGGAGCGATTTCCCCGCCGCGCAAAAAACCGGTGAGGATCACGCTTTCCAGCAAACCGCTCGCGCCGATGGTGTGGCCGGTGAAAGGCTTCAACAGATGCAAGGTTGGCATTTTTTCGGAAAACGCCTTCCGAAAGGCAGCAGGATCCGCCACCGATTGCACGGCGGTTCCCGTCGCATGAGGACAAACGGCGGAGATTTCTCCAAAAGCATCCCTCACCCGCTTCAGTAAATCCGGAGTCCTGCCGCCATCAGCGGGGATTCCCACCGGATCGCACGCATCGGAATTGCAGGCGTAAAACAGCGCTTTCGGTTGGTTTTCGGAAACCGTGGCTTCCAGAGCCATCGCCGCCGCGCCTTCACCCGGCACGAAACCGGAAGTCCGCGGATGATAAGGATTCAGGGAAAACGCCGGACTCAACAGCCCGGATGCGGCGTAATTATCGAGCAACAATGGCACCAGCGGCAGGTCCACTGCCACCGCCAAAGCTTTTTCCGCCTGCCCGGATTGCACCAGCAGCATCGCCAAACCCACCGCGTCAAGACCTGCGGCACAACCGCTCGCGACGACATGATTCGGCCCGGAAATTCCAAATTCCACGCTGATCGCCGTGCACGGTTCGCTGTGGATCGTATTGCTGGCGGCCATCAATTTGAACGGCCTGCGCCCCGGCCAGGGACCGAGCCAGCCAGCGGCATTCCCCCGGCTGGTTCCCACGACAAGAGCCGCATCCCGCAAATCATCGCCGGTCCATCCCGCTTCCTTGACCGCCTGCCGTGCGGCGTTCAAAGCCGCCATCGTTACCGGACTCCATTTGCGGTGCGTTAGAGCGGCGCGGTTTTCTATCCACGCTCCCGGACGCGCCGCATGCGGGCTGTCCGCGCCGAGCAATTCACCCAGCGGGCGGAAGGGCACATGACCCGCGCGCACTGCTTCAAGATGCGCATCCATGCCTTCTCCCAGCGCGGAAAACGCGCCGAGACCGGAGATGGAAAGCGGTGTTTGGGAAATCATTCCAACGAAAGTTGAGGGTTGATGGAAAGGCTGAACCCCGTGTTCCTCCAAGCCCCTCGCGATGAGCTCCATCCAGTCCTGAAAACCGAAAACTGAAAACTGAAAACTTTCCTATAGCGTAATCTGTGCGCCCAACTCGACCACGCGGCCGGGCGGCAATTTGAAGTAGGCCGTGGCCGGAGAGGCGTTTCTCGCCATTGCCGCGAACACCGCAAGCCGCAATCGTTCCAGCGCGCCGGCATTCTTGCCGACGCCATAATTTTCGCGACCGAGGAAATACGTCGCCTTCCCCGGTTGGAAACGGATTTCTTCCGGCAAGCGCTGCTTCAGAGCCTCCGGCACATCCGGCGTTTCCGCGAAGCCGAACTTCAGCGTCACGCGGTGCAAGCCCTCGCCAACATCCTCGTGCTCGGCCGCTTCGTGGGCATCCGCGTAAGGCTCGTCCAGAGTTTGCACATGCAGCAGGACCACACGCTCATGCAGCACCTGATTGTGCTTCAGATTGTGCAACAGCGCCACCGGAACTGAATTCCCGCGTCCGCTCATGTAAACCGCCGTGCCGTTCACTCGATGGATTTTTCCGCGCTTCAATTCTCCCACGAGCATATCCAGCGGCAGCGCCTCCTTCATGATCTGGGCATACAAACGGGCGCGCCCCCAGATCCAGGTGGTCATCAGCATGAAAATCACCGCACCGACCATCAGCGGCAGCCAGCCACCCTCGGTAATCTTGTGCGCATTTGCCGTCAGGAATGCACCATCCACCGAGAGGAACAACAACGTCACCACACCGGACTTCAATTTCGACCATCCCCACACGGAAATCGCAGCAGAATAAAACAGCAGCGATGTGATCGTCATCGTCAACGCGATCGCGATGCCATACGCTCCTTCCAACGCGGTGGATTCCTTGAACGCAAGCACCAGAATGATGCACGCCAGCGCCAGCAGGTTGTTCACCGATGGCACATACACCTGGCCCATCGAGTGCTCCGAAGTGTAGCGGATGCGCACCCGTGGCAGGCAGCCGAGCTGCACCGCCTGAGTCGTCAGCGAGAACGCGCCGGAAATCAACGCCTGGCTCGCGATGATCGCCGCACAGGTCGCCAGAATCGTCAGAGGAAGTTGCAGCATCTGGGGAGCCAACAGGAAAAACGGATTCCGGATGGCAGAAGGATCAACCGTCAGCAACGCCGCCTGTCCGAGATAATTCAGCACCAACCCCCACAAAACCACCGTCAACCACGCCATCCGGATCGGTTTCGCCCCGAAATGTCCGAGGTCCGCATACAAGGCCTCCCCCCCCGTCACCGCGAGGAAAACCGAAGCCAGCAGCGGAAACGCATGATGCCATTCATGAACCATGAACATCACCCCGGCCGAGGGGAGCAGCGAGAAAACCACTTGCGGATGTTTCAAAATCGCCCCCACGCCCAGCGCGGCCAACGTCGTAAACCAGATCAACACCACCGGCCCGAAAAGAACCCCCACTTTTCCCGTGCCCTGTTTCTGGATCGCGAACAGGATCACCAAAATCGCCACGCAGATCGGTAAAATCCAATCGTGCAATCCGGGAGCGGAGATCGAAAGCCCCTCCACCGCGCTCAATACCGAAATCGCCGGAGTCAGCATCCCGTCCGCGTAAATCAAAGCCGCACCCGCAAGTCCGAGAAATAGCACCGTTCGCGGATCTCTTCCGCCCAGCCGGCGGGAGGCGGAGCGGATCAATGCGGACAGCGCCAAAATCCCGCCTTCTCCCCGGTTATCCAAACGCAGAATCACGAAAAGATATTTCACCGTCACGATGAGGATCAACGACCACACGATCAAGGACGCGGCTCCCACCAGATTTTCCGCCGTCAGTGGCGCGGTGTGCGCGCTCCCCGGATTGAAACAGGCGCGGAATGCATAGAGCGGACTGGTCCCAATATCACCGAAAACGATGCCCAAGGCCGCCAGAGCCATCGCAGCCAAACGTGGATTATGGCCGTGATGGCCCGTGGTTGAATCCTTCATGCAATCTGTCCGGCCGGAACCGTTGCCGCAGAAAGAGCATTTTCATTTCCCACTGGCCAGCACATTTGCGTAGCTCGTCCGGGCCGCAAAAATCCTCGAATCACCCACCAATAATCTTTTCCCCCGCCTCCCCGCTCTCCATGGTCCGCCGCACACCACGAATGACCACAGTATTGGAGACCATCGACGGCGGCACCCGCTATCTGGAAAAACGCGGCATCGAAGACGCCCGGCGGAACATGCAGCTGCTCGTCGCCCACCTGCTCGGCTGCACCCGGATGGATCTCTACCTGCAATTCGACCGCCCGCTGGAAGAATCCCAACTCGTCCCGCTGCGGGAAATGTTGAAAAAACGCGGCGAAGGCCACCCCCTTCAACACCTCCTCGGCACGGTCTGGTTTCACAACCGCGAATTCAAAACCGACGCCCGCGCGCTCATCCCGCGTCCCGAGACGGAAGAACTCGCCGAATGGATTCTCGGCTGGCCCTCGTCCGCTTCGCCCCAATCCGTGCTCGATATGGGCTGCGGCTCCGGCGTCCTCGGCCTCACCCTCGCCGCCGAACGCCCGGATTGGCAGGTCACGCTCGCCGACGTTTCCCCGGACGCGCTTTCACTCGCTCAGGAAAACCAAAGCTCTCTCGAAATCGGCAACGCCCGCCTCGTTCACAGCGACCTTTTTTCCGCGATTCCGGAAATCTTCGATGGCATCGCCGCGAACCTCCCCTACGTCCCGGAAACCGACCGCGCCACCCTCACCCGCGAGGTCATGCACGACCCCGATCTCGCCCTTTTCAGCGGCGAAGACGGTCTCGATCTCATCCGGGTCTTTGTGCCTCAAGCATTTGGGAAATTGAAACCCGGCGGCTGGATCGCGCTCGAAATCGGTCATGATCAGGCTTCACAGGTGACGAAAATTCTACAATCTTCCGGCTTCACCGCGATCGAAGTCAAAACCGATCTCTCCGGCGTCCCGCGTTTCCCGCGCGCCCTACGCCCGTGAGAAATGGAGAGAAAGACTCCCGATTCCCGACCTCCCGGCCTCTTCATCTTCCAACGCTCAATCCTCCACTCTCAACTCCCTCCAAATGGACAAACTCGTAGTTCACGGCGGCACCACCCTTCGCGGTGCGATCAACATTTCCGGTTCGAAAAACGCCTCTCTGCCCATCCTCGCAGCCAGCCTCCTCACCGGAGACGACTGCATCATCCGCCGAGTGCCGGACGTTTCCGACACGAACTACATGATCCAGATCCTCAGCGCCCTCGGTGCCGACGTGGAGCGCTCCTCCGGCACCGTCCGCATCACCTGCGCCGATATTGCGGACGAAGCCCCCTACGAGCTCGTCCGCCGCATGCGCGCCTCCATCTGCGTGATGGGCCCGCTGCTCGCTCGCAAAGGCCGCTGCGTGGTTTCCCTTCCCGGCGGTTGCGTCATCGGGGATCGCCCGGTTGATCTTCACCTGCGCGGTCTCGAAGCGCTCGGCGCGAAAGTGGAGTTCGAAGGCGGCAACATCACCCTCACCGCTCCGAAAGGCCTGAAAGGCGCGGAAATCGACCTACGCGGAACCCACGGCCCGACCGTGCTCGGCACCGACAACGTCATGATGGCCGCCACCTTGGCCGAAGGCACAACCATCATCGAATCCGCCGCCGCCGAGCCGGAAGTGCTCGATCTCGCGAATTTCCTCAATGCCATGGGCGCGAAAATCACCGGCGCCGGCACCCGCCGCATCGTGATCGAAGGTGTGACCTCGCTGAAAGGCGTGGAACACACCGTCATTCCGGACCGCATCGAAGCCGGAACATTCATGGCCGCCGCCGCCCTCGCCGGCGAAGGAGTGACGTTGAACCGTGTTTGTCGCGATCACATGAAAGCCATCACCGCCGCCATCGAAGAATCCGGTCATCGCGTAATCTTCAACGAAGCCGGAACCTCTTGCACCATCCATCGTGGCGAACAACTTCGCGGCGTCGAGCTCGTCACTTCACCCTATCCCGGCTACCCGACCGACATGCAGGCGCAAATGACCGCGCTGCTCGCCACCACTCCGGGCATCAGCGTGATCAAGGACACGATTTTCCCGCAGCGTTTCATGCACTGCGCCGAACTCAAACGCATGGGTGCCGATATCAAGGTTGATAACGGCACCGCCGTCGTCCGCGGCGTCACCCAGCTTTCCGCCGCTCCCGTCATGGCGTCAGATCTCCGCGCATCCGCCGCGCTCGTGCTCGCCGCGCTCACCGCGAAAGGCTCCACGGAAATCAGCCGCCTCTATCACATCGACCGCGGCTACGAGCACATCGATGAAAAGCTCCTCATGCTCGGCGCGAACGTCGAGCGCGTGAAAGAAAGATAAGAAGCAGGGGCAACGTCCCTGCTCCTCACACCTTAGCCACCACCAGCACCTCTTCAAACGGCAGCTCCGCGAGCATCCCGAATGCCTCATGCCGGGAAAGCCGGGCGCGTGTGGCGGCCGGGCTGGTCATGCCGCACAGGAATCTCGCGAGCTGTCTCGGCGTGCCAAGCGCCGCGTGTTTTTCTTCTTTCACCACGCGCACCCGCTCAAGCTCTTCCAACGTCACTTCACGCGCGGCTTTCCGCCGGATGGTTTTTCCCGGCACCCCACGGCACCGGTCACAATGACCGCAGGGTTCGGCGAGCGTTTCACCGAAATGCTTCGTCAGATAGTTCGTCAAACACCCGCGTTGCCCGGAAATCCCCAACACCGCCGAAAGACGTTCGAGATCCGCCTTTTCACGATTCTGAAACGTCTCGAACAATCTCTCCGCCAGCTCCCGGATATCGCCCGGCTCTTTCTTCATACGATATCCCTGCCGCACGCCGGAAACTTTCACGACCGCCTCGCCGGATTGCTCCAACTCTCCAAGAGCAGCCACGATTTTCCCCCGGCTCACCCCAAGCGTTTCCACCAGTTCCGAAGGCTGAAAATGCAAATACGAACGCTTCATTTCCCCTGCTGAAATCAAAGCCTGGAGAAACTTCCGATCCTTCGCCTCCATGCCCGCGATAATTTGCGATTCCGTCCTCAACAATCTCACCTGATAGACATCGAAAAAACCTCCCGTCGCTTCGATCAGGCCGTCGATTTCCAGATACGTTAGAACCGTCGCGATCACCGTCGTGCGGATATCACACGTCACGGAAAGATCATACAGCGAAACATCGAACGTCGTTCCGCGTCTCAAAATCCGGTCCAGCAAATTCCCCAGCGCGCGCCTCGACGGAGCATCCGCGTGAATGAAGTTTTCCAGAACCGTCAGATCGTCCGCGCACGCTAACATTTCGCAAACCGCCGGCCTGCCATCACGCCCCGCGCGTCCGATTTCCTGGGTGTAGTTTTCCAGACTCTTCGGCAGATTGTAGTGCGTCACCCGCCGGATATCGGACTTATCGATGCCCATGCCGAAAGCGATGGTCGCCACCATGATCCGCGTTTCCCCGTTCATGAACGCCCGCTGCGCATCGGCGCGGAAATCGTCCGGCAAACCCGCGTGATACGCCCGCGCGCTCAAGCCGTTTTTCACCAGAAACGTCGCCACTTCCTCCGCCGTTTCCTGTCGCGTCACATATACGACCGACGAGCCGGCTTCCTCGTTCAACCGACTCAACAACAGTGCTTTCCGCTCGCCCGCGCCGCAAGGAGTCACCCGCAGATCGAGATTTTCGCGATGAAAGCTCAGCTGGACGTGATCGCCCTCCGCGATTTTGAAATGCTTCCGGATTTCCCGCGCCACCTTCGGCGTGGCCGTCGCCGTCAACGCCAGCACACGCGGTATTTTCAGCCGTCGGCTCGCCTTCGCCAGCTTCAGATAATCCGGCCGGAAATTGTGCCCCCATTCGGAAATGCAGTGCGCCTCATCGATGGCCAGCAGATCGATCCGCCACTTCGCCACCCGTTGCCGGAACGATTCATTCGAAAACCGCTCCGGCGCGATGTAGAGCAATTTCAATTCTCCCCGCTCCAGCCGTCCGTATAACGCCCGCGTTTCCTCCAAACCCAGCGATGAATCCAGCCGCGCCGCCGGGATTCCCTTCGCATTCAGCGTGTCCACCTGGTCTTTCATCAGAGCGATCAGCGGAGAAACCACCAGCGTCAGCCCTTCCAACATCAACGCCGGAAGCTGATAACACAGCGACTTTCCCCCACCCGTCGGGAAAACCGCCAAGGCGGACCGCCCTTCCAAAAGCGCCCGCACCACCGGCTCCTGCCCCGCCCGCAATTCCGAATGGCCGAATCTCTCGCGTAAAATCTCAAGCACGCGGAAGAGTAGACAGAAGACTTCGAGACAGAAGAAAACATTCCCCCATTTCAAATCACTTAATCACCTTTCAATCTTCTGTCTCAAAATCTTCCGTCCACTCATTGACAGCCCGCAAATGCGTTCGATGTTGCTAATGCCATGCAACCCAAAACCGCCAATTTCGCGATCACGCGAATGGAGCACCCGGAGACCAGCACCTTCGGTTGGCAAGTGCGGATCCAACGCAGAAAAGTCCGCTACGCTAAATACTTCGCCGACCGCAGCCTCGGCGGACCCGAACTTTCCCTCGAAGCCGCCCGTGTCTGGCGGGATAAAGTTTTGTCAAAACTCGCCGAGACCGAAAGCGTGCGGGTTTGTCTCACCTCCGCCCGGAACTCCTCGGGCGTCGTCGGCGTTTCCCGCGTCACCATTTCCGGCCCCAACGGTGTCGCCTACTATTTCTGGCAAGCCACCTGGTCCCTCGGCGATGGAGATCGGCGTTGCGTCCGATTTTCCGTGAAACGCTATGGCGAACGCCAGGCATTCCGCCTCGCCGTGCAAGCCCGCCGCGAAGGCACCAGAGGATCATAACGAACCGGGGGTGAACGCAGATAAACGCTAAAGAAGAAGTGGTGACATCGGACCAAGCCGACGAACCCTGACTCAATTCTTCGATATCCGTTTATCTGCATCCACCCCCGGTCATTTTTCTTCGGCTTCCCTTCCGCTTGGGACTTGTGGCGGCCCGCCGGGCAGGACAAAAAGGAACCATGTTCAGCACCAGCAGCCTCACTCCGGAACAAAAAGACGCCCTTCACCAATGGGCCGCCGAAGGAGCCACGATTTCCGACCTCCAGCGCCGTTTGAAAGAAACTCACGGCATTTCCCTGACTTATATGGATGCCCGCCTGTTGGTGCTGGATCTCAATATCCAAATCGTCGAGCCGAAAAAAGATGAACCCAAGGCGGAAGAAACACCGGCTCCCGTCGCCACCGGCTATGTCAGCGTGCGCATGGATTCTCTCAAACTCCCCGGCTCTCTCGTTTCCGGGAAGGTCACTTTCAGCGACGGAGAAACCGCCGTTTGGATGATCGATGAAACCGGTCGCATGGGCTTCGATCCGGACACCGCCGGTTATCGCCCGAATCAGGAAGATACCATCGAGTTCCAGACACAACTCCGCGAACTCATCCGCGACAGCGGAATGTGAAATGGCGCGCCGACGTTCACATCGGCTCATTGCGAATCCAAGCCGGCGTGAACACCGGCGCTCCTCCTCCACAAACAAAAACGCCCGACTGCATCTGCAATCGGGCGTTTTGTGAAATCCGGAGTTTCCGGAAGCATCAGCCAAGCTTTGGCTTGCCTGCGCGGCGAACTGGCGCGCCGAAACGCTTCTGGAATTTGTCGATGCGGCCTTCGGTGTCCACGAACTGGGCGAGACCGGTGAAGAACGGGTGGGTGTCGGAAGTGATGCCGACGGAGATCACGCTGTGCTCGACGCCATCGATGACTTCCTTCTTGTCGGAGGTCTTGGTGGAGCGGGTGACAAAGCGCTTGCCACTGGTCATGTCCACGAACACGACCGGATTGTATTTCGGATGAAGGTCCTTTTTCATGAGATCTTGGGGTGTCCACCACGTTTCCGACGCAGCAGAGGCGCGGAGATTGGGCAAAATCCTTTTCCTGTCAAGGCAGCATCCGGTAACTAGGAAAAATTTTCTTGAATTTAAGACTTGCGAATAATTAAGTGTAACTTTTGATCAACTTCATTTTTTTGAGTCGCTTTTTGTCACACCTGTGCGATGATACAGGCGTTATGGCAACCACCACGAAACGTACCCGGTTCTCACGTCGACTCCCTGACCATGTTACTGACGAACTTTGTAATGTCTTAGCCGAAAAGAAAATCTTTGGATTCAACGATTTGTTCGAGCGTGTTTTCGAGAACCTGAAAGTCCGGAACGCGGTGAGCGGCGGCGAGGAAATGCTCCGTCTCCGTGCTTATGAAAAGCTCCAGAATCTCGTGACCCGTGGTCTCGTGGAAAAGATCGGCAAGGAATACAAAGGCACCGCTCGCGTGCATGAAGCTTCCAGCGCCTTCGCAGCCGCCCAGGAAGCGGCCCGTGAAGAAGCGTGATTGCCGGGAAATACCCAGTGATTCTCTGAAAAAAGCCCGCGTCCTTTCATGGATGCGGGTTTTTTTTCTATCCTTTTTCCACCTTGCGGATATGACGTGGAGTCAACGTTTCCCGTCATGCCCCACGATTACCTTCCCGTCCTCCTGCAAGTGCTCATCGCCATCGGCTTTGCGGCGGTGGTTCTCACCCTCAGCATCATTGCGGGACGTTCCGGGCGGAAAAACCAAACGAAGGATACCGCCTACGAGTGCGGCATGGTCCCCGTCGGTGAAGGCGCACCGCGGTTTTCCGTGAAATTCTACCTCGTGGCCATGCTGTTCGTGCTTTTCGACATCGAAGTCGTTTTCATGTATCCGTGGGCCGTCCAGTTCCGCGAGCTGATTTCCCAAGGCATCACGCCGCTCCTCAGCATGGCCGGTTTCGCCGGAATTTTGGTATTCGCCTATGTTTACGCACTGAAAAAAGGCGCGCTGAACTGGAAATCCTGAGCCTCCCCCCGCACTCCAAAAAGCGCCGCCGTTTTCCGCGATGATCCATCACGTCGTTTACTTCCAGCTCAATCCCGAGGTGGATGCCGCCACGGCCCTTGAAGAACTGGTCCGCGCCAGCCGCAGCCTGCTTTTGAAAATCCCCGAGGTGCTTTCCGTGAAATCCGGACGCAATCTCGACCCTGATTCCCAATGGCGGTTCTTTTTTTCCATCGAAGTGAACTCCCGCGACAAGCTCAAGGTCACCGTGGATGATCCCTACTACCTCAAGTTTCTGGAAAAACATATCAAGCCGAACACCGTGGCCGATTTCGCCATGAGCTTCGAACTCGATCCCTCCAAGGATTTGAAATACTCATAGTTGCGCCAAACCCGCTTCATCGAAATGGTGAAAATTTGGCACGATCCGGGCTTGAATCCCTCGCCGCATTTGCACACCTTCCGCACCCCGGCTGCAACCGGCACTCTCGAGCAATGGCCTCCCCGATCCTTATCCCCGATGACGCTCCGTTCACACCGGAGCAACGCACATGGCTAGGCAGCTTCCTGGCACAAATTCTGGCCAATGGTGGACAAAGTTCCGCCTCCAGCGGCCCCGCCATTCCTGTCACCATCCTCTACGGTTCTCAAACCGGTAATTCCGAAGGGCTGGCAAAAAAACTGGTCAAAACCCTGAAAAAAGGAAATTTCGAAGCCGAGATCTTTGACATGGTCTCCTATGACCGCTCCCGTCTGGCTCAGGAGAAAAACCTGCTCATCATCACTTCCACCTACGGCGATGGCGAACCGCCGGACAGCGCAGCCGATCTTCACAGCTGGATCCTCAGCGATGCCGCGCCGAAACTCGAAGGCGTTTCCTTCTCAGTCCTCGCACTTGGAGATTCCAGCTACCCGGATTTCTGCAAGTGCGGCATCCAGTTCGACACCCGTCTGGCAGAGCTCGGTGCCACCCGCCTCAGCCCGCGCGTCGATGTCGATGTCGATCCCGACGAGCCATACGCCCAGTGGTCCTCCGCGGTTCTCGCCTTACTCACTCCGGCCAACACCGGAGCCAGCGCCTCCTTCAGTGCCGTTGCAGAGCCTGCTGAAGTCGGATTCTCCAAGAAAAACCCGTTTCCTTCCCCAGTCGTTCAGAACTTCAACCTCAACGGCCCCGGCGACAAGGAAACCCACCACATCGCTCTTTCCCTCGAAGACTCCGGCCTCGAATACGAAGCCGGAGACGCCCTCGGCGTTTACCCGGTGAACCCGGCTTCCGTCGTCGATGAAATCATCGCGAACCTTCCGTTCAAAGCCGGCATCGTCCCGCTTCCGGATGGTGGCGAAGTTCCGCTCCGTGAAGCCCTGCTCCACCACTTCGATATCGGCACCATCAACAAATCCCTCATCCAGAAATGGCAAGCCCGCAGCGGCTCACCATTCCTCCGCTCGCTCGTCGAAGCCGACGATAAAAAAGCATGGGACGACTTCTGCTGGGGCCGCGATCTCATTGATCTCGTCATCGATCACCCTGCCGATTTCACGGATTCCGAAGACTTCGTTTCCATCCTCAAGAAACTCCAGCCGCGCCTTTACTCGATCGCATCCAGCCCGAAGGCTCATCCCGGCGAAGTCCACCTCTGCGTCGGCATCGTCCGCTACCAATCCCACGGTCGCAAGCGCGGGGGCATTTGCTCCACTTTCTTTGCCGACCGCATGACCGACGGCGTGCAACCGGGCGTCTTCGTCCACGCGAACAAGGCATTCCGTCTTCCGGAAAACGGAGACCTCCCCGTCATCATGTGCGGCCCCGGCACCGGCATCGCCCCCTTCCGCGCCTTCCTTGAAGAGCGCAAGGCCACAGAATCCAAAGGTAAAAACTGGTTGTTCTTCGGCAATCCATACAGCGCCACCGATTTCCTGTATCAGGACGAACTCACCGCCTATCAAAAAGACGGCACGCTCACCAAACTCGACCTCGCCTGGTCCCGCGATCAGAAAGAAAAAATCTACGTGCAAAACCTCATGATCCAGCAAGGAGCCGAGCTCTGGAACTGGTTTCAGGAAGGTGCCGCTTTTTACGTCTGCGGCGATGCTTCACGCATGGCGAAAGATGTGGACGCCGCCCTGCACAAGGTCGCCGAAGTTCACGGCAAACTGAGTCCGGAGGACGCGGCCGCTTACATTTCCCAGCTGAAGAAAGAAAAGCGCTACCTCCGCGACGTTTACTGAGTTTTCAGATGACGACTCACTCCGCGGTGCTACCTTTGCATCTCATGCTTGCCAAATCTCTCACCGTCCTCTCCCTCGCTGTCGCCCTGGTTTCCTGCAACAAGGAAAAACCAGCCCCCGCTGCGTCTGAAACGGTGCCGTTTCATGGAGAAAAAGTAGTCGCCCCGGTGGCCGTCCCGGCGGCTCCCGTTGTCCCGGAAACAGTTCCTGCGGCGCCGACTCCTCCCGAAGAGGAAATCGGCGTCGAAGAACCCATGGTCCCGGAATCCGAAGTGGTCATCGGCGAAGAAGCTTCCGCCGCCCCCGCCACACCCGGCGAGCATCTGGATAAAGCCATCCGCAAAACCGGCGAAGGCATCCAGCGCCTCGGCAACGCCATCGAGCGCAAGGCTCAAGGCCACTGAAATAAGTCCATTTTTGGCGGTTTCCTCTTCCGATCCATTTCCGTCGGAAATTTCCGCCATAACTTCCAAATACCTAACATCCACCGACTCCCAAAACGTCAGTAGATGTATCCGGGAACGATCACGCCTGTATCAAAGGAAATACGAACGGACTTTTGACAAACGGCACAACCATCAGAACAAGAATCCGCTAGATTCCATCCATGGCAGGATATCTCCTCCAGCGCGACCAGTTTGGCATCCCAAAGTGGACGCAACGCCGGATTACACCCCGATCGAATGGAGGTGAGCAAGATTGCGTAAAAGCCCGGTGGCCTTGTTGACCACGATGGAAGGCGGCGTGAAGGGGAGACCTCAAAAGACGTCACCCGTTGGTTTGGTCATTTCAAGCATGAGTTGATTTGAAACGATCTAATTGATATTTCGGGATTATTCCCCCTACGCATTCACGGCATATCCTAAAGAGACATCTAAGGTAAAGTGATCTCGTGGTTCGGGCACCCCGGCTCGACCACCCCCCTCACCCACCCCCTCATCTCCCCCAGATGAATACTCTACTCCCTCGCCTCTTTGTCCCTCTGTGCCTCGTCGCCCCCCTGCCACTGATGGCACAAAACTTCGTGGATCTGGATTTCTCCAATCACACCCAGGCAACCAATGCCACCAACACGCTTGGAGCTTACTACACCGGCACGACCGTGAATTTCACCAATGTCGCCGCCACTTCCGGCAATAACATTGACCTCAAGGCCACCGTTTCCGGTATTACTTCGAACTACAGCTTCGTCGGCACCTATCCGGACTACAGCAGTTCCACCAACCAACCCAACGGCGACCTCGGTTTCGTTTATCAGGCGGACGGCTACGGCATCGGTGGCGTCACTTACAATCTCAGCTTTTACCAAGGCGGCGGAACTTTTTCCGATTCACTAACCGTCAATAACTTCCGCCTCATGATCTATGACGTGGACGGCGAATCCTGGCAGAGTGAATCGGTGCGGGTAAACATCGCCGATGGTTTCTACGGTTACCAACTTCCAACCGTGGGCGGCATCACCGTCACCAACGAAGGAAACGGCAACTATCTTTTCACCGGCCCGGGCGTGAACCGCGCGGAGACCGATCCATCCGGTGCCTTCATCCTCTATTTCCAAAATACGAGCTCGATCAACCTGCAGATGGTCGCGAACACCTACGCCAAAGTCGGCAACCAAAACGGACCTCTTCCGAACCAAGTGTTCTCCGCCATCGATGGTGACCTCAGCATGCTCAATGGAGACCTCAGCAGCTTCGGAAACATCACGATGGTTCCCGAGCCATCCACCGCTCTTCTCAGCCTGCTCGGCGTGCTGCCACTCTTCCGCCGCCGCAGATAAGATTGATAGTTAGATTTTCATGGCATATTATAACAAAAAAGCACGGCGTTCATGCCGTGCTTTTTTGTTATCAGGGAAGAAGGTCAATATAAGTTCCCGGATCGCTTCCGGGGATTTCAATCGCCCCGCAGGCTTTCTCGTAAAACTCGCGCGGACCCACGCCACCGATGATGGCATAGGCGTGGCCGAGTTCGCGGATTCCTTCGAGCGCCTTGAAAAGCAGCGCCTTGCCCACGCCCAAACCGCGTGCTGCTTCAGAAACTCCCGTCGGCCCGAAAAATCCGCGCATCGTCGTATCGTAACAAGCGAATCCGATGATCTGCTTGTCCTTCGTCGCGATGAAACAAGTGATCGGCTGGCGGCTCATCGCCACTTCCACTTCGCTCACCCACTTTGCCGAGAAATGCTCTTTCGCAAACGCCGCGACCGTATGTTTTTCGAACGCCCGAGCGCGGCGTAAAGTCACGCCCGCCGCTTCGACTTTCCGGTAAAGCTCCGCCGAATCCGGCAAATCAAACAAGCGCACGAGCATATCAATCATGCGGCAAGTGAACGTCCCGCGTTCTTCCTTTTCAAGAAAATGAATGAAACCGCGAATAAACGCCAATGAACACGAATGGAATACAAAGCCTCATTCGTGGCGGAAAATTCGAAGAATTAACAAACCCACTGATTTCACAGATCACACTGATTTTAAGAAACTTAAATTGGAGTTTTTCTTTATCAAAATCAGTAAATCAGCGAAATCAGTGGTCACTAAACTCTTTCTTCATTCGCGTTTATTCGCATCCATTCGCGGTTGAAATTTCAGCTCCGCTCCGGGAATTCGGATTTCCAGCGCACCAGCGCCTGGCGGATTTGCTCCGCTGGCCGCGTCGGGCTCAGCTCCCAGACGAGCGGGCAACCTATCGGGAAAAACTTCAGCAGCGCCTGGTAATCCAGCGTCCCGCCGAAAAACGGCACCCGGTGATCCCGCGCCGGCCATTCCACATCGTGAACGTGCGCACCGATGATCCGTGGCGAGATTTTCTCCAGCCACTCGGTGTGATCCAGCAGCCCGAGATTGTGTTTCAGCTGCACGTGGCCGAAATCATGCCAGTAGCCGACCCACGGATTTGCGGCGAAATGCTCCTGCAAGGCGATCATCTCCCGTTCCGTCGGCATATCCTCATAACGCGAACGAGATTCCACCGCCAGCTTCACGCCCAGCTCCGCCGCTTTTTCCGAGATGCGATGTAGCGCCTCCACCGCGCGGTGATAGTAGAGAGGTGAAATTTTTTCCCGCTTCTTGATGAAGGCCAGCTTGTGCTTGATGTAGCCCGGCTCGCGCTGATTTCCCGCGGTGACTTCCGCCGTGAGTTTTTTCGTCCACTTTGACGAATTCATCGGCACGGACCCCATGTGCAGCACGACATACTGCGCCTGGAATTCCGCCGCGATTTCCAGAGTGCGGAACGTCATTTCCATCGCCCGATTCCTGTCGAATGGCCGATGGGACGTGTATTCATAAGCGTCCGGCGCATCGATCATCACTTCCACGGGAGATGGAAAATAATTGTGCACCCCGGAGCAGCGGAAAAGCCCGCGCTGATACGCCTTCTTGATCCCCGGATACTTCGCCACCGTCATCCCGTGAGACAACTCGATGTTCGTGAATCCCAGATCCACGATTTCCTGAATCATTTCCTCACCGTCGTGGTGACGGCTGTTATTCCAACAGGTGGAAAAGGAAAGCATGTGAGAGAAATGCGGGAAATTCAGACTGAAGTCAAACAGGCTATTAATCATGAGGTGTGACTCATGACCAAAAAACCCCGATCTCAGGATTCCGCCGGGTGAACCAGACAGTTCCTGAAATCGGGGCTAAGGAGAGAAACTCTTTGGCGAGTGATGCGCTAGGTTTTAGCGATCCCCGGTGACGGCCCTTGATGATCAGATCGAGGGCCGTCATCAAGGCCCGTTTAGTGGCGCATCTGCCAATTCGTTTCGTCTTCACGAGTCCGGGAAACCGGACGGCGTGCGATGGGGTCTTGAAGCGTGCGAATCGCTTTGCGTCCCCCAGTGGAAATGAAGCTTTCGCAATCCACCGTGACTACATCGAGACCCATGTAATAGGTATCGTGCAGCGTGGTGACGCTTTCAGCTCCAAACGTAGCGGCCAGGTGGCTCCGAAGCAGCTCCGCTTCTTTTCTTCCGAGGAAGAGGAAAGCAGGAGTTTCCCCATGGTCACACTTGGAACGGATCAGCGTGGAAACGCCTTCTGTATCCCAAGTATCACGCATGGACAGCTCGGAGGGCACGCGGGCCACATCCGGATACGGTCGATGACTGATGATATTCATAGTTTATCAGGGTGTCGGTTTCAGTTGAGCAAAGGCCGTGCCAGACACATAAAACAAACGTTCTATTTCAGGATGGAAAACCGGAGAAATCCAGCTCCCATCGGGATCGCGCTCATTTCGGACAGACATGCATCTGCTCAAGCTCAAACTACTTACGCAGGATAATCGGAGTTTTTATCACTACAAATTTCCGTCCGTGACCCTTTCGAAACATTTCGAAAATATTTTTCGTCAGGAAAAATTAAACACATCGTTCTTCCCATCCGTGGCGAGACCGCTACGAAAGCGGGCCGCCTTTTTCCAAACCCGCCTTTCACGGAAAACCCTACGTGTTCGCGGAAGCAAGCATTGATTTACATAGGCTAAATATTTTGTTTTACTGAATAAGTTCCAAACCCTCCTTTCCGATGAAAGCCAAGCTTCTACGAGACACCTGTCGGCGCCTAAAGGCGGTGCTGACGCTGCTCGTAAAATCGGAATCCGGGCCGAAGGCGGTGGGACTTTTCACCACGTTGCTCATCATGATGCTGGTGATCAGCGGCCTGAACGTGCTGAACAGCTACGTCGGCCGGGATTTCATGTCCGCCATCGAGCACAAGGACATGCGCACCTTCAATGGCTACGCGATGATGTTCGTCGGCGTGCTCAGTGCGCTCACCGTCGCCGCCGTTTTCTACCGCTTCGCCGAAGAACGCCTCGGCTTGCTGTGGCGGGAACAACTCACCCGCCACCTGCTGGACACCTATCTCAGCGACCGCACCTACTACCAGCTCCTCTTCACCCCGGATGTCGCGAACCCGGACCAGCGGATCGCCGATGACGTCGGTGCCTTCACCCGGACAACGCTTTCCTTCGTGCTCTTGTTCCTGAACGGCACCTTCACCGCCATTTCCTTCTCCAGCGTTTTGTGGTCGATCAGCCCCTTCCTGTTCTGCGTGGCCGTCATTTACTCGGCTCTCGGCACCGCCTTGACCATCATGCTCGGAAAACCCCTGATCCGGCTGAATTACAACCAGCTCGATATGGAGGCGAACTTCCGTACCGATCTCATCCACGTCCGTGAAAACGCCGAACTCATCGCCCTCGCCCACCGCGAAGGCCGCTTCAAAATCCGTCTCGGAAAACGCCTGAACGCCCTCACCCGGAACTACCGCCGCATCGTCCAGATCAACCGGAACCTAGGGTTCTTCACCACCGGCTACAACTATTACATCCAGATCATCCCGGCTCTCATCATCGCCCCGATGTTCATCCGCGGCCAGGTGGAATTCGGTGTCATCACCCAGTCCGCCATGGCCTTCGGTGCCCTGCTCGGCGCGTTTTCCCTCATCGTCACCCAATTCCAGTCGATCTCCTCCTTCACCGCCGTCACCGCACGCCTCTACCTGCTCACCCAGGCGATGGAAAAAGCCCATGGAGTGAAGACCTGCCCGATCCTGACCGAAGAAAATTCCGATCGCGTCGTCTACGAAAACGTCACCATCGATTCCGCCGACCATACCCGCCCGCTGATCAAGAACCTCAATCTGGAAATCAAACCCGGCGAGCGTTGGGTCGTCACCGCCGCCGACCAATCCACCATGCTCGGCCTCTTCCGTGCCACCGCCAGCATCGGCGATTGCGGCCAAGGCACCATCAGCCGCCCGAATCTCGACGAAATCCTGTTCCTTCCCGAACGCCCTTACCTCCCGCTCGGCACCCTGCGCGAAGTCCTCCTCCGCACCGGCAAGGAAAACGTCATCCCGGACCACGTCATCCTCACCGCTCTCAAACGTCTCCAGATCGAGGACATCGTCCCCCGCGTCGGCGGCCTCGATACCAGCCGCGAGTGGGACGATCTCCTCTCCATCGGCGAGCAGCACATGGTTTCCGTCGCCCGTTTGTTGCTGGCGAAGCCCAAAGTCGTTTACCTCGACCGCCCCGGCAGCTCGCTTCCGGAAAGCACCATCGCCTCCATCATCGATCTGCTCAGCCAGGAAAACATCAGCGTCGTCGTGCTCGCGAAAAACGGCGAATCCCATCTCCGTTACGACGCCCGCCTCGACGTGAAATCCGACGGAGGCTGGACCATCGGCCTCACCGACCAAACCGACAAACTCATCGAGCAGCTGGACCTGACATGTTGAGAGAGAGACGTGGCGAAGCTTTCACAAGCTCAGCAGCATCCGCGCGCTGGCAACAAGCGACAGCCCGCCAAACACCATCATCAAACGAGGCTGTTTCCCCATTTTCGGCACGACTCCCACCAGCGGCAGCATCAAGAGCAAGCCCCACACCGCCATCCCGACGATCCACTCCGTCCTGTTCCCCGCTTCGTAAATCGCGCCGGAATACTCCGCCACGAAAAGTTCGGAAATATCGCGAAGCAGGATCCCCGCTCCTATCAAACCCGCGAACAGCGCGAACGGCATCAACAAGCGATAAGCGGATTGACCGGAAGAAGGCCGCCGCATCCAGCCTGCCGCCGCGACGGCCAGAGCAAGACACGCCAGCGCATGAGAAATTGCGAGGATCATGGAAATCACCCCATCACCGCTGAAACCGCGTGCTCTTCTCCATCATCCACCAACGTCCAATACGCAACGCCGGTCTCACAGTCGATGGACTCGCCATCCACTTCCAACTTCGTGATTTTCCCCGCCTTGCCTGACGCGTTCCTCACGTGGATATGATAGATCGTTTTCCCGGACGGCGTGCGGACGGTGATTTCAAACTCCGGCCAGTCATCCGGGATGCGCGGCGAAAGCACAAACGTATCGCCATTCTCAACCGTGAGGCCGAGCACGGACTCCACCGTCACGCGGAACATCCAGCCTGCGGAACCGGTGTACCATGTCCAGCCGCCGCGCCCCACATGCGGCGCGGCTCCGTAAATATCCGCAGCAATCGCATACGGCTCGACCTGATAACGCGCCACCGTTTCCGCGTCGCGCGCCTGCCACACCGGACTCAGGCGTTTCAACAACGTCGCCGCCTCATCGCACCGGCCCGCCTCGGCCATCGCACGCACCACCCAGCACGCGGCATGGGTGTATTGCCCGCCGTTTTCACGGACACCGGCGACGTAGCCTTTGATGTAACCCGGATCGTGCGGCGTGTTCACAAACGGCGGATGCAGCAAGCGCACGATGCCCACCGAATCATCGATCAGCTCTCTCTCCAGCGCATCCAGCGCCTTCTCCTCACGGTCTGCCGGAGCGGCTTTTGAAATGACCGCCCAAGCCTGCGCCAGCGCATCGATCCGGCATTCGGAATCGGTGCGCGTGCCCAACGGCGTGCCGTCATCGTAGTAAGCACGGCGATACCATTCGCCATCCCAACCCGCCTCGTTGATCGCTTCGTGAAGATCCGCGCGATAGGCCGCATAGTTTTTCGCGCGCCCGGATTCGCCACGAGCTTCGCACAGAGGAATCCAGCTCTTCAAAATCTCATACAGGAAAAATCCCATCCACACGCTCTCACCGCGTCCTTCGCGGCCGATGCGGCTCATCCCGTCATTCCAGTCGCCGATTCCCATCAACGGCAAGCCATGAGCGCCCTTGGTCAGCGAGCGGTCGAGCGAACGGCAGCAATGCTCGAACAAGCTCGCCGTTTCCGGAGAAATCCGCGGCTTCATGTATTCCTCATCCTCGTGCGCGCCGAGTTGCGGACCTTCGATGAAACCGCGAACCTCATCGAGAATCCCGAAATCTCCCGTCGTGCGGACGTAATGATCCGTCAGCCATGGCAGCCACAACAGGTCATCGGAAAACTTCGTGCGCATGCCCGTGCTGAGCGGCTCCGGGTGCCACCAGTGCGTCACGTCGCCTTCCGGGAATTGCTGCGCGGCATGCAGCAAAATCTGGCTTCTCAATAACTCAGGACGCGTCAGCGCGAACGCCGCCGAATCCTGCAACTGGTCCCGGAAACCATACGCGCCGCCCGATTGATAGAACGCGCTGCGCCCCCAGATGCGGCACGCGAGGTTTTGATAAACCAGCCAGCCGTTCACCATCACATCCACTTCCGGCAACGGCGTGCGGATTTGAAGCTGCTGCAAAACATCTCGCCAATGCGTGATCGTCTCCTCACGAGCCGCTTTCACCGCGCCTTCGCGACGATACTTTTCCAGCACCGTATTCTCTTCCGTTTCGGAAACCGCTTCTCCCAGAATCACGACAAACTCCGCTTCCCCTCCGGCGGCCAATTCGAAATCGATCTTCCGCGCAAAACACGCGTCGCGGCCAAATCCACGCTCACCTTCCATGCGCAACTCCGGCGTGGCAGGACCGTGTTTCCCGATCACCTTCGAAAGCGAATTCCCTCCGGCGGATTTCGTCGCTTTCACGCCCTCGACCAACACTTCGGAAAATACCCGACCATCGGCGAAGTCTCCCGCACGCGGGTTCACCGCATGCTGCACGCCGTCCGCATCCGTCCACGCCAACGTCGCGTGATGACGATCCGGATTCGCACCGAGGACGAGCTGATGCACCGCCGTGAAGGAAAGCTTCCGCGCTGATGATCCGGTGTTTTTCAACCGCAGCGCCACCAGTTTCACCACATCGTCCGGCGGCACCAGAAACCCGACTTCCTGCTCCAGCTCGGAAATTTTTGATAGAAATTTACTATAACCAAATCCATGCCGCACCACGAACGCACTCTTCGCGGGACATGGCCCCGGCAAGGGCGACCACGTTTCACCCGTCGTTTCATCACGTAAAAACAACGCCTCGCCTTGCGGATCGCGGATCGGATCGTTCGACCACGGCGTGAGGCGATTCGCCTGGCTATTGCGGCCCCACGTATAGCCCGCGCCGCCGTCCGTCACCGTGCAGCCGAAGCGCGGATTCGCCAGCACATTGCTCCACGGCATCGGCGGACGAACGAGCCGACCGTCTTTCAGAGCCATCTTGATCACATACTCCCGGCCATCCTGCGAGAAACCGCCGGTGCCATTGTAAAACAACAGCTCTTCCTTCAATTCCGGCTCTTCGTCCTTCTCTGAAATTTCCGCGCGCTGCGGAATCGCGAGGTCGATCCCATCGGATTCCTCAAGTTCATCACCCACGACCAGATGCGCGGACGCCAACCACCATGCGAGTTCCTCTTCGGAAAAATCGGACGCTTTCACGATCACCGCATCCGGGATCACCTCGCCGTCGTCTTCCACCATCACGAACAACTTCACCGCCAATCCCAGTTCGCGCCACTCCGGCATCAGCGAAAGGATTTCCCGCGTGCCCGCACTGAGACGACCGCCCGTCGCGATGATCCTGATTTCATCCGGTGACAATGGAAACCGACGCACCACGGAAGAACCATGAGCACTCGCAGGCACCACGCGGTCTTTCCAACCGAGCAACATCTTCGCCGCCAGCGCCTGGGCGCGCTCCGATCCGCGCACGGGCGCATTAGCAAACAGCGCGGCGGGTTCCGCATTCGAAATCAATTCCCGCACCGCGGGCTTCTCCTGAGCCACCGCTGTCAGCAGCCAAATCTCGCGCGTTTCCCCCGCTTCAAGCGGCACGCGGCAACGCCACGCCAACACCGGATCGAGCACATTTCCGGTTTCACCGCTCAAGTCGCCACGTTGATCCATCGCTTGCGGGTCATGCGGATCACGTCCGCGCCCGATGAACGTCGCGCGATTCGTTTCCCACGAGCAATCGATATAATCACCGAGCAAGGCCTGCCCGATCCACGGCCAATTTTCATTCATGCCACGCGGACGGCGGCGCGCTAACAAAACACCATCGTGCGCTTCGGTTTGCACGAAAAGTTTGGAAAACGCCGGATGCCCGGCATCTCCCATCGGGTGATTCAACGCGACTTCCGCGTAAGTCGTCAGTTCGATTTCCCGCAGCGCATCCGAGTGGTTTTCCAGCGTGACGCGTCGAAGCTCGATCGCTTCATCCCGCGCCACCCGCACTTGCAATTTCGCCGACCAGTTTTTTGTGGAAACCGCTCCGTTTAGTGCCTGCCAGCCGCTGGCATCGCGCAGATAAATCATCGGCCCGCTCACTTCCGGCGCGGCCTCGGACCATCGCGTGACGGCGATCCAATCGTACATCAAACCACCGCGCCCATCCGGCAGGACGATGCTGCGGAGGCGTCCGTTCGAGTGAATGCGGAAGGAATCAGACTCGGGTTTCATGGGTTTTGCAGAGGGTAAGGTGAAGATGAACAGGCAACGATGTAAGCGCCACACGCCGACCATCCAGGGAAACGGGCAACGGGTGATTTTCCGGGTCCGCAACGCGGGCGATTTTCATCCCCGGAGGAAGCGGCGGTATGACCTCAACGCCGCCGGGAGGAAGGGTCAAGGAGCCATTCACGCGAACCTCGATTTCTTCCTCGCCGCGAGCTGAAATCGAAAAATCCAGCGTGCCGAAACGCGTCGGCAAATGGTTCACCCGGAAGCCTCCTTCCGCGGAAATCCAGCTCCACGGCATGCCGCTGGCGAGCACCAGGCTGTCGGTTTCCTCGCGTTCGCTGGAGATCATCGAAAGCACCGCGAGAATGTATTCGGCGGAAATCCACGTGTGCGGCACATCGCCGAGATGGCCTGGCGAGCGCGGATCGCGCCACGAAATTTCCGGCCATTGATTCCATTCGAGCGGGCGGCGGTCCGAAAGGAAAAACTCCAGCAGCTCCACGCCGTCATCGCGCCGTCCGAGGCGGATCAGCGCGCTGATGATGCGGATTTCATAAGCGGTGTAATTTTTCCACGGCATTTTTCCGGCGTGCTTCTTGCGGAAATCGGCCATGTAGAGATCGAACATCGCGGTGAGTTGCTTCTCCGGCAGACGATCCGCGAAATCGAGCAAGGCGATGGCATTCGATGTCGCCGTCGGATCGAAGTCCGCCCACTCGACCGATCCCGGAATGTAATTCAGATGATGCTTTTGAATCACCCGCTTCATCGAATCTTCCAGATCGGATAGAAACATCGTCGTTTCCTCCTGCCAGCGGTCGCGTGTTTTTCCCATCGCATCCGCCAGTTCCACCGCCGCCTGGAATCCACGCACGCCCCAGAAATCATCCCAATACGAATGCACCGGATGCGCGAGATAACCTTCGTGGCTCGCGGATTCCGGGAACAATCCGTAGCACGCCGCGAACTCGCCCGTGCGGAAATGATCGGTCAGCCGCTCCGAGCGGATCCGCAGCATGTATTGCGCCGCCCGCTTCACCGACGGCCACATTTTCCCAAGAAAATCGCGGTCGCCGCATTGGCGGAATACCTCCAGTACGCCCCAAATGAATTGGCCATGGCTGTCATGCTCGATCAACCAATCCACGCCATCACGGTCCACCACGCAGGGCACGAAGCCGTCTTCGCGTTGGAATTTTTGATAAAAATCCAGAAACTCGCGCAACGGTTCCGGAATCCCCAATCTCATGAGCGCCGCTCCCATGATCACGCTGTCCCGCACCCAGCTGCGCGTGTAGCGGCGCGGACCGGGTTGCAACGCGGGACCATCTCGATTGATCAAAATGTGAGCCGCCGCAGTGCGCAAACAACGGATCGCTTCTTCCGCGACCGGCGGCACTTTCCACTCCACGCTTTCCAACGCGTGCGACCAGATATTTTCCGCATCTTTGCGCGATTCGTGGTTCGAGTCCTTTTCGTAAAACGGCACGGACAAGGTGACTTCCCGCACCTCCGGTTTCCAAACCATCGCCGCACTCGCAAGACCGGACGGATCGTTCAGAGCAGTAAAGGTTGTGAAACTCCCGATGCCACGAGACAGAAAACCCAGCACCGTTCCTTGTTCGAAGCCCGCTGCGATTTGTTGCGATGGCAACGGATGGGCGATCACCGTTTTTCCTTCGACTTTCAGTTTGCCCGGCTTGCCGTTGATTTTCCGGATCGGGGAAATCCCCCCCAGATTCCGGAATGCCTGCCACGGTGGATTTACCTGGAACGGCCTCACCGCCACCGCGAGCTCGACGTGGCGGTTTCGCGGATTTTCGATCTGATAGTTCACTTTCAACGTGAGCTCTTCCGCATTTCCCACGACCCACGGCCTCACCGTCAAAACAACGTCATTCACGCTCCAGATCACTTCCGGCAACGGCGCGCCGCTGCGCGGCAGGTAAAGGCGGATCGACGCCTCCGCCCACGTCACCAGCCCGCCATCGATCCGCAAAAACGGCTCCAGCGAAAAACTCCCTTCATCCACTTCCACCAAACCTTCCTCATTGATCAACGCCCGGCGCGTGCCGATCGGCGTGCCAACCGGCGTCCAATACGATTGCTCGCGGTGCCAGTAGCGCGGATACCAGCCGCGCGGCGCGTCCGCCGCCACGGCGTGGACGAATTCATTCGGCGATTGCGAAAAGGAATCCGGTTTCAATTCGAGATGGCGCAATCCCGCCGCCGATCCTTCTTCAAACGTGATCCTGAGAAAACGCGCCTCACCTTTCGGAATCGGCACATGCGTTTTCGTCTCGGAGCAAATCACGCAGCGATGCACGCGTTTCCATTTCCTGCCCGTTTTGGAAATTGTTAGAAAATATCCACGCACCGGCAAATCCTCCGGCCAATGGATCACCAAGCCGCCGAAACGATGGAGTTTTCCGAAATCCATCGTCCAAGACGGCTTTCGATCGTCCCCGGATGGCCGCCAATCCCCGGCGTGATCATCGAGCGCAAGTTTCGCTTCATGGCCGGGGCGCTCGCTGGAAGCCGTCACTTCCCGAGGTTCCCGCAGCGTTTGGTCTTCAATGGAAAAATCCGAGAGCCACAAACTCCCCTTGCCGCCCGGTCCCGCGGCGACCACGAATTCCAGCGAACCCACCTCGGAGGGACCGCCACCGCCCGCCGGTCCCCAGGCGAAAGGAATCTCCCGCTCCGTCAGGCTGACGCGCCGCCATTTCGCCGGCCACGGGAAATGCTCTCTTTGGTAGCGCCACGCGTTTTCATTGGTTGGATCGGCGACTTTGAATTCGAAATGGTTGTCCGGTCCATCCGCCCGCATCAGGAAATTCACCGCGAAGGTCGCGGGAAGTTGGAAATTCATTTCCTTCCGCGCCACCACGAAGCCACCGCCCTCATGGAAATCGTAATCCAGCCGCAGCGCGACCTTGCCATTCCGCAGATTCACCCGGCTGAGTCTCCCCGTTGCCTGCCCCGATGCCACCACCATCCACGATTCCGGATCATCGAATACTTGGGAAAACAAAGAAAGCGGCATCGGCAATTTCGGGTTTCCCAAGGAATAGCGGCTTTTATTTCATGAAATCAACAGACTTTGATGATTTTTTGTAATTCGCACGGATGCGATGGAAACATCCGCCGGATTTCCCATTGTGCGATTCTCCCGATCTGCCACATTGCTAGCAGCGTTATAAAAATGGACCCGTATCTCACTCCCTACAGCTCGCAAATGGTGGCCGAGTCACCCGAAGAAGCCCGTGCCGCATTCATCCGGAAAACCTACGGCCATCTCGCCGGAGCCATCGGTCTTTTCGTGGTGTTGGAAGGCATCATGCTCAGCCTCGGCTGGGGTGTGATCGCACTGCAATGGATCGGCACGAATCGCTTCGGCTGGCTGCTCGTGCTCGGAGCCTTCATGGGCATCTCGTGGATCGCCGACAAATGGGCCACCAACGAAACATCCGTCGGCAAGCAATACGCCGGTCTTGCCCTCTACACCTTGGGTGAAGCGATCATTTTCCTGCCACTCGTCACCCTCGCCATCGCGGTCACAGGGGATTTCTCATTACTCGTGCAAGCAGGCCTGATCACCAGTGCCATGGTTCTGGGAATTTCCGCTGTCGCACTCACCACCCGCAAGGATTTCAGCTTCCTCGGAGGCATTTTGAAAATCGGTGGGTTTGTGGCGCTGGGATTGATCGCCGCTTCGTTTTTCCTGCCCATCTCGTTGGGGCTGTGGTTTTCGGGTGCGATGGTCGTTTTCGCTTCCGGCTCGATTCTTTACAATACCAGCAACCTGATTCACCGCTATCAGCCCGGCCAGCATGTCGCCGCGGCGCTTTCGTTGTTTGCCAGCGTCACTTTGCTTCTCTGGTATGTGATCCGCATCTTGATGAGCCTGCGCCGGAACTAAGGACCCATCAATACACCCGTCTCACCGAGTGGCTGAAATAATGCTGGGTCAGCAAATCGGAAAGCACTTCAAGCGATTCCACGAGTGCCTCGAGCTCCCCCGACGAGGGCGGTGCCGCGGTTTCAAAACGAGCTGCGAGTTCTTCGACATGAGATGAAATTTTCGGAAACAACCCGAACTGATGATCTCCTGGAAAATGGGCAAGCTCCTGATGGATGATCCCGATCTGATACGCCACGCTGCGCGGATTCTCCGCATCGAAGAAAAGAAGATCCACCACCCCGTCCCAACGCGGGCGCGAGAAATGGCGGCGGCGGTAGGTCATGACGCTATCGCAAATTTCCAAAAGAACATCCAGCACCAACGGATTCTTCCCGCACAGGTCCGCCGTGGAATGCAGCAAGGCCAGCGTTCCTAACAAACGCTCGATGCGGCGCCCGGTTTCCAGGAAACGCCAGCCGTGGCCGCGGGTCATGTTTTCCGCCTGCATCCCGGAGAAGGCCGCGAGATGAAGGACCAAATGATCCAGGGTGCGGAGCAGCTCGGCGGCGCTCGGAGCTTGCTGCGGCAGTTGCAGAAGTCCTTCCAACCGGTTGAAAAACCGCCATGTATCATCCGACAGACGGTCGCGCGCGGCGGAAGCATTCCAGAGCAAAGAGCGGGCGAAACGCGGCAAGCCGCTCTCGTTCGCAGAATCGTGAACGAGGGAAGCAAGCCGGTCCAGAATGCGCGAAGGCTGGATTTTCTGGCCGTTGAAAATCAGGCCCGCCCCGATCACCAGTTGCTGGCTGGCATCGAGCTTTCCGAGCGTCGTGTGATTGGATTCCTCGATCAGGCTGCGGAGGATCACCCGCAGGATGCGTGTCACCATTTCCACGCGTTCGGCATAACGCCCCACCCAATAAAGTTGTTCGGCGATACGGCTTGGGACATCCCCTCCCGCCGGATGATGAGCCGCGGTGGCTCTCACCGTGTTCGTCGCTTCCCGCGCGCTGGAAGCGATTTGCTGGGCGGGAATCCAAACGTCTTTGGTAAATCCGGCATGCGCCGGCCAAAGCTGGGGCGGCTCTCCCGCTTTCCCCACCCGCGCCAAGCCTCCGGGAAGCACGGTTTGGTCTTTTCCACTGTGTAATGTGAACGCACGCCAAACCATGGAGCGGCTTTGGATTTGCTTCAGTTGCAACGACGGGGCGATGCTCAGCGGAATATCGCGCTGCACCACGAAATCGTGAGGCCGTTCCTCAATGGTGGAGATCCACTGGCGACGTGCCGCCGGAGAAAGACTGCCGCAACGGACCGGTAAAAGAGGATCATTTCCGAAGGCCGACATCAGCACGTATTGCCCGAGATCGTTCAATACGCTCTGGCGGATTTCAAGTTGGCCGAGCCACCAGGTTTCCACAAACGGCAGCTTCAAATCCTCGCCGAACCACGCGCGGCTGATCGCGGGAAGAAACGGCATCAACGCCGTGGTCGATGCGAAACTCGATCCCGGAGCGTTCGAAAGCGTCACATTTCCCGAACGCCAGGCCTCGACCAATCCGGGCACGCCACCACCGCCGACATTCCAGAATTCCAGAGGATCGAGGAAATTATCGTGAATGCGGCTGACGATACCGTCGATTTTCCGTAAACCGGAGAGCGTTTTCAAAAACACCCGGCGCTCGCGCACGGTGAGATCGGCCGGTTCCACAATCGGAAAACCGAGCAGCCGGGCCATGTAAACATGCTCGAAATACGAGGGATGGCGGAAACCGGGCGTGAGGAAAACGATGCTCGGCTCCTCACGGCGCTGGCCGCTGAGCGTTTGCAGGTTGGAGCGGTTCGTTTCGAAAAACGATTTCAGCGGGGCGATTTTCGCCTGATCGAATTCCTCAGGTAGCAGGTTCGAGGTCACGCTGCGGTTTTCCAGCGCCTGCCCGAGCCCGCCGGGTGATCCGGTGTGGTCTTTCAGGACGGTCCAGATGCCGTTCGGCGCGCGGATCAAATCGCACCCCGTCGTTCCAAGATGCTGATTGCCGGGAGGCTGGATTCCTTTCAGTCCGTGGATGAACGCCGGATTGGCATGAACCAGATCCGGGGGAAGCAATCCTTGTTTCAGTAATTCCTGAGGCCCGTAGACATCGGCGAGCACCACTTCCAACAGTTTCACCCGTTGGCTCAGCCCGCCGGAAACGCGCTCCCATTCTTCCTGGGAAACCAGCAGGGGGATCGGATCGATCTCGTACGGTTGAGCGGTCCCACTGACATCGCTGTAAACGTTGAACGTCGTTCCTAGATCTTCGAGCATCTTTCCGGCGGAAGTCGCCAACAAGGAACGCTCTTCCACCGTCCAACGGCTGATTTTCGCTGAAAGGCTTTGCCAAATGGGCCGCAAACGACCCTGTCGGTCCAGCATTTCATTCCACGCCGGAGTCACCGCCCCCTCCGAAGCAGGGGCGAATGCGGATGAAAACCGGAGGCGGGAGGACATTTGCGAAATCGGCAAAGCGCCTCACTCATAGGCTGTTTTGCACCATCCGCAAGTCTAGCGTGAATGGGAAATCCGGACTGATCGGCGGCTCATACGGTTGCATTTTCCCACCGGTGTGGCCGTGGCGGAAGAACCGGGCAAGGCGGCGGGATTCCGCTTCGTAGGAGTTTACCGGGAAAGTGTCGTGGCTCCGGCCACCCGGATGCGCGGCGTGATACGTGCAACCGCCGAGCGAGCGGTCGTTCCAGGTATCGACGAGATCGAGCACCAGCGGTGTGTGCGTCGGGATCGTCGGGTGCAGGCAGTTTGGCGGCTGCCAGGCACGGTAGCGGACCCCCGCGACGAACTCGCCGTGGACACCGGTCGAATGCAGCGGGATGCGCAAGCCGTTGCAGGCGATCACGTGGCGTTCGCCGGTGAGCCCGCTGACTTTGACTTGCAGGCGTTCCAGCGAGCTATCGACGTAGCGGACGGCTCCGCCGGCCGCACCTTCTTCCCCGAGGACGTGCCAAGGCTCGATGGCGTGGCGCAGTTCCACATCGATGCCGCGTTGGTTGAAATCGCCGATTTTCGGGAATCGGAATTCGAGGTGCGGAGCGAACCAATCGTCCTCGATCGAGCAGCCGTGCTCGCGGAGGTCTTCCAGCACTTCGGTGAAATCCTGCCAGATGAAATGCGGCAGCATCCAGCGGTCGTGGATTTCGCTGTCCCAGCGGACCAGCGGTTTTTCGTAGGATTCTTTCCAGAAACGGGAAACCAATCCGCGCAAAACGAGATGCTGGGCCAGACTCATCTGATAATGCGGCGGCATTTCGAAGTTCCGCATTTCCAGCAATCCGAGGCGGCCGGTCGAACTGTCCGGGCTGTAGAGTTTATCGATGCAGAACTCGGCGCGGTGCGTGTTCCCGGTGGTATCGATCAGGAGATTCCGGAACGCGCGGTCCACCTGCCACGGCAAGGGAGTGCCGGTGCCTTCGAGGGTTTTGAAGGCGATTTCCAATTCGTGGATCGAATCGTTGCGGCCTTCGTCGATGCGCGGCGCTTGCGAGGTCGGACCGACGAAAAGTCCGGAAAAAAGATAGCTGAGTGACGGATGGTGGTTCCAGAACGTCACCATGCTGCGGAGAAGATCCGGGCGGCGGAGCAGCGGGCTGTCCGATGGTGTTTCCCCGCCGATGATGATGTGGTTGCCACCGCCGGTGCCGCAATGGCGTCCATCGACCATGAATTTCTCGGTCGCGAGGCGGCACTGGTGCGCTTCTTCGTAAAGGACGGACGTATTGAAAACCAGCTCGTCCCACGACGCGGCGGGCTGGAGGTTCACTTCGATCACGCCAGGGTCGGGAGTGACTTTGACCACCTGCATGCGCGGATCGTAGGCGGGAGGTGTGCCTTCGATAATGATCGGCAGTTTCAGCGTTTCCGCCGTTTGCTCGATGCTGGCGATGAGGTCGATGAAATCCTCGGTATTATCCACCGGCGGAAGGAAAATATGCAAGCGGCCATCGCGCGGTTCCACGCAAAGCGCGGTGCGGGTGATCCAGGCGGCGGATTCCTGAGAACCCGGACGTTTTTCGAGAAGATGGCGTTTCGAGGCATCGTATTCCGCCTCCAGACCTTTCAATCCCTTGAAACCGACGCCGCGGGCACCATAGTCTGCCGTTTCCGGATCGAACTCCGCTTCACCGACACGGCGTTGCATCGCGATTTGGCGTGCCGGATACGGCGGCAGCGGCCGCAGCGCACGCGTCGGATCCATCGGAATGGACCACGGATATTCCGCTTCCGAGACCCATGGCAGGGAATCGAGCGGCAGACGGAAACCGATGGGTGAATCACCGGGTAAAAGGTAGAGAGTTTCATCCCTCATGAACCATGGGCCGGTCGCCCACTTCAGGCCGTCATTCGTAACTTGGCGCTTCAGAGGCATGATGTAACCGGCGACTTTGTTCAACCCTTGGTCGAAAATCCGGGAAAGGCGGTCTCGCTCCTGCTTATCCTTCAGGTTCGATTTCAGTGGATCCACATTGGATGGCAGGCGGCGCTCCTTCCACATGTAGTAATAGGCATCCTCGTAGGCGGGAATCACCCATTTCGGGTCCGCATTCAGCGCGCCAGCCAGTGTTTCACTGAAAGCTTTCGCGTGGGTTTCATCGTGGCCGTAGTTGATCGATTCATCCGCGATGAGCGAATCGTCCTCCCACATCGGCTGGCCGTCTTTCCGCCAATAGCAGTTCAGCGACCAACGAGGCAGCGGCTCGCCCGGATACCATTTCCCCTGACCGTAAAACAATAATCCGCCGGGGGCGAAACGATTGCGCAGGCGCTTGATCAGCTTTCCGGAAAGCAACCGCTTGGTCGGCCCCACTGCGGCGGTGTTCCACTCCGCCCCGTCGAAATCATCCATCGAAACAAACGTCGGCTCGCCCCCCATGGTGAGACGAACGTCCATGTCCTTGAGTTCCTCGTCGGTCGCGCGGCCGCTGGCGAGGATCTTGAGCCATTCTTCCTCGGTATAAGGCAAGGTGGTGCGCGGCGATTCATAAATCCGCGTCACCTTCATCTCGTGCTCCATCTCGGATTCACACGGCTCCACGCCACCCGTCACCGGCGCGGCGCTGGATGGCTCGGGCGAGCAAGCCAGCGGCAAGTGCCCTTCCCCGGCGAGCAGACCGGACGTTGGATCGAGGCCGATCCAGCCCGCACCCGGCAGATAAACTTCCGTCCAAGCATGAAGATCGGTGAAATCTTCCTCCGCACCGCTCGGGCCGTCGAGGGATTTCACGTCCGCCTTGAGCTGGATCAGGTAGCCGGAAACGAAACGAGCGGCCAGACCGAGGTGGCGCAGCAAGGTCACGAGCAGCCAGGCGGAATCCCGGCAGGAACCGGATGCTTTTTCCAAAGTTTCTTCCGGCGTCTGCACGCCCGGCTCCAGACGGATCTTGTAGCCGATCATCTGCTGCAAGGCGGAGTTTACCTCCACCATGAAGTCGATCGTCCCCATTTTCTTGTCCTTGAAACGGTCGATCAATTTCTGCAGCAGCGGCCCCGGCGTCCCATCGAGTTTACGGAACGGCTCCAGCTCGTGGGCGGTATCCTTATCGTAGGCGAACGGGAACTTCTGAGCATATTCCTCAAGGAAGAAATCGAACGGGTTGAGAACGGACATCTCGACCACGAGATCCACCTCGATCTCAAGGCGATCCATTTTTTCCGGGAAAACCAGCCGCGCGAGATAGTTCGACTGCGGATCCTGCTGCCAGTTGATGAAATGCTCCCCGCCGCCGACTTTCAGGCTGTAAGCGAGAATCCGCGACCGGCAATGCGGGGCCGGCCTCAAACGCACCACGTGGGCGCCATGCCCCACCGGACGTTCATATTTGTAGCTGGTGCGATGATGAAGGGCGACGTGAATGGACATAAAATCGTTGGGAGAAGAGCGGACGGATTGCTATCCCAAAAGCATCCGCCATGCCATCGCAACTTTCATCCTGCGTCAAAACCGTATCATTTTCAGCAGGATGCGGAGGCCTATCAATGGCCGCCTTCGCGTGCGAGAAGCTCGGCTTCTTCCTCTTGGGAATGAATCTGAAGCGTGACCTGCACCCCTTCCCGCTCGGCGGCGGTTTTCAGGATGCTGCGGATGGCCGAGGCGGTGAATCCGTTGCGGCCGATCAGCATCGCCACATCCGCCTGAGCGAGAACGAGTTTGAACCGCAGCTTCTTCGGCCCCAGTTCGGCGACTTTCAACTGTGCCTGGCTCGGGTCATCGATCAGCTTGATCGCCACGTATTGGAGAAAATTTTTCAATCGATCCGTGACAGCCTGCATGGCCGTAAAGTGGCTCGTCCTCCGGGATTCCGCAAGGCTGGATCAGGTGAACATCGAACATTGAACGCCCAACATCGAATGTGGAAGGAAGAGAAAACTTCGAGGTTCGATGTTCCTCACGCCCAGTTCGGCACTTCGAGGCGAAACTCGGGAATCCGGGTGAAAAACCACTCTCCGGTGGCGGTTTCACCGAAAAACGCTCCATTCACCACCGCACCACACGCGGAGACATGGTAGCTGTTGTAGGAAAAATGGCCGCCCGGCTCGATCAGCGGGAATTGGCCGACCACTCCATCACCTTCCACCACGGTCGTCTCTCCGCCTTCTTCCCGCACGACCCATTTTCTGCCGCGGATCGTCACCGGCAGCGACGAGTCGTTGTGAATGGAGATAAAATACACGAACGGGTGCGGCTTTTCCGCAGGCGCATCCAGACTCGGCATGTAGATGACATCATCCACATGCACCCTCAGTCTTTCATATTCACGGATTTCAACAGCCACCGGCATCATCATGAAGGTGTCAACGAGCCTCTGCCAAGCACGAAACCCGTTTGCCTGCGCCGGCACATCCCGCTACGACTCTTCCATGCACGCCTCTCCGCCCGTCGCCCTCACCATTGCCGGTTCCGATTGCTCCTCCGGGGCAGGCATTCAGGCGGATCTGAAAACCTTCCAACACTTCCGCGTGCATGGACTCACCGCGATTACCTGCATCGTTTCGGAAACGGCCAACATCGTCCGCGCCGTCAGCCCCGTGCCGGTGGAAATCGTTGCCGATCAGATTTCACTGATGCTCAGGGATTTCCCCGTCGCCGCGATCAAAACCGGCATGCTTTTCTCCGCCGCTCACATCGAAGCCGTCATGGATATTTTGAAAAATCACCCGGATATCCCGCTCGTGGTCGATCCCGTGATGATCGCATCCACCGGCGCTTCACTGTTGGAAGAAGACGCGGTTTCCGCTTATCACGAACTCGTTCTTCCCCGAGCCACCGTCATCACGCCGAATTTGCCGGAAGCCGAAGCCTTGGCGGGTGTGAAAATTCCCGATCTCACGGAAATGGAAACGGTTGCAAAAAAACTCGCCGCTCGTTTCCGAACCGCCGTTTTACTCAAAGGCGGCCATCTGGACTCCGATGAATGCCTCGATTTCCTGACCGACGCCGAAGGCAACGAATCCGTTTTCACCGCGGATCGCCTGAAACTCCCCGGCTCCCACGGCACCGGCTGCACGTTTTCCGCCGCCATCGCCGCGCGCTTGGCTCTCGGTGATGATTTGCCCGCCGCCGTGGGAAACGCGAAAACCTATCTCACTGAAACACTTCGAACTTCTTATACCATCGACGCGATCCACGCGTTGAATCAGGGGACTCTTCCTTTCTGATGGAGCGCCGGTGTCCTCACCGGCTCTTTTCTTTGCGTATCCAAGCCGGTGAGGACACCGGCGCTCCAACAAAAAACGGCAATCTCCCGCGAGATTGCCGTTTTTGAGAAACGAAGAAATTAGAAACCCTTCTTCACCACGTCGGTCAGAAGATCGATCACGCGGTTGGAGTAGCCCCACTCGTTGTCGTACCAGCTCACCAGCTTGAAGAACTTGGAATTCAGCTCGATGGAGGAACCGGCATCGTAGATCGAAGAACGCTGGTCGTGGATGAAATCGGTGGAAACCACTTCATCGCTGGTCACGCCGAGAATGCCCTTGAGGTAAGTCTCGGAAGCCTTGGTGAGGGCTTCGTTGATTTCCTTGAGGGAGGTTTCCTTGGTCGTCTTCACGGTGAGGTCCACCACGGAAACGGTGGGAGTCGGCACGCGGAAGGACATGCCGGTCAGCTTGCCTTTCACTTCAGGGCAAACGAGAGCCACGGCCTTGGCCGCACCGGTGGTGGATGGAATGATGTTGATCGCGGCGCTGCGGCCACCTTTCCAGTCCTTCTTGGAAGGACCGTCCACGGTTTTCTGGGTGGCGGTGTAGGAGTGCACGGTGGTCATCAAACCTTCCTCGATGCCGAAACCTTCTTTGAGAAGGACGTGCACGAGCGGAGCAAGGCAGTTGGTGGTGCAGCTCGCGTTGGAAATGATGTGGTGTTTCGCCGGATCGTATTGATCGTCGTTCACGCCAACCACGAAAGTCGCGTCTTCTCCTTTCGCCGGAGCGGAAATGATGACCTTCTTGGCACCGGCGGTGATGTGGCCCTGGGCTTTTTCAGCTTCGGTGAAAAGACCGGTGGACTCGATGACAACTTCCACACCGAGATCTTTCCATGGCAGGCCATCCGGAGTGCGGGCGCTGACAACCTTGATGTCCTGGCCGTTGACCACGATCACGTCGTCTTCCGCGAGTTCAGGAGAAGATTTCTTGGAGGAAACCGTGCCGTTGAAGCGGCCTTGGGTGGAATCGTACTTGAGCAGGTAAGCCAGGTTGTCCGCCGGGACGATGTCACCGACGGCAACGACGTTGAAAGTGGTTCCGAGATGGCCTTGTTCGACGAGGGCGCGGAAGACAAGGCGTCCGATCCGGCCGAATCCATTGATGGCGATGTTAGTAGGCATGATTTTAAGCAGGACTGTGAGTGCCGGGGCGAAGGCTGCTTCGCCTGGCGGCTGAATTGTGGTGGCAGAATGGGCAGGCGTCAACCTCCCCGGTGCATGGAAGCACTTTAGGGACCAACGGTTCCGGATTAATGCAAAATTTGCAATCCGGTCGGAAATGACCACGCACCATACAAAACAACCGTTTTCACCACATAAAAAGCCCCTCACCTCCGTAAAGGTGAAGGGCCGAAAATGAATTATTTATCTCTTATGCGCGGATACCGGCAATTTCAAGAAACTTATCCAGAGACAGTGCGATCTGGATTTGAGGAGAAGTTTGGGTTACGTAAACCCCAGTGGCATTGCTTGGGATTTCGTCAAACTGCAAATTGAGTTTTTTGATATTTTCCGGAAGTTGGGTTTCAACGGCACCGGTGATAAGATCCTGGCTAACTTTGATCGGGAAACCTTTGGCATGAAGAACACGATAGAAAGCGGATTCGTCCAACTTGCTCTCATATTTTTGAGCTGCTTTGGAGGAAGCGGCGGTTTTCACCTTTTTGGCCGGACCGTTAACCTCTTTTTCACCCGTCACGGGATCAACGCCGTTTGCGGTCAGATACTTTCCGGAAAGATAAATCGGAGAACGCCCGGCACGGCGATAGCGTGGAGTCTCATCGAGAGTCCACTTGACCGTTTCAAGATCGCGGTAAACCGAGGCTTCATCGGCTTCAAGGCCGTTTGCCTCGCGAAGATTGAGAACTGCTTTAAGTGTGTCAGCGGGAAGTGTTGCCATATACGGCAGGGAACTTGACCTGCTATTTTACGAACGCAAGCGATAAATTGTAACTTTACAAAAATGACCAATGACTACGTTAACGACCGATTCAAACAACCGTATCCACCGCTATTTTGATAGTATTACTTACTCTTTCGGCGCTCTTACGATTTTTTCCACCGGATGTTTCGTAACGAGATTTCCCGCACTACCCCGGCTTTTGATGCCAAATTCCGCGAAATGCAGCGGACGCGTAAGATTTCTCATACGCAACTGGGATTTCAGATGCACCATCAGCATTTGCGCGGCGCTATCTTCGTTGGTCCGGTGGAATGCGAAATAAAGGACCCGGCTGCCCGGCGAGCCTTTGGTGAGGTCATATTCCTTATCCCTGGTAATGCCGCCGACCGTAAACCGTTTGGCCAAAACCGGACCTTCCTTACCATCCCGATAAATCATGGAATAGATGAAATCCTCATCTTTCCGGAAAACCGCGACGCGGAGAGGACGTTGACCCACAAAGACTTTCTCCGCGATCTTGGTGATCCGCATTTTCCCGTCCTGGGTGAAAATAATGATATCATCGATCGGCGAGCATTTTTCGATCGGCTCGCCGTCTTTTTTCAGCCCGTAACCGGCGAAACCGGTTTTCGCATCGAGATAAAGCGTCTCGGTGGCGGCGATGACCTGGGTGCGGTCCACGCGGTCGAACGAGGAAACTTCCGTGCGGCGTTCGCGGTCCTTGCCGTATTTTTTCCGCAGTTCTTCATACCAACGGATGGTGTATCGTGTGAGGTTCCGGAGATTTTTTTCGGTTTCCTCAATCGCCGACTCCAATCCGCGGATTTCCTCATCGGCCTTGAAGGAGTCGAATTTCGAGATGCGTTTGATCCGGATTTCCGTAAGCTTGGCGATGTCGTCTTGGGTGACTTCGCGCTTCAGAAGCTTCTTGAAGGGCTTCAAACCGTCGTCGATGGCGGTGAGCACGGCTTCCCAGGTTTCGCACTCCTCGATGTCGCGGTAGATGCGGTTTTCGATGAAGATTTTCTCCAGCGAGCTGAAGTGCCACTTTTCGCCGAGTTCGCTGAGTTTGATTTCCAGCTCGCGCTTGAGCAGCTCCTTGGTGCGCAGCGTGGTGGAGCGCAGGATGTCGGAAACACCCATGAACTGCGGCTTGCCATCGGTGATCACGCAGGCGTTCGGAGAAATCGACAACTCGCAGTCGGTGAAGGCGTAAAGCGCATCCCGCGTCTGCTCGGCATCGGCTCCGGCGGGTAGATAAACGAGAATATCGGCGTGCGCGGCGGTGTTGTCCTCGATCTTCGCGATCTTGATTTTTCCTTTATCGGCAGCAGTGACGATGGAATCCATCAGGTTTCCGGTGGTCGTTCCGAACGGAATCTCGGTGATGCGCAGGACGCCTTTTTTATCGGTCGCGATGCGGGCGCGGACCCGGATTTTTCCACCGCGCAGGCCGTCGCGATAATCGGTGGCGTCCATGATTCCGCCGGTCGGGAAATCCGGCACCAGCGTGAACGGCTCTTCCCGCAGCACGGCCACGGCGGCATCGATGAGTTCGTGGAAATTGTGCGGCAGGATTTTGCATGCCAAGCCCACGGCGATGCCTTCCACGCCTTGTGCGAGGAGCAGCGGAAATTTCACCGGAAGTGTGACCGGCTCCTTGTTCCGCCCGTCGTAGCTCGGCAGCCACTCGGTGGTCTTCGGGTTGAAAAGAATATCGAGAGCGAATTTCGTGAAACGCGCTTCGATGTATCGCGGGGCGGCGGCCCCGTCACCGGTCAAAGTGTTTCCCCAGTTTCCTTGGGTATCAATGAGCAAGTCTTTCTGGCCGAGACCCACGATGGCATCGCCGATTGATTGGTCGCCGTGCGGGTGATACTTCATCGTGTTGCCGACGATGTTCGCCACTTTGTTGTAACGGCCGTCATCCAGCTCATCCATCGAGTGGAGAATCCGGCGCTGCACCGGCTTCAGGCCGTCGTGCAAGTGCGGCACGGCGCGCTCGAGGATGACGTAGCTGGCGTAATCGAGAAAGTAGTCGGAATACATCGCCCCGAGGGAAGCGTGCTGGTCCGGATCGTGGGTCATGGCGGACGTTTAAAGAACCCCCGCGAGGGGTGCAAGCATGGGATGGGAAAAGACGTATCCGCAAACAAACTTCGGCCATTCCTCCACCATCGGAGCCTTTTCTTCAGGAAAGAACCTGCCATTATCCACGTAATTGATTCAAAACCATGGAAAATCCCACCTCACTCCCGCGCCGAGATTGGCTCAAACTCGCCGCTCTCACGAGTGCCGCCAGCCTGCTCTCCGTTTCTTCCGCCGTGGCCGCAGCCACGATCTCCGGGAAGAAAAAAGTTCGCGGCATCGTTTTCATGGTTTCCGATGGAATGAGCCCCGGAGTCCTCACGCTGGCCGAAGCATTTTCGCAACTCACCCGCCAGCGGAGCACGAAATGGCACGATCTCCTCCAAGATCCCGCCGCCACCTGCGGACTCATGGATACCGCTTCCGCGAATTCCCGCGTCACGGATTCCGCCGCCGCATCCTCCGCCTGGGGATGCGGGCATCGCGTCAATAACGGCAGTATCAACGTCGCACCGGACGGCACCGCGTTGACGCCGATTTTCGCGATTCTCAAAGAAAACGGCGCGCTCACCGGCCTCGTCACCACCGCCACAGCCACTCATGCGACTCCTGCGGGATTCGCCGCCACGGAACGGAAACGCGGCGACGAAGACGGCATCGCCGAGCAATATCTCAACCGCGTGGACGTCATCCTCGGCGGCGGCACCGGCCATTTCACCGCGGACAAACGGAAAGACAAACGCGACCTCGTCGGCGAATTCGCCAACTCGGGCTACGATGTCGTTTCCAACCGGAACTCCCTGCTCGCCGCGAAAGGCGAAAAACTCCTCGGCACCTTCTATCCCGGCCATCTCCCTTATTCCATCGACCGGAACCGCGACGCCGACCTCACCGCAGCCGTCCCCACCCTTTCGGAAATGGCCGAAACCGCTCTCAGCCGCTTCCTCGCCAGCGGGAAATCGTTTCTTCTCCAGATCGAAGGCGCCCGCATCGACCACGCCGCGCATCTCAATGACATCGGCGCGCTGCTTCATGACCAGCTTGCCTTCGATGACGCGATCGACACCGTTTTCAAACTCATCGGAAATCGCGAAGACATCCTCGTCGTCATCACCAGCGATCACGGAAACTCCAATCCCGGCCTCATGGGCATGGGGCCTTCTTACGCACAAAGCGACGAGGCGTTTGCGAAAATCGCCTCCCACACCGCGTCCCACGAATTTCTCTTCAAACAATGGCTGAAAACCCCGGACGGAAGCTCCGAACAGCTCACCGCATTCATTCAGGAACATCTCCACTACACCCTCAAATCCGACGAAGCCAAAGCCCTCATCGACATTTTAAACAAACGCCCCGTCATCGAGTGGAACGACCAACTCGAAAAACCCGAAGGCCTGCTCGGCCAATTCACCGGCAACCACACCGGCATCGGCTGGACCGGCACCACCCATTCCTCCGATCCCACCCTCATCACCGCCAAAGGCCCCGGCGCGGAGAAATTCGCGGGATTGATCGTGAATAAAGACGTGTTCGGGAAGTTGAGGGATTTGTTGGTGTGATCTTTTGAAAAATCAACCGCAGATGAACGTGAATAAACGCAGATAAAGAATTCTTCCATCTGCGTTTATCCGTGTTCATCTGCGGTTAAAAATTCTTCCTATCCACAAATTCCGGTGATCCCCTTGCAGAAACGGCACGCCTCGCCTATCACACGCGCAGATGTTCCGTTTTTCCATTTTTGGCATTCCTGTCGAAGTGCAGCCGTTTTTCTGGCTGACGATGATTTTGCTCGGTTCGGGATTTACCGGCGGCGGATTCCAGGGAACACCGATTGAATTTCTGTTCATCGCTCTCTTCGTGCTCGCGGGATTTATTTCCATTCTGGTCCACGAACTCGGCCATGCCTTGACCGCGAAATTTTTCGGAACCCAGCCGTATATCGTCCTTCAGGCATTCGGCGGCTACGCGGCTTATCCGGCGGGAATCATGAACCGCGCCCAAAGCTTTTTCATCACCGCCGCCGGCCCTGCGATCCAGCTTCTTCTCGCCGGAATCGCCTTCGCCGTTTTTCACCAACTCGCCCCGTCTTTGAACCAAAACCTCCGGTTCTTCCTCAGCAGCCTCTACATCGTCAGCATGTATTGGGCGCTTTTGAATCTGCTGCCCATCGTGCCTCTGGATGGCGGGCAAATGGTCCACTCCATCCTCGGCCCGCAGCGGGTGAAAATCACGCTCTGGATCACCATCGTCGTGGCCATCGCCGTCGCGATTCTCATGTTCACCTTGAAAGCAGGAATCTTCTTCCCTCTCTTCCTCGCCATGTTCGCCTGGCAAGCCTGGCAGCAGCTCCGCTTGCTTCGATAAATTTCTTCCACCGATCACTGATCACCCGGCACTTCTTCACCCCACCAGCAACCTCACCCCGGCGATCACCGCGAAGCCGACGATCATCCACTCGAAGGCCCGCTGCGGCACGTGGTGAATGAGCCATTTTCCACATAAAATCCCCGCGATCACTCCGGGAAGCAGCAGCAGGTTGTCCCACAAACTCTCCCGCGTAATCAGCGCCAGACTGGAATTCAGCGGCAGCTTCAGCAAATTGATCACCAGAAAAAACCGCGCGCCGATCCCGATCAGCTCCATCTTGGGAATCTTCCGCGCCGCCAGATAAAGCTGGATCACCGGCCCCGCCGCGTTTGCCAGCATCGTGGCGAATCCACCCATCACCCCCGCCAGCGCGCCGAAGAACGGTGATCGCGAAACCGGATCCGCCCAATGCGGTGCCAGTTTCCGCGCGATTTGCAGCAGCACCATAAAAAGAATACAGCCGCCGATCCACTTCCGCGCACCGTAATCCGTGAGCGTGCCGAGCATCCACCACGCAATCAGCAATCCGGCCAACGATGGAACTAACAATCTCCAAACCGGCTTCCACGATCCGTGTTTCAAAAACGCCGGCAGCGCCATCAGATCCGCCGCGATCAACAACGGCAGCACCAAACCCACCGACGCCTTCGCCCCGTAAAGATCCGCGAAAAGAAACACCGAAATCAGCGAAATCCCGCTGAACCCCGCCTTCGACAAGCCGATGCACAACGCGCCAAACAACGCCAGAGCATAAACCGTGGGATGTGACAGCATGACCATTTGGAGAATCTTCCAAATTTCACCGCCCGGCAACGGCATTTTTCCATCGCGCCCCCATCCCCCGTCACACTAACCTCACCGCCATGTCTCCCCTGCTCCGGGTCATCCGCCACACCTTCCGCTTTCCCGCCCGCAGCGCGGTCTCCCTGCTCATGGCCATCGCCTGCACCTCGCTCGTGCTCGTGCTGCCCGGCGTGACCATGCGGTTCATGGATCTCATCAAAAACAAACAACCCGAGCTCATCCTGCAAACCGCCGCCATCGGCGTAGGCGCCATCCTCCTCCGCCAGGCGCTTTTCACCCTGCGCACCTATTTCAACAACGCGCTGGAACTGAAACTCACCCACCTCGTCCGGCTGGAACTCTACGACAAACTCCAGCGCCTTCCCATCAAGTGGTTCGACTCCACCTCGTCCGGCGAAATCATGTCCCGCGTCTCCGACGACGTGCCCGCCACCAACCGCGTCATCATCGAAGGCATCGACCAAGCCATCGCCGCCATCCTCCAGTTCATCATCGTGATCAGCGCGATGCTTTATTACTCGTGGGAACTCACCCTCGTGACGCTCATTCCTCTGCCGTTCATCGGCATTCTCACCCACTGGTGGAGCAAGCGTTCCGAACCCATGTGGCGCGCTTCTTCGGAAGCGACTTCATCTTTGAACGCCCTTCTCCACGATCAACTCTCCGGCATCCGCCAGATCAAAGCCTACACCATCGAGCCGCAAGCTCTCGAAACCTTCGGCAAAGCATCCGAAAAAGTCGGTGAAAAACACCTGACCGTCATGCGCGGCCAAGCCGTCGTCTGGCCATCCGTTTCCTTCATCGCGGAATCCGGCATCATCATCATGATTTCCTTCGGTGCCTGGTGGGTGCTGCAAGGCAAGATCGAGGAAAAAATCGTCCTCTCCTTCCTTGTGGCATGGGGATTTTTGTTCGATCCGATTTCCCGCATCAACAATCTCTCCCAGACCTTCACCCGCGGGCTCGTCTCCGCAGAGCGCGTTTTCAAAATCATCGATACCCCGGACGAGCCGAACATCGTCGAAGGCGACCGCCCGGCGGAAATGAAAGGCCACGTGCTTTTTGAAAACGTCTCGTTCGCCTACTCCGAAGAAGCCCCCGCCGTCAGCGGTCTCACCATCGAAGCCCTTCCCGGAGAAACCGTCGCTCTCGTCGGCGCCACCGGTGCCGGAAAATCCACCATTCTCAACCTGCTCACCCGCTTTTACGAACCCACCGGCGGGCAAATCCTCGTCGATGGCCGCCCGCTCGACTCGCTTTCCAAGGAATGGCTGCGCGACCAGCTCGGCTACGTCACCCAGGAAAGCTTCCTGTTCAATACAACCCTTCGCGAAAATCTCCTGCTCGCGAAACAAGGTGCCACCGAAGAAGAACTCTGGGCCGCGCTCGAAGCCGCCAATGCCGCCAACTTCGTCCGCGCGCTTCCCGAAGGGCTGGAAACCGTCGCCGGTGAACGCGGCGTGAGGTTTTCCGGCGGGGAAAAACAACGGCTTTCCATCGCCCGCGCGCTGCTCAAAAACCCGCCGCTTTTGTTGCTGGACGAAGCCACTTCCGCTCTCGACAACCAGACGGAACGCCTCGTGCAAAACGCGCTCGAAAATCTTCGTTCGGATCGCACCTGCTTCGTGATTGCACACCGCCTGTCCACCGTTCAAAAGGCCGACCGCATTTGCGTCCTCCAGCACGGAAAACTCATCGAACAAGGAACCCACCAAGAACTTCTCGCCACCCACGGCTACTACGCCAAACTTTGCGAAGCGACCTTGGCTAACGAATCTGGACCGACCGCCGCGGAAACGCTAAAACCACTCTAGAAATATTTTCCCCGACCTCCCTATGGAAATCCTCCTTCAACTCCCCGACTCCGAAACCCCGAGCACCATGAGCGAAATCCTCGCCGCTCTTCGCAAAGAAGACCTCGAGCCACGCCATGAAAAGAAAAGCTGGGGAGACTGGATCCACCTCGCCGGCTTCAAAACCGTCATCAGCATCGAAGCCAACCGCGGCCTCAGCTCCTCCGCCACCATCGAGCAAGCCGAAGACGAAGACGACGGCGAGCCGACCAATTCCATCCTCCGCGCCTTCGGCCACCTGAACTGGGTCGGCATCGACGACGAAGGAGAATTCTCACTGTCATGAGTGAACGAGTCATGGGTCACGGGTGATTTCCATTCGCAACTCTTCACCCATGACCCATTAACCCATGACTTGTCCCCCAAATTCCCCAAGCAATTCCCGCCCTCTGAGCCGCTGTTCATGACGAGGCTTTTGCCAGTTGCACTCACGCGCTGACATGCCAAGCTCATGAATCAAATCGATGACTACGGAACAATTGCAGGAACGCATTCTTGAAAGCAGCGGCTGGATTCAGGCCGTGAAAGAGGAAATGAGCCAGGTCCTCGTCGGCCAGGCCCGCTTGGTGGATCGCCTGCTGGTCGGCCTCTTGTGCAACGGCCACATCCTGCTCGAAGGCGTGCCCGGCCTTGCGAAAACCCTGGCGGTAAAAGCTCTTTCCGGCTCGCTCCACGCGTCGTTCGCCCGCTTCCAGTTCACGCCGGACCTCCTGCCCGCGGACCTCGTGGGGACCATGGTTTACCACCCGCAGGAGACGAAGTTCGAGCCGAAACTCGGCCCGGTTTTCAACAACCTGATCCTCGCCGACGAAATCAACCGCGCCCCGGCGAAAGTCCAGTCCGCCCTGCTCGAAGCGATGCAGGAACGCCAGGTCACCCTCGGCGACCGCTCCTATCCCCTGCCCGAGCCGTTTCTCGTGCTCGCCACCCAAAACCCCATCGACCAGGAAGGCACCTATCAACTCCCGGAAGCCCAGCTCGACCGCTTCCTTTTCAAAGTCACCGTCGGCTACCCGACCAAGGACGAGGAAATGGTGATCCTCGACCGCATGGCGACCTCCGCGCCGACCTATCAGACGAAAACCGTGGCCACGCCGGAGCAGGTCGCCGCTTCCCGCGCCTTGGTGAACCAGATCTACATCGATCCCGCCGTCCGCCAATACATCGTCCAGCTCATCCACTTCACCCGCTTCCCGGAATCCATCGACGCGCCGTTGAAAAACTACATCCGCGCCGGTGCCTCTCCGCGCGGCACGATCAATCTCGCGCTCACCGCCCGCGCCAGCGCCTTCATGCACGGCCGCGCCTTCGTCACCCCGCAGGACGTGAAGGACATGGCACCCGACGTCCTCCGCCACCGCATCCTCCTCACCTACGAAGCGGAAGCCGAAGACATCACCACCGATGCCGTCATCGAACGCCTCCTGAGCAAAGTGCCGGTGCCTTGAAGAGGTTGATGGTGGGTGGTTGATGGCTGATCGCAAGAGTCAGACTTTGAAGTCGCGCTTCTTCCTCTTCACCTTCAACCATCAACGAAAAACCATCAACTTCCACGGATAGTGAGAGTCAGACTCCGAACTCACGCCTCTTCCTCTTCGCCATCAACAATAAACCATCAACCAACCCATGCTCACCGACGAACAGATCGAGGAAATGATGCGGCGCGTGCGCAAGCTGGAGCTCAAGGCCCGGCGGCTCGTGCGCGAATCGTTTTCCGGCGAATACCTTTCGTCGTTCCGCGGGCAGGGGCTGGATTTCGACGACTTCCGCGAATACCAGCACGGCGATGAAGTGCGGTTCATCGATTGGAACGTCACCGCGCGGATGAACCAGCCGTTCGTTCGGAAATTCCGCGAGGAGCGCGAGCTCTGCGTCATTCTCGCCATCGACGTTTCCGCGTCCGGCGATTACGGCAGCGAGTTTTACAGCAAGCGGGAAATCGCCGCCGAAGCCGCCGCGGTGCTCGGTTTCAGCGCGCTGCAAAACGGCGATAAAGTCGGTCTGCTGCTCTTCGCGAACGAGCCGCTGCTTTTCATCCCGCCGGAAAAAGGCAGCCGCCACCTGCTGCGCATGATCCGCGAAGTGCTCGTCACCCGCCCGCCGGAACCGGGCACGAATATCGAGACGACCTGTGATTTCCTCATCCGCACGCTGCGCCGGAAATCCATCGTTTTCATGCTCTCGGATTTCTTCGCGGAAAGCATCGACCGCCCGCTCGGCAAGCTCGCCCGCAAGCACGAAGCCATCGCGCTGCACACCATCGATCCGCTCGAAGAAAAACTCCCCGCTGCCGGGAAAGTCGTGATGGTCGATCCCGAAACCGGCTTTGAAACCCTCGTCAATACCAGCAATCCGAATCTCCGCCACGCCTATCAGAAACTCATGACGCGCCAGCACGAAAACGTGACCTCCGTTTTTCATAAACACGGCATCGACAGCGCGCCGCTTCTCACCACCGAAGACACCCTCCACGCGTTGCATCTTCTTCTGAAACGCCGCAGCCGCAAACGCACCCGCTGATTTTTCCGCATGCAGGAATCGCCCCTCAATTTCGAACTCGCCGAGCCAGCCTCACCGGAAGGTCTGCTCCCGCGTTTCAGCCTGGAGTTCTGGATGCTCCCCGCCGCGCTTGCCCTCGTCTTCGCGCTCATCGCGATTTTTCTCATCATCCGCCGCATCCGGCAAAAAAGATCGGCCATTTCCGCACCGCGCCAATCCGCGTTTCACGAAGCCGCCACCGCTCTGGCCGCTCTCCAATCGGACTCCACCCGGCAGACCGCCGTGCTCGCTTCGCTGATTTTGCGAAAATACCTCTCCGTCGCCGCCAGTGATCCCGCGCTGTTCGAAACGCATGACGAATTCATCACTCGCCACGATTCCCTCGCATCGCTCGATGAAACCACACGCGCCGAAGCCACCCACGGATTCGCCCGCCTCGCCGCGCTGAAATACTCGCCGGATGAATCTTCCGGCAACTCACCGGAAAGCATCGTCGCGGACAGCCTGCAACTTCTGGAAACCCTCCACCACGGCTTGAGCGCATGAAGGATCTCATCGAACACTTCCGTTTCGCCCAGCCGCTGTGGCTTTGGCTGCTCGTGCCCGCGCTTCTCCTGCTCGTGCTGCGCCGGGGAAAAGGCCCGGCCAACGCCGTGGTTTTCCCGAATCTCTCCATCCTCGTCAGCCTCGGCCAACGCGTCCGCCAACGCGCGTGGAGCATCGGCCTTCCTCTCGCCTTCGCCTCGCTGATCGTCGCGATTTTCTCCCTCGCCCGCCCGGTTTGGCGAAACGCCTATCACGATCAAACATCGAGCGGCATCGACATCGTCATCGCCTTCGACGTTTCGCTTTCGATGGAAATCGACGACTTCCTGCAAAACGGCCAACCCACTCCGCGCATCAAGGTCGCCAAGGAAGTGATCGATCAATTCATCAGTTGGCGCCCGGACGACCGCATCGGCCTCGTCGCCTTCGCGGGCCGCCCGGTTTCCATCTGTCCGATCACGCTCGACCACGCGTGGCTCCGCGAAGGACTCTCCGGCATCCGTCTCGATGAAAACGGCGACGGCACCGTGAAGGAACAAGGCACCGCCATCGGTTCCGCGCTCGCCGCCGCCGCCACCCGTCTCGATAGCCGGGAAGCGAAAAGCAAGGTCATCGTTCTCATCACCGATGGCGCCAGCAATTCCGGGAAAATCTCGCCCATCGAAGCCGCCGAAAACGCGAAAGTGCTCGGCATGAAAATCTACACCGTCGCCATCGGCACCACCGAAGGCCGCGTTTCCCGGAACATCCAGCGCTTCCCGCGCCAGGAATTCGACCTGCCCACACTTCAGAAAATCGCCCAGCTCACCGGCGGCCAGCACTACTGGGCGCAGAATCTCGACGAGCTGAAATCCACTTTCACCACCATCGACAAACTCGAGAAATCCGAGGCCAAGGTGAAGACGCTCTACAACGACACCGAGCTTTTCCCGTGGTTCGTCGGCGCTTCGCTGTTGCTCGCGCTCCTTGCCGCCGGCTACTTCGCGCTTCATCCTTCCCAGACTTCATGACACTCGCGCATCCAGCATGGCTCGCCCTCCTGCTTTTGCTGCCACTGCTCGCCGTGGCCGCCATCCTTGCGTCGCGGTTGAACAAAAAACGCTGGCAAGTCTGGGTCGCACCGCGTCTCCGGGATGCTCTGGTGAAAACCTCCAGCCCGCTCCCGCGTTGGCTCTCTCTCATCGGTCTCGGCCTCGCCTCCGCGTTGCTCATCGGCGCGCTCACCCGCCCGCAAGGCGACGCGGGCGTGAAAGCCGAGAAAACCGTCGGCCGCAACGTGCTTATCGCGCTCGATCTCTCCCGCAGCATGCGCGTGCAGGACGTCAGCCCGGACCGGCTCGGCCAGGCGAAGGTCGCGATTTATGAAATGCTCGATTCCCTGCCGAACGACCGGCTCGGGCTGATCGGTTTCGCGGGCAGCGCCCACCTCTACGCGCCGCTCACCATGGACCACAATGCCGTGCGGGAAACCGTCGAACAAATCGATGAAACGTGGGCGCCGTTCGGTGGTTCCGACCTTTCCGCCGCCGTCAAACTCGCGGTGGAAACGCTCAAGAAAACCAATCAGAAAAACAACGCGCTCATTATCCTCAGCGACGGCGAGGAAAACACCGGAAAGCTCGATGAAATGATCCGCCTCGCCGAAAAATCCGGTGTTTACATCACCGCCATCGGCATCGGCACCGATAACGGCGGCTACATCCCGAGCCGCGACTATCCCGGCGAGCAGCAACTCGATCGCGGCGGCCACCCGATTCTCAGCCGCTTCCAGCGCGAAATCATGCAGCGCCTCGCCACGGAAACCCACGGCACTTTTCTGATGGCCGGTGCGAACGGAGACATCACCAGCGTGGTCCGCAGCGCCGTAAGCCGGCTGGATTCCTTCGAGCAAAAAGGCCTCCAGCGCCGCGTTTTCCTCGAGTATTTCCAATGGCTCGTCCTGCCCGCGATTTTCTTTCTCACGCTTTCCATCATCCTCGGAACCCGCTGGCGTGGCGTCCGGCTCAAGTCCGCCACTCCGCTGCTGGTTCTCGGTGCTGTTTTTCTCATCTCTGCAAACTCACGCGCCGCTGACATCGGAATCGTGAATCACGCCGAAGCCGCGCAACAGGCACTCGCGAAAGGCAATAACAAGGAGGCCGTGCGGCTCTATCGTTTCCTCGCGGAAAAGGCACCCGGCGCGGAAACCGCCAGCCGCTACCGCCTCGGCCTCGGCACCGCCAGCTACCGCGATGCCGATTATAAAACCGCCCGCGAGGCGTTCAGCGGCGCTTTGTTTTCCAAGGAAAACGCCGTCCGTTCCGCCGCGCACCTCGGCCTCGGCAACACCCAGTTTCAACTCGGCTGGCAAAGCCTGACCGGCCAACCCTATCCGACCCAGGCCGAGCAAATCCCGGATCTCGACCGCTTCAGCACCTTGGTAAAAGAAAAACTCGCCGAGCTGCGCCAGGCACCCATGCCCGATAACGGCGACACCGAGCTTTTCCGCACCTTCGATAGCATGATCGTGAATTGGTCCGATGCGATTCATCACTACGATTCCGCGCTCAAGGAAAAACCCGGCACTCCCGGTGCGGCCAAAAACCGCGAAACCACCCTCGCTTTTCTCAAACGCCTCAAGGAATTGCTCAAAGACGAGCAACAACAGAGCGAACAAGCCGCCCAAAGCTCCGGCCCTCCGCAGGAAGGTGAAGGCGAGGGAGACGGCGATGGCGAAAACGAAGGCAAGGGCAAGAGAGACCAAAACAAGGACAACAGCGGCGGCAAGGATGCCAAACAGCCGGAAAATCACCCCGAAAAAGAAGGCGAATCTCCCGAAGAGCGCGCCCGCCGCCTGCTGAAAGATAACTCGGACAACGAAAAAGGCCCGCTCACCCCAGGCCGCCGCCCATTCAAAGCACCGGAAAAAGACTGGTAACTCTCATGAACTCCCACCCGATTTCCACCAAGTGGCTGACGCTCGCGATTTTCCTCATCGCCTGCTCGTTCCTCCACGCCCAAGCCACCACCCGGCTCTCCAGCCGCTTCCTCGCGCGCGGCGAACAAGCGTGGCTGGAAGTCACCGTCAGCGGCAATGATCCCGGCGATCCACCGCAGATCCCGCAGATCAAGGACGTCATCGTCCGCCCCGCCGGATTCGGCGCCCAGGCGCGCATTCTCCGTGGCCGGAAACTCGAATACGCCTTCCGCTATTTCATCTCCAGCTACGCCGTCGGCAAGCACACCATCCCGGCACTTGAGGTGAATGTGAACGGCGTGCCGACCCGCACCGAGCCGGTCGATTTCGAGATTTTCGATCCCAACGAACTGCAATGGCAGGAAACCTCGATCAACGGCCGCCGCATGGCCTACGCCGCCTGCTTCCGCGTGCCGGGCGATGCGCCGTTCGAGGGCGAAACCATCCCGGTGGAAATCAAAATCTACGTCCCTCGCCAGCTCCCCGTCGAAGACTGGGGCATCCCGGAATTCGAGCGCGATGGAGTCGCCTCCTGGCGTTTCGAGCCGACCGACATGCGTGGCACCGTGAACCTGCTCGGCGTCCCCTACACCAGCGTTTCCTACCCGAGCACTCTCACGCCCACCCGCACCGGCAAGGTCGGCATCGGCCCGGCGACCGACCGGCTCATCACCCGCCAGATGCTGCTCGACGGCTACCCGCAGCAAATCGCCACCGAAGTTTTTCTGAAAATCCCCAAGTTGGAAATGGAAGCCCGCCCGCTGCCGCCCGGCGCGCCGGAAGGGTTCGAAAACGCCGTCGGTTCCTTCTCGATCCAGGCAGCCGCCAGTGAAACGGAAGTCCGCCAGGGCGATCCGATTTCCGTGGAACTCGCCGTCACCGGCAAAGGCAACTTCGACACCATGCGCCCGCCGAAGCTGATGGATGCCGATGGTTGGAAAACCTACGATGCCACGCCCGCGCAACGCGGTGACGAACGCCGCGACCTCGAAGGCAACGTAGTTTTCCGCCAATTCCTTCGCCCGCTGGAAATGAAAAGCGCCGTCCCGCCGTTCAAGCTCGTGTATTTCGATCCGCGTGCGGAAACCTATAAAACCGTGCTCACCGAAGCCATTCCGCTGAAAATGACACCCGTCGCCAACGCCCCCGGCGCGCTTCCTCCCGTCGCCGGGACGATTCCCGTGGAAGCGATGACCGATATTCTCGCCAACCTGCCGATCACCCAGCCTCTCTCCGCCTTGAAAAAACCGCTGCCCGCCTGGATTTTCCACTTCATCGGCGGATTGATCGCCCTCGCGCTTCTCGTAAAATCTCTCGTGCGCCATCTCGCACCGAAATTCCGCAAAGATCCCGAGCGGGACGCGAAACAGCAGGCGCTCAAGGAGCTTTCCCGCACCGCCGATGACCTCAATTTCCTGAAAGCGGCGGGCCGTTTCATCGAAAGCCATCTCGGAACCTCCCGCCAGCCGGAGCTGCAAGCGATCCTCGATGAACGCGATGCGAACTGCTTCCGCGGATCATCCAGCACACCGTCCTTGGATCGCCCGCGCCGTTCGGAAATTCTCCGCATTCTCCAAAAATCCGCGCTCGTCGGTCTTCTGGCCATCGCTTTCGTCCAACCCAAAGCGGAAGCGGCAAATCCCGATGCCGCGCAAACCGCTTTTGATCAGGCGAAATACGAGGAAGCCATCCAGCAATGGTTCGCCGCCGGACCCTACGACCAGCTTTCCGCCGACACGCTTTATAACATCGGCAACGCCACCTATCGCATGGGTTCGCCCGGTTACGCCGCCTTGTATTACCGCCGCGCCCTGCTGCGCGAACCGCATCACGCCGAAGCCTCGCAAAACCTCCGCTTCATCGAGCGGAAACATGGATCCATCGTCCCGAACACGCCGGAGTTTCAGTTAGCCCTCGCGAAAACACCGCTGTCGGCTTGGAAAGCCGCCTTTTGGACAGGAGCGTGGATTCTCGTGATTTCCGCGCTGATTTTCCCCGCCACGCCGTCGTTTTCCCGGCTCCGCATTGTCGGCATCGCCGGGTTGGTGGCCGCGCCGCTGCTGATTCTCGCCGGAGGTCTCGCCTGGCGGTATTACCCGGATGACGCGCGGTTCGCTCCGCTCGCGCAACAAGCGGTGATCGTCGGTGAAAAATCCTCGCTCTACGGTGATGCCGCCCGCACCTCCGCCGTCGTCACCCAGGCTCCGCAAGGCTCGCTCTGCGCGGTCATCCGCACGTCCGGCGATTGGAGCTACGTCGCTTTCGCCTCATTGACCCGCGGCTGGATTCCGACCAGCGAACTGGAAAAACTCATCCCGGAAAAACCCCAGGGCGTCCCAAAAATCCGCAAGCCCAAGGCCGATCCGAACAATGCCTGAAACCGCAGCGCCGGGCAGACGGACATAAACCGGCGCCTCGCTTTTCCAACCTGTTATGAATCCCCGCGCCTCGGCCGGAAACCCATAATCACCCGAAGCGCCACGATCGGCAACGCGGCAATCACCGCTGCCGCGATCGCTGTTTTCAAACCGGGATACACCCTGGCCTTGTCCCGGTCCAGGGCGTCGAGAGCTTCCGCCACGACTTCATCCTTCCGCATATAAAACCACTTCCGCAAGGAATCTCCCGCCGATTGCTCCTCGCGGCGCGCGACGTTTCCAAACTCGGTCTTCACCGGACCTGGGCAAACCGCCAGCACGGAAATCGCGTGCTCCCGCAACTCGATGCGCAAGGCTTCCGAGAGGCTTGTCACATAAGCCTTCGTCGCGGCGTAAACGGCGAAGTCCGGAATCGGCATCAGGCTAGCCAGCGAGCTGACATTGATGATCGCCCCTTCACGGCGGCGGATCATGTGCGGAACAAGCGAGTGAGTGAGATGCGTCAGCGCCTCGATATTGATGCGCAGCATCGCTTCAGTTTTTTCCCATGGGGAAGTGGCGAATTCACCGTAATCGCCGAGACCGGCATTATTGATCAAAAGATCCGGAATGAACCCGGAGATTACCAGAGCTTCCACTAAAACCGCGCGCTCGTCGGCATTGGCGAGATCCGCCGGATAAACCACCACCGCGACATTCGGATGAGCGGCACGAATCCTGTTGGCCAGTTCTTCCAGCCGGGATTCGCGGCGCGCCACAAGAACGAGTTTCCCGACTCGTGGCGCGACTTGAAGTGCGAATTCTTCGCCCAAGCCAGAGGATGCTCCGGTGACGAGAGCGCAGGAAAAGTAGGAAAAATCGGGCATGGCGTCTTTCATACGCCATGTTTCCGATTAGGCCAACTGTGTTTCGCCGTTAGCGTTTTGCGTCACTTGGGCGATGCGCAGCGGCAGGCGGACGAGAACTTCATCGTCGGCACCGATATCGATGGAATAGATCCCGGCCTTTTCAAAACGGAGGCCTTGCAGGTTGAGGATGATGTTACGGGTCAGGAAAGGAACGCCCTTTGGAAGCTGGACTTCGAACTCCGGCTGGATCGGCATGTTGTTCGGATCGAGGGATTCACCGTCTTCATTGATGATGTTGATGGAAAGCTTGTGGCGGCCCGCGTCTTCCGGAGTGAAGCAGAAGCGGAGAGCAAGTGCGCAGGAAGGATGCACGACCGGCACCGCGCGGGCGGCGAGCGTGTCGAAGGTTCCGTTGATGACGAGCTTGCCGTTGTAATCAGCAGCGAAGTCGCAGAGCGTGGCGATTTGGATGTCCATGTATGGGATGGTTCTGGAGTTCTATAAGAATCGATGACTCGAAAAGAGCGTTCCCCTTTCTCTAAGCGAAGTTTCCGGGGCGTAAAGGAGAAATATGGCGGAAGGACCGCTGACGTTCACGTCGCCGAGCGGAGATCAAGCAATTTTGGAAAAGCCGACGTGAACGTCAGCGGTCCATTTTACGGCTGTTCCACGTTTTCGTCCATGACATCGTCGTCTTCGTTGACGGGCGTGGCACGGGCGGGAGGACCATCCTGATCGGGATTGAGCGGGCGCACATCGCTGGTTTGGCCCATGTCCTCCACAGGTTGGGCTTTCAAAACGGTCGGAGATTCGGGTTCACGGGAGTCTTCCGGCGTCTCCTCGGGGGGGGCCGCATCCATCTCCTCCTCATCCGCCTTCCTGGCCTTCGGAGCGGACTCCTCAGCGCCTTCATCCACGGCGACCACCAGCGCTTTCTTCGGCGGCGCGATGATTTCCTTGATGTCATCCTTCAGCGGTTCGAAGAAATTCCTCACCATCGGCGCGGCCATGCGGCCACCGGAAACAGTCTCGCCGGGGCGGCCTTCGTACAGCACCGCGAAAGCAAACCGTGGATTATCATGAGGTAAAAAGCCCGCGAACCACGCCAGCCGCTGCTCCTTCGATTTCGGCCCCCACTGGGCGGTTCCCGTCTTTCCGCAAAGCGTCGTATAGCTCAGCCCGGCCGCTTTTCCCGTGCCATAACCCTTTGAAACCACGTCGTTCATGCCATCACGCACGACATCGACCATTTTCGCGTCCACCCCGAGCCAGTTTTTCTTCGAGGGCACGGCGACCTGCACCACGCGGCCTTTCGTATCCTGGCTTTGACGGATGAGTTGCAGTTTCGGCAGCACTCCGCCGTTCGCGATGGCCGCCATCCCTTGGGCGACTTGCAGCGGGGAAGACAGCAACACGCCCTGGCCGATGGAAAGGTTTGCGGTATCCCCATCGAGAATCCGGCGCTTTTCGTTTTTCAACATCCACTCGTCATTCGGCACCAATCCCGCTGTCTCGCCGATGAGTGGCAACCCGGTGCGCTCGCCGAAACCCATGCGGCGGGCGAGATTCAGGAAAGAAGTCGGCCCCGCTTTGATGCCGACCTGATAAAACCACGGGTTGCAGGAACGGGCGAGCGCGCGGCGGACATCGATGGAACCCTCCGCCGTTTTACTCCAGTTCCGGAAAACCGCGTTTCCGATCTGCAAGGAAGCCGGACAATAAATTTCCGTGTTTTCCGTGATCGTCCCCTGATTCAAGGCGGCGAGCGCGACGATCGGTTTGAAAGTGGAGGCAGGCGGATACGCGGATTGAAACGCACGGCCGAACAGCGGCTGGCTGGCATCGTCACGCAATTCTCCGTATTCCTTTTCCCCGATGCCCGGAATGAAAAGATTCAGATCGAACGTCGGGCGCGAGGCCATCACCAGAACCTCCCCCGTCACCACGTCGATCACGACGAACGCACCGCGGCGGCAGCCGTTTTGCAGAACATTTTCCGCGAGTTTCTGCCATTTCAGGTTCAGTGTGGTGACAATGGTTCCGCCGGGTTTCGGCCGCTTCACCTGTTCTTCGAGCAACTTGTTGCCATTTTCATCGAAAAGCAGACGTTTCATTCCCGGCTCGCCGGTGAGCTGGCGGTCGAAAATCTTTTCCAGGCCCGCGCGCCCTTCGGATTCCTCCCACAACGGTTCGTTGAAATTGATCGGCCCGGTCGGCAATTTCCCGACGCTGCCGGTGTATCCGACAATGTGCGCGGCGAGTCCGTCATTCGGATAAAACCGGCGGTAAACCGGGTAAAGAACAAGGTCCGCCCCCATTTTCTTCTCGATCGCCTTCGCTTCCTTCTCGCTGATCTGGCCGGAAACCAGCAATGGCAGCCAGCGGCGCTCCTTGTAATGATCGTAAAGCTCTTCGTCGGTCTTCGGAATCGGGTTCTTCACCAGTTGCCCGAGGTCCGCGAGGCGGGTTTTCGCCCAGTTCAAAACGAAATCCCGGTCCGCGTTTTCAAACTGCCGGAACTGCAAGCCCACCTGATACGCGATGGAAGTCTGGGCCAGAGGCTCCCCTTCCCGGTCCACGATCTGGCCGCGCGGAGCCGGGATTTTCAGCGTGATCGCCCGCGCGTCCTTGCGGGTCAAAATCGAGCCGTCCGTCGCCAATTTCGCCGCCGGAGCATCCGGAGAAGGGCTTGCCTGCTGTGCAAGGGACAAAGGCGCTGCCGCCAACGCGGAAACAAGCATGAAACGGCTGAGGGAGAAGCGGTTCACCATGAGAATCCGCACACGCTAGGAAAGGATGGGCTGGAGAGCAACCCCCGTTTAGGCGGAACAATGTCGAATCTTCCTCTTGTCTTCCGTCTTCTGTCTCCCAGTCTTCCGTCTCACATGCACACGTGGAATTTCATCTCCGTCCTGATCCTCGCGGGGCTTTTCTTGCTCTGGAAACTGGAATGGATCGCCTCCATCCTGAACCTGAAGGCGTTTCCGGAAAAAGTGCCCGCCGAACTTTCCGGTCTGATGGATGCGGAAAAACTCGAAAAAGCCCGCGATTATCTCCGCACGAATGTCCGCTTCGAGACGATCCAATCCAGCGTTTCCCTCGGCGTGCTGCTGGTTTTCTGGTGGAGCGGCGGATTCGCGTGGGTGGATGAAACCGCCCGCTCGCTCGTGCAATCGGAGATCGGCGCCGGATTGATCTTCCTTTCCTCGCTTTTCCTCGGCCAAAGCCTGATTTCCCTGCCGTTCGCCGTTTATGACACCTTCGTCATCGAGCAAAAATTCGGCTTCAACCGCTCCACCGTCGGCACGTTCATCGCGGATCGTCTGAAGGGCCTGCTGCTCGGAGCAGTGATCGGGCTGCCCATCGCCGCCGGGATTTTATGGATTTTCCACAGCGTTCCCCACGCCTGGTTGTGGGCGTGGGCGTTCGTCACCGTCGTGCAGCTCCTGCTCACCTATCTCGCGCCGACGTTCATCATGCCGCTTTTCAACAAATTCACGCCGATGCCGGAAAATCCGCTGAAGCAGAAAATCCAGGCGCTCGGCGAAAAGTGCGGCTTTCCGCTCGATGGCGTCTTCATCATGGACGGCTCCAAACGCTCCACCAAGGCGAATGCGTTTTTCACCGGTCTCGGCAAGCGCAAGAAAATCGCGCTTTTCGACACCCTCGTCGATAAGAGCACCGAGCCGGAACTCCTCGGCGTGCTGGCCCACGAGATCGGCCACTTCCGCTGCGGCCACATCAAACAACGCCTCGCCGTCGGCATTCTCCAAACCGCCGGCATTTTCTTCCTCCTCGGCCTCGCCACCGATCCTTCCGGGAAATTCTCCCGCCTGCTCTTCGATGCCTTCGGTGTGGGAAAAATCTCCCCGCACGTCGGCCTCGTGCTTTTCAGCATCCTGCTCGAACCCGCCACCAAGGTGCTCGGCATCCTCGCCAACGCCTGGTCCCGCAAACACGAATTCGAAGCGGACGCCTACGCCGCCCAAGTCACCGGCGAACCGCAAGCCCTCGGCGAAGCGCTGAAAAAACTCACCAGCGACCACCTTTCCCACCCGTCCCCCGCCCCGCTGCGCGTCTGGCTGGATTACTCGCATCCGCCGCTGGTGGAGCGGTTGAAGGCGTTGGAGAAATGCCTGGAATCGTAGCATTCCAACATGCTTGCGGAACCCGCTCCCATCCCATATCCTTCTGCCATGACTGAAAAAATGCTCGTTCTCAACGCGATTCGCGAGCTTCCTGACGATTCCACCTTGGGCGAAATCGCGGAACGCATTGATTTCCTCGCAGCCATTCAAAAAGGCTTTGATCAACTCGACATGGACGAAGGAATTCCACACGAAGACCTCAAGCGGGAACTCGCCTCATGGCTTACAAAATAATTTGGTCGCCCATCTCCAGAGACGACCTTCGTGATCTCGTCCGCTACATTTCGGCTGACAATCCATTACGGGCGCAGTCCTTTGCCCTTCAGCTCATTGCAAAAGTGAATGGTTTGCAAAACTTCCCGGAAATCGGGAGAATCGTCCCGGAACGCAAAGACCCGTTGATTCGGGAAATCATTTTCCATTCCTACCGGATCGTCTATCGAATCAATCATCAGGAAAAACTCATCGGCGTGGCCCGGGTCTGGCATGCCGCACGTGCCGAACCCGATCTTGAGGAGGATTGATCCTTCAAAAAACAAACCAAGCGAACTGAAGTCCGCGCTTCACGGCTCTTACTCTCAACTCTCAACCCAACCTATGTGGAACGATACCTTTATTGAACTCTTCGAGCGCTGTGTCGCCGCCTACCAAGCCGGTGATTTGGATTTCGAAAACTACTACAGCCCGGAAGATCTCGAATTCCTCGGCTCCATCGGCTACCAGCCCCGCGAGTTTTTCGATTTCGTCGAAGACCTTTGCGGCGAAGGCGTCCCCTCGCTTTCCACCGCTTTGCTCGTCGCAGCCGTGCGCCGCGATTATTTTCTCACCGTGATGGAGGGAAAGCCCGGACGCGGCCCGGTCGTAAATGCCCAAACCATTCCGACCTTCGGCGATGAACTCGCCGGGCTGGCTTACCTTCCGCGCATCATCGCGAAAGGTCGGGCCAAACTGCGCGGCGAACTCGATCCGGACCTGATGTTCGGCTGCGGAGGCGACCGCCGTTTCCTGAAAAATCACGGCGACATTCACCCGGCCGACTTTCTCCGCCACTTGTGGGCCTCCCATGACGATGACCAGAAAATCGCCGATTGGGTGAAGTCCCGGATGAAGTAATCATCACACGAATCTCGAAAAAGGCAGCCCGGCACGCGCTCGGCTGTCTTTTTTTGTTTCATTCATGCCCGGCGCCCGGATTTCTCATCAACAACGGCATTTTTTTCTCTACCAATAGCAGATCCTTGCTCACGCTTGTCCCTTCATCCGTTGCATCTGCCATGTTGAATCCTGCCTTGCACATCCTCGCGGAACGTTTCCCGACCATTTCCTCCGCCGCCTCTGAAATCGCAGCGCTTCGTGCGACCAAAAAACTCCCGAAAGGCGTCATTCACGTGATCTCGGATATTCATGGTGAGAACCAGAAACTCCGCCACGTAATCAACAATGCCAGTGGACGCCTGCGCCCCCTCGTGCTTCAGATTTTCGGTTCATCCCTTTCCACCGACGAGCTTCAGGAGTTCATCAACGTGCTCTATTATCCGGCGCAGGTTTTGCGGATGAAAAAACCGGAACTGCTGTCCAACCCTGCGAAACGCTACGCATGGGTGCGCACGACATTGGAACGCCAGTTCGACGTGATCCGCGCCCTCATCCGCACGCGCCGCCGCAAAGACGTGAAATCCCTCGCACCGAAAGAACAGCGCGAGTTTTTCGAAGCCATGCTCAACGCGCCGGCGGGCGGCCACGATCCGATCATGATCGACATCCAGCTCCGCGAACTCATCGCGATGAATCTGGATACCGAAATGATCCGCAGCGCATCGCGTTTCATCCGCAATCTTTCCGTCGAAGAACTCATCGTCGCGGGAGACCTCGGCGACCGCGGGCCGCGCATCGACATGGTCGTGGACTACCTCATGCACCAGCCGAACGTCTCCCTGGTTTGGGGAAACCACGACGTCATCTGGATGGGCGCGTGCCTCGGCCAACGAGCGCTCATCGCCACCGTGCTCCGCGTTTCCATCCGCTACCTGCGCATGTTCCAGATCGAGGAAGGCTACGGCATTCTCACCAAAGCCCTCGAAATCCTCGCCGATCACGCTTACAGCGATGACCCCGCGACATTCTTCAAACCGAAACGCACCGGAAAACGCGATACCGAACAAGTCGCCCGCATGCAAAAGGCGGCTTCCATCCTCCAGTTCAAACTCGAAGGCCAGACCATCGAGCGCCATCCGGAATGGGAAATGGACGACCGCAACATCCTGCCGAAAATCGATTTCGCGGCGGGAACCATCAACCTTAACGGAAAAACCCACGAACTGCGCGACACGCATTTCCCGACCATCGACCCCGCCAATCCTAACAAACTAAGCGTAGAAGAGGAAGAGTGCGTCAAGCGGCTCGAAGAAAGCTTCGTCAACTCGCCACGCCTCTGGGAACAAATGCTGTGGATGGCGAACTTCGGCCAGATGTCGCTCGTGCGCGACCGCGCCGCGATTTTCCACGCCTGTCTTCCGGTCGATGAGAAAGGAGAATACGAAGCGCTGCTCGTCGATGGTGAGGAATACAAAGGACCGGCCATTTTCGACGCCTGCACCCGCGTGATCAAACGCGCGTTCCGCGCGGGTGCCGCTGCGGCTGCCGATGCTGACAAAGACTGGTTCTACTATCTCTGGGCCGGCCCGAAATCCCCGCTCTTCGGCAAAGACCGCATGGCGACTTTCGAAAGCTATTTCATCGCGGACAAAGCGGTGCACAAGGAAATCGGCGGTCCATGGTTCGAGTGGATGCACGATCATGATTTCTGCGACAAAATCGCACGCGACATGGGCATTCCCGAAGGCGGCATGCTCGTCAACGGCCACGTCCCCGTCCGCAAGGGAGAAGCCGCGCTCAAGCGTGGCGGCAATGCCGTCACCATCGACGGAGCCTTTTCCGAAGCATACGGAGATCGCGGCTACACGCTCATCCTCGGCCCCGAAGGGGAAACCCTCGCGGAACACCACGCATTCCCCGATCCGGAAACCGCCGTGCGCGAAGGCCTCGACATCATTCCGAACATGACCACGCTGAGGACTTACGATTCCCCGCGTCTGGTGGAAGATACCGAACAAGGGCGCGACATCGATTACGTCATCGCGATTTTACTCCAGCTCATCCAGGCCTATCAGCTCGGCAAGCTGCACGAAGCGAAGTGAGTATCGAGCAGGGACAGGAATGTCCCTGCTTCTCACTTCTTTTGCTCCCGCTTCGCTTCGATCGCGGCTTGGGCCGCGGCCAGTCGCGCGACCGGCACCCTGAAAGGCGAGCAGGAAACATAATCTAGGCCAACGTGGTGGCAGAACTTCACGGACTCGGGATCGCCGCCATGCTCGCCGCAGATCCCAAGCTTGATCCCCGGCCTCGTGCTGCGTCCTTTTTCCACCGCCAGCTCGATCAACTGACCCACACCGCGCACATCGAGAGTCGCGAAGGGATTTTTCTGATAGACCTCGTTTTCCAGATAAGCCCCAAGAAACGCACCCATGTCGTCGCGGCTGATTCCCAGCGCGGTTTGAGTCAGATCATTCGTTCCGAAGCTGAAAAATTCCGCATTCGCGGCGATCCGGTCCGCGATCAACGCTCCGCGCGGAACCTCGATCATCGTTCCGACTTTGTAGTCAATTTTCACACCGCGCTCCTTCATGACATCCTTCGCGACTTCTCGCACCAAGTCAGCCTGAAGGGTAAACTCTTTGCGATAACCGACCAGCGGGATCATCACTTCGGGTTTTACCTTGATCTTTTTCTTCATCACTTCCGCCGCAGCTTCAAAAATCGCCCTCGCCTGCATTTCCGTGATTTCAGGGTAGGAAATCCCCAACCGGCATCCCCGATGGCCTAACATCGGATTGAACTCATGAAGCTCCTGGACCCGCTGGATGATGGTTTCCACATCGACGCCGATCTTCTTCGCCAAATCGTTCTGCTGCTGCCTCGTGTGCGGCAGAAATTCATGCAACGGCGGATCGAGCAGACGGATCGTGGCCGGAAAGCCGTTCAACGCCTTGAAAATCCCGATAAAATCCTCGCGCTGATACGGCAGCAGTTTCTCCAGCGCCGCCTTCCGCGCATCGAGTGTCGTCGCCAGGATCATCTCGCGCATCGCATCAATGCGGTCGCCTTCGAAAAACATGTGCTCGGTGCGGGTGAGACCGATTCCTTCCGCGCCGAACGCCAAAGCAATCCGGGTCTGTTCGGGTGTATCCGCATTGGTCCGAACGCCCAAACGGGTGGCATCCGAACACCATTTCATCAGCTTCTGGAAGCTTTTGAACTTCTCGGTTTTCCGCGACTTCGGATCATGATCAACAATACCCGTAATGATTTCCGACGGAGCGGTTTTCAACTGTCCGCCGTAAACCACGCCACTCGTTCCATTGATGGAAAGAAAGTCCCCTTCCTTGAAAACCCTCCCGGAAACCGTGACCGTTTTCTTTTCGTAATCGATGTCCAAAGCGGACGCGCCGCATACGCATACCTTGCCCATTTGGCGGGCAACAAGCGCCGCATGCGATGACACGCCGCCTTTCGCCGTGAGGATTCCTTCCGCCGCGATCATTCCGCGAAGGTCTTCCGGGCTGGTTTCATTTCTAACCAAAAGCACCTTCTCCCCGCGATCCGCCGCTTTCGCCGCGCGTTCGGCATTCAGATAGATTTTCCCGGAAGCGGCCCCCGGTCCCGCCGGCAAGCCTTTCGCCAACGCTTTCGCGGCTTTCAACTCGGCGGGATCGAAGATCGGGGCGAGCAGTTGATCGAGTTGATCCGCCGGATTCCGCAGCACGGCGGTTTCCCAATCGATGAGCTTTTCCTTCACCATATCCATGGAAAACTTGAGCGCAGCAGCCGCGGTTCGCTTGCCATTGCGCGTTTGCAGCATGAACAATTTGTTTTCCTGGACCGTAAACTCGATGTCCTGAACATCGCGGAAATGCTGTTCCAAAGTCTTTCTCACTTTCACCAGCTCCGCATAAGGCTTCGGCAATGCCTTTTTCATTTCGGCAACCGGCGACGGAGTCCTAACACCCGCAACCACATCTTCGCCTTGCGCGTTGACGAGGAATTCCCCGTAAAACTCGTTCTCGCCGTTCGCCGGATTCCGCGTGAACGCGACGCCGGAGCCCGAGCTGTTTCCGGTATTTCCATACACCATCGCCTGCACGTTCACCGCTGTTCCCCACTCCGAAGGAATGTTGTATTTGCGGCGGTAAACCATCGCCCGGTCATTCATCCACGAGCCGAACACCGCGCCCGCCGCGCCTTTGAGTTGCTCCCACGGATCGTTCGGAAATTTCTTTCCCGTCCGCTGTTTCACCAACTCCTTGAAGCGCTGCACAAGCTCCTGCTGGTCCTTCGCGGTGAGTTCGGAATCCAGCACTTCCTTTTTCCCGTAAAGCTCCCGCTTGTAACGGGAAATCTCTTCTTCAAACGGCTCGTGATCCTCCCCTTCCCGCTTCTGCACGCCCAGCACCACGTCCCCATACATTTGAATGAAGCGGCGGTAACAATCCCACGCGAAACGCTCGTTCTTCGTCGCCGCAGCCAAGGCGAGGACGGTTTCATCGTTCAAGCCGAGATTGAGAATCGTATCCATCATCCCCGGCATCGAATCCCGAGCGCCCGAGCGGACGGAAACAAGCAATGGCATGGCGTCCGAATCTCCGAACTTCGTCCCCATGATCTTCTCGACGTTTTTCATCCCACCTTCGATTTGGGCTTGAAGCTCGGGAGGATACGTTCTTCCGTTTTGATAGAAATGCGTGCAAACCTCGGTCGTGATCGTGAATCCGGGCGGCACCGGCAAACCGATGCGCGTCATTTCCGCGAGATTCGCCCCCTTGCCGCCGAGCAACGGCTTCATCCCGCCATGACCATCCGCTTTTCCCGCGCCCCACTTGTAAACGTAGGCGGGGCGCTTCGCCTTTGTGACAGGCTTTGTTTTTTCGACCTGGGGTTTTCGTGACGCGGATTTTCCCTTTGCGGAGGATTTTCGCGCACTCTTCGCGGCTTTCTTTTTGGTAGCCATCGGGGTGATAGGTAGGATTTTAAGGCATATCGGAATGAAAATCCCGATACAACTTACAACCCTACCCGATCACCTTCTTGTGTCAACATTCGTCAACGGCCATCGGCCAATCAGCAAAGAATCAGGCGGCGCAAAACCGCTGACCGCATTTATCGCAGACCGCGCAGAAGCAGCTCGGCATTGGTCTTCGTGGCATTCAAATTCGTCAGCAATGTCTGGATGGCATCGCCAATCGGCTGCTGGGCGAGCTGCTTGCGGATATCCACCACCCGCAGGAACTCGTCCGGATGATAGAGGCGGTCATCATTACGGGTGCCGGATTGCGGAATGTGAATCGCAGGAAAAACCCGGCGCTCGGCCAGTTCTCGGTCCAGGCGGACTTCCATGTTTCCCGTTCCCTTGAACTCTTCGAAAACCACATCATCGAGGCGGCTTTCGGTTTCGATCAATGCGGTGGCAAGAATCGTAAGCGAACCGCCTTCCTCCACGTTGCGGGCCGCGCCGAAAAACTTCCGGGATTTCTGAAGTGCCGCCGGACTGACACCACCGGAACCAATCGGCCCGCCTTGCATCGCCGAATTGTGGCCGCGCGCGAGCCGGGTGAGGCTATCGAGCAGAAGAATCACATCTTTGCCCATCTCCACCAAACGCTTGGCGCGTTCCAGAACGAGATCCGCAACTTGGGCATGACGTTTCGGAGATTCGTCGAAAGTAGACGCGAAAACCTGCGCGCCGACGGTTTCTTCGAAGTCTGTGACTTCCTCCGGACGCTCATCGAGCAAAAGAATGATCAGTTCGGCTTCCGGATGATTCAAGCGAATGGAGCGCGCGATTTGCTTCAGCAAAATCGTTTTACCGCCACGAGGTGGAGCGACGATCAAGCCCCGCTGGCCTTTGCCAAGTGGCGCGATCAGATCGATCACGCGCACCGCCAGGAACTCCTTGCCTTCCCCTTCGAGATGGACGCGTTGATCCGGAAACAAGGGCGTCAAATGATCGAAATCCTTGCGAGCCTTGAATTCAGCCGCAGGAATGCCTTCAATCTCCAGAATCTCCTGCACGGACAGGTATTTATCCCTTTCACGCGGGCTGCGGACTTTCACTTTCACCCGCTGCCCGGTACGCAAGCCCAGCTCACGGAGCAAATGATTGCTCACATGAATATCGTCCGGCCCCGGACGGAAACTGCGGTCCGCATCACGCAGCATCGCATAGTTTTCCTTGGAGGATTCGAGAATCCCCTCGCATTCAAGCACCGCGCCCTCTGCCGCATAAAAGCAGAGCAACTCGTAGACGAGCTGGCTTTTCGGAATGCCTCCTTGAATGCGGGCAGGTACGGCTTCCGCCATCGCCTGCAATTCGGCCAAGGATTTCCTGCGAAAACGATTGATATCAATCGTGGTCGGAATCGGTGCCGCCGCAGGCTGGGATGTTTGGGAAGTTTCGATTGCCGATACTTCGGCTTCGTTCGGGGAGGTCATGGAAATACTTGGTAAAAACGCCGGATCTGGGATTCGAGCACCGCTTGCGGGCCTTCATTCCAAAAGACGATATCCGCACGGGCTATCTTCTCATCTAGCGGGAGTTGTGCTTGGAGAATGGATTCCATGAGGGAATCCTCGAATCCGTTGCGGGCCTTCAGCCGCTTGATCTGGGTGGCACCCGATGAGGCGATGACAATCACCTGCGTCTGGCCAAAGTCGAACCCTTTTTCAAAAAGCAAAGGCACGTCCGCCACGAACCACTCCGCGCCCTGTTTAGCAGCCATCTCTAGAGAAGCAAGACATTCCTGCCGCACCCGGGGATGCAGGATCGCTTCCAAACGGGCTCTCGCCTCAGGATTTGAAAAGACCTCTTGCCGCAAAAACGAGCGATCCACCTCACCCGATGGAGAGAGCGAGGCGGCACCGAATTCCTCTTTTATTGCTGCGGCTACTTCAGAATTTGTCTCCAGAAAGGCATGCACCGAAGCATCGCAATCGAACAGGATACTTCTTGGCACCAGCTCTTCAATCAACCGACATGCCGTCGATTTTCCAGAGGCGATTCCGCCGGTCAAAGCCTGTACCTGCATCAGAGGTAATGTGGAAAATCCCCGGCAAGGATCAAGCAACAACCTTTCAAATAAAAACGACCGACAGGAAATTCCTGTCGGTCGTTGGGAATCAAATAAAGGCGATGTCTTATTGAGGAAGATTCAGTGGAGGCAGAACACCATCACCACCAACGGACGGAGTCGCTACGGTGGTTGGGGTCGCATCAGAACCACGCAGCGGACGACCGGTCGCATCAATGATCTGGGCGGTCACGAAAATGATCAGGTTGCTCTTGACCCGGCTTTCGCTCTTGCTCTGGAACAGACGGCCAACCAGCGGGATATCGCCCAGAATCGGCACCTTGTCTTCCACATTCTGCACGTCTTCACGCATCAAACCACCGACAGCAACGGTGTAACCGTCATAGATTGTCAGCGAGCTCGTCACGCGGCGGGAAGCGAACACCGGCATTTCAATGCGGTTGTCGGTGATCGTGACCGTCGTCGCAACGGTCGCAGTGGTACTGGGAGCATTGATCGGACTGCCGTAATTGATGAAACCTTCGAACTCGACGATTTCAGGGACGAACCTGAGATCGATCACGAAGTCGTTTTCACCAATCGTCGGCTCGATTTCCAGCGTTACCCCGGTGTTGCGGGTTTGGAACGCGGTCGGAGTCGCGGGAGTGACCGGGAAGGAACTGCTGCTAGTCCCAACGCTGGTGAGGCTCGATGAACTGGTACCCACCGAATTCGGGAGTTGAGGGGGTTCGTATTCGGTCGGATAAATGAACTCGCGGATGATTTCAATTTTGGCTTTTTCACCCGAACGTGCGGTCACGGATGGAGCCGTCATCAGGTCCGTGCCCTTTTTCTGGGCCAGACCACGCATGATCATCTGGAATTCACTGCCACCAAACACGCCGGTCAGGCCAAGAATGCCCGGAGCGACCGAACTGGTTTCCGAATTCCGATCTGGATTATTCAGAATCGAATCAATGTTATTACGACTGATTGCGTAACTACCACTACGAAGGCCGCTGGTGACGATCCCGCTCGCATTCCCGGCGGTGTCCGTGCCATTGACCAGAGTGTCTCCAAAGTCCAATGCAGTACGGGCGGAACCACTGCCGGTCGAACCACCCATACCGGTCACACTGCCGCTGCCGAATGGACTGATGACCCAGTCAAAACCGAGTTCGTCGGTGTTTTCCTGGGAAACTTCGACGAACTTCGTGGTGATCTTGACCTGCTTCGGTTTCTTGGAAGCGAGAGTTTGAACCAGGTTGTCGATCTTGTCGAGCTCCGTAGGAGTGTTGGTGACGAGAAGGGTCCCACCACTGAGAGTGGCGGACGCACCTTCAGCGAAGGTCACACCGGCTCCCACCAAGAGATCCTTGATCGGCTTGCGGTCGGTAAGGGTCGCGGTAGGAGACTTCTCGGCGAACGGATCGGCACTTGCCGCTGGAGCGCCCGATCCGCCCGAACCGTTGAGAGTGGAAGCGAAATCCGGAGAAACGTTGAAGGTGCGGGTGAAGAAATCCTGACCTTGGTCCGCTGCGGGAACAAGAATGACGGAGAAGTCATCCACTTTGTAACGAAGCTGGGTTTGATCGCAGATGTATTTCAGAGCAACGGAAAGCGGAACGTTGCGGAGACGCAGTTCCTTGACCGGCGGGATTTGAACCGCTGGTGCGGCCGGATCAGTTGGTCGCGGACGGCGGATGACGAAGTTCACCCCTTTCTTGGAAGGATCGATCTCACGGGTGTCGAGTTCCGCGGCACGCAGGCGGAGGAAATCGATGGCTTCGTCAACCGTGGTGTCTTCGAAGTTGATGCTCGGGATGATGATCGAGCGAAGTTTTTCGGTGATGTAGGCAACACCGGTGCTGGCATTATCGAGCCCGGAACCGTTGTCATTGAACGCTGGGGGCTCGACCGGCACGGCGAGTTCCCAAGCGGCATCCACCTGCATGAGAAGTTCGGCGCGGGTGTGATCGTAGGCGGCGTTATAATAATCCGTTTTGGCCTGCGCGAGTCTTTCAAGACCGCGGCGGGCGGCGGTGTTGTAACGGTCGATGCGGAGAACGTTTTCGTATTCGCGCTTGGCATCGTCGTATTTGCCGAGGTTGTAGTTTCCTTCCGCAGTGTAGAGACCGCGGCGCACCTTATCGACGTTTTGGGTGTGTTCGTAGGTGAGAGCCGGATTGGTGCGGATCGGGTCATCGAGGTAAGCCAGCTCACGCTTGGCTTCCGGGCTTTCCGGATCGATGCCTGGAGCGAGCACTCCTTCCAGAAGAGCGCGTGCTTCGGTGTATTTACCCACCTTGCGATATTGCTGGGCGAGAGCGACGCTGCCATCGGAAAGGTGGCGGAGGATCACTTCGCGGCGGTCGCTGACCATGGGAGATGGAGGCAGACGATCCAGTGCCTGACGGTATTTATCCACCGCAGTCTGATAGTCGCCTTTGGCATATGCCTCGCGGCCTTCGTTGAGAAAACGATCCGCATCGGAGACGGCCTCCTGGCGGCGGATCATCTCGCGTTGGGCAAGGCCGCTCAGGCTTCCGCCTTCGCCGGCATTAGCGACCGTCACGGTAGCTGGCATGGCCGCAGCCATTGCCATCAACGCGAAAGCGGTGCGGCTGGATAGATACATGGGCATTTTTTGCATATTGGACTGAGGGTTTCTGGCGATGTTTTTGAGATTTGAAAAGCGATTTTTAATTGGGTTTCACGAGCTTCTCAACCTTTTGGAATTTTGACGGTTTGCTTAGCTCCGCCCGGCCCCGTGTATTCCACGGTGATGGATTCAGGAGAGATCTCCTGAATGAAGTAAGATTTTTCCGCTGCATTCGGAGGAAGAGCAAAGGAGGTTTTTTCTTCAACCTTGAATTGCTTTCCTTCCTCACCAACCGCTTCGAGAGACAACACGGCGGTCCGGTCATACTGGGCGAACTTGGCGGCATTGGCTTCGTTCAGCGGAGACGGAAGCTCATACACGACACCTTTCTTATTACCGCGCTGATCTTCGATTTTCAAGAAAGTCACCTCTTCTTCGCTGCCGAATTTCTCATGTTTAACTTTCCGTTTTTCGAAGCTCACGAACTTGAAACGGTTTTGGGCATTCGGCGTATTTTTTTTATCTACAGCAAAGAAAACCCCATTCGGCATCACCACATCCGTTCCGCTGCTGGCGGTGTTGTTCTTATCATCCGAGTATTTGAATGAAAAACCACCGCCGGATTCAAAGCCGGGGCGCAGGATCCATTTCACGCTCTCGTCTTTGACAAACTTGAGTTTGTTGACCAACGCAGGATGGGATTGGGAATCATTCGGATCCGTCTTTGCTTCAAACTCTTGAAGATTCGAGAAACCGTCGCCATCCGGATCGCGCTGCGGAGAATCCGCAAAGCCTGGGTCCAGCTTGTTTTCAAGCCACCAGATATTGGGAATCGGTGCGTGGACCGGCTCGCTCTTGAAGAGATCCACCGGCTTTGAGGCATCCGTTTTACCAATGAAAAGCGGCACGCCGACAAAGAGATCCACATCACGGCCATCGACATCCGCCGGACGGACCGCACGATCCAATTTCATGGAAGAAAGAGCCTTGGGAATGAGCTCCGCACCTTTTACAGCGGGATCGTTGTTTCCCTTTCCTTTCAGCGAACTGTCGAAATCGACATCGACTTTGTTGAGTTGCATCCAACCCATCACACCGAGGCCAATCGCCACGGCGGCGGCACCGCCAATAGCTGCTTTTTCGTAATTTTTTTCGAACCAGGACATGGTTGTTTAAGAAGTGGGATCAGGGTTTTGGGAGTGCCTTTGCAGGAAGGAATTGAAGAATATCGAGGCGGAGGAAGACGTTCACTTCTTCCTTGCCGAGCACCTGGATGAGCACCGGACTGGAGTCCGCCACCGGTGCGGCGGCTGCCGCAGGAGCAGGCTCGGAACCGGGCATGACGAATCCACCGGCATCACCTGCGGGAGCGGCTTGCGGGGTTTCAAATTTCGCGTCCGTCGCCAATGGCGCGTCGGCTTTTTCATTGGTGATGCGAATGCTGCGGATCACCACGAACTGCTGGTCGTTCTTGCTTAAAGCGGAAAGGAACGCGCGGGCCGTTTTCTCGGAACCGCGGAAGCTGATTTCGAGAGGAAGGGCGCGATACACCTGATCGGCCGCAGGCTTGAATTCCTGACCGTCTTCTTCAGGAAGTTTCGGACGGCTGAGGTTGGTCAATTCGCCGGGCGCAGCCGCGGCAAGCGAAAGCAGGATTGATTTCACGCCTTTCAGCTGATAGTCGAGAATTCCCGTTGCGGAATCACGAGCCAAGGTGCCGGTGTAGGGTTCGAAGCCGACAAAGAAGTTAGCGGGTAAAGCGGTCTTCGAATCTCCGAATGCTTTGCGAAGTTCCGCATCGGCGGACTTCAGGTGATCGGTGAAATCCTGAGGGCTGATTTTTTCCGCAGCGGCCGGGCGGTATTTTTCAAACGCGGCCTGAAGGTCTTCGGTTTGCTTGATGTATTCCTTGAGCGCCTTTTCCTTCCCGTTCTTGTTTTCCTCTTTCGGATAGAGCGGCAGGCTCTCGAACTGGGAAACTTCCGCCGATGCCGCATCAAAACGTTCCTTGGCGGAGCCGTAGTCATTGCAGCTTTTCACGCCGAAACCCACCAGCAAAGCGGCGCCCGCGAGGGTGACGCCGCCGAGGGTCGCGACAAATTTATTTTCTTGGATCCAACTCATATCAATTGAGCGTAAAAATTTCGTTAAGGGTTTTCACTTGGCAGGCACCGGACGAGAGAGCGGAAGTGTGATTTCGAAGGTGTTTGCGAGGGCGCCTTCGGCACTGCCGACGACGCTGGTTTTCAGAATTTGCTCATCGTTGAGGGTAACTTCGGTGTTTTTCGGCCCTTTGGCCTTGAAGGTGAAGTTTCCATCCGTCTTGTCTTTGAGGTTTTTCAGGCACTCGGAAACAACGTTTTGACTCTTCGGATTCTCACGCCACAGCCCCTTCACGCGGATGGCGTTGATCACCGGAGCGGGAGCCTCCGCAGGCTTGGCGCCTTTCGCCGTTTTCGAAGTGGTTTCCGGACGAATATCAGCAAGAGCGGAAGCACCATAAACGGTGGTCGGGAAATCCGGTCTTACGGCGTCACGGCCATTGGCGGCCCTTGGGTCACGCGCGGTTTTTCCTTCCGCGGGAACAGCTTCAAATCCGACAACCGGACTGAAATCCGTGATCCAGACGGCATCGCTGGCGAACGCCCCACGGACTTCGGCGAGGAGATCGAGCCAATAAGCGTGATCCGCTTCGGCGGAAGTGTAGCCGGTCGCAATCTTGCGGGCGGATTCCTCCTTTTTCAGGAAAGCGCTGATCTCCTGTTCGAGAGGTTGAAGAATTCCTTTCGCATCTTCACGGGCAACGGCCTTTTCCTCGGCGTTTTTCGCTGCAACAAATTGCAAGCCCGCCCAGGCGCCACACCCGAGAAGCACGAGCGCCGCCGCGCCGATGAGGAACGGTTTGCGCCGATCCGCCGCACGGGATTGCTCCACCACATCCGGCACGAGATCGATATTGATCGCGGATTTTCCAATGCCACGGAGACCGAGACCGATCAGCTCGCCCAGCTGATGGGCCTCCCCTTGCACCGCACCCGCCTCGACGGACTTGCCGAGGGTGACGTTGGCGATCGGATTGAAATACTCGATCGGAAGGTTCAGTTTCTCGGCGAAAAACTCAAGGGTGTAGGGCAAATTCGCGCCGCCACCGGCAAGGATCACGCGGCGGGGAGCGCTGCCGCCGTGCTGGCTGCGGAAGTAGTTCGTCGTACGCGCGATTTCCGCAGGCAGACGGGTCAGCGCATTGCGGATCACGGTACCGAGACCGGCGATGGATTCATCGAGCTGCTCGGCGTGGCCACCTCCCATCAGTACGAGGCCGTTGGTGACTTTCTGCGCTTCGGCATCGGCGAAACTGATTTGATATTCCTTCGCGATCGCTGCCGTGATGGCGGAACCACCGATCGGAATGCTGCGGGTGAAGAAACGACCGCCTTCGATGTAAAGCAGGTTGCTGGTCTTCGCGCCGATATCGATCACCAGCACAGGCTCCTCGACTTGGCCGTAAGCCGAGCGGAACGCATTGTAGAGCGCCATGGGAGCCACATCCACTTCGGATGTGCCGAGGCCGGCGGCATTCACCGCGTCGTTGATCTCATCGAGAGACTCGCCCTTGATGGCGACGATCACCGCTTCCTTTTCGCCGGCACCTTCGATGAGTTCATAGTCCCAAACGACTTCATCGATGGGGAAGGGAACGTGCTGCTGGGCTTCGAAGGTGACGAGTTGTTCGATGTTATCTTCCTGCAACGGCGGAAGTTTCACGAAACGGGTGAAAACCGATTGGCCGGAAATGGCGTAGCGGATCTTGGTTTTGCCAATTTTGAGCTTTTTAGCCAGCTCGGTGATGGCGGCGCGGGTTTGGACAATGCGGCTCGCCTCCTGGGATGGATCAGCCGAAATGGCTTCCGATGCGTAGGATTTGAGGATCAGGCCACCGGTTTTCGAGGTTTCGAAAACCGCCATGCTGATGCGCTGGGAGCCGATATTGAGAGCGACGGAGGTCTGTGTTTCAGCCATGATAAAAACAATGGGGAAAAATTGCGTGCGAAAACGCCGAGGAATCGGGTGGAACGCGGAAAAGTTACGGAGCCTTTGGAGCCGTCGGATCGATTTCCGGATAACGGTCCCACCACATGTTGCTGAATGGTGTCTCGGACTTATCGAGGAGTTTCACGACGTTCGTTTCGGAAATTTTGTCGGACGCGACGTTCCACCAACCCGGTTTTTCGTTCGCGCTTTCACCGACTTTTTGGCCGTTTACCAGCACTTCGAGACCAATCATTTTCACGGCGCGCTTCCCGGCATCCGCGGAGCCGGTGAGACGCTTCAGTGCTGAAGGAGAAAGATACACGGAGAAATAAACGTCCTCATTGAGAGGCACGTTCATGTAAGTCACCTTGCGGCGGATTTTATAGTAAGAGCCGGCTTTATCCGGATTGGCAGCCGCCACATACCAAACGACTTCCACTTTATCACAAACCTTGGTGGCAGGCTCCGGAGCCATTTGGATCCGCACCTTGGCTTCCACATCGATCCAGTTCTTCGGTTTGAAATCCTTCTGCTTCCCACCGGAAAATTCAGGAGATGGAAGATCATCGAAAGCGGGTTTTTCAATGGTGGCTTTGGCAGCCTGTCCAAAGGCCGATCCGGCGGACAAAACAGTGAAAGCGAAAGCGGCAGCGAGGACGAGCGGTTTACGAAGCAATAAGTGCATGCGATGTGGGTTTCCCAACAAACTAGGAAATGGAAATTTAGGTTGGCCAGAGAAAAGGGTGAAAAAGCCGCGAAATTTTCGCTTTTTTAACCGATTAACTTCCCGCAACCGCCACAATCGGTTGACGAAGGCAGGATTGACGAGCATCACACTTCCATGCCGCTTGCCGAGAACCTTTTGAAAAAAGGAACCGCCCGTGTCGTCGGGAGTTTTGGAAATGCCGGATCGTTGAGAAATTCAACGGTTTCCAGCCTCTCGGCAGTTTGCGACATCGCGGAGATCCGTTTGGATCTGCTTTTGCGCGATCACCCGGAATTTTCCGCGGAAAGCTGGACCCATCTGCTCGGCTTCCCGCTGCTTTTCACCGCACGCCGCCAGGAAGAAGGCGGAGCGCTCACGCTCAACGCGGCCCAGCGCATGGGACTTCTGGAAAAATGCCTGCCTGACGCCGCTTTGATCGATATCGAGGTCGCAAGCATCGCGGAAATGCAGCCCCTTTTGGAAAAAGCGCGGGACCTCGGCATTCCGTGGGTCGCCTCTTACCACGATTTCCACAAACTTCCTTCACGCACGACGCTCGAAGTCGCCGCCGCTTCCGCAAAGGACGCCGGAGCCGCCGTTTTCAAATACGCCGCCCAACTTTCCTCACCGGCCGAACTCGCGTTTCTCGCTGAATTCCAACAAGCCGATCACGGGATTTTAGTCTCTTCCATGGGCATGGGACCGCTCGCGCCCGTTTCCCGCCAACTCTGCGCCCAGTGCGGCAGCGTGCTCAACTACGGCTTCATCGGCGACCTGCCGACCGCGCCCGGACAATGGAACAGCACGATGTTGAAAAACGCGATTTCCCACTTGGCCGCTCTTTGAGGAATCTCACTTCTCCACAATCTCCACCGGCGCGTCCGGCAGGGCTTTGAGGAAAACATTGCCGTATTTTTTCGTCAGAATCCGGTTGTCCAGAATACACACCAAGCCGCTGTCCCTCCCGGTGCGGATCAGGCGGCCCACACCTTGGCGCATTTTCAGAATCGCCTCGGGCACGGAATATTCCATGAACGGATTTCCGCCCGAGGATTCGATGGCTTCCAGTCTCGAAGCCGTCAGCGGGTGATCCGGCACGGCGAACGGCAGACGCGTGACCACCACATTCGACAAGGTTTCTCCCGGAACATCGACGCCGGTCCAGAAACTATCCGTGCCGAAAAGCACGCTGTCCGTATCGTTTTTGAACTCCTCGATCATCCGGTGGCGCGGCAGCCCGTCGCTCTGCGTGATCAACCGCCAGCCCTGCGTTTTGAAAAAATGCCCCAGCCGCTGGGCTGCGTCGCGCATCGTTTTATAGCTGGTGAACAATACGAAAGCGCGGCCCCGGCTCTCCAGAACCGCCTGCCGGATTCCTTCCGCCAGCAGCTCGTCATACTTCGGTGTTCCCGGCTCCGGCACGGATTTGTAAATGCGGATCCGCATCTGCCGCTGGTAGTCGAAGGGGCTGCCGATGCTCAGTGCCAGCGCTTTTTCCGCGCCCACGCGCTTGCGGAAATACCCGAGTTTCGGATCGCCCACGCCAAGCGTCGCACTGGTCATCACCAGACTTTTCTTTCCGGAAAACAACAAGGGCCGCAACCGATCCGCCACGTTCACCGGCGCGGCGTGGATGCTGAACTGCGTTTCCTCGCGCCCGGCTTTTTCGATCCAGTAAACGCTGTGATCCTCCCGCTGGTCCAGAAACGCGCTGATCGAGCCATGGACTTCCCGCAGTTTCCGCGAAGCGTCCTGCAGCTCCGAGCGCGTGGTTTCAGATTCGACGTCTTTCGCCAGCGAATCGATTTCGTAGCAAAGCTGCCGCAGCGGCTCGGCCAACGTATTCGGAACCAACTCCGGCTCGCGCACCCGCCATTCCTTGGAAAAATTCCCGAATTGCGCCACATCGCCCAGTTCGTGGAAAAACCGGTCCGAGGCGATCAAGGCCTCTTCCACCGCCTGCATCGCGGACGCCTTGCGGAACGATTTCAGCAAGCCCTTGCGCGTGCGCGGCTGATAAAGCCGCTGCAAATCAAAGCGCAAGCCCGATTGGGAAACCCGCAGCCCGAGCTGGATCGCCGCGACTTGCTCGATGGTATGGGCTTCGTCCAAAACCGCGAAATCATTCGGGAAAAGAAAGCCGCCGATTTTTCCTCCGTCTTCGCGGTCCGCCACTTCCTCGGTATTCAGAAGGGCGAAAAACAGCGTGTGGTTCACCACGATCAGCTTCGCATCCGCCGCCGCTTTCCTCGCTTCCTGGAAAAAGCAATTCCCGCGCGGCCCGCAATTTCTCGCCGTGCACGAATGCGCCTCGCTGCAAACCTGAAGCCACACTTTCATCTGCGGCTTGAACGGAAGATCGCTCAACGTCCCGTCGCGCGTGCTCTCGGACCATTTCAAAATCGCGTTCAGCTCGTCCGATTCCGTGTTCGTGAACAAATCCCCCGCCTGTTCGATGGCCCGGCGCAACCGCAGCGGGCACAGGTAATTTTGCCGTCCTTTCAGCAAAACCGCCGGAAGTTCCTCGCCCAGCACCTTCCGCACGATCGGAATATCCTTGCGGACGAGTTGCTCCTGAAGGTTGATCGTATGCGTGGAAATGATGCCTTTCCGGTTCGTCTCCAGCGCGAATCGGGCGGAAGGTAACAAGTAAGCCAGTGATTTCCCCACGCCCGTTCCCGCCTCCGCGACCAATGGCGATGCCTGTGTCAACGCGCTGGCCACCGCAACCGCAAGTTCCTGCTGTTGAGGGCGATACTCAAAATCCCTGGATTTCGAAAGCAGGCCTTTCGGGGAAAACGCATCCCGCACCGAATCGCAAAATCCGGGGATCGGCTGGCCTTCCGTGATCGAAATCATCTCGCGGCCATCGCATCCTGCAATCGTCCCGCTGCCAAGCCGCAACTTCACACAACACGCTCGACACCCCCGCGCATCCCGCGACATTCTCCAGCGGCGCCATGTTCTCATCCCGAATCCCCTTGCAACGATTTCTCCTGCCTCTCGTGCTGGCCGTCCTCGGGATTTTGATGGCTTCATATATCATTCCGGCGGAACGGATCGCCGTGAAACAACAGCTCGTCGGCTTCCCGGATTCCGATATTCTGACCCATCAGGCCCGCCCGCTCATCCTTGGCGTGATTTTCCTCCTGCCCGCGCTTGGCACCCTGCTTTACGCGATTTCCGACACCATGGACCGCTATCTGGTCCGCCAGTTCGGCGGCATTTTCGGGGTCTGTTTCAGCGCTTTGATTTCCATCTGGCTTCTATTCGACCTGAACGACAACATCAGCGAATTCCGCGACAGTGAAAACACCCTGCTCACCATCGCGACGTTTTACACCTACCGCATCCCGGCCATCCTGCTGTTCTTGATGCCCTACGCCCTGCTGCTTTCCCTGCTCTATTGTTTCGGAAAACTTTCCAGCGACCGCGAAATCGTCGCCATGATCCAGTCCGGCCGGGGCGTCGGCAGGATCACCCGCCCGCTCATCATCACCGGTGTGTTTTTCAGCCTCCTCTGCATGGGACTGAACTATCAATGGGCGCCCATCGCCGAAGGACGGAAAGATAACATTCTCAACGCCGCGCGCGGCAGACCGGTCTATGAGGCGAACAACGTCATGTTCCGCGAGCCGCATACCCACCGGCTCTGGATGGTCGGAATTTTCCCGAAAAATTTCGAAAAAGGCGAACCGCTGCAATCCGTGGAAGTCACCACCACGGATGAAAAACAAAGCATCACCCAGCGCATCACAGCCAGCTCCGCCACCTGGAAACGCAAGGAGCGGCTGTGGATTTTCGAAAACGCCAACGTCTGCACCTATTCCAAAGACGGCGTGCCGACTTTCAAAAAACACGCCGGACCACTTCACTTGATCGGCTGGAGTGAAACCCCGCTCCAGCTCATCAAGCCCGGCCTTTCCGCCGAGTATCTCGGGATTCCCGGCCTCGTCACCTGGCTGAAATCCCGCGCCACGCTCGGCTTCGCGGTCAATGCCGCGCCGTATCTCACGCACCTTCATTACCGGATCGCGCTGCCCTTCGCCTGTCTCGTCACGATTCTTCTGGCCACGCCGCTTTCGATCCACTTCTCACGCCGCGGCCCCGGCGGCGGGGTTTTCCTCGCCGTGGTGCTTTCCGCCCTCATGCTTCTCATCAGCAATATCGCGCTGGCGTTTGGTGAATCCGGCTATATCCCGCCTTATCTCGCCGCCTGGCTTCCCAATATCATTTTTAGTTTGGTCGGCCTGTATTTATATCATCGCCGCGCCACCGGACGCCCGATTTACCAATCCCTGCTCCGCCTCTTCCCCTCCAACGGCAACTGATCCCCCACCATGGCCTTTGCAGACTCCTGGCATGTCCGTTCCCGCGCCCGCGAATGCTCCGCGACCCAGCGCCCCTTCGAAGACGGGGAAATGATCATCACCGCCCTGTTTCCCGATCCGGAATCCAGCGGCTACCTCCGCCGCGATTTCTCTTCCGAAGCCTGGGCCGCCCGCACTGCGGATAACGAAAAACCCTTCTCCTTCTGGCGCACCCGCTACGCCGCTCCGGCGAAAGATGAAAAAACCTCCCCGACCGAACGCCTCAGCGCCGAGGAAATCCTCCAGCGCCTCGTCGAGGAAGACGAAGACCACACGGAAAACACCCGCTACATCCTCGCGGTGATGCTCGAGCGCCAGAAGTTGCTCGTAGAGAAAGACACGCAACATACTCCGACCGGCATCCTGCGCGTTTACGAACACCGCAAAACCGGCGAAATCTTCATCGTCAAAGACCCGAACATTCCTCTCTCCGAAGTGGAAAAAGTGCAGGAGGAAGTTTTTATCCTCCTGGAAAACAACGGTCGCATGCCGGAGCAGTCTTAAAGACTCTAATAAATAGCCATCACACGCTCTACCGATTTTTTATGACAATTAAACAAAAGCCATGACATATCCACTACTTGCAATCCCAATTTTCCTTGTAGTAATTCTCATTGTCATCTGTCTGTTTCAGGCGCTCTGGAATAGCACGTTCCCATCTCTTTTTGGATGGAAAACAATATCATTTTGGACTGCTTTTAAGATTATACTGATTTCCGCCATTCTATTTGGTGGCAATCGCATTCCATTCGGATACGGCAAGTCATCCACACAAAACAATGGAAGTGGGACTACGACGACACATTGGTCCATTGGTCCACTTCAAAAATAGGAATAAAGAGCCGAACAAAACGGTGCCGCCAACCAGTACGCCGATTGCCTGACCTTTCACGTTGATAGTCGATTGTTGATGCACGGCTCCGCTGCTTTGCGGTAAAAGACCGATCCACCGGATCTTTCAGGAGGGGATGACCACGGGTATCAGGTCCCTATTCCTGACACCCGTGGGCCCTTTGGGGGGCTTGTTGTGCTATCCCTTACGAGAAAGACACTGCCACGATTCCGGCCATACGCCCATCACGTGATCGCGTAAAAAGTCTCATTTCCGGCCCGATTCCCTCAAATCCGGCCACTCGATTTGATATCAAGGTAGCGATTGGCCAAATCCACCGCAAAACTCTGCGCAATTGTATCAAGGGTGAAAATCCCGGCTGCGCCAAGAGCCGCCTGCACTTCCCGGCGTTCCTGCACATAATGATCCGCCGCGAGATATCTCAAAGCGTGGGAAAAATCCATCACCGGTGCCTGAAACGTCTCGTCCACCGATTTTTCCCGCATGCTTGCCAGCAGTAAGACATGCCGCGATTGCAACACCTGCAATGCCGGAATCAGCTCCTTGCCGTCCTCACCACGCAGGTTTGTCAGCAAAATCACCAGCGAGCGCCGCTGCTGCCGCGCCATCAACTGCTCCACCGCTCCCGAGAAATCGCTCGGCGCGGCGGTTGTCTGATAATCATACAAATGATTCAGCAACACCGGCATCGCATGCGCACCCTTGATCGGCGGCAGCCAGCGATCCGTCCCGCCGAACGATTTCACCGCCACCTGATCGCCCTGTTTCAACGCCACATGCGCCACCAGCAGCAGCGCATTCAACACATGCTCGAACTGCGGAAGCTCGCCATCCATCGCCCGCATCCGCCGACCGGTATCGAGCAGAAACACGATCGATTGGTTCCGCTGTTCCTGATAATCCCGGCTGATCAGCGCCTGTCGCCGCGAAGTCGCTTTCCAATCGATCTGCGCCATCGGATCGCCGTCGCGATAATCCCGCAGTTGCTGGAAATCCCGGCTCGTCCCCGCACGCGGACGCCGCACGATCCCCAGCGGATTTTCCCGGTGCTGCATCGCCAGCAACGCGAAGCGGATCACCGGCTCATAGTTCGGATAAACCTTCACCTCCTCCGTTTCCAAATGCCGGGATTTTTTCTGCCAAAGCCCGAGCAACGAATCCGTCCGCACCTGCACCGGCCCGAACTTCGCCACCCCGCGATCCATCAGCTTCACCGGATGAAACACCCGTGCGTGCCGACCCGCCGGAACCAGTCCGCGCCATGGCAACCCATCCGCCACCGCATCCGGCGGAACGCCGTCAAAAACTTCGCAGCGTTTCGGCCACTTCGAATCATTGCTCAGTTGCAACCGAACCTCGCTCACCTGCCCCATCGCAAAACGTCCCGGCAACCGCCGCGACACCCGCACCGGCTTCCGCGCCAGTCCCACCAAAAAATCCAACACCACCACCGCGCCCATCACCGCCCCCAGCCACCACCAAACAACCGCAAAACGAGACCACGCCACCACCGCGAACGCCGCAACCAGCCATCCGCTCGCAATCCATAGCAATCGAGAAGTAGGGATCATTGCTTCGGGCGATTGAAGATTCCGGATTTTAAGCAACGTATTCCTTTCACGAGGATACCTCCCGCATAAAAACGGCCAACCCGGCGTGAGCAAAAAGTTTTCGAGGGCGAATCGATATACACGTAAACCACCGCTCCGGGTTCAGACTCGCCGCGATATTTTTCCATGACTTGTCCGGATTGCAGGCTCACGGGAACACCGATTGCGCCGTGAATGCACACTGTGGCAACCAAAGCTAAACCAAAAACCATCATTCCTAATCCCAAGTAAAGCGGCGGATCCGCTCTCGAAAAGCAATAGATTCCCCCGAACACCGAAAGCACTCCGATAAGAGAAAAGGGCGCATACTTCCGCTCAAAACGCCGCAAGGAACTAACGTCTTCCACGTAGCCTTCATTTAGCAAAGCCTTGATCGAAATTCGCGCCATCATCTGCAATTACGGTGTAAAAAATTACTGCCTCGGCGCTAGCACGCTTTCGACGATGCCTCGCAGCACTTCATCCACTTCCTGGCCGCTGATCGCGACTTCCGGGGTGAGCTGCACGCGGTGTCTCAACACGGGCAAGGCGGCGCGTTTGATGTCGTCCGGCGTGACGAAATCGCGGCCATCGAGCACGGCGTACGCCTTGCCGATTTTCACCAGACTGATCGCACCGCGCGTTCCGGCACCGAGGGAAATCGCGCGCGACTCACGCGTCGCCTGCGCGATCGCCACCGCATACGCGACGACTTCCGGCACGACTTGCACCAGCGCCGTCGCTTGTTGCGCCGCGATGATTTCCTGCGGTCCACAGACTTGCGCCACGTGATCCGGCTGGTTCGCCGCCGAGCGGGAAACGATCTCACACTCGGCCAAGCGCTCCGGATACTCGATGAGCACTTTCATGATAAAGCGGTCGAGCTGCGCTTCCGGCAGCGGATAGGTTCCTTCGTGCTCCACCGGGTTCTGCGTGGCGAGCGTCATGAACGGAGGCGCGAGCGGCAGGGTTTCGCCGTCGATGGTCACTTGCCGTTCCTGCATCACTTCGAGCAAGGCCGCCTGCGTTTTCGCCGGAGCGCGGTTGATTTCATCCGCTAACAGGAGATGCGTGAAAACCGGTCCGCGCCGGAGCTGGAACGTCTGGCTCTGCATGTCGAACAAGCGGAAACCCGTGACATCGGACGGCATCAGGTCCGGCGTGAACTGGATGCGCCCCGAGTGGCCGCCGAAGGTCTTCGCCAGCGTGTTGACGAGATGGGTTTTTCCCAAACCCGGCTTGCCTTCGAGCAGGATGTGGCCGCCCGCCAGCAGCGCGGCGAGCACTTGTTCGATGACGACGTCTTGTCCAAGAATCACCTGACGGATTTCCTGGCGAATGCGGTGGATGAGATCAGCGGTCATAAAGTGGTTCGTTCGTTGAGAAGGTGAAGAAGGCGTTGGAGATCCGCCGTGGTGCGGGTGAGAATTGCGGCGTCTGCCGGAGAAACCTCGACGAGCGCACGCTGCACGCGCTCGCGCGGAATCCCGGCGAGATCAGCGAGCACTTGGAAAAAATCATCGTCGCGCCTGCCGGATTTCGCCGCAAACCGCTGGCCGCGATCCACGATCTGCGCGCGCAGCGGCGCGAGCAATTCCGAGCATTTATCGATCCGCCATTGGTAAAATCCGAGTGCTTCCAAATGGTGATCGTAACCCCGTTGCGGCTCCTCCGGTTTCCCCGACAAACGCGGACCGAAACGCGGCATGCTTTTCCACAACCAAAGCACCAGCAGCACCGCCGCCGCGATCAGCACCGCCCACAAATGCTCGGCGACAAGTTCCCACAATGAAAGCTTCGAGCCACGCAGGAAACCGACCGATCCACCCCACTCGGTTTCATCGATCAGCGCTTTCAGCAACGCCGCGTGCTCCTGTTCGCCGATCCAGCGGTTCCGGAAAATGCGACCATCCGTTAGAATCGTGAGTCGCCCGTCGCCGATTTTTCCCGTCACGAAAACTCCGGCGGAACCCTTGCGGATCGATACCCGGCAATCCGACTTCGCGGAAACCTTGTAAGGTTTTCCGGCAAATGAAATCTCGCTGGCCGAAGCGGATTCACGTTTTTCAAAATTCACACCGTAGCGGTCGAAAAACTCCTTCAGCGCCGCACGCATTTCGACATCGCCTTTTCCGGCATTGCCCCAATCGTTCCCCGGCTCGGCATATTCGGCGATCAACACCAGATGTCCGCCGCCCTGAATCCAGTCATCGACTTTCCGGATGTAAGTGGAATTCGACAGCATCGCCATCGGCATGAACCAGACGATTTCCTCGTCCGTCGGGTCTTTCCACAACAGCGTCGAAATCACCGGTTGATCGTAGGCTTTGGTAAATTTCTCAGCCGCCAACCACGGATTCAGCCGCGCCCTTCCGCGATAGCCGGTCTCGTGTTCCACGGTTTCGTATTCCGTGCATCCGGCTAACAACAACAGGCAACTCAGCAGAAACCCTTGAATTCCGCGCATCATGCCTGCCCCCTTTCCGCTGGATTCCTGAAGGGCCAACCGTCGCACAAAGCACGCATTTCCACCTCAGCCGGGGAAATCCGCGCATACGCCTGCCGCGACCAATCACGCGTCAAACTGCGGAAATACGCCGGAAACGCCAGCGCGCCCGCCGTTTCCACCCGCCGCAAGCAATCGTCCTCGGTGTCGGATTCCTGGATTTCCACATGGCCGACTTCGATGACTTTTGAAATCGCGCCGCGATAGAGCAAACCAAGCGCCGCGTGGGCATCGCCCTTCAGCCAAAGTTGCCACGCCGCCGTCGGCACATCGGCGGGCAGCGACTCCGGCGTCACTTCCATGCCCATGACCACGCGGGCCGAAAGTTTCTCAGGCTTCAGCTCTGCGGATTCGCCACGGAATTTCCACAGATGCCGGGATTTCCAAATCAACCAACCCAGCAATGCCAGCGCCAGCCCGGCGATGGAAACAAGCAAAAGCCTTCCCCACACCTCGAACCCATTCCAAGAAAACGGTTTTGATGGATTCGAGGGTTTGATCTTCGGCACCCGGATTTTCATCGTGTTCACCTTGAATTCCGGCGCGGATTTCACTTCCCGCACCACCACTTCCGGCGAACGCGTTTCCTCCGCCCGCAACGGTATCGGTGCGGCAAACAAACCCAGCAACAACGCGATCACCGCCACTTTCATGAGGCGCTGCGCCATGCGCTTGAACGCCAGCTCCACATCCCATCCCTCGATCCACGTGCGGTTGTTGATGTAAATCGCGAAGCCCGCGCCCGCGACGAAGAGATCCACCAGCGAAATGGAAATCATGAACGCCGCCGCCATCACCCGCAGGATCACCACGGGGAAATCCAGCAGGTTTTCAAAATCCACTTGCTGCAAAGTCTCCTGCACCACGCCTTCCTGGCCTTGCGGAATCAGCATGTAGGCAGCGACGAGAATCACTATCGCCAGCCACGCCGCCGTTGTTCCCGCGGAAAACGAAACCGTCATCATCGCGCCATCGCCGCGCCGGATCACCTGGTTGCAGCGTTGCTTGTAAGCCTTGCCGCGCAAGCCTTCGAGATCTTCCACCGCCATCGTCACCGGCAGCCAAGGAGAAAACCTCGCCCAACAGAAGCGATAGAAAAACCGCCGCACCCACACGCGCGGAAGCTCGCGGAAAATCGATTTCCAGCTGGGCTTTTCCCCGAACAAACGACGGCTGAGTTGGAACAAAACCATCCGCGCTCCCGCCGGCTTCAGCCACCAGAAGAGAAACAAAAACGTCGATGGATAATTCCACAGCAGCCAACCGCCGATCAGTGTCGGTACGCTCATCGCCAGCCACCAAAGCCCGAGGCAGCGCCAGAAATCCCGGCGCACCAGCGCAAACCCGAGGTCGACTGCTTCCCAATCGCTGCGCGGGCGGATTTCCGCAGTCACCTTATCGAGCCGCATGCTTCCTCCTTCCCGCGAATAACAGATAAGCCGCGAGCAAAATCCACCACACGATGCCAAAGGAATATTTCACCATCGATGGCAGCGGCTCCGCCGACCAGAAACCTTCCACCACCGCCGCCAGACTGGTCAATATGGCCGCGCCGTAAATCAACGGCAGCGCTTCCTTCGCCGCCGCGACCAGCGCGCTCACCCGCGTGAGACGTCCCGGTTTCACGATGGCATTGCCGATTTTCATCCCGGCCATTCCGGAAACCACCACGCCGAGAAGCTCGAACGACGAATGCCCGGAAACGAACGTCCAGAACGATTCCGGGTTGCACGCGTGATTCACGTAGCCCGCCGCCGCGCCGATGTGCAGGCCGTTGAAAATCAGATAAAACAAGGTGCCCACTCCGGCCAGCATCCCGCTGGCGAACACGCGGAAATCGATGCCCACATTGTTATAAATGTAGAAGCAGAACATCATGAAATTCGAGCCGTATTCCTGCCGCAGGTGGGCGATCTGCATGTCCTTGCCGCCATACATTTCCTCCATCGAGGCCATGCCTTCCGCACCGAGAATCGCCTGCACCCAGCGCATGTCATACGCGGCGGAAAGCATCGTCACGAAAAACGGCACCCAGAAAACCAGACTGCAAATCACGAACAGCTTCCACTCACGCCGGATCGTGCGGGGAAACTCCGTGGTGACGAAAGCCACCACTTTTTCCATCCCGCCCCGTCGTTTTTGATAGACGAGTTCGTAACCGCGGATCACCAAGCCGTTCAACCGCTCGGTGATGCGGCTGCCATACATCCGGTTTTCCGCCAGCGAAAGATCCAGGCAAAGCTCCCGGAAACGTCGCGGAAGTTCGCCCGCGTCTTCCGGCTTTTTCCCTTTTTCCAGCGCCGTCACCAACGCTTCGTATTCCTGCCAGCGCGCGTGGTTTTTCGCTTCGAAATCCCCGGAAGTCATCGCTCCCTCCTTTTCTCCTGAAGCCAATGCGCCATCGCCATCAGCCGCGTAACGCCGACCGCGCCCGTCGCGCCGCTCAAAACCGACGCTTGATCCGCGATTTCCACCCGCCGGGCATCCGACCACAAACCGGCCCGCTCGCGGAAAAGCGCCAGCGCCCTCACTTCATCCGCCGTGAGTTTTTCACCGATCGGCAATGGAGAAATCGGCGGCGGCGCGGCCACACTCTGGTGCACCGGTGCCTTCGCATAAACCACCACCGTTCCCGCCGCCAAATCACCCAGCCGCTGGAAACGCCGCGTCGCCAGGCAGGAAACCATCGCCACGCCATACAGCGAGACCGGCATGCCATCCACCACCCGCAGGAAATTCCGCAAAATCGCCTGCCCGATGGTGATCGGAGAGCCTGCCGCCTGCACCACGCGCAGCCCGAGCATGCGTTTCCCCGGAGTCGCCCCGCGTTTTCCGGCTTCGAAAATCACCGGGTAAAACCAATCCATCAAAAACCACAGCAACAAGCCCAGGCCCGCGCTCACTTTAGAGCCCATCGCGATGCCCGTCATCGAAACCGTGATCCGTGCGATGGTCAAAATCACCAGCCGGATCACCATATCGATCCCATACGCCAGCGCCCGCAACAGCGGCCCCGCCATCCGCAGCCGGATCTCCACTCCTTCCGCCAGCTCCACCTGCTGCAATGTATCGAGTTTCTCCTCCATTCCTCGGGACTGTCTGGCAGACTAGGGGGAAGCCGTTCGCAGTCCAGCCCTTGTATGCTTTCAGATAAAGATAAGCTCAAATCATTCATAAATATCCCTGCGGTGCCCGACCGCGACCACCAACACCAGCAATTCCCCGTCCTTCAACTGACAAAGAATGCGGTAATTTCCCACACGATAGCGCCAAAGCCCGGCCAAGTCAGCTTTCAAACCCTTACCGAAACGACGCGGATCGCCATCACCCGCCACTCGCTCATCGAGATAAGCGAGGATATCACGCTGAGCTTGTTTGCCGAGTTTGCGGAGTTCCTTCAGCGCCCGCTCGTCGAATCTATAAACCCAACTCATCCTTCACTTCCTCAGCGGAATAAGTTTTACTCGGACGTTTTAGACGTTCCGAAGCCAAATAAATATCTTCCAAATCTTCAAGATGCTCGAGAATAGCCTCACGGGCGTAAAAAGTCTTCGTTCGTCCGGTCTTTTTAGCTAAAAGTTCCAAACGTTTCTCAATCTCAGGTGACAGCCTTATGGCGAGCATGCTGGCAAACTAGCATCGCTATACTTGTACAGCACGCAAAAAAATGAACTCACTAGGGCTGGACTACGTGACTCCCAAAATGCCTGAATCCCCCCATGCGAGCCTACCTTGATCTGATGCGCGATGTTCTGGAAAACGGCGAAATCCGCACGGACCGCACCGGCACGGGAACCATCTCCGTTTTCGGTCGGCAGGCCCGCTATGATCTGCGCGAGGGATTCCCCTGCGTCACCACGAAGAAACTCCACCTCCGCTCGATCATTCACGAGCTCCTCTGGTTCCTGCGCGGCGAAACGAACATCGCCTATCTCAAGGAAAACGGCGTCACCATCTGGGACGAGTGGGCGGATTCCGAAGGCGAGCTCGGCCCGGTTTATGGCAAACAATGGCGTTCCTGGGAAACCATCGACGGCCGCGCCGTGGACCAAATCCGCCTTTTGATCGACGGCCTGATCGGAAATCCCGACTCCCGCCGCCATATCGTCTCCGCATGGAACGTCGGCCAAATCAGCCAAATGGCGCTTCCTCCCTGCCACCTGCTTTTCCAGTTTTACGTCCATCCCGCAAAAGACGGCGGAAAACCCGGCCTCTCCTGCCAGCTTTACCAGCGCAGCGCGGATTTGTTTCTCGGCGTACCCTTCAACATCGCCTCCTACGCGTTGCTGACGGAAATGATCGCCCACGTTTGCGGATACGAAGCGCGCGATTTCGTCCACACCTTCGGCGACCTCCATCTTTACTCGAACCACCTCGAACAAACCCGGCTCCAGCTTTCCCGCGAACCGCTGAAACTCCCGCATCTATGGCTGAATCCGGACGTGAAAACGCTCGATGCCTTCACTTTCGACGACATCCGCCTCGACGGCTACGAATCCCATCCGCACATCAAAGCCCCCGTCGCCGTGTAAGAAGGAGCGCCGACGTTTACGTCGGCTCCAAAGAATCCCGCCATCCCAGCCAAGCGGACTGAAGTCCGCGCTCCAATCATGTTCCACTTCGAACATCGCGCCGAACCCCTCATTTCGCGGGCCGAATTCCTCAAACGCCTCGCCCGTTCGTTCGGCGTCGTCATTCTCATCATCGGCGTCGCCCTCGGACTCGGAATGATCGGCTACCACTGGCTGGAAAACATGCCGTGGATCGATTCATTTCTCAACGCCTCCATGATTCTCGGCGGCATGGGCCCCGTCGATCCGATGAAAACCGACGCAGGAAAACTCTTCGCCGGTTGCTACGCGCTTTTCTCCGGTCTCGCCTTCCTCGCCCTCGCCGGGCTGATGTTCGGCCCGCTCGCCCACCGCTTGCTTCATCGTTTCCATTACGAAGCCGATCAGGAAAACTCCGACTCATGAAACTCACCGCCATCGTCGCCATGACGCCGGATCGCATCATCGGCAAAAACGGAACCCTCCCGTGGCATTTGCCGGAAGATCTCGCGTTTTTCAAACGCACCACCTCCGGCCACCCGATCGTCATGGGCCGGAAAACCTACGAATCCATCGGCAGACCACTTCCCAAACGCCGCAACATCGTGCTCACCCGCGATCCGGAGTGGTCCGCACCCGGTGTGGAAGTCATCCATTCCCCGGAAGAACTCGCCACGCTTTCCGATCTGGCGGATCAGGTTTACGTCATCGGAGGCGCCGAGATTTACCGGGCGTTTTCCGGGATGCTGGACGAATGGCTTGTCAGCCATGTCTACGAATTTCATCCCGGAGACACCCGGTTGCAGACGTTCGAAAGCGACTTCCCCCATTGCGAATCCGTGGAAAAATTCGCGGATTTCGAGGTGAAACGCTGGAGTTGATCACCCGCCATCATCCACGCTTCGGCAGATGCCACGGCATTTGCCGGTCGAAGACCTGCTTCAGCTCGGGACGCTGTTTGATGAGCTGCTCGATCACATACGGACTCAGCACGATCATCTGAAGCTGGAGCGCGAGATAGAACAACACCGCGAAACCGATCATCCTCAACGGGCCGATCGTTTTTGAAACCACCCGGTGCCCTCCCGTGAAATCCCACAGGGCATTTCCGAAACGCCGAGCCACCAGCCAGCTCACCCCTTGGCAAACGAGTGAAAACAAACTCACCCCCATGCCGATGCCTACAAGAAACACACGGATCGACCGGGTTCTCGCAGCCGAAAGACTCAACCGCGAACCGTCCTGATTTTCCACCCGCAGCCCCAGCAGCCATTTACCCGGAGTCGTGCCGAGGTAATGCAGCAAGATGATTTCCAGAATGAACCACGGAATGAGCTGCACCATCATCAGCAGCGGATTCATCCAGGCATCCGCGATGTTTTTCCCACCCGCCCACAGCAGGATCCACCACACACCGGAGTAGAGATGCAGATCAAACCAGCGGGCGAAAAACCGCCGCACATACACTGGCTTCGCGGGCAGCGGCGGAGGCGTAAAAAGCACGTCCGGGATTTCCGGCGCGGGAGTTTTCACCTCAAATTCACTTTGGAATAAGGAGATTTCCCCAAGCCGCTTCCATTCCTCCATGCCTTCATGCCATGCCGGAGTTTCGGCAGTCAGCTCGCCCAAACCGATCTTCCGGCGGATTTCAAAATCATGAAACGGCCCGGTTTTCTCCCCGTCGCGAATGATCCAGATTTCCATCGTCCTCAGAGATTGCGCAGGGATTTTGCAGCATCGCTGCGAGCCGCGAAAAACGCCGGTACCAGCGCTGCCACCGCGCAAAGAATCATCGAAAGCACACCAATGATGATCTGCTCGATCGGATTGTTATAAGCCGGAAGCTCGTTGAACCCGGTGAACGACGCGGAAAACGGATCGAAATTCAGTTGCCGCATGAAAATCTGGATCGGCCCCCGGAAATGAATCACCAAGCGGCCCAGCCCGACGCCCAACACCGCGCCAAGCACGCCGAGAATGATGCCCTGGTAAAGGAAAACCCGCACGATCTGCCCCGGCGCGGCACCGAGTGCTTTCATCACCCCGATTTCCCGGCGCTTCTGGATCGTCACGGTAAACATCACCGCCATCATCGAAAACGCGGACACCAGCACGATGAACGAGAGCGCGAAATACATCATCACCCGCTGCTGTTCGATCAGCGCGAAGAACGTCTGGTATTGCTCCATCCACGTCAGCACCTGCCATCCTTCATCGAAATGCTGCCGCGCATAGCGTGCGGCTTCACCGGCGATGTACGGATCGCTCAGCCGCAGAGAAATCCCCATCACCGCGTCATCCAATCCGGAAAGACCTTGTGCCAATGGCAGCGGCACGAACAGATCCGGCGTCGCCGCCATTTGCGAAGTTTGATAAACGCCGATCACTTCCGCTTCCTTCGGCAGCACGATCTGTTTGAGGCCCTTGAGCGTATCGCCATCCATTTTCTCGGCGTCCGTGGTATTCAACGCTTCCACCGCCTTGTCGATTTCCGCGCGATGCTCCGGGGTAAACCGGAAAAACATTTCCCCCTCTTCCCGATCCGGGGCCGTATCCATGGCGATCAGGATGTTTCTCAACAGCTCTTCTTCGGGAGAGCGGATGTCTTCCAGACGGATCGAATCCACCAGATCGTAAATCTCGGTGTAATTGGCCGCCGCCAAAACCGGTTGGCCGTTTTCCGTTTTCCAGCCGGACTTGAAAAGCTCCCGCACCTTCTCCCATTTTTCCTGATACGCCTCGCGGATCGGAGGGCGCTCGGTGGCCTTGTAAGCCTGCATCACCTGATCGAAATTCCGCGTCGAATACAGCCGGATTTTCTGCCCCACGCCGATCCCATATTGTTCGGCCACGGTTGAGGAAATGATCACGCGGTCATCCAATCCCAGATCGGCTTTCGATTCCGGGTAATTTTTCAAATCCAGTTCGATCCCCTTCACCTGCTCCGGGTCCGAAGTATCGACCGCCGCGAACATCACCGGGCGCTGGTTTTTCCCGATATCGAGAATCACGTTGTCGGAAATATAAGGCGACGCCTTCAGCACGTGCGGAATCCGCTGCGCGCGCTCCGCCGCTTCCTGCCAATCATGCAGAGCTTCACCCTGGCGCAACAAAATGTGCGGCGTGAACCCGAGGATGCGGCTCTTCACATTCCGCTCAAGCCCGGCATAAACCGCCATCACCACCACCAATACCAACACCCCCAGCATCACCCCGAGCAGGGAAATCAGGCTGAAGGAAGAAAGCACGGACCGGCGCGGATTCAGGTAGCGCCGGGCAAGTAGGAAACTGAAAGATCGTCGTTTGATGCGGCCTAGCTAAACGCGAAGAAGAAGAGACGCAAGAAACAAGACTTGAAGAGACAAGAGAAATTACCTCTTTCCACGCAACCGTCTTCTCTTGCGTCTTGGATCTTGAAGTCTTGAATCTCAATCACTCCGTCCGATTCAGACCGAGCAGTTCCAGCAGGCGCTGGAGGTCGTCGTCGCCGTAATACTCGATCTCGATCCTGCCTTTTTTCGGCGAATGCTGGATCGCGACGTGGGTGGAAAAATGTTCGCGCAGGCGGTTCGTGATCGCCCGCACATGAATGTCCACTTCACGCGGCGCGGGTGTTTTTTTACCATCGGCACCCGAGGTCGCTTGATCCGCGAGGAAACTTTGGGCCAGTTTTTCCGCAGCGCGGACCGTGAGCTGGCGGCGTAAAATCTGGTCCGAAGCGAGCAATTGGGTATCCTGATCCTTGATCGAGAGAATCGCCTTCGCATGGCCGACGGAAAGGCGGCCTTGCGCGACGAGAATCTGCACATCCCCGTGGAGATCGAGCAGACGCATCGCATTCGCCACGCTGGCGCGGGACTTGCCGACGCGCCCCGCGATTTCTTCCTGCTTCAGGGAAAACTCTTTCGCCAGACGCACATAGCCCGCCGCTTCTTCCATCGGATTGAGATCTTCGCGCTGGAGGTTTTCGATCAGCGCCATTTCCAGCACGTCGCGGTCCGACGCTTCGCGTTCGATGACCGGCACGGTGGCGAGGCCGAGTTTTTTCGATGCCCTCCAGCGGCGCTCGCCGGCGATGAGTTCGAGCTTTCCATTCACCGGACGGACGATCAGCGGCTGGATAATGCCGTGCTGGCGGATGGACTCCACCAGATCGTCCAAGGGAGATTCAATAAACTGAGTCCGCGGCTGCAACGGGCTCGGAACCACCTGATCCAAAGGCACGTCGCGCACGCGCTTCACGTCGTCCGCGGAAACCGCGCCATCTGCCGACGGATTTCCCGAACTCTTCTTGATAAGAGCGCCGAGTCCTTTTCCGAGTGCCTGCTTCGCCATGGGGCTGCGAGGATTAAACGCTTAAGCGCGGAATTCCAAGCGGATTTCAGGCGAGCTTGACGCAAGGGACCGCCACCGCCATCCATGAATCATGAAATTAAAGCCCGTATGCCTTTCCGCGGCCGTTTTTGGCACGGTGTCCTGCGCCGCCTTCGGCCAAGCCCCTCCTCCGTTGAGGCCGCTTCCGAAACTACCGCAACAAGCACCCGCCTCAGTCCCTTCGGTGGTGCCGGTCGCAGTGATTCAGGCAGCCGTGGGCGCGGTGGAAAAACTCGGAGATGAAGTCGTGCAGGGGAATTACCAAGCCGCCATCGATTCCCTGAATCCAATGTGGAAAGAACGCACCGCCTCACGTGTCGGCGGCATGCAAGTGCTTGATCAGCAACTTTCCTCCGCTGCGGACGAAATGGTGAAACAAGGAATCCGCATTCTCTCCTTCAAGCCGGCCGGCCTCCCGCGCGGCTACGAAGTTTGGCCGGGCAAAAAAGTCGAAACGATCAACGGTGAATCCGTCGAAACGCTGATCTACACCAAGTGGCTCGTTTTCGTCCCGACCGTGAAAACCTTCGAAATGCGTCTGAAGGGCGATCCGAAACCCGTCGTGATCCAGAGCACCGGCTTCCAGGTCGCGGTTTGCGACAAGGACAAAACCCAATGGACGTTCATCGATGGCTCCAGCACTTCTCTCAACGAACTGCGCGGCATTTTCATCACCTTGCCCGCCGATACGGAACTTCCTCCTTTGGAAAAACACGAAGTCCGCTAGAATCCCCGCATATGGCCGCCAAAAAGCCTGATTCCATCCCGGAAAACATTCTCCACCGCAAGCTCGTCGAGCTTTGGAAACGCGGCCAAAGCGAACTCTGCGAAGTGCGCGATTCGAAAATCCACGGGCGCGGCGTGTATGCGACGCGATTCATCCCCAAGGAAACCCGCATCATCGAATACGTCGGCGAACTGGTCGATAAGGAAGAAAGCGACAAACGCGCGCGCCGCCAGCAGGCGCGCGCCGACCAAACCGGAGACGCCGCCGTCTACATTTTCACGCTATCGAAAAATTACGACATCGACGGCAACGTTCCCTGGAACACCGCGCGCCTGATCAACCATTCGTGCGATCCGAATTGCGAAACCTGGATCGTCGGGCGGAAAATCTTCGTTTATTCCCTCCGCGACATCCAGCCGGGCGAGGAACTCACCTTCGATTACGGATTCGACGTCGATTGTTACGAAGACCACCGCTGTTATTGCGGAAAACAAAACTGCATCGGCTACATCGTCAGCCGCTCGCAGTGGGATGAGCTGCAAGAGCGGCTGAAAAAGTAACGATCACCACGTTTTCACGCACAGGGCGCTCTGTCCGTAGAATCCGTTATCCATATTCCCTCCAATAAGACTCCATGACGATCTCGTCACCGCCCTGACCTCGAAGCGCTTGCTTCCGTGTCAAAAATGCCCTCATGGAGCTTTTCCTGATCGATGCCATCGGCCCCTTCTTTCGCAACTACGAAAAACCGCGCATCAACTGGTCGAAAATCCCCTTTCCCCATCTCGCCACCGAAGGCCCTCAGCGCCGCATCCAGTGGGATCAAATCGCCGGCGATCTCCGCACCTTCGCCCGCGAAGCAACCGCGCTCGGTTACAACGCCGTCACACTCGATGATCTCGCGCACCTTGCCCTTCATCCGCTTCAGGAACCGGAAATCCAGCACCGCATCCAGATATACCGAGAAGAGTTCACCTATCTTTTCCGGCTTCTGAAAAATGAATTCGGCCTGAAAATCTTCCTCACCACCGATGTCATTCCCGTCACACCCGCCATTGATTCCGAGCTGAAATCACGCGCTCAACTGGAAAGCTACTACGGCGAACTCGTCCGACAAATCCTCCACGATTTCCCCGAACTGAGCGGCCTGATTTTACGCATCGGCGAGAGCGATGGCAAAGACGTGCGCGATCCGATCCGCACCCGCCTCCACCTGCGCAGCCCGAGGGAAGTCCGAAAGCTTATCACTCGTCTCTTGCCGGATTTCGAAAAATCCGGAAAAACCCTCATCCTGCGCACATGGACCGTCGGCGCCCATCGCATCGGCGATTTGATATGGAACGAAGGCACTCTCGACGAGGTCCTGCGCGGAATCGATTCTCCGCATTTCATCGTTTCCATGAAATACGGCGAGAGCGATTTCTTCCGCTACCTGCCCTTGAGCCGGGGATTTTTCACGATTCCGCAAAATAAGCTGCTAGAACTCCAGGCCCGCCGTGAATACGAAGGCGCGGGCGAGTATCCTTCCTTCATCGGCTGGGATTGCGAACAATTCGCCCGCGAACTCCGTGACGTCAAAAACCTCGCCGGCATCTCCGTCTGGTGCCAGACCGGCGGCTGGCATCGTTTCCGCAGACTCGCATTTCTCGAAGACCGGGACATCTGGATCCGCCTCAACGTCGCCGCCTCCATCGGAATTTTCCGCGACCGAAAAACCGCGGAAGAAACTCTGATCGCATATCTCGGAGAAACCCGCGCTCATCCCGCGCTCGAACTGCTCCGCCATGCCGACGCCGCCATTCGGCATCTGTTATACATCGAAGACTTCGCGAAACTCCGGCTCTTCTTCCGCCGCGTGCGGATTCCTCCGCTTCTCCATGTCTATTGGGACGTGATTTTCATCAATCACGCCGTGCGGAAAGTCCTCCGGCATTTCGTCCCCGATCCAGCCCGCGCGCTTCTCAACGGCCAGGCCGCCGCCGCGAAATTCCCGCACATGATCGCGCTCGCCCGCGAAGCTGGATTGCCCGCCGATGACATCGAGCATATGCGGGACGTTTTTTCCCTCCTCCTGCTCGCCCGGCGTTACTACTTCCTGCCCTACGATCCCACCCTGATTGATCGGCTCCGTTCCGCGAAAAAATCCTACAAACTCCGCTGGCCCGCCCACAAACGCCAACGCTACCGTCTTAAACTTTCCTTCTTACCCTTCCACGTCAAACGCCGCACCCTGGCTTGGACCGGACAAGTGCTGCTGAGAAAAAAACATCCCTACCGGCTCCTCGACCACCTCCTCACCCTGCATCTGCTAGGCTTCATTTTCCGTCTTTTCCACCCGCGCGATCCCCGGAAAACCCCGAAGTTTCTCCGGAAATCCGCCATGGGCGTCGAAACGCTTTTTAAATGAGCCGAATTTCCCAATGTCCAATCACCCATCCTTGCCGTCCAAGCTTCCGCCTGCTTCACTCGGCTCCATGAATCCGCGCGTCAAAACCGTCGCCTCCATCACCGTCGGAAAATTCATCGAATCCCACGGTGAAGCCCTCGGTCTTTCCCTGCTTGGAGACAAAGTCGGCTACGACCGCCCCATCAGCGAACCCGCCATCAACCGCCCCGGTCTCGCCCTCGCCGGATTCTTTTCCTACTTCGCCCGCAAGCGCGTCCAGGTGCTCGGAAACTCCGAGCTTTCCTACCTGAAAAAACTGCCGGACTCCATGCGCATCGACCGCTTCCGCCGCATGTGCGACCGCGATATTCCCTGTATTGTCGTCGCCCGCGGCTCCGATATCGGCGCGGATCTGCTCTCCGTCGCCAAGGAACACAACATCCCCGTGTTCGGCACCTCGCAGGTGACCATGAAATTCCTCAACGCCGCGACCATCAAGCTGGAACACGAATTCGCCCCCAGCGTCACCATGCACGGCTGCATGGTCGATATGCGCGGCATCGGCGTGCTCGTCATCGGCAAGAGCGGCTCCGGAAAATCCGAAACCGCCATCGGCCTGCTCGAGCGCGGCGCCTCGCTCGTCGCCGATGACATGGTGCGCATCAAATACGTCGGCGGAGAACTCATCGCCACCGCCCCGGACCTTTCGCGCGGCTACATGGAAATCCGCGGCATCGGCATCATCAACGTCGCCAACCTTTACGGCCTCACCTCCATCCGCCCGGACAAACGCCTCGACCTCGTCGTCAGCCTGAAATCCCATGCCGATCTCAACGAAGTGGACCGTCTCGGCCTCCAGCCGAAAACCTACGAAATCCTCGGCCAGCAAGTCGCCCACATTGAAATGCCCGTCGCCCCCGGCCGCGACACCGCGCGCATGGTCGCCATCGCCGCGCTCGACCAACAATTGAGAAAACTCGGCTACAACATGGCCGACGAATTCAACGACCGCCTGCTCAACCACATGTCCCGTGGTTTGTAAAATTTTCCATCCGGCCTTTCAGCAATCTCTCCGGAATCTCATGATCAACACCACTACCCAGCCCACGGAAACAACCAAGAGCGGCGCGGTGACAAGCATGGCTTTTCCTGTGTCCAGACGGGGTGGTGAAACCTGATTCGCTGAAACCACAAGCTTCAGGAAAAACCGCTGCCAGATCAAAATCGCGCCGCCATACCACAACGAGGACAAGAATATAAAATCACACGCCCGGTGGTAGTTCCCAGATACCCGCCAATAAGCCGCATTGGGAACATTCAGAAACCGGGATGGCAAAAACCGGATCACATACAGGATGCCCATGACAAACGCCGGCACCCCGAGTCCGAGCGCGAGCATCAATCCGGTGAACGCGGATTTCGACATCCAGCCATCCGGAACCCCGCTCACGCTGAAGTGCGATGCGATTTTTTCAGGCAGCAACGCATGATCCGCCATCGCTCCGCCGACAAACCATGCGGCGGAAGCGATCGGCAAAATCATGGTAAAAAGCCTCATCGGTTACGGCAGCAAGTCCTTCACCGCATCGCGCTCGCTTTGGAGTTCTTCGACGGTGGCGTTGATCTTCTCGTTGCTGAACTTGTTGATCGGCAGGCCTTGCACGATTTCCCAGCTGCCATCCGCCAGCGTGCGGATCGGAAACGAGCTGATCAACCCCGGCTCGACGCCGTAAGAACCATCCGAGCAAACGGCGACGGAAAACCAATCTCCGGCGGGCGTCGGCTCGCTCAGCTTTACCACCGTGTCCAGCGCGGCATTCGCGGCGGAAGCGGCGGACGAAGCGCCCCGTGCTTTAATGATCGCCGAGCCGCGCTGCTGCACGGTGGTGATGAATTCCCCTTCCAACCACTCATGATCGCCGATCACTTCCGTCACCGGGCGGCCCTTGATTTTCGCATTGGTGAAATCCGGATACTGGGTGGCCGAATGGTTTCCCCAGATCGCGACATTGGTCACATCGGACGCATGGACTCCCGCTTTTTGCGCGAGCTGGGATTTCGCGCGGTTCTCATCGAGCATCGTCATCGCGAAGAAACGTTGTTTCGGCACGCCCGCCGCATGGTTCATCGCGATCAACGCGTTGGTGTTGCATGGGTTGCCAACCACCAGAACCCGCACGTCCTCCGCGGCGGACCGGCCGATTGCTTCTCCCTGGCCGGTGAAAATCTTGCCGTTGATTCCGAGGAGATCGCCGCGTTCCATGCCCGCCTTGCGTGGGACGGAACCGACCAGCAGCGCCCAGTTCGCACCTTTGAATCCCTCGTCGAGATCGGCCGTGATGATCACTTCATTAAGCAGGGGAAACGCGCAATCCGCCAGCTCCATCACCACTCCCCGCAGGTTAGGCAAGGCGGCTTCGAGTTCGATCAACCGAAGATTCACCGGCTGATCCGCTCCAAACACTTCTCCGGAGGCGATGCGAAAAAGCAGCGAATAACCAATTTGTCCTGCTGCGCCGGTAATTGAGATCGTGATGGGTGGTTTCATAGTCATAAAAAAGAATCGGCTAACCTCTAGGCGCATCTTCCAGCCGGGTCAACCGGCAAGCAAATGATGACCAGTTTATGGTAAAATGACACCAATCTCCGCGAGCTGCCTGCTCGCAGCGGCGGCCCAACCGCGATTCGCGGCAGGCGACGCGGGAGACGGATGAAGCACCTTGCCGATCTCCGCCTCGTATTGATAGATCTGGCAAGCCCGGCCCAAACGCTGTTCCGCGTAAGCTCCCACGCCGATCAGATATTCCGGCTGCAAAATCCGGATGACCTCGCCGAGATGGCGCAGACAGGAGGTTTCCACCGGCGCGATTTCCGCCGCCGGGATCTTGTCCGGCGTGATGTTCGCCCCCGTCCGGCTCATCCATACCAACGGGCAATAATTGAGCACGAAGTGGTCTTTGAAAAAATCTTCAGCCTTGGGAAAGCGTTCGGCAAACAGCCCCCACAAACGCCGTCCGCTGACCTCGGAACGCGGGCAGGCAAATCCCTCGACAGGCCTCTTCGGATGCTCGGGCACCGGTTTTCCAACCGGTGCTTCCAGCTTCATCCACTCCTTCACCGCCGCAACCTCGCCGAACGGAACGCCGGTCTGAGCCATGCCGAACGGGCCGGGATTCATGCCGAGAAAAATCACGCGCTTCCTCCCATTTCCGAAGCGTTCGAGATACGCCTTGTGCGCTTCCCACGTGTAATCCGTGGTGCGGTAAACATAGGCGACCGGCGGGGAAAACTCCAAATCCCTCAAGTCGTCGGCCAGTTGTTTCGCGGATTCGGTCAGCGTTGTCATGAGGGTGTCAGTTTTTCCACGAGATCACCAGAGTGACCAGCGCGGAGGGAAGATACAACAGGGTGAAGAAAAACAACTTCCGTGCGGAAACGCGCTCGCCGTCTTTCATGAACCGCAGCGCCAGCGCCATCATCGCCAACGCCAGCAAAGGCCCGAGCACCAACCACACCCAGTTCGTAAATCCGAAAAACACCGGCATCAGAGAAAACACCGCGAGCATCACGGAAAACATTGCGGAAAGCAGGCCGCTCTTTTTTCCGCTCACGTCGTGGTTCGACCACATCTTGTAACCCGCTTCTTCATATTCCTCGCGGCACAGCCAGTTGATGGAAACGAAGTGCGGGAGCTGCCAGAAAAACAAAATCCCGAACAAAAACCACGCCTGCCAGCCGATCTGTCCGCCCGCTCCGGCCCAGCCGATCACCGGTGGAATCGCACCGGGAACCGCGCCGACGAGCGTATTCACCGTGCTGAACCGTTTCAGCGGCGTGTAGAGAAACACGTAAATCGCGATCGTCGCCGCCGCGAGGTAAGCGGCCAGCAAGCCGACCTGCACCGCGAGATGGATGATTCCAAATGCCGAAAGCACCCAGCCGATCCCGAACGCGAACAGTGGATCCATCCGGCGTGAGGGCAGCGGGCGGTTCGCCGTGCGGAGCATCCGTGCATCCAGATCCACTTCCATGAGTTGATTGAACGCCGCCGATCCGAACGCAGCCATCGCCGTGCCGAGCATCGTGTGGAACAGGCGCATCCACTCGAAATTTTTCCCGATTGAAGCAAGGATGAAACCGAACAAGGTGGTGATTAGCACGAACGTATTCAGCCGCACTTTCATCAGCACCGCCAAATCCTGACGAAGGCCCGGAACGGGCAAAAGTGGCTCCGCTGCGGGGAGATCGGGCGTTGGTTTCTCGTTCGTGCCGGTAGGTTCCATGAAGTCGCGGCGGATCATGGCGGGAAATTTCCCATTTCCAAGCCGCGACTTGCCCGGATTCCATCACCGATGCCGGATCATCGCCGGAACAGGTGTTTCGCACTCTTTTTCCGGAAAAACAGGGCTCCGCTGCAAATCCCGATGGCCAGGGTGAACAGCAGCGAAGAAGTCATCACGAAGGCATGGACCGTCTCCAGCAGATGCCCCGGTTCCAGCTTGGAAAAATCCGGTTCGGTGAGCTTGATGCATCCCAGCATGGTCCGGTAGCCATACAATCCGGGGATCATGGTGATGCAGGCGGGCATGGTGAAAACCACGGGCGGGGTGTGGGTCCGGTGCGCTCCGTAAATGCCCGCGAAACCGATCACCAGCGCTCCCGCCAACGTCGCGGGAACCAGCGGAACACCAAACGAACCATGCAGAAAAAACCGCAGGCTGTGGCCGATGCCTCCCAGCATGCCCGCCATCAGCAACGCCCTCTTCGGCGTGCTGAACAAAACCGCGAATCCGACCGCGACGACAAAAGACAAACCAAAGTCCCGAATTCCCTGAACGATCCAGATCATTTTCTCAAAAATGTTGAACTCCCCATAAAGCGATGCCCAGCGTCATGCCCACCGCCAGGCACAGCAGGACAAAGCCGCCGAAAACTCCCCGAGCCACCGCCGGAAGGATATTTCCCTCCATCAGATCAATCACGCAATTGATCAGGGGAACGCCCGGAATAAGATACAGCACCGCCGCCGCGAGGGCTTTTTCGGGCGAATGCCCCCAACCGGCGATCAGATCCAGCCCCGCGATCGAAGTGGTCACAAACGCCGCCGCCATCACGCCGATCATCGGGTTGAAGCGGTATTCCACCACCTGCTGCCGGACGAACAATCCGCAGATAGACGCGGTGAACGTGAAACCGGCATCCCATAAGTCCCCACCCAAGAGCAGGCACAAACAGGCGCAAGCCGCCCCGATGCCGGATAAAGCCACCCATCGCGGGTAGTGGGGCGTCCTTTTGATCCGTTCGAGCTCTTTTTCCACCGCTTCCACCGGCAGGTTTTCTTCGACCACCCGCCAGCTCAACAGGCTGATTTCCGTGACGATTCCGAAATGAAGGGTGGGAGCGGGGCTCCGTTTGAAGCGAGAGACCCGCGCGGCGCGTTTGTTTTCCGGGAATAACGAAATCATCAGGCCGCTGAAGGTGAGGAACAACTCCATGCGGTAGCCCCATTGCAGCGCCACGCGTTCCAAATTCCGGGTGACCCTTCCGCAATGGGCGCCGGAGGCATGCAACAAGGCTCCCAGCTCCAGCAAAACATCCGCCACCCGTTCTTCGTCGGATTGGAAAGGCTCCTTTGATATTTCCCGTAATGACATCGGCTTGCTCTCCCGCTCCAGCGGCGGTGGTGATGAGCAACCGTATCAGAATCCCGGAATCCCGCCACGCATTCCCTGCGCGAATCTTCGCATGAATTCCCGTTCTTCAAAAAAAACCTCCACACCGGGAAAGGCGTGGAGGTTTTGGAAAAAGAGGAGCCTTCTTCAGTTCGTCACGCGCATCGGCATGAGCACGTAGAGGAACGAGCTGTCGATGCGCAGAACACCGGGACTCATTTCATCGATCAGATCGAGATAAACTTCCTCGGTATCGAGAGCACGGAGCGGTGCCTGGAGGAATTCCGGGTTGAACGCGATCTGCATCGGCTTGCCGGTGTAGGCGACGTCCATCGATTCCTGGGCTTCACCCACATCCGGGGAGTTCGCGGTGATTTCGATGTGGTTTTCGCTGAAAACCAGCTTCACCGAGTTCGACTTGTCGGAAGAAAGCAGGGAAACGCGGCGCACGGTTTCAAGCAGGGCTTCGCGGGAAATCACCACGCGCTCGTTGCTGTCGCCCGGAATCACCTGGCGGTAGTTCGGATAGTTGCCTTCGATCAGCTTGCTGGCGAGCAGGCTGTCACCGACGGTGAAGGAGACTTGATTATCGCTGAGCTTCACGACCACTTCGCCGGAGTCGCCGAGGAGGCGTTGAAGTTCCTGCACGGCCTTGGTCGGGATGATCACGTCGGTTTCGTGGGAAGCAGGGAATTCCAGATCGGAATCGACCATCGCCAGGCGGCGGCCATCGGTGGCGACGAGCGTCATTTTTCCTTCGCGGAAGGAAGTGAAAATGCCGTTCAGCACGTAGCGGGTTTCATCCGAGGAAATCGCATAGGAGGTCTTGCGGAGACCGTCGCGCAGGATTTGCTGGGAAATCTTGAACACCTTCGCTCCTTCGAAGTCCGGCAGCGGAGGAAACTCGGTCTCGCTGAGGCCGATGATCTTGAAGAAAGACGGACCGCTGCGGATTTGAGCGTGGTTTTTCGAATCCACGGTCACTTCCACCTCGCTGGCTGGCAGCTCGCGGACGATGCTGACGAGGCGCTTGGCCGGGAGCGTGGTCGCCCCCTCTTTTTCAATCTGAGCTTCGACCGATCCGGTGATGCCGACATCCAGGTCCGTCGTCGTGAACTGCAAACGCCCGTCTTTGGCGACGAGCAGCACGTTGGACAAAATCGGGAGCGTGGTGCGGGAACTGACCACGTGCTGGACCTTTTGCAGGCCTTCGAGGAACGCTTCCTTGGAAATTCGGAACTTCATGGATGGAAACCGGTAGGTTGTTGCGGATGAGTTTCCGTTTTCAACTCCCCTTGGCAAGCCAATCCGTGAAATTCCTTCAGTTCCCTTTAGCGTCTGAGCTGGGACTCGATCCGCTCCAGCGTTTCTTTCAATCCGGGCTCGGCATCGATCAGTTCCGTCACCTTCTTGCAGGCGTGGATCACGGTGCCGTGATCACGCCCGCCGAAGGCCTCGCCGATTTCCATGAGCGAGCCTTTCGTGAGCGAACGGCTGAGATACATGGCGATCTGGCGCGGAAACGCGATGCTCGCCGGACGGCGGCGGCTGGTCATATCCGCCAGACGCACATCATAGTGATCGGCGACGGCTTTTTGAATCGCTTCCACGGTGACCTGGCGAGTGGCTTCCTCGCGGATAAAATCGCGCAGCAGGTGCTCGACTTTATCGACCGTCACGCCATCGCCAACGAGCGACGAATAGGTAGCCACACGCATGAGCGCGCCTTCGAGACGGCGGACGTTGGTGCGGATTTTATCGGCAAGGAAGCTCAGCACGGAGCCATCGACGCGGACTTTCCAAGCGAGCGCCTTCTTTTTCAAAATCGCCAGACGGGTTTCCATCTGCGGAGCCTGCATTTCCACCGTCAGGCCGCACTCGAAGCGAGAGATCAGGCGAGGCTCGAGCTTCTTGATTTCGCAGGCAGGGCGGTCGCAGGTGAGCACCACCTGGTTCTGGCCATCGAGCAGCGTATTGAAGGTGTGGAAAAACTCTTCCTGGGACTTCTCTTTTCCCGCCAGGAACTGCACGTCATCGATGAGCAGGACATCCGAGCTGCGGTAGCGGCGGCGGAATTTATCGATATCGCCCTTGCTGATCGCCTCGATGAACTCGTTGGTGAATTTTTCACACGTCAGATAGATCACGCGGGAACCCGGCTGGTTGCGCAGGATTTCCCGACCGATGGCCTGCATCAGGTGGGTTTTCCCAAGTCCCGGACCGCCGTGGATGAACAAGGGATTATAACCGACTCCGGATTTTTTCGCGACCGCCATGCAAGCCGCATGGGCGAACTGGCTGTTATCACCGACCACGAAATTATCGAAGGTATTCAACGCGTTCAGACCTGCGGTTTTCACACGTTTTTCAAGCTCTTCACCTTCCAGCGCCACCGGCTCCTGACGCTTGCCGCGCGGAGCTCCAGCCTTCGTCTTTTCAACAGGAACATTCGCCTCGGCAATGGCAACGACCACTTCCCGAACATCCTCGAACACGGAACGCACCGCATTCGTCAGTTCCGGCAAATAGTTGGTCTCGATCCAAACCTGATGGATCTCGCCCGGCACCGCCACGGAGGCGATGCCATCCTCCTCACCCTGCCAAGTGGCTCCGCGGAACCAACGTTGGAAGGCATCCGCTCCAACCATCCCTCTCAGTGCTTCGCAAATTCGGCTCCAGCCTTCATCTGCCATTCCCCCGGTGTTCCATGACACGATCTCCTGCACTGCTACATCCTCTTTTTCCATGGGTCGTATCGTTCTCTTTTGAGTTTTTCAGGCCTTACTTTCCCATCCTCCCACCCGGGAGGCGATTTGGGGCACGGAGATCAGTATGTGAGGCTCGGAACCGTGATGGGAAATATTTTTTAAAACTCCTGAGGGAGGATTTTTTAAGCCTGCGATTCCACAAGGGTTCCACGCTGAAAATTTTAAAAAACTTGACCCGTCTCAAAATCAACAAATCCAAACTATCTCTGGGCACAAAATGTGAACAACCTCCGGAAATGTCTGATTTCCAAAAAGAAAGCCCGTAACGCAATTGTCACGGGCGATCTAACTTTTGATACAAACTGCTAAGCGTTTGAAATTCAGGCCCCCATTATCGCCTCTCAAAATCGGCCCTAGCAAAACACAGCGCCACGGCCATCGTCACCAAGGTTCCGGCCATGATCCGCCAGGTAAATGCAATCATCGGAAGCCATCCGGGATTGTCGTATAATTGATGACCGAAAACCATTTTCCAGACGTCGTTTGGCAAGTTTGTCAAAATCCCGACGACGATGAATCCGGCGGCCATCGCGATGACGTTTCCGACACAATTTCCCCGCGTCTTCGTCAGCATGCCGACGAGGAAAATCCCGAGCAGCGATCCATAGGTGTAGCCGAACGATCCGAGCACGATCGGAATGATCCGCAGCTCCGGGTTTTTCAACTTCACCCACGCGGTGCTGATCCCGATCAGGGCGAGAATCACCGCGAACGCCACGGTGGACCAACGGGCGACTTTCATCTGCCGCTCCGGCGAAGCCGTAGGACTCCACACACCGACATACCAATCCTTCGTGAAAGAAGTCGCGAGCGCGTTCAGAGCCGTCGAGAGCGAGCCCATCGCCGTGGAAAAAAGCCCGGCGGCGATCAACCCGCGAATCCCCGGAGAGAGATCATGCACCATGAACCACGCGAAAATCCCCGGATCATGATCCGGCGCGCGGTCCGGGTTAAGCTGGTAAAAGCGCCAGATCAGAATCCCGATGGCGAGAAATCCGATCACCACCGGTACATCGACGAGGCCGGATAAAATCACGGCTCGCTGGCCTTTTTTCGCATCCTTGGAAGTGAGCATCCGCTGCACCATGTCCTGGTCCGTCCCGTGAGTGGCCAGAGTGGTAAAAATCGAGCCGAGCAAGGCCGCCCAGATCGTGTATTCCTGTTCGAGAATCGATTTCACCGAGGCACCGATCGATTCGCCGGGAGTAATACCGGTATCGAGAAACACCGGGCTTTTCACGGAAGCCGTAAATTCCCCCCATCCCCCGGTTTTATCCAGCAACCAAAAGAACACATAAAACGCCGCGCCGAACATCAGCGTCACCTGGATCAAATCCGTCCACACCACCGCCTTGATCCCGCCGAAGGTCGTGTAAAGCGCGGTCAAAGCCGTGATTAAAACCACCGCTCCCGCGTAAATCCACAGCTCCTGAGTGAACCGCTCCTGCGCGCTCATTTTCATGAATTCCGGGTGGATCACCTCCCACGCCAGCACCAGCAGGATCGCCGCGATGAAAAGCCGCGATCCACTGGCCAGCGAACGCGTCAGCAGGAACACAAACGACGCCACCTGCCGCGTCAACCGCCCGAAACGGATTTCCAGAAACTCGTAAATGCTGACGACATTGTATTGATAGAACGGCTTGATGAAAATCGCCGCCACCAGCAAGCGCGCGAGGATCGTGCCGATCGCGAGCTGGGCGTAGATGAAATTCCGTTTCGCAAACCCCTCGCCCGGAGTCCCGAGGAACGTCCCCGCCGAGATTTCCGACGCCAGAATCGAAGCCAGCACCGCCCACCACGGCATCGAGCGGTTTCCCAACGCATACGAATCAATCGTCTTCTGTCCCCTCGCGGCATACAGGCCGATCCCGATGATCACTGAAAAATAGACGCCGACGATAATAAGATCCCAACCAAACTGCGACATTTCCCCACGCTAGGCACTCCAGCCGACCTTCCAAGCGCCAAGTTCCGCTCGACCCCCACATTTCACCTGCCCTACCCTCGTTTCCAGCCATGAAACTCAACCGCCTGATCGCCAAACACCAGTCTCTGGGGCGATCCGCCGCGCAAAGACGCATCGCCGCCGGCAACGTCCGTGTCGACGGCACCCGCGTCACCGACGGCCAATACGAAGTGGACCGCTTCCAACACGTCGAACTCGCCGATGAAACCGTGCAAACCCCGGAACGCCGGCTTTGCCTCATCCTGCACAAACCCGCAGGCATTCTCAGCGCCACCGCCGATCCCGTCCATCCCACCGTCATCGATCTCATCGACGATCCGGATAAACACACGCTCCACCTCGTCGGTCGGCTCGATCGCGCCACCACCGGCCTCATGCTGCTCACCAATGACGGCCGTTGGTCAAAAACGCTCATGGCCCCCGAGCGGAAAGTGGAAAAATCCTACCTCGTCACCACCCGCGATCCCATTTCAGCCAGTGCCGTCGAGGATTTCCGCAGAGGATTCTATTTCCACACCGAAGATCTCACCACCCTCCCCGCCGGGCTGGAAATCCTCAGCTCCCACACCGCCCGCCTCATTTTACACGAAGGCCGCTACCATCAGGTGAAAAGAATGTTTCACCGCATCCGTAATCAAGTCATCGCCCTCCATCGCGAACGCATCGGAAACCTCACCCTCCCTCCGGATCTCGCTCCCGGCGAATGGCGCGCGCTGACACTTGAAGAAATTCAAAACATCCGCTTCTCTCCCAATACGCCACTCTAGGCCTTCACTCCCATTCATCCATGCGCTCCCTCACGTTCACGCTCCATTTCTGCGTATGCCTGCTCGCCATCCAGACGGCTCATGCCGGGTTCGGCCTGAAGGACGATAAAAAATCCTACGAAATCGACACCGGCGCAGGTCTCGTCGTGCAAATCAGCCAAGGAAACGGCGACATCAAGCAACTCCTCTGGAATGGCGATAATCTCAGCATTTCCAAAGGTTCCCACATCAAGTCCGGCCTTGGCTTGGGCACGAAAGTCTCCGCGCAAACGCTGCCGGGTAGAGACACCATCATCGTCACCGCCGAACCACAAGAGCGCGCGGCAAAGGAAGAGACCGAGGAAGACAGCGACGCCAAAGAAACGGGAAATCCCTACGAGGGACTCATTCATTACTACGTCTTCCGGCGGAATGAACCCACCATCTACATGGCAACTTATATCGCCCATCCTTTCGGGGAATTCCGGTGGATCACCCGTTTGAATGTCGATAAATTCAAACAACTCCAGCCCGGCTCGGACAATCGGGGTACCATCGGCCACGTGGAATCCACGGATGTTTTCAAACTTCCCAATGGAGAATCCCGTTCCAAATACTACGGAAACCAACGCGCCAAAGAACTCACCATCCGCGGCCAAACCGGTCCCGGCGTCGGCGTCTTCATGGTGTATGGAAACCGCGAAACCTCTTCCGGCGGTCCGTTCTTCCGCGATATCCAGAACCAGAGCGCCGAAGTTTACAATTACATGTTCTCCGGCCACGAACAAACCGGCAAAGCCCGCACCGGCCTCCACGGCCCTTATGCCCTCATGTTTACCAAAGGTGAGACACCCGCCATCCCCAACATGGAATTCATGGGGAACCTGAACCTCAAAGGCTGGGTCGGCATCCGGAATCGCGGCTACGTCACGGGCGAATCTTCCGGCACCCTCGCCGGACTCCCCGTCACCGTCACCTGGGAAAACGACACGGCCCAATACTGGGCGGACGGCCCCACCTTCAGATCTCCCGCGATGAAAGCAGGAGTCTACACCCAAACCCTCTATCAAGGAGAACTCGCCGTTGCTGAAAAAAAAGTGGTCGTTGAAGCCGGAAACTCCGTCCGCAGTGACATCGTATCCACCTTTCCAAAGTCCACCCCGCTCTGGCGCATCGGCATCTGGGACGGCACCCCCTGCGAGTTTGCCAATGGCAAAACCTTCGCTCTCCGCCACCCCTCTGATCCAAGGAACGCTCCTTGGCCGAAGTCTTTTACCATCGGACAAGACAGAGCCGCCGCATTTCCAGCCGCCCAATGGGCGGACGTCAATCATCCCATCGAGATCACCTTCAATCTCAGACACTCCGAAGTCAAAAAAAGCACCATCACCATCGGCATCACCGCCGCCTACGGTCGTGGCAGACCGTCGATCCGTGTCAACGACTGGAAATCCAAACTCCCCTCCGCCTCCGCCCAGCCCGATTCCCGCAGCCTCACGATCGGCACCTACCGAGGTAACAACACGAACTTCGATTTCGAAGTTCCCGCCAAGGCACTTAAGCCCGGCAACAACAAACTCTTCATTGATGTCGTCGGCCAAGGCGGTTTTGGCGGATTCCTCACCCCCGGCTATTCCTTCGATTGCATCGAAATGAAATAATCGCCCGCTTCCTCCGGAAACGCCCGTTGCAATCCTGCGATGCGTTTCCCTCCCCAATCCAGCCCGCAGGAAATCCATTTTTCCCGCAGTTTCCGCTTTCCGAAACTCCCTCCTTCCCTCCATGGTAAGAAAGTATGACGGAAAAACCCAAGCTCGTGCTCGATGACCCATGGCTCGAACCCCACCAGCCCGCCATCGAGCGCCGCATGCGGCAATTTACCGACGCCTTGGCGGAAATCGAAACAAACTCCGACAGCCTGAAGGCCCACGCCACGTTCCACGAGCAAACCGGCATCCATTTCGACTCCTCCACGCAACAATGGATCGTCCGCGAATGGGCACCCGCCGCCAAAGCCGTTTCCCTCATCGGCGATTTCAACCAATGGGATCGCTCCACCCACCCGCTCCATCCCGCGCCCGGCGGATTCTGGGAAACCCGACTTCCCGCCACCACCCTCGCACACGGCCAGAAAGTCAAATTCCACATCCACGGCGCGGACGGTTCCCGTCTGGACCGCATCCCCGCCACCATCCGCCGCGCGGTCCAGAACCCGGAAACCCACGACTTCTGCGGCCAAATCTGGAATCCCCCGCAACCCTACGTCTGGCGGCATTCCTTTGATCCGGCGGCCATCACCACCCCCCTGATTTACGAAGCCCACGTCGGCATGGCCGGTGAAGAAGCCCGCGTCCACAGCTACCTCGAGTTCACCGAACACACCCTCCCCCGCATCGCCAGGCTCGGCTACAATGTCATCCAGCTCATGGCCGTGCAGGAACACCCCTACTACGGTTCCTTCGGCTACCATGTCTCCTCGTTTTTCGGTGCCTGTTCCCGTTTCGGCACCCCGGAAGACCTGAAACACCTCATCGATACCGCCCACGGCCTCGGCATCGCAGTCCTTCTCGATATCGTCCACTCCCACGCCGTCAAAAACATCGCGGAAGGCCTCAACAATTTCGACGGCTCGGGCCACCAATATTTCCACAACGGCCCGCTCGGCGATCACCCCGCATGGGACTCGAAATGCTTCGACTACGGCCGCCCGGAAGTCCGCCAATTCCTGCTCTCCAACGTCCGCTACTGGCTCGAGGAATTCCATTTCGACGGCTTCCGCTTCGATGGCGTCACCTCCATGCTCTACCACTCGCGCGGCATGAAAGCCTTCGGCTCCTATGACGATTATTTCGGCGGCGATGCAGACGAACAGGCCATTCTCTATCTCAAGCTCGCCAACCATCTCATCCAGCAAATCAAACCCGGCGCGCTCGTCATCGCCGAAGACATGTCCGGCATGCCCGGCCTCTGTCGCCCGATTCCAGATGGCGGCGTCGGTTTCGGCTTCCGCCTCGCCATGGGCATCCCCGATTACTGGATCAAGCTCCTCAAACACACCCGCGACGAAGATTGGGACGTCGGCGAACTCTGGGGCATTCTTTCCAACCGCCGCTACGGCGAAAAAACCATCGCCTACGCCGAAAGCCACGATCAGGCGCTCGTCGGCGACAAGACCCTCGCCTTCTGGCTCATGGATCAGGAAATGTACTGGCACATGGCCATCGGTGATACCAGCCCGGTCATCGAGCGCGGCATCGCCCTGCACAAACTCATCCGCCTCGCCACCCTCACCGTCGGCGGCGAAGGCTGGCTCAGCTTCATCGGCAACGAATTCGGCCACCCCGAATGGCTCGATTTCCCCCGCGAAGGCAACGGCTGGTCCTATCACTATTGCCGCCGCCAATGGTCTCTCGTCGATAATCCGGATCTCAAATACAAGTGGCTCTCCGAGTTCGACCACCAACTCGTCGAAACCGCGCGCAAGCTGGATCTGTTGAACTCCCCGCCCGCCCGCCTTCTCCACCTCGATCTCGGCCAGAAAGTCCTCATCTTCGAACGCGCCAACGCCATCGTCGTGCTGAATTTTTCCACGGACCAATCCATCTTCGGCTACGAATTCCACGCGCCCTCCGGCACCTACCGGCTCGCTCTCGATACCGATCTCGCCAACACCGGCGGCCACGCCCGGCTGGATCGCGCCGTCGAATATCCCGTCGATGAAAACGGCATCATGAAAATCTACACCCCGGCCCGCACCGGCATGATCTTCACGAAAGTGTAAGGAACGCAGGGACACCCTATTCCTTACACTTCCTCGTCCGCCTCCAGCACTTCGAACACCGTCTGCAAGTTCCGGTCCTGCAGGTGCTGATACGTCGTCGCCAGCACAACCGGCAGGCGTTCCGCCATCGGAAACCCTTCCCGCCCGAAATTCACCGCGAGATGATTCCATTCCGCGATTCTCTCCTGCGTCACACCCGGCAAGGCGATGAACCATTTCACCACCTGCGAATTGTGAAACCGCGCCGCCTCCAGCACCTCTTCTTTCGTCAACCCGAAAAACGCGATGAACTGCCCATCCACACCCGTGGGATGGCAAAAGCGTTCCACGTATTCCGCTGACAGCGCGTCTCGCGAAAGAAGCCGCGCTTTCATCAGAATCCGAGGCAACCAGATGCAACCGGCCAGTTGATCCGTTGGAGCGGGAAGCCTCATGATTTCGAAGGTCAATCACCGGCGTTCCGGAGACTCTCCGCATGCCGGATTTTCACGATTTCCTGATAAAACCCGCAAAGCCTATCAATAATATCCTCCGATTGGGCACGAAGACCGGAATCCGTGGCAATAGCCGGATGTGACGCGACATACGCTTCAAACTGATCCGCGAAAACGGCCGCGCGATCAAGCGCCTCATGCCGGTGATACTCGTCAAGGGAGGGATGATCCATATCGTCTTCCACCAAAACCTGGCGATCCCCGTCATGGGAAACACGCAGCACGGAACGGAAAAACGCGCAGCGCATCAAATCATAGTCTTCGCGGATCTCCTGCAAGGAACCGCCATACGGACTGATCGGATTCTCCGTCCACATTTTGGGGTGATTGCGGTCGTCGTAGTGGACTTCGTGGATGTTATACGATTTCTCGCCTCCCGCTTCGGTGACAATGATTCGATGGTTCCAGCTCATGGCATTATCATTGGACATCAAACGTGACGAAAGTGATCCCCCCGGCTGGAGAGACGCCACCCCGCCGAATCTTTCACAAGATTCGCTACAAAAGCTCACACCTTCATCAGATCCGCTTCCTTCGCCACGGCGTGTTCGTCGATCTTCTTGGTGAACTTGTTCGTCAGCTCCTGCACATCCTTTTCGAAAACCTTCTGGCCGTCTTCCGTGAGGAAATTTTCCGCCTTCATCCTCTTCGCCGCGTCCATGCCGTCCTTGCGCGCGGCGCGCAGGCGGACCTTCGCTTCTTCCGCGAGCTGCTTGATCATTTTCACCATATCGCGGCGGCGTTCTTCGGAAAGCTCGGGAATCGGCACCCGGATCGAGCGATCCGCAGCCGCGGGATTGAGACCCAGTTTACACTCACGGATCGCGCGCTCGATATCGCGGGTCGTCACCGGATCGAACGGCTGCACCATCAGCATGCGCGGCTCCGGCGTATTGATCACCGCGAGACTCTTCAACTTGCTCACCGCGCCGTAGGCATGCACGTGCACGTCGAGGTTTTCGATCAATGCCGGGCTGGCCTTGCCGGTGCGCACGCCGGAAAATTCGTGGATCAAATACTCCACGCACTTGGTCATCGCTTCTTCGACTTCGAGAAGGGCTAATTCAGGATCCATAACTGTCAGTTCTGTTTTTGAAAATCACTCACCGTGCACCAAGGTGCCGATTTGCGCGCCACGCAGCGCGTTGGAAAGATTGCCGTGCGGACCGAGATCGAACACGATGATCGGAATGTCATTGTCCATGCACAGGCTGAACGCGCTGGCATCCATCACATTCAGGCGTTCGGAAAGGCAGGTGCGGAAGGTGACGTGTTCGTAACGCTTCGCCGCCGGGTTTTTCCGTGGATCGGAATCATAGACACCATCCACCTGGGTCGCCTTGAGAATCACATCCGCGCCCATCTCGCTGGCGCGCAGCGCGGCGGTGGTATCCGTGGAAAAGAACGGGCTGCCCGTGCCGGCGGCGAAAATCACGACCTTGCCTTCCGCCAGCTGATGCTCGGCCTTCCGGCGGATGAACGGCTCGGCGACGTTTTTCATTTCAATCGCGGACTGCACACAACACTTCACACCGTGGTGCATCAGCGCGCCTTCCAGCGAAAGCGCGTTCATCACCGTGGCAAGCATGCCGACGTAATCCGCCGTCGCGCGGTCCATCCCGCGGGCGGAAGCACTGGCTCCGCGCCAGAAATTGCCACCACCCACCACGATGCCAAGCTCCAGCCCCGTCAACACCGCCTCACGGATTTCCAAGGCGATGCGGTCCACGATTTCCGGAGAAATATTGTCCGTGGAGCCCGGCTCCCGGAGCGCTTCACCGCTGAGTTTCAAAATGGCACGTTTAAAAGGACGGGGATCGCGGGCTGGAGTAGTCATGGTTGGCGCTGAGACATTCAAGCCGCAGCCGCCAGTGCTTGAAAAGCGGAAAAAGCCAGTGGTCCCATGGTAAAGACGACCGCTCGCGCGTTCTAAAAGATATTCCCTAATCTTCACCTCCCCCTCCCCTCCTCTGCCGGGATAAAGAACTCCGCTCCATACGCTCGAGAGCAGGAATCCCCCATCAAGAGCATCACAACCGGACTTTTCTTATTGAGAACCTCTCGCGTTAAACCCACTTATTGAGAATCACTCTCATGCAGAAATTTGTTGATTTATCGAGGAATACAGCGCATATATCCACCAGTCATTCTCAACAACGACACAAAATCATGAGCCAAACCATCACCACCACCCGCGCCTGCGCCGCCTGCACTTTCTGGAACCAACTCGGAGACTCCGAAGGTGAATGCCGCCGTCACGCGCCCCAAATGATCGCCTTCGAAGTGGACGACGAAGTTCAATACGAATCCAAGTTCCCCGAAACCGCCGGTGACGACTGGTGCGGAGACTTCGAAAAAGCGAACTAACCGATTCACCAACCCGAATCCTCCAAAAACGCCGCTCCTTCTCAAGGGACGGCGTTTTTTCTTTCGGGAAACACCTCCACTGGGAGAGCGGACTTCAGTCCGCCCCGGAGCATCCAACCAACAAAACCCAAGCTCCCAATCCTTGCCAGCTCTTCACCATCCACTTTCAACCAAAAACCATTCCCCCCTTCATTTACCCACTTTCCTGCTAATTCCGCCTACCCGAAATTACTCTTGCGACTCAATCGCAAAAATGCAAACTTCCCGCCGTGCAAAGACCCGCTCACGACGAAATCGATCAACTCCTCGCCACCCTCGCTCCGGTGCTGGCGAACGAAGCCGATCTTCTTCTCGACCTGCGCGATCTTTTGAAACAACGCGGCCACCCCGGCAAATGCGTCCGCTGTTTCTTCGAGCTTTTCGAAGTCGCCGGCTCCAACGCCCGTATCGGCCTCAAACAGCTTCAGAACTGGCTTGAGCGCCACGTTGAACTGCGGGTCTCCAGCAAAGGCGAAACCTTGGAAACCCTCCCCTTCTCCGTCCGTTCCCACGAAGGCCTCGAAGAATTCTGCCGCGCCGCCATCCAGCGCATCCGCCTGGACCGCAGCTACAAGCACAAGAAAATCACCATCGCCTTCCAATACCGCGAAGCGCTGGCTGCCTGAAGATCGCGAAAGTGGTTGTGGCTTGCGGGGACTTCCAGCCGCCGCCCCATCCCATCGGAAACGACTTCATCCGTATCGGTCTCACTTCAGCCCATGCTCCGCCCCGAAGGCCGCTTTGCCTTGTGGGTCTTCGTAAGGCCACCTCATGTAAATCACCCGATACACTTCGGCTTTTCCTTTCCCCTCCGGCAGCGTTTGCGCCCAGTTGACCGCCCCTTGCGGATCATATCCAGCCACGGTCGCCGAGAAACTTCTCACCGCCACCTCTTTTGCCGGGCCTGCCGGCTTTTCATTCAACCACAGGGCAACCGCTTGAAAATCCTTTTGAGTCCATTCCTCGACCAAATTCCGGATCGGTTTCTGTGAAACGCCGGACGGTAAATTTTCATCCATCCAATCCAGCCACTCCTTCGTCTTTCCCCTTGTCTCGTGAAATCCCAAATTCGCAGCGAACGCCCGTTTTTCGGATTCAGTCAGCTGAAGACTGTCGATCCACCCAATGCCATCGGCTTGATCCGCCATCACGGAACCCAGCGAGTCCATCACCGCTTCCAGCCTTTGATTGGCTTTTTGAGGATCTGCGATTTTTCCAACCGATTCCCTCAATCGGTTCAACGTCTCCAACCGAGCTTCCGGAGTTTTGCACATCGACAGCAAGGACGAGCTCAAATTTTCCTGCTGCTCCGCTGACATCGTTTGGAAAAGCTGAAACGCAACCAACGGGCTTTTTTGCATCGCCCCCTCCAAAACAGCTGACTCGAATCGCTCCTTATTTCGGCCGGGCTGCTGCGCTTGGACCCATGCATAGGCCGCGGCGGGATCAAGCTCCGCCAATTTTCTCAAAGCCAACCCACCCTCATATCCCCCGATCATCTTCTTGTCGGGAGAATGAAGAAACTCTTCACACAACTTCAGGGCAGATCCGGGATCTTTGTCGGCGAGGTAGTACAGAATCTGGTTCTCATACTCGCCCAGGAGCTCCTTACTTTGAGGATTTTTTTGGAGATCACGAAAAAGCAGCACCAGTTGCCGCGCGCTCAATGACTCAAGCATTTCATAAAACTCAAGCGTCCGTCTTTCGCTGTCATCTTTGGAAACGTAAACCTCGGCTGGCATCGCGAGCCACTTATCAGCCACTTGCCGCACTTTTGCTTCATCTTTGCCCCGCTGGTGTTTCGTGATGGAACGGATCAGATCGCGATCCCGACCTCCGATTTTCAAACCGAGCCGCGCCGCGTTTTCGACCAGTTTCCGATGTTCTTCTTCAAGACCGCGTAAATGCACCCGCTTCCGCCACGCCCCACCTCCCAACAGGCAAGCTAAAATCAGGGAACCCACGACGATGTGTTTTGCTTTCATTTCAGCTGATTCAGAATTTCCCGCCGCTTTGTCTCATCCGGAATCTTTGCCGCGACGGCACGCAAAGCTTCCCGTGCTCCGCCTGGCAACCCGCCCCTCATGGTTTCACGGATTAGAGTCGCCGGATCACTCCCCTCCTGGATGCAACTCTCCAGATAGGCCATCGCTTCCCGCCCTTCCATGCTCCCGGTAGCCCACAAGATGGAAATCGAACGGCCCGTAGCCTCATCCACCACTTCAGGCGCTTGAGCCCGAGCCCACTGGCGAAATTCCGACAACGCTTCGCCAGATGTTTTTCCACCTACTCGGATTCCCATCATAATATTGCCACTACCCATTCCGAGGACCGCCGCCTTTCGCTCGGACGGAGAAGCTTGGACCTGATTCAGAAACTCACTTACGCCCGCGTAACACTCCTGATCGCGAGGAGACACATTGCTGATGATTGCCATTAAAGCGTAATCCCTCTCCCGTTCCGTCAGATTCTCCCGCAAGGATTGCATGAATAAGCGCCGGGCGGATTCATCTACTTTTGAAAGACCCACACCACCCATCACCTCTTCCATCATTTCCTTTGGAAGATTCTTCAAACGAGCGGGGACTTCCGCCGGATCACGCTTCAGCAGGAGCTCAATCGCCTCTTTTTCAAATCGGGACCGCAGGGGATCCCGCCCGTCCAGCGATTTGGCATCAAAAATCCCTTCCGAGATTTTTTGATCATACCACGCCAGTGCCTTGGCCGGATCTTTGTTCACCCATTTCCGGAAAAACGCGCCACTCTCGGAGTAAGTTTCCTTCCCTTCATAGCTGATCAACCATGAGACCGCAGCCTCAGGATTCGTCTCAGCCAATCGGTAGAGCAGAATAGAACTCAACGAAGACTCGATATTCGAACTCATCGACAAACCGCGAATCTCCTCCAGCGCAGCCAACAGTTCTTCTTCCGAGAGATTTTTCACCTGCTCCTTGATTCGGAGCCAATTCAACCGTCCGAATCCTCGGTCCCATGATCCAGCGAGCCTCTCCCAATCCGATTTTACCGGCTTTCCATTTTTTCCTGAAAACACCGGCGTCCTGATCGTCTTGGTCGTATCCGACAGACTCACCTCCTCAATCCGCCCCCGCAGCACCGCGTTTTCCTTTTCCAGAAACGCGGCCTCACGGCTTTCGCTCGCCAGCCGGTAGCCGCCGATGACCAAAACCGCCACGGGCAAAAGATAAACAACGGGTTTCAACCTCTCACCTATCTGAAAAAACCTTCCCAGCCGTCAAGGGACGAATTCGGAAGCTCCTTTCGGAAATTCATTCCCATTCCGCTCGGAACCGCCTTAGCTGTTCCCATGTCGCGAATTTCCGCCCTGTTTTCCTCCCTCGTGCTTTGCGCCCTCATTGCCTCCTGCGCCGGACCGTCCGGCACCACGGGTTCGCTCCGCAGCGTGAATGACAACCGCCCCGGCCCGCGCGGTTTCAAAACCGTGATCCTCGATGCCGGACACGGCGGAAAAGACAGCGGCGCCGTCAGCGGCATCACCGGACAAAAGGAAAAAGACCTCACCCTCGACATGGTGAAGCGCATCCGGGACGAACTCGGCGGCGGCTATAAAACCATCCTCATGCGCGGCAGCGACACCTTCGTCGATCTCGACGATCGCGTGGCCCGCGCCAACCGCCACGGCGACGCCATTCTCATCAGCATGCACTTTAATAGCGGCCCCTCCCACATTCGCGGCCCGGAAACCTACTACTGGCGCGTCGACAGCCACGGCCTCGCCGTCCGCTTCCAACAAGCCATGCAAAACGTCAGCACCGGAGAAACCGCGAATCGCGGTCTCGTCCGCCGCCGCCTCCGCCTCACCCGGAATCCGGAAATCCCCTGCGTCCTCCTCGAAGGCGGCTACCTCAGCAACGCCAGTGAAGCCCGCACCATCGCCAACCCGGACTACCGCCAGAAACTCGCCAAGGCCATCGCCGGAGCCATCAAAACCCAGTCCGCCATCGGAGACACCGGCACCGGACCGTTGCCGCCGAAGCTCAACCAGCCGCTGAGCCGCCCTACAGACTCAAAAGAGTGAGGGGATAGGAAAAAAGGAGATAAGAGAGGAGCTAAAACGTGGATCTTATCCAGCCCCTTGCCCCCAGACCCTAGCCTCTCAAAAAGCTCCAACACCCATTTTCTTGCCTCAAAAAATCTTAAAATTTCAAGATATTTCCCGATTGACACCCGGAAAGCCGGTACCTAGCTTGCGTCCCCCTTCGCGCACGCCACGTGTCCGGAGCAGTTCCTTATTTAAGCACATGAAGACGTTTTCCGCCAAGCCGCACGAAGTCGAGCGCAAGTGGTATGTGATCGACGCCAAGGGCAAGGTCCTCGGCCAGGTCGCCGTAGAAGCCGCACGCCTCCTGCGCGGCAAGCACAAGCCAATTTTCACTTCCCACGTGGACACCGGTGACTTTGTGATCGTGATCAACGCCGATCAAGTCGTCCTTACCGGTTCCAAAGAAACCTCCAAGATCTACACCCGTTTCTCCGGCTACGTCGGTGGCCAGAAAGTGGAAACTCCGGCCAAAGTCCGCGAGCGCCGTCCGGTTCTCCTCGTCGAGCGCGCCGTCTGGGGCATGCTTCCCAAGACCCGCCTCGGCCGCAGCCAGTTCGGCAAGTTGAACGTGTACGCCGGTGAATCCCACCCGCACGAAGCCCAGCAGCCAGCTGTTTACGAAGTCCGCTAATCCTTGAGTCATACGCACATGTCCGCTACCACCACCAAAAGCGCCACCGGCCGCCGCAAAACCGCAGTCGCCCGCGTGTGGCTGACCGAAGGCACCGGCCAGATCACCATCAACAGCCGTTCGTTCGAAGAATACCTTCCGACCATCGAGCTTCAAAACGCCCTGCTCGCCCCATTCCAGGCAGCTTCCCTCACCAACAAGTTCGACGTCAACGTCGTCGTCAAAGGTGGCGGCACCCCGGCTCAATCGATCGCCATCCGTCACGCGATTTCCCGCGCCCTGACCCAAGTCGATCCTGAAAACCGCAAAATCATCAAGCCACTCGGCTTCCTGACCCGCGATCCTCGTATGAAGGAACGCAAAAAGGCAGGTCAACCAGGTGCACGCAAGCGCTTCCAGTTCTCCAAGCGCTAATCCGCGAACTGTTTCCGAACAAAAACCGCATCCAGCAATGGATGCGGTTTTTTTATGGAGTCACGACACTTCTGTCGTGAAAACCTGCAAAAAAAGCCGGACAAAAATGTCCGGCCTCCTGATTTATCTAAGCCCGAGCTGATCCAGCTCCGAGTAGAGCTTCCGCAGCCAGACTTTCACCCGCTGGCGTTCCAGAATTCCCAGAAGCTGGCTGCCATCCGCCGCCGCATTGGTCGCCGCCCAGAAGCTGGAATTCGTGTGATCCACCTGCCGCATCGAGGATTCGTGCAATTTCGGGATTTCGATGATTTTCGCACCCAGCTCCAGCGCACGCGCTTTGAAGGGAGAATCATGGAATGCGCCGAACTTCGCGCCCCGGCCGTGATTCAGAGCGATCACGTAGTTGACCTCCTCCTTAAACTCATCCAGCAAGCGCCCGAGCATATCCAGCGAATCGCGGCCATCATCCAGAACATGCCAGCAGTTCACCTTCACGCCCGCATCGCGGAAAAGCTCGAACACACCGGTGTCTTCCATCCACTTTCGCAACGATTTGCTGCTCTGCGCCGCAAGGTCCACGACCACCTGCACGCCATCGCCCCGAAGCGAGGTTTCCGCGAGCTGGTCGAGGCTTTCAAAATCCTCCAACACCACATGGCGGGTGTAATCTTCGTAAAACCGTTGGAACGAACCGTGCGAACGATCCGAATCAAAACCCTGCAACGGAATGTCATGATCGATGCAGTATTGCGCGAGAGCACGCGCCACCACCGATTTTCCAACCCCTCCTTTTTCACCACCGATCAAATGCACTTGATTCATCGGGGACAGCTCTAGCACTGCGGATGCCAAGGGTAAACCCGTATCCAGCGGTATTTTCGTCATGCCGCGCGAAATTTCGGCGTAAGGCTTGCGGCGGGAGACCGAGCCAGGCGGCGGCATGAAGCGATGCCAAGCCTGGGCGGAGTAAAGGCGATATCGCGGAGGACGATTCACGGTGAGAAAAAGGGGTCAGCGCTTCTCGATTGCCACCAGCGTAATGTCGTCCATCTGCGGTCCTTCTCCGGTGAAGTTTTTCAATTCGGACTGCATCCGGGACAAAACCGCCTCCGCACCCAGCGGCGCCGCGAGCCGGAACGCCTCGGCCATCCGTTCCATGCCGTACTCCTCTTCTCCGGGACCGACCGCTTCCTTGATGCCATCCGTGTAAAACAAAACGCAATCGCCGGATTCCAGCACCACTTCGTGGTCCGAAGTCACCCGCTCGAACACCGCGCCGCTATCGATGCCGAGCGCGAGGCCCGGAGAACGCAGCAGCTCGACTTTTCCCGTTTTACGGCGGTAGCAGAGTGCCGGATCGTGACCTGCGCGGGAAAGTGTCATCGTCCCGGTTTGCTCGTTCAGAATCCCGTAAGCCATGCTGATGAACATGTCTTCCCGGATATCCGGAAAAAGCTGGCGATTGACCGATGCAAGAGCCTTCGACGGGGATGCTTCGAAAGGCGCGACGGAACGCAGGGCACTGCGGCACATGGCCATCAACAGGCCCGCCGGCACACCTTTTCCGGAAACATCCGCGATCACAATGCCGAAGCAGCCTCTTTCCAAAGAAATGTAATCGTAATAATCGCCGCTGATGATCCGGGCGGGCAGGTTGGTGCCACTGATCCGGAATCCCGGAACGACCGGATCTTCCTGCGGTAAAAGAATACGCTGCACCTCGCGGGCGTTTCGCAACTCGTTCTCGATGGCTCGCTTTTCATGGGCCTCGCGATGAATTCTCGCGTTGCCGATCGCGAAGGAAGATTGCTCGGCGACCGATCGGAAAACCGCGAAATCATTCCGGGTAAAGGGACCGTCCTCATGGCGGCGGGCCACGGCCAGCACTCCGAGATCCTTCCCTGCATGCCGTAGCGGGGAAACCAATACGGCGACGTTATCCGTATAGTGCGTCAGCTCATCATGGAATGCCGGATGGTTTTTGACATCCTTCACAAGCATCGCTTCACCATTCGCAAGACAGTAGCCGAGCACTCCGTCATCGACGCCGATCCGGGATAAACGGACATGGCTTTCGAGCGCCCGTGGATCACGTTTCGCCTTTTTCCGGACTTCCACCGGAATGCCGATCAGCGGGGGACATTCGTCCGAGACATAGGATGGATTGAGATATTTCCCGTCAGGACTCACAAAATAAATCGCTCCGCCGCGCGCGGTCACCACTTTGTCGATGCCATCCACGATGATGCGGGAAAGTTTCGCCGGAGAAGGTTCGTTTTCAATGGCAAGCCCCAGATCGTGCAGGAAATGAAACATCCGCAGCTCCTCACCCTCAATGTCGTGGAATTTCCGTCTGACAAGCCGGGCATGGCGCCGCTGGTTTTGCAGCGCGGAAACAAGACCAGCCACAATAATCACCGCAATCACGCTGATGATGATGGTGGAAAGAGGCGGCATCTCGTAAAGGGGCAGGCGTGAACTCGGGGAATCTTACTTCTCCTTCCGCTTCTCTGCCAGCTCTGCTTCCAATAAAGTGACAACACCGGAAAACTTGCGGGCATTTTCCTCGTTCGCATTCGAGAGCGTCTGGTGCGCCTCCAGAACCAATGCCGTGCGCTGGAGATCGCCCGGCTTCACCACGGCACGCGGAGGTTTCAGCGAAGAGCGGATCTCGTTGATGTCATCATGCCAATCCGCAGCCACCGGATCGATCTTCATCAGGAAATCCAAACCGAGATCTTCCAAGGAACGGCGGTTCCGGTCGCCCGGCTCCGCGACTTGCAGCACACCGTCATCGGCGGTCGCCAAACGGGCCGCGAGACCGGCCAGCGTCCCCATGAACGTCGAGTCCATGCCCGTACAAGCGGCGAGATCCACGACGAGACACGTCTCGCCCGCGGTGATCCGCTCTTCTCCAAACTCCTTGAGCACAGGGCTGTTCAGGAAAGAACCCTTCCCTTCACATCGGATCCAACTGAAGCCTTCAAAGATTCCAACCAAGATGGTGCATTCCGTAATCACAGAAAAGAAGCCGTCGTTTTGAGCGGCAGGGATGCATGAATATAAAAGCAGTGCCGGATTTGGTCAATCTTCCATCCTGAAAAAGAAAATCACCGCCACAAGTAAGATTGGCGGGTCGCCACGATACGGTCTCCTCGCCGCAGCGTGATCTTCCACGCCAGCACCCGGCCATTCACGGCAAAGTCCTGGCCGATCACCGCAAACTCGGCTTTCCCTTTCACATCGGAGGCGGCGAAGGTCTGCTTTTTCCCCTTCACCCGGCTTGCCGTCGCGCCTTGCTGATATTCAAAAAACACTTCCACGGGTGCCTGGTTTTGTCCTGCGGGATCCTCCCACAGCACCGTGTAGTATTGGCCTTGGCGGGATGCTCTCTCCTCCGCGGTCACCGCGCCGTGCAAGTGACGGAGAATTTCCATCCTCGCCGACGGCTCGACCACACCGCCTACGTCCATATTTTTCAGTTGAAACTGTTTGACGGTCAGCGACTCATGCGACCCCGCGCATGAAGCGAGAAACAACACTGCCAGCAGGCTGAGGAAATAATTCACGCCGGATTCAATCCACCGGAAGCCACGGTTTCAAGAAAGGAGTCATGCCAAAAACTCCACCTGAATTGACCGCCCGCCTTCAATCGGTTATCGAAATTCGATGAGTGATGCCTTGATGGAGGAAATCCGGCTGGAATTTGACACCCCGCAGTTTTTGCACGCCCTGTTTGCCAACGATCCGAAAAACCTCGGCCTGCTGGAATCCGCTCTCGGGGTGAAGGCCGTGACCCGCGACGGATGGATCACTCTCAGTGGGGAAAATACCGCCGTGCGGCGCGCGAAGCTCGTTTTCACCGATCTGGAAAACGCCCTGCGCAATGGCCGCCAGATCGAAACCCGGGATTTCCGCCACGCCGTGGAAGTCGCCGCAGGCTCCGGCGATGTCGGCGTCTCCGCCCTTTCCGGGGTGAAACTCGTCGGCTCGCGCGGTCGCCGACCGGTCGTTCCGCGCACTCCGTCGCAGCTCGAATACGTGAAGGCCATGGAAACCCACGACGTCGTTTTCGGCCTCGGCCCGGCGGGCACCGGAAAAACCTATCTCGCGATGGCCATGGCACTCACCCAGTTGAAACGCCGCGGCGTCCAGCGCATCATCCTCACCCGCCCCGCCGTGGAAGCCGGGGAAGCGCTCGGTTTCCTGCCCGGCGATCTTCAGGAAAAAGTCGCACCTTACCTGCGCCCGCTCTACGACGCGATCCACGACATGCTCGATCCCGAGGAAGCCCAGCGCTACATGGAAGACGGCACGATTGAAATCGCCCCGCTCGCCTTCATGCGCGGCCGCACCCTTTCCCGCGCGTTCGTGATTCTCGACGAAGCGCAAAACACCACGCGCGAGCAAATGTTCATGACGCTCACCCGCATCGGAGAGGAATCCCGCATGGTCATCACCGGCGACGCCTCGCAAATCGACCTGAAACCCGGCGTCCGCTCCGGTCTGATCGAAGCCGTCCACGCGCTCGAAGGCGTGGAAGGAATCGCGTTCCAACGCTTCAACCAAAAAGACATCGTCCGTCACCCCGTCGTCGCCCGCATTGTCGAGGCGTATGAGAGGTATCGGGAATAATCATACGAAGGTCAGGCCCTTGAGAGCGCTTCTATTTCCGCCGAAAAAGCTCAGAAAACGTAAAGAAACGCCCTGAAAGACTGGACTGCATGCTCAATCACTGTGGTGTCGCAGTCGCATCCGTCTTCGGCTTTTCCTCTTTTTTCGGAGCGGCGGATTCTGCCGGTTTTTCTGTTGGAGCTGCGGACGGAGTCTGCGCTGGCGCGGCGAAGTTTTCCGTTGGAGTCGTCGGGGTGGGGACCGGAGTGGTGGTCGCCGGCGCGTCCGGATCGATCACGGTCGGGATCGCATTCGCGGGCGGTTGTTCTCCGGGGGCGGCTTGGGGCAGAGGCTCGATGAACGTCGCGGAATCCACGATCGGTTGCGGCGGATAAACCTGATACTCGCCCGGCTTGGTGATTTGTCCGGCGGTGTTGTGAGCCGCTTTCGGATCTTCCAGCATCACGGTCGGGATGAAGCCGACTTCACCGCTATCAAGCTCCACCTTGGTGTAGCTGCCGCTGGAGGAAACGACTTTCACGGAGGTGCCGCGCTTCAGCAGCTTGTCCGCATCGGCGTTGTCCTTCGGTTTTTTCGAATAGAACGCCGAGTTATCCATGATGGTCTGGACGAATTGACCAGCCTTGAAATTCGCGTCGGAATAACCGCTCTGCGTCGATGGCTCACGGTTGCTGCCTGGAGCGCGCAACGGATCGAAATCCGAGCTGGAAATCGGTTGATTAAACGTTTCGCACGCGGCGAGGCTGAGCAAGGCGAGGGTCGATAGAGCCGGGAAGAGCTTCATTGCAGGGCAGACCGTCGCACGGCCGCCCCGGTTCCGTCAATGCGTTTCAAATACCCGCTCGACCGGCCGCCGCTCAATGACTGGAACGGACGATGTTATTCTTCTCATCAAGCAGCAGATTTTTCACCGGAAGCGGTTTTTCGGAATAACCGAACGCCATGATCGCCACGCGCTCGCCGGCTTTGATGAGGTGGGCGGCACCGCCGTTGATCATGATGTGGCCGGTGCCCGGCTTGCCTTCGAGGACGTAGGTTTCCAAGCGGTTCCCCGTGGTGATGGAAGCGACGAGCACTTTTTCTCCCGGCCAGATATCCGCCGCATCCATGAGATCACGCGGGATCTCGATACTGCCTTCGTAATCGACGTCTGCCGCCGAAATCATGGCACGGTGAAGCTTGGACTTGAGGAGCTCGCGAAGCATGGCGGCGGGGAAAGAACTGCCGTGGCGGTCCAGGGTCAAGCGCCAAGAAAGTCCTAGCCACAGTTTATTTCTTCCATCCCGTTCTTGCCAGCCGGGGCCGGGCCTCTTACCAAACCCGCGTCGGTGAAAGCCGATGCTCTTCAGGAAGCCCTTCGCCGGGGCGGGAAATTGATGGGGAAGCCGGTGTGAATCCGGAGCGGTAATCGCCACTGTGATACCGGACCGCCGACTGCGGAACGGAGAGCCAGATCGCCAGCCTGAAGTGGAACTCTTCAACCGTCTGCGACTTACAGACATTGAACTCCCAGCCATGTTATCGATCAAATCGCCTCAAAGAGGCTCGTACCGGAGTGCCCTCGCACTGCTCGCCCTGATGATTCCAACCGCCGTACAGGCGGAAGAATCCAAGGATCTGGAACCGATCATCGTTTCCGCCCTGCAAGTTCCCCAGAAAAAATCCTCCGTCACCTCCGCCGTAACCGCTCTGGATACCGAGGAGCTGAAAAATCAAGGAATTCTCCAACTTCGCGATGCCCTGAATGCATCGCCGGGTGTGATCTCCACTTCCACGTCCGGCCAAACCGGCGCGATCGGCTCGCTGTTCATCCGCGGCACGAAGACGGCGGACTCGCTCATCGTCGTCGATGGCCTGCGCATGACCGACGGCAATGTTTCTCCCGGAAATTTCCTCTCCGCTGGCCGCACTTATGATCTCGGCAATATCGAAGTCCTGCGCGGCCCGCAAGCCGCCATCTACGGTGGCGAATCCATCGGCGGCGTGCTTTGGATGGAAACCCCTCGCGGCAGCGGAAAACCAAGCGGCTCCGCCACGGTGGAAGCCGGTTCGTTCGACAGCATTTCCGGTCATGTCCAATTTCAGGGCGAGCTGGACGATCTCTCCTATTTCGCCTCCGGCGGCTACGAGCAAACCGCCAACGACACGCCCGGACAGAAGTTTTACCAAGGGAACACCGCGCTGCGCGTCGAAGGAAAAATCGACTCCGTCTGGACCATCGGCGCGACCTTCCGCTCGATCGATAACCGCTACGAAGCCTCGCCGACCGACATCCAACATTACGATTCCGCCTTCGGCACGATTTACCTGAACGGAAAAATCTCGGACCGCTGGACCACGAAATTCCGCATCGGCCATCAGAAAACCGCTTACGATCAGGATGTTACCGATCCGTTTTACCCGTATTCCTACAACACCGATTTCGAATCCACCCAGCTCGCCACCGATCAGGAAATCACCCTCGCGGAAAATCTCCGCCTGCTCGCCGGTGCGTTCTATCTCGAAGACTCTTTCCAAAACAGCCTCGAAGTCGATCAAGACGGCGAGCGCTACGGTGCCCACACCGCGTTGGAATGGGATGTCATCGAAAACCTCACGCTCACCGGCGCCCTGCGCTGGGAAGATTATGACAGCTTCGGCGATGAACTGACCTGGCGCCTCGGCTCGATTTACACCGTGCAACAAACCGACACATCCTTCCGAGCCAGCATCGGCAAAGCCTTCAACGCCCCGACTTACTCCGATCTCTTCGGCTCCACCTATTCCGCTCCCAATCCCGATCTGGACGCCCAATCCTCCATCGGCTGGGATCTCGGCATCGCCCAGAAAATCGGCAAGCACCACACCATCGAGGCCACCTGGTTCAACAACCGCATCAAGAACGCCTTCACCTCGATTTACAATCCCCTCACCTACCTCTCGTCCACTTACAACGTGGAAGGAAAATCCACCACCCAGGGCCTCGAAGTCGGCCTGAAGGGCGATTGGCTGGATGACACGCTCAGCTACCGCCTCGCCTGGACCTACCTCGACAAAAGCCTCGCCGACCAGCCACACAACGCCGCCACCGCCTCGCTCGACTGGAAACCGACCGTCAAATCGCTCATCGGCGTCGGAGCCACGCACCTCGCCTCCCGTTCCTGGGGCGGCGACGAGCTGCCATCCTACACGCTGGCCCGTATTTATGGTTCTTACCAGATCACCGAGAACGTGAAATTCCACGCCCGCGTGGAAAACGTCTTCGATAAGGACTACCAGCTCGCCAGCTTCTACGGCTCCACCGTGGAAGGCCCGAGCACCGGAGTTTACGCCGGTTTCACCTTCGATTGGTGATTTTCAAAAGATCCGTCCGATCTCCGGATCGGACGGATCTTTTCGTTGGCATACGGTTTGCGAAAAGACGGATCTCATTTTTAGAACCGCTAATTCTTAAACCCAATGAACCAATCGCTCGAAACCTACCTCAACCACCACCTCCACGGCTTCTCCAAGGCTCTCGTTTTACTCGACCGTCTGGCGTCCCGGGAACCTCTCGCGGACGATCACCCGCAATTCCGGTCCGTACGCGACGAAGTGGCCGGCGAGTTCAACTTCCTGCGCGGTTTGATCGAGTCCGCCGATCTTCAGGAAAACAAAGTCGTCGATTATCGCAAGCTCGCCGAAATCCCGGAAAACGAGGAGCTCCACCACCAAGCGCACGATTCCTTCGCCCACTTGGAAATGCTCGAAGCGCTCGTCCTCACCATTCAAAGCAAGCGTTTGCTTTGGAAAGCCCTGGAAGCCATCCAGCCACAAATTCCCGGCTGGAAAAACGTCGATTTTTCCCAGCTTGAGCGCTCCGCCATCCGTCAGCGGGACGGCTTGGAAGCCCGCCGCCTCCACCATGTGCACGAGGCCTTCTGGACCCTCCTCGCCCAAGCGTCGTGACCGGATTTTTGCAATTTCCCCGGTGAAATTGCAATCCATTCATGGCGGATTGCACCGCGCTCCGGGCGGATTGGCACGGACATGTTAAAATTTGAAAAATTCCGCAAACCCGCGATGAAAATTCAAAAACATCCGCGATGTAAACCCATCCAACTCAAGACCGTGATCCGCATCCTGCTGATCCTTATGAGCCTAGCTCTTTTTTACTCGCTCGTCGCACAAATCCGCGATGCCCGTTCCATCTCCAAAACCCAATCGTTCAACGAACACCGAGAGCAAATTCTGGAAAAAATCCGTCGCTCGGTCGCCACCAGCAACTGGGACCGCATCCAGCGCATCGAAGCCAGATACGGCCTCATCAAAGATCCGGAACTCGTTCAGGAACTTGAAAATGCCAAAGCCCTGATGCAACAAAGCTCCGCCCGCCAAACACTCTCCATCGGCAAGTTCATGGATCTCCACCGCCAGCAGGAAGCCCGCCGCGATGAATGAAAAGCGGCCTCCTCGAAAATAATCATCACGTGGCTTGTCACCCATGGCGGATTCGTCGCATATCGGGGTGCCACCAGCTATGATCTCGATCCAACGCCTATTTGGTAAAGAAGACCGCTTTTTCACCTTGCTCATCGCAAGCGCCGAAGAAGCCCGGCAAAGCATCATTTCCCTCAACCAAGTCCTCCTTCACGAAAAGGCCCTGTCGCTCGGAACCTTCGCCGAAGTCCGCAAGAAGGACAAGTTGATCAAACAGGAAATCAGCGATCTCCTCGTCAAAACCTTCGTCACCGCCCTTGAGCGCGAAGACATCGAGGAACTTTCCACGACGCTTTATAAGATTCCGAAGACCGTCGAAAAATTCGTCGAGCGTTACCAAATCTCGCAAGACAAAGTAAGCTCCGTGGACTTCACCAAGCACGCCGCGATGCTCGACGAAGCCACCGGTATCGTGGTCGAGATGGTACGGACCCTGAAAAAAGGCATGGACATCGTGAGCATCAAAGAACTCAACGATCGTCTCCAGACCATCGAAGGCAACGCCGATGATCTCATGCTGGAATGCCTCAAGGATCTCTACAGCGGAAAACACGACCCGCTTCTCGTGGTCATCGTTTCCAACCTCTACGACTTGCTCGAAAAAGTCTTCGACCGTTGTCGCGACGTCGGCAACGTCATCAAGCAAATCGCTTACAAGAACTCCTGAAAACCGCGCTGCCATGACGCTCATCCTCGTCGTCATCCTGGTGGCACTGGCTTTCGAATTCATCAACGGTTTCCACGATACCGCGAACTCGATCGCCACGGTTGTCTCCACCAAGGTGCTCACTCCCCGGCAAGCCATCATCATGGCCGCCGCCACCAACCTCATCGGCGCGCTCGTCGGCCATGCCGTGGCGAAAACCATCACCTCCGGGCTGGTCGACGCCTCATTCGTCACCACCTCCACCATCATTTGCGCGCTTCTCGGCGGCATCTCCTGGAATCTTCTCACCTGGTGGTTGGGGCTGCCATCCAGCTCCACCCACGCCCTCGTCGGCGGCTTGGTCGGCGCGACCCTCGCCAATGCGCAAAACAACTGGGACGCCATTCTCTGGTCCTCCGAGAAAATCAAGGACGGGAAAATCGTCCACGAAGGCATTCTCCACAAGGTTGTCATTCCGATGGTCACCTCGCCGCTGATCGGCTTGGTCGGCGGTTTCATCCTGATGACTCTCCTTTACGCGCTCCTGAGAAACGCCCGCCCGATGTGGGTGAACCGCTTTTTCGGCCGCGCCCAGATTTTCAGCGCCGGCTACATGGGATTCGCCCACGGTTTGGCGGACGCCCAGAAAACCATGGGCATCATCACTCTCGCGCTCGTCACGGCGACCAGCGCGGGCACCTTCCGCGATCTCCCCGAATGGCTGCATTTCCTGCGGATGGATAAAACCGCCGTCGCCGAAGAACAAATTCTCAAAGTCATCCACGGCTCCACCGATCCCCAGACAGCCCGCATTCTCGAGCAGGAAGCAAGCAAGCTGAAGCCGGGCGAATTCAAGGAATCCTTCTACGCTCTCGCCGCCATCATCCACGACGCAAATGGAGATCGCGCCGCAGCCTCCGCGGCGCAGGACCAAGCCAAGGCCATCCACAACATCGACGTCGCCACGGAAGAAGCCCGCATCTTGCCGAAAGTTCCCCTTATCGGACCGTTCGCCGCTTCGAAGCCCACCGATTGGCGGGAAAACCTCGCCGATGTCATGAAAGCCTCCGCCGATAAAGGCAAAGCTCCCATTCCCGCCGCAGCCACCAAGGTCAATGACTTGACTCCCGGCGTGCCTGCGTGGATCAAGATCACCTGCGCCCTCGTCATGGCCGCAGGCACCGCATCCGGTGGCTGGCGCATCATCAAAACCATGGGCCACAAGATGGTGAAACTTCAGCCCGTCCATGGATTCGCCGCGGAAACCACCGCAGCCACCATTCTTGCGGTGACCGGAAAATTCGGCATGACCGTTTCCACCACCCACGCCATCACCACCGCGATCATGGGCGTCGGTGCCACCAAGCGCTTCAGCGCCATCGACGGCACCATCGTGAAACGCATCCTCGGAGCCTGGGTGCTCACCCTGCCAGCCGCAGGCGGCGTCTCCTACCTCGCCATGTGGATCTGGCTGAAAGTCACCGGCGCAAACTAGAATCCGTCTCCCATTTCAAAAACAAAAGGCCCGGCATCGCTGCCGGGCCTTTTTCTTGTTAAAATCAAGCACGCCCTTCTTCCGCGTCCATCAGGTCGAAGAACGTCTGGATTTCATCGCGGTTTTCAAAACCGGCAGCTTCCTTGGAATTTGCGAGCCCCACGGACGCCGCGTCATTCCAGCCGCGTTTGAACATAAATCCGTTCCAGATTTCCACGCGTTCGGCATCCGGTTTTCCACCGGTTTCGAAGCACCACTCGAGAATCTCTTCATCCGTGCCGCCTGCCAGCGTGCGCGCAGTCAACGCATCGTAATCCACATTGAGAAACTTGCACACCCGGTCATCGAACGTGTGTTTTCCTTCGATGATCCCGAGGTGATAGCCTTCCGGCAATTTGCCTTGGGCATTCAAACGGATCTTATCGAGAATGCGGGCGAACACGAAAATGCCGCCGGTCTGGTGATGCGGGCTGCGGATTGGAAAACTCATGATGGTAAAAAAGAGGGCGTCAGTGCTTCCACCGACGCCCCTTGGTAAAAGCATTTATTAATGTCTGAAGTGGCGGTGGCCGGTGAAGATCATCGCCATGCCCGCAGCGTCGGCGGCGGCGATGACTTCCTCGTCACGGATCGAGCCTCCCGGCTGAATGCAGGCGGTGGCACCGGCATCGATCGCGGATTGCAGGCCGTCCGCAAACGGGAACATCGCGTCGGAAGCGACGATGGAACCCGCGAGGCTGAGACCCGCTTCTTTCGCCTTCCACACCGCGATGCGGGAGGAATCCACCCGGCTCATCTGGCCGGCGCCGATGCCGAGGGTGCGGTCCGCATCCGCGTAAACGATGGCGTTGGATTTCACGTGTTTCACCACGCGCCAGCCGAAGCGCATCGCGCGCATTTCCTCTTCCGTCGGCGGGCGTTTGGTGACGACCTTCGATTCCAGATTGTCGAGGCCGAGCGCGGTGTGATCGCGGTCCATCACCATGATGCCGCCCGGACAGGAACGGATGACCGGTGATTTTTTCTCCGCGAGGTAAGCCTCGTTCATCTTCATGATGCGGAGATTTTTCTTCTTCTGAAGCAGCGCTCGGGCGTCGGATTCGAAATCCGGAGCGATGATCACATCGGTGAAAATCTCGGAAATCACGCGGGCCAGCTCAAGTGTGAGCGGACGGTTGCAAACGATCACGCCACCGAATGGAGCCTGGCGGTCGGTTTCGAAAGCCTTCTGCCATGCGAGGCGGAGATCTTCATCATCCTGGCCGATGCCACATGGATTCGTGTGCTTGAGGATCGCCACCGTCGGACGGACGAAATCGAGGATCAGATCCGCGGCGGCTTCGATGTCGAGCACGTTGGTGTAGCTGAGTTCCTTGCCCTGGACCTGGGTGAAATAGTCGCGGAAATTTCCGTAGAGAGAGCACTTCTGGTGCGGATTGTCGCCGTAGCGGAGCTCCTGCTCAAGCGGCAGGCTGAGGGAGAAATTGTTGCAAGTGCCCTGGCGCGATTGGCCGAGGTAATTGGTGATCGCGGCGTCGTATTCGGAAGTGCGGAGGAACACCTTCACGGCGAGCTGTTCCCGGAAGCCCTTGGTGGTATTGCCGTTGTTTTCCTTCATTTCCTCGATGACCTTCGGGTAATCGGAAGGATCGACGATCACAGTCACGCTGCTGTGGTTTTTCGCCGCGCTGCGCAGCATCGACGGGCCGCCGATGTCGATGTTTTCAATCGCTTCTTCCAGCGTGACGTCCGGCTTGGCGACGGTTTCCTCGAACGGATAGAGATTCACCACCACCAGATCGATCGGCGGAATGCCGTGGGCTTTCGCTTGTTCTAGATGCACCTTGTCATCGCGGCGATGAAGCAGCCCGCCGTGGACTTTCGGGTGCAGGGTTTTCACGCGGCCATCGAAAAGTTCCGGCGCGCCGGTGAACTCGGAAACATCGATCACCGGAAGGCCGGCATCGCGGAGGGACTTGGCCGTGCCGCCGGTGGAAAGCAGCTCCACGCCCATGTCGTGGAGTTCCTTGGCGAAGTCGGCGAGTCCGGTTTTATCAGAAACGGAGAGAAGGGCACGGGTGATCGGCATGGGAATGGTCTTTCGCGTGGTTATGGGGAGTGCGGCCTGAGTGCCAGGCTGCGCAGTCCCCGTAACCAACCCGCCGCCACCGGGCAAGCGGAATAGAATGAGGGAACTTCCCGACAAACCGCCACAAGCCCCGGATTTTCATGGAAAGCACGGATCGGAAGCCATTCCTCGATTTTCTCAATTCCCTCTTTCTCCCTCCCTCATCCGTTTGAAAGCAGGCCCGCTCAATTCGACAGCCCGCCCGCCACCATGAGGAACTTGCTTTCCAGCTCTTTCAAATTCGCCAGGGGGCCTTCCGCCCCATCGATTTCCAGCGTCACATTCAGCCCCTGGACCTGGTGTTTCTGGTATTCCTCCAGCGTTTTCCGGACCGCGATCAACGCCAGATTCAGCACCTGTTTCGGCGTCAGATCCACTTCCGGCGGCACCACCATTTGCGAAACATCAAACTTCACGATCAATCCCGCGTCCTTCGCCTCGGCATTCAACCGGATCTTGCAAAGGACCAGCAGATTCACCTCCTGCACCTTGTAGTTCGGATGATTCGTCGGCAGCATGTGCGGGCTGCGGATCGCATCCACCAGCACCTCGGGAAACGCACCGGTCAACGCCATCGAGCGGGACACCACCGCCGCTTGCAAAGCATCACCAATCTCGGAAATCGCCTCGTCGCCATCCGTCCCGTGCAGGCTGATCGGCTCCCAAACCGGCACCACCGTAATCGTGGAAGCCATGGCCGAGCCTGCCATCAGGCATGAGGAAATCATCGCCGCGATCCGGATTTTCATCCGCCCAAGCTGGCCGCACTTTCCGCATCCCGCCAGCGGAAACAATGTCACTTCCGGATTTTCCCTTTGTCCAAGGACTTGCCAAATGCCCGCCCGCCCGGTGTCATGGGCACATGGATTCCTTGGCGCTCGCCCGCAATGTCATCAACATCGAGGCCGACAGCCTGCATCGCATGTCGGACCGGCTCGATGACCGCTTTCCCCAAGCGGTGGAATTGCTGCGGAAAACCTTGGACCGCCGGGGAAAAATCGTCGTCGTCGGCATTGGAAAATCCGGAAACATCGGCCACAAGATCGCCGCCACGCTGAACTCCACCGGAGCCACCGCCGTCGTCCTCAATTCCCAGAACGCCCTCCACGGCGACCTCGGCCTGATCTCGGACGGCGACGCCGTGATCGCCCTTTCCTATTCCGGCGAAACCCGCGAACTGCTCGAATTGCTCCCCTTCATCAAGCGCTTCGACATCCATCTCATCGCCCTCACCGGCAAACCGGATTCCACCCTCTCCGATCTCAGCGACATCACGCTCGATACCTCCGTCGAGCGCGAAGCCTGCCCGCTCAACCTCGCGCCCACCTCCTCATCCACCGCCATGCTCGTGATGGGAGACGCCCTCGCCATGGTCCTGCTCGATACCCGAGGATTCACCGAAGAAGACTTCGCCCGTTATCACCCCGGCGGATCGCTCGGCCGCGCCTTGCTCACCCGCGTCTCCGACATCATGCGCTCGGGCGATTTCCTGCCCACCGTTCCGGAAAACGCCGATGTTTTCGCCGCCCTGCAAGCGATGAACCAAGCCCGCTCCGGAGCCTGCCTGATCCTCACGGAAAATGGGAAACTCGCCGGCATTTTCACCCACGGAGACTTCGCCCGCGGCTATCAAAACGATCCTCTCCTCGGCGGCAAACCCATCGCCTCGCTCATGACGCGCCATCCCATCACGGTCGCAGCCGACTCGCTCGCCGTCGAGGCGCTCAACACGCTCGGCCGCAGCCGCATCGATGACATTGTCGTCGTCGATGCCGCCGGAAATCCCGTCGGCCTCGTGGATACCCAAGACCTCGCCCGCCTCAAAATCGTCTGAACCATGGAGACGATTCCCATCGCCGTCATCGGCGGCGGCCCGGCTGGCCTGCGAGCCGCGGAAGTCGCCTCCGCCACCGGCATTTCCGTTTCACTCTTCGATGGAAAGCCCTCCGTTGGGCGGAAATTTCTCGTCGCCGGAAAAGGCGGCCTCAACCTCACCCACGGCGAAGCATTGGAAAAATTCGTCACCCGCTATTCCAACAGCTCGCTGTGGGAATCGCTGATTGCTGATTTCACGCCCTCCGATTTGAGAAACTGGGCCGCTGATCTCGGCGTGGAAACCTTCCAGGCCACCAGCGGCCGCATTTATCCAAAAGCCCTCAAAGCAGCCCCCCTGCTCCGCCGCTGGATCGAGCGCCTCAAGCACCAGGGCGTCAGCTTCCACATGAACCACAAGCTGGCGGGCATCACCCCCGGCCCGCCGTTCACGCTTCATTTCGAAAACGGAAACGTCATCTCCGCGGAAAAAGTCATCCTCGCCCTCGGCGGCGGCTCATGGCCGCAAACCGGCTCCGATGGCGCATGGACTTCCATTTTCGAATCCCTCGGCATCCGGCACCACCCGCTCGTCCCCGCCAACTGCGGCTGGGAACACCCGTGGCCCGGAGAAGTCCTCGCCGCCGCCGAAGGACAGCCCATGAAAAACCTCCATGTCCGCGCCGGGGATCACCTCGCCATCGGCGAACTCATGCTCACCCGCTACGGCCTCGAAGGCGGCACCCTCTACGCTCTCGGCGCGACTCTCCGAGCGATGAAAAATCCCGCCATCGCCATCGATTTCAAGCCGACTTTCACCGCAGAAGCGCTCGTCCGCAAAATGGAATCCGTCCGCCGGAATTTCCTCGATGAAGCCCTCGTCCGCTGGAAGCTCAGCCCGCCCGCCGCCGCCATCCTCTCACAAAAAACCTGGACCGATGCCGCATCGCTCGCCACCGGGGTGAAACATTGCGTCATCCCCCTCAGCCGGCCCCGCCCCATCGCCGAAGCCATTTCCTCCGCCGGAGGCGTCTGTTGGAGTGAACTCGACGACTCCCTGATGGTGAAAAAACTACCCGGCCTCTACCTCGCCGGAGAAATGATCGACTGGGAAGCCCCCACCGGCGGCTACCTCATGCAAGGCTGCTTCGCCACCGGCACCCGCGCGGGGCTTGGAGTTCTGATGGACCGCTGACGTCCACGTCGGCTCAATGGATTCAACCGCAGATGAACGGGATAAACGCGGATAAAGAATCCCTTCAACTAGCAACTTCGTCCCTGAAATAGGAAATCTGCGTCCATCCTGTTCATCTGTGGTTCAAAAGATCATTTGGTTGGCTAAACGGGCCGAATCTCCGAAAAGAATCGATTGAAAATCCCGGCATTTCTCCGCTTCATCCCCGCATGACACCAGCAGCAGCCGGATATTCCATGCCCGCCGAGTGGTCCCCGCAGGAGGCCGTTTGGCTCTCATGGCCCGTCGATGATCCCCGCCATTGGGGGGGCGCGAAACGCGATGTGATGTGGGCGAAGTTCGCGGAAATCGCCGCCGCCATTTCCCGTTTCGAACCCGTCCGCATCAACGCGCCCGCTTCCGACCACGCCGCCATCGCCGCCGCCTGCAATCGAGCGAAGGCCGTCCCGGAACGAGTCGAACTCTTCGATCACCCTCACAACGACGTCTGGTGCCGAGATCACGGCCCGATCTTCGTGAAACATCTGGAAGCGGGCGATACCGCGATCACCGATTGGGAATTCAACGCTTGGGGCGGGAAATTTCCACCGTGGAACCTCGATAACCAAATCCCCGGAAAAATCGCCACCGCCCTCGGCAAACCGATCTTCCAAGGCGGTATGATCCTCGAAGGCGGCGCCATCGAGATCAACGGCCAAGGCCAGCTCCTCACCACCGAGGCCGTCCTTCTCAATCCGAACCGCAATCCGCACCTCAACCGCGGACAAATCGAGCAACTTCTCCGCGACGGCCTCGGCGTTTCGGATATTCTCTGGCTCAAGCAAGGCATCGAAGGCGATGACACCGACGGCCACATCGACGACCTCGCCCGTTTCGTCGATCCCGCCACCATCCTCGCCTGCATCGAAAGCGACCCGCTTTCCTCAAACCGCAAAATCCTCAACGATAACCTCTCCCGCCTGAAATCCTTCACCGGGCCGGGCGGCAGGCCGTTCGAAGTCGTGGAAATCCCGCTTCCCGCCGCCTGCGAAGTCCCTGGTTGGCGCTTGCCGGTTCTTCCCGCTTCCTACGTGAATTTCCTGATCGTGAACGGCGGCGTCCTCGTCCCGACCTTCCGCCAAGGCAAAAACGACGATCGCGCCCTCGGCATGCTCCGCGAGCTGTTCCCTGGCCGCGAAATCACCGGCATCGATTGCCTCGACCTCGTCGAAGAAGGCGGAACGCTGCACTGCATTTCCCAGCAACAGCCCGCCTGACCCAAGCACGCATCCAGCGGAATGCCCGGAGCGCCGGTGTCCTCACCGGCTCATGGAAAGCTCACGTGTCCCGCTGCGTTTTCCTCCAGGCATTCCGACAAACCGCCTAACGAAACAATTCCCGCACCAGCGGTTTCATGATTTCCGCCAGGTCGCCGGAAGCGAGGTTGCACAAAAGAATCACGCTGGTCTTCCTCTCCGGAAAACGGAGATAGAGGGAGGAAAATCCCTGCCATCCGCCCGAGTGGCCGATGGTTTTTTCCCCCGTTTCCCAATCGAGATCCCATCCGAGTCCGTAGGGCGCGGTCGACCCGTCGTTGAGCACCGCGGGTTTGAGCATTTCCGCAAACATTTCCCCGGAGACAGGGCCGCAGCCAAGGGCGATGTCCCACTTGGCGAAGTCGTTCACGGTGAAATACAAACTGCCATCCGCCGTCGAGTTGTAGGAAGGGGCGACCCATTCCTGATTGCGCGGGCCGCCATCCGGCCCGGCTTCATACCCGGCGGCGCGGCCGGGGATTATGGTCCGGTCATCGATTCCCCGGCTGCGCGTCATGCCCAGCGGTTGGAAAACGCGACTTTGGAGAAAGGCTTCATATGGTTTCCCGGTGACGCGGTGGATGACGATGCCGAGCAACACATAACCGGTATTGCTGTATTGGTGTCTCGTGCCGGGCGGAAAATCAAGGGGAGTGGATGCGGCGAGGGCGATGATCTCCTCCTCGCCGTCATTCCGCTGGAGATCGAGCTTCGCTTTGTCGTCGTAAGGAAATCCCGGAATGCCGCTGGTGTGGTGGAGCAGGTGGCGGAGCGTGATTCCCTTCCAGCTTTCCGGCGCTTCCGGAAGGTGTTTGGAAACGGGATCGGAAAGGGAGAGCTTCCCCTCTTTTTCCAACAGGAGTATGGCGGAGGCGGTGAACATTTTCCCGATGGAGCCTCCTTGGAAAACGGTGTCCGCCGTGACGGGAACCGGCAGTTCCAGACTGGCGACCCCATAACCCCGCGCCCGGACGAGACGTCCGTCCCGCACGATGCCCAGCGCGAGGCCTGGAATGCCGGTTTTTTTCATCCCCGCCCCGACGATTTCATCAATCGCATCCGCCCGCAGCGAAACGGGTAACAGCAGCAAACACAGCAGAAAGACACGGGCCATGGCTCAACGCGGCGAGGATTCAAGGATGAAAGGCATGGCCCGGTTCAGCGAAGGAACCACGACGGTGCCGTGATCCTCGCCGGGAAACTCCACGTGGAAAACGCCGAGGCCGTTTCCGTTCAGCGGAGCGAGCCGTTCCGCCAGATGCCGGGCGTCGCCCGCCATGTGCGGGGACTCCGCCCCACCGGCCATGAGCACGAGGTCCACCTTCGCCCCGCCGCGCGCGACGAAGGATTTTTCCTCCGCGAGAATGGACATGCCGTTCCACCAGATCGACGGGCTGACGGCCAGATAGACCTGGAATTCTTCCGGCCGGGTGAAGAGGGTGTGCAGAACCATCAGGCCGCCGAGCGAATGGCCCCAGACCGCCTGGCGCTTGGAGTTCACCTTGAAGCGGGAGCCGATCACGGGCTTCACCTTTTCGGTGAGGAAGCGGAGGAATTCATCCTGCCCGCCGGTGTTTTCCGGGTCTTTGAACTTGGGATGTTTCGGCTGGTTTTCCGCGGGCGTGGCCGGGGTGAAATCGTAATAACGGCGGTTCCGGCGGACCGCCTCGTCTTCGTCCGGGTAATCGATGCCCACCACGATCAGGCCGTCGTCCCGTCCGGTGGCCTTGGCGTAACGTCCGTGCCGGGCGGCGAGCTGCGCCATCACGGGGAAATTATCACCGCCATCGAGCACGTACACGACGGGGTGCCCCTCCGGGGGTGTTTCCCCGATCGGTTTGGAAACGAGGACGCGGTATTCCCGGCCTTCCGCCGACCGGAGGTCACATGAAAACGTGTTCCGCAGCGTGACGGCAGGCTCCTGCGCCCGGAGCACCGGGACGCAGGAAAGAATAAGACAGGCGGCAAGGCCGGAGAACTTCATCGTTTTCAGAATTTCCAGCTCGCGCGCACGCCGACGTTGAACGGAGCGCCCGGATAGATCCAGTCCGCGTCGTAGGAACCGTCGAAGTAACGCTTGTCGAAGATGTTGTTGAAGTTCACCTGGAAGTTGAAATTCTCGCGCTCATAATAGAGGGCGGCGTCCGTCACCACGTAGGAAGGAAGGTCGAAGGAGGCGGTGTCGTCCCCGGCTTGCTTGCCGACGTAGCGGGAACCGATACCCGCGCCCACTCCCTTGAAGCGGCCGCTCTGGATGGTGTACTTCAGCCAGCCGGAAAGCATGTGCTTCGGCACTCCCTGGAGGCGGATGCCTTCGGGGCGGTCGTTGTCTTCGAGCAGCTCGCTGTCGAGATAGGTATAGGCGGCGGTGAGGTCGAGGCCGGGCAGCGGACGGGCGGCGGTTTCGAGTTCGAAGCCGCGCACACGTTGCTTGCCGCTGACGGTGGAGTCCCACGGATCGGACGTGGTGAGATCGCTGGTGGCGACGTTTTCACGGGTGAGCTGGAAGATCGCCGCGTTCGCGGTGAGGCGTTTATCGAGGAACTCGGTTTTCACCCCGGTTTCCCACTGCTCGCCCGTCTCCGGTTCCACCGGCGCTCCGGCGGCATCGGTATACCACCATTGCGGATAGAAGCTGCGGGAGTAGGAAACATAAGGAGCGATGCCCGGAGCAACCTCGTAGCTCACTCCGGCGCGGCCGGTGACCGCGGAGTCATCGTAATTCTTCGAACCATCGTCGAACGTGGACAAATCGTAGCGTCCGCCGATCACGACGGCCAGCTTGTCATCCAGGAAAGTCGCGCGATCCTGAACATAAAATCCGTAGCTGTTCGTGTAGGTGCGCGGAGTAGCTTCGAGATCCCCCCGAGCGGACCAAACCAGATCGGACTGGACGCCGGAGGCGAACAAATCGATGGTTTGTTCCGCATCCGGGTTGGAATACGAGGAGTAGTCCTCGGCGTTGTAGGTGTAATCGAAGCCGCCGGTGAGCGTGTGTTTCACCGGGCCGGTATTGAATTGACAATCCAGCGCGGTGTCCACCATGACGGAAAAGTTTTCCTGCAAGCCGTAATACGGCGCCCACACGGTCAGGTAACGCCCGGTCGAATCGAGGCCGCCGGGATATTCGAAGCCATTTCGATAGAACGAACTCCATGCCGCGCGGAAGTTCTGGCGCAGGGAAAGGCTTTCGCTGAACGCGTGTTTGAACTCGTAGCCGATGGTCGTGTAATCGGACTCGCCGAGGTTGTAATCATGCACGCTGCCGTTATACTGGCGGATATCGATTTCCCCGTTGGGATTCGAAAAAATGGTACCTTCCGCCGGATAGCCCCACAGGAAAGTCTGCGTGGTTTCACGATAGCTCGAAAGCAGGGTGAAGGAGGTCGCATCGCTGATTTTCCAGAGCAGCGCGCCGGAAAGGTAAAGATCCTCGTAGGTGGAATCCCGGTACCATAGTCCGCCTTCCCGGTAGTAGGCGTTCACGCGGGCGGTGAGGGATTGGCCGTTGGATTTCGCGTCGCCGAAGATCGGCAGGTTCACGTCGGCCCCGATTTCCCAGAGGCCCCACGAACCGGCTCCCGCCATCAGCTCCCCGGCCAAGCCGTCCGTGGTCGGGCGCTTGCTGACCTTGTTCACGATGCCTCCGAGGTTGCTCTGGCCGTAAAGCGCGGAAGACGGTCCTTTGAGGACTTCCACCTTCTCCAGGCCCCACAGGTTGGTGCCCAGCGGCGCGTATATCTCGCGCAGACCGTCCAGATAAGTGTCCCACGAAACTTCGTAACCGCGGATCTTGAACGCGTCGAAGGACGGATGCACGCCGCCAATGCTTACACCAGCGGTGTTCTGGACGACTTCGAACAGGCGCTTCGCGCCGCGCTCCCGGAAATTCTCTTCCGTCACCACGTCCACCGCCTGAGGAGTGGTGAGCAACGGAGCATCCGTCTTGAGCGCGCCTTCTGTACTTTCCACAACGTAAGGGGACTCATCTTCTTCCACGTCAGCAGTGACCGTCACCGTCGGCAACGACCCGGCTTCCTGGGCGAAAACAGACGCTGTCAGCAACAGCGTCACGGCAGGGACACACCATCGTGGGGATTTCGATTTCATAAGTAGGTGAAGAAATAATTTAGATATTGATTCTCAATTGCAATATTAATTTTCAGGTATACTTGTCTCTCTGGACCACTACGGAACATGCGCCTTCTCCTTTCCCTCCTCACCGCCGCCATCTGGAGGCCGAAGACGCCCCGCCCGTCACGGGAATTCCCTTTACCACACCTTGTACCCCGCCGGGGAAAACCACGAACTCATCCGCCGCAAACCCTTCCCGGACGGACTTTGCTCGATCACAACGAATGCGCCGGAAACACAGGCACCGTGTCACCTTCAATTGTTCCTCCACGCATATTTTCCACATCCCTTCCACCGGAGCACACTTAATTGCTCTTGAGTCTCAATAGGTATGGATTATAATCGGCGGCACTTTTATGAAATCCACACGCTGTCCCGCCATCCTTTCCGCTTCGATTTTCACGATCGCGACCGGGATGACTTCCCTCCATGTTTACGCCCAGCAAGCTCCGACGAACTTGAAGGAAATCATCGTGACGGCGGATTCGGAATCCGGCGGCACGGCCGACCTGAAAACCACCCAGGAAACCGCCGCGCTCAAAACCTCCACGCCCCTGCTGGAGACACCGCAGTCGGTTTCCATCATTCCCGAAGACCAGATCATCCTGCGCAACACGAAATCCACCGCGGACGCCTTGCGCTACACCGCCGGTGTTTCCACTGATACCTACGGCAGCGATCCCCGCGGTTACGACTGGGTGAACATCCGGGGCTTCGATAGCTTCAACAGCCAATACCTCGATGGCATGCGGCTTTACAATTACGAGCAGACGGAAATTTTCGGCCTCGATCACATCGAGGTTCTGAAAGGCCCTTCGTCCGTACTTTTCGGCCAATCCACTCCGGGCGGGCTGATCAACAACGTCAGCAAAAAACCGAAAGATCAGGCATTCGGCGAACTCGGGGCCGAAGTCACGGATCGCGGCACGCTGGAAGCCACCGCGGACCTCGGCGACCTGCTCACCAAGGACGGGGCGCTGGCCTACCGTGTAGTCGGTCTGTTCCGCGAGGCGAACCAGGACTCCAACGGCAACGACATCGACGGACGCCGGTATTACATCGCACCCTCCGTCACTTGGAAAATCGCGGACGACGCCAAGCTCACCATCCTCACCAGCTTCCTGCGAGGCGAAAGCACGCAAACGCCGGAGTTCCTCCCGGTCGGCGGCGATTACCTCCGCGTCCGCTACAATAATTTCGACGTCGAGGACAACACGATCTACCGGGTCGGTTACGCGTTCGAGAAAAAGTTCGGGGACAACATCACCCTGCGCCAGAACGCCCGGTTCTCCGCTTACGATGTAGTGGATCAATACCAATACTCCGGTGCATACACTTCCGACACCACGCTTGAAAGCTATCTGGCCGATTGGCGGTGCTCCGCCCGCACCGGGACCATCGATACCCAGCTCGAAGCGAAAATCACCAACGGCCCGCTGGAACAAACCTTGCTGGGCGGCGTGGACTACGGCATTTCATCGACCAAGACAACCTACCGGGAAGACCCAGCCGAAGATTTCGATCTTCTCAATCCGGACTACTATACGTCCGCCAGCGCCGACACCTTGTATTCCGATAGCCGCCAGCGGCTCCAGCAGGTAGGCGTTTACGCGCAGGACCAGTTGAAATTCGCGTCCCGCTGGGTGGCGGTGGGCAGCCTTCGCCATGACTGGGTTTACAGCCGCACCCGTGAAGAAACCGATGGTTCTAAGGAAAAAAGCCACGACGGCGCGTTCACCTATCGCGCCGGCCTCATGTATCTCGGAGACTACGGCATCTCCCCCTATACCAGCTACTCCACCTCGTTCTATCCGAATTCCGGAACGGACGCGGATGGCAATACCTTCGATCCCTCCGCCGGGAAACAATTCGAAGTCGGCGTGAAATACGCGCCGCAAGGCATGCGCGGCGGCATCACGTTTTCCGCCTTCGATCTCAAACAGGACAACGTGCTGACCACCGATCCCGTCAATTCGTCCTACCAGAAAGCCAACGGCGAATGGGAATCCAAGGGTGTGGAACTCGAAGCCAACGTCGGCGTGACCAAAAACATCGATCTCATCGGAAACATCACCGCGATGCATGTGGAAATCGTCAAAAGCGAGGATGGCGACGAAGGCAACACGCCGCAGCTTCTCCCCACCCATACCGCGGCGGGCTGGATCACCTACACGTTCCATGAAGGCGCGCTCGACGGCCTCACCTTCGGCGGAGGCCTGCGCTACGTCGGCGGAACTTACCAGGACAACGCGAACACCGAGAAAAACGACAACTACGCCGTCGCGGACGCGGTGGCGCGTTACACGCGCGGCCCCTGGACCTACGCGCTCAATGCCGACAACGTGTTCGGCGACGAGAACTACGTCGGCGACGGCAGCGGTTTTTATTACCAAGCCGCCGGTCGTAGCTTCCGGCTTTCCGTGAATTACAACTGGTAAGCGCTTCCGGATCTTTTCCAGCCACCGGCGGAGTCACGCCCCGCCGGTGGCTTTCGTATTTCCCCCTCCCATGAAAAAATATCTCTATCGTTTCCATTCGTGGCTCGGCCTGATCGCCGGGCTCGGCCTGCTGCTCATCGGTCTCACCGGCACCATCCTCGTGTTCAAAACCGAGCTGGACCGGCTGCTCGCCCCCCAAGCGACCCACGCGGAAAACCCCTCGCTCCCGCGTTTGCCGGAGGATGAATTTTACGCCAAAGTGCGCGCGGAACTCCCCGGCCACGCGATTTCCGGCTGGGGCCGGATTCCCGGAGCAAAGGTCAATCAGGTGTATGCCACCCCCCTCGGAGCTTCGGAAGGCCGCCCGTTTTATGCCGACGCCACCACCGGAAAAATTCTCGGCAGCCACGAAAGCGGGAATCTTTTCACTGATTGGATTCTGGAGCTGCACTATTCGTTTTTCGCCGGCCACCCGGGCGTTTTCATCGCCGGAGTTTTCGCCGTGATCCTTTGCCTGCTGGGCATCACCGGCGTCTGGATTTACCGCAAATTCTGGAAAACCCTGTTCCTGCTCCGCTGGGGAAAAAGCGCGCGCATCGTGTTCTCGGACATCCACAAAATGGTCGGAATCTTTTCCACCCTTTTCAATCTCATCCTGGGCTTCACCGGAGCGTGGTGGAACATTTCCCACGCCATCGCCGATTGGTCGGGCCACGAGCCGGAACCCGTCGTAAAATCCGTGGAAAGCCATCTCGCCCCCGGATTGTCGATCGACCACATGCTCGCGGAGGCGGAGAAAAAAGCGCCGGGCTTCCAGCCGAACTGGATCTCGCTCCCCACCCCGGACGAACCCACCCTTTCCGCCTACGGCGCGGTTGCCGGGCAAAACCCATTCCGCAGCGATTACAGCACCTCCGCGACATTCGATGCGAAAACGGGCGAACCGAAAATCACCCTCGCAAGCGACGAACCTTTGACGGCCCAAATCCTCGACGCCTTCCGCCCCTTGCACTACGGAACATTCGGCGGCCTGCCGACGAAGATCCTATGGTCCCTCGGCGGCCTGACACCGGGCATCCTCGCCCTCACCGGTTCCTTGATGTGGTGGAAACGGAAATTCCGCAAACCGTCGAAACGGAATGTCATGGCCGGTTGACGAATGGGGCGGTCTACAGGAAAACAGTTCCCAATCCCCGGACTTTGAACCGCGAATGGACGCGAATCGGCTTCTTTACGGCATTTTGCGAAATCCTGTGGCCATCATGAGAAGAAAACACGCCCTGTGAGCCACATACGACGCGCGTAAAACCTGTAAAAAAAGCGCCCGGACGGAAAGTCCGGGCGCTTCTCCTGTGATCTGCGAAATCAGGTTGGATCTTTCGATATTAGCGGGAGTAAAGCTCGACGATGAGCTGGACGTTGACGATCGGGTTGATGTCGGAACGCTCCGGCACACGGGAAACCGTGGCTTCGAGCTTGTCCTTGTCAACATTGAGCCAATCCACTGCGGCGGCGGCTTGGGTCAGATCGGTCATGCGGACGGCGAGTTGTTGCGAAGACGGCTTGTTGCCGACTTTCACCACATCACCTGGCTTCACTTGATAGCTTGCGATGTCAACACGGACGCCATTCACCAGCACGTGACCGTGGTTGACGATCTGGCGGGCGGCTTGGCGGGTGTTGGCGAAGCCCGCGCGGAACACGACGTTGTCGAGGCGGGTTTCGAGGAGTTGGAGAAGGATCTCACCGGTGACGCCGCGGCGGCGGGCAGCTTCTTCGTAATAACCACGGAATTGCTTTTCAAGCACACCGTATTGGAAACGAAGCTTTTGCTTTTCGCCAAGTGCGACGGAGTATTCGCTTTTCTTCTTGCGACCTGCACGGACACCATGCTGGCCGGGTGGGAAGTTGCGACGGTCAAGAGCCTTGGATGGGCCGAAGAGGGAGACACCGAAACGGCGGCTGATCTTCGCGCGTGGACCTGTGTAACGAGCCATGTTAAAAAAGTTCTAGGATTGGGATTATACGCGGCGAGCCTTCTTCGGACGGCAGCCGTTGTGAGGGATTGGAGTCACGTCACGGATGGAAAGAATTTCCAGACCCAGACCTTGAACGGCACGAACAGCGGATTCACGACCGGAACCAGGACCCTTGACGCGGACGTCAACTTCCTTGAGACCGTGGCCCATGGCTTGGCGGCAAGCGTCCTGGGAAACCACCTGAGCGGCGTAAGCCGTGCTCTTGCGGGAGCCTTTGAAGCCCATCTTGCCGGCGCTGGACCAGCCAAGAGCATTGCCATTGGCATCCGTCACGCTGACGAGAGTGTTGTTGAAGGTGGCGGTCACGTGAACGATACCGCGGGTAACGTTCTTCGAGCCTTTGGCCTTGTGAATCTTGATCTCTTCCTCGCCTCCGCCGATCTCGGCGAAGATGTCGCGTTTGACTTCCTTCTTCGGCGCCTCGGCGGCAGCCGCTTCAGGAGCGGGAGTGGTGGCGGGTGCTGGAGCTTCGATGGGCTCAACCGGCGCGGCTGCGACGGAATTTTGTGTGGTTTCTTCAGACATGAGAAATAGAACTAACGATTACTTCTTAACGCCAACGGTCTTCTTCTTGCCCTTGCGGGTGCGGGCGTTGGTGCGGGTGCGTTGACCGCGAACCGGCAAACCGCGCTTGTGGCGGATGCCACGATAGCAGTTGATGGAGGTCAGACGCTTGAGCTGGGCTTGACGCTCGCGGCGAAGGTCACCTTCGACGAGAATGTTTTCAGCCTGGATCACTTGGGCAATACGAACGAGTTGGTCCTCGCTGAGTTGGCCAGTGCGGATGTTTGGGTCGATGCCGGCATGCTCGAGAATCTTGGCAGCCGTAGGGCGGCCAATACCGAACATGTATGGCAGAGAAGCTTCGATGCGCTTCTCGTTGGGGATTTCAATACCGAGGATACGTGCCATGATATATGGTGATTTCGCGTGACCGCAGGAGCGCGCCAGAGATCTGTACAGACTCTGCGGGGCGGGTGGTTTACCAGACATTGGCAAGCTGGCAAGCGGGAAATGGAGAAATACAGAGCACCGGTGGCCTCACCGGCTCTTTTTTTAGGCAGTGCCGGTGGGGACACCGGCGCTCCACAAAAAAAGCCCGCCCCTCGCGGGACGGACTTTTTGAAAACAACGCTTTCGCGAAATCTTACTTCGCGGCGGCGACGACGGCTTCCTTGGTCATGCCAAGTTCCTTCATCACCTGGCCGCCGGGGGCGCTGATGCCGAAGCGGTCGATGCCGAGGACCTTGCCTTCGGTGCCAACGTATTTCCACCAGAGACCGGAAACGCCGGCTTCGATGGCGATGCGCTTGGTGACAGCCTTCGGCAGCACGCTTTCCTTGTACTCGCAGCTCTGGCGGTCGAAACGCTCGAAGCATGGCAGGGAAACAACGCGGACACCTTCACCCAGCTCGGCGGCGGCGGCGATGGCGTGTTGCAGTTCGGAACCGGAGGCGAGCAGGATCGTGGTGAGGGCACCGGTTTCCTTTTTCGCGATATAGCCGCCCTTGAGCACGCCCTCGCGGCGGGTCTCGACGGAAAGCTCGTTCATGAGCGGGATCGCCTGACGGGTCAGGATCAGCGTGGTCGGGCCATCCTTGCGCTCAAGCGAGGCAATGAAGGCACCGGCGGTTTCTTCCGCGTCGCCCGGACGGATCACGTCGAGATTCGGGATCACGCGCAGACCGCTGACGGTTTCCACCGGCTGGTGGGTCGGGCCGTCTTCACCCACACCCACGGAATCGTGCGTGAAGATATAAGTGACCGGCAGCTTGGAGAGAGCGGAAAGGCGGATGGCACCACGCAGATAGTCGGCGAAAACGAGGAAGGTCGCGCCGCTGGAGCGGAAAATCCCGTCATAGGCGATACCATTGCAGATCGCGCCCATGGCGTGCTCGCGGATGCCGAACCAGATGTTCTTGCCCGCGAAGTTGCTTTCGGAGAAATCGCCGCCACCACTGATGTAGTTCTTGGTGGAGCCGAAAAGGTCGGCGCTGCCGGTAAGGAAATTCGGCACCGCCTTGGCCACGGCGTTGATCACGGTGGAACCTGCGGAACGGGTGGCATCGTTGTAAGTTTCCGGGAAAGCCGGGATTTGCGCGCTGAGATCGGCAGGAAGTTTTCCGGAAACGCTGTCTTCCAACTCGGAAGCGAGCGCCGGATTGACCTTCGCCCAGGCATCGTAGGTCGCCTGCCAAGCTTCGAACTCGGCCTTGGACTTGGCTTTTTTCTCTGCAAAGAAAGCGATGGTTTCCGGAGAAACATAAAAATGCTCATCCGCAGGCAGACCGAGACCCGCACGGGCGGAATCGACGAACTTGGCGCCGCCTTCACCGTGGCCCTTGGCGGTGCCTTGCACTTCCGGAATGCCCTTGCCGATCACGGTTTTCGCAATGATCACCTTCGGGCGGCCGTTCTTGTCGGCCTTGGCCTTGGCCACGGCTTCGGCGATGGCAACGAGGTTGTGACCGTCGATGGTCACCGCGTCCCAACGCTGGGAAATGAAATACTGCTCGGCATCTTCGCCTTGGGAAACGTTCGCCATCGCGTCCAGCGTCACGTCGTTGGAATCATAGATGAGCACGAGGTTATCCAGACCGTTGTGACCGGCGAAAGCGATCGCTTCCTTGGCCACACCTTCCTGGAGGCAGCCGTCACCGTGCAAGGCGATCACGTGGTGGTCGAAAATCGTATGCTCGGCGGTATTATAAAGAGCGGCGGCGCGCTTGCCGGAAACCGCGAAACCAACGGCGTTCGCAATACCTTGGCCGAGCGGACCGGTCGTGGCCTCCACACCCACGGTCTCGAAAGACTCCGGATGGCCCGGTGTGTGAGATCCCTTCACGCGGAAATTTTTCAGCTCCTCGCGGGAAAGATCGTAACCGGAAAGATGCAGCCAGCTGTAGATGAACATCGAGCCATGGCCGGCGGAAAGGATGAAACGATCGCGGTTCAACCACTTCGGCGCATCCGGGTAATAGCGTAGGGATTCGCCGAAAAGGGCGGCACCGATTTCCGCGCAGCCAAGCGGCAGACCCAGGTGGCCGGAAGAACAGGCGTGGACGGCATCCATGGCAAGGCCACGGGCTTCATTGGCAGCTTGAGCAAGCAGTGTGGTATTCATGAGAATTGTCTGGAAATTCGTTCGATGGTTCGAGGCGGAGGCGAAAACCCTAGAAATCCTTTCACAATTGACAAGCCGCCATTCTGCATTACCCGCAGATACGTGCGAATCCGCTTCATGAGCCTCATGATTCCAACCTGCGGCCCCACGTGAGAAATTTTCCCCAAAAAAGATCTTGTTTAAATCCCAAACCTGAGCTTCCTTCGCGCCGCGCCGCCTCCCCGGAGGCCGCAAAACAACGAACGACCCGTTCGTCTATCGGTTAGGACTCCAGATTTTCATTCTGGCAAGAAGGGTTCGATTCCCTTACGGGTTGCCAAACAAAGGCCTTCACTTCGGCAGTGGAGGCCTTTTCCTTTTTCAGCGGGTGGATGATGGTTGATGGTGCGGAAGCAGAGTTGCGCCGCCGGGATCATTCTCCCTCTTTCCCTCAACCTCTTCAAAAAATCCTTGCACCCCCGCGCGGTTTCCGGTTCCTTCGCGCCGCACCGCCTCCGGGTGGCCGCGACATCACGAACGACCCGTTCGTCTATCGGTTAGGACTCCAGATTTTCATTCTGGCAAGAAGGGTTCGATTCCCTTACGGGTTGCCAAACAAAGGCCTCTGCTCACACGGCGGAGGCCTTTTCCTTTTTCATCGGGTTGATGGTTTGGAGTTGATGGTTGATGGTGAAGAACCAGAGTTGCGCCGCCGGGATCATTCTTCCTCTTTCCATCAACCATCAACCCAAGACCATCCAACTCTTCCACCGTGACCGCTTCCGAAAAAGCCTCCGCCGTGCTCGCCCGCAAGAGCCGGCACCCCATCGCCGCGCTGACCGCCTACGATTACCCCACGGCGCGCCTGCTGGATGAATCGGGCACCGATGTGCTGCTCGTCGGAGACTCGCTCGGCATGGTCGTCCTTGGATTTCCGGACACCACCCACGTCACGCTTGATCACATGCTGCATCACATCGCAGCCGTCGCCCGCGCCCGGCCGAAGGCCCTCATCGTCGGCGATCTGCCGATCCACACCTACGACACACCCGAGCAAGCGCTCGCTACCGCGCAAAAACTTGTCGCCGCCGGAGCGGAAGCCGTGAAACTCGAAGGCGGCATTTCCAAAAAATCCCACGTCCGCGCCATCACGCGGGCCGGAATCCCGCTCATGGGCCACCTCGGCATGCTGCCGCAATCCGTGCTCGAAGAAGGCGGCTACCGCAAAAAAGGCAAAACCCCCGAGCAAGCCGACGCGCTCATCGCCGATGCCCTCGCCCTCGCTGAGGCCGGAGCGTTTTCCGTGGTCCTCGAATCCGTCGTAGCCGATGCCGCGCGGAAAATCACCGCCGCCATTCCCATTCCGACCATCGGCATCGGTTGCGGCGAAGCCTCCTGCGATGGTGAGGTCGCCGTCATCACCGATCTCATCGGCTCCTACCCGTGGTTCGTCCCTCCCTTCGCCAAGCCGGAGGCCGATGTCGCCGGATCCATCCGCACCGCCGTGGAACGTTACATCGCACGGGTGCAGGGAAGTTGATGGTTTTTGGTTGATGGTTCATGGAAAGAGCACAAGAACTCCGCGCTCCAATTCCCAACGTGCTCCTCTACCTCCACATCCCGTTCTGCCATCGGGTCTGCCCTTACTGCTCGTTTTACAAGCACACTCCAGGCAGCACACCCATCGGCGCGTTTGTGGATGCGATCGGGAAAGAAGCGCACCACCGCATTTCCACTCTTTCGGAAAAACCTCGCACGCTCTACCTCGGCGGCGGCACGCCCAGCATGCTCTCGCCGTCGCATTTGAAAAAACTCTTCGGCTCGCTCCACCAGCAGCTCGATTTCTCCACGCTCGACGACGTCACGCTCGAAGCCAACCCCGCCACCTTCGATCTCGCGAAAGCCCGGCTTTTCCGCGATCTCGGCGTCACCCGCATTTCCCTCGGCATCCAGTCCTTCACCCCGCACGTCCTGAAAATCCTCGGCCGCGAACACTCCGCCGAGCAAGCCAGCCAAGCCGTGGCAATCCTCCGCGAAGCCGGAATGCCCTCGATCAATATCGATCTGATGTTCTCCATCCCCGGCCAATCCCGCGGCGATTGGGAAGCCACCCTGCGCCACGCGATTTCCCTGAAACCGGACCACATTTCCGCCTACAACCTCACCTACGAGGAAGACACCGCGTTTTTCGAATCGCTCAAACGCGGCGAAATGCGGGGAAACGAAGATCACGACGTCGACTTCTTCCACCTCGCCGACGATCTGCTCACCGCCGCCGGATTCGACCACTACGAAACCTCGAACTACGCCCGGCCCGGCCACCAATCCTCCCACAACCACGGCTACTGGCGCGGCGAAGACTACCTCGGCCTCGGCCCTTCCGCCGTTTCCACCCTCGATTCCGTCCGTTTCAAAAACATCGCCGACACCACGCGATACGTCGCCCAAGTCAGCTCCATCGGCCACGCCCTGACGGAAAGCGAAACGCTCGATCCCGAAGACCGCCGCCTCGAACGCATCGCCCTCGGCCTGCGCACCAAGGAAGGCATCCCGCTTTCACTTCTTGAATCGGACGCCTTCATCCGCGCCCAAATGCTCCACGCCGAAGGCCTCGCAAAAATCGAAAACGAGCGCCTCATCCTTGTCCACCACGGCCGGGCTTTGGTGGACCCCATCGCGGCGGAACTCGTGTGACTCCGCTACGGGATCACATACGCTCCCGGAATTCCCTTATCCAGCGTGGCCAACCGCATCGACATGCTATCGGCGAGTCGCAGCAAGTGGCCGTCCGTGACCTGCTTCGCGCTCAAAACATACGCGGGCAAATCCTTCGCGCCCAGACCATCGGGCAACCACACGAACGGAACCCTGCTCGTCTCCTTCAAGCCCTCCAAGGTCTCCACCGCGCCGGGAATGTCATTTTCAAACCCGGCCTGAACACTCACCCGCACAAACCCCAACTCGGTAATCGAACAGGTAGCCAACCGGGCCTCGGAACCGATCAGCGAAGCAAACCACCGCAACACCCGAAAATGCTCGGCATGGCCACCATGTGCCAGAGCGATCAGGACATTGACATCGAGCAGCAGACTCACGCTTCCTCCTCCAAAAGCTCCCGGATCATCTCACTGGTGACAGGCTCTACCCCTTGAACCGCTTTCGTCACACGCAGCCCCGTGGCGGGATCGATCCGATACTCCCTCACGTTTTTTTTCGGAACCTCGGGCCGCAAAATAACCGAATCCCCCTCCACCACGCACACGAACTTCGTCCCCGGCGTCAGATGCAACTGACTCCGGACCAATCGGGGTAAAACAACCTGCCCTTTGCTGGAAAGCGTCGTGGTGACCATGCGATCACCCTACTCCGAAAAAGCCGCCAGTCAAGTAAGGCGATCTTACTTCAATGAAAATCCGGTAGTTTTCAATGCTCTTCCTGAGCCGGTTCGCCGGTTTCAAAGCGCATCAGATCCGCGATGAAGGTGAGCGGGATGTGGCCGGTCTCGCCGTTCCGGTTTTTCGCCAGCACCAGTTCGGCGCGGCCGGCTTCGGCGGCTTTGTCCTCCTCGGTTTCGGCATAGTAAGCGGTCCGGTAAAGCAGCCCCACCATGTCCGCATCCTGCTCGATGGAGCCGGATTCCCGGAGGTCGGACATCCGCGGCACACCGAGCGATTTTCCCGTCCGGCCTTCAGGGCCCCGGTTGAGCTGGGCGAGAATCAAAATCGGAATCCCGAGTTCTTTCGCCAGCCCCTTGATCCCGGCGGAAATTTCCGCGATTTCCCGCTCACGGGAGTTTTCCGCCTGTTTGGTGCGGGATTTCATCAACTGGAGATAGTCGATGGCGATGAACTGGATATTCTCGTCACGCTTCTTGCGGCGCGCCTTGGCCCGCAGTTCGTTGATCGTGATGCCCGGTGTGTCGTCGATGAAAAGCTTCGCCTGCGCCGTTTCCTCCGCCGCGCGTTTGATGCGCTGAAGGTCGCCTTTCGTCGGTGTATATCCGCGAGAAAGCTGGCTCATCGCGAATTTCGACCGGGAAAACACCAGACGTTGCACGATCTGGAACGCGCTCATTTCGCAGGAAAACACCATCGAAGGCTTCCCTTCGTTCATGCAGATGTGCTCCACGATATTCATCATGAACGAGGTCTTACCCATCGAAGGACGGGCCGCGACGACGAACATTTCCCCGGCTTTCAGGCCGCTGCTCATGCGGTCCAACACTTCGAAGCCGGTGGAAATCCCCTGGGCGCCTCTTTCCCCCGCGATCAGTGCTTGAAACTGGTCGATCACCTCTTTCACCGAAGACTTGATCGTCGGCGCGACGTTGGTTTCCGAGCCTTCCCGGATCGCCAAAATCTTCGCCTCCACCGTATCCAGCAGCGAGTTCACTTCATCCGGCGCGTCGTAGGCTTGGGAAATCGCTTCGTTCGAATTCTGGATGATCGAGCGCAGCACGAACTTGTCCTTCACCATCTGCAAGTGGTGACGGAAATGCCCCGGAGAAGGCGCGTAGGTGTAGAGCTCCGAAATCGCCGCCGGTCCCCCCACCCGATCCAGCAAGCCCTTGTCCAAAAGCTTCTGCACCAGCGAGACCAACTCCACCTCCGCACCGGCCTCAAAGAGATCCACTAAAAATCCATAAAGCGTGGAATGTGCCGGTAGGTAAAAGTGTTCTTTCGTCAGCTTTTCCTCGATCGCGATCCCGATATAATCCTGCGGTTCCTGAAGCATGGACGACAGCAAACTCTTCTCCGGCCCCACTGCATGCGGCAGCGCGCGCGTCACATCCTCCGCCGGAGGAGTCGCATTTTGCTGGAGAAATGCGGCAGTTTTCGGAAATGAAGGTGGAGCTTGGGTGTCGGCTGGCATGAAGGGGAAGAAACTATGCTCAAGCTCCCGCATCGTGGTCAATATCACTTAATGTTAATAACTTGGGCAGATCTCACTAAGTGACTGATTTCGCCCGAAAAGCCGCAACTGCCATGCGGATGACAAATTTTCGTCTGCACCGATCACTGATCACCGCTCACTCGGCACTTTTCCTCTTCCCTGAAAACTGAACACTGAAAACTTCCCCATGCGCGCCGTCATCCAACGCACTCTCGAAGCCTCCGTCACCGTGGACGGAACCGTCGTTTCAAAAATCGGTCCCGGCTTGCTCGTCCTGCTCGGAATTGAAGACGCCGACGGAAATGACGACATCGCCTGGCTCGCACCGAAGGTCGCCCAGATGCGGATTTTCTCCGATGACGCCGGGAAAATGAACCTCTCCGTCCGCGACATCGGCGGCGAGGTCATCGTCGTCAGCCAATTCACCCTGCACGCCTCGACGAAAAAAGGAAACCGCCCGTCATTTCTGCGTGCCGCCGCGCCCGGACATTCCGAGCCGCTTTATAGATCTTTCTGCTCCGCCTTGGAAAAAGAACTCGGGAAACCCGTGGGACGCGGGATTTTCGGCGCCGACATGAAAGTCTCCCTCATCAACGACGGCCCCGTCACCATTCCCATCGATTCGCAAAATCGGGAATAAAACGGACCGCCGGTGTCCTCACCGGCACTCGAATCAATCCCCCGCACCGGGCCGATGAGGACATCGGCGCTCCATAAAACCTTCTCTTGCATCCCCGGAAACCGCTGCCTACGGTCCCCCCGCCGTGCCGATTAACGCCATTCTTGCCCTTGAAGACGGACGCTGTTTCGAAGGTTACGCCTTCGGAGCCACCGGAACCACTACTGGAGAAATCTGTTTCAACACTTCCATGTCCGGGTATCAGGAAGTGATTACGGACCCGTCCTATCGCGGGCAAATCGTCTCCATGACCTATCCGCAGATCGGGAACTACGGGATCAATCCCGAGGACGGAGAGTCGAAGGAGCCGCACATCCGCGCCTTCGTCATCGGCGAGCTTTGCGAAGTACCGTCGAACTGGCGCTCCACCAAGCCGCTCTCCGAATATCTCACCGAGCACAAGATTCTCGGCATCGAAGGCATCGACACCCGCGCCCTCACCAAACATCTCCGCTCCCGCGGTGCCATGCGCGCCTGCGTCACCACCGAGCTGGACCGCGAGGCCGCCATCGCCGCCGCCAAACAATCCCCGTCCATGGAAGGCATGGACTATGTCAAAGAAGTTTCCACCCCGACCGGCTACAAGTGGGAAGAAGAATCCCGCGAATGGAAACTGCCGAACGCCCTCGCCGAAGACTACGAGCGCTACGCCGAACTTCCGCCCGTCCGCCATCGCATCGTCGCTTACGATTTCGGGATTAAGTACAACATCCTCCGCCGCCTCCGCCAGGCAGGCTTCGAAGTGGAAGTCGTCAACTCCACCGCCACCGCCGAGGAAGTCCTCGCGAAAAATCCCGACGGCGTTTTCCTCTCCAACGGCCCCGGCGATCCCGCCGCCCTCGGCTATATCCACGACGAGTTGAAAAAACTCATCGGCCAGAAACCGATCTTCGGCATCTGCCTTGGCAACCAGCTCCTCGCCCACGCCTTCGGTGGCAACACCTTCAAGCTCAAGTTCGGCCATCGCGGCGGCAACCAGCCGGTGAAAGACCTCCGTTCCGGGAAAATCTCCATCACCTCCCAGAACCACGGTTTCGCCGTCGATCCCGCCTCCCTTCCCGACAACGTCGAAGTCACCCACGTGAACCTCAACGACGGCACCGTCGAAGGCATGCGCCACAAGGACTACCCGGTCTTCAGCGTCCAATACCACCCCGAAGCCGCCCCCGGCCCGAACGACGCCGCCTATTTCTTCGAGGAATTCGCTGACCTCATCGATCAAACGAAAAAGTAATTTTTCAACCGCGAATGGACGCCAATGGACGCGAATTGATTTTGAAAGAGGAGGTTTACTCAATCATCTCCTGCGCTTTCGAAGTCTTGAACGGCCTGGGTCACGGACTTCACGAAAAACCCTATGAAAATGCGTTGGCCGTGGAGTTCTCACATCGCAATATCCCATTCAGCCAACAACCGCGATTCCCCGTCACATGGCGGAATATCAAAGTCGGCGAATTTGTGCCGGATTTGATCGCTCACGAACAAATCATCATCGACACAAAAACCATAGATCGCATCACGCAAGTCGGGCGCGGCCAGATGATGAACTACCTTCGCATCACCCATCTCAAAGTCGGTCTCATTCTCAATTTCAAGAACCCCAAACTGGAATGGGAACGCATCGTCCTTTCCTCCTGAATCTCTTCATTATTCGCGTCCATTCGCGTTCATTCGCGGTTAAAAAATCATGAACACCATCATCGTCGGTCTCCAGTGGGGAGACGAAGGAAAAGGCAAAATCGTCGATTATTTGACGGAAACCGCCGACGTCGTCATTCGCGGCCAAGGCGGCAACAACGCCGGCCACACGGTCATCGCCAACGGCACCAAATACGTCCTTCACCTTCTCCCTTCCGGCATCCTCTGGGATGACAAGACCAACGTCATCGGCAACGGCGTCGTCATCGACCCGATCGGGCTTGTCACCGAAATCGAGCGCATCGAAGGCCAGGGCATCGCCATCACGCCGGACAAGCTGCTTATTTCAGACCGCGCCCACGTCGTTCTCCCGCTTCACAAAGAACTGGATGCCGCCCGCGAAGCCGCTCTCGGCGATCAGAAAATCGGCACCACCAAACGCGGCATCGGTCCGGCATACGCGGACAAGATCAACCGCTGCGGCCTGCGCATGGCGGATCTGCTCGACCGCCCGTTCACCGAAGCCCGCATCGAAAAACGTGTCGAAGAAGCGAACGAGATCCTCGCGAAATTCAAACTCCAGACGTTCACCGCGCAGGCAGTGATCGATGAAGTTTACACAGCCTTCGAGCGTCTTCGTCCTCACCTTTCCAACACCATCGCCAGCGTTTACGGTTCCTGGAAATCCGGAAAAACCCTGCTGTTCGAAGGCGCGCAAGGCACGCTGCTGGACATCGATTTCGGCACCTACCCCTTCGTCACCTCCTCGAACACCACCGCCGGCGGTTCCTGCACCGGCTCCGGCCTGCCGCCGACAGCTATCGATGCCGTCATCGGCGTTTGCAAAGCCTACACCACCCGCGTCGGCTCCGGCCCGTTCCCCACCGGCGATGAAGGACTTTCCGAATACCTCCACGGCCTCGGCCGCGAATTCGGCGCCACCACCGGCCGCCCGCGCGGTTGCGGCTGGCTCGATACCGTCCTCCTCCGCTTCGCCTGCATGGTCAACGGCGTGACCGGCCTCGCCGTCACCAACGTCGATGGACTCGACGAATACGATGAGCTGAAAATCTGCACCGGCTACGACATCGACGGCACCATCCACGACCTCCCGCCTGCGGACCGCTCCGCCTGGGACCGCGCCGTGCCGGTTTACGAAACGCTCCCCGGCTGGAAAACGGACACCTCCGCCTGCACCCGCTACGATCAACTTCCCGCCAACGCGAAAGCTTATCTCACCCGCTTCTCCGAGCTTTGCGGCGCACCGATCGCCTTCGTCGGCGTCGGCCCGGATCGTGCTCAAACACTGGTCGTCTGATCTCCTAGATTGTGAAACTTCCCGGCTTGAGAAAATCCGCAGCAGCCCCGGCGTCCAGCGCGCCGGTGCTTGAGGCGGATATTCCACGCCACATCGCCATCATCATGGATGGCAATGGCCGCTGGGCAAAAGAACGCGGAAAACCCCGCCTCTTCGGCCACCGCGCCGGTGCCGAATCCGTCCGTGAAGTGATGGAAGGTTGCAAGGATCTCGGCGTCGAATTCCTCACCCTCTACGCTTTTTCCTCCGAAAACTGGAGCCGCCCCGAAGCCGAAGTGAAGGCTCTGATGGAACTGCTCGAGGAGTTTCTCAAGGAAAAGGCCAAGGATCTCAAAAAGCAGAACGTCCGCCTGCAAGCCATCGGCCAGCTTCACCGCCTGCCGGATTCCACGCGGGCGATACTGGAAAAAATCATCTCCGAGACCGCCGGAAACACCGCGCTCACCCTCATCCTCGCGCTTTCTTACGGCGCGCGTGAGGAAATCGTCGAAGCCGCCCGCGCGCTCGCGGCGGAAGCCGCGAACGGTGGAATTTCAGCCGACGAGATCGATGCCAAATTATTCTCGTCCCGCCTCCAGACCGCCGCGTTTCCCGATCCCGATCTGCTCATCCGCACCTCCGGTGAAATGCGGGTTTCCAATTTCCTGCTCTGGCAGATCAGCTACGCGGAAATGGTCATCGTCAAAAAATTCTGGCCGGAATTCCGCCGCGAGGATCTCAAATCCGCCGTCGCCGAATACCAAAGCCGCCACCGCCGCTTCGGCGCGTTGTGAGCTTGCGTAGTCCAGTCTTTTAGGGCGATTCCATCATACGAAAGAACTCGCTAAAGCGCTGGACTAGTTACAAAAATCCACCTCTTCACTCTCTCTAAAGGTTCCACGCGGTAGGCTGCGCCCGGAAAATTTCACCTCGTCGATCATAACGATTGAAAAGAACGCCCTCGTTCCCTGCGTAGTGTGATTTCAGAATCCCATGCCCGCCTCCCGCTTTCTTCCAGTTTTGAGCACCAGCAGTCTCATCGTGCTGCTCAGCGCCTGCGCCGTGATCCCGGCCAAAAATCCTGAAGCGAACATCCCGCAGGATTGGAAAAACGCCGCGAACTTCCCCGTCGCATCCGCCAATCAGGATCTCTCCCGCTGGTGGAAGCGTTTCGATGACACCACGCTCACCCGCCTCATTTCCAGCGCGCTCGCGCAAAACCCGGACGTCGCCGCCGCCGCCGCCAAAATCCGCGAATCCCGCGCCAACCGCGCCGCCACCACCGCCGGCTTGTTCCCGTCACTGGATGCCAGTGCGAATCGGACCTTCAGCGACAGCAACACCAGCCGCAGCATATCTTACAGCGCGGGTCTCGATGCTTCGTGGGAACTCGATTTCTTCGGAAAACAACGGAACAAAATTCTCGCCGCCACCGCCCAAATCGGAGCATCGGAAGAAAATTACCACTCGGTCCAAGCATCGCTCGCGTCCGAAATCGCCATCGCCTACACTTCTCTCCGCTCGGCGGAAGCCCGTATTGACATCACCCGCCGCAGCGTGAAAAGCCGCGAGCAGACCTATCAGATCGCCAAATGGCGCCTCGAAGCGGGGCAGATCGACAACCTCGAAGCCAGCCAGGCGCTCAGCAGCCTTGAGCAGGCACGCGCCTCTCTCCCTTCGCTCGAACAATCCGCCTCCCAATCCCGCAACCTGCTCGCCGTGCTCACCGGCCAAAACCCCGGCACCCTCGATGGCGCGCTCTCCTCCGGCAAATCCCGCCTGCCGAATCCCTCCACCCGTCTAGCCATCGGCATCCCCGCGGATACCATCCGCCAACGCCCTGACCTCCGCCTCGCCGCCTATCAATACATCGCCCAGGTCGCCACCACCAACGCCGCCAAAGCGGAACGTTTCCCCAGCTTCTCCATCTCCGGTTCGCTCGGTCTGAACACCCTGGCCGCGTCGAAACTCTTCAATCCGGAGCAAACCAGCGCTAGTCTCGTCGGCGGCATCACCTCCCCCATCTTCGACGCGGGCAGCATCCGGGCGAACATCGCCTCCCAGACCGCCGTCCAGGAGCAATCGCTGCTGACCTACCGTTCCACCGTTCTCACCGCCCTATCGGAAGTCGAGGACGCGCTCATCGCCTGCAAGCGCTCCGCCGAGCGCATCGCCATGCTCGAACGCGCCGCCACCGCCGCCCTCGAAGCGGATACCCTCGCAGGACAGAAATATGAAGCGGGCATCACCGATCTCACCACGGTGCTCGATTCCCAGCGCACCCTGCTGAGCCTCGAAGACAGCCTGATCAGCGCCCGCGCCGACCGCACGACCGCTTACATCGAACTCTACAAAGCCCTCGGCGGCGGCTGGAACTGATCCATTTTCCCCGATTTTCTCCATGAAAGAATCCAAAGACCTCTCCTCCGTCATTGCCAAAGGCGCGGACAAACCGATCCGCAAATGGCTCACCATCCTCGGCATCCTCCTCCTCATCGGCGGCGGATACTACTTCTACAAACTGAAAAACCCGGCGGACGACGGCAGCCCGAAATATCAAACCACGGAACTCGAACGCGGCGACATCTCCATCCAGGTCTCCGCCACCGGCAACCTCGCGCCGACCAACCAGGTCACCGTCGGCAGCGAACTCTCCGGCACCGCGGCCGAAGTCTATGTCGATAACAACGACCAGGTGAAAAAAGGCCAGCCGCTCGCCAAGCTCGATACTTCCAAACTCACCCAAACGGCCAATTCCAGCAAGGCCAGCCTGCTCGCCGCGGAAGCTTCCGTCACCCAGGCCGAAGCCACCGTCGTCGAAGCGGAAGCCGCCCACGCCCGGAATCAAAAACTTCATGACCTGAGCGGCGGGAAAACCCCCTCGCAGGCGGACATGGACACGTCCCTCGCCACCGTAAACCGCGCCAAGGCGGACCTTGAAAGCGCCAAAGCCTCCGTCTCCGTTGCGGAAGCTACCTTGAAAAACAACGAACGGGATCTTTCCAAGGCCCTCATCCGCTCCCCCATTGATGGCGTCGTACTCACCCGCTCGCTCGAGCCCGGCCAAACCGTCGCCGCCTCTCTTTCCGCCCCCGAGCTTTTCATCCTCGCCGAAGACTTGCGCAAAATGGACCTCGTCGTCGCCGTCGCGGAAGCGGACATCGGCCGTCTCGCGGAAAATCAGCCCGCTACTTTCACGGTGGATGCCTGGCCTACCCGCGTTTTCAAGGCGACGACCAACAAAGTCTACTTCGGCTCGTCAACGACCAACAACGTCGTCACCTACAGCGTGGAACTCGAAGTCACCAACGACGACCTCAGCCTGCGCCCCGGCATGACCGCCACCGCCGACATTTCCGTCGCGAAAAAAGACGACGTCCTGCTCGTGCCGAACTCCGCGCTCCGTTTCGACCCCGGAGCCGCCAAACAGGCCGAAAACAAAACCGAGGAAAAGAAAACCCTTGTCGAGTCCCTCGCCCCCCCAAAACGCGCGCGAGGCTCCTCCAGCGGCACGAAACAAAACCGCAAAGAAAGCAGCGGAACCCGTAAACCGCAAACCGAAGGCACGATTTACACGCTGCGTGACGGACAACCAGTAGCTCTCCATGTCACCATCGGCCTCACCGACGGACGTAATACCGAAGTCTCCGGCGAAGGCCTCACCGAAGGCATGCCGATCATCCTCAACGTCATCCACCCCGCCGCCCATGAGTGATTCCCCGCTGATCCGTCTGCGTGGCATCACCAAGACCTACGGCTCCGGTGACGCCATGTTCCAGGCCCTCAAGGGGGTGGATCTCGATATTTGCAAAGGGGAATTCGTCGCCGTCATGGGCCCCAGCGGATCCGGAAAATCCACTCTCATGAACCTGCTGGGCTGCCTCGACACCCCCACGGACGGCCACTATTTCTTCGGAAACATCCCCGTTCACACGCTGAACAAGGACCAGCGCTCGCTGCTCCGCCGCCACGCCCTCGGATTCATCTTCCAGGGTTTCAACCTGTTAGCCCGCACCTCCGCTCTCGAAAACGTCGAGCTGCCCTTGCTCTATCGCGGCTACAAGAAGCACGTCCGCCACCAGCTCGCCCGCGAAGCCCTCGCCAAAGTCGGCCTGCCCACCAAGGAGCGCAACACCCCGGCCGAGCTTTCCGGAGGCCAGCAACAACGCGTCGCCATCGCCCGCGCCATCGTCACCAGACCGGACACGCTCTTCGCCGATGAACCCACCGGGAATCTGGATTCCACCACCACCACCGAGATCATGGAACTCCTCTGCCAGCTCAATGAAGAGCACGGCATCACCATCCTCATGGTCACCCACGAAGACGAAGTCGCCGAATATGCCGGCCGCATCGTCCGAGTGAGAGACGGACTCATCGAATCCGATATCCGAAACACCCACCGCCGCAGCCGGGTCACGGCACTCTAACCATGTATTGGAACGCCTTCATCATCGCCCTGCGCGAAATCCGCCGGAACACGACCCGCGCATTTCTCACCGTCATCGGCATCGTCATCGGCGTCGCCGCCGTGATCACCATGGTCACCCTCGGCCGCGGAGCCACCGAAACCGTGAAATCCCAGATTTCCGGCCTCGGCAGCAACCTCCTCGTCCTCCGCCCCGGCCAAGGATGGCGCGCCCCCGCCGGCACGCCCCAATTCAGCCTCACCGACATGAACCGGATCTACGAACAGATCCCCGGGGTCAAAGCCGTCGCCCCGGTGATCGAGACCAACGTCGCCACCGCCTTCATGGAGGAATCCCGCACCGGCAAGGTCACCGGCAGCTCGCCGGACTACTTTACCATCGGTAACTGGAAACTCGCGGACGGGCGTTTCTTCGACGACAAGGAAGTCACCGAAGGAGCCACCGTGTGCGTCATCGGACAAACCGTGAAACGCGAACTCTTCTCCGGGAAAAACCCCGTCGGCCAGCGCATGCGCGTGCAGAACACCTCCCTGCTCGTCATCGGCCTGCTCGCAGGAAAAGGCCAGGCCGGCTTCGGCAATGATCAGGACGACAACATCATCATCCCCGTCACCACCCTCCAGCGCCGCATGACCGGAAAACTCAACAAACAAAGCATCAGCCAAATCATGATTTCCGGCGAGGACGGCTATGACACCAGCTACATCGTCAGCGATGTCTCCTCGCTCATGCGCGAGCGCCGCGGCATCCGCGGCAACGAGCAGGACAATTTCACCGTCATCGACACCCGGGAAATCGCGGATGCCGTGAGCTCCAGCACCAAGGTCATGACATCTTTGTTAGGATCGGTCGCCGGTGTAAGCCTGCTGGTGGGCGGCATCGGAATCATGAACATCATGCTCGTTTCCGTGACCGAACGGACACGGGAAATCGGCATCCGTCTCGCCATCGGCGCCCGCGCTTTCGAAGTGCTCCTCCAGTTCCTCATCGAAGCCGTGACCTTGTCGTGCGTCGGCGGTATCGCCGGAGTCCTGCTGGCCTACGGTCTCTGCGTGAATCTCGCCAAGGTCGTCGGCGCGCCGTTCCTCTTCGATCCGAAAATCAACATCATCGCCGTGATTTTCTCCGCCGCCATCGGCATTCTTTTCGGCTTCATGCCCGCGAAACGCGCCGCCAAGCTCGATCCCATCGATGCCTTGAGACATGAATAGTTGAGGGTTGGAGACAAGAATCTCCTTCATCTCAACTCTCAACCATCCACTCTCAACTTCCATGCGCCTCCTCATCATCGAAGACGATCCCCTGCTCCTCCGCAGCCTCGCCGCCGGCATGCGCGAGGAAAACTACGCCGTGGACACCGCCACCGATGGCGAGGACGGATTGCACAAGGCCCTCACCGCGGACTACGACTGCATCCTGCTGGACGGCATGCTTCCCGTCTTCGATGGCTGGGAACTGCTCCGCCGTTTGCGGAAAACCAAAGCCACCCCCGTGCTCATGCTCACCGCCCGCGATGCCGTGACGGACCGCGTGCGCGGCCTCGATCAAGGGGCGGACGATTATTTGACCAAACCCTTCGATTCCGAAGAACTGCTCGCCCGCGTCCGCGCCCTCATCCGCCGCAGCTCCGGCCACGCCAACAACCTCATCCACATCGGCGAAGCCACCATCGATACCGCCGCGCGCTCCGTCACCCTGCGCGGCGGCTCCATCCCGCTCACACCCCGCGAATACGCGCTCGTCGAATACCTCGCCAGCCACGCCGGCACCGTCGTCAGCCGCAGCGAACTTTACGAACACCTCTTCGACGAAGACGACGACACCCTTTCCAACCTGCTCGACGTCCACGTTTCCAACGTCCGCAAAAAACTCGGCGCCGATTTCATTTCCACCCGCCGCGGCCACGGCTACTGCATCGAGATTCCCACCTGATCCAGCGAGTGCCACCGTTTCTCCATTCCGTCCGCTGGCGTTTGCAAATCTGGCACGCGCTCATCCTCCTGGCCGTCATCGCCGTTCTCTGCATCCTCACGCACCGCCTGATCGCCTATGATAAAAAGGAACGCATCGATCAGGAACTCGCCACCTTCGAGCGCAGCTTTGTCCGCCGCGCCTGGGAAATTTCCAACCGCGGCAATCCCGACCGCAAGCTCCCTGCCCCCGAGCGCCTCCGCGACGCCCTGCAAAATCTGGACGAAGTCCCGGATCTTCCACTGGAAATGCGGAACCTCTCCGATCCCAACGCCACGGACGGCACCTACCTCGCGATCTGGGACGGGGACGGTAAAATCATTTTCCTCTCCGAAAACGCCCCGCACGATCTCCACCTGCCCAAACGTCCATCACCCGATCAGGAACAATACCTCCGGCTCCGGGGAAACTTCCGCGAGCAAATCCACAGCGGCCCGCGCGGCACCCTCAGCGTCACCGGCCGCGACATCTCCCCGGACAGAACCGCACTGCGGAACCTCGCCTGGCAAATCTCCCTCTCAGGCACCGCCCTCTGGCTCCTCGGACTCCTCGGAGGATGGTGGCTCGCAGGACGCGTCATCCAACCGATCAATCTCATCAGCCAAACCGCCACCCGCATCGCCGGTGGCGCCGTTTCCGAACGCATCGACGTCGCGAAAACCGATGACGAGCTCAGCCGCCTCAGCCGCATCCTGAACGACACCTTCGACCGCCTCGAAGGAGCGATCAAACGCCAGCGGCAATTCACCGCGGACGCCTCCCACGAACTCCGCACCCCCATCACCGTCATCCTGTCGGAAACCAGCCGCGGCCTGAAACGGGATCGCCCTGCCGAAGAATACCGGGAAATCCTCACCACCTGCGCCCATGCCGCCACCCGCATGCGCACGCTTGTCGAATCCCTCCTCGTTCTCGCAAACCAGGATCGCGAAACCTCATCGGACACGTTCGTTCCCTGCGATCTGCGAAGCATCACCCTTGATGCCATCGCCCTGCTCCAGCCCCTCGCGAACGAACGGCACACCGCCATTTCCCACGAGCTTTCACCCATCGCCTGCCGAGGAAATCCCCGCGAGCTATCCATGGCCATCGTCAACCTGCTTTCCAACGCCATCTCCCACCAACCACCCGGCGGCAGCGTCGAACTACGGCTGCACACTTCGGAAAACCAAGCGATCCTCGAAGTGCAGGACAAAGGCCCCGGTATCGCCGCCGAGCATCAGCCGCACGTCTTCGACCGCTTCTACCGCGTCGATCCCTCCCGCCAATCCCAAGGCGCTCACTCCGGCCTCGGACTCGCCATCGTCAAAGCCATCGTCACCCACCACCAAGGCGCCATCATGCTTGAAAGCGGCTCCGGAAAAGGCGCGCTCTTCCGGATCGCCCTGCCTTTGGCGTAAGCATTATTCGCCTTCAACATCCGGCAAAAAAGCGGTGAGCAAGCCGATCAGCGGCAGATAGGCACAGACGTGGAACACGAAGTTGATCCCTTGGTGATCCGCGACTCTTCCCAGCACCGCCGAGCCGATACCCGCGATGCCGAAGGCCAGGCCGAAGAACAATCCGGCGACCATGCCGACTTTTCCCGGCAACAACTCCTGCGCATAGACCAGAATCGCGGAAAACGCCGAGGCAAGAATCAGCCCGATGATCACGCTGAGCACCGCCGTCATGTGCAGGCCGACATGCGGCAGCAGCAACGAAAACGGAGCGACGCCGAGAATGGAAACCCAGATCACTTTTTTCCGCCCGATGCGGTCGCCCACCGGCCCGCCGACAATCGTGCCGACAGCCACAGCAAACAGCAGCAGGAACAAGTGAAGCTGCGAACTCTGCACCGAAACGTGGAAGCGGTCGATCAGATAGAACGTGTAGTAGCTCGTCAGCGAAGAGAGATAGACGTATTTCGAAAACACCAGCGCCACCAGAATCGCGAGAGCGACCACCACTCTCGAGCGGGGGAGCGCGGATTTTAAATCGCCTTGGACCTTCTTCGGCTTGCGCTGGACCCGGTGCAGGTTGTCCGCCTGCCATTTGCCGATCTGGAACAGAACCAGCACGCCCAGCAACGCCACGCCGGAGAAAACCACGAGCGATTTCTGGCCGTGCGGCACCACGATCCATGCGGCTAACAAAGGTCCGATCGAGCTTCCCGCATTCCCGCCAACCTGGAAAAGAGATTGTGCGAAACCGCGTTTTTTCCCGGCCGCCATGTGCGCCACCCTCGATGCTTCCGGATGGAAAATCGCCGAGCCGGAACCGACCAATGCCGCCGAGAACAGGATCGTCACGAAGCTCCCTGCGTAGGCCAGCGATATCAATCCGCACAACGTCAGCCCCATGCCGATCGCCAGCGAATACGGCATCGGTTTCCGGTCGGTGTAAAAACCCACCAGAGGTTGCAACAGCGAAGCGGTAAGCTGGAAGGTAAACGTGATCAGCCCGAGCTGCGAAAACGTCAGCCCGTAGGAGGTTTTCAAAAGCGGATAAATCGAAGGCAACAGCGCCTGGATGGTATCGTTCAACAAGTGCGAGAAGCTGATCGCGAACAACAACGCGTAAACGGTGTTGATCACGGGACGGCTTTCCCCGGCTCCGTCCGGAAGTGTGGAGGATTCATTCATGGGTTGAAGAAGATCAGCCGGTACGGCCCCCCGCTCAATTCAGAGAAACGGCACTAAGCGCCACCTTTCTGGTATTTTTCCCGGATTTGTTTTCGAAACTCCACGGGAGTCATTCCCTCATATCTTCGAAAAAACCTGCCGAAATACGATGGATCTTTGAATCCGAGGTGGAAGCAAATCTCCGCCACACTCATGGAGGAATGCAGTAAAAGCCGCTTCGCATCCAACAAGCGCCGTTGGCGGATCAGCTCCCCGGCGGGATATCCCAACTCCCCGCTGACGACATCGTGCAGGTGGTTCACCGTCACGCCCAGCTCGCGCGCATAAGGCTCCAGCGAACTCCATTCCAAGAAATGGGTTTCGATGAGCCGCTGGAATCTCCGGCCCAGTGCCGCTGCCCGATCCGAATGGACTGGAACTGTTTTTCCTTCATACCAACGGCTCGCCCTCACGAGCAGAATGCGAAGCTGCGATCTCAAGATCTCCGCCGCACCGGGCAGCGCGGCATCATATTCCTGCTGGATTTCCTGAAACAACCGCATCGCCGTTTCACCGGCCTCCGCATCCAGATCCAGCCACGGCTTTACATCAGTCGCGAAAAAAAACGGCAAATCCAGCAGCATGCTCTCACCGCTGGCATCGATGAAATCCCGTGTGAAAGAAAGGATCGAGCCGCCCAATCCGGGCTGCCTTTTGACCGCATGCACCTGCCCCGGACTCAGGAAAAACATCGTGACGCCGGACACCGAAGTTTCCCGGAAATCATGCATGAGCGTGCCTTTGCCGACCAAAACCGAAACCTGATAGAAATCATGGTAATGCGGACTGGCCCGCATCGGGTCATGATCCATTGAAATCGCCAAGGGCACTGCGACGAATCCGGTATCATGCACCGGTTGCCCGCCGTAGCGGATCATTTCGATCCGCGGAATGGCGCGGCGGTTCATGGGTTTTCGATCCAGTCTCGCGCGAGAACCCGCGTGATTTCCACCTGCCGCCTGCCGCTTTCCGCAGGCTTAGCCAGTTCGAGGATGCAGCGTTTTTCGACAGGCTGGTCCAACTCCTTCGCCTGTTCCGAGCCGACCATGCAGTAGCCGTAAAGAGACTCATCGAGATCGGGCGATTCGATGCGGTAGCAAGCCCACCGCCGCTCGTCCGCAAACACCCCGTTGTAATAATTGTCCGCCGAAAGACTGACGCGGGCTTTCAAACCCGGCTGTTCTCCCGAAAGCAAAGCGTCCCAGCTTCCATCCATCTTCCGGGCAAAAGCCGCGAAATCCACCTTCCATTCATTTCCCTCCCTCACCGGCAACGCCAGATAGCGATTGACCACCTCGCCTTGCTGGAAGCCGACCCACACGCCGGACAGACGCTCGCCATTCCGGGCGATCGAAACCATTTGATAAGAATCGGCGCGACCTTTTGCTGTCAAAAATTCCAAAGCCCGCTCGGGTGATTCCCCCTGTAAACGAAAAAACTTCGGCACTTCCGCGACATCCGCCACCGCCACCGCTTTTTTCACCAATGCCAATACTTCCTCCGCGGCGGGTTCGTTCGAGGCAACGGCTTTTTCAGGCACGATTCCCCCGGACGGTGCGCTCGAGGCTTCACGCAATTTCATCCGGGGGGCCACCCACAAGATCACGCAAACCACCAAAACACCCAACGTCAGCAAAACCAGACTCACCGCTATCGACCGTGAAAACACGGGATCGGACGATTTTTCCCGCTCCCAGTTTTCCTCCCGCCGGTTGGTAATCTGCGGCTCCTCCACGGAAACCCTGGCCCGCTCCGGCGAGCTCGAGCGATGAATCCGCTGCACGCGGCCCAAGCCGCGCGGTTTATCCTCTTTCGAGGCCAAGTGTCGTGGAGTTCGAGATTTCACCGGGGAGTGAGGGTCATGCGATAGGGATCATACCGGTCATTCGGACGGAACAACCATCCGGGCTGGCGATCCACCACTTCATAACCCGTCAACATGAATTCCGGCAAGATTTGATTGCTGTTCGGATCATACACCTGCTTGCCGGTGTAATAGCCGTTGATCCGGTATTCGTAATTTTGATCGAAAGCATAACGGCGGCCCGCCGGGCCATCTTCGGAAAAACGGTCCGGTGTGCGTTTCTTGTCCTCACGCATCATCACCAGCTTCGCACCATCCCACGATTGGCGGGGCTGGCGCAGGTAACCCCAGAAGCGGGTTTTCTGCACGTAATAGCGGCGGCCATAGAAGAAACTCCCCTTCGGCTCCGAAGCGATTTTCGCATTTCTTTCCTCCACCGTCGGCCCGCCCATGTTTCCGGGACCAGAGGTCGTCGAACACTGAGTCAACACCAGACAGGCGGCGGCCATGCCCACAATCTTCGCTCCAAGCTTCAGCATGTCGGGAACCATAAAGAGATCATTCACACCACCGCAAGCGCAGAGAATCGAGCGTTCCCGGGAAACCATTCCACCCTTGGCAGCCCCGCGTCTTCCGGAAATGATCCGCCCATGCCCCGCATCCTCATCACCCTTGGCGACCCCGCCGGAATCGGTCCGGAAGTCATCGATGCCGCCTTGGCCCAGGGAAATTTCCCCGCCGATTGCCAATTCGAAATCCTCGGGGATCGTAGCGCGGGCACCTTGGGAAAACCGGACCAACATTCCGCGAAAGCCGCGCTCGACGCCCTCGAAGCCTCCGTCTCCGCCCTGCGCGCTGGCACCGCAGACGCCGTCGTCACCGGCCCGGTTTCGAAAGAAGGTCTCCAGGCGCTCGGTTTCCCCTTTCCCGGACAGACCGAGTTTTTCGCCCATGCTTTCGGCGTACAGGACTACGGCATGATGCTCACCGGCGATACGCTGAGCGTCGGCTTGGCGACCATCCACGAACCGCTCGCCGCCGTTCCGACTTTGCTCACGGAGGAAAAAATCCTGCGCATCGGCACCCTCACCGCTCATTTCCTTCGCAAGCGCGGCATCACCGCTCCCCGCATCGCCGTTGCCGGACTCAATCCCCACGCCGGTGAAAACGGAGCTTTCGGCGACGAGGAAACCCGCATCATTTCTCCGGCCATCGCCGCTCTGAACGCGATGAACCTCGGAAACTTCGTCGGCCCCGGCGTGCCGGATGCGATTTTCCGCGATGCCGCGCGAGGGGATTTCCACGCCGTCCTCGCCATGTATCACGATCAGGGACTAATTCCGCTCAAGCTGCTCGATTTCGACACCGCCGTGAACGTCACCCTCGGCCTACCGAAACCCCGCACCAGCCCGGACCACGGCACCGCTTTCGCCATCGCCGGTAAAGGCATCGCCAGCTCGTCATCCATGATCGCGGCCATCCGGCTCGCCTGCGAACTGGCGTGAAATTTCAGTTAGCCTTCAGTTCGGCCAACGCCCTCAGGAGTTGGCGGTGATTTTCCAAGCCGAGGCACTCACGGATCACACCCAGCCGTTTATCGAGCGAATCCACGCGAATGCCGGATTCCTTCGCGATCTCGGCTCTTGATTTCCCTCCCAGCAATTCGGCCAACAAAAGCCCGTCTTTCAATTTCAAGGTCTTCACCGACCCGGCGGACCATTTCGCATCCACGAATTGGCAAAGCCGTTTCCAGCTTCCTTCCAGCCGTTGTCTCTCTTCCAGATGCAGGCTGATCGCATTCAGCCGCCTCCCTAAATAATGGAGCATTTGCCGGTCCCGTTCCGAAAAATCCATCGCGCGGCGGTTCCAAGTCAAAACCACCCTGCGGTCCTCCAATTTCACCGGTGCGTGTGACAGCTGATACTCGGAATCCATGTGCCGGTAGATTTCACGAAACAACGGGTTTTTTCGGAATTCGGAAAGCCTGATCACATCCGACATCCGCAACACCTGTTTGTAAGACTTGGGCAGATGCCCTCCCACGATCATCGGATGATAGCCGACCACCTCATGAAAAACCTCCTGATGCTGGTCGAGCCATTTGGTATAACCGACTTCATTGCATCGCTGCGAGACCAACCCTCGCCAATCCAGGCTCCAGTTATTCCAACAGATGCAATCCGCTGGCAGCAACTTTTCGGATTCTGCTAAAAACAGACGCTCCAAATCCCCGAAATCATCGAGGGAAGACATTCCCATCATGATCCGATCGATGCGCCTTGCGGTGGAACCGGACACTTCCCGGAATCTCTTCATATAGTTTCCCCTCCTCTTAGAGGCTGTCTGAAAAATCTCTTTAACCACAGATAAACAGGATGGACGCAGATAAAAGAGATCTTCTAATTTCGTAAAATCCCTTCTTCCATCTGCGTTCATTTTCGTTCATCTGCGGTTTAAATTTCTTCATCGCCCCATCATGCGGCGGAGCGGTGGGAATTTTCAGACAGCTTCTGAAAAAAATTGGTCTCCGGCGACCGGTCATCCGCTGGAAAGGAAGAGCAAACCACCTTTCTGATCATTGACGCCCAGAGCGTCAAAAACACCGATCCGGCGGAGCAAAAAGGATACGACGCGGGGAAAAAAGTATCCGGCATCAAGCGCCACCTTGCCGTAGACAGCCGGGGCCTTCCGCACCTGCTGCTCGGAGCCCTCGGCTCCCTCACCCTCCTCCGCCACCGGAGAAAAATCCAGCACCAGCCAGTGCAAGCCGTTTCTACATTTTCCAAATTCCAGAACTCACCCATGTGGGAAAACGGCTCCCGATCTTGAATTTTGAACCGCACATACAAGTGAATGAACGCAGATCTGAAAAAATGCCCCCTCCCATTCCAATCTCTTATCTGCGTTGATCCGTGTTCATCCGCGGTTCTATTTCTCTTTAATATAGACACCTTGTTCCAAATTCCGGGTTTTTCCGCTTGCTCCTCAACACCACTTGGACTTTGTTCTTAAGAACACTGTTCAACCGCATGTCCACACAACTCACCGCCCGCCAACACGAGATTCTGGAATACCTGCGCATGGCCCAGCGCCGGACCGGCATCATGCCATCCACGCGGGAAATCCAGCACTACTTCGGCTTCGCCAGCCAGACGGCGGCCATGAGCCATCTGCGCGCGCTGGAGCGCAAAGGCGTCATCCAGCGCCTGCCCGGCAAGGCCCGCGCGGTGGTATTTCCCGAAGAACTCGACCGCGCGGAAATCTGCGATATTCCCCTCTACGGCACCATCGCCGCCGGAATGTCCCAGGACGCGGAATCAGCCCGCGAAGGTTGTATTTCCATCGACGTCGGAACCTTGGGAATTCCAAGGCACGCACGCACTTTCGCCCTGAAAGTGCGCGGAGAATCGATGATCGACGCCCATATTTGCGATGGTGACACCGTGATCATGGAGTTCAAGGAACCGCGTAAAGGCGATATCGTCGCCGCTCTCATCGATGGGGAAACCACTCTGAAACGCTACGTCGTCGAAAAAGGAAAACCCTTCCTCCATGCGGAAAATCCCGACTTTCCCGATCTGATTCCCGCACGCGAACTCATCATTCAAGGAGTCCTTGTCGCACTCATCCGCCAAGCGGCGTGAGAGGCGGCGAAGTAGTTAACTTTTCTGAATGATTGACGACGGGGCATCGATTTTGTAGGATCCCACCCACTTTGACGGCTGACGAAACCATTACCTTTGCCTGCCCCGCCTGCGCCACCGTGCTGGCCATTCCCGCCGCTCTCGCTGGAGTAACCGGACCCTGCCCCCATTGCCGGACAACCATCCGCGCGCCCTATCCGGCACCAGCGGCACCGCCCGTTCAATATTCCGCTCCAGTCCAGGCCCCGGTTCCGGCGGCAGCTCCCGTTCCGTCCGTTCCTGAAACGCTTCCACTTCAGACTGAACCGGTCTCCCCGGCCCAGACTTATCAAGCAGCTCCGGCTTACCAACCTGGGCCACCAGTGCCCGTCCCTGCTCCCGCATGCGAACCACCCGCTGCCATTCCTTTACCTTCGCAGGAAATCCCCCTGCCCCAGCCTGTCGAAAAAAACCATCAGCCAACTCCAGGCTATCGTCCGGAACCCCGCCAGCTACCAACGCGCAGCAGTTCGTTCGATCACGTCAACAAACAGATTCCAGACACGCGCGATCCAGCGGTGATCAACGCACCTGCGGTTTATGCGCATCAGGATCATAAAATGAAACTGCGCCGGATTCTCATTCCGGCTCTTTTCATCAGCCTTACTCTCGCGACGATTCTTGGCATTCTGATCTACCTGAATAATACTCAGAAACCTTCCGGAACTCCTCCCGCAATCAAAAGCACCCAAGCAAAACCTCAGGTTCCGGTTGAACCAAAAACCGTAACGCCACCCGCCAAGCATGCCGCGCCAGCGAAGACCGCCACGCCGTCCGAAACAAGCGCACCGGGCGTCACCGCGCTAAAAACGTTAGAAACATTTCTCGCAGCCAAAACCCTCGAAGAGCGGCTGCCTCTGATCGAATCCCGCACACCGCAGCAGGAACTGGCATCCAGCATTATCGCCAAGCCTCTCCCTGCCGCCAACCGCATCGATACCGACTATCAGGAAACCAACTCGATCGAGAAGGTCACCGACATTTTCTACAATGTCGATTTTCTGGAAGCGGACGGCAAGATCAACCCGCAAACCATTCTCGTCCGCACCCGTGGCACCGCCACACCGAAGGTCGTCGTCGATCCCTTGCTCGATCTCTACGGCGGACGCTTGAAAAAATACGCATCCGCTCCTTCCGACAAACCCGAAAACTTCGAAGTCATCGTTTCCGCCGGCGCATTTTGCTACGATGAAAACGTTCCGAACCGCGACAAGAAGCTGACGCTGAAACTCCTCGCCCGCGATAACACCAAGGAAATCGCCCGCGCCTTCTTCGGCAAACGCTCGCGCATCGGCGAAATGCTCGAAAGCGACTTCTCCGGCCTCAGCTACGGCCAGGCAAAAGCCTGCACCGTCACCCTCCGCTGGAACAAAGAGGAAGACCGCAACAAGCCGTATCTCGAAGCGATCAACATGAAATCGCTGAACTGGAATCCATGATGGCTGTGGTAGAGAAAATTTAGAATTGGAGCGTGGATTTCAGTCCACTTGGCTTTGCTGGATGGATTCTCCGGGGCAGATGTGAACATCAGCGGTCCGTTTTGGTCAGCCCTGCTTCATTGAGTGCGCGCCAGCCGCCGTGGAGAACCTGGACCTGATCGGCGAGACCGAGTTCGCGGATGCGGGCGGCGACCTGTCGGCTGAGACCGCAGTTTTCATCGCCGCAGTAAACGATCACCCGGCGGGCTTCCATCAGATGCGCGGCGGCTTCCGCTTCGAAGGTCGCCATGTCCTCGGTGGCGTCGAGGTTCCATAAAATCGACCCCGGCTTGCCGGTTTTTTCCCAATCCGCGCGATGCCGAGCGTCGACCCACAGAATCGGAATGTTTGAAGGGATCGCATCCAGACAAACCTCGTCCGCTTTCAACGTCTTCGGATCGCAAACCAGCTTGCGTGTCGGAGCACCTTTCACCCAATACGTCGCACCGGCGGCCATCAGGGAAATGCCGAGAATCGCACCGAGTTGGACCAGCGGTTTCATACGATCAATTTCCGCCGACGGTTTTCGGAACAATCGCAAAAGCCTGTTGGATGCGGTGACGCTCGGAAGAGGCGTCGGTTTTAATGCGGAAAACCGCGAGGCCCGGCTCGGAGGTGCTGGTCGGCGTGATGACCAGTTCGTAGCTCTGGCCTTCCTTGACCGTTTTCAGTTCGGATTGGAAAGCTTTGCTGGCGGTGGAAACTTCAAGAATCTTCACCGGCTTGCTGTCGTGCATCTCGATGCGAAGCGTCTTGCTCTCCGGCTTTTCACCCACCTGCCATTTCACGGTGCGTGGCTCGATGGAAACGAGCACCGGAATATTCACGCGAATTTTCAAAATCCGCGATGGCTTGTCGGCGGGATCTCCCTGCATCCAGAGAAGGAGTTCCTTGTCCACCTCGCCGGAAAAATTGCCCATATCGAAGGTCGCCTTCACCTGGCCGGATTCGCCGGGAGCGTAGGTCATTTTTTTCCCGGCGATCTGGATGCTCATGCACGAGCAGGCGGTCTCGTATTTCGCGATAGTGACGGGAGAGTTCGTTTTATTCGTGAAATCAAAATCCACGGAAACCGTCTTCGCATCCGCCGGGGCGTGGATTTCCTTCGAGGTTTCCGGGAAAGCCAATTCACCCGCGCGCAACATCGCCGTGCAGGCCAGCAGACAGAACCATAAGAATTTCATGACTCACTTAGAGACCGGTTTGGCCTCCGGCGCAAGTGCGATGGAAATGATCAAATGGCCTCCCCGCCACTCCGGCCCAAGCACCAGCAAGGGTTTTTCCCCCTTCAGCGTGACATCGGTCTTGAGGATTTTTTTCCGGCTGAGCCACAATTCCAGATCGATCGGTGTCACATCCGGAGTCGGCAACTTGCGCGCCTCGAAACGCACCAGCACTTCATCGGAGGGCTTGAGCGGTTGCGCCCAGTTTTCGTAACTGCGGAAGAGCGGTTTCACTTCGCGGCCCAGCCAGCCGTAGCTTTTGAAGACAAGCTGTTTCTCCGTGCGGATCTGTTTTTCGAACTTCGAAACCAGCGGCGTGAGCTTGCGGCCCGCCAGCGAAGGATCGCCGTTGGTCGCGTAAATCACCCCCACGGAAATACGGCCGATGTTTTCCTTGCCCGGATCTTCCTGCGCTGCGGATACGCCGGTAAGCGCCAGCAGCAGGCCGGTGAAAATGCTGAAAAATCGGCGGCAAATGCTCATCTTCGGGTCGGTTTCAGTAAATGTGCGGCACGGCTTGCTCCGCGGTGGAATCGATGTCACGCGGCAAGTCCGCGCTCGCGGTTTCAGGAAACTCCGTCTCGTCCGGGATCGGTTGCACGCCTTGGAGAACGATCACCGACGCCTCGTCGTGATTCCGCCAAACGGCGTTCACCACGGCATCCGGCGTGTAAACGATCGGCTGAAGCTCGACCTTCGCGGGAGGCGTGCTCGCCATCGGTTTTGCTGAAGGAGTTTGCGTTTTCATGCCGACCCAGAATGCCAGCGCCATTCCGGCGAAAGCCGACGCAGGCATGAACCAGGAACGGAATGTCGAGAAAAACGACACCTTGCGCTCGACGGTCGCCTCGGGCACAGGCGCGGCGGTTTCCCGGATCGCCTGCATCACGCGGCTGTTGAAGAAATCGGGAAAGGGCGGTTCCTCGCTCGCGGGGACATTTCCCGTGAGCAGACGCTTCCAGTGGCGTATTTCCTCGCGGGCGGAGATTTGCTCCGGCCGTGCGGATGCCCATGCGTCGAATGCCGCATGTTCCTCGCCGTGCAGTTCGTCTTCCAGCCAAAGGGCCAGCTTTGCTTCATCGGGATTCGTATTCATCTTTCAGCAATGCCTGGAGTTTCTGACGGGCGTAAAAAAGCCGGCTCATCACCGTGCCGAGAGAGCTGCCCATCACGTCAGCAATCTCTTTATACGACAAACCCTGGACGTCTTTCAAAAGAACCACCTCGCGGTGTTCCGGTGAGATTTTTTCCAAAGCCGCCTCGATTTTCTGTCTCAGCTCGCCGTGGCTCAACGAGTCATCCGGCGATTCCGCGACCGATGGTGCGGTGCTGGCCGCAGGGTCGATCCGGTCGCGGTCGAAAATTTCATCATTCAGCTCACCCGCGCTCTCGATCTTCCGCTTGCGCGTCCAATCGTAAACCACGTTGTGGGCGATCCGGTAAAGCCAGGTGGAAAACCGCGCCTTCGCCTCGAACCTCGGAAGCGCTTGCCACGCCTTGATGAAGACCTCTTGCGAGAGGTCCCAGGCGTCTGCCTCCTGATGGATCATGTTGCGGATCATGGCATAAATTCTTCCCCGGTGGCGGGTGACAAGCGCATCGTAGCTGCGCATGTCTCCCTTCTGGGCAAGGGCCACAAGCCGATGATCGTCGTCCGGGCCGCCGGAAAAGGCATCCGCATCGATCGGGATCTCTGTCCCCTGCTCGTTCTTTGACGAACCGGCTGTGGATTTATTCATCATTTTTTCATCCTAGCGCCACCCTCGCGGCCACTCGCCGGAAAATGACCGCTCAAGGCGCTTCGTGCAATGCAGAATCGATTGGGAAGCACGACGCTGATTTGAACCGCAAATGGACGCGAATAGACACGAATCAGGAAAATTTCTTAAAAATTAGTATTCATTCGCGGTTGAAAAACTCACCTCTCTTAGCGCCAAAGCTTTCCCCACACATAGCGCGGCAGCACCCAGCCGGTCGTCAGCGCGATCACGCCCGCCATCGCAAGCAACATTCCGCCGATGCCGCCGTGTTTCAAAGCAAACCACGCAGCACCCGCGAGCAGGACCGATTCAAAAAACTGAATCCCCACCAGCTTCCGCACCCGCCCGGTGCCGATCATCATCGTGTGGTTCAAATGCCGCCAAACGTGGGCGATGAAATACGCGCCGTAACACGCGAGAATCCCGTGGCTGATGCCGGAAAATTCCTTCCCGAGCCAGAATGTCAGCACCCATGGACCGAGCAGCGTCAGACCCGCCGCCGAGCACAGCGCGAAGGCAGATCCATAAGTATAAAGCCGCTTCGCCGCCCGCCGCGCCCACGCCATATCGACCCGTGCGAGCGCTTCCGCCACCGCAGGCCAAGTCGGAGTGCTGATGATCACGACAAACCCGAGCTGCATCACCGTGAGTGAAATGAACACTCCGTAAAGCGCCACCGCCGCCGGGCCGCCATCTCGACCGACAAACCAGCCGCACAGGTTGTATTCCACCAGCACCGGCACCAGACAGCAGCTCGAAAACGCGAGACCGTCCGTAAACAAATGCCGCGCGACCTGTGGTCTGAATTTCCCGAAACACGGGCGCATCAACGGATGCTTCCGCCACAGCGAAATCGTGTTGCCCGCATTCATCAGCACCTTCGCGCCATGCACCGCGATCACCAGATACCAAACCTGCGGCACAAACCAAACACCCGCTCCCACCGCAATGGCCGCCAACACGTTCGACGCCGCGCCCCACATGTTGTTCACCGCGACTTCCAGATGGCTTTCCCGCACGCGCTCGGTGAGATTCAGCACGAACAGACAAAGGAACAACCCGAGTCCGACCCAAAGCGCGGGGCGCAAAACAGCCTCTTTTCCAACAAATTCGGCTCCGTAAAGCGTGGCCAGCGGCACTTTCCAAAGCACCATGGCGAGCACAAACGCCGCCAGACCCGCGAGCGAAAGCATCAGGAAAAATGCCGTGGAGCCGAGTTCCCGCTGGGTTTCCTCATCGTGGCTTGCCCGCGCTTTTGACAAGCCGTGCGTCAACGCCGGACCCACGCCGATCTGCAAAATCGAGACGGTCGTCAGCGTGAGATTCACCGTCGTGTAGAGGCCGAATTCCTCACGCCCCAGCACCCGCACGGCAATGGGAATGGAAACCAGTTGCAACAGAATCGTACCCGCCTTGGACAAAAACGATGTCAAAACCGCCAGCCGGATGGATCGATCACGGCGGGCGGCGTCTTTTCCTGAACTGGAATCAACACTCTTCAGAATCAGCAAGCTCCTTTACGTTGGTAAAAGGTCATCAGCATGATTTTAAAATCGAACATAAAATTCCAGCGCTCCATGTAATCGAGGTCGAATTTCACCCGCTCCGTCAGATCCGTGTTTCCACGGCAGCCGTTCACCTGCGCCCAACCGGTGACGCCCGGCTTGATGTTATGGCGGACATTGTAGTGGGGAATCGCTTCCTTGAACTCTTCGATGAACTCCGGGCGCTCGGGACGAGGGCCAACGAGGCTCATTTCGCCGCGCAGCACGTTCCAGAACTGGGGAAGTTCGTCGATGTTCCAGGCGCGCATGAAAGCCCCCACCTTCAGGCGGCGCGGATCGTTTTCCACAGTCCAGCCGGGCGCGCCGTTCACTTCGGAATCAAGACGCATGCTGCGGATTTTCAGGATATCGAACGGCCGGCCGTTCAGACCGATGCGGCGCTGGCGGTAAATCACGCTGCCCGGAGATTCCAGATACACCAGCAAGGCGAAGACCATCATCACCGGGGTGAAAACCACCAGGCCCATCACCGCGCCGATCATATCCACCGCACGTTTCACCGCGTTGTTGAAAGTATGGTGCAACGGAAGTTTGCCGAATCCCAACACCGGCATGCCGTGAACGCTTTCCAGCGAAAGACGGGAAATGAGAATCTGGAAGCAGCTCGGAATCAATTTGAAATCAACGAATTCCTTTCCGCAATCTTCCGCCAGACCCATCAGTTCGTAGCGCTCCAGAGAGCCATCCACGACCATGACCATATCCGCTCCGGTGGAACGCATGATCGAACGAAGTCCGTCGTAATAACCGAGAATCGGATAGTCCGAAGGAGCGGAAAATTCCTCCATTCGGGTCGGGATCACCACGCCGCAGACGCTGAGCTGATGGGAGCGGCCATCGGAAAAACGGCGCACCGCTTTTTCACACTCGGCATTCCAACCGACGAAGACGACCTTCTGGCGCAGTTCGCCGGCGAACGGCTCGCGGCGTAAAATGCAATACAGAACCCAACGCCAAGCCAGCAGACCGCCACCCAGTGTGGTCATGGCGAGGAAGCAGTAAATCCGGCTCACCGGCGGATCGATTTTCAGAACCAGTGAAGATCCCAGAAAGCCGATCCCCCACAGCACGCTGGATTTGATAATGATCAGGAACGTTTTCCGGACCGCGAGGAAATGGCGGGGATCATGCAGCCGTGAGTTCGTCAGCAGGAACATCATCAGAGCCGCTCCGAAAATCACGTGTCCGAGATAATTTTCCACTCCCACCACCGGATCATGTACGCCCAGATCACGGAGGCCGGTCTCGAAACGCGCCACATAGGCGAGCATCAGCGATAACAAAACGACGGCCAGATCGCCTAAAAAGCTGACGGCTACCAATTTCTGGTGGGCCATCCACGGACGATGACGGTGACGCAATGAGTATGCGACACCCGGAGGCTTGGCTGACACAGGTTGCGGACGAGTCGGGGGAGCCTCGCCCACAGCCGTGCGGCTGTGGAGATTCATAGGTCTGGGGGGTATTGGGGGAAACCGCTTCGGGGAAAGACGGTCATTCTTTGGGGGAAACGCTACGCGTAGCGGGGGGGCGCTGGCCGCGAACCGTTATGGAGCTTGGGGGAACCCACCCCGCTTGCGGGGGCAGCGGGGAGAGAATGAACAGGTAGCCGAACCTGATGGAAATTACCAGATGAGTTAGATAACTTGTGGCCGTTTTCGTTCCATACAAAGCCGAACAGATTTCCGCCGGCGGAACGCACCAAATCAGCTGTCCGCTTGAGATCGCGGCGTTGTGCTCCCGAGTTGCTCACTACCAAACAGCAACGATCGGCATATCTCGCGATCGTGAGCACATCGCTGGTATTCAAAACGGATGATCCATCGATCACCACACGGTCAAACCAGCGGTAAGAGTCTTCCAAAAGCGACGGGAAACGGGTGCCCGCCAGCAGCTCCGCCGCATCCGCGCGGGACGGACCGGAATGGATGAAATACAGATTGGACAGGGGCGTGGCGTTGCAGGCCTGTGCCGGATCGATTTTCCCGGCAAGATAGCCGCCCAAACCCGAGTCCTTGTCCTGGAAATTCGGAGCGTCCGCGCTCAGGCCGACGTTTCGCAAATCCGCATCCACCAGCAACGTGCGGTAACCTTGCATCGCGAGCGAAGCGGCGTAGTTCAAGGCGCAGAACGATTTTCCTTCCCCGGCTTTCGCGCTGGAAAATAGCACGGTTTTTCCCGATTCGGAACCGGGATTCGGCGCAAGCACCGTGCGCAAGTGGCGGAACGCCTCGGCGGCGGATGAGGATGGCTCGGAAAGCAGCACCATCGAATCCCCGGCGTGATTCGATTGCGGAATCACCGCCAACATCGGCGTGCCGATGGCCTTCGCCGCGGCGGCGGAATCCCGGACTTTTCCATCGCCCAGTTCCAGCGCGATCAGCAAAACCAAACCGCCGAAAAATCCCGCGACGGTGCCGGCCGCCGCGAAAATGATTTTTCCCGGACCTTTCGCGCCTTCAGGAACCAATGGATAGTCTTCCCAGCGCAAAACCGACGTCGGCACCGAGGCGGACATCGTCGTCTCGCTCAAACGCAAAGCCACGGTGTCGTGCAACGAACGATCCGCCTCGGCGGCGCGTTGCATCGCCTGGAATCTCTGGCGCGCTCCTTCGGTTTCCACGGCCAGCGCGCGCGCCTGCTCGACTTCCTTCGCGAGCTTTTTCTCGTTATCCGTCGCAACCTGATAGCGTTGCTTGATCGAATCTCCCGCCGCGCGCGTGGTTTCCGCGAGCTTGGTTTTCAGCAGTTCGATTTCATTCGCGGCCTCGATGTAAAGCGGGTGCTTGAACATGTAGCGTTCTTTCAACCGGGAAAAATCCGCCTCTTTCGTCTGGAGATTCCGCACCTGGGAAAGCACTTCCGTACCGCGCTCCGTCGCTTCCAGACCGGCGAGCGAGCGTGGATCTTCGGGATCAAATTTTGAAATCGCCTCGTGTTCCGCCTCCAGTTTCAGCCGCTCGGCTTTCGCGGCGGTGAGCTGGCCGCTCAAGGTGCTGAGCTCATCGCGCACCGGAGATCCGCTCTCCGATCCCTCCAAACCGGGAATCGGATGCGATTCGCGGAATGCCTGAAGCTCCGCCGCCGATTGGTTCATCTTCTCGCGCAAACGCAGTTCTTCTTTTGCCAATCCCTCGCTCGCTTGCTTGGTGATCTGTTGCTGGCGCTCGGTGGCCCAGTCTTCGTATTCCTTCACCAGCAGCTCCACCAATCGCTTGGCACGCTGCGGGTCGGTATCATCCACCGCAATGTCGATGATACGGGTGCCGCGACGAAGCTCCACCCGCACGCGGCTTGCGAAAAATTTCGCCAGAGCCTGCGGTTTCAGGTTCGAGGGAGCAAACGTCGGATCACTGGTGAGATCGTGTTTTTCGATGATTCTCAGCAATAAAGTGGAAGCGGAAAGCCCCTGCTCGACCGAGCGCATTTGCTCAAGATCGCGGGTTTCCTCGGTCGAGACCGATTTGATATCCAGCACTTGCGGTGCTTGGCTGCTGACGAAAACCGAGCCCGTCGCGCGGTAAAGCTTCGTCATTTTTCCCGCCGCCCCATAGAGCAGCAAGCCACCCAGCACGGCGAGCAACAGCACGATCCAGCCGCGCCGCAGCAAGGTATTCCAGAAACGCCCGGCTTCGACTTTCGGCAAATACGCCGTGGGGTCCGCCGCTTTTCCTGGAGCGCCCAAGGGGTGAGGCGTCGCCGGAACCAGCGAATCGTTTTTATGAGGAATGGGTGACATAGGGTGAGGGTGAAAAGCGGCAAACTTAGAACAGGCTCTCCGGGATGGAAATCACATCCCCATCCCGCAAAGCAATATCCCGGCCGGAACCGCTGGTGATATCTTGCAGGTTCACGATGTACACCTTGCCGCCGCGCTTGAGGCTGATTTTCTTCGGATTGGCAATGCGGGTGGCACCACCGGCCATGCCGATCGCTTCCACCAGCGAAAGCTCTCGGTGCGCGGGAAGCTCGAAAACCCCCGGACGCTGCGCCTGCCCCAGCACCGTGACCGTGCGGCGGATGCGGTTTTCGATCGAAACTTTCACTTCGGGACGCACCAGATAGCCGTCCGCCAAACGACGGGAAATCGTCTGCGCCGCCTGATCGGTGGAAAGCCCTTCGAGACGGACCTGGCCGATCAATGGCAGGGAGATCGTGCCATCCGCCGAGAGCTGGCCGCGGGTGGTGAGATCGTCCTCACGGAAGACCCGGATTTCCACCGAATCCATGCGCCCGATGACGCCGGCGCCGCCGCTGGATTCAATCTGGCCGTGGAGATGGCTAATCACGCCCAGCACGGCGAGGAGAATCAGAATGAGTCGGAAAGTGTTCGTGTTCATGGTCTTAGAATTGATAGTTCAGTTGCAGGCCCGCGAGATCCTGGTCATAACCCAGATCGCGTTGGTTCGATTGATTCCGGGAAACCCGGTAGAAAACTTCCGCCGTCAAACGGTCCGTAAATTTGTATTCCAGCGCCGGGCGCACATACCAGATGCGGTCTTCGCGGCCACCCCCGCCCGTTCCGGAAACCTGGGTGTATTTCGCCCACTCGCGGCCACCTTCCACCTTCGCCGTCCAGCGATTCCCCAAACGTTGGGAAGCGCCCGCCGTGAAACCGAACTGGCGGTAGTTTTGCCCGGCGAGGTAAGCCGACGCAACCTCACGCTGATAGGCCGTGGCGAAAAACGCCGTGCCGACTCGCGGCTGCCACTCGACGCGGCCGTTCAACACCGGATTCACTTTCGAACCGTTCTCGGTTTTGCGGGATTCCGCACCGGCTTCGAGTTGCACCTGGATTTTTTCCCGTGGCTGCCACTCCAAACGGCCCGTCACCTGATGCGCGGTTTGATCGGGGGAACGCTCGACCTCCAGACGGCTCACCCGATAGGCAATGCCGGCGCGGGTTTTCGGCGAATATGCATATTGCCAGGCCGCTTCGCCATAAATCCCGGTGGAATCAAATAAGGCCGGATCTTCGTAATTCGTCGATGAATGCCCGGCACCCACCGAGTAGGTGGTTTTCTCACGAGGCGTCCATCCGATCTTCACCTGATTGTCGATTCCCACCCGATCCGTCTTGCGGCCCACATCGGCAATCGCATCGGCGGTTTTCAAAATCGCGCCATCGTAGGTCACGGATGTCGCTTTTCCTCGCCAGCCCGCCGCCCAAGTCGCCTGCTGGTCCACGCGGCCTTCTCCAGACGCCTTGGCGTAGTAAACGGCGGTCGGATTGTAGGAAAGCTGCACAAAACCACCCTGACCTTCGGATGATTCGCCTTTCGCATACGCCACGATCGGCCCGACCCGATACACCTGATCCGATTTGGGATTTATTTTGGAAAGGTAAATATTATTATCATAAGCCGCCGAAATCACGGCCTGCAATTTCCAACCGGAGTTTTTCTTAACCTCCGAAGATACTTCAGGATTCTGAATAATACTTTCCTGCACCCGGTCATTTACAATCGGGGAAACTTCTTCAGCAATGCAGGAAGCCAAGACAACCATTTGAAAACAAATGATTACCAAAACAACCATGCGGGGGGGGCGTGGTTTGGAGATATGCATGACGCAGGGGGGATGCGGCGGGAAACAATTGCCAAATAAACAACCCTCTGGCAAGATTTTTTAAGTGAATGAGAAATACGCGATTACGTAATGCCAAGATTCACGATTTATGATATCGATGATTCACGAAATTACATTATTCACCAATACAAATTAATATTTCTGATTATAAACATTAATTAACCACCCTTTCTAGCCCCCCTTCGTGCTACTTCACGCTCCCCCTTCCGTGATGTCTATTTCCCCTCTCCCAACGCCGGGTTCCCCACCCGCCCCGTCGAGCACTTGGCTCCATCTCATTTCCGGACACGCCGTGACTGCTCCGGAAAAAACCGCCGTCATTTCCGGCACGCGCTCGCTGACCTATTCCCGGCTTGAAGCGCGCTCGAACCAATTCGCCCACTTTCTTCTCTCCCGTGGCCGCCAGCCCGGCGACCTCATCGGTCTCGGCCTGAACCGCGGCATCGATCTGATCATCGCCCTGCTCGGTATTTTGAAAATCGGCGCAGCCTACGTGCCGCTCGATCCTTCCTACCCCGCCGCGCGGCTTGAGCAAATGATCGCCTCCGCAGGTTTGGAACACGTCATCCACGCGCTGGAAGAATCCGAACTCGCCGCTTTTCCCGAAAATCCACCCGTGATTTCCACCTCCGGCGATCAACGGATTTACGCCATTTTCACCTCCGGCTCCACCGGCATGCCAAAAGCCGCCGCCGTTTATCATCGCGGATTTTCCAACCTGATCGACTGGTATCGCACCGAACTCACTCTCTCCCCGGACGACACCGCGCTGGTCATCAGCTCCCCGAGCTTCGATCTCACCCAGAAAAACTTCTACGCCCCCCTCGTCGCGGGAGGAACCCTCGTGTTCGACGAGGAATCCACCTACGACATCACCCGCATTTCCCGCCTGATCCGGGAAAATCACATCTCGCTCATCAACTGCACGCCGAGTGCTTTCTATCCGCTGGTGGATGCCGCCGCAGCCGATGATTTCCGCGACCTTTCCTCCCTGCGCTACGCCGTGCTCGGTGGCGAGCCGATCTCCATCCCGCGCCTGCGCGCCTGGCTCGAACATCCGGACTGCCAAGCGGAGGTGATGAACTCCTACGGCCCCACCGAATGCACGGACATCTGCCTGATCCACCGCCTGCATCGCGGCAATCTCGACGATTTCCCCTTCGTTCCGCTCGGACATGAAATCCCCAACGTTCAAGTCACCCTGCGCGATGAAAATCTCCAGCCCGTGCCCGACGGCGAGATCGGCGAAATCTGCATCGGCGGCGTCAGCCTCGGCGAAGGCTACCTGAACGATCCGGAAAAAACCACGTCCCGCTTCATCGACGGCATCTATAAAACCGGCGACCTCGGAAAACGCCACGCCTGCGGCACCTTCGAGTTCCGCGGCCGCGCCGACTATCAGGTAAAAGTGAACGGATTCCGTATCGAGCTTGGCGAAATCGAGCTCGCGCTCGGCCAACATCCCGGCGTCCGCGAAGCCGTCGTCATCGCCCGCGAAAACCGCCTGATCGCCCACATTCAGGGCGACGCCGCCGTTTCCGCGCTCCGAGATCACCTCGCCGCCCGCCTTCCCGCCTACATGATCCCGGCGGAATTCCATTTCGTGGAAACCTTCCCGCTCACCCCGAACGGCAAAGTCGATCGCAAGGCGCTCACCGAAATTTCCACACCAACCTCAACCTTTTCCAACGCCACCACCCTGGAAAAATCCATCCTCGCCCTGTGGTCCGAAGTCCTCGGCAAACCGCTCCACGACGCCACCGCGAATTTCTTCGACCTCGGCGGAAACTCCATCCACCTCGCCGTCGTCCACGTCCGCCTCGTGAAAATGGCGGACCGCGATTTCCCCATCACCGAGCTTTTCGCGCTCCCCACCGCCCGCGCCATCGCCGCATTCCTCTCCCCCGAACAAACCGCCGGCACCGCGCCGACCGCCCAGGACCGCGCCCGCCTCGCCCAGGCCGGCTTTTCCCGTTTCCGCCGCCCCCTCCCCCGATGAACGAAGATCCACAATCCCCTGAAGCCATCGCCGTCATCGGCATGTCCGGACGTTTTCCCGGTGCGAAAAACCCGGACGAATTCTGGCAAAACCTCATCGCCGGAAAAGACGGCATCACCCGCTTCGAAGGCCGCGAGGAAGCCGACGGTTCGAAATACGTCGGCGCGCGCAGCTTGATCGAAGATCCCGACAAATTCGACGCCTCCTTTTTCGGCATCTATCCGAAAGAAGCCGAACTCATGGACCCGCAGCACCGCGTTTTCCTCGAATGCGCCTACGAGGCCATGGAACACGGCGGCTACGAACCCACCGGCTTCCCCGGCCTCATCGGCGTCTACGCGGGCCTCAGCCTGAACACCTATCTTCTCAACAACCTCGGAAAATCCGCCGAACTCGCGAAAAACTATCAGGTCGCCGAATACCCGACCATGCTCGGAAACGACAAGGACTTCCTTCCCGTCCGCGTCTCCTACAAGCTGAACCTGCGCGGCCCGAGCATGACCGTGCAAAGCGCGTGCTCCACCTCTCTCGTCGCCATCTGCCAGGCCGCGACATCGCTGCTCACCTATCAGACCGATCTCGCGCTCGCGGGCGGCGTCTCGATTTCCTTCCCTCAGGACCGCCTCTATCGCTACACCGAGGAAGGCATGGTCTCGCCGGACGGCACCTGCCGCGCCTTCGATGCGGACGCCGCAGGCACCGTCTTCGGCCACGGTTGCGGCGTCGTTTTGATGAAACGCCTCAGCGAAGCCATCGCCGATCGCGATCCGATTCTCGCCGTCATCAAAGGCTGGGCGGTCAATAACGACGGCGCGGATAAAATCGGCTTCGCCGCGCCCGGCGTGAATTCCCAAGCGGAAGTCATCGCCATGGCCCAAGCAACCGCGGGCGTACATCCCTCGGAAATTTCCTACATCGAGGCCCACGGCACCGGCACTCCGCTCGGTGATCCGATTGAAATCGCCGCGCTCACCAAAGCCTTCCGCGAAGGCGGTGCCACGGATTCCGGCTACTGCACCATCGGCACCGGAAAAACCCACATCGGCCACCTCGATGTCGCCGCCGGAGTCACCGGACTGATCAAAACGATCCAACAATTCCGCCATCGGAAAATCCCCGCGCTGCTTCATTTCAACGCTCCGAATCCGCGCATCGATTTCGCCAACAGCCCGTTCGCTCCCGCCAGCGAAACCCGCGATTGGACGTGCAACGGCGCACCGCGTCTCGCGGGCGTCAGCGCCTTCGGCGTCGGCGGCACCAATGCCCACGTCGTGATGGAAGAAGCGCCCGCGCCGCTGCCGACGACATACGGTCGTGGTCAGGAACTCCTCGTGCTTTCCGCGAAAACCGAAACCGCGCTCGATGCCGTCGCGCAACGTCTCGCCGATCATCTGGAAAACACATCCACCGATCTCCCCGACGTCGCCTTCACCCTCGCCAAAGGCCGCAAAGCCTTCGCCCACCGCCGCGTCGTCGTCGCCGGAAATTCCCAAGATGCCATCGCCAAACTCCGAGAAACCGGAAAATCCACCACCGCGCCGAACTCCACGCCGCGCGTCGCCTTCCTCTTCCCCGGCCAAGGTTCGCAATACCCGGACATGGCGCGTGAAATCTATCATTCCGAACCGGCCTTCAAAGCCGCGCTCGATGAATGCGCGGACCTGCTCCTGCCGCTCATCCAGCACGACATCCGCGCCACGCTCTATCCGACACCCGGACAACGAGAAACCGCCGGGCGGGACATTCACCGCACCTCGCTCACCCAGCCGTGCATTTTCGCCATCGAGTATTCCCTCGCGAAACTCTGGATTTCCTGGGGCATCCGGCCGGATCTTCTCATCGGCCACAGCATCGGCGAATACGTCGCCGCCGTGCTCGCGGAAACGTTCACCCTTCCCGACGCGCTCCGTCTGCTCGCCACCCGCGCCCGCATGATGCAGGAACTTCCGGGTGGCGCGATGCTCGCCATCCGCGCCGGTGCCGATGAACTGGCCATTCCTCAAAACATCGACATCGCCGCGCGCAACAGCCCGAAACTCTGCACCGTTTCCGGCAGCCACGAAGCCATCGCCGAATTCCAGAAATCACTGGAAGCCCAAAACATCCCCTGCCGCTTGCTGAAAACCTCGCACGCCTTCCATTCCTCGATGATGGAACCGATGGTCGAAGCCTTCACCACCGAAGCCGCGAAGGTCCAAGCATCCGCACCGAAAATCGTGTGGATTTCCACCTGCACCGGCAGCGCCATCACCGCGGAAATTCTCGCTGATCCGGCCTACTGGTCGCGCCAGCTCCGCCAGCAGGTGCGTTTCTCCGACGCCCTCGAAACCGCGCTCGCGGACGAATCGCTGCTGTTCCTCGAAGTCGGTCCCGGTCAGGCGCTCGCGCAATTCACCCGCCAGCATCCGGCGAAAAAACAGCAAGCCGTTATCGCCACGTTGCCAAGCTCATCCACCGATCTCTCCGATCTCATTTCCGCCTCCGGCGAGCTTTGGAAAAACGCCGCTCCGCTCGATTTCGATCTCTTCTATCAACACCAAAGCCGCGCCCGGGTCCACCTCCCGACGTATCCCTTCGAACGCCAAAGCTACTGGATCGATCGTTCCTCCTCACTCCCCGCTCCTGCTCCCATTTCCACCCCGGCCATCAACGTCGTTCCTCCGGCTCCCGCCGAAACGTTCTCCCCCCAAGCCCCCATGGACCGCCTCCCCGATCTCGCGCAACAACTCCGCTCCATCGTGCTGGAACTCTCCGGCATCCACGTCACCGATGACGCAGCCACCTTCACCGAGCTTGGCTTCGATTCGCTTTTCCTCACCCAGGCGAGCCAGGCGATCCAATCGCGCTTCGGTCAAAAAATCACCTTCCGTCAAATGCTCGGCGATCTCGCGTCCGTCGCCGCGATTGCGAAACATCTCGATCAACAACTGCCTGCCAGCGCACCCGTCGCCGCTCCGGTAACACCCGCTGTTTCCGCACCAGTCTCCGCTCCAACCGGCAACACCACGCTGGAGCAACTGATGGCGAACCAACTGCAACTCATGCAGGCCTTCATGGCGCAAAATCAACAAGCTCCGCAAGCCACTGCTCCGAGCAATGGCTTGTCCACCGTCCGCTGGCCCGCGCATCTCAACCGCACCGCCGTCGCCAACGCACGCTTCGGACCTTACAAGCCGATTGAAAAAGGCGAAAAAGGCGGCCTTACCTCACCGCAGCAATCCGCGCTCGACGCGCTCATTTTCCGCTACGTTACGAAAACTCCCGGCTCGAAAAACTACACCGCCGAGCATCGCCCGCATTACGCCGATCCGCGCGCGGTTTCCGGCTTCAAATCGCTGTGGAAAGAAATGGTTTATCCCATCGTTTCGGCGCGTTCAAAAAACGCCCGCATCTGGGACATCGATGGCAACGAATACGTCGATATCACCATGGGCTTCGGCACGTATTTCTTCGGCCATTCGCCGGATTGGATCGTCAAAGCCATCGAGGAACAACTTCACACCGGCATCGAGATCGGACCGCAATCGCCCATCGCCGGCAAGCTCGCGAAAACCATCAGCGAACTCACCGGGCTGGACCGCGTCACGTTCTGCAACACCGGTTCGGAAGCGGTGATGGCCGCGATGCGCCTCGCCCGCACGATTTCCGGCCGCAATCGCATCGCGTATTTCACCGGGGATTATCACGGCATGTTCGAAGAAGTGCTCGTGCGCGGCGCGTGGGTCGATGGCGTTTACAAAGCCCAACCGATCGCACCCGGCATTCCTCAATCGCTGGTGGAAAACATGCTGGTGCTCGATTACGCCGATCCCGCATCGCTGGAAATTCTCAAAGCCCACGCGCACGAACTCGCCGCCGTGATGATCGAGCCGGTGCAAAGCCGCGCTCCCGGATTGCAACCGCGCGAGTTCATGCACGCCGTGCGCGACATCACGAAAAATTCCGGCACCGCGCTGATTTTCGATGAAGTCGTCACCGGCTTCCGCTGCGCTCCGGGCGGTGCGCAAGCTTACTTCGGCATCGAAGCCGATCTCGCCACTTACGGCAAAGTCATCGGCGGCGGCATGCCCATCGGCGTGCTGGCTGGTAAAAAAGAATACATGGACGCCCTCGACGGCGGCGCATGGAATTACGGCGATGATAGTTTCCCGGAAGTCGGCGTGACGTTTTTCGCCGGAACCTTCGTCCGCCATCCGCTCGCGCTCGCCGCCGCTTGGCGCGTCGCCGAATATCTCAAAGGCGAAGGCCCGCGCCTGCAAATCGACATGGAGGAACGCGTTTCCCGTTTCTGCCGAACGCTCAACGATTGGTTCGAGGCGATCCAAGTGCCGATCCGCATTCCGCACTTCAGCGCCTACGCCGTGATCGAGCACGCTCCGGACCTGAAATACGCCAGCCTGCTCTGGTATTTCCTGCGGGAAAAAGGCATCCACATTTGGGAAGGCCGCCCGCTGTATTTCACCACCGCGCACACGGATGAAGATTTCGACGCGCTCGTCGCCGGATTCACCTCCGCCGTTCAGGAAATGCAGGCCGCTGGATTTCTTCCCGCATCGCCCGACAACGCGCCGCCCGCACCGACGACTTTCCCGCGCTACGATTCCGCGCCGACCACCGAAGCGCAGCTTGAGATTTTCCACGCCGTGCAAATGGGCGACGAGGCGAACGCTTCGTTCAATGAATCCAACGTCATCTCGCTCACCGGCGAACTGGATCGCGATGCCTTGAAAACCGCGCTGCACGATCTCATCGTGCGCCACCCCGCGCTCCGCAGCACGTTCTCCGAAGATGGCGCGACCCAGCATTTCCACCCTTCCGCCCGTGAACTGGAAATCATGGAGCACGATTTCACCAACGCTCCGCAGCGTTCCTCGCTCGCTCCGCTCGCGCTGATCAAATCCGCCGAAAGCTCGACGCCGTTCGATCTCACGCACGGCCCGCTTGTCCGCATCCATCTCATCCACCTGCCGGAGCAACGCCACGAAATCCTCTTCACCGCGCATCACATCATCTGCGACGGATGGTCGTTCGGCATGTTGTTAGCCGAACTCGCCACCGCCTACAACGCACGCAAGGCAGGCCTGTTGCCGAAGCTTCCGCCCGCGATGTCGTTCGCGGAATACGCCCGCCTTGAAACGCGCGAACGCGAATCCGAAGCGGTAAAAACCGCCGAAGCATTCTGGATTTCCAAATTCTCCAACGGCGTCCCCGTGCTCGAACTTCCCACCGACCGCCCGCGTCCGATCCCGCGCACCTTCCACGGCGCGATGGAAAAAATCACCCTCGATCCCGCACGCTACGCCCGCCTCAAGCAAGCATCGCCCAAACTCGGCGGCACGCTCTTCGCCACCTTGCTCGCATCCTTCGCCACGCTGCTTCATCGCCTGACGAATCAGGAAGATGTCGTCATCGGCGTGCCCGCCGCCGGGCAAACCCGCATCGGCAAAGACGAACTCATCGGCCACTGCCTGAACTTCCTGCCGCTGCGCCTCGCTCCGCTCGCCGACAGCTCGTTCCGCAGTTTCTCTTCCATCGTGAAAGAAGAAGTGCTCGAAGCTTACGATCACCAGGATCACACCTTCGGCTCGCTCTTGCAGAAAATCAGTTACGAGCGCGACACTAGCCGCGTGCCGCTCGTCTCGGTGATTTTCAACATCGATAAATCCGGCCTCGATCAGATTCACCTCGATGACCTCACACTCGATGTCGAAACGAACCCGAAACAGTTCGTCAATTTCGACCTCTTCTTCAACCTCGTGCAAACCGACGAACGCCTGATCGTCGAGTGCGAATACAACACCGATCTCCACGACCGCGAAACGATCCTGAGCTGGCTCGCCAGCTACGAAGCGCTCATCGAATCCGTCATCACCCACGCGGATTCGCCGTTGAAGGCGCTGGAAATCGTCGGTGATGAAGACCGCGAAAAACTGCTCCACATCTGGAACAACACCTCTGCGCCATTGCCCGATCTGCCGACGATTCATCAACTCGTCGAAGCCCAAGTGGACCGCACGCCGAACGCGCCCGCGCTCTACGCCGATGGCCGCAGTTTCACCTATCAGGAAATCGACCGCCACGCGAACGCACTCGCCGCGCGCTTGCAACAAGCAGGCGTCGGCCGTGAAACACTCGTCGGCATTTGCGCACGCCGCCGCGCCGAATTGCTCATCGCCATTCTCGCCACGCTGAAAGCAGGCGCGGCTTATGTTCCCGTCGATCCGAATTATCCGCAGGACCGCATCGACTACATCCTCAACGATGCGAACACCGCCGTGTTGCTCACCGAGCGGAGCATTGCGGAAACCCTCACCGCCGCGCCATCAGCACGCCGCATTTTCATCGACGACGCCCTGAGCCACAGCGCGGACCGCCTGCCATCGCTCAATGAAACCACCGATCTCGCCTACCTGATCTACACCTCCGGCTCCACCGGCCAGCCGAAGGGCGTCGCCATCGAGCACCGCTGCACCCGCGCCTTCATCGGCTGGGCACAATCGGTTTTCTCCAAGGACGATCTCGCGGGAATCCTGTTCTCCACCTCGATCTGCTTCGATCTTTCGATCTTCGAAATGTTCGTCACGCTCTCCACCGGCGGCGCGCTCATCCTCGCGGAAAACGCCCTGCATCTCCACGATCATCCGCACCGCGATAAAATCACGCTCATCAACACCGTCCCTTCCGCCATCACCGAACTGCTCGAAGCCGGACTGGTGCCGGACACCGTGAAAATCGTGAACCTCGCGGGCGAAGCGCTCGCCACGCCGCTCGTGGATCGCATCTACGCTTCGACGAAAGTCGGGAAAGTTTACGACCTCTACGGCCCGTCCGAAGACACGACTTACTCCACCTTCACCCTGCGCGAAGCGGGCGAGCCGGCGACCATCGGCCACCCGATTTCCAACACCCAGGCTTACATCCTAGACTCTAACGGAAAAATCCTCCCTCCCGGCGTTTCCGGCGAGCTTTACCTCGGCGGCTCCGGCCTCGCCCGCGGCTATCTCGGACGCCCGGAACTCACGGCGGAAAAATTCGTACCGAATCCTTTCGATCCCGCCACCCGCCTCTACCGCACCGGCGACCGCGCGCGCTTCCTCCACGATGGCCGCATCCAGTTCCAGGGCCGCCTCGATCATCAGGTGAAAGTCCGTGGTTTCCGCATCGAACTCGGCGAAATCGAAACGCTGCTCGAACAATCCCCCGCCGTTGAAAAAGCCGTCGCCACCGTGCGGGACAACCGCATCGTCGCTTACCTCACCCAGCCGAACGCCGGAAAATCCACGGACGGCACCGCCATCTGGCAGGACCAGTGGGATCTGCTCTATCAATCCGCCATCGATCAGAGCGGCAGCGAAAAACTCGACCGCCTCGATTCCGTGATCGCCGGTTGGGCCGGTGTGGAAAACCTCGACGATCAGGTGAACGAGTGGATCGATTCCACCGTCGCCCGCATCCGCCTCTATCCCGCCAAGCGTCTTTACGAAATCGGTTGCGGCACCGGCCAGATCCTCTCGCGCCTCGCACCCGATGCCGAAGCGTATTGGGGCGCGGATATTTCCAACGTCGCCATCGACGCGCTGAAGAAAAACCATCCGCTCGCCCAGGTGAACCTCCTGCATCGCCCGGCGGATGATTTCTCCGCAATTCCGCTCGCGGATTTCGATACGATCATCATCAACTCCGTCGCGCAGTATTTCCCGAATGCGGATTACCTCGCGGGCGTTCTCGAAAATGCCGCACGCAGCGTGAAATCCGGCGGCCGCATTTTCCTCGGTGACATCCAGAGCAACGCGCTGCTTCCGATCTATCACGCCGAAGTTTTCCAAAAACGCGCCACACCGGGCGTCACCGCCGGCCAACTCCGCGAAAAAGTCGCCGCGCGTCTTGATGCGGAAACCGAACTATCCATCGATCCCGCATGGTTCACGCTGCTCCGCCAGCGCGTCCCCGCCATTTCCCATGTCGAATTCCTGCTGCGCCGCGGCAAGGTCGTGAATGAAACCAACGTCTATCACTACGACGTCATTCTCCACATCGGCTCCACGCCCGCGCTGTTGCCGCTTCCAGCCGCCACGCCGTGGAACAACCTCAACATCGAGCAACTCGAAGCGATCCTCGCGGAAAGCACCTCGCCACTGTTACTCACCGGCATCCCGGATGCACGGCTCGCTCCCGCCATCGGCTTCCATCAGGCACTCGCGCAAGCGGCGGCTGACGCGCCTTTGCCACCGGTCCCGCCGCTGTATGCGAACGCGATTTCCGCCGAGGAAATCTTCACCCTCGCCGAGCAATTCGGATTCGTCGCCCACGTCCGCTGGACCACCGATGGCACCGATGGATTGATGGACGCCGTTCTCATCCATCCGCCCACCGACGCGCTCCCCGCCTGGCCGGAACCGCAGGCAAACGTAATCGGCAACTACGCCAACACGCCGAAATCCGCGAAATCCTCGCCCACCCCCGACCTTTCACAGGAACTGCGCAGGCACCTCTCCACCCGCTTGCCGGAATACATGATTCCTTCCACGTTCGTCACGCTGGAGAGCTTCCCGCTCACTCCTAACGGAAAAGTGGACCGCAAGGCGCTGCCCGAGCCATCCTCCATCGCCGCTCCCGCCGCACCGCGCGAGATCGTCATGCCGCGCGACGAGAGGGAAACAAAGATCCTCGCCATCTGGAAGGAAGTGCTCGGAAAAGAAGACATCGGCATCGAGGACGACATCTTCGATCTCGGCGGAGACTCCATCCTCATCTTCCAGATCACCACCCGCGCCGGACGAGCCGGGATTCCGCTCACCCCCGCGCAGGTTTTCAAACACCGCACCATTTCCGCCCTCGGCGCCGAAAGCTCCACCCAAGCCGGAGCGCCAAAGAATTCTTCCATCCAACGGGTTAATCGCGATGCTTACCGACGTAAAATCTAAGCCGATGCACGAAACACCAGCCACCACCAGCCCGTCCGCCGGACGCGATGTCCTCGCGTTCCCGGCATCCGTGGCGCAACAGGTGTTCTGGTATCTCGAACTGTTCCAACACGGCGTCACCGCCTTCAACGTCCCGCTGCGCTTCCGTCTGGAAGGGCCGCTCGATGTTTCGCTTCTGGAAAAAACGCTGCACGCCCTCGTGGACCGCCACGAAGCGCTGCGCACGCATTTCGAGGAAGACGAGGGCGAACTGCTGCAAGTCGTCAGCCCGTCCATCGATCTCCCCCTCACGGTGATCGACATCAGCCACCTGCCCGACGACCGATTGCAGGAGGAAATCGACCGCCTCGGCAGCATCGAGGCGCGCCGGCCCTTCCAACTTTCCACCGGTCCCATGATCCGGGCGGAGCTGCTCCGCACCCGCCCGGACTCCTACATTTTCCACCTCACCATCCACCACTCGCTCTTCGACGGCATGTCCATGACCGTCATCAACCGCGAGCTCTCCTCGATCTATCAGGCGTTCTCGGAAGGCAAGCCGAACCCGCTTCCACCGCTCGACATCCAATATGGCGACTTCAGCGTCTGGCAGCAGGAATTCCTCGCAAGCCCGGAAGTCGATCGCCAATTGGACTACTGGAAATCCAAGCTCCACGGCATGCGGGAACTCGCGCTCCCCACCGACCACCCGCGCCCGCCGGTCAAAAGCTGGAACGGCGAAATCATTTCCCGCCTCCTGCCGAAGGCCCTCACCGACAAGCTGCACACCTACGCCGCCACGCGCGGAGCCACGCTCTTCCAGCTCCAGCTCGCCGCCTTCAAAATCCTCATGGCGCGCTATTGCGGCACTACCGACGTCGCCATCGGCACCCCGGTCACCGGCCGCAACCGCGAGGAACTCGAACCACTCGTCGGCGTTTTCATCAACTCCCTCATCCTCCGCACCGATCTCTCCGCCAATCCCACCTTCGGACAGTATCTCGATCAGGTGAAAGACACCGTTTTCGAAGCCCTCGAAAATCAGGACCTTCCTTTCGAGCACCTCGTCAACGCCCTGCGCCCCACCCGCGATCCGGGCCGCAATCCGCTCTTCCAGATCAACTTCAACCACCACCGCTCGTTCAGTAAAACCCGCGAGTTCGGCGGCGTCACCCTCACCCCGATCCCCTCCCGATCACCCGGCACGATTTTCGATCTGCACGTCTTCATGGTCGAGCGAGACGAAGGCTGGCGCGCGTCGTGCGATTACAGCACGGATCTTTTCGAAAAGGAAACCGCCGAGCGCATCCTCCGCCACTTCGAGCGCCTGCTCCAGGACATCGCCGACCACCCGGAAAAAAACGTCGCCGAACTGGAAATCCTCACCGACTCCGAAAAAAACCGGATCCTCCACAACTGGTCCGCCACCCGCCCTACCTATCCACGTCCGGACGGACCTCTCTCCGCCGAAGGACCGGTTTACCTTCTCGATGCGGCGCTTCGTCCCGTCCCGGTCGGCATTCCCGGCACGCTCTACCTCAGCGGAGGAAAAACCGCGAAAACACTGCCCTCCGTCCGGCACTCGGAATTCGGAACCCTTTATTCCACCGGCGACCGCTGCCGCTGGACGCACGATGGCAATATCGAACCGGTTTCGATCGATTCCACCAAACCCTCGTCACCCGAAACTCCGGCCCCCCCCGGATCTTCTCCCGCTCCGACGGCACCGAAAGAATCCCCGCTTCCCTCGAACGCCGGCACCCCGGAAAAACTCGCCGTCATCTGGAAAGATTTGCTGGCCGTTCCCTCCGTCGGAATCGACGACGCCTTCTTCTCCGTCGGCGGCCACTCGCTGATGGCCCTGCGGATGTTTTCCCGCATCAAGCGCGAATTCGGCGTTTCCCTGCCACTCGCCGCATTGATCAGCAACCCGACCATCCGCACGCTCTCCCAACTCATCGACGCACAGGCCGCCCCGAAAACGCCCGCACGCTCCCTCCAACAAAAAGGCAATATCGTGACCTTGAACCACGAGGGCACCAGCGCTCCCTTGTTCTGCATCCACGGAGGCGACGGCGGCATCCTTTTCTACCGAGAACTCGCCGAACGCCTCAACGGCAACTGCCCGGTGCATGCGATCGAATCCCTGGAACTCGGCAGCCATCTCCCGATCCAGCCGACCGCCATCGAGGAAACCGCCAGAGCCTACGTGCAGCTCCTGCAAGATTTCCAGCCAAAAGGCCCTTACCGCCTCGCCGGATATTCCTTCGGAGGGTCCGTCGCGTTCGAAATGGCCTGCCAGCTCCGGGAAAACGGCCACGACGTTTCCTTCCTCGGACTCTTCGATACGCAAAACGTCTCGATCCGCCCGCGCTCCTACCGCTTGCCGGAACGCCTCAAAGTTTTCTGGAACCACTACAACACCATCCCGCCGGTCCCGCGCGTCAAGCTTCTCCTGCAACGCATCGTCCACGGCATCAAAACCAACCGCCGCATCAACGCGGAACTCAAAGCCGCCCGTGCCTGTGGTCCGGCGGAACCGTTTTCGGACCTCCGCCGCGTGCAGGTCCGCGAGGAAAACTGGCGGGCCATGCTCGCCTATCAGCCACGTCTTTTCAAAGGCCGCGTCACCTTGTTCAAAACCCCGCTCGCCAGCGACAAAGTCGAGTGGCCCGCCGATTACGGCTGGGCCGGACACGCGGATCAAGGTCTGGAAGCCATCCACATCGACGGCGAGCATCTCACGCTTTTCGAGCCGGAAAATATCGGCTCGCTATCTTCCGCCCTCTCCCGAACCCTGTCGTCCCCCCCACGCGCATGACTTTCCAAATCCCCCCACACACCTTCATTCTTCTTCTCCTCGCCGCGCCCCCCCTCGCCGCCCAGACGATCGTCGATCTGAATTTCAGCAATCACGTCGAATCCACGAACGGCATGTGGCCGAATGCTTCGAGCCTCGGACCAGCTTATTACTCGGGCGGCACGATGCATTTCACCGATGTCGCCACCGTCAATGGAGTCGCGGTGGATGCCGTCGTCACCGTTTCCGGCACCCAAGGCGCTTATAATCTCGTCGGCTGGATTCCGAACTACAACAACCAGTCCGGAGCGAACGAAGGAAACCTCGGCGTTTACTCGGTTTTCAACGGGACTTACCCGGATGCCACCACCTCGGCTGTCGGCGGCGTGACTTATCAAATCACCTTCTATGTCGGAGGCGAAGCCCTGCTGGCGGACGAACGCTATCAGACCCAGATGGTCCTCCCGGCGTTCCGTTTCCTCGTTTACGACCACGACGGAGAACCCACCCAGGCCGAATCCCTCACCGCGTTTTATGCCGAAGGATTCCGCGGTTATCAAATCCGCAATGGCAGCGGCATCACCACCGAAAGCGACGGCCTTTCCACCACCTTCCATTCACGCGGTTCGAACCACCCGGAAACCGACGACTCCGGCGGCTTCATCGCGTATTTCGAAGACACCTCGTCCATCAGTTTCCAACTCACCGCCTCCACCACCCATGAAGCGGTCGGTCCCGCCGGTTCGCTCGGCAACACCTACGGGATTTTCACCGCACTGGATGGAAACCTGAGTTTGATCGATGGAAACACCGTGAACTTCGGGGCCTTCACCCCGGTGCCGGAACCCTCATTCATGCTGCTCACCGCCTTTGCCGCGATGGGAGGCGTGATGCGCAGAAAACGTTGAACCCATGCCGGAAACGATTGATCGAGGTCTCCACCTCCGGCTCGAAGACCTCGCGTCCTCCAGTCCGGATCAAACCGCGTTCCGTTTCCTCATCGATGGCGAAACTTCCGAAACCTCCCTCGATTACGCCACGCTCGCCCTCCGCGCCCGCCGCTTGGCGAACCTGCTGATCTCAAAAAACGCGGCCACCCGACCGGTGATCCTCGCCTACCCGCCGGGGCCGGATTTCCTCATCGGCCTCTTCGCCTGCTGGCATGCCGGTGCCATCGCGGTCCCCGCCTATCCGCCCCAAGGCAGCCGCCACCGGAAACGCCTCGCCGCCATTCTCGCGGACTCGTCCGCCACCTTCATGCTCGCCGCACCGGGTACCGCGTTGCCCGATGGAATTTCCCGCATTGATGCGGAACAAGCCGCCCGTTTCACCGACCGGCTCCCGGAAATCGAATCCCCGGAAACCTGCCTGATCCAATACACCTCCGGCTCGACCTCCACGCCCAAGGGAGTCCGCATTTCCCACGCGAACATCCGCGGCCATTTCGCATCGTTCAAAGCATGCACGGATGGGCGGTTCCCTCGCTCCATCGTGAGCTGGCTGCCGCCCTATCACGACATGGGGTTGATGCTGAAGATCCTTTTCTCCATCGAAATCGGCGTGCCGCTCGTCTGGTTTTCACCCGAGCATTTCATCCAGCGCCCCGCCCGCTGGCTCCAGGCCATCAGCCGCTACCATGGAGAATTCAGCGGCGCCCCGAACTTCGCTTTCGATCTCTGCACGCGCGGCATCCGCGATGAGGAAATCGAAAACATCGACCTCTCGCACTGGCGCTACGTTCCTTGCGGCGCCGAACGCGTTCGCGCGGAAACCTTGGAAAAATTCGCCGCCCGTTTCTCCAAATACGGATTCCGCGAGCAATCCTTCAAACCCGGCTACGGCCTCGCGGAAGCCACCCTCGTCGTCACCGCCCTGTCGGCCAAAGAACCTCTCGCTTACTCGAACCACCCGCAACACGGCACGCTTGTCTCCAACGGCAGGCCCTTGCCCGGCATCGACATCAGGATCATCGATCCCGCAACCGGAAAAACCCTGCCTCACGGCCAAACCGGCGAAATCCAGCTCTCCGGAAAATCGATCAGCGCCGGCTACTGGAACCACCCGGATTTCAAAAACGCCACCTTCCGCACCGGCGATCTCGGCTACTTCGAAAACGGCCACCTCTACCTCTCCGGCCGCCTCAAAGACCTGATCATTCTCAACGGCGAAAACCACTACCCGGACGACATCGAGCAAACCCTTCTCGAAAACCACCCGTCCATCACCGCCGCCGCCGCGTTCGCCTCCGAAAACACCTCCAGCGAAACCATCGATCTCGCGCTCGAAGTTCCCGCCAACATCACCCACTTCACCGAGCTGGCCAACAACCTACGCCTCACGCTCACCCGCACGCTGGAACTCCAGCTCGGCACGATCCACTTCACCCGCCAAGGTCTGCTGCCCCGCACCACCAGCGGAAAAATCCAGCGCCACGCGGTTAAAAAAGCGATCTCCGAAAAATCGCTCCGCCTCACCCATCAGGATTCGCCGGCCGTCCAAATTTCGGAAGATTTACTCCCGATTCTACAGACCGCCATTTCCGAAATCACCGGAAAACACCCCGTCTCTCCCGCCGATGACATCGTTTCGCTCGGCATGAGTTCCATCGACGTCACGCGCTTGATCGCGCTCGTCCAATCCCGCGCCCAACGAACCTTCACCCACGCGGAAATTTTCGCCGCCCGCTCACTCCAGGAACTCGCTGGAAACGCCGCACCCGCTTCCTCCCCGCCCGCCGAAATCATCTCCGGCAGCGGCACCGGCGCGCATTGCCTCACCCATTCGCAGGAACGCATGTGGTTCCTCCACGGCCTTGCGCCGGAAAGCGCGGCCTACCATGTTTTCGGCGCGTTGGAATTTTCCGGAAATCTTGATCCCACCGCGCTGGATCGCGCCTATCAGGAAACCGTCGGCCATCACTCGATCCTGAAAAGCCGCCACGCGAATCAAGATGGAAAACCGCACGTCTGGATCGAAGCGGAATCCACGTCTCCACTCGTCCGCCACCACGCGGAAAACGACGCGCGGCTTTCTGAAATCTTCGCCGATTTCTCACGCCGTCCGTTTTCGCTCGATACCGAACCGCCCATCCGGAGCTGCCTGATCACACTCGATTCCCGGCGCCACATCCTCGCTCTCTGCGCCCATCACATCGCCGCCGATGGCTGGTCGATCCGCATCCTCACCCGCGAACTGGCGAACCGCTATCAGAACATCGCTTTCACCACCGACGCTCCGGCCTACCTCGATTACGCCGTGTGGCACCGCCAATGGGTCGAAAGCGGCGCGGTGGATTCACAGATCGGCTATTGGAAAAACCGCCTCGCCGGCCACTCCGGCATCATGCCGCTCGCCACCGATTTCCCCCGCCCGAACGTTCCCTCCTCGGACGGAGGCGCGGTGGAGCACACGCTTTCAGCGGATTTATCCGAACGCATCCAGCGTCTCGCCGCCACGCATCGCGCGACGCCGTTCATGGTGCAGCTCGCCGCGTTTCATCTCCTGCTCTATCGCCACGGCGCGGGAGCGGATCAGGTGATCGCCGTGCCCGTCGCAAACCGCAACCACGCCTGCACCGGCGAGCTGATCGGCACGCTCGTCAATACGCTGCCCTTCCGAACCACGCTGGAACTTACGGAATCGTTCGAAACCTTGCTCACCCGCATCCGCGAAGCCGCCTTCGAGATGCAAGCCGCGCAGGACGCGCCGTTCGAAAAAATCATCGAAGCGGTAAAACCGGAGCGCAGCCGCGACCACTCGCCGCTCGCGCAAGTGATGTTCGACCATCAGGAAATCCCGCTGCCCGAACAATGGGGCAATGATCTCACCTGCAAGCCGCTGCTCGCCCATCGCGGAGCGGTGCAGTTCGATCTCAGCCTTCTGATGTTTTCCCTGCCGGGCCGCCAGCAAGCCGCCATCGAATACCGCGGCGATCTTTTCCGTCACGAAACCGCCGCGCGCCTGCTCCGGCGCTACCTCGGGATTCTGGAAACCATCACCCGCGATCCATCGCTCACGCTTCAGGAAATCAGCGCGCTCACTTCCGAAGACCGCGAACAACTCCACCAGCTTTCCCACGGCCCGACACGGCCGGATTTCCCCTGGCAAACCACGCCCGAGCTCATCGCGAAACGCTGCGCGTTGAATCCGCAACGCCCCGCGATTTTCTCCGGCGACGCCAGTCTCACTTACGCCGCGCTCCACGAAAAATCCTCACGCTTCGCCTCCGGACTGCGAAACCACGGCATCAAACCCGGAGAGCGCATTGCGATTTTACTGGAAAGGAACGAACTTCTCCCCGCCGCGATTTTTGCGATTTGGAAAACCGGCGCGACCTACGTGCCGCTCGATGCAGCAAATCCGAAAGAACGCCTCGCGCTGATTCTCGAAGACCAATCGCCGGTCCGTGTGCTGGTTTCTCCATCGCTCACCGGCAAACTCCCCGACGGAGTTTCCACCATTTCCTTCGATGCTTCCCTCGAAGCCGATCCCGGCACCGATCACGAAACCTCACCGGAAGAAAACGCCTACATCATCTACACCTCCGGCTCCACCGGGAAACCGAAAGGCGTCGTCATCAGCCACGGCGAGCTCGCGAATTTCCTGCTCTCCATGGCGGAAACCCCCGGCTTCACCGAGGCGGACAAGCTCCTCGCCGTCACCACCGTTTCGTTCGATATTTCCACGCTCGAGCTTTTCCTGCCGCTCGTCATCGGCGGCTCCGTGGACATCGTTCCCGGCACCATCGCCCGCGACGGCGTGAAATTGCTGGATCGTCTATCAACATCACGCGCCACCGTCCTCCAGGCCACACCCGCCACCTGGCACCTGCTCATGGATGCCGGTTGGAGAGGAAGCCCGGACCTGAAAGCGCTCTGCGGCGGCGAAGCGCTCGACCTTTCTTTCGCCCGCAAGCTCCGTCCGCTGTGCCATCAACTCTGGAATATGTATGGTCCTACGGAAACCACCGTTTGGTCCAGCCTCTGGCAGGTTCCGAAAAATCCGGAAATCATCCGCATCGGAAGTCCCATCGCAAACACCGGCTGCCACGTCGTCGCGGAAGACGGAACGCCAACGCCCATCGGCGTCACCGGCGAGCTATGGATTTCCGGCGATGGCGTCGCGGTCGGTTATTGGAAACACGAAGATCTAACCAACGAACGTTTCGTTTCCTTCGATCAATCCCGCGCCTACCGCACCGGCGATCTCGCACGCTGGAATGCGGATGGATCGCTGGAATGCCTCGGTCGCAATGACAGCCAGGTGAAGATACGCGGCTTCCGCGTGGAGCTCGGTGAAATTGAAACCGCTCTCGCCGCACACCCGGAAGTTTCCCAGGCGAAAGTCGCCCTGCGTGCCGACCGCTTGCTCGCATGGATCGTCCCCGCCGCCGGGAAATCGCCGGATTTCCTCAATCTGCGCGAGCACCTCGGCTCGCGGCTTCCGGTTTACATGCTCCCGTCCGCCATCGGTTGCGTGGAAAATTTCCCGCTCAACGCCAGCGGCAAAGTCGATGTTTCAAAACTCACCGATCCCGAACGCACCGCCGATTGCCGGATCGAACCACCGGCCACGGAAACGGAAATCCGCCTCGCCGCGATCTGGCGGGAATTACTCGGCACCCCATTCGCTTCCCGAGATGACGATTGGTTCCACAGCGGCGGCCATTCGCTGCTCGCTCTGAGGCTCTTCGCCGGCATCCACCGCGATTTCGGAAAATCCCTGCCGCTCTCCTCCATCCTCGACCACCCGACCTTGCGCGAGCTCGCCGCGCTGATCGACCTAACGGAATGAAAATCCATCTCATCCATCCGGGAAAAATCTCCCGTGAGGAAGCCATCCGGCATCTCACTCCCGACGAGCTGGAACGCGCCGCGAAATTCCGTTTTGAAAAAGACGCGAATCACTGGATCGCCTGCCGCGCCGAACTGCGCAGGTTGCTCACGGAAGCACTGGGAGCACCGACTTCAGCCCGATCCATTGCGCACGGAGCCGATGTGAACATCGGCTCTCCCCTCCCCCTCGCCACCACCTCCTTCGGCAAGCCTCTCCTCGCCGCACCCTACGATTTCCTCCATTTCAATCTCAGCCACTGCCCGGACCTCGCCCTTCTCGCGATTTCGGAGAAAGGCCCTATCGGCATCGACATCGAACCCATCTCCCGCGCTTCCGGGCTACCCGAATGCGCCTCGTCTTTTTGCCACCCGAGGGAGATCGAGACTCAACCCGATGCGATCAAATTGCTGGAAATCTGGACCGCCAAGGAAGCCGTTCTCAAGGCTCTCGGCACCGGCTTGTCCATCGCGCCGGAAACGATCCGGATCGAAAACAACCGAGCCTTTTCCGACACGCCGGTTCCGGGTTTGGAAAACTTCGAAATCCAACGCCTCGAAACGCAAATCCCCGCAGGTTACCGCGCCGCGGTTGCGATCGCATCCATCCGCGCCATCAGCTTCACATAATCCGGCTCGCCGAAAAACTCCTCTCTCGGGTGGGACAAACAACGGCGTTTTATTTCCGCCCATTCTTCCATCGTCAAACGGTCCAGGAACTTCACCAAAGTTTTCTCCAACGGATCGGCAAACACCCACCCCAGCCCGTTCGCATCCACCCAACGCCCGGTTTCCGTGCGATCCGATGCGAGCGACGGCACGCCGAAACATCCGCCTTCATAGATGCGGTTCGGCAGAAGCCAGTCGGAATTTCCACCCGTATCGGATTCATCGAAGCACCAGTTCAGATCGATGCCTTCATAAAGTTCCGCCAGATCGTCCGGATAGAGGTAGGCTCCCTCGTATTTCAGATTCGGCACTTCGGCGATCAGCTCGTGAAACAAATGGGCGATGCGTCCCGCCGGATAACCGCGCAGCACGAATTCGACTTTGTCACCGAGTTTCACCGCCAGCGCTTTCATCAGCATCAGGCTCTCCGCACAACGGAACGCGCCGAAAAACCCAATCCTCCACGGCCGGCCGTTTTTCAATGGCTGCCCGGAGAAGCGCTTGTGCTCCGGCACGGCGGAACTCGGATAAACCTTGTTTTCCAACAAAAACACCTCGCCGCGATACCCTTGCACCGGCAGGAAATACTCGCGCAGGAAACCGGGGGAAGTCGTCACCAGCAACGCAGATTTCGATAGAACAAAGCGCTCCGCCGCGCGGAAAATCTTCGAGAGAAATCCCGGCTTCGTCATCGCCGCGACGACATCCGCCAGCTCAAGCACCAGCGGGATTTTTTTCCCGGCGAAAAACCGGCCGAGCAACGCCAGCAGCGCGTTGTCCCAGTTCACCACATAGATCGCCGAAGCGGTGCGAATGACGGCACGCTTTTGCCAAAGCAGGCCGATGCATTTCACGAACGTCCACAACCGGTCCGCGTAGCGGCCGTTGTGCGTGGTGCCGAGATGGACGTTTTCCCAAGTGACCGGCGGCTCCATCCGGTCGCGCTCCCGGTGGAACGTGAAACCGATCACGGTTTTTCCAAGATCCTGAAACGCGCTGATCCGCTTTCGGACGCGGGCATCCCCCCGCTCATGGGCAAACAAAAGGATCGGCAGCTTCTTCGGTCGCGTCATCTGGAAGATAGCGAAACGATGAACCGCCGATCCTGTTTTGTAAATGATTGAGCCGACGTGAACGTCAACGCTCCTCACAGTTCGCCAGCCAGAACATCGTCCAGCGTCTGGCGCTTGCGGATGACCTTGGCGGAACTTCCATCCACCAGGATTTCCGCTGGCAGCGCGCGGGTGTTGTAGTTGGACGCCATGACGAAGCCGTAAGCACCGGCGGACATCAGCGCGATGGTTTCACCCGGTTGGAAATCCGGCAATTCGCGGTCCTGGCAAAAGAAGTCACCGCTCTCGCAGATCGGGCCTACGACGTCGAGTTTCGTCAAAGCCTCGGTCTTCGGCTCGGCGAGCGGCACGATTTCGTGGTGGCCTTCATACAGCGCCGGACGGATGAGATCGTTCATCCCGGCATCGACGATCTTGAAGGTCTTCGCCGAGCCTTTCTTTTCGTAGAGGCACTTGGTGAGCAGCACGCCCGCATTGCCGACGATGTAACGGCCCGGCTCGAGCAGGATTTTCAAACCGATGTCCTTCAGGCGCGGCAGAAGCTCCTTGCCGTAAAGTTCAATGGTCAGCGGGCGGTCTTCGACCGGCTGATCTTCCCACCAGCTCACGGAACCCGAAGCAAGCGAATCCTTGTAAATGATGCCGATACCGCCGCCGATGGACCAGAACTCGATGCCGTGTTTTTCCTTCAGCTTCTTCGCGAGCGGCGCGACTTTTTCCACCGCTTCGATGAACGGGGAAATGGAAGTAAGCTGGGAGCCGATGTGCATTTGCAGGCCGCGCAGCTTGATGTTCGGCAGTCCGGCCGCAGCGCGTTCGTAGAGACCTTCGATGGCTTCGAAATCGACGCCGAACTTGTTCTCGGACTTGCCGGTGGAAATGTACTTGTGCGTTTTCGCGTCCACGTTCGGATTCACGCGCACCGCTGCAGGAGCGATTTTCCCGAGTTCGCCCGCGACCTGGTTCAGGTAGATCAGCTCTTCCGCGCTCTCGACGTTGAAGGAATAAATTCCCTGCTCGATCGCATACACGATTTCCTCACGGGTCTTGCCGACGCCGGCAAACGTGCAATGCGCCGGATCGCCGCCCGCCTTGATCACGCGGTAAAGTTCGCCGCCGGACACGATGTCGAAACCCGCGCCCTTTTCGGCCAGAAGCCGCAGCACAGAGAGATTCGAGTTCGCCTTCACGGCATAAGCCACTTCGTGGTCGAGCCCCTCCAGCGCCTTGTCCAGACGGGTGTAGTGATCGAGAATCGTGCTGGCCGAATAAACGTAGAGTGGTGTGCCGTGTTCTGCGGCGAGAGTGGACAGCTCGACGTCTTCGCAGAAAAGCGAACCGTTTTTATAAGAGAAACCGTGCATGGCGGCAGCGAAGTAGCCCCGAAACGCCGCCGGGTGAAGAAGAAACCGTAGCGAAGGTTGTGAAACCTTCGGCTGGAAAGACTCCACCTCGCCGAATCTTTCACAAGATTCGCTACTCCACGCGCTTCAGCCAATTTCGCTCATCCCGTGCCGCGTGGAGGACAGTGATGAGCAACACCATTTGTTTAGTTTCATCGATTTTATAAATCACCCGGTAAGGAAACCGATGCGGGTAGCGCCAGCGAACTTCCAGGCGGGCATGGCGCTTCGAGCCCAGCCATGGATTTTTCCCGATTTCCTCCCATGTCTGAATGATTTCTTCGACAAAATCACTCCCCAAACCGGGTTCACGCTGCTCATACCAATCGGCGGCTATGGTAACGTCTTCGTAAACTTCCGGTCTAAATTCCACCAGCCAGTTCATCGGGCAAACCGGGAGCGCAGAGCCGTCTTCATTGTCTCCAGAGAAACCGCGGAAGCCGGATTGGAGCGATGATCCTGAAGCCGTTGTTCAACGATTTTTTCGTCCTGTTCGGACAATCCGGGCTCGTCCAGCTTCAACACATGCCGGAGCAGCATCTGCCGTTCCGCCACGGAAAATGTCGGTAGTTCTTCCAGCACTTGGGCCAAACTCATGCCTGACTCTAGCGGCAAATGCCCGCCCAGTCAGCGGAAAATTTCACCCTGCCGTCTCGCCGCTCTGGACGCCGCCGCCTCCGCGCTTTACACAGCGCGGCCATGACCGTTCGCACACGCTTCGCGCCTTCTCCCACCGGCTACCTTCACGTCGGCGGGGCACGCACCGCTTTGTTCAACTGGCTGTTCGCCCGCAAGCACGGCGGCGTTTTCGTCCTCCGCGTGGAAGATACCGATGAAGCCCGGAACACCGAGGAAGCGAAACAAGCGATCTTCGACGGCATGAACTGGCTCGGGCTGGATTGGGATGAAGGCCCGCAAAAAGGCGGAAACTTCGGCCCGTATTTCCAAAGCGAGCGCCGCGAGATCTATGACCGCTGGTTCCAGAAACTCGTCGATGCGGACCGCGTTTACGAAGACGGCGGTGCGTGGCGTTTCCGCTTCGAGCGCAAGCCGATCACGATGAACGATCTCGTCTGTGGCGAAGTCACCATCGATTACCGCGACGAATCGAACACGCCGGACATGGTCGTGAAGCGTTCGGACGGCTCCTACGTTTTCCATTTCGTCAACGTCGTGGACGATCTTGAAATGGAAATCACCCATGTCATTCGCGGCGAAGACCACCTGATGAACACGCCGAAACACCTCCAGCTCATCGAAGCCTTCGGCGGAAAAGCCCCGCAATACGCGCACATCCCGCTCATTCTCAATCCGGATGGCTCGAAAATGTCGAAGCGCGATGAGGGTGCCGCCGTCAGCGATTACCCGCGCCAAGGTTTCCTCGCCAGCGCTGTCGTCAATTTCATCGCCCTGCTCGGCTGGTCCTCGAAAACCGACGAGGAAATTTTCACGCCGGAGCAGCTCATCGAGCGCTTCTCCCTCGAAAACATCAACCGCGCGCCCGGCCGTTTCGATTTCGAAAAGTGCAAGTGGGTGAACCAACAGCACCTTCTCCAAGTCGGCGTCGATGAGTTCGCCGCCGCCGCGAAACCGTTCGTCGAAGCCGCCGGACTTCCGGTTTCCGAAAATTACCCGGCGGCCATCGCGGCGGTGAAAGAAAAAGTCCGTCTGCTCGGCGAAGTACCCGCAGCGCTCGATTTCCTGCTCGTCGATTCTTACCCGCTCGACGAGGAAGCCGTCACCAAAGTGCGCGGGAATGCCGCCGCGAAAGATCTTCTCGCCACTCTCGCGGAAACCTTCACCACAATTTCCGATTGGTCCGCCGATGCCGCGAAAGCCGCGTTAAACGAGGTAGCGAAAGCCGCCGGAGCGAAGCCCGGACAGCTCATGTTCCCCCTGCGCGTCGCCCTTTCCGGTCGCGGCCACGGCCCGGATCTTGCGGATATTCTGAACATCCTCGGACAAGATCGTTGCACAACCCGCGTTCGCGATTTCTCGAAACTGCTGTAATCACTGGGAGCGCCGCGTCCCCACCCCGGCAACAAAACCCAAGCATCCTTCACGGTCCATGCCCGACGTTTTCACACTCGACGATCTCATTTCCCGCGAACGGCTTGATGCCGGAGCGGAAAAACCCGCTCGCCTCGCCATCATCGGCCATCCGGTATCGCACTCGTTTTCCCCGCAGATGCACCAGCCCGCGCTCGATGCGCTCGGCATCGATGCCCGCTACATCCGCCTCGATATCGAACCCGGCCGGATTTCGGAAGCCTTCGCCCGTCTGCGCGCGCTCGGCTTCATCGGTTGCAACGTCACGGTGCCGAATAAAATCGAAGCCCTCGAAACTTGCGGAGAAGTCCATCCGGACGCCCGCTCGCTCGGTGCCGTGAACACCGTGCGTTTTGATGCCGATACCACCCGCGGCTTCAATACGGACGGCCCCGGCTTCGTCCGCGCCATTTCCGAGGAATTCGGCGAATCGCTTTCCACCCTCAAAGTCGCCATCGTCGGCGCGGGCGGCGGCGCGGGCCAAGCCATCGCCACCCAATGCGCGCTGCAAGGCGTGGAGCGCCTGATCGTCGTCAACCGCTCCGTCGACAAACTCGGCCCGCTGGTTTCCCGCCTCAACGCCGTCGGCCCGACCACCAAGGTCGTCGCGCTTTCGTTTGATGATGAAGACCTCTCCGCACATCTCCGCGATTCCGATCTCATCGTCAACACCACCTCCGTCGGTCTGAAAGCGGATGATCCTTCGATCCTCTCCGAAACCTGCCTGCGTCGCGGACAGAAGGTTTACGATTCCATCTACCTTCCCGCCGTCACGCCGTTGCTGGAACTCGCCCAGCGCATGAATTGCCAAATCGGCAACGGCCTTTCACTCCTGTTGCACCAAGGCATCCTCGCCTTCCAACTCTGGTTCCCGGACACCAATCCGCAGCCCTACATGCGCGAAGCCATCGCCGCGAAATTTCATTAATCCCGGATCCCAGCTCGGCTCCAAAGAATCCAGACAGCAAAGCCAAGCGGACTAAAGTCCGCGCTCCAATTTCCTTCAATCTTCACTCCTCAATCTCCAATCTTCAATTCATGACCGGACGGGAAATCAAAGACTTGCTGGAAAACATCGGCGTGGTGCCCAGCAAGCAGCTCGGGCAGAACTTTCTCGTCGATCCGAACATGGCGCGCTGGATCGTTTCCCAGCTCGATCTCTCGCCGGATGAAGCCGTCGTGGAAGTCGGCCCTGGCGCCGGATCGCTCACCGAGCATCTGATCGGAAACGCCCGCCGCGTGATTTTGATCGAGTTCGATGCCAAGCTCGCGGCCGCTTTAAAAGAGCGCTTTAAGGATCGTGACGACGTCGAAGTCCATCACGCCGACGGCGCGAAATTCGACCGCCGCACGCTTTTCAAACACCGCCCGGTGAAGTTCCTCGGAAACCTGCCGTATTCCTGCGGCTCGGCGATCATGAAAAACCTGCTCAGCCGCCCGCACCCGTTCAGCCGCGCGGTGATCATGTTGCAAAAGGAAGTGATCGAGCGCCTCGGCGCCGGGCCCGGCACGAAAGACTACGGCATTCTCTCGCTTTGCACGCAGGTGAACTGGGACGTGGAAATCACCCGCACCGTCCCGCCGGAAGCGTTTCACCCGCGCCCTACCATCGATTCCAGCGTCGCGATTCTCCGCCCGCGCTCGACGGACGGACCGGTGTTCGATTCACGGCTTTTCGACGAACTCATCCGCCGGGGGTTCGCCCAGCGCCGGAAGCAGTTGAAAAAACATCTCCCCGAGAAGCCCGCGTGGGAAACCGTTTCCGCCGATCTCGGCCTGCCACTCACCGTGCGCGGCGAGGAACTGACGTTGACGCAATGGATCGAACTCACCCGCGCTTACGATCCGCATCCGCTCAAGGATCTGCCGCAAAAAGCGGGCGAGATTTTCGATCTCGTCGATGAAAACGACCAAGTCATCGGCAAAAAAACCCGGGGCGAAGTCCACGCCCAGGGCCTGCTGCATCGCGCGGTGCATGTTTTCGTTTTCAACAAACGCGGCGATCTTCTGCTCCAGCAACGCTCTCATTTGAAAGACGCCCACCCCGGCGTTTGGGATTCCAGCGTTTCCGGCCATCTCGATTCCGGCGAAGACTACGCGCCAGCCGCCGTGCGCGAGCTGGAGGAAGAAATGGGCATCAAGGTGGAAATCGTGCCGGAAGAAATCGCGCGCATCTCGCCGAGCATCGCCACCGGCTGGGAGCACGTAAGTTTGTTCAAAACGCATTACCACGGCTCGCTTTCCTACCCTGCTGCGGAAATCGAAGCGGCGATGTGGTTTCCCATTGAAGAAGTCCGCGCCTGGGTGGAAGCCCGGCCAAGCGACTTCGCCACCGGATTCCTCGAATGCTGGAAAGCTTATCAATCCACGGAAAAACGCGCATGAAACGCCTGCTGCTCCCGCTGTTGCTGGCTCTCAGCCTCACCGCCTGCCGCCAATCCGGCCCGGCCACACTGAGCTACAAGATCGTCGCCACTCTGCCGCACGATCCCGAATGCTACACGCAGGGGCTGCAATTTTCCGATCAGCGGCTGTTTGAAAGCGGCGGCCAATACGGCCAATCCACCCTCCGCGAAGTGAATCCCGCCACCGGTGAAGTGCTCCGCAAACGCCCGCTCGCCCGCAATGTTTTCGCCGAAGGCATCACGCTGCTGGACAACGAGCTATGGGTGCTCACCTGGCAGGAACACACCGTTTCCGTTTTCAATCCGGACACCTTCGCCTTCCTCCGCTCCTACCCTTACCAAGGCGAAGGCTGGGGCCTCACCACCGATGGAAAATCCCTCATCATGAGCGATGGCAGCGACAAGCTGAAGTTCATGAATCCCAAGGACTTCACGCTGCAAAAAACCCTCGAAGTCAAAGACGGCGGGCGTCCCGTCGAGCGCCTCAACGAACTCGAAATGATCAACGGCGAGGTTTACGCGAACATTTACACCACGGAAAAAATCGCCCGCATTTCCCTGAAAGACGGCCGCGTCACCGGCTGGCTCGATCTCTCCGGCCTGCGCCGCCAGCTTCCCGGCCCCAGCCGCGCGGAAGTGCTCAATGGCATCGCCCTCATGCCCGATGGCAAACACCTGCTCGTCACCGGAAAATACTGGCCGAAGATGTTCCAGATTCAGGTGGGGGAATAATGGGAGAGCCGACGACCACGTCGGCTTTCTTTTTCATCGCTCCAAATCCTTGCCAACCCGCTTCACCTCTCTACGTTTCGCCGTCCGATGAGCCAGCCTCCCGTGTATCTCGAACCCGCCGTCCGTGATCCCAAGAAATTGCGGCGCACGGCCTACATCCTTGTGGGCATCATGCTCATCAGCGGCGTGCTGATTCTCATCGCTTACAACCGTTGGGCGGACTCCCAGAAAAAGGATGATCGCCCGGCCTTCATCGCCCGTCTCACCGGTGAGCGCGATCTCCCCGTGCTGCGCCAAGACGGCTCCCGCGCCGGGATTTACCAACTGCGCGGCAAGGTGAACATCATCCAGACCATCACCGCCAGCCAACCGGAAACCTCGCAACTCGCCAGCGAAGTGATGCAGCGCCTCGCAAAGCACTACGCCGGAAACCCTGACTTCGCCCTCGTTTCCCTCGTTCTCGATCCCGGCCCGTCTGAAACGGCCAAGCCCGCCGTCATTTCCACCGCCGAACGCCTCGGCGCGACTTTACCGCAATGGTGGGTCGGCACCAACGAATCGGAACTGCTTCATAAGTATGTGAAGAAGGAACTTCAGGCCAATGACATCCCCCATCTTTCCGGCGAGCGCTGGGTTTATGACACCTCCCTCGTCGTGGTGGATAAAAACCGCCACATCCGTAAAGGCGTGGTCCATCAGCGCCAAGGCGGGCCCGCCTACGTCGTGACTTTCGACTTTGAACAGGCCGCCCAATGGGATGCCCGCGGCGTCAAGACCGGCACCGATCTGACCAACGCGCAACAGCTTGAAAAAATCCTGATCCAAACCATCGACACGCTCCTTGCCGAGCCTTACCAGCCATGACCCGCAAGACTTCCGTTTTCCTTTTCTACGCCGGCGTCGCCGTTTTCTCCATCGGCCTGCTTTTCGTTTTCCGCTATCTCCAGAAAAACGACAAGCCGGACACCGCCGCATTTGAAGCCATCGTCAACCAAGGCAAATCCACCGCTCCCGAGTGGTTCCCGCTCGCCAAGGATCTCGAAGGCGTCAACCAGAAGCAGGAAAAGGTCAAACTGTCCGATCTGAAGGGCAAGGTCTGGCTCGTCGCCGAGTTTTTCGCCGTTTGCCCGCACTGCGCGGTGCGCAACGGCCAGGAACTCCGCCAGATCGCGGACACCTTCAAGGACAACCCGGATTTCCACATCGCCTGTATTTCCATCGATCCCGAAATGGACACGCCGGACAAACTCGCCGACTACAGCCAAGCGCTCGGCGCGAATCCCCGGCAGTGGTGGTTTCTCAACACCGGCTCCAATGCCGGCACCCACGTCTATCTCTCGCAGGAGTTGAAATTTTTCAGCGTCAAGCCGCGCACCGATCCTGCCGACATCGCCTCCAACGGCCGCTACGCCCACGACCTCGGGTTCATCCTCGTGGACCGCAATTTCAACGTCGTCGGCAAATGGCCGCTCGCCGATGCCCGCTCCGACCAAGCCAAGCAACTCGATCCCGGCCTCTACGATCGTCTGAAAACCGAGCTCTACGCCCGCATCCGCGCCGAGCTTGAGAAAAAACCGACCACCGCCAACTGATGAGCTCCGATCGCAAAGAATGGCTGGCCCGCCAGCCGCAAGAAGCACTCTCGAAAAAACTCGGCATCGCCGCGTGGATTCTCACCGCCGTCGTGCTGATCCTCGTCGGCCTCATGCGCCGCCCGGAACTGCGCATTCCATTGCCTGAAGGCGTCGATTTCAGGTTCCTGCCGCCGTTTCACGCCGCCGTCAATGCCGTCGCCGCGCTGGTGCTCGTCGGCGCGTTGATTTCCGTGAAAGCCGGACGCATCGCCCTGCACCGGAACTTCATCCTCGCGGCCATGGGCTTGTCCGTCCTGTTCCTGCTCAGCTACGTCGCCTATCACTTCACCAATACCGAAGTGCTCTACGGGGATGCCAACCTCGACGGCATTCTGGACGCCTCCGAGCGCGCCGCCGTCGCCGGTTCCCGCCCGCTCTACCTCGGTCTTCTCATCAGCCACATCACCCTCGCCGGAGTGAGTCTGCCGTTCATCCTCTTCACCTTCATTGCTGGCTGGACCAACCGCTTCGCCGCCCACCGCCGCCTTGCCCGCTGGGTTTTCCCGCTCTGGCTCTACGTCGCCGTCACCGGCCCGATCTGTTACTGGATGCTGCGGCCGTATTATTGATGGAGCACCGACGTTCGCGTCGGCTCTTTGCGAATCCAAGGCTGGCGAAGACACCGGAGCGGCACCATTTTTCCCCGCAAATCGTGTGACGGCCATAGACCGGCGCCGCATTTTCTGCTTGGCTGCGTCCGCACGCCCCCCTGAATGCTTTTCAATTCCTACGAGTTCCTGATCCTGCTGGCAGTCACCCTGCCGCTTTACCACCTCCGGGGATCGCGCACATGGCAGGTCGCGGTGCTGCTCGCCGCCAGCTCGGTTTTCTACGCTTGGGAAAACCCGAAACTCCTCTTCCTGCTCGGATTTTCCTGCGCCTTCAATGCTCTCGCCGTTGAACGCATCATCTTCTGGAAAAACCAAGGTCAGGAAAAACGGGAAAAACGCTGGCTCACCTGCTCGGTCGCGCTGAATCTCGCATTCCTCGGATTTTTCAAATACGGAGGCCTGTTGCTCGGCGTGAAATCCATCCCGCTGCCCATCGGGATTTCCTTCTACACCTTTCACGCCATCAGCCTGCTGGTCGATGTCCACCGCCGCAAGGTCAGCGAGGAAACCGTGCGCCGACTCGGCCGCCAGGGCCGCGACCGCATTTCATCGTTCAGCGATCTGACGCTCTACATCATTTTCTTCCCGCAACTCGTCGCCGGTCCGATCGTCAAAGCGCACCAGTTCATCGATCAAATCCGCACGAAACTCTGGAACGATATCCCGTGGGTCGTCGTGCGCCGTTACCTCGTCACCGGATATTTCCTGAAAATCTTCGTCGCCGATAATCTCTGCGAGCAAACCGCGATGCTCACGCTGCCCACCAACGTGCTCGCCACCAGCAGCCCGGTGCATCTCATGGCGCTACTTTATGGCTACGGCTTGCAGATTTTCGCGGACTTCGCGGGCTACTCGCTCATCGCCATCGGCCTCGGCCTGATGTTCGGCTACCGGCTGCCGGAAAACTTCCGTTTCCCCTATCTCGCCGCATCCATCACCGAGTTCTGGCGGCGCTGGCACCTTTCGCTTTCCTCGTGGCTGCGTGATTACCTTTACATCCCTCTCGGCGGCAACCGCAAAGGCCCGGCCCGCACCTATATCAATCTCTTCCTCGTCATGTTTCTCGGCGGCCTCTGGCATGGCGCAGAATGGAAATTCGCCCTCTGGGGCACCCTCCACGGCGTCCTTCTCGCGGTGGAACGCTTCATTGCCCGGCGCCACGGCGAAGAAGCCCCCGCGCCGAAACACCGCGTCACCAAGCTGCTGATGTGGATCTACACCTTCCACGCCGTCATGTTCCTCTGGCTCACCTTCCTAATGCCGGATCTCCACCACATCGCCGCCTTCTTCCAAGGTCTCACCAGCGGAAACTGGAGCGTCCCCGGCCAATCGGTTTACGCCCTGGTTTTCTACGGCACCGCCATCGTTCTCTATCACCTTTGGGGATGGATTTTGGAAAACCGACAAACACTCGCGAACCGCCTCGTCACGCCATGGACCGAGGGCGCGCTGCAAGGTCTCATGCTTTTCCTGATCCTCACCAACCCCGGCGCGCCACGCGGTTTCATCTATTTCCAGTTCTAGCGAAATGCTCCGTTACCTCATCGCTTTCATCGTCATGCTGGCCGCCTGCTTCGGCATCCAGTCGCTGGCCTTGCGGGCCAATGGCGGCAGCACGACCAAGAGCGAATCGAACTACTTTTCCTCCGTCGCCCGGCTTCAGGCGGAAACGCAGAAGAAATCCCCTCGCGCCATTCTGCTAGGATCATCCCTCACCGGGCGTCTTGCGGACCGCGGCGGCAAGCACCCGGAAATCGCCAACCTCGGTTGCGACGGCGGCAGCGCGGTGATCACCCTGCGCGCCATGGATCAGGGGAAAATCCCCACCGCCCCCTGGATCATCATCGAAGCGAACACCCTCGGTTTTGCCCTGGAAAACCGAGGCTCGGACATCGCCAACGCCATCAATTCCAAATGGTTCGACATCGGAAAAACCGTCCCGAATCTCAGCGCCACCGCCCGCCCATCCGCCTTCGGTTACTCATGGCTGATGGCGCGCGGTTCCCAAAACGACCCCGCATCCTCAGCCACCCTCAACCTCCCGACCCGCCCGATCCAACTGCTGCCGGTCGATTACCCCGATCTCTCTCCCGCCGAACACGCTCTCGTCGAAGAACTCTCGGAAATCCTCGCCCGCCTCCGCGAAAAAGGCTGCCGTTTTCTCATCGTCCAATTCCCTGCGGGCGATCTCGATGATGCGATCCTCACCAAAATCCCCACCGCCTTCGCCGCACGCAGCGGAGCGCCCTATTGGGATATCAACGACCAACTTCCGCCCGGTGCCGTTAACTACACCGATGGCCGCCACCTCGACGGCCCCAGCGCGAAGAAACTCATGAACACGCTGCTGCGCCAGATCGGCCAATAAAGTCCTTCCACTGGATCACCCGGCACTTATCTCTCCACCCGCCGCGTCGAAATCTTGATCTCCAAATTCGATTTCGTCCCCGGCGGCCCGCTATACCCGCCGGTGACCGGCATCACCCCGCGTGGATGATGGCTCACCCCCACCGGGACATGCCCCGCTCCCGTGCGGCGGCCGATCGATGGATCATAGCCCGTCCACCCTTTATCCGGCAGGTAAATTTCCGTCCACGCATGGGTCGAGCCTTTCCCCACCTTGGAACTGGAACTTTCCAGATAACCGCTGACAAACCGCGCCGGGTATCCCAGCGAGCGACACACCTCGATCATCAGCACCGCCATATCCCGGCACGATCCACTGCCGAAATCCAGCGTCTGCACCGGAGATTGCACCCCCGGTTCCTCACGCCGCTGATAACGGATCGTCGCATAAATGTGAGCCGCGAGTTCATCGAACATCGGCCGGAGTTCCCCCAACAATGGAGCCAAGCCCGTCGAAGCATACCAATGCCGCAACCTCGCGATTTCCGGCGGATACGTGAATTGCCGGTAAGGCACCGTCACCAGTTCGTCGATTCCCGCGACCTGCGAAGGAAACGCCACATTCACCGGCTGCGGCGGCCCCGGTGGGAAAATCGGCAACCCGATCGTGAATTCACTGCGGATTTTCAACGATGCCGACGGCTCCCTGAAAATCGCCTCCGCGATCACATTGTCCAAAATATCCCGATACCACCGGATTTCCGAACGCGGCCACGTTTCCAACTTCATCATGTGCAACCGGATATCATGCCCCTCGCGCGGTCTCAAAACCAAGCGATGCGGCGAAAAAAGCACCTCGTTCGTGTAAGTGTATTCCGTCTCATGGACCAGATGCAGCAAATCGCGCTTTTCCTGGGAGGCATCAAGAATTTCCATAGCAAAAAACCGGCATCCGCCGCCCATCAGCCTACCACTCGTCCCGGAACCGTCCAACGATCTTTCCCGATATCAATTCATATTGAAAACCGCGAATGAACGCAAATGGACACGAATCTGATCCAACTTCATTTCTTGATTCGCGTTTATTTGCGTTCATTCGCGGTTTGTAAAAATTCCTCCCAAGGATCGAGCTTGGCGGATGGCGGATCACCCGCCATATTCCGCGGACGCCATCCGGGAATGAAAATTTTAAGCCACACTGATTCCGCCTACGCCTCGTTTGTCCGCCGCCTGAACCGCCGCGCGATCCCGGAAGATGGCGTGCGCGATCTCGTCACCGGCATCATCGCCGATGTCGCCGCACGCGGAGACAAAGCCTTGTTTGAATACACGAAGCGCTTCGATGGCGCATCGCTCACCGCGAAAACGCTCAAGATCAGCGAAAAGGAATTCGCCGCCGCCGAAGCCGCCGTTTCCGAAGAAACCAAGGAAGCCATCGCCCGCAGCCTCGCGAATATCCATGCCTTCGCCAGGAAGAGCCAACGCAAGGATTGGTCCTTCAAAAACGCGGAAGGCGCCACGGTCGGCGAGCGTTTCGTCCCGTTCGACCGGGTCGGCGTTTACATTCCCGGCGGCAAGGCTCCGCTCGTTTCCACCGCCGTGATGACCGCTGGCTTCGCGCAAGCCGCCGGTGTCCCGGAAATCATCGCCGCCACGCCATGCGGTCCCGATGGAAAAGTAAACCCCGCGCTTCTCTACGCGCTCAAAGCCGCTGGCGTCACCGAAGCGATCAAAGTCGGCGGTGCCCAAGCCATCGCCGCGCTTGCCCTCGGCACGAAATCCGTCGCGCCCGTCGATCGCATTTTCGGCCCCGGCAATCGCTTCGTCGTGGAAGCGAAACGCCAGCTCGTCGGCGCGGTTTCCATCGATCTCCTTCCCGGCCCGAGCGAGATTCTGATTCTCGCCGATAAAACCGGAAATCCGGAATACATCGCCGCGGACATTCTCGCCCAAGCCGAACACGGCGGCGACAGCGTGGTCGGCTTCGTCACCGATTCAAAGCCGCTCCTCAACAAAGTCGCGAAGGCCGTCGAAAAACAACTACTCACCCTTTCCCGCAACACGATCATCCGCAATGTGTTGAAAAGCGGCACCTTCCTCCTGCACGCGAAATCGTTTGCCGATGGCGTCGCCATTTCCAATGCCTTCGCCCCCGAGCACCTTTCGCTCATCACCGCGGACGAAGACAAATGGCTGCCGGAAATCCGCACCGCCGGAGCGATCTATCTCGGCAACGATTCCCCCGTCGCCGTCGGCGATTTCCTCGCAGGCCCCAGCCACACGCTTCCGACCGGTGGCGGAGGACGTTCTTTCTCCGGCTTGCGCGCGGACCAATTCCAGCGCCGCACCAGCATCGTGCGCCTCGACAAGAAATCGGTGGAAAAATCGCTGCCCGTCGTCGAGGAATTCGCCCGTATCGAAGGACTCGATGCCCACGGCCGCTCCACCGCCATCCGCTTGGAAAAATAAACCGCCATGTCACTCCCCGGCTCGCCTTCGCTTTCGAACAGCCGCATTCCGGCGGTCCGGCCGACTTGTCCCGCGTGCTCGGCATTTCTCAGCGTGACGGCCACGCATTGCCCGCAGTGCCATTTCACCGGCGCGGACAGCATGAAGCTTTTCCCCGGCAGCGCGCCACCGTTGCTGCCGGTGCTGGATGTCGCCTCGGTCTGGAATGCGGCGGACATCCGGGCCATTGATGCCGCCCGCGGCAAGATCGAGAAACGGTTCCCCCAGTTCCGCTGGCATTTCGTCGCCGTGGAAATGCCCGCCGCGACATCGCTCAGCCTGCTCGGTTTCTGGCTGCTCAACGCCAGCCCGCTCACCCCTCCGGAAACAGCGGACCAACGCGCGTGGTCGGTCATCATTCTCGTGAACCGCACCAATGGCCAGGCCGCCGTGATTCCCGGTTATGCGGTGGAACCTTGGGTCACGCCTTCCGCCTGGCAGGATGCTCTTGCCGCCATGCGCCCCGCCTGGTGCTCGGGCCAATCGGGAAAAGCAGCGGTCGATTTCCTCACCGCCGCCAGCAAGATCCTCGAACGCGAATGGAAAAACTCCGGCTCTCCACGCAAATGACGATTTTCCTCCGCATCATCATTTCTCTCCTGCTGGTTCTTCCAGTCTTCGCGCAAAGTGAACCACCGTTCGAATACGGCCCGCGCCCGCCCGTGCCGTTGTTCGATCCCGAAGGTTTCCTCACACCGGACCAAGCATCGAAAGTCATCGGCCCGTTAGAGAAGGTTCGGAAAAACGACAAGATCGACGTCATCGCCGTCGTGCTCCCCGATCTCGGCGATGCCCCGCCGAAATACGTGGCCCAGCGTTTTGGCGATGCCTGGTGCGATCCGAATGTTCACGCCGTCGTCCTGTTTTCCCCAAACCAAAAAGGCGGACCATGGATCGTGCCCGGCGGCAAGTTTCTCGAAGTGATGAAACCGGGCGAAGTAGAGAAGAAAATCGACGAAGCCCGGCGCCGTTCCGCTCGGGAACCTTACGACAGCTCAAAGATCATCTCCGCCTGCACCGAAGCGACCGACTTGCTGCGTTACTGGACGGGCGGCCTCATCACCCAAGGTGAAACCTTCCAAATCCAGCGCGGCATTTTCCTTCAGGAGCGCGAGCGCCAAAAGCTCCTGCTGAAATCCATCGGCCTCGCCGCCGCCTGCGCCATCATTCCTGTTGCGCTCTTCGCGTGGTGGCTCGTCCGCCGCCGTGGAACATCCAGACCTTGCCATTTCCCCAATCCGGAAATCACCCACCGCCTCGGTGCCCCCTACGGCGGAGGCAACAGCGTCACCCTCGAACTCGAAACCCGCGGACGCCGATGAAACTCCATCTTCTCACACCCCTCGCCATCGCCAGCCTGCTCGCTTCCACAGCCTGCCGGAAAAAATCCGTTGCCGCAGCGCCCGCCCCCACACCCGAACGCCCCGAAACCCAATCGGATATTCCCCTTCTCCCCATCAAGCCCGGCGCGGAATGGAACTATCAAGTCACCATCGAAATCCCTGCCGACATCCCCCAGCCCGGTAATCCCGCCCAATCCCTCAAAACCACGCGAACCCGCACCTACCTCGGAAAAACCAGTCCCGGTGAAGGCTTCCCGACGACCGACTGCTTCGAAGTCACCACTCCCAATTCTCCCAAGGAAAATGAATTTGTCGAAATCCATGACGACAAAATTCTCCTGCGTGGTGGCTTGGTTCGTAAAACCGACGACGCAAAACCCCTCTGGTACGAAAAGCCCCTCCCTTTCGTCAAAGCCGGTATCAAAGCCGGAGACCAACTCCGCGAATTCAATCTCGGCACCGATCACCGCACCCGGAAAATCGACATCATCGGCCGGGAATCCATCACCGTCCCCGCAGGAACTTATTCCGCCATCCGCATGCTCATGAGCGGAAAAGACGGTGATTTCGAACTCCGCCGCACCATCTGGTTTTCACCCGGCAACGGCATTATCCGCGAAGAAAAAATCCGCTATCACAAAGACCAGCTCATCCTTAGAGAAACTCAGGAACTCACCTCCACCAACGTTCCGAAGCGCCCTTGAAGGTAACACGCTCTCGCCGAGAGAGTTCCTTTTAATCGACTGCGCTATCTTTTAAAAGCCTTACCTCAAGAGCGCAAAAGAGCGACGTAGCAAACACCCAACATGCTACGTCGCCACACCCATGAAAGGAGCGTCAGGGGGTGAAAACCACCCCCTTATGGGGAAAAGCATGTGTTCCGAACTAACGTCCGAGATTAGCGGCGGCGGCGGAAAGCCAGCATCGCTCCGCCAAGCACACCCATCAGTGCGGAAGTCGGCTCAGGCACGGTGTTCCAGCTGATCGCATAAAGTCCCGCGCCATCACCACTGCCATTCAGAGTGAGAACATAGGATTGGGAATTGGCAGGGTCTTGCTCGATGGAAAATCCTTCATTGGCGGAAACACCGACAAAGTCAAAATCCACATTGATCGCTTCCGAACCAGCGAAAGTGATACGCACGGATTCCCCTTGGTTAAAATTCAAGGAAGGACCACCGAAGCCATTGTCGTTCTGATAATCCGAACCCACAACCAGAGATGAGCCGGGGTCAGCCTGGAAAATCAGGTCACCATAACCGGGAACATTGATCACAACCGGATCAACAGGGAGGGTTTGCCCTTCATAGCCAATGGCATCAAGGGTAAAAGCACTGGCTGCTGCCGACAAAGCAACAGACAACGCCGCGATAAGCGGAGCTTTCGTTTTCATGGGGGGGTAATGTAGGGGGAATTGTAGAAACATTCCTACGGGGGCAGGAATTACGGAACATTAATACATTCCATGCTTATCGACAAGCAAAATTTGGCGTCACTTTTCTCATAAATCGCTTATTTTCAGCATTTCTTAATATCAACCAACCTGAATAAAATATAACCCATATCCACAAAAGAGAATCGACAGCAATCTCTGAAATTCTTACGAACTATCGAAGATGAAAGCGTGAAAACGCTGCTTATCTCATCCGATATCACCTCAAAATCCCACCAACATGAGCGGTTATTACGAACTCAAGAAATCGAAGAACGGCAAATACCACTTTTCTCTGCACGCCGGCAATCATCAGCCCCTTCTCGCCAGCGAGCTCTACGAAGAAAAGCGAAGTGCTCTCGCCGGCATTTCGTCCGTTCAGAAAAACGGCATCAAGGACGCACGCTTCGAGCGCAAAACCTCAAGCCGTGGCGAACCGTATTTCAACCTGCTCGCTCAGAATGGCCAAATCATCGGTACCAGCGAAATGTACAGCTCGGAACCCGCGCGCGAAAACGGCATTGAATCCGTCATTACCAATAGCCCCAGCCCGGTGATCCGAGAAGAATCATGATCGGAGGCGCATGCGGTCCAGCTTCAGGGCGATTCTTTCAAATCCAAAAGAACTTACCGGAACTTGGACCGCATACCAAAATTTACGCTTCGGCGAAACGCCTGGAAACGATTTCCCAGTTTACCACGTTCCACCATGCCTTGATGTAATCCGGACGGCGGTTCTGGTAGTTCAGGTAATAAGCGTGCTCCCAAACATCCAGCCCCAGCAACGGCGTGCCGAGGTCTGAAGACGGGACCAGACCTTTCATGTAAGGATTGTCCTGATTCGGCGTGCTTACGATTTTCAGTTTTTTATCCTGCACGATCAGCCACGCCCAACCGGAGCCGAAACGCTTCGCCGCTGCCTCCCCAAACGCTGTTTTAAAAGCTTCAAGCGATCCGAAATCGCGATGGATGGCAGCCGTGAGATCGGATGAAGCCTTATCGATGGAAGATCCTGGCGACAACGTGTTCCAGAAAAAGGCGTGGTTCCAGTGACCGCCACCATTGTTGCGAAGCGTGGATTGCAGCGCCGTCTCCTTCACGTCTTCCAGTCCGGCCAACAATTCACCCAGGGATTTCTTGCTCAAATCCGCCTCTTTTTCCAAAGCGGCGTTCAGATTTTTGATATAGGCCGCATGGTGTTTCCCGTGATGGATCTCCATCGTTTTCGCATCGATGTGCGGCTCCAGCGCGTTGAACGCGTAGGGCAATTCCGGAAGTTGATAGGGATAAACAAACTCCCCGTCTTTCTTCGCGGCTTCAGCGGCGCGGGATTGCAGGGGAAGCATGGCGGCGGTGGCCGCGAGAGCTCCGAGTTTCACAAAGTGGCGGCGGTCGAAAGGCGTGGATGTAGACATAGCAGAGTCCACTTACCCGTGGTGGGTAAAAATGCAAACAGGAATCTCGCCTTGAATCCATTCACGCTCAGGCCGAAAATCCCGCCAATTCCAGCGCCATCGCCGCGGCACCGATGGTTCCCGCTTCATTTCCAAAACACGCCGGAAGAATCTGCAAGTGATCTTTGAAAGGCCCGGAAAGCTGTTCCATCAGGTAGCGGTTGAAGGGCTCGAACAAGATCTCCCCCGCCCTTGCGACGCCGCCACCGATCACCAGCGCTTCCGGGTTCAGAATCCAGCAACAATTCATCGCGGCGGTCGCCAGCATGCGGCCGATATCATCCCAAATCCGCAGGGCGATTTCATCACCATCGTGTGCGGCCTGCGCCAGCACCGCCGGAGTGCAGGATTGCGGCGAGCGATCGATTCCCGCCGCAGCGTAATCGGCGGTGGCTCTTGCGGTAATTTCATTGTTCCCAATGTAATCTTCAAGCGCTCCAAGATTGCCATAATGGCCTCGGCGGCCTTGGAAATCGATGGAAGTCTGGCCGATCTCTCCCGCACCATGGCGTGATCCGCGGATCATTTGGCCATTCGCGATGATTCCACCGCCCACACCAGTCCCGAGCGCCATGCAAACGATGTCTTTTTTTCCAAAACCCGCCCCGTGTTTCCACTCGGCGTAGGCCATGCAGTTCGCGTCGTTATCCACCGCCACCGGCAGGCCGGTTTTTTCCTGCATGATGGATTTGAGTTCGATGCCTTTCCAACCGCGGACGTTCGTCAGATTATAGACGAGGCCGCGATCGAAATCAACGAATCCGGGCATTCCAATACCAATCGCGGCGATTCCCTCGTGCCGTGCGCGGAGGTCTTCCACCACGCGGACCATCGCATCGATCAGATCTCCCGGCGTGTCGAATTCCTGGGTCGCGATCGGTGGAGCGTGATCAATGATCTTGTTACCGGAAACAACGCCGAATTTCACGGTCGTACCGCCGAAATCGATGCCAATAGCCAAAGGATCACTGCTCATATACAGGTGGGGATTTAGCCGGAAAATCAGGCGTTGGCACGCTTAATCGTGCTAGATCACCAGGAAACACGCAGGGCAATCTGGCGCAATCCATCGAGGGTCAAATCCGGGTCCACCGCATGAATTTCACTCACACCCTGCGCGATGAGCGCCGCGTCTCCACCCGTCGCGATGACGAGGGGATCTCCTTCCATTTCCCCGGAAATTTTCGCGATGATTTCCTTCACCAAACCGCGGTAGCCATACACCGCGCCGACCTGCATGGCGTGGGTCGTCGATTTACCGATGGCGGACTCCGGCTCGCTCAATTCGATCTCGGGAAGCAATGCTGTTTTCCGGGCCAGATAACCGGACATCGCGCCCAATCCCGGAGCAATCACTCCACCACAATAAGCGGGTTTTTCCGAAATCACGTCAAAGGTCACGGCCGTACCGAAATCGATGACAATCGCCGGAACGCGATGTCGCCCTAACACTCCCGCCGCATTCGCCAGCCGATCCGCACCGATTTGTGCTGGCTGTGGATAATCGATCTCCATGCCGAAAGGGCTGGTGTGCTTGAGGAAATGCACCGGATGGCTCCTCGAAAGCACATCACGCAGGATGACGGCTTTCGCCGGAACGACGGAGCAGATCACAACCGCATCATAAGCCACATCCGCCAGCAGACGTTTCAGATGCGTTTCCGAAATCTCCGCCGTCGGAATGACTCCACGCCAACTCAAGAGCGATGACTCATCAGCGAGTGCGAATTTCGTGCGGGTATTCGAATTATCAATCAGCAGCCAGATCATGAAATTTACCAAAAAGAGGAAGTCTGAAAGATTTGCTCCCCGGCATCCAGTTCAGGAGCCTTCGAGCTTTTTTTCACGGTCAACCGGCCATCATTGACACGCAGTGACAAGGGCGCGGCCATTTCCTCGCGAGTCAGCCAGAATTTCAACCACAGATCGGACACTTGCTGATCCACATCACCACTCAACGTCGTGTCAGCGGTTTCGATTTCCTTCGAGCCGGAAAGCAAGCGCATCGGTTTTTCGAAATCGAAGGATTGTCCTGACTCGATCTTCACATGCACGGTCACCCAATAATGCGAGTGATCTTGTGAAATCAGGGTGCTGACCACCTTTCCCCTCGCCCCCGGATCCGGCGACCATTCGTAAGGTCTCAGCCACGCCCATGCCGCAAAGGCACTGGCGGTTACCAGCATCACCCAAAGCACGATTCTCAATCTGGAGAGTTTCACGGACGGAAGCCGACCTTTCATTGCCATCACTGGCAAACAAAAAAGGCAGTCCGAGGGACCGGACTGCCTTTCGAAGGTTGGGAGGGGATCAATCAGTGTTCGTAGCCTTGTTCGCCGTGTTCGGCGAGGTCCAGGCCAAGTTCCTCGATTTCTTCCGACGGGCGGAGGCCGATGACCGCTTTCACGATCAGCGTGATGATCACGGTGGCGACCACGCTCCAGACGATGGTCAGGGCGCATGCCTTGAGCTGCTCGACAACCAGACCGTCCTTGAGCGGACCGACGACCGCGTTGGCTTTCTCGCTGGCGAAAACACCGGTGAGGATCGCGCCGAGGGTGCCGCCCACACCGTGCACGCCGAAGGTGTCCAGCGCGTCGTCATAGCCGAGCTTGCCCTTGAGGTAAGCCACGGCGAGGAAGGGAACGATGCCGCCGATGGCGCCCATGATCACCGCGGATGTCGGGGTGACGAAGCCTGCGGCCGGGGTGATGACCACCAGACCGGCGACGATGCCGGAGCAGAAGCCGAGCACGCTTGGCTTGCCCTTGAAGAGCCATTCGATGGCGGCCCAGAAGAGGCCGGCGGTGGCGGCGGCGAGGGTGGTGGTGGTGAAGGCGTTGGAAGCAATCGCGTCAGCACCCAGGGCGGAGCCGGCGTTGAAGCCATACCAGCCGACCCAGAGCATGCCGGTGCCGACCATGCAGAGCACCATGCTGTGGGGGGCCATGGATTCCTTTCCAAGACCACGGCGCTTGCCGAGGAGGATGCAGAGCACCAGAGCGGACCAGCCCGAGGTCATGTGAACCACGGTGCCGCCCGCGAAGTCGATGGCCTTGATGGCGGCGGAGGTGTTGAGCGGACCGCACATGAGGCCGGTGCCGGACCAGACCATGTGGGCGAACGGGAAGTAGACGGCGAACATCCAGAGGACGACGAAGGCGAGGATGGCGGCGAATTTCATGCGCTCGGCGATCGCGCCGATGATGAGGGCCGGGGTGATGATGGCGAAAGTAAGCTGGAACATGGCCCAGATGCTGTCGGAAATCCAGGCGAAGCCGGCTCCGGTAGCCTCAGGCTTGACACCTTCGAGCAGCTTCATGCTGAAGTCACCGACGAAGGCATTTCCGGGGCCGAAGGCGAGGCTGTAGCCGCAAAGCCACCAGAGCGGGGTGATGACGCAGGCGATGCCAAGGCACTGGGCGAGGACGGAGAGAACGTTTTTACGACGAACCAGACCACCGTAGAAGAGAGCCAGACCCGGCAGGGTCATGAACAGCACGAGGGCGGTGCTGGTCATTTGCCAGGCGTTGGCACCCGGGCCAGGGCCGGAAACGAGGGAGGAGGCGCCACCGGCTTTTTCCGGGCGGGGCACGTTATTCATGTAAGCCTCGATGTCGGCGAGACGCTCTTCGATGCTCGGAGTGGCGGCTGCCGGAGCAGCCGGTGCCTCCGCGGCGGGAGCGGGCGCGGTTTCCTGGGCGTGAACGGATCCCATCGGGATTGCAGCAAAGGCGACTGCTGCAGCCAGAAGAGCTCGCAACTTGGTGGGGTATCTACAGGTCATGGTGGTCAGAGTTGATCGGATCTATCGCTGCCTGATTGGAGTAATTACCGAATCCCGGAGGACAGCGACGCTTGAAAAGCAAACTCCGTGCCAAGATGACTCCTACCCGGCTTATTCAGATTCACTTACGAAATCTCGTTTTATCCCATCATTCTCACTTGCCACGAAAGAGTTCCGCTCTTAATGCAGCAAAATACGGAGCGGGCTGGCCCCTGAATTTCATCTGGACAATATTACGGAAGAGTGGAACATCCACCTTAACGGAAATATTCGGCAGATGAAGCAACGCGTCGGCCCATCCGATTCCTTCTTCGTCCGACAACGGAAAAGAAGGAGCAAGCAGCAACCAAACAAATACAACAAATGCAAAACTACGGAAAACTCATTGGTGCTCTCGCGGCAGCCTCCGCCCTCGTGGCCGGTAACGCGCAAGCAGTTGAAGTGAACTACGATCTGCACGTGGGTTACTCCTCGGACTACCTGTTCCGCGGTCTCAACCTTGGTTCCGACCTCTACGAAGGGGGTGTTGACGTGTCCTCCGAAGTCGGCGGCCTCAACCTCTCCGCTGGCGCTTGGTACGGCAGCTATGAGCTGAGCAATGGTGCGGCCGGTCAATCCAACGTCATTGGCCTTGGTGACGACACACTCCAAGCCAACGAACTCGACCTCTACGCACAAGTTGCCAAAGACTTCGGTTTCGTGACTGCCGCCGTGGGCTACATTTACTACGACCAACAAGGTGCCGTTCTCAAAACCTACGTGGGTGACGCGCAGGAAGTTTACTTCTCCCTTTCCCGTGATTTCGGCTTCGCCGCCGCATCCCTTACCTACTACTGGGACATCGACGGCCAAGTGAACAAGGGTGACAACGACGGCTACACCGCCCTCGCTGTAACCAAAGGTTTCGAGCTCAACCAGTGTCTCACTCTGAACGTGGGCGGCACCCTCGGCTACCTCGCGGAAGAAGGCCACCTTTCCCACCTCACCGGCAAGGTTTCCCTCGACTACGCATTCGCCGAGCACGCCAAGATCTCCCCATACGTCGCGGCCTCCCTCGACCTCAGCGGTGGCCACGGCAACGCATCTCAATACTACGTCAACACCGACGCTCAGAAAAACGAGCTCGTCGGCGGCGTGATCCTCAGCTCCAGCTTCTAAGCTGAAGCCGGGATATCTCTCCTGACTTACCCGAAGAGTGGCTGCGCGAGCGGCCACTCTTTTTATTTTCAGGCGTCCGCCAATGTTTGACCACCCGCCCTTCCCCTCCTAGCCTCGCTCCAAGATGACCATTGACCAATACGCGAACGCTTTTGTCTGCGACCTCGTCGCCTACGAACCGGGCAAACCGATTGATGAAACCGCCCGCGAACTGGGCATGGATCCATCCCGGATCATCAAGGTCGCTTCGAACGAAAATCCGCTCGGCCCTTCTCCCAAGGCGAAAGCCGCGATGATCGAGGCCTTGGAAGACTCGCACATCTATCCGGACGGCGGCGGTTATCGTCTGCGCACCGCGATTGCGGAAATGCTCGACGTCGAACGCGAAAACGTCGTCCTCGGCAACGGCTCGAACGAAATCATCGAGCTGCTCTGCCACACGTTCCTCAACAAAAACGCCGAACTCATCGCCGCCGAACACGCGTTCGTCGTTTACAAGCTGATGGCCACCCTCTTCGGCGCGAAATACATCGAAGTCCCCGATCCGGGATTCGTCCACGACCTCGACGCGATGGCCGATGCGATCACGGAAAACACCCGCCTCGTTTTCATCGCAAATCCAAACAACCCGACCGGCACCCTCGTCGATCAAGCCGCGATCGACCGTTTCATGGCCCGCGTCCCGGACCACGTCGTCGTTGCCTTCGATGAAGCCTATTTCGAATTCCTCGACACCCCGCCGGACACGCTCAAATACGTCCGGGAAGGCCGCAACGTCTGCGTGCTGCGCACCTGCTCGAAAATCCACGGCCTCGCCGCCCTGCGCGTCGGTTATGGCCTCGCTTCGAAAAACGTCGCCGCGCTCCTGCAAAAAGCCCGCCAGCCGTTCAACGTCAATTCCGTCGCCCAAGCCGGAGCACTCGCCGCGCTCACCGATTCCGAGCACATCGAAAAAACCCGCGCGATTAACAAAACCGGCCTGCGTTTTTACGAAGAAGCCTTCGCGAAACGCGGCTTGGAATACGTCCCCAGCTTTGCCAACTTCATTCTCGTGAAAGTCGGTGACGGTGACCGTGTTTTCAAGGAAATGCTCGCCCAAGGAGTGATCGTCCGCGCCATGCGTAGCTACAAACTGCCGGACTGGGTGCGCATTTCCATCGGCACCCCGGAGCAAAACGAGCGCTGCCTTTCCGCGCTGGATTCCGTGCTGGCCGCGGCCATCGCCTGATTTGAAAAACCCATACCAACCACCACCGGGGAAACCACATGTCTGATCCAGCGCCTGCCAGCCATCAACGGGAATTTCATTGTGTCCATTGCTCGGGAAAAATCCTGATCCCGCGCGATCTTCCTCCCACCACCGGCCCGTGCCCGCACTGCGGAGGCGTCATCACATCGCCACCTCCGTATGTGGATGTGCCGCCGGCACCCACTTCTCCGGAAGCGTTAGCGCCCGCTCCTCAAGCGGCTCCGACCTATCAGCAGCTCCCCGTTTCCACCGCCATTCCTGTTTCACCCCAAGCTGTTCCCGCCCAGGAAATCCCCTCTCCGGCTGTGATTGAATCACCGCCCGTCCCCGCCGTTTCCTACGCCGAAAAACCCGCATTGCAGGACCCCGTCATTCCCATACCCACGCCGCGGGAAACCACTCCTTCCTACGACGCGCCGCTTCCACAAAGATCCTCGCCCCCGGAGCAGGCGCCCTCCAGCAAAGCAGGAATGATCGCCGTCATCACCGGCATCCTTCTTCTCCTGCTCTCGCTGTTAGCCGCAGGCTACTACCTGGTTGCGAAGGAAATGAAAAAACAGCCCTCGCCCCAGATTCCCATTCCCGCAAATCCACAAAAATCCTCCTCTTCGGAAGCCCATTACCTGCGGGTCGGATGGCAGAAAGAAGCCCGTGAAACTTTGGAAAAATTCCTCTCCGGCACCACTGTCGAAGAGAAGCTTCCCTACGTCATCAACGGACCGGAACAGAAAGACAAGATGGAGTCGTTCTACGGAGGCGTGGAAATCAATGATTCCGACACCCCTGCGAGCACCTATTCCTTCACCGAACTTTCCGACGAAGATAAAAAGCGCGGCATTTTCATGATGGTTTATGATCTTCCTCCGCAGTTCGACATGAAGGAATTCTTCCGCCCGCTGGCTCCGATCGAAGTCCAGTATGGCATGGATGAAGCGGACATTCTGCTCATGACCGTCGCTCAAGTGAAAAATTTCGCCACCGAGCCACTGCACATCCAGGTGTTCTTCAAACGCTACCCCGAAGGGCTGAAACTCGATTGGGAAACCTTCGTGCAAACCAAATACCGCACGTTCCAAAATTTCATCACCCTTCCGGAAATCGGTCTCAAATCCACCTTTCGCGTTCTCATTTCCGAAGACGTTCCCGATCCGGGCCACGCCGAAGCAAGCTATCGCACCTATCGTCTGATCGATTCCGCGAACAAGTCCGATTTCCAACGCGTGAACGTCCCCGTCGATTCCGAAGTCGGCCGGGCCCTTTCTCCGCTCAACTGGCGCGGCATCGCGAACGCCCAACCTTCGATGAGAACCGCAACAGTCGAACTCCAGTGGACCGGTGACACCCATAACCCGCAGTTGGTCATCAACCGTTTCCTTTGCTGGGAATACCTCGGCCTCGGCGGTGAACTTGCCAATAACCCGGCTGCCTCGAAATGAGTTCACCCTCCGCCGGACGCAGCACCATCGCCGCCATTGCCTCACCTCTGGGCGTCGGCGCGGTTTCACTCATCCGATTGTCCGGCCCGGACTCCCTTCGCATCGCTTCCGCAGCCACGGGCGGAAAAATCCACGCCGGTTCCTCACCGCGCACCTCCCGCTACTGCCGTATTTTCGATGAACACGGTGAAATTCTCGACGACGGCCTGCTGACGTATTTCCGAGGCCCCCACAGCTACACCGGCGAAGACAGCGTGGAATTCACCGGTCACGGCGGCCTGCTCATCACCCGCGAAGTGCTCTCGCGCTTCCACGACTGCGGTGCCGTCCCCGCCACCCCCGGAGAATTCACCCAACGCGCCTTCCTCAACGGAAAACTCGATCTCACCCAGGCCGAAGGCGTGATGGATCTGATCTCCGCGCAAACCCGGCTTTCCCTCCGCGCCGCCCGCAACCAGCTCGAAGGCACCCTCGGCAAACGCACCACCGCCGCCCGCGACTCCTTGCTGGAAACCCTCGCCCATCTCGAAGCATGGATCGATTTCCCGGATGAAGATATCGATCCTCAAACCGGAGCCTTACTCCGCCAGCGCGTCGCCAGCGTGCTCTCCACCGTCGATTCCCTGCTCTCCACCGCCGATCAGGGCCGCGTCCTCCGCGAAGGCGTCCGCACCGTGCTTTTCGGAAAACCCAACGTCGGGAAATCCAGCCTACTCAACCAGTTCCTTGGTTTCGACCGCGCGATTGTCAGCGATGTCGCCGGCACCACGCGCGACACCATCGAGGAAGTCATCAATCTGCACGGCCTCCCTCTCCGCCTCGTCGATACCGCAGGCGTCCGTCAAGCCGGTGACCGCATCGAAGCGGAAGGTATCGAGCGCACCGTCCGCCAGATCGACGCAGCGGACATCCTGTTGGAAATCGCCGACGCCAGCCAGCCACGCCCGGAATCCACCGATTTCTCCGAAAGTGACGCCCACCGTATTCTCGTCCTGAACAAATCCGATCTCGGCGAGCACCCGAGTTGGGAAAACACCGAAGCCGTCCGCATTTCCTGCACCGCCGGCACCGGATTCGATGCTCTCTCGAATGCCATCCGCGACGCCCTGCATTTCAACGCCGCCGACTGGGGCGAGCACGCCGTCGCCATCAACGCCCGCCACCAAACGAGCCTCCGGCACGCACGCCGTGCTTTGATCGCGACGCTCGAACTGCTCGACAATCCGGACATCGACACCGAACTCGCCTCCATCGATCTCCGCGAAGCACTCGACGCCCTCGGCGAAATCCCCGGCCGCGTCGATACCGAAGACCTCCTCGGCGTCATTTTCAGCAGCTTTTGCATCGGAAAATGAGCTGAGCTTGCTAGTTTTCAGTGTTCGGTTTTCAGCGAAGATCCTGTATCTCCATCGTTCTGATCATTCTTCGCTGAAAACCGAACACTGAAAACCAGCAACTTCCTCCGATGCCACGCATCCTGTTCGCTCTCCTCACCGGTATGGCCACCCTCAGCGCGCAAACCCCTCCTGACCCGATGATTGAAAACCTCATCCAGGCGATGACGGTCGAAGAAAAAGCCGGGCAGCTCAATCTGATGACCGGCTCGATGGACGTCACCGGGACCAAGGCATCGGAAGACATGGATCGGAAAATCCTCTCCGGCCAATGTGGCGGCGTTTTCAACGTTTTCACACCGGAAGCCACCCGCGATCTTCAGGAAACCGCGCTGCGCAGCCGGTTGAAAATCCCGCTCCTTTTCGGCTACGACGTCATCCACGGCCATCGCACGATTTTCCCCATTCCGCTCGGGCTTTCCTGTTCATGGAATCCGGACCTCATCCGCCGGACCGCACGCGTCGCCGCCACGGAAGCCGCAGCGGACGGGCTGAACTGGACGTTTTCCCCGATGGTGGACATTTCCCAGGACGCCCGCTGGGGCCGCGTCGCCGAAGGTTCCGGCGAAGATCCGTGGCTCGGCTCGGAAATCGCCCGCGCCATGGTCGAGGGCTATCAATCCAGCGACCTCACCGCCACCGATAGCGTCGCCGCCTGCGTGAAGCACTTCGCTCTCTACGGAGCCGTCACCGCGGGGCGCGATTACAACACCGTGGACATGAGCCGCCGTTTGATGGAGGAAACCTATTTCCCCCCCTATCATGCCGCCGTTTCCGCCGGAGCACGCACCGTGATGATGTCGTTCAATGACATCGATGGCATTCCCGCCACCGGCAACCGCTGGCTCATCCAGGATATTCTCCGCAAAGACTGGGGCTTCGAAGGCTTGGTCGTCACCGACTACTCCGCCATCGAGGAAATGATCCAGCACAGCACCACCGAAAACGGCGAGCAAGCCGCCCGCCAGGCGCTGCGAGCAGGCGTGGACATGGATATGGTTTCCGAACTCTATCTGAATAAAATCCCCGATCTTCTCAAAAACGGCGCGATCACCAAAGAACAGCTCGACGCCGCCGTCAGACGCGTGCTCGCTCTAAAACGCGATCTCGGCCTTTTCAAAGATCCGTTCGCCCGTTGTGATGAAGCCCGCGCGAAAGCCGTCTTGCTCAGCCCGGAACACCGTAAACTCGCCCGCCAAGCCGCCCGCGAATCCATCGTGCTTCTGAAAAACCAGACGTCGATTCTCCCGTTGAAAAAATCGCCCGGCACCATCGCCCTCATCGGCCCGCTCGCCGCGAAAAAACGCGACATGCTCGGTTGCTGGGCCGCCGCAGGAAATGACAACCTCGCCGCCAGTCCGCTCGATGGAATCATGAGCGCCATCGGAAAAACCGCCACCGTGCTCCACGCCCGCGGCTCCGATGTGGACGATTCCGAGCACGTCCGTCTTGGCGGCAGTTTCTTTCCTGAAATCGATCCGCGCGGCACCGAGGAAATGTTAGCCGAAGCGGAAAAAATCGCCGCCAAAGCCGATACGCTTATCCTCGTCCTCGGCGAAAGCTGGGAAATGAACGGAGAAGCCGCCAGCCGTGCCGACATCCGCCTGCCCGATTGCCAACGCGCGCTCGCCAGCCGCATGCTCGCCACCGGCAAGCCCTGCATCCTCGTCGTCATGAGTGGCCGTCCTCTCGATCTCAGTTGGGAAAGCGCGCGTTTTCCCGCCATCGTGCAGGCATGGGCGCTCGGCACCGAAGGCGGAAACGCCCTCGCCGATGTTTTGTTCGGTGATTTCGCGCCTGTCGGCAAACTCACCATGAGCTTCCCTCGTGCCGTCGGCCAACTGCCGATGACCTACCGCGCGAAAAACACGGGACGCCCGGCGAATGACAAAATCCGCTACACATCGAAGTACATCGATATTCCGAACGATCCGCTCTATCCCTTCGGCCACGGCCTCACTTACGGCTCCTTCCAATACGGCCCCGTCAAAGTCAGCTCTGCTGAAATGCACCCCGGCGGCAGCATCATGGTGACCGCGGAAATCACCAACACTTCCGAAATCCCCGCGACGGAAACCCTGCAACTCTACGTTCACGACGTCGTCAGTTTCGTCACCCGTCCTCTCAAGGAACTGCGCGGCCACCAACGCGTCACACTCCAACCCGGCGAAACCAAAACCGTCAGCTTCGAAATCACCGACGCCCACCTTTCCTTCCCCGGCCCCGATTACAAACCTTTCGTCGAGCCCGGCGAGTTCAACGCCCTCGTCGGCCCGGATTCAGCCCACCTGCAATCCGTCCGCTTCAGGCGCTTGGAAAAATAACAACATTCCCAACCATGAAGCTCTCCGTGAAATTGCGTGACGGCACACCGGTGATTCTCCGTCCGCTGGTTCCGGAAGATCGCGCTGCGTTGGCGGAAGCCTTTCGTCGTGCTTCGTCCGAAACCCGTTATCAACGGTTCTGGACGCATACCGGCGAAATGATCGGCGGCAAAATGTTGGATAAGATCCTCGATCAGGATCCGGGCCTGCATGCGACCTGGGCCGTGCTCGATCCGCAACGGGATTTCCCCCCCATCGGCGGCGCAAGCTGGTGGAGAGATCAGGAAAACCCGTTGGAGGCTGAAATTTCCGCCATTATCCTCGATGAAGACCATCGGCGCGGCATCGGCACCCTGCTACTGGCCGTCATGTGGCTCAGCGCCTACCGCGCGGGCGTCCGGGAACTCGTCGGCCACACCCTCGTCGAAAACCGCCAAGCTACGAACTGGCTCAGGGAATGCGGCGGCACCGGAAGCTGGGATGGATACAAACTCACTTTCCGCTGGGATCTGCACGACCTCGACAAACTCCCCTCCACGCCAAGAACCGGCGAACTCGTCACCTGGCTGGCGGAACTCGCTCCCGGGATACTGAAAACAGAGTGAAAGAGGACCTCCGGCCCGACGTTTCTCTACGCAAGCCTGTGTGAACCCGAGCGTTCCTCTTCCGCCGTGATTCTTGTTCTCAAGGCGGCGTGTTTGCAGGAGAGTTCCGGGTCTTCCGATAGAACCTCCTCCGCCAGCGCGCGGGCTTCCCGCAAGAGCTCGATATCGGAAAGGAAATCCACGAATTTCAAATCGCCCAAGCCGCTCTGCATCGTGCCGAGCACGTCGCCCGGACCACGCAGTTTCAAATCCGCTTCGGCGATTTGGAAACCATCCGAGCTGCGCTCCAGCTCTTTCAGCTTATCCAGCACCACCGGGTCTTTCGCATCGGTCAAAAGCACGCAGTAACCTTTGTGCCCGCCACGACCGATCCGCCCGCGCAACTGGTGCAACTGTGCCAATCCATACCTCTCGGCATGATGAATCAACATCACCGTCGCATTCGGCACATCCACGCCGACTTCGATCACCGTGGTGGAAACCAGCGCCGCGATTTCCCCGTTGCGGAATCGCGCCATGATCGATTCCTTTTCCTCCGGTTTCAGTTTGCCGTGGATCATGCCGACTTCGAATTTCAGCAATCGCTTCCGCCATTTCTCCAACGCTTCCGTCGCCGACTCGGCTTTCACCGACGAACCTTCCTCGACCAACGGATAGACCAGATAGGCCTGGCGCCCTTCTTCCAGCTGCTCGCGCACGAACTTCGTCACCTCCGTTTGCTTCGGCACCACCCGCACCGCCGTCACGATCTTGCCACGGCCCGGCGGTTTTTCATCGAGCAGGGAAACATCGAGATCTCCATAAATCGTCATCGTGAGCGTGCGCGGAATCGGCGTCGCCGTCATCACTAACACGTCCGGCGTGATTCCTTGCCGTATCAAACCCGCGCGCTGGGTCACGCCGAACTTGTGCTGCTCATCGATCACCACCAGTCCGAGATCGCGGAACGAAAACGAATCCTGCAACAGCGCGTGCGTGCCGATCAGAATCTGCGGCTCGCCTTCCATCGCGAGATGGCTGGTTTCATCACGGCTCGCGGTTTTCAATGCCAGTCTCACTCCCAGCGGTTGCAGCCATTTGCAAAACGTCAGGTAATGTTGTTCCGCCAGAATTTGAGTCGGAGCCATCAACGCCGCCTGACAACCGGAATCCACCGCAAGCAACATCGCCGCCATCGCCACGAAGGTCTTCCCCGCGCCGACATCGCCTTGCAACAAGCGATTCATCGGCAATTCCGAACGCATGTCCGCTACGATCTCCTTGATGGATCGCTTCTGCGCGCCGGTGAGATCGAATGGCAGACTTTCGTAAAACGCTTTCAGCAACGTTGTTTTTTTCCCCAGCACCCGACCCGATTTCTCCTGATAGCGCATGCGCCGCCAAACCACATTGAGTTGGAGCCGGAAAAATTCTTCCCGCGCAAAACCGCGCCTCGCGCTCGTGGCATCATCCAGAGCCTCGGGAAAATGCACCTTGCGGAACAAACCCGGCAAAGGCTCGCCGAGATCCGTTTGTTCCTGAGAGAGATCCAACTGCTGCAAGAGCATGAACAAAATCTCCCGCAACCGCCGCTGCGGAATCCCCGAAATATTCTTATAAACCGGCACGATCCGCTCGACATGGATCGATTCCGCCTCATCGCGCAGGACTTCGAACTCCGGGTGATCCATGACCAACCTTCCGCCGCTTTCCTTCAGCTTGCCATAAAGCACCAGCCCATGACCTGCTAGAACCATCTGCTGGATATACGGCATATTGAACCAGCGGCAGGTGATTTTCCCGGAACCGAAAACCCCGCCGCGATCATCCTGAACCACCGCTTCGAAAAAACGCCGACCCGGCCCGAGGTGGCGCACGGAAGCATCGATCACTTCGCCTCTCAAACAAACCGCTTGCGCCGTCGCTTGTGATGGAAACGCATCGAAACGCCGCCGGTCTTCATAACGCCGCGGCAACCAATCGAGCGCATCCCGCCCCGTCAAAATCCCCGCTCCCGCCAAGGCGATCACCTCGCTGCCTTTCAACAGCGAAGTTTCCGAAAGCGGCTGCGAGGCAGGAACCATGATCAGTTGTTCTGTAACGCCGAGAGTTTCTTCAAGTAATCAAAACCGTAGATTCCGGAAGAATGTCCATCCGCCCAGAAAAGCTGGATCGCGTAGCCGCCGAGCACATTGAACTTCAACAAATCAAACGCGCGAGGACCGTAATCGACCCTCGGTTTTACCACGCGACCCAGCGCGTCCGGCTCGCCCTGGCAATTCGCACACGGACATGAACGACGCAATAACGGCAACTGAAGGTACAACTCGGTGCTATCGGAAAACGAAAGCGCCAGTTCACCGCCGATCACCGCGGCATTTTCCAGAACGAGTGACATGATGGCGGACGATAGCCTTCAGCCCAGCTCACCGTCCACCCGATACGCGCGCTTCCCGAAAATAGCCGAGCCGACGCGCACATGGGTAGCCCCTTCTTCAATGGCGATTTCAAAATCACCGCTCATCCCCATGCTGAGCGCTGGAAGATTGGCCCCCGTTTTTTTCACAAGCTCATCACGCAGCTCGCGCAACTGCGAAAACCACTGGCGAGTCCGGCCATCATCGTCCGGGGGGATCGTCATCAGCCCGATCACCTCGATGTTTTCCAAAGTGCTAATAGAGGAAAATTCAGCCCGCAATTTCTCCGGAGAAAACCCGCCCTTGGAAACTTCTCCGGAGGCATTCACCTGGAGAAACAGCAAAGGCCGTTTCCCGAGTTCCTTCGCGACCTGATCCACGTAAGCCGCGAGTTTCAACGAATCGATGGCGTGGATCACCCGCGAGATTTGCAGGATTTTCCGCACCTTGTTGCGTTGCACGCGCCCGATGAAATGCCACTCCAAGAAATCCGGCAGCGCCATCACTTTCGGCTCCGCTTCCTGAAGTTTACTTTCACCAAAAAGCACCTGACCGGCAGCAGCCGCTTCCGCGATCGCTTCCGCGGGAAAGGTCTTGGAAACCGCGATGAGTTTCACCTCGTCCACGGATCGCCCCGCACGTTCGCAAGCGGCGGCGATGCTTCGATGAATCCCGGCGAGATTCTCCGCGATATGGGACATCAGCGTGTTTCGGATGGCTTCCAGGTGCCTGCCAACTTGGCGTTTTCCGTCAACCCCACGAGATCGGAGAGGATGAAAATCGTCTCGCGTTTCACCGGATCGAGACCAGTCGGCCATTTCGGGGAATCATCCAGTTCAGCCGTTTCATCCTTCGCCTTGCGCATGTATTCGCTCTCGGCGGACGGGTCATACAAATGGATATCCGCACCCGCTTCGATGTCCTGCAACGTCAGCTTGAAGAAACGGAATTCCTTTTTGTCCTCTTCCACCATCTTGGCGAAACGCGCGCGACGTTCCTGATTGCGCTGCTTCTGCTCGACATCGGCTTCCTGAAGTTCCTGCTCGCGTTTGGCTTTGCTGAGGGAAACGACGTTCTTCTTGATGCGGTCTTTCGCCTTCATCACATCCTGAATGATGTAGCCGAAATCCTTGTTCGCATTGATGCGTTTCTCGCTAAGTTCCTTCAGGCGCGGAATGAACAAATTCCCCGCTTCAAGCGCTTTGAAATCCGGTGCCGGGCGGATGCGATCATGCGGCAGCGGATGATAGAGAAACTCTTCCCCCACTTCCAGAGCATCCGTCAAACTCGGCATCACGATGCTCGATGCCACGCCATCCATCTGCGTCGAGGAACCGGACGGGCGATAGAATTTCTGGATCGTGACCTTGAGATAACCCGCGCGATCCCTGGCGGAAAACAGCGGCAGCATCCGGCCGATGTCCATCGGCTGCTGCACCGTGCCTTTTCCGAAAGTCGATGACTCACCAACGACCACCGCACGATTGTAGTCCTGCAAGGCGCCTGCGAGAATCTCACTGGCGGAAGCACTGCTCTTGTCGATCATGACCACCATCGGGCCGTCATAAATCGGCTTGTCGTTGTCGGTTTCCTTCACCTGCACCTGGCCCAGCGTGTTCTTCACCTGCACCGCCGGACCTCTCACAAAAAATCCGGTCATGCGGCGCACTTCATCGAGCGAACCGCCGCCGTTGTTGCGAAGATCGAGAATCAAACCGTCGATTTTTTCCTCCGTGAGACGTTTCAAAATCCGCTCCACATCGACGGAACAGCGGACCTTTCCTTCGTCGAAATCCGCGTAAAACGACGGAAGCGTGATTACCCCGAGACGGCGCGTTTCGCCTTTGGGCGATTTCATTTCAATGACCTCGCCGCTGGCTTGCTCATCCTTCATTTCCACTTTGCCGCGCTGGATCACAACGAGCTTGGTTTCCCCTGGCGTGCCACCGGCCGGTTGTACCTTGAGCGCGACGGAAGTACCTTCCTTGCCACGGATCAAATCGACGACTTTGTCGATTTTCATGAACATGATGTCGACCATGTCTTCGGACTTGCCGGTATTCAAGCTATCAACACCTACCACGCGATCATTGAGTTTGAGCGCATTCTGGCGATCCGCAGGACCACCCACCACGATGCCCATGATCTTGGTGGCACCGTCCTCTTCGGCCTGAAGCAACGCTCCAATGCCGACGAGTTCGTTTTTCATCCCGTCCTTGAAACGGTTCATTTCGCGGAAACTCATGTAATCCGTGTGCGGATCATAGGAACGCGCCACGGAACTCAGAAAATAGTTCGCGATTTCCTCGTCATCCACATCCTTCACACTGCTGAGGAAACGCTTGTAACGCAAAGCGATCTTTTCCTTCGGATCGCGATCATCCGCACCGGGATCAGGTTTCCCCTGCTCCTTGGCCATGCGGGTCAAGGTTTCGCGACGGAGGACTTCGGAAAGCAACGCTTCCTTGATCTGCTTGCGCCACAAATCCGCAGCTTCGGCTTCGTTTTTCGGCCAGGCGGCATCCTTGCGGCTCAACTGAGAAGACTCGTCTTTGGAAAAATCGAAATCCCCTTCTTTCAGCATGCGGTCCGCAAGAGCGACGCGCTCATCGACACGCTTTTGGAACAAGCGGTAAATCTCTGTCGCGGCTTCCATGCTCTTGCCTTGCAACAAAAGAGTGTGCAGGGAATTCCCATACTTCGCTTTGAAGGTATCAACATCTTCCTGGGTGAAATAAAGACGCTGGAAATCCAGATCGCGCAGGAAATCGTCAAGGAAACGCTGGCTCAACTCCGAGTTGTAGGGCAATCGCGCGAAATGGCTGTTTTGCAACATGATCGCCATCTGGCGGCCGACTTCGTCGAAATTCGCCTGCTGTGCGCAAGCGGTTAGGGGCAACGCCGCAAAAGATACCAAGCAGGCCGTTTTTCGAAACCAGGAATGAGTCATGGAAGTGGAGCCGGAAATAAATTGGAGACCTGAAGAAACTGCCACGCAAGCGGCCTTTGTCGATGGATAAAATGATGAAACCCCTCTCTTTGCAGCAGCTTGGGGCGTTGTCGTTCGGTAGAGCGGCACGCAGCACGCGTATTGTCTGCGATGGAGGAAAGACTTAACTTCCACACGGAAAAGGATTGGCTCCGGCAATTGGAACCAATCCTTTGGGAAAGAGAACGCAGACTCTATTGGCCCCACACATTTTTATCCGGCACTTCGATCGTATCATCCGGCATGACGGGCACTCCCATGAACTGGGCTTGGGTCAGGTCATACTGGCGCTGCTTGCCCTCACGAATGAGTTTTACCCGTTTCATACTCCCGAATTCAGTAGGACCACCGGCTGCCTGGATCGCTTGGTAAAGATTGAGGCCCGGCGTGTATTTTACCGGCCCGGTGCGGCGCACTTGCCCGCCGACGAACAATTGCTTGTCCGCAATGGTGCTGTTGATGCTGTCCGACATCACCTGAATCGTCGGATTGGTGTAAATTTCCGCGGACTTGTAGCGGGCTTGGATACTGGCGGCAAGTTGGTCGGTACGAAGGCCTGCCGCCTGCACATGCCCGATGTAAGGCATGTTGACGGAGCCGTTTTCGGAAACGGGATACATCGCATCAATCCGGGATTTTTCCTCGGGAGGAACCCCCTGAATGGTAATCTGGATCGCTTTTCCGGGAGTGATCAGCTGCCCAAATGCATGAGCAGAAAAAGCAAGGAGCACTAAAAAAATCGGGGTTAATTTTTTCATAGTTTACTGATTTCAATAAAGTTCCGCATCCTTGGCCGCACGCGCGGGTCTCGGCGCGATTTCCGTGGGTTGCGCTGCGATCGGAGGACCAACCTGCGATTCCGCAGGAGCGTAATAAGTGTAGTAACTCGTATAATACTGATACTGGCTATCGCTGCGGACGTCAACGTTGTTGAGGACAACGCCCACCACGTGGCCGCCCACGTTTTCAACGGCTTGCTTCACACGCAGCAGCATGTTGCGGGGAAGTTTGCGATGCTGCACAACGATCATCGTGAGATCCACCTCGCTCGCCAACACGGACGCGTCACTCACCCCCAGAATCGGCGGGCTGTCCACCAGCACGAGATCGAAGCGCTGTTTCACATCCTGAATCAACTCGGACATGCGGCGGGAATTGAGAATACCGGCCGCATCCGCAGGGAGAATCCCGGATGGCATGAAATAAAGGTTATCGACCGGAGTCTGGAGAATCACATCTTCCAGCATCAGCTCGGTGGTCAGGTAATTGGTCAGACCCACGGAATTGTTGATATCGAAGAATGTATGCAAACGCGGACGACGCAGGTCGGCGTCGATCATCAGGGTCGTGTAACCACCTTGAGCGCAAATATAGGCGAGATTGACGAGCGTGGTCGATTTACCTTCACCGGCACCACCAGAGACCACCGTAATGGCATTGTCTTCGGGATTCTTGCGGTTGAACTCGATATTGGTGCGTAGAATCCGATACGCCTCCGCATCCGGACTCATGCCGCTTTGCTTGTAGAGAACGCCAACATCCTTCGGAATCACCGCGAGAACAGGCACTTGGAGATAACGCTCGACGTCTTCAAGGCTCTTCACAGACGTATCCAGATATTCAAGGAAGAATGCGATACCCACCCCGAAAATGAGGCCTACCACAGCACCCAGGACAAGGTTCAGGGTCACGTTCGGGCTGACAGGAAACTCCGGCAAGGTCGGTTCATCGTGAACCGTAATCGAATCTTCCGGAACACCGGCGGAGATTTGTTCGCCGAGACTTTTGAGCCGAAGCGCTTTCAAAATATCCTCGTCGGCTTCGAAAGTGCGCTTGGCATCATCGTATTCCTGACGATCCAAACGACGGCCAATGGCATCATCCTTCGTTTCGTTTTTTTCGACTTCCATTTTGGCAAGGTTGTCGGAAGCAAGATCCAGTTTGGCTTTCAAGGAGCCGCGCAGGTTGATCACCCCTTGATCCAACTGGCGTTTGGTGGTTTCCAAAACCTGCTTCGCGGCAACGATCGTCGGGTGGCGCTCACCGAGACCGTTGGCACGCAAACCTTCCAGCGTACGCTTCTGTTCGAGATAGGTCGGATAAAGAGATTTGATCGTGCTATCGTCGATATCCAAGCCTGATGCATAGGCCAGCAACTGCTCGGAATCCAGTTTGAGCAAATTGTTGATTTGCGCTTCCAGCCTTTGTTTATCCGACTTGGTTTCGTCGTATTTGGACAACGCGGTGCGGGCGGTTGAATCCGGATCCAAACCTGCTCCCGTGGCACCACTATCACGTCCAACATCCACAATGCCCTTGGTTTTAATGATCATCATCAAAACCTTGCGGCTTTCTTCCGTTTTGTCGGTCTGGGCGATGACCGCTTTCTGCAATTCATCGAGGGCTTTTTTCGCATCGGCACGCTCCAGCTCGGTGCGGTAGTCTTTGTAAGCACGAGCCACCTCATCCGTGATGTCGCGGGCATCCTGCTTGTTCTGGTGGCGGACGGTGATCGAAATCAGATCCGTTCCACGGATGTTCTGGGTTTTGACAATCCCTTTGAGGATTTCCAAAGCCTGCTCCGGAGAAACGTTCCAGTGGCTCGCAAGACCAAGCTTATCGACGACTTTTGACAAAGATTTGCGGCTTTTGATCACTTCAAACTCCGTCGCAAAGAACTGCGGCGTAAGCAGGGTGGAGCCGGAAGCGGTGGCCATTTCCCGCCCCAGCGGAGCAATGATCGGTGCCTTGGGTTTAATCTGAATGGTAGCCGTGCTTTCGTATTTTTTCGGCATCACATAAGTAATTACCGCTGCGGTCATGAATACCAGAAGGAGAGTCAGGAGAATCACTCCATAGCGATTTTTGATCACCTGCCAGTAATCGATGGCATGAAGCGTCGCTTCGCTTTGCTGAAGGGATGAGGAGGTCATTTTACCGATATTTCTGAAAATCATCCGGGCACACGCCCGAAAAAAATCTCCCGCAATGAGACATTGCGGGAGATCAAAATCAACAATTCTTGTGAGAATTCAAGCCGTAGAAAGATGGATGCTTAGAATTCAGCACGAACACCTACGCTGACGCGATTACGATCGTAATCGTTGCCAGAAAGGTCCGAATCGGAAGTGGTGTGATTGTAAGTCAAAGAGCCGAACAAGTAGTCGGTGAATTGAAGGGACACACCGATATAAGCGTTGATCAGGTCTTCATCCTGATCGCTGACGGAATTACCGGACACCACTTCTTTTCCGCTTCTATAAGAAGTCGGAATGTAATCCACACCCCCGAATACTCCGAGACGCTTGGAAACCGCGTAGTTACCGGAAACACCGACACGCAGCGTGCGGCGATCCGAGAACTCGGTGAGAAGGCCGCCCACGTTTTGGACTGTGTTAAAGTTTTCGATACCGTAGCGGGTGAAGGCTTTAACAGAGAACTGCTCGTTGACTCTGGAGTTCAAAGCGGCTTCCACATAAGGACTGGTGTAGGAATCACCACCGTCCACATCGTGGAGCTGGGCACCAGCACGGAAGATACCGATCGTCGTCGGGCTGAAGCGGTGTTCAAGACCACCGAGAATGTATTGATCCGTCGAATCAGTATACGCACCATTGCCCGAAGTTTGGGCATAACGATACTCAGCAGTCAGAACGGTTTGCGGAGTGAGCTGATAACGAAACTGATTGTAGGCGGTCCAAGTGAAGCGGTCGTTGTTATCCACATCCTGATAAGTCAAACCGGTAAGCTGGAGACCCGTGTAGGTTGCGAAGCGCTCGGACCAGCGAAAACCAACGGAGTTGTCGGTTTGCCAGTAAAAGTATTCGCCCGCCGCACGGCTGGAGCTGATCCCGTAGGAGTAATCCGGCTCAAGTTCATAGGAGATGAAGTTGAGGCTGGAAAAACGGAGACGCTCGGAAAAACGATGGGCGAAATCCACGCCAGCTCGAGCATTGGTGTAAGAGGAATCGATATTATCCGGCTTATCGAGATAGTAAACCAAACCAAGACGAGCGTAGACATCCCAAGTGGTTTGGGGATCAACACTGACAAAAGAAAGCCCAACGTATGGATTTACGCTCACAGCGGATTCGTCATCTCCGTATCCCGGACTGACGTTGTCATCATAAGTGGCATCAACCCCAACCTGCCACTTGAGAGGAATGGATTGCTGAGCTTCGGTTCCGGAATAATAGAGACCCTGAGCGGAGGCTTGGCTCGCGAGAGCAAGACCGAACAGTCCTAAGGTAAATTTCGCTTTCATGGGTGCGAGGGGTAAAAAATATTTGAACAAGGCAAGGTGAAAGGCGGAAAAACTCTCAGTTAGAGGTCCTGTTATTAGGATTTGTATTGGTTACCTCCGGAATATCGATCAACACGGGAGGAACGAACGGATAGAGAGTATAGCCACCAGGACCGGAAACCAGCGGACCGATCGGACCTTGCCCCGGGAAGTCCAGAGGATTCGGCAGGGCGGCCACTTCGTTTTGAGCTGGAGAAACTTCACCTTTGGCGCTTTTCGCGCTCTTGGCACTCGCACCCTCTTCGCCCGCATTCGGATCGAGCTTGGTCAGCAAGTTTTGCACTTGAGCCAGAGAATCAGGAGCAACGGCAACAGCGCACTGGGAAACCAAGCGAAGCTGCTCAGGAGCAGCATTAGCCGCAGCCTCCACAATAGCGGCAACCGTTTCAGGCTTTGCCTCAGCTGCCTCAACAGCAGCCTTCACCACTTCACATGCGCAGGCAGGAGAAGCCGAAACAGCCTTGGACACGATTTCGAGAACCTTGGTCCGATCAGCAGCAATGCCGAGCTTGATCTCAAGAGACAACTTGGAGCAGTCAGCTTCCGCATGGACGGCGGTCAGCCCGATACCCGAGCTCAAAAGGGCGAGTAACACGGTTTTTTTCATGGCGGTAACAAGATTCAACAAAAAAACAAGTGGAGCGGGCAGCGGGAATCGAACCCGCATGTCTAACTTGGAAGGATAGCGCTTTACCACTAAGCTATGCCCGCTTAGCGAGGCCCATAAGAACCTGAATCCTGAGAGACTGCAAGTTTTTTTTGAAATGTCTTAACCATTTATTTCGAAGAGATTCCAACAAACCTACGCGTTCGCGTAGGCTGGAAAAAGGATCGGCTCAACGCAGGAGAATCCTTTTCCCCAAATCTCCACGGCAGATCAATCGATCGGGAAATTCCGATGCGAGGCCCCTCCACCACCTCGGGAGCATCCCCTCGTGCGATGCCTGTTCCCAACTGATTCATGAAATCAATCCCGTGATCTGACCCGTTTATAACCAAAACTTTAGTCAATTTTCCCGGCCCCGCTCCGATTTTCATCCAATCCCGATTTTTTACATTTTCCGGCTTTTCAATGATCGGAAATTCCAACGCACGGAAGAGAACAAATCCCTCAGCGGATCCGCCTTTCACCAGAATATTGAAAAGCCAGTGCATCCCATAATTCAAATAAACGTATGCCGCGCCCGGAGAATGATTCTGGACGAAATTTCTGGCACCGGGCCGACTCCACGTGTGGCAGGCTTCGTCACCGAGCGCCAGATAGGCCTCGGTTTCGACGATTTTCGCCGTCTTTCCCTTCCAGTGAAATGTGCAGCCGATCAGCTCCCGGGCGCATGTGACCGGATCGCGGCGGAAAAATTCGTGGTCCAGCCAACTCATAAACCGGTAGGCCGATCGACAAATTCCCACGGCAGGTCAAAACACCGCGCCACTTCCGCAGCCAGAGCCTTCACCCCGAAGGTCTCCGTCGCATAGTGGCCTGCATAATACACATTCAAACCGAGTTCTTCCGCGAGCGGGTAACTCCAGTGCGGGCCTTCACCCGTGACAAAAGCATCCACCCCCGTCGCTGCCGCTTTAGCCACTTCCGAGCCAGCACCACCAGTGACCAATCCAACCGTCAAAATGTGATCCTTTCCTCCCGGACAAACGTGGACCTTTCCTCCCACCGCCTTCTCCAAACACGCGGCCAATGCTTTCCGCGATCCATTCCAATCCCCACGCAAACCCATCGCGACACCTTTGGTCTCAAGAAACGGCTGAATGTTTTCCAAACCGATCGTTTGGGCGAGCCGCACGTTGTTCCCCAAAACCGGATGAAAATCCAACGGCAGGTGCGCGGAATAGATCGCAAGATTCGCATCCATCGCGGTTTTCAGTTTCCGGTAAAGCCCCGCCCGGATCGGCTGGGCACCTTGCCAAAACAAACCGTGATGCACGAGCAGCAGCGCGGGCGGTCCACTCGCCGCCGCCGCCACCACCGAAATCGACGCGTCCACCGCCGCAATGATCCGCTCGACCCTCCCGCTGTTTTCCAACTGCAAGCCATTCACCGCGCCCGGATAATCCGAAATCGCCGCAATCCTCAGCTCCTTGTCCAAAAATGCCGTCAGCTCATGCAAATCCGCCATGCGCGAAAGCTAATCATGTCTGCTCCAGATGACAACGTCCGGCAGCGGAAGTGGAGGCCCACCGTTGATGAAATTCAGCAAATCCTCACCCAATCCTACTTCCCACGTTACTTGGTCATCGCCCCATGGCACGGATAATTTCGCCGCGTGCAGGGCTTGGCGCGGCAAAAGCAGCCGCTTTTCCAAATCCGGCGTCCATCCGGTTTTCATCCACTCCACGTATTCCGAGCCGTCGCCGGAATACAGTTTGTCGCCGACAATCGGGTGGCCGCTATGCGCCAAATGCACGCGCAACTGGTGCATGCGGCCGGTCTGCGGAAAACAACGAACAACCGAGAATTTTCCCTCCGCCCGCTCGAACCGCCGTTCCACCTGAAAACGCGTCACGCATTCCCGGCCCGTTTCATGCACGACCTGCCGCACCCAAATCGATGACGGCCCCAGCTCCCCCGCCCTACGGATCGGCGCGCGGCTTTCCCATTCGTCCGCCTCCGGCCAGCCGTGGACGATCGCGAGGTATTCCTTATGAGCCTCGCGCCGTTCGAAAATCATCCCCAGCTCCCGCGCGGCCCGCGTGTGCATGGCGACCAAAACCAGCCCGCTCGTCTCCCGGTCCAGCCGTGTGACAATCGCCGGGCAGGCACCGTTTTCCATTTCATAGGCGAGCAAAATCTCGACCCCCCCGAGCAAGGTCGGTTCCGGCTTGTTGTTCGCCGGATGCACGATCAACGGCGCGGGTTTATCCACCACGATCCAATCGTCACATTCGTCCACGACACGGAAGTTGACGACGACTTGCAGGCTCATGGTGGAGGAATTTTAAATGGAAAAAGCCAGAGACTCCCATGAAAGAAGAGACTCTGGCTTTGTAAGAACTAAATCATCCTAGGGACTAGGACTTGTAGCGGAGACGCTTTTTATGGCGGTTCTGCTTCATGCGCTTTTTGCGCTTGTGCTTGTTGATCTTGGTCTTACGGCGTTTCTTGATGGAGCCCATGGCGTTGTGCGTTCGGGGTTAGTATGCGGTGAAAAGATTAGGGAACGATTTTATTGAGCGGATATTCGATAATCCCCTCAGCCCCGAGACGTTTCAGTTCGGGGATAATGTCGCGGACGACCACTTCGTCAATCACCGTCTCAACAGCCACCCAGCCTTCTTCGGAAAGTTGGGAAACCGTCGGGCGGCGGAGCGATGGAAGCTTGTCGAGCAGCGCGGAAAGCTTGTCGGCGGGAAGATTCATTTTCAGACCCACCTTGCCGCGTGCGGCGAGAGCGCCTTTGAGCAACATGGCGATGCGGTCCATTTTCTCCTTTTTCCAAGGATCTTTGGCCGCTTCCGGGTTCGCGTAAAAGTGCGGGTATGAGGTAAGAAGCGTGTCCACGATCCGCAGACCGTTCGCTTTGATGGAAGAACCGGTTTCGGTCACATCGACGATGGCATCGACGAGATCCGGCACCTTCACTTCGGTAGCTCCCCAGGAAAATTCGATTTCGGCATGGATGCCGCGCTCTTTCAAATAGCGCTCGGTGATGCCCACGCCTTCGGTCGCAATGCGCTTGCCTTCGAGGTCTTCCGGTTTCTGGATCGGAGAATCTTTCGGAACCACCAGCACCCACTTCGTCGGGCGCACGGTCGCGCGGGAATAGGGAAGCTCGGCAAGATCGATCAGCTCCACGTCATTTTCATAAGCCCAGTCGTAACCGGTGATGCCGCAGTCGATGAAGCCCTGGCCAAGGTAACGACCGACTTCCTGAGCGCGAATGAGATACAGATCCAGTTCCGGATCGTTCGATGCCGGGCGCAGACCGCGCGAGGACACGTAAATCTCGTAGCCAGCCTTGGCGAGCAGATCGATGGTCGGCTGCTCCAGACTGCCTTTCGGAATCGCGACTTTGAGTGTTTTGGACGTGTCCGACATGAAATGATACAGGAAGAGGGGGCGCGGTTTTAGTCTGGAAATCCGCGGAATCAAGCCAAGTTTCTAAGAAATTCGCATTCGATGCCCCAAAATGCGGCCATTTTGGCTCATTTCTGCCCTTTAATTTTCAACCAATAACTTTTAACTCCCCACCCATGCCGCGCCTCGCACTGCTCCAGTCCCGCACCTTTTCCTCGAAGACCGAAGCCTTCGATCATCACGAGAAACTCATCCGCGAAGCCGCGGCGAACGGAGCGAACATCGTGGTCACCCAGGAGCTTTTCCTCACGCCCTACTTCTGCACCGTGGAAGACCCCGCGCTTTTCGATCTCGCCGATCCCCTGCCCGGCCCGGTGACGGATCGCCTCGGAAAACTCGCCGCCGAGCTGGGAATCGTGCTCGTTTCCTCGCTTTTCGAACATCGCGGTCCCGGCCTGTATCACAATACCGCCTCCATCCACGATGCCGACGGCTCGCTCATGGGCCTCTACCGGAAATCCCACATCCCGCAGGATCCGGGGTTCGAGGAAAAATTCTACTTCACTCCCGGCGACACCGATTGGCCGGTCTGGGACACCCGTTTCGGAAAAATCGGCGTCCTCATTTGCTGGGATCAATGGTATCCGGAAGCCGCCCGCCTCATGGCCCTCGGTGGCGCGGAACTTCTGCTGTATCCCACCGCCATCGGCTGGCTTTCCGAGGAAAAACCCATGCTCGGCGACGCCCAGCACTGCGCTTGGGAAACCGTCCAGCGCGGCCACGCCGTCGCCAACGGTTGCTACCTCGCCGCGATCAACCGCACCGGATTCCAGGACGATACCGAATTTTGGGGCCGTTCCTTCGTCGCGAATCCCTACGGCGAACTCGTCGCCAAAGCCTCCACGGAAAACGAGGAAATCCTCTACCACGACGCCGATTACACCCAGGTCGAAAACTTCCGCCGCATCTGGCCATTTTTCCGCGACCGCCGCATCGACGCCTACGGCGACCTCACCAAACGCTGGCGGTCTTAATCCGGGAGTGCCAAGAAACCACCTTGGCTTTAATTTACCACTCCTATGAGCAATCCACCCATCCATCCGCAGACCACCATCGGCCACGTCCATTTGAAAGTGGCGAATCTGGATCGCGCGCTGGGATTTTACCGTGACGTGCTCGGTTTCGAAATCACCCAGCGTTATGGAAACTCCGCCGTTTTCCTTTCCGCGGGTGGCTACCATCATCACATCGCGCTCAATACTTGGGAAAGCCTCGGCGGCAGCCCGCCACCCGCCGGCTCCACCGGACTCTATCATCTCGCGATTCTTTACCCGACGCGCGCCGCTTTGGCCGATGCGCTCCGTCGATTGATCACGGCAAAAATACGCCTCGATGGTGCCAGCGATCACGGCGTCAGCCAGGCGCTCTACCTTCGCGATCCCGATCAAAACGGCGTCGAACTTTACTGGGACCGTCCGCAAAGTGAATGGCCCGTCACTCCTGACGGCAACCTCGCCATGACCACCGGACCGCTCGATCTCGCGAATCTGCTCGCCGAAAAAGAATAAATCACAAATCCCCCTTCATTCGCCCGATTCGCAAGATTCGCGGTTTCTTCAAATCCCCTGATCCCAAGCTTTCCAAAACGCCTCCGTCTGTTTCGCGCTCGGCACGATTTCCATCAGCAGTGTTTTCTTGCCCGGCTCGAATTTATCGAAATCATCCACGTTGTTGATCCGCAGGTGATCCATCCCCCACAGCGTCGCGAGGCCTGAAAGATCCGCCGATTGTGGGTTCGTCATCCACTCGATGGCGCGCGGGCTCATCGATTGCAAACGCGGCAGACGTTCGAAAATTTTCCCGCCGCCGTTGTTGATCACCACCAGCACCCGGCCTTCGCAATGCACCTGCTCCAGCACAAACGGAGCCGCAAGATCATACAGCGCCGTCAGATCCCCCACCACCGCCCAGCTATCGCTGAGATCCGCCGACCAACCGAGCCACGTGCTTACTTGCCCGTCGATCCCGTTCGCACCGCGATTCGCCCGCACCGAAGGAATCGGCCGGTCCCATTGCGCGAAGAGATTCCACTCGCGGATCGGCATGCTGTTGCCGAGAAAAATCCCGCCACCGATGGACGCATACGTCGAGAGCGTCCGCAGCAGCGCCGGCTCGCTGTCCGGATACGCTTCCAGCAGTTCCTCGATTTTTGCCATCTGGCTGCCAGCGGAAACCAGATAATCCTGCGCATCATCGATCAATTCCACCTCGCCCAACGCCTTCATCAAGCGCCCGATCGGCCCTTGCGTCACCGACGTTTCCCGCGCCAATCCCGGCAGGCCATTGCGGCAAACCGACCACACGGAAATCTCCGGCAGTTCTTCCAGATCCCGCCAAAAACGCCCGCTCGGCACCTCGCCGATCCGCAACACCTTGCCCGGAGGATTTTCTTTCAGAGTTCGGTCCGAGTCCGGCAGCGCCAGCGATTGCAGCGCCTCTCGCAAGCCACTCGTCGCCTCCGCGACCAACGGCACACCGAGCGATTGGCAAAAATGAAACACCTCTTCCCGCTCGTCCGGCTCCAACCCGCCGACCATCACCACCAATCCCCGATACCACCCTTCGCGTAACCAGCGCGCCAACGCGGAAACGTCGATCCGTTCCGACTTCGGCTGGAATCCCCCCGCCTGAAATCCGGAAAAATCCTCCGTTCCGGCGGTGAATGCCTCATCCAGCTCCACATTCAAATGCAGCGGCAACCTGCCGCACCAACCTTCAAAACCACCCTGAAACGCGTGCTCGCCGAAGATTCCCGGCTGGGAAATCGTCTGCGGCGCGCCCGTCCCCCGGAAATCCCCCGGCCGGTCCGCCGTGATCGCGACCAAGGGCCGCGCCTGATAAAACGCCTCCACCACCGCCGGCAGCAGCTCCGCCACCGCCGTGCCGCTCGTCGTCACCACCGCGCAGGGCCTCGCCGTTTCCATCGTCCTGCCCAACGCGAAAAATCCCGCGCAACGCTCCTCGAAATGCCGCCAGACCCGCGCCAAACCCGCTTTTTCCGCCCGCGCCAGCGCTTCCAGCAGAGCCGCATTCCTCGCCCCCGCGCACACCACGAAATCCGTCACGCCCGCACGCAGACACTCTTCCACCACACCCAGCGCTTTTGACCATGCATTCACGCGCGCTTGCTACCCTACTCCCCGCTCCCGACCAAGCCTTCATTGGAATTCTCCGCATCCTGAAAAAATCTCCTGAAAAATTTTCCCCGCCATCCGCGCCGCCATTTCTCTTGCGGACTGGAGCTTTGAGGTTTGCGTCGATTTATTCTTTGAATCCCCTTTTCGATTAGGCGCGGATTATGCTTAGTTCCGCGCACGCATGACAGACTTGGCAGGAAACCCCACCCGTGAACAACTCCGTCTGGAGGGATTCGGGCTCATCGATGAAAAACTGGATTATTTGTTGGGCTGCCTCAAAGACGCCCTGGAAAGCACCGGTGAAAAAGAACTTCTCCCCTTCATGCCGTGGTCCGGCAAGGAGCCGAAACCCGGCCAAATGCCCGACGGCCTTCCCCAACTCTACTCGATCGGTTTCCAGCTCCTCAACATGATCGAAGAACGCGTCGACGGAGAAATCCGCCGCGAGCGCGAAAAAGCCTTCGGCGCGGAATCCATCCGCGGCCTCTGGCCGAAAGCCCTCCACGACCTTCAGAACATCGGGCTTTCCCCCGAGCAAATCCTTGATGTCCTCAAGGACGTCCACGTCGAGCCCGTCCTCACCGCCCACCCGACCGAGGCGAAGCGCACCAGCGTCCGCGAACGCCACCGCGCGCTTTACGCCGAAATGGTGAAAAACGAATTCCCGAAATACACCGAACGCGAGCGCCGCAGCATCCGCGACCGCGTCGTCGGTATTTTGGAAACCCTGTGGCGCACCGCGGAAATCCACCTCGTCCGGCCGGACATCTTCAGCGAACTCCGCAACGCGATCCATTACCTCCGCGATCTTTTCCCATCGACCATCAACCGTCTCGACATCCATTTCACCGAAGCCTGGCGCGATAGCGGCCTGCCGCTCGATCTCCTCCGCTCCGCCGGAAACATCCCGCAACTCACCTTCGGCATCTGGATCGGCGGCGACCGCGACGGCCACGGCCTCGTCACCCCCGCCGTCACCGAAAAAACCCTCGCAGAACTCCGCCACGCCGCCTTCGAGCTGCTGCAACGCGAGCTTCGCGTTCTTTCCACCCAGCTCACCCTTTCCCGCCACCTCACCCCGGTGCCGGAAGAACTTCAGGCCCGGATCGACGAACTCGCCTTCATCGTCACCACCGAGGAAGACGCCCGTGAATATCTGGACCGCCATGCCGAAGAACCCTGGCGTCAAATGGCCGATCTCATGGCCCTCCGTCTCCGCGAGCAAGTCCGTGGAAAAACCGGCTACACCCTCCCGGAAGAGCTCGTCCACGATCTCAACCTCCTCTCCACCACCCTCGCGGACGCCGGTTGCAATCTCATCGAGGAACAAGCCATCCGTCCGCTCCGCCACAAGCTGGAAATGTTCGGTTTCCACCTCGCCACCCTCGATATCCGCCAGAACTCCGAATTCCACGACAAGGCCGTTTCGCAAATCCTCACCGCCGCCGGTGTGCCGAACGCCGAAAGCTGGGCCGATTGGTCCGAGGAAGACCGCCTCGCCTTCCTCAACAAGGAGCTGCTTTCCCCGCGCCCGTTCCTCCACAACGACACCCGCATCGGCACCCAGGCCGATGACGTGCTCGATTGCTACCGCGTGCTCGTCCGCCACCGCCGCACCTGGGGCACCGCCGGTCTCGGCGCGCTGATCGTTTCCATGACGCGGAAATTATCGGACCTCCTCAGCGTTTACCTCCTCGCCCGCGAAGCCGGTCTGATGGACCTCACCGAAGCGGGCCTCGTCTGCCCCCTGCAAGTCGTTCCCTTGTTCGAAACCATGGACGACCTCGACCGCTCGCCCGGCATCCTCGGCGCCTTCCTTGACCACCCGCTCACCGCCGCCTCCGTCAAAGCCCGCTCCACGGAAAACGGCGTCGCCAGCCAGCAGGTCATGCTCGGCTACTCGGACTCGAACAAGGACTGCGGCATCCTCGCCGCCCAATACGCCCTGCAAAAAGCGCAAATCGCCCTCACCAAAGTCGGCGTTGAGAAAAAGACCAAACTCTGTTTCTTCCACGGCCGCGGCGGCACCATTTCCCGCGGTGCGGGTCCTACCCACTGGTTCATGGCCGCCCTTCCACACGGCGCGATGTCCGGTGATTTCCGCATGACCGAACAAGGTGAAACCATCGCCCAAAAATACGCGAACGTCGCCAACGCCACCTTCAACCTCGAACTCCTCGTCGCCGGCGCCTCCGTCACCACCGCGCGCCATCGCTTCCTCCCACCCTCGGAAGATCCGGCGGAACCCTATCTCGAACGCCTTTCGAGCTACAGCCAGGAAGCCTATCAACAATTCCTCAAAACCGAAGGCTTCATCGAATTCTACCGCCAGGCCACCCCGATCGACGCCCTCGAGCACTCCCGCATCGGCTCCCGCCCGGCCCGCCGCACCGGCAAGAAAGGCTTCTCCATCAGCGACCTCCGCGCCATCCCGTGGGTCTTCTCCTGGACCCAGGCCCGCTACTACCTTCCCGGCTGGTTCGGCGTCGGCAGCGCCCTCGAAAAACTGAAAACCGAGTCCCCCGAAGACTTCGCCGGACTCAAGGCGGCCCTCCGCCAATCCACCTTCCTCAACTACGTTCTCACCAACGTGGAAACCAACCTCGCCTCGGCCAATCTCGACATCATCCGCGGCTACTCCAGCCTCGTCGAAGACGACGAGCTGCGCGACAAATTCCTCACGTGGATCATCGAAGAATTCGAACGCACCCGCGAACTCCTCGCCGAGTTGTTCGATGGTGAAATGAAAAACCGCCGGCCGCGCATGGCCAAGACCCTGGACATCCGCGAAGCCCCGCTCCGAGTGCTTCACCAACAGCAAATCGCCCTTCTCAAGGAATGGCGCGGCCACCTCAACCACGACCGCACCACCGAAGCGGACGCATTGTTGCCACGCCTCCTTCTTTCCATCAACGCGATCGCCTCCGGCCTCCGCACCACCGGTTGAAATGGAGCGCCGACGCCCACATCGGCCTGGCTTCGCGAAGAATCATAGAATGCCGGTGAGGACACCGGCGCTCCTTTACTCCCGCGCCCGCAAAATCCTCGCTTGTTCGAAGTCAAACGCCGTCAGTTCCAGAATCACCACCTGGCCGACGGCGAACTCCGCTTTTTCCTCAGCCAACGGCTTGGACAAATGCGCGAGGATCTTTTTCCCGTTCGGCAGCGAGACGCGGTACAACACCGGATTCAGGTTCTCCAAAATCGTCCCGGCGGCATGAATCGTAGCATCTGGCATGGCTGCAATTCACCCCAGCCTGTCTTTCATCGCAACCCGGAAATGGAGCGCCGGTGTCCTCACCGGCTCTTTATCCCTTCACCCCAAATCCCGCCATCTCACCAGCGACGCCAACGGCTTCCCGCCGTCGTGATGCCAGAAAATCGTCGGCTCCTGCGCCCGTCCGACCGCACACAGCCTCGGCGGCGCGAGTTTTTCCAACTTCGCCGCCGTTTCCTCATCGAACGGATGCAGCACCACCGTCGAGAGATGCGCCGTTTCCGCGCCGAGTGACTTCGCGCTCATTTCCGCAGGCATCGGATGCACGCTCACCGTGCCGTTCAGCGGTCCCGGCGCGAGCGTCGGATCCTTATCAAAAATGATCGTCCAATCCGTCGATCCCGCACTTTCAAGCAACGCCACCGCCTCGCCATTCGCCGCCCGAAATCGCGTGATTTCCCGTAAATTCGCCACCGCCCCGGAATCCGAAAGTGACGGCCGCGGTCTCGGATGCGCCTCCCGATACTGCTGGAGCGCTTCCGCCAACCACCGCATGAAATTCAAAATCTCCTCTTCCGGCGCATCGACGTAAACCGCCTGCACCGACAAACACCCTCGCTGATCGTGCCGCAGCACATCTTCCGCCAGCCGTTCCGCCACCTCCGCCGTCAGGGAAAAAATCGCCGCGATTCCCAGCTTCGGCCCGTGTTCGATGATCCGCGTGCCGCCCGGTAATTTCCGCCGGAATGTCCCGATCGTCGTCGCGTTTCCAAAAATCACCGCCGCCTGCGAATCCAGCCACTCGTCCGGCAAATCATGCCGCGCCTCTACCAACCCGGACAAAACCGGAGGCAGATTTCCCAACCACTTCTCAAACTCCGGCAATCCCGCCGACGGCAGCTTCACCCGGTTGAAGCAACCGACCAAAAGTCCTCGAAACACCGATTGGAAAGCCGCGTGCGGCGTATTCCCGCTCACCACATGCAACACCGGAGAAAGCGGCACCGCCCGCGCGGAGATCGCACCCAGCCTCACCCAGCCATCCAGCGCCGCCGGGCTTCCGAGTTCGCCGAACAACCACTCGTGCAGCTTCCCGCGATCATACGCGCCCACCCACGGCACCAGCGTTTCCGCCTGCCCAGCCAAAGCCTGAATCCGTTGTTCCGTGCGATTCATGGGAATTTCTGAAATAAAGAATGACTCGCGCAAAGGCGCAAAGGCACAAAGAAAGAAAAGAAATCAACGTTTTTCCCTCTTCTTTTCGTCTTTGCGCGAGAACCTCTGAATTACCTCCGCAACAAATCATCCGCAGCCCGCGAGCACCCTCTCGGCAGCGCCCCCGGATCTCTTCCTAGCAAAGTAAACGCCGAATCCCCCCGCGCGACCGCCAGATCCTGCGTGCGGATCGCCATCACCGAATCGAAATTCGCCAGATCGAGGATTTCCAAATATCCCGCCTCGCCTTCCGCCGCCGCAGCCCCCGTTTCCGGATCGACCACCCGGATGCGCGTCCACTCCGGCCCGCGATGACCGAGTTCATCCGGCCAGCGGTAAAACTGCGAAGACAGCTCGGTCATGCTGTATTCGTTCAAAATCCGGTTTGGCGAAATCCCGAAAAACGCTCCCAGCCGCCTCCGGAACTCCTCAGGCTCCAACGTTTCCGTCAGCCCCTTGTAGCCGCCGGTTTCAAAAACCCACGAGCCTTCCGGCAAATCGAACGGCATTTCCGTTTCCAAAACCCGCAACAACGCCAGCGCCGTGGAAAACACCTGCACCGGCTCACGCTCTTTCCTCAATCTCCCCAAATCGATCTTCCCATCCACATCGATCATCCACCGCTCATCCGGCACTATCGCCAGCGTTCGAAACATATGCACCAGCGAGGAATTCGGCGCGACATCCGGTGTTTGCGAAAGAAACCAAGGGTTTTTCACCTCCGGCAAACCCAGCCGCTGCCAGCCGCCGAGAATCGATATTTCATAAAACTCCATCGTCGCGAACTCATGACAACCGCGCACATCACGGGTCGTCCCGGACGTCAGGAAAAACCGCCGTGTTTCCTCCTTCGGAAAACACCGCAGCGGATGACTCGGGAATTTGAACGCATCCGTCGGCAACGCCGGAATCTCCCGCCAATCGCCCACCGCCACCTTCCCCCGTGCCGCCGCATACGCCCGATACGCCGGATTTCTCTCCATCTGCCGCGCGTAAACCCGCAGCGCCATATCCTCGAACGCCACCTCGCCGCCGCGCATCCACGCCAGCAGTTCCTCCTTCAGCATCGCATCGTCCGCCACACCGCCACCTAAAGACAACAAACCCCGCACTCCCATCTTTTTCTTATCTTGAGTCTTGGGTCTTCAAGTCTTGTATCTTTTCATCACCGGCTTGACTGAGCGCCCGTTCTCTCCATGATTCCCGTCTGAATCCCCACAGCATCTTTTTCTTCAATCCCATGAAAACTCGTCTCATCTCCGGAACCGCCGCCCTCGGCTGCCTCCTGATGGCATCCTGCTATCCCATTCAGGAAGGCCCGCGCCGCAAACCAAACCAAGGCCCGGATCAAAGCGTGACCAGCCAGAATCAGCAAAAGATTCAGGATCAACGCGATAAGATGAAACAAAAAGCGGAAGCCGAGAAAACCAAAGCCGAAAACTCCGGTCGGCAAGCCGCTGACACCGCGTCCCAACAGACCTCCGACACCACGCCGAAGCCACCCGTCGAGCCGAAGCGCGCTGAATACCAATTCGCCGATCCGGTTCCGGGCCGCCCCGGTTTCGTCCTCAGCCCTTACAACAAGAAAATCGTGGACGTGCGCGACATTCCATCCGGCACCCTCGTCCAAGACCCGACTTATCCGGCCGAGCAAAAGAAATACTTCCGCGTGCCTTGAGCCACGGCTGCTTCCCGGTAATCCCACTTTGCCAACGAAATTGACGGCAGCCGACCGGGTCCTGAAACTGGACCCGGTTCTTTTTTTGCAACACATCGCATGAACGCGGATTTTTCCCATGTCACCATCCTCGGCGGAGGGCTGCTCGGCGGCTCGCTCTGTCTGGCGTTGTCGGCTTTGGAAAATCCACCGCACGTCACGCTCTGGGCGCGCCGCGAGGAAACGGCGCGGGATGCCCGCGAAGCCGGCATCGAGAACTCCACCACCGATCTCGCCGCCGCCGTGAAAAACGCGAAGCTCATCGTGCTCGCCGTCCCCGTCGGAGCCATGTCCGCTCTGGTCGGAAAAATCATCGCCTCCGGCGTCCCCGCGGATTGCCTTTTCACCGACGTCGGCAGCGTGAAACGCACGCCTCACCAGCAACTCGCGCCGCTTCTCGCGCCTCACTCGCTGGTTTTCATCGGCAGCCACCCGATGGCCGGGTCCGAGCGCAACGGCCTCTCCGCCATCAACCGCGATCTCTTCCAAGGTGCCGCGTGTTTGCTCACCAATGACGAATCCTCACCCACGGCAATGACCGAGAAGCTCGATCGGTTTTGGAAAAAAATCGGCTGCCGCACCGCATGGCTCAGCGCCGCCGAACACGACGCCCTCGTCGCCCGCATCAGCCACCTGCCGCATATCCTCGCCGCCAGCGGCGCGCGCGTCTGCCTGCGAAACCCCGCCGACGGCGTGTTCGGCGGCGGCGGCCTCCGCGATACCACCCGCGTGGCGGGCGGGAACCCCGGCATGTGGGCGGAAATCCTCACCGAAAACCGCGAAGCCCTCATCGGCCCGCTGAAAGAAACCCTCGCCGATCTCGGCTCCCTGCTCGCCAAGCTCGAAAATGGCGAGCAAAACGCGGTTCTCCAATGGCTCGAACACGCCAAGGACTTGCGCGCCACTCTCAATCCATCCCGCTAAATTTTCTCATCCCATTCTATGTCGGAATTCCGCGTCAAATCCATCTCCCGCCTGCATGCCGAGTTCAGCGTCCCCGGTGACAAGAGCATGTCCCACCGCGCCGCGATCCTCGGCGGCCTTTCGAACGGCTCGTGCACGATCCGCAATTTCCTGCCCAGCGAAGACTGCCTGAACACGCTCAACGCCATGGCCGCGCTCGGCGCGAAATACGACGTGCTCACCGAGCTCGAAGGCTACGGCCCGCTCGATCTGATCATTCACGGGAAATCGATGAAACTCGACGCGCCGACCACGCCGATCGATTGCGGAAACGCCGGCACCGGCATGCGCCTGCTCGCCGGTCTGCTCGCCGGCCAGCCCTTCGCCTCCGAGCTTTTCGGTGACGAATCCCTCTCATCCCGTCCGATGGGCCGCGTCACCATCCCGCTCGCGGAAATGGGCGCGAAAATCGAAACCCGTGGTAAAAAACCCGGCTGCGCCCCCATTTTCATCCACCCGGCCAAACTGAAGCCCATCGACTACATCATGCCGATGGCCAGCGCCCAGGTGAAAAGCTGCGTCCTGCTCGCCGGAATGTTCGCCGAAGGAAAAACCTCCGTCACCCAACCGGCGGACACCCGCGACCACACCGAGCGCATGCTCGCGGACTTCCGCGTCAGCACCCGCAAGGAAGGCCAGACCATTTCCATCTACGGCGGCCAGATTCCGGAATCCTGTGACTTCACCGTGCCGGGCGATATTTCCAGCGCCGCCTTCTGGCTCGTCGCCGCATCCGCCCTCCCCGGTTCGCAGTTGCTCCTCAAGGACGTCGGCCTGAACCCGACCCGCAACGCGATTCTCAAAGTCCTCGGCCGCATGGGCGCGCACATGAGCGAGATCGTCCACCGTTCCACAGGCGAGCCGATCGGCAACATCGAAATCCACGGAGCGGAACTCCACGGCACCACCATTCTCGAAGAAGAAGTGCCGAATTTGATCGATGAAATCCCCGTCCTCGCCGTCGCCGCCGCGCTCGCCCGTGGCCGCACGATCATCCGCAACGCCCGCGAACTCCGCGTGAAGGAAACAGACCGCATCTCCACCGTCGTCAAAAACCTCCGCGCCATGGGTGCCGACGTCGAAGAATTCGAAGACGGCATGGAAATCGAAGGCGGCAAGCCGCTCCACGGCGCGACTCTGGAAAGCTACGGCGACCACCGCATCGCCATGGCCTTCGCCATCGCCGGCCTCTTCGCCAAGGGCGAAACGGTTATCCGCAACGTCGATTGCGTGAACACTTCCTATCCCGGCTTCGCCCACCACCTCGATGCCATCCGCCACGAGCGCTCGGCTCCCGAGGATTTCAACCTTCCCACGATCTCAAAAGCGTGAGCACGAACACCCGATTCGCCATCGCCATCGATGGCCCGGCCGCATCCGGAAAAAGCACGCTCGCGAAACTGCTCGCGAAGCGCCTCGGCCTGGTAATGGTGAACTCCGGTGCCATGTACCGCGCCGTCACTTGGAAAGCGCTGCAAGAAGGCGTGCCGCCCGATGACCACGCCGCGATCGTCGCCTTGCTGGACCGTACCCGGCTCGACTGCGGGGATGACGGCGTCGTTTCCACCATCGCCGTCGATGGCCAACCGCTCGACGAAGAACTGCGCGGCGAAGCGGTGAATGCGAACGTCTCCGCCGTTTCCGCCGTGCCGGAAGTGCGGGACCGCCTCGTCGCCTTCCAGCGCGATTACCTGAACCGCACCAGCATCGTGATGGAAGGCCGGGACATCGGCACCGTGGTTTTCCCGGACACACCGTTCAAAATCTACGTCACTGCTTGCGAGACCGTCCGCGCCGCCCGCCGTACGGACATCGGCGAAGTCGATTCCGTCAGCGCCCGCGATGCCGCCGACAGCCAGCGCGCCACCGCTCCGCTCAAAGTCGCCGAAGGCGCCGTGATCCTCGACACCACCCACCACTCCATCGAAAGCGGCGTGGAAGCCGCCGTGGAAATCCTGAAATCCCAAGGACTCCCGGTTTAACCCGCCAACCCGCTTCTTTCCAACATGAAACCTGAACAAATGCGGTGGATTTACTGGTTCGGCTGGATGCTTTTCGGCACCGCCTTCCGCACCCTCTTCGGCATGCGCGTCATCGGCGGGGAAAACCTCATCACCGAAGGCCCCGTGCTCGTCGCCTCGAATCACGAGAGTTTCCTCGATCCGCCCCTGATCGGAAATCTCTACAAGGACGAGATGGTTTTCCTCGCCCGCAAGACCTTGTTCCGCGGCTTTTTCAAATGGCTCTACAAGCAATGGAACGCCATCCCCGTCGATCAGGATCGCCCGGACATGGCCAGCCTCAAGACCATCATCCGCAAGCTCAAGGAAGGCAACCGCGTGCTCGTTTTCCCCGAAGGCGCCCGCACCCTCGATGGCAACCTCGGTGAAGCCGCCCCCGGCATCGGCCTGATCGCCGCGAAATCCGGAGCCGTCATCCAGCCCGTCCGCATCCGAGGTGCCCGCGAAGCCCTGCCACGCGGCTCCGCCCGCATCCACTTCGCCCGCATTTCCGTCACCGTCGGCAAACCGATCTACCTCACCCCGGAAGAACAAAAAGCCGCCAGCGGCAAAGAAGGCTACGAAGCCCTCGCCAACCGCATCATGGCCGCGATCGCGGAGTTGTAATTCTTCATCCAACGATGATCATAGAACCCATCTCATTCACAGGTCGGTTGACGCTTCAGGATTTCCTCGATCTGAATGATTGCCACTTAAGGATAACGCGAATTGGACAATTCCGGTGGGCGATCATGGGAACATCACTGCTTACGGCGTTGGTGATTCTGTATGTCGGAGTCTGTCATGAATTTTCTCCATGGCTGGTCACTGGACTGGCTTTATGTGTTTATTTCTTCGAATGGTTTCACATCAAACGTGAAAAGTTGAAAAGAGTATACCGTCGCTCTCCTGAAAAATTCACGGACAACACCGTTATCTTCACCAATGATTGGATTTCTTGCGGTTCTGAATTTTACGAAATACGCCTGCATTGGAGCAACCTTCACTGTTTGGCAGAATCACCCAAAGGCCTGCTCTTTCTTTTATCTGAAAAATTAGACTGGTTTTGGCTTCCTCAACGAATCTTTGAAGACAATTCGAATCGAGAAAAAATCATTGCTCTCGCGAAAGAACATTCCGGATCATCTCTTAGAGGCTGTCTGAAAAATCTCTTTAACCACAGATAAACAGGATGGACGCAGATAAAAGAGATCTTCTAATTTCGTAAAATCCCTTCTTCCATCTGCGTTCATTTTCGTTCATCTGCGGTTTAAATTTCTTCATCGCCCCATCATGCCGCGGAGCGGTGGGAATTTTCAGACAGCTTCTTGGAATTTTGAACATCTTTGCGCCATTCTTTCGCCTTTTTGCGGCTTAAAAATCTCCCATGAAAATCGAACACTTCGCCATCAGCGTGGCCGATCCGGTCGCATTCGCCGCCTGGTATGGCGAACACTTCCAACTCCGCGTCATCCGCCACATTCCGGAGCCGAATCAGACGCATTTCCTCAGTGATTCCGAAGGCGGCGTGATCGAGATTTATCATCAGCCCGCTTACCTGCCGGATTACGCGGCGCAGCATCCTTTGCAACTTCACCTCGCCTTCGTCAGCACCGATCCCGATGCGGACCGCGGGCGCCTGGTCACCGCCGGAGCGACATTTGTTTCAGAACAAAAACATCCGGACGGCACCCACCTCATGATGCTGCGAGATCCCTGGGGCTTCTCCATCCAACTCTGCAAGCGCGTGTGATGGACCGCTGACGTTCACGTCGGCTCAGCATCCTCTTCCCGATCCCCGCAGCACGCTCCCGCCTCGTGGTAGCAATCTTCGCACAACGCCTCATCGCCCACGATGCCGAGAGCTTCGCGGCCACAGCGATCACACGAGAAAATTGAGCGCGCTTCCATTTTCCAAAGGTTTGACATCGCCACGCAGGAAGCAAGATTAAGCCCATGTACGAAGCCTCTGGAAAAATCAAACTGATCTACGACACACAGACTTTCGCCAGCGGCTTCTCCAAGCGCGAATTCGTCGTCACCACCAGCGCGGACAAATTCCCGCAGGACCTGAAATTCGAGGTCGTGAAAGACAAATGCTCGCTGCTCGATAGCTTCGACGCCGATCAGGAAGTCGTCGTCAACTTCGACATCCGCGGCAACGAGTACAACGGCCGCTATTACGTGAATCTCTCCTGCTGGAAAATCCAAGCCGCTGGAGCTTCGGGAAATTCCTCCGGCAACGCCGCGCCATCCCGTTCCCGAGCCGCCGCTCCAACCGCTGCCACATCATCCGCCGAACCGTCGCTTTCCGATCTCCGGAATGAAGACGACTTCGATGACGATGATATTCCGTTCTGAGAGGGTTGATGGAAAGACTCGAAGAATCAGCTCTTTCACCGATCCATTTACGAACTCTTCAACCGCCGCAGGCAGCTGTTCACCATCCTCCCATGGATCTCTCCAATTACCTCAAGATGGACCCGCACCTCCTCGTCGGGCTCCTCAACACCGAACTCCGGAACCACTGTGATTCCCTCGAAGATCTCGTTAAAAAACACGATCTCGCCCCGGAGGCGCTCGTCGAAAAAATGAAGACGGCTGATTATTTCTATCAGCCGCTCCAGAATCAGTTCAGATAACGGAAAGCGTTATTGTCCGAGCGATTGCATCGCCTCCTGCACTTCGGGATCCGCGATCTTTTGGGCGAAATCCGGGTGCTTGGTCACCACTTCCATCATTTCCTTCTGAAGTTCCTGCACCGCTTGCTTGAACTTTTCAGTCTGAGCGAAGGCGGCCGCCTTTTCCTTGATTTCAGGGCTGCTCTCTTCAAGAGACTTGTTCTTCTCAGCCAGCGCCTTCATGCCGCTGATGAAGTCTTCCTTGCTGCCGCCTTCGGCGAATTTCTTCAGGAGATTTCCGGATTCCTTGAAAGAATCGAGAAGCACGGCTTCAAAATCCACGGCTTTAGGCGCTTCCACTTTCGGAGCTTCCGGAGCAGGGGCGGAACCTGAGGTTTCAGGAGCTTTTTTACAGGCGGCCAGGGAAAGCATTGCCGCAGCAACGATAAACAAAGGGGTCGATTTCATGGTTCTATTGATTTTGTCGTGTGGATGATCAAACACAATCGGAACCTGTCTGATGGTCCCGGCTACAGCCGTCAAGACTCTTCCCCATTTCGCAAGTGATTTAATTAGAGTTATTTGTGACCAAATCAAAACAATAACTGGAAAACTTATCAAAAAACACCCCCGCACGACAAATCATTTTCCATAACTGACTGAAAGCCCTCGACCTGGGCTTCGATCCCTTTTTATACGCTCGTCCGCATGCATCCTCCGCTTCCTGACCAACGCTGGATTTCCACTTCCGAACCTTCGCTCGGACTCGGGATCATCCGCGCCGTGGAAGATGGAAAAGTGGCGGTGCAATATCCGGCGGCTGAGGAAAAACGGCTCTACGCCCTCGATACCGCGCCGCTCGTCCGCGTGCGTTTCACGCCGGGGGACACGATTTCAAACCGTGATGGCCAAAGCCTGACGGTGGAATCCATCAGCGAGGAAAACAAACTCACGATCTATCACGGAGGCGGCATTTCCATCCACGAGCGCGATTTGCAGGATTCCCTCCAGTTCATCCGGCCGGAAAAACGCCTGTTCGCAGGCCTCACCGACCATCCGCGGGATTTCGACCTTCGGCTCCAGGCACTGGAATGGAATGCCAAACTCCGCCAATCCCCCGCGCGCGGCTACACGGGTGCGCGCATCGATCTCATTCCCCACCAGCTCGCCATCGTTTCCGAAGCGTCCGCCCGCTTGAATCCCAGACTTCTGTTAGCGGATGAAGTCGGGCTGGGGAAAACCATCGAAGCCTGTTTGATCCTGCATCGCCTGCATCTCACCGGCCAGGCGCACCGCATTCTCATTCTCGTGCCGGAGCCGCTGGTGCACCAATGGTTCGTCGAGCTGCTGCGCCGTTTCAACCTGCTCTTCGCGCTCTTCGACGAAGAACGCTGCCAGTCCATCGAAGCACATGATGCGGAGGCGAATCCGTTTCTCGATTCCCAGCTCATCCTCGCCGCCACGGATTTCCCCGCCCGCTTTCCCGAACGCGCCGATCAGGCGCGCCAGGCGGGCTTCGATCTGCTCATCGTCGATGAAGCGCACCACCTCGAATGGTCGCCGGAAGGAGCATCCGCCAGCTATCAGATGGTGGAATCCCTCGCACGAGAAATCCCCTCCCTCCTTCTTCTCACCGCCACGCCGCAACAGCTCGGCCCGGCCGGACACTTCGCACGGCTGCGCCTGCTCGATCCGGACCGTTATTCCGATCTTGATGCCTTCCTCGCGGAAACCCACCGCTACACGCCGCTCGCGGAAACAATCGAGTCCTTGAAAACCGGGAAAATCCCGTCGTCGCTCACCCACTTCACCGCCCGTTCTCCACGCGCCGCCGCGCATTTATCCGCGTTGCAAAACGGCGACGAATCCTCGCGCGATCCACTCGTTTCCGAACTCATCGATTCCTTCGGCACCGGCCGCGTTTTGTTCCGCAACACCCGCGAGCGGCTCACCGGTTTTCCCAAGCGCTTTCCCCGGCTCCATCCGCTGTTACCCGGCGTCTCACCCTACATTTGGCTGGCGGATCTTCTACGCCAACTCCCGGAAAACGAGAAAATCCTGCTCATCACCAGCTCGCCGGAAGCGGCGATTGCCGTGCAGGAAAAACTCCTCGAAGTGATCCACGTCGAGTCCGCCTTGTTTCATGAAGACCTCAGCCTTCTGCAACGCGACCGCCACGCGGCGTGGTTCGCCGATCCGGAAGGCGCGCGCATTTTGATCTGCTCGGAAATCGGCAGCGAAGGACGCAATTTCCAGTTCGCCCGCCACCTCGTGCTCTTCGGGCTGCCACGCGATCCCGAACTGCTGGAACAACGGATCGGCCGCCTCGACCGCATCGGCCAGACCGGCGACATCCACATCCACGTGCCTTACGGAGTGGCGAGCGCGTCCGAACGTCACGCACGCTGGCTGCACGAAGGTCTCGATGCGTTTTCCGCTCCCTTGAAAGGCGCCACCACACTCGCCGCCACGCTCTTGCCGGAACTTGATTCACTCGAAAATGAAACGTCGTTTCCTGACTTTCTCAAACGCAGCCGCAAGTTGAAAACCGACGTTCTGCGTGAACTCGGCACCGGCCATGATCGCTTGCTGGAACTCGGCGCGCCCGCTCCGCAAAAAGCCGCGAAACTCCAAACCGCCATCTCCGCCGCCGATACCGATCCGCGTTTCGAAAAATTCACCGTCACGCTCTTCGATCACCTCGGACTGGATGTTTCCGATCTTTCACCTCGCGCCTATCATTTCCATCGCGGCCAGCGCCAGAGCGAGGCATTCGCCGATCTGCAGGACGAAGGACTCTCCGCGACATTTGATCGGGGCACCGCGCTCGCGCGTGAAGACCTAACATTTATCACCGCGGATCATCCGGTGTTTCGAGGCGCGCTGGATCATTTGCTCGATGGAAACCTCGGCAATGCCGCCTTCGCCCACTGGAAAACCGGCAAAGGCAAAGGGCTCTTGCTCGAATGCGCCTTCATCCTCGAATGCCTCGCGCCGACGCGGCTGCACCTCGACCGCTTCCTCCCGCCGACGCTTCTGAAAGTCGCCGTGGATCACAAAGGCGCGCTGTTTTCCGAAGACATCCCCCACGCGCTCCTGCACCCCGGAGACGCCCGCAAACTCATCAGCCAGGACACCTTCCGGCGCGAACTTTTCCCCACCATGCTCCGCGCCGCACAAGAGATTGCGGAAAAAAACGCGCTCCTTCCCACCGAAGCCGCCCACACTCTGGCAAACACCACGCTCACTGCGGAAATCGACCGTCTGCACGATCTCGCCAGCCGCAATCCCCAAGTCTCCCACGCGGAAATTTGCGCCTTGGAAATCCAGCGCGAGCAATCGCTCGAAGCGCTGGAAAACTCGCATGTTAGACTGGACTCGCTGCGCCTGATCTGGCGCTCATGAGACATCACCCTCGCGGATTTGAAATCGGATGGGAATAGCGCCCCACCGGCTCTTGGGGGAGCGCACGCTTCCTGCGCATCCCGTTCCGCATCCTACGGAACGTTCCTCAATCCACCCGTGCCAATCCGGCGGCATCAGCCGCTCCTCTCTCCGGGGCCGCGTGGATTCCTGTCATACACATTATCCTTGAAAATCCCGCCTGTTCCAAGGTAAGCAGGCGCCGTGATGTTATTCGCTCCCGGCCATAACATTTCAAGGGAGCGCGGACGTCCCGTCCGCATCCGCCAAGGCAAAGGCTGAAGAGATTCCCCGTCGGTGCGGCGGGGCTTTTTCGCGCGGTAGCAGCGGGCGGAGCATTCCCTTTCTTCCCTCTCTCCTCGTCTTCACTCCAATCATGAAATCAAAACATCTTCTCCTCTGCCTTTTCATCACCCCCGTCCTCCATGCCGCCGAACTCACCGTTTCCGACGGCGCGGAGATTGATTGGTTCGGATACTCCGCGAGCCTGTCCGGCGACACCGGACTCATCGGGGCGGTTTATGACGATGACAAGGGAGACGACTCCGGCTCCGCCTACGTCTTCCGCGATCTGGACACCACCACCGGCACCATCAACGAAAACGTCAAGCTCATCGCATCCGACAGCACGGTTTACGATTACTTCGGCCAGTCCGTGAGCCTGTCCGGTAACATCGGCCTCGTCGGAGCGATATTTGGCGATGGCAATGCCACCGATTCCGGATCCGCCTACATCTTCCGCAATCTGGACACCGCCTCCGGCACCGTCAACGAAAGCGTCAAGCTCATCGCATCCGACGGCGCTGAGGACGATTACTTCGGTGCCTCCGTAAGCCTGTCCGGCACCACCGGACTCGTCGGTGCCTATGGGGACGACGACAAGGGAGACGATTCCGGCTCCGCCTACGTCTTCCGCGATTTGGACACCGCCACCGGCACCGTCAACGAAAGCGTCAAGCTTACCGCCTCCGACGGTGCGGCGAGTGATTACTTCGGCACCTCCGTAAGCCTGTCCGGCACCATCGGACTCATCGGAGCGAATGAGGACGACGACAAAGGAACCAATTCCGGATCCGCCTACGTCTTCCGCGATCTGGACACCGCCTCCGGTACCGTCACCCAGAACGTCAAGCTCATCGCATCCGACGGCGCGGCAGGCGATTGGTTCGGCACCTCCGTGAGCCTGTCCGGCACCATCGGACTCGTCGGCGCCTATGGGGACGACGACAACGGAGCCAATTCCGGCTCCGCCTACGTCTTCCGCGATCTGGACACCGCCTCCGGTACCGTCACCCAGAACGTCAAGCTCACCGCCTCCGACGGCAAGGCGGTCGATTACTTCGGCTACTCCGTGAGCCTGTCCGGCACCACCGGCCTCATCGGGGCGATGCTTGGCGAAGGCAATGTCACCGCGTCCGGCTCCGCCTACATCTTCCTCGATCTGGATACCGCCTCCGGCAGCATCACCGAAAGCGTCAAGCTCACCGCATCCGACGGTGCGATTTACGATTGCTTCGGCTCCTCCGTAAGCCTCGACGGCGACAACTTCCTCATCGGCGCGTATGGCAAGGATTCCGGACTCGGCAAAACCTACTCCGGCAGCGTTTCCAGCATCACCACGCTGGATGAGGGCAGCGCCTCCCGCACCATCTCCGGCATCAGCTTCGAGTCCCGCACGGACTGGATCATCGGGAAAACCACGGCCAATAACACCGTCACCCTCTCCGCCGGGGACACCGCCAACGTCACCACCACCCTGACCGGCGTCTACATCGGCAAGGAAGCCGGATCGGATGCCAACCTCCTCGACATCGCCGGAATCCTCGCCGCCAACGAAGTCCACATCGGGGATGTCACCGGCGGAAACTTCGGCAACATCCTGCGCCTGCAAAACACCGCGAACATCGACGCCGTGGCAACCATCCTCCTCGGAACATTGAGCTTTCTCGAGATCGAGGGCGATTACACCGGGATCGGCGGCCTCCTCGCCTACCTCGGTGACACGGACCTGCAAGTCTGGGACGGCACCGCCCTGCAAACGGTGGACAGCTCCAACTACGCCAACCTGATCTCCGCCAGCTACGACGGCACCTCCGGTTTCACCACCATCTCCGTAATCCCCGAACCCTCCGCCCTGCTGCTCGGAGCCCTCGGCTCCCTCATCCTCCTGCGCCGGAGAAAATGGAGCCGCAGTCTATGACCACTACACGAGATTCGCGGGGAAACAGGATGGCGCGCGAGCGCTCCCCGCGTGCTGCGTTCCGCATCCTGTGGAATGGGCGGAGCACCGCCACCATGATTCACACCCCATACTCGCCCGCCACCTTCGCGTCCGCGATCTTCAGCTTGCGCTCGATCTGCTGCTCGATGAAAAGCGCCTGCTCATAAGTCTCCAGATCCGCCACCAGCGTTTCGCTCAGATTTCCACGAGTGATCACCTCCACCTGATACTTCGTGGTGGAGCCGTTTTTTCCGTGGGTGACTTTTTCCTTACAATAGAGCTGCACCACATCCGCCGCAGCCAGATCCTTGTTTCCCTTCCACGGGATCGGCCCGATTTTCACCGTCAGCCTGCCCATCCACACGCGCACGGTCGTGACGTTGAGAAACATCGATAACACCAGATAGATCAGGCCCAGCCCGACCGCCGTGTGCAGCAGGCCGAAAATCCCCATCGTCCACATGCCTTTCGCGATGGAAATGCCGTTCCAGATGATCATGAAGCCGTTCCAAAACAACGCGAACGGCAGCAGCACAAACGCCGCCGGACCAAACCACTTGCGGGTGATTTCCACACCGTCACCAAAATCCACGAACGTCAGCTTTTTCGGCAACGCGACTTCGGGCTTCGATAACGATGAATTCATCACCGTCGTCGTCGGCAGTGCGAAAAGCGCATGGCAATGCGAGCAACGCGCCGCAGCCAGATGCGGGGAAATATCCGTCGGCGCCAACTGCGAACCGCAGTTCGTGCATTTCAGTTCGAGCAGCGACGGAATCGACGTAACGGCAGCCATTTTTCGAAACACTTGCAGGAATTACCCCAAGCTCCATCCTTTTCCGCCGTGCCGCTCCTGAAGTTCAAACTCGTCATCGCCTTCGACGGCACCGCCTACCACGGCTGGCAGTCGCAACACTCCGGGCGCGGCGTCCAGAATATGATGGAAAACGCGCTCTCCCGGCTTTTTCCCAGCCGCCCGCAGATCGTCAGCTCCAGCCGCACGGATGCCGGAGTCCACGCCCTCGGCATGGTCGCTCATTTCGAAATCCCTGCCGATGAATTCAAAATGCCCGACCGCCACCTCACGCTGGCGATCAACGCCTGCCTGCCGGACGACATCCGCATCCAATCCGCCGGACGCGCTGCCGAAAATTTCCACGCCCGCTTCGATGCCACCGGCAAGCAATACCGCTACCATGTCTGGAATGATGCCGCGATGAATCCGCTCCTGCGCGCCACCGCGTGGCACGTCCCTCAGGCGCTCGATCTCGCCGCCATGCGCCGTGCCGCGCCGCATTTCACCGGCACCCATGATTTCAGCGCCTTCACCGCCAATCGAGGCGATGTTTTGGAAAACCCCGTCCGCACGCTCACCCGCTGCGAAATCCGCCGCTCCGGCAAACGGCTCACCTTCATCATCGAAGGCGAAGGATTTCTCTACAAAATGTGCCGCGGCATCGTCGGCACGCTGGTCCAGATCGGCAGCGGAAAATTCACCGCCGATGCCGTACCGGAACTGCTCGCGGGAAAAGACCGCACGCTCAGCGGCATGAACGCCCCCGCTCACGGGCTGGTGTTACAAAAAGTGTTTTATCCTTAAATCCGATAAGCATGCCGGTATCTCAGCACGCTGTCCTTCGGCGGCTGCGGCTCGCAAATCCGCTCCACGATCGCATCCCACACTTCCTGGCCTTTTAAAATCTCCACTTCGATCCGCAGGAAATACACCGGCACATCGATGGCGGCCGGGCGCGGGAAACGCACCGCGTCTTTTTCCGTCGTCACGATCAAATCCATGTCCCGCTCCACGCAACGCTGCATGAACTGCTCCACATCGCGTTTGGTAAACCGATGGTGATCCGAAAACCGACGCCGGATTTCCACCCGAGCGCCGAGTTTTTCCAAAGACCCTTCAAACGCCTCCGGCACGGCGATCGCGCTAATCGCTCCCACCCATTTATCCTGAAGAAATTCCAGCGGCTGGCGCTCCCGGGTAAAAACATCCTCCAGATAAATCGGCCCGTGGCGGCATTCCACGATCTCCGCCGTCGGATTGTACCGGCGGATGCGTTTGATCAGTGCCTCGTTCGACGAGCCATCGCACTTGGTGATCAGAATATAGCTCGCCCGGCGCAGATTCTTGTGCGGTTCGCGCAACGTTCCGCGCGGCAGCAAATACTCGGTACCGAACGGCGCGGTGGAATCCACCAGCACGATATCGATCGCATGCGCCAGATTGAGATACTGCATGCCATCGTCCAAAAGCAGCGTGTCGCAGCCGAGCTCACGGATCGCGAACTTCGCCGCCTTCACCCGGTTCTTATCCACCACCACGGACACGCCATCGAGATTCCGCGCCAGCATGAACGGCTCGTCGCCGGCAAAGCGGGAATCCAGCAAAAGCGCGCTGCCGGTGGAAACGACTTTCGGCATTTGCTCCGCCGGGATCGGTTTCCCCGCCGCCGTTTTCCATTTCTGCGCCTGATCCAGCTTCTTGCTTTTATAACCGCGCGAAAGAATCGCCACACTGCGGCCGCGATTTCTAAGCGATTTCGACAGCAACTCCACCACCGGGGTTTTTCCGGTACCGCCGACCGTGAGATTTCCAATCGCCACCGTCAGCACGCCGAAATGCCGCTGCTGCTTCCAGCCGCTGCGGAACCTCCACAGCCGCACAAATACGATCCCGCGGAACAACCAGGAAAACCCGCGCATCGCCATCCGCATCATCGTCGCCCGGAAGCCCTTCGCCCGTCCGAAGATCACATCAGATCCCCAGCGTTCGAGTTCTTCCATTTGCTCCTTCATCGTCCGCGATACGTTGCTCCGGCAAAGCGGGAACGATCAAGTCCGGAAGTTTTCGCCAAAGCTGATACATCGATTGTAACGGTAAAAAACTTTCCGTTACTTGACCTGCCACCCGCCGCTGTCCACGGTGCGCGGGAAAATGAAGGTTTCAATCACGGCATCCCTTTCCGCACTCGCCGGCCTGGCGGTGATTTCCTGCGGCCCTTCCGATCCTCAATCGAACTATCTGCGCGGCATGGGCGGCCCCATCCAACAGCAGGCTTCCGGCGGCCCGAGCCATTCTCCTCCCGCCATCCACGATGACGTTTCCTACTGGGACGGCGATGGCGTCACGGGAGCTCCTTTGATCAAAATCAACCGCTCCGAGCAAAAAGCCTACTTCTACAAAGGCGGCCAGCTCGTCGGCATTTCCAAGATTTCCAGCGGTAACGAAGACCACGCCACCCCGCCGGGCCGTTACAAAATCACCCAGAAAGACAAAGATCACAAATCCTCCGCCTACGGCTGCTTCAAAGACCGCGCCACCGGAGCGATGATCAACGACAACGTCGATATCCGCGTCGATAAAATCCCGCCGGGCGCCATTTACTACCCGGCCCCGATGCCGAATTTCATGCGCTTCGCAGGCGGAATCGGCATGCACACCGGCTATCTGCCGGGTTACGCGGCCTCCCACGGCTGCATCCGCATGCCACACCACATGTCCACGAAGTTCTTCGAAAACGTGGAAGTCGGCACCCCGGTGATCGTCGAATAATCTCATGGAGCGCCGGTGTCCCCACCGGCTCTTTCATTTTCCCCTCATGCTCCCCGATCCTCAGGAAACGCTCGAAGTTTCTCCCGCGTCCGTCCTCGGGTGGCTGGATCTCCCCGCCAGCGATCGCCCGCGCCTCATCGATTGCCGTGAGGCGGACGAACTCGCGATTTGCCAACTTCCGGGAAACGAATGGCTGCCGCTCGGCCAATTCCCGGAAGCTCTGAATTTTTTCAAAAACGACATCTCGCGCGGCATCGTCATCTATTGCCACCACGGCGTCCGCTCCGCCCGCGCCGCCTCGTTTCTCCGCGCCCACGGCATCCAAAACGCTTTTTCCCTAGCAGGCGGCACCGATCTCTGGTCCCGCACCATCGACCCGGAAATGCCGCGATATTGAACAAACGGACCGCCGACGTTCACGTCGGCTCTTCAAAAACCACCGCGTCGCCCACCCACTTCGCATACGGTTCCGCCACCTTTTCGGGCGAAACCGCCACGATTTCCGGCACGTCATACGGATGCAGCTCCGCCAGCACCTTTTCAAATTCCCGAAACGCTTCCGCCGTCGTCTTGAAAACCGCCAGCACTTCCGCCGCCGTTTCCACCTTTCCCTGCCAGCGGTAAATCGATTCCACACCGGGCAAAAGATTCACGCATGCAACAAGTTGCCTTTCGACCATCAGTGTGCCAATCTGTCGCGCCTTCTCAGAATCCGGAAATGTGCAGAAAACCAGCAGCATGCTTTTTCTGAACACTTAAATCCGAACTCCCGCAACTTCTACCTCAGTGAAACCCGGCTTTCTGGAAAAAATCGTCTCGCGGCTGGATCGGCTGAAACCGGACGAAATCCAGCTCATCGTCGCCCGCCTGATCCGCGAAAAAGGCTATTTCACCAAGGTCTTCGACGCCCTGCGCGAAGGCGTCATCCTGCTCAATCCCGACGGCGTCATCGATTTCGTCAACCCCGCCGCCTGCCAATTTTTCGGGTTGAATCCCGAGCGGGCGCTCGGCGCATCGCTCGGCAGCCAGGTGCGCGGGCTGAACTGGGCCACCCTCGCCAAGCCGGGCCGCACGGTGAACCGCGACCTCGAAGTTTTCTACCCGGAAAACCGCTACCTCAATTTCTACCTCGCGCCGATCGATGATAACGACGAGGTGCAAGGCTACGTCCTGCTCGTCCGCGATCTCACCAGCACCCGCCAGGAAGCCGAGCAAACGCTGGAATCCGAACGTCTGAACGCCCTCACCCTTCTCGCCGCCGGTGTGGCCCATGAAATCGGCAACCCGCTGAACTCACTCGACATCCACCTCCAGCTCCTCGGCCGGAAATTGCGGAAACTCCCGCCCGGAGACCGCAAACCGCTCGAAGAAAACCTCGACACCGCCCGCCAGGAAATCCAGCGGCTCGATACCATCCTCAAGCAATTCCTCCACGCCGTGCGCCCGACCACCCCGCGCCGTGAACGCCAGGATTTGCACCAGCTTCTCCAGGAAACGCTCAAGCTGCTGGAACCGGAAATTTCCTCCCGCCGGATCACCGTAGCGCTCGATCTCGCGAAAAACCTGCCATCCGCCCAAGTCGATCCCGGCCAGTTCCAGCAGGTTTTCTACAACCTGATCCGCAACGCCTACCAAGCCGTGCCTGCCGAAACCGGCCGCATTTCCATCGCCACCACCAGCAACGATTACGAAACGATCGTCACCATCCAGGACAACGGCGTCGGCATTTCACCGGAACACATGGGCGCGCTCTTCGAACCCTACCGCACTACGAAATCCAGCGGCACCGGGCTCGGTTTATTGATCGTTCGCCGCATCATCCGCGAACACGGCGGCCAGATCGAAATCGACAGCGAGGCAAACGAAGGCACCCGCGTCCAAATCCACCTCCCCCACGCCGAACGCGCCGTGCGCATGCTCGCCGCGCCGGAACCTCAGCACGTTATTGATCTTTGAATTTTGAAAAACCGCAGATGAAACACAGATGCACGCAGATTTTTAAGATGGAAGGCACCGCGAATCGGGCGAATCAGAATTCCTGAATCTTCCATCTGTGTTTATCCGCGTTCATCTGTGGTTCCATTTTCTTTCTAAGTCCTAAATTTCCAATGCTTCCCACCTTACTCATCGTCGATGACGAACGCGCCACCCGCGAGGGCCTCCGCAGCGCGCTGGAGGAGGAATTCGACGTTTACACCGCCGCCGGAAATGCCGAGGCGATGGCGATTTTAAAATCCGAGCCGATCCAGCTCATGCTCACCGATCTCCGCATGGGCGCGGATTCCGGCATGGATCTGCTCGAAGCCGCGCTCGCTTTACCCGAACCACCAGTGGCCATCATGATGACCGCCTACGGCTCGGTCGATACCGCCGTGGAAGCGATGCGGCGCGGCGCGTGGCATTTCGTCACCAAACCGCTGAACCTCGATGAAGTGGAAATGCTGCTCAAGCGCGCGCTGCGCAACCGCCACCTCGAAGTCGAAAACAAACAGCTCACCCAGCAGGTCCAGAAAAACAACAAGCTCGACCGTCTGATCGGAAAATCCCCGGCAATCCACCACGTCGCGGAAATGATCCAACAAGTCGCGCCAACCCGCGCCACGGTTCTCATCGAAGGCGAATCCGGCACGGGTAAGGAAGTCGTAGCTCACACGTTACACCATCTTTCCGGTCGTCCGGCGGCGAAACTCGTCATCGTCCACTGCGCCGCGCTTTCCGCACAACTTCTTGAAAGCGAACTATTCGGCCACGAAAAAGGCGCGTTCACCGGAGCCGCGCAACGCAGGATCGGCCGCTTCGAACAGGCCGATGGCGGCACGATTTTCCTCGATGAAATCGGTGAAATCGACGCCGCCACCCAGGTGAAGCTCCTCCGCGTTTTATCCGAACGCAGCATCGAACGCGTCGGCTCGAACAGCCCGATCAAGGTCGATGTCCGCGTGATCGCCGCGACGAACAAGAACCTGCGGGAAATGGTGGAGCGCGGCGAATTCCGAGAGGATCTTTATTTCCGCCTCAACGTGGTGAAAATCGAAATGCCGCCCCTTCGCACCCGCCGCGAGGACATCGTGCTTTTGGCGAACAGCTTCCTGCACGAGTTCGCCAAGGAAAACGACCGGCCGTTCAAACCGCTGACGGACGCCGCCCAGCGCCTGCTCACCGCCTACTCCTGGCCCGGCAACGTCCGGGAACTCCGTACCGCCATCGAACACGGCGTGGTCATGAGCAATGACGACGTCATCGACGTTTCCCACCTCCCCGCCTTTTTACACCATTCCCCCCACCTTCCCTCGATTGCGGAGGAGTCCTTCACCACCCCGAAAAACACCCTTGCTGGCACACCGGATTTCAACTTGCATGCGCTTGAAACCAACACCATCCGGGCCGCTCTCGCGACGGCTGAAGGGAACCGCACCCATGCCGCCGAGTTGCTCGGCGTCAGCCGCCGGACCCTCCAGCGGAAGCTCAAAGAACTCGGACTCTGAAACCTGCCGCCATCTTCTCCCCTATCCATGAGTAATTCCGCTACCAAGACCGACACCGGCATTCTCATCCGGCGTATTCTATTTTTCGTGCTGCTGTTGATTCTGACACTGGGAAACCTCTTCGTTTTCTTCCGAGGATTGAGCTCCCCGCAAGCGATGGACCAGGCGCAAATCTCCCGTGAAATCGCCCGCGGCCATGGATTCTCCACGAAAATGATCCGTCCGATGGCCTACGTGCAGGCTCAGAAGGCTCAGAATACCACCATTTCGATGGTGAATTTCCCGGACACTTATCATTCTCCGCTCAATCCATGGATCAATGCCGCCGTAATCAAGCTCGTCGGCGCGGATGATGCCGCCGCGTGGCAAATGAGCGAAAAGGAAATGGTCTACCCGCTCGACCGCGTCATCGCCACCGTTTCCACGCTGTTTTTCCTGATGGCGATCGGGGTGAACTACCTGCTGATTTCCCGGATCTTCGACGCGAAAATCGCCGGAGTTTCCGCACTTCTGATGCTGCTTTGCCAGACGTTCTGGGAATACGCGCTCAGCGGCCTCCCGCAAATGCTGATGCTGCTGCTGTTTTCCAGCGGTTTGTATTTCGCCTACCGCGCGGTGGAGGAAACCAAGGAGGGCAGGCTTTCGCTGGTTCCCGGCATTCTCGCCGGTGTTTTCTTCACCCTGCTCGCGCTCACGCACTGGCTCACGGTGTGGATCGCCCTCGGATACATCATTTTCGCAGCGGTGAGTTTCCGTCCGCGCGCCATCACCGGCGTTGCCGTGCTCGTGCTGATCATTCTGGCAGCCGTCGGCCCGATAATCCGGAATCAAACGATCACGGGCAGCCCGTTCGGGACCGCTTTTCTTGCTCTCTACAATGGCCTCGGTAACGGCACGGAACAAATCGTGATGCGCGGCAACGACCTGAACACCAACCTGCTCGACCTGAACGGACTCGTGCTGCGCGTCGCTTCGATGACCCTGATGCAATTCAGCGACATCGTCCGTCTGCTGGGTGGACTGGTCGTCGCGCCGTTGTTTTTCGTCGCCCTGCTGCATCCGTTCCGCCGCCCGGCAATCGCGAGCTTCCGCTGGCTGGTAGCCGCGATGTGGCTGAGTGCGGCCTTCGGTCTGTCGTTTTTCGGATTGGCGAAAGAAGGACTCGATCCGAATCAACTTCACCTGCTCTTCGCCCCGATCATGGCGGCCTACGGGCTGGCCTTCGTTTCCATTCTGTGGAACCGCCTCGACCAGTTTCAATCGATCCCGATGCTGAAGAACGCGCATCTCATCGTGATCGTGCTGTTCTGCGCCGCTCCGATGCTGCTGGCACTTCCCAACCAAGTGCGCGGCGGACTGACCTTCCGCGACCGTGGCGGCATTCCGAACTGGCCACCCTACTACGCGCCCGCCTTGAACAGCAAGGAAAGCGGCCTGAAACGCTACGTTTCCGAAAAGCAGGTCATCTTCGCCGACCAACCTTGGGCCACCGCGTGGTACGCGGACCGCATCAGCCTGTGGCTGCCGGTGACGCGCGGCGGATTCGAGCAGCTGGAAACCGCCGCAGCCGATCTGGAAACCCCAGTCTCAGGCATCCTGATCTCACCCGTCTCCCACGGTTCCGGCCCGATGCGGGATCTCGCTCAAACTTATAAAGACTTCGTTCCCTTCGTGATCGATGGCCGCGTCACCCTCGCCACACTGCCGCAAGGTTTCAGCATCTTCGACAAAGATCCGAAAACCGCGGACATCGCGAAGCGCTACGCCTTCCGCATTCCGCTTGTTTCCTTGGACATGGCGTTCTACCGGGATTCACCGCCCTCCGCCGCTGCTCCTTCCGACAACTGATTTCTCCATGCCTGCCCGTAAAAAAAATCCGGACGAAGAACCTCCGGCGACGTTTGAAGACGCGCTCGGCAGCCTTGAGGAAATCGTCGAAGCCATGGAACACGAGCAACTTCCGCTCGAAGAATTGGTCGCTTATTACGAAAAAGGATCTTCCCTGCTAAACCGCTGCGAAGCGATCCTCCAGGCCGCTCGCGGCCGCATCGAACTCATCACCCTGCGCAACCAAGGAGAAATCGCGCTGGAATCCTCCCCCGCGACCCCCCAAGATCCGCTTTCCACCCGGTCCGATGAACCGGACTCCTCCGACGCCGATGACGACATCCGATTATTCTGAGCCACACGCCCTCGGGCCGTTGCTGCAATCCATTCACACTCCGGAGGATGTTAAAAAACTCGATGCCGATGAACTCCTGGCGCTCGCGGCTGAAGTCCGCCACACGCTCATCACTTCGCTTTCCCGCACCGGCGGCCACCTCGGCCCGAATCTCGGCGTCGTTGAGCTGACCATCGCCCTTCACCGCGTTTTTTCCACGCCGGAGGACAAATTCGTCTTCGATGTCGCCCATCAGGGCTACGTCCATAAAATGCTCACCGGCCGGGCTTCGCGGATCCACACGATCCGCACCTACAAAGGCCTGAACGGTTTCCTGCTCCGTTCTGAATCCGAGCACGATGCCTACGGCGCGGGCCACGCCGGCACCGCCCTTTCCGCCGCTCTCGGCATGGCCGCCGCACGCGATCTGAGCGGTGGGGAAAACCACGTCGTCGCCGTCGCCGGAGACGCCGCCTTCACCTGCGGTCCGACTCTCGAAGCGCTGAACAACATCGCCGAAACGACCAAGAAATTCATCGTCGTCCTCAACGACAACGAGTGGTCCATCGATAAAAACGTCGGCGCATTGGCCCGCCATTTCAACGCCCTGCAAACGCACTCCGGCTATGCCGCCATTCGCAGCCGCACGGCGGAACTCATCGAGAAAATCGCCGGCAAGCGCGCCCGTTCGCTCGCCCACAAAGTCGAGGAAAGCGCGAAAAACCTGCTTTTCCCGAACGTCCTTTTCGAGAAATTCGGACTGCGTTACTTCGGCCCCATCGATGGCCATGACCTGCCGCTGCTCGTCCACACCTTCGAGCACCTCAAAACCCTGCAAGAGCCCGTCGTCCTCCACATCATCACCGAGAAAGGCCGCGGCTACCAACCCGCCATCGACAATCCCGGAAAATTCCACGGCCTCGGCGCCTACAAGATCGATGACGGATCGACGGACGCCGTGACATCTCCCACCTGCTCGGATCTCTTCGGCCGCACCGTCACGGATCTCGCCAAGAAAGATCCGAAAATCGTCGCCATCACCGCGGCCATGCCCGGCGGCACCAAACTCGAAATTTTCAAAAAGGAAATCCCGGAACGTTACTACGACGTCGGCATCGCGGAAGAACACGCCGCGCTTTTCGCCTGCGGCCTTGCCACGGAAGGCTATCGTCCGTTTCTCGCGATCTACTCCACCTTCATGCAGCGCGCCTACGACATGATCATTCATGACATGGCGCTACAAGGCCTGCCCGTCCGCCTGTGCATGGATCGCGGCGGACTTTCCGGCGATGACGGCCCGACCCACCACGGCCTCTTCGACATCGGCTACCTCCGCCACATTCCCGGCCTCATCCACATGCAACCGAAGGATGAGGACGAACTCGTCGACATGCTCCACACCATGGCGCACTACGATGACGGCCCGTCCGCCATCCGCTATCCGCGCGGCCCGATCCGGGGCACCCCGGTGAAGGCATCCCCCGCGCTCCTGGAAATCGGTAAAGCGGAAGTCCTCAGCGAGGGAACCGATGTCACCCTGATCGGTCTCGGCACATTGTTCGAAATGGCCGAGCGAACGAAAACCCTGCTGGAAGCAGAAGGCCTTTCCGTCACCCTCATCAATCCGCGTTTCATCAAACCGCTGGATGCGGAAACGATCGCGACCCACGCCGCGCACGGCAAAGTCGTCTGCACCTTCGAGGATCATGTGATCCAAAACGGCTTCGGCGCCGCCGTGATCGATCTTTTACACGGCAAAGGAATCCACACCCCCGTCGAACGCATCGGCTGGCCGGATGAATTCGTCGAACACGGCAAGCAGGATATCCTGCGCGCCCTCCATGGTCTGACAGCGGAAAACGCCGCATCGCTCGTGATCCGGCATTTCCGATAATGCAGCGGCGGGTCTGTGACCGTCGCCATGTTCCGATCCCAATCCGCAACGCGTTTTCTTCAGCGGATCGCCGCATTCTGGATTTTTCCACCGGTTTTTTCCTCATCGTATCCGAGGCCTCTTCTTCAATCGGTGGCAATCCGTTGACAGTAATCCGTGGTTTCCTTTTCCACTTACATAAAGTCATATTATTTTAAACTATCATCAAAGCAACAAACAGTCGCACCACCTCATCACAAACTATTGATAACATAGAACATTTCAAAAAACCGGAGGAATCCACCTCAAAAATCGTTCACCACATCATCATTCCACCTGATACCAAACTATTGTTTTATCCAAACGATTGATTGTGTATCCCACTGATAAAAAGTGTCTTTTAATGAAAATTCACTACAGATTTTAATTGCACTCACGGGAATATTCCAAACAAGATGATAAGTGAATTATTGATTCGACATACAATATTTCAACAAACCCCTAAAACAACGTAAGCGCTCCGCCGGGCACCTGTTTGACACGATTTATTTCGCTGCCACTGACGGAGACGTGATGGAGGCAGGAGGTTGCCAGTTTTCCGGGAGCAGGCTGTCGAGTTGCCGGTTGGTCATGCAGGGAAGACGGTCTAGGAGATCTTTGAGATAGGCGTAGGGTTCATGGCCGTGGCGTTTGGCGCTCTCGATCAGGGTATAGAGGATGGCACTGCGCTCGCCGGTGTCTTCTCCTCCGATAAACAGCCAGTTTTTCTTGCCGACCGCTGTAGGGCGAATCGCGTTTTCGATGAGGTTGTTGTCCGGCTCGATTTGGCCATCGTGGAGGAAGGTTTCGAGCTTCGGCCACAGGCCGAGGGTGTAGTCGATGGCTCGACCGAGAGGGCTTTTCGGTAGTACGGCGGAGTGTCCGCGCAGCACGGTGAGGTCGTGGCGCAGGGTGTGGAGGACCGGAGCGATGTGGGTTTGCCGGGCGCGGGTTCGTTCGTCGGGGCCTGCCCGGGTTTGGCGGAGTTCTTTTTCGATACAGTAGAGTTGGCCGATGGCTTTGAGGGGGGCGGCAGCTAACACCTGACCGGTTTGGAGGGCTTCGTGGAACTTGCGCCGGGCGTGAGCCCAGCAGGCGGCGGGTTTGATGCCGGGGTGTTTGGCGGAGTGAGCTTGATAGGCGGCGTAGCCGTCGCTTTGGAGGGTGCCGGTGAAGTTTCCGAGCAGATCATCAAGGCAGGCGTGTCTGCGGCTCGGATGCCATTGGTAAAAGACGTTGCCGCCGGGGCGGTGAAGGACCCAGAGGTAGCCTTGGGCGGTTTTACCGGTGCCGGGGGCGAGGTATTTGACCGGAGTTTCGTCGCCTTGCAGGTAATCGCTTGCGAGGAGGTTGCGGTGGATGGATTGATAGATCGGCTTCAGCCAGAAGGCAGCGAGCTCGGTCCAGCGGCAGAGGGTATTGCGGCCGATGGAGGCTCCATGGCGGGTGGCGAGGATTTTTTCCTGCCGGTAAAATGGCAGGTGGTCGCAGTATTTGGCGACGAGGACGTGGGCGATGAGGCCGGGGGTGGCAGTGAGGCCGTCTTGGAGCCGCGGAGGGAGTTTGGCAGTGACGGGGGCGGCGTCCCGGTCAGTGGTGCGAACGAAGACGGGGCGGATGAGCCGGTGGATGAAGATTCTGGCGGGCTGATAGTCGAGTCGGTCGCTGTGTTCTTCGCCGATGCGCCGCCATGCGTCGGGACAGGCTTTGACGGCTTCGGGAAGAAGGGTTTCTTCGACGACGGGAAGGTGCTCGGAGAGCCGGGGGCGGCGTGGTTTGGGCGAAGACGGCTCAGGAGAGGCGACGGCGTTTGGTGCTGCGGCCTCCTCCTCCGGTGCGTCGTTTGGTGGAAGGGAGGCCGGGGCTTTTCCCGGCGGATCGAGCAGGAGTTCGAGTTGCGCGGGGTCGAGCTGCTCGCTGCTCTTGCCGAAGAGTTTTCGTAGAACGAGATCGAGCTTTTGCCTGAGCAACTCGTTTTCCTGTTTGAGGCGGGCGATTTCCGCGAGCAGTTGTTGTTCCCGGTCGAAACTCATCGGACGATGACGGAGCTTAACACGGATTTTCTAGCAGGAGGCAAGCGGAAAGATCATTCCCTTTCATACCAGGGCCGCATTTTCGCGCCTTTGAGGTCGATGCCATCGGTGAGAAGAGCGAGAGCTTCGGGGGCGAGTTTGATTTTATTACCGCCATCCGATGGCTTGGGCCAGGAGAAGGTGCCTTTTTCCAATCGCTTTGCCATGACCCAAAATCCGGAGCCATCCCAATAGAGGAGCTTGAGGCGGGTCCGGTTCTTATTGGTGAAGGCAAAAACGGCTCCCTGCGTGGGATCTTCGCCGAGCTTTTGAGTGACGAGGGATTGCAGTCCATTGAAGGATTTCCGCATGTCACAGGCTTCCAAAGCGACGAAGACCCGGAGGTTTCCAGCGAAGCTCAGCATGGGCGTAAGGCACAAATGATTTCTAGCAGCAAGGGAATGGTGTCGGAATGAGTCGCATGGAGGCTCACCCCGCAAGGAAGCACGATCTTGATTTCATGCGCGGAGGAGGATGGCGGTGGAGAGGGTAGCTCGGGAGCGTTGGAACAAGGAAGATCGACTTCTGCCAAGGTGAGTTTGAAAGGCTGTGTCGGCGCGGTTTTTAGCGAAGGATATTGCCCTCGTTCGCGCCGACGTTTTTGAATCCATGAGGCGAATGTTTGATAGTTCACGCCATGCTCACGGGCGAAGGCGAGGCCGCTGGCAGTTCCTTGATCAAAGGCATCGAGCAATGCTTCCCGGTGAGCCTTGCTGATCCTCACGCGCCCAAGAACGTCTGTTTTTAAAACGGTAGTCGTATTGCTCATCGCTATGCAGACTACAGCGGCTCGGTTCCGGTGCACAGGGGGTGGCGGAATTACCGCTTACAAAACAACCCTCAAGTCATGAAATCGAAATATCGTTATACACGGCATGTATTCCCTTCCCTGATCGTTCTTTCCGCCTTCGCGGGGATGGCGTCCGCAGACACCTTCACTCCGGACACTGCGGGAAATATCCTCGTCCCCGGAAATTTCAGTAGCCTCTATGGTCAGGACTTCACCATCGTCGCCAGCGGCGGCACCGGCACCTCCTACACCGCCGTCATCGAAAGCGGCGTGGTCTTCACCGGTGACACCACCGAGCTGAACGCCATCAATGTCACCGCCGACGGCTACACCATCACCAACAACGGCACCCTCTCCGGTAACCGGGGCATCTTTTCCCCAGGCAACACCCTCACTCTGATCAACAACGGCGGCATCACCGGAAATTCCGGTTCGGGTGTTGCCGTCCTGGGCGGCAGCTCCATCACCAACAATGAATACGGTGTGATCGAGGGCTCCACCTCCGGCGTCCGGTTCCTCGCGGATGATGGCGGCACCGTCACGAACTACGGCGCCATCACCGGCTACGGCACCGGCTCGAACGCAGGCGTTTACGGCGAGGAGGACGACGTAACCGTCTATAACTACGGCTCGATCACCGGCACGAACGCCTACGGCGTGTATCTGGGTGACAATGCCACCGTCGAGAACATCACCACCTACGATGTTTACGGCTACCTCTCCACCGCTGGCACCATCAGCGGCGCTACTTCCGGCGTCCGCGTGGATGACGATGCCAGCATCACCAACGGAATCGGCGGGACCATCATCGGTGGCACCAATGGGATCCGGGGAGACGACACCCTCACGGTGATCAACTCCGGAGGCACCATCACCGGCACCAGCGGCTTCGGCATCCTCGCCGGCGATGATGCCATCATTTCCAACCAATCCGGTTGGGACGAGGGTTTTAACACTTACTACTACGGCTCCATCACCGGTGGCACCCGCGGCGTCGAGGCGGGTGGCAACCTCACTCTTTACAACTCCTACGGAAGCAGCATCACGGGTAACGGCGGCAGCGGGGTCCATGCGGATTCAATCTCATATCTGGAAAACTACGGTTCCATCACCGGCACCTCATACGGCATCCGTTCCGAGGGATATGCCTACATTTACAACTCCGGCACCATCACCGGCACCTCCGAAAGCGGCATCCGCGCCCGCTCTCTGGATCTGACCAACGTGAACGGCGTCATCACCGGGGACACCGGCATCACCACCACCCGGGGAGGCTCCACCCTCAACTTCTATGGCGGCACGGTGACAGGCACTGGCGGCACCGCCATCTCCCTGGGAGCCACCTCCGGCGCGGGAGATAACACCGTTAATCTGGGCATTAACTATTACGATACCGCAATCTACGGCGATATCATCGGCACCGGCACCGGTAACCAGATCATCTCCAGCGCGGGATACGTCGAGGGCGACATCTCCGGCATCCAGGAAATCGAGGTCTCCTCAAGCGGCTATCTCATTCTGCAGGGAGATATCAACGACACCCCGGAAATCACCGTGAATGAAGACGGATTGCTCTCCGGTGCAGGCACCTGGACCGCGAATATCACACTCGCCGACGGAGCCACCATCGAGGCTTACGATTGGATTGCCGATGCTTATACCGGTGTGCTCGACATCGCCGGGAACGTGACCCATGACGCCGGTTCCTTTATCGCCACTTGGATCCAACCGCTGCCCGTCATCGCCAACGACGGCACCACCTCCACCCTCATCCGCTCCACTTCCGGAACGTATGACGCCACCGACGCCATCATCACCCTCAACAATTCCGATTACGACGCTCTGCGCAACGGCACCTACACCATCGTCGAAGCGGCGGGCGGCACCGTCCTCGGCGGAGGAAACGAGGTGTGGTACAATGGTTCGGACGACACAGTCCTGGGCAACTATTTCGCCACCGCCATCCTGAACAGCGGCGGGGATCTCGTCGTGGAGATCGAGCATGACTTCAGCGACCTTCCCGGTCTTTCCAGGAACCAGAGCTCCGCAGGCGCCGCTCTCGACGCCTTCATGGCCAGCGAGTCCGCCCTCTCCCTGCCCACCAGCACCGATTATGCCCTGCGCGGGTTCGTGGATTACCTCGACAACAATAACCTGTCCGTCACCCAGAGCTATCTCGGCTATCTGGTGGCTCCGGCCGAGGCCGCGCTGGCCCTCAGCCAATCCATCGTCAACAGCAACTACCGCATCCACCGCCTGGTGCAGGATCACCTCGCTTCCGTGCGTTCCGCCGGAGGCGTCGTTTCCATCCCGGTCGGCACAAGCAGCGAGCCTCTCGTCTCCGCACCCTCCAGCGCCGGCGGCCGGAGCAACCTGTGGGGTTCCTTCTCCTACGATTGGCAGGACTACGATGGCCGCGGCGATTTTTCCGACTTCGATGGCGAGAGCGCTTCCTTCACCGCCGGTTACGACTACCGCATCGCTCCAAACACCGTGGTCGGCCTCCTGCTGGACGGCTCCCGCACGGATGTGAACGGCCACGGCGAGGACGGCGACATCGACAGCTTCCGCGTGAGCGCCTACGGCACCTACGGTGCCTCCACCGGCATCTATGCGGACGCCTTGCTCGGCTACGGCACGCATGACAATGACTTCACGGATGCCAAGAGCTTCCAAGCCCTGCTGACCGTCGGCTACACCTTGGGTGACCAGCAGGTGAAGCACGGCCCGTTCGCCGGACTGGAATATCAACGCGTGGATGTGGACGGATTCGACACGAACTACCTGCCGCTCACCGTGAGCGTGAAAGATTACGATGTGGACAGCTTCCGCGCCCTCATCGGCTATCGCGTGAATGCGAGCTACGGCCGCTTCTCCCCATACGCCTCCATCGCTTACGCGCATGAGTTCGAGGACGGCTACAACAGCGCTCACAGCACCTTCGGTCCCGTTTCCTATCGTATCGTCGGTGGAGAACAAGGCTCCGCCGTCCTGCTGACGGCCGGCACCGCCATCGCCATCGCCCCCTCCCTGTCCCTGGACCTCGGCTATCGCGGGGAAATCTCCGTGGACAGCTACGGCATGGACAGCCACGGCGGTAACATCGGCCTGAACTGGACATTCTGAACCGTAGTCTTCCTTGTTTGGTTGCTAGCAAATCCAAGCCATCGCCCCTGCGTGGGGGCGGTGGCTTTTTGGTGAGACGCACCTTGCGAAGCATTTTGCACTGACAGACGGAATAACCGTGCATTTCACCTGATCCGGAGATACAAGCAGGAAGCTTTTTCAAAGCAAGTTACTGATAATCAGAGATCTTCGATTCGAATCCTCCCGGTACGGGGAATGATAAAAGAAACCAAATCCCTTATCACCAAGCAAAAGCCCTCATGGATATCCTGATTGTAGATGACGAAAAGTCGATCCGGCTCACCACTTCGATGGCCCTGGAAGCGGAGGGGCATTACGTGGAAACGGCGGAAGATCGCACCACCGCGCTCAAGCGCGTGAAAGAAGAGAATTTCGACCTCGTGTTTCTGGACCTCCGGCTCGGCGATGAAGACGGGCTCGAAGTATTGCAGAGGATCTTGGAAATAAAGCCCCAACAACTCGTCACCATTTTCACCGCCCACGCTTCCATTTCCACCGCCGTCAAGGCCACCCAGCTCGGTGCTTTCGATTACCTCGAAAAACCTTTCACCCCCGACCAGCTACGCGCCATTCTGATCAAGGCGAAGAAAGCGCAGCTCACGCAAGGCGAAGTCGTCCGGCTCAAGGAAACGGTGAAGGAACTCAAAACCGAAGCCCGCCATTCCTCGCCACCCGTGCGTTTCGAGTCCGACGACGAATTCACCCGTCAGGAATTCGACACCCTTTTCCGCGCCGCAGCCACCCCCGCATCCATTCTCATCCTCGGCGACAGCGGCACCGGCAAAAGCGTCATCGCCCGCGAAGTGCATGATCGCAGCCATTTGCACGACAAGCCCTTCGTCACCGTCAGCTGCCCCAGCCTTTCCAAGGAACTTCTGGAAAGCGTGCTCTTCGGCCACATGAAAGGATCCTTCACCGGCGCGGTGAAAGACACTTGGGGAAAAGTCGCCGCGGCGGAAGGCGGGACGTTGTTTCTCGATGAAATCGGCGAGCTTCCGTTGGAAATCCAGCCGAAGCTCCTGCGCCTGCTCCAGGAACGAGAATACGAACGCCTCGGCGAAAACAAAACCCGCCCGAGCAATGTCCGCGTCATCGCCGCGACCAATCGCGACCTCCGCCAATGCGTCAACGAAGGCACCTTCCGCGAAGACCTCTATTATCGTCTGAACGTCATCACCATCACGGTCCCTTCACTTCGTGACCGCCCGGATGATCTCCAGCGTTTCGCCAATGAATACCTCGCGTATTTCTCCAATCAAATGGGACGGAAAATCGATGGTTTCAGTGAAGGCGGACGCACTGCGATTCTCCGTCATTCCTGGCCGGGAAACCTGCGGGAACTACGCAACGCCATCGAACGCGCCGCCATCCTCGCACGAGGCAACAAGATCGAAGCGGAAGATCTTCCCAGCCCCGGTCTCCCCCCCGGCACACCAAACTTGTCCGGAGACAAAAGCCTCAACATCGGCGGCGAACACACCCTCGAAGAGCTGGAGCAACATCACATGTCAAAAGTCCTCGAATGGGCGCCATCCCTGCAAGATGCCGCCGCCATTCTGGGAATCGACAAAGCGACCCTCTATCGGAAACGCAAACGCTACGGCATGGAATAGTTGATCCCCCCGCTTCCCATGCTCCGCTTACGTCTATTCTACGGGCTGCTTACGATCACCCTTCTTCTCTGGGGCGTGGGTGGCGCCGCCCTGCTTCTCATGCGGGATTCCTCGGAAAAATACTCCACCCATCTCCGGGAAGACTACCGCGCCATCGCCGCCGCCCAAGCCAGCCGCGCGATCACTTCCACCCTCAACACCCATTACCTGCCGGTTCTGGCCTTATCCTCCGAAGAAACCAAACTGGATCGGGATCTGTTTGACCGGCTCAAAGCCGAGCAGGAAAACCACCTGAACCTCATCAAGGAAGCCGCAAAGAGAAATCCCCAATGGGAAGACACCGCCTCCCGTTATGAAATGGCCGTCCGCCTCTATCACGAAGGCTACGAACGCTATTTCAAATCAATGCCGAGCTTGCGGACCGAGCGCGCCGAACTGCTGCGCTATCTCAGCGCACAAACCCAACGCATGACGGACCTCTCCGAAGCGCTCATGAAACTCGGAGAAGCCAATCTTTTCAAAGGCACCGACAACCTCGGTGATGAAACCGGCAAAAACGTCCTCCTCATCGCCACCCTCATCCTGCTGGGAACCAGCATCGCCGCCTTGGTTTACTACCAACTCGTACGCCATTTGGTCGATCCGGTCTCCGGATTGACTCATTCAATCGAAGAAATCCGCAAAGGAAACTTCGAACTCACGCTTCCGGTCCCCGGAACCGACAGCGAATTCGCCTCCGTAGCCTCCGCCTTCAACCACATGGCCGCGGAGCTCCGGGTTTCCCGTTTGAAAACCGACGAAAGCCTGTCACGGGCCAATCTCGTCAATCGGGCCATCCTCCAATCCATCCCTTCCCCTGTCTACGTTTTGGACGATGACACGACTGTCGTTCAAATGAATCCCGCCGCGGAAGAGCTTTCCGAAAAACTCGGCGTCACCAGCAGGCTGCCCTTGAAAATCCAGAGCATTTTCGACGAATGCCGCGAGCATGGCACTCATTTCCTTCCGGAAGATCCACGCGAAGCGCTGCTTTTCCGGATCGATGAAAAGGAATACTACTACCTGCCCCGTATTTTCCGTTTTGAGGCCGACGGCCGATCCGGAGAAGGAAAATCCGGCTGGGCGGTATTGCTCCATAACGTCAGCCGCATCCGTTGGCTGGACGACATGAAAACCAATCTCATCGCCACCGTCAGCCATGAGATCAAAACCCCGCTGACCGGCATCCGCATGGTGCTGCACCTGCTGCTCGAGGAACGGAACAACAAGCTCGATGATTTGCAGAAAACCATGGTCGCATCCGCCACGGAAGATTGCGAACGCCTGCTCCTCACGCTGAACAGCATGCTTGAACTTTCCCGCGCGGAAAGCGGCACCACCCACCTCCAGCGCACAAACACCTCCCTGCTCCGCTGTGTGGAAAACGCGGCGAAAAATCACACGTCGCAAGGACAGGCGAAAAACATCACTCTGGAAGTGGATTCCAGGGTTTCCGGCGCACCGGAAGTTTTCATCGATCCCCTGAGACTGGACGAAGTGCTGAACCACCTGATTTCCAACGCCATCCGATACAGCCCTCCGTTGGCAAAGGTGATCCTCCGCATCACCAAACCGGAAGCGGATTTCCTCCGCGTCTCCATCATCGATCGCGGCCCCGGTGTCCCCGAGGAAGCACAATCCCGCATCTTCGAGCGTTTCTACCGGGCTCCGGGAGCGGAGGGAGAAGGAGTCGGTCTCGGCCTTTTCATTTCACGCGAAATCATGCGTGCCCACGAAGGACGTATCGGATTAAAAGAGCGTTTCAACGATCTGACCGAATTCTACATTGATGTTCCAATCGCCTGACAGCGCCGATTTTCTGAAACGGAAAACGCAACGCCTCCTGGTTGTGGATGACGAACCAACCCTGCGGCTCGGCTTTTCCTACGCCCTGACCAACGCCTCCACGCAGGTGGACGCCGCCGCAACCGGTCGCCAGGCGTTGGAACTTTCCGCCGCGCGGGACTATCAAGCGATCATTCTGGATCTCCGCATGCCGGACATCGATGGCATCGGAGTGATTCAGGCGCTGCGCTCTATCGGCTCGAATGTTCCCATCGTCTTGTGTACGGCGGCGCTCACCCCGGCTTCCGCCCTGCAGGCCATGCAACAAGGCGTCGTCGATTATTTGCTGAAACCGATACGCCCGCCGGAACTTCGCGGCGTCGTCGACTTCATCCTGAATCCTCATCACTCCTGCTTTGCCGGAGGAATGCACTTCGCGCGTCAGGGGGATTTCAATAAAGCCCAGGAATGTCTCGATCAGGAAAATCAGCCCACTCCCGCCAGCATCGCGTGGTGCCAGATTTTCAAACTGCTGCATCTGCGTGAAAACCCGAGCGAAACATTCCTGCTGGAAGAAAAGATCCGCCAGCATTTGAACACGCTCGCTTATCGGCTGCCTTCATCACCATGAACCGGCTCCATCAAACTCTGGACGAAGCATGCTCCAGAGCGGTGGAAAACGGGCAAATTATCGCTTCGCCACCTCGCGGGCCGGGCGGATACGAAGCTCGTTGGAAACCGAGTTCACCCCCGGCACACCTCGCGCATCCGCTTCAGCGGCATCTTTCTCCCGAATGTCGCGGACGTTTCCTTTCAGGGTCATCACCCCCTCGCACAGACTTGCTTTGATGGAAGCCGCATCCACCCGTGGATCAAGGCCCAGCACCTCCTGATAGATGAGGAGGGTTTGCTCGGGTGTCAGTTCCTTGTCGGTCATGATCTCCATCGCGAGATCGGAATTGATGCCGAGCTTGTCCGGTTTCACTTCGAAAACACCGGTCACATAACTGCGGCGGATCAAACGTTCCATCTCCGCCCTGCTGCCGACGGCTCCATTCAAATTCACCACGCCTTCCTTCACCGTCACGGCAAGATTCAGTCCGGCATAGAGCGGATCATCCGCAATCAACCGCTTCAGTTGTGCTTCGATTTGCGCATCCGTGCGAATGCCTTCAAAAGTCACCTGTAACTGGTTGTCGATGCCCTGAACCGCAGGCACGCGGGAAACCACTTCGCGGGCGAGTTCCTGCTCATCCCACGTTCCGACAGTCCCGGTCAACATCACACGACCCTGGTTTTCGGAAACCTTCACGTTGGAAGCATCCAGCATCTTTTGCGATTTCAGCGCGGATTTCACCTCGGCGAGCATCGGCTTGTCCGAAGGCTGGATTTCAATCCGGTTCACCACCGCACGCACTTCCACGGTGGCAAGCGCGCGATGCACCGCACGCTCGGCTTGATTCAGCGTCTCCACTTTACCTTCGAGAACAGCGATTCCATTTTGCATGGAGACACGGATCTCCGTGCCACGCATTTCCATGTCGGATGCCATGTCCATCTGGATCGCTCCGCTCACTTCCTTTGCGCCAGCGGGAGGAGCTTCAGGCGTAGCGGAAACGGAGCCGACCAGAGCAGTCATTGCCAGCGTCATGGCAAGGAAGCCGACACGGGAAAGTTTCTTGGTTTTCATGATCGTTCGAAAATTGAAGTTCATTAGGCTGCGGCCTTGGCTTCTTTTCGCATCGATTGTGCCAAGGCGGTCATCCCCCGGTTGTGTTTCTCATCTTCAGCATCTTACACCTGAAATAAAAAAACTCATCTCCTTTCGAAAATGAGGCGGACATGGCTCCTCGCATTTCCATCATGCAACTTGCATGAAACGCCCCGAAACCGGATACGGAGTGTGATCCGATCCGCCCTCCCCAGATCGGGACTCCCCGGAGATCCGGTTTTTTGCCGGAAATCCGAAATTCCGCCACGCCAGCACTTGGCAAGCGGGCAGAGTGAGTCAACTGTAGTCGCCACATGCAGCCGCGCAAACTGAGTCTTTCCGACCTGAAGGGAGCCATACCGGAAAACGGCCTCTTCGGAGGAGGTGGCTGGCGTTGGTCGCCGGAACCCTTGAAACTCAGTAAATCCGAGGCACGCCAGATCTCCGCGCTCGGCTTCCCGCTCGCCAAATTTCAGCAAGCCTGTGACAACCTCTACCGCCGCAGCGCATCGGGGAAATTGCCGCTCTGGCTCGCGGAACTTCTCGATGAAGGGAAGCCGGATTGGCTGGTAAAAATCCAACGCGGCGCGGGCGCGGCGGAGCAATTCCCCCGGGTCATCCGCCCGGATCTCATGCTCACCGAGCGCGGTTTTTCCATGACCGAACTCGACAGCGTGCCCGGCGGCATCGGCATCACCGCATGGCTCTCAAAGCTCTATTCGGACGCCGGATTCGAAATTCTCGGCGGCGCGGATGGCATGCTGGAGGGTTTCCGCTCCCTGATGCCGAACGGCGGCAGCGTTCTCGTTTCGGAAGAATCCGGGGATTACCGCCCGGAAATGGAGTGGCTCACCGGCCAGCTCGGCATCGATTGGGACGTCCGCAGCGCCGAGGAATACGAGCCGGACGGCCGTGAGCTCTATCGGTTTTTCGAGCTCTTCGATTGGGAATCCATCCCTTCCGCCCGCAAGCTCGCCGAAGGCGCTGCCGAGGGAAATATCTCCATCACCCCGCCCTTCAAGCCGCACCTCGAAGACAAACTCTGGCTCGCCCTGCTCTGGTCTCCGGCCCTCAAAAAAATCTGGGAACAATCCATGCGCGGAAACCACCTCCAACGCGTCCGCGATCTCGTTCCGTTCGGCTGGGTGCTCGATCCCGAGCCGCTTCCCCCGCACGCCGCGCTGCCACGGATGGACGCGCATTCGTGGGATGAAGTCGCGAATTTCAGCCAGAAAGAACGCCAGCTTGTCCTCAAGGTCAGCGGTTTCCACGAACTCGCCTGGGGTTCGCGCGGTGTTTACATCGGCCACGACCTTTCCGGTGCCGAATGGAAAGAACGCCTCGAAAACGCGCTCGAACAATCCGGCGAGCAACCGTGGATTCTGCAAGAATTCCGCGAAGGCCGGAAATTCGAGCACCCCGTTTTCCGCGAAGACGGCACCATCGAAACGATGCAGGCCCGCGCCCGCCTCTGCCCGTATTTCTTCACTAACAGCGCCGGAGAAACCACCTTCGGCGGCTGCCTCGCCACCCTCGTCCCCGCGGATAAGAAAAAAATCCACGGCATGAGCGACGGCGTCCTCGTGCCGTGCGTGGTTGGGTAATCTTACCTCTTCTTCCGCAACCGCTTCCCGGAAAGCCGGGACGCCAGCAGGTTCGGGCAGATTCCGTTTTTCCGCAGTTGCTCGCAGTTCGCCTCGATCTTGATCGATTGCCGCACCGCCTTGAAACCGTGGCGACGCGTCACACAATCGTTCATCACCTCAATGTTCGGGTCTTCGAATTCGATCACTTTTCCACAATCGATGCACACGAGATGGTTGTGCGACGGTTTGTCCAAAAAGTTCGGATCATAAGTCGTCTGGTTATCCCCCAGATCGATTTCGCGCAGCAAATCCGCTTCCACCAGCAAGCCCAGCGTCCGGTAAACCGTGGCGCGCGAGGTTTCGGAATCCATTTTCCGCACCCGGTCATACAGCTCGTCCGCCGTGAAATGCTCATCCTTGCAAAAGGCGGCTTTCACGATCACGTCCCGCTGCCCCGTCCGGCGCAGTCCTTTGCGACGAATGAAATCATCAAGCCTTTCCTGAATGCCTTGCTCCATAAGAAGAATACTACGCTCCCAAAGCGCCGCCGGAAAAGTTATTTGTGAGAAACCCGTGAACGCCCAAGCACCAGCCGGGCATTTCTTCCTCAAACCTCGGAATCGACAGCACGCGGAACCGCGCTAGGCTGCCCGTCTCATGACGTTACAGGAACTGGGATGGAACTCCGACTTTGAAACCTCCTTTGCCCCTTTTCGCGAAAAAGGCTGGGTTCCCGCACGCCTGATCCGCGAGACCTCCATCAACTACGGAGCCTTTCTCGAAGGGGGCGACGAAATCGAGGAAATCGACGTCATCCTCTGCGGCCGCATGTGGCACGAGGCCGCCTGCGATGCCGATCTCCCCGCCGTCGGCGATTGGGTCGCCGTCGAGCTCGGCGATGAAAACACCCCGAACGTCATCCGCGCCCGCCTGCCCCGCAAGACCTGCTTCAGCCGGAAACAGCCCGGAAACAGCAGCCAGGCCCAGGTCATCGGCGCGAACATCGACATCGTCACCGTCGTCACCGATGCCGGGCCGGATTTCAACCTCCGCCGCATGGAGCGCTACTTCACCCTCATCGGCCGCAGCGGCGCGCAAGCTGTGGTGTTGATCAATAAATCCGACCTTTTTCCCAAAGAGCAAAACAAGCAAGCCGCCGAGGAAATCGCCGCTCTCTGGGATCAGGCGAAAGTCCACATCACCAGCGCCGTCGACGGCAACGGCCTGAAGATCATCAAAAAATACCTCAAGCGCGGCGTCACCATGTGCGTCGTCGGCTCCAGCGGCGTCGGAAAATCCACCCTCGTCAACCAGCTCTACGGCGACGATTGGCAATGGACCGGCGAGGTGAACGAAATCACCGGAAAAGGCCGCCACACCACCACTTCCCGCGAACTCATCCCGCTCGATCACGGCGGCATGCTCATCGACAACCCCGGCATGCGGGAAATCCAGCTCTGGACCGATGAAACCATCCTCCGCAACAGCTTCGCGGATATCGATGCCATCGCCTCGCAATGCAAGTTCTCCGATTGCAGCCACCGCAAGGACGCCGGATGCGCCATCCGCGCCGCCGTGGAAAACGGCGCACTCGATCCCGCCCGCTACGAAAGCTATCTCAACCTCGAAACCGAAATCGCCGAACTACAACGCCGCGCCAAAAAACGTCAGATGGCCGTCGAGCGCTGGGCCAAGCGCGGCAGCATCAAAGCCCGCAACCTCAACGACCGCATCCAGCTCGAAAAGGACGCACGCGGCGAACTCTGAAATTTTCATCCCCATCGATCATGACCCAGCGCGCCCGCCCGCTCATCTTCCTGCTAGGACTTCTCCTCCTCACCCAGCCCGCGTTTCCCCAATTCCAGCAACTGGAAAAAATCGTCAAAAGCAGCTCCTCCCAACCCGCCGCCACACCGCAGCAACCCAGCGAAAGCGAGCGGATTCAGAAAAAACTCACCGAAGCCCGCGCCGCCCTCGCGGAGCTTCCCGACAACGACGCTCCGCCGCCCGAAGGTATTTCCCCCGCCGCCCTCGCCGATCGCCGCCAGGATCACGACCAGCTCGTCCGCTCGCTCTCCCGCCACGTCAACCTGCTGAAGGCACGCGACAATGTCACCAACGACTACAACGCCGCCCTGGAAGCTCTCAACGACTGGAAAACCTTCGATACCAAACCGCCTTATTCCATTCTGCTCGTCGATGAACTTTCCAACCGGCTCGCCTCTCTCAACGAGAAAAAGACCAGCTACGAATCTTCCATCGAGCTGTTTGACCGCACCCTGGAAAGCCTCCAACGCGAGGTTCCCGCCGCGCAGGAAGCCGCCAACACAGCGAACACCGAACTCGCCAACGCGACCACACCCGGCGAAGCGCTGAAATGGAATGCGGACGCCGCCAATCTCAAACAACAGCTCCTCATCGCCCGCATCGAAAGCATCAAGAGCAACCTCGATCTTCTCAACGCCCAGCTTTCCACGGTTCAAATCCAGCTCAAGCTCGCCGAAAAACAACTGGACATCGCTCGCACCCGCAGCGCCTTCAGCGATGAGGATCTCGCAAAACTCCGCGCCACCGCGGACGACCACATCGCGGCCATCGAAAAAGAAATCTCGGCAGCCAATAAAAAACAAAAAGCCGCCGCCTCCGACAAACTCCGCGCCCGCGGCGCCCTCGACAAACTGCTCGCCGCGAATCCGGAAAATCAAAACTCCCCGGAAATCGATCTCGCCCGCTTCACCCTCACCGCCGCCGAATCAAAAGCCGACTCGCTGTTTTTCATTTTCGACAATCTCGGAAGTCTTGAAACCCTCGAGTCCTATCCGATCACCGCTTACGAAAACCGCCGCACGCTCAGCCAGGCAAGCTCCCGCAAGGATCGGGACGCCGCATTTCGCTCGCTCGTGTCCTTACGCGATCGCCTCGCCGCCTGGGAAGTCGTCACCAACAACCAACTCTCCACCGTCAACGCGGACCTCAGCCAACTCAACAACACCGCCGCCGGCATCGGCGGCAATGATCCCCGCGCCTCTCTCCTCTCCGACCAACGTGCCGCTCTCTGGGAAAAACAAAGTTTCCTCCAGCGCCTTTCACAATCCATCGCCAATCAACGCAAGGCAATGGATCGCTGGGTAAAAGAGAATGAACAAGGCGCGTTAAAATCCATCGGCGCCCACATCGAAGACGCGGCGACTTCCGCGTGGACCATGGTCAAAAACGTCTGGAATTTCTCCGTCGCCACCTACAACGACGGGACTTTAACCAAAAATGTCAAACTCGGAACCGTCATTCTGGCGCTCCTCTACTTCAGCATCTTTTACTCCATCGCCGCACGCCTCAGCCGTCGCCTGCAACATCTCGTCATGCGCCGCGTGCACATCGGCGAAGCCCAGGCGAACACCTTGAGGAACTGGCTGATGATCGTCGTCGGCGTCGCTCTCGCCATTTCCACCCTGAATTTCCTCAGTATTCCCCTCACGCTCTTCGCCTTCGTCGGTGGCGCCCTCGCCATCGGTTTGGGTTTCGGCACCCAGACCCTGATCAAAAACTTCATCAGCGGCATCATCGTTCTGTTCGAACGGAAAATCCGCATCGGTGACATCATCGACCTCGGCGGGCTCTCCGGCACCATCATTGAAATCAACACCCGCTCTTCCGTCCTGCGCGGCGGCGATGGCAAGGAAACGCTCGTCCCGAACTCGCTCTTCCTCGAAAACCGCGTCACCAACCTCACACTCAACAACCGCCGCGTCCGCAGATTCATCACCATCCGCGCCGAATACGGCACACCGCCGCAACAGGTAATGGAGATCCTCCGCGAGTGTGTGGAACGTCACGGCCTGATCTTGAAAGAACCCACGCCGATCGTGACTCTGGAAGATTTCTCCGATTCCGGCCTCGTTTTCGGCATCTACTACTGGACCGAATTCAACAGCAAGACCAACGCCGACGTCGTCGCCAGCGACATCCGTATCATGGTGGACAAACGCTTCGCCGAAGCAGACATCAAAATGCCGACCCCGAACACCGTCTATCCGATTTCCACCGGCAAGCCGCTGCAACTTGAAATTTCCCGCCCGCAATCCGAGCCGGAGCAAACTCCAAAATCCACCGCCACCCGTGACCTTCCCTGACGAACACTGGATGGAAACAGCCCTTGCCGAAGCACGCAAGGGCATCGGAAAAACCGCGCCGAATCCGCCCGTCGGCGCCGTGATCGTCAAAGACAACATCGTGATCGGACGCGGCTGGCATCGCGCCGCCGGACGCCCGCACGCCGAACGTGAAGCCCTCGCCGACGCCCGCGAAACCGTGGGCGCTGAAGCGATCCGCGGCTCGACGATTTACGTCACGTTGGAACCCTGCTCCACCCATGGCCGCACGCCGCCATGCACCGCGGGTATCATCGAAGCCGGAATCACCCGCGTCGTTTACGCCTGCGTCGATCGCAATCCCGCCCACGCCGGACGTGCCGATGCGATGCTGCGCGAAGCCGGAATCTCCGTCACCTCCAACGTCCGCCGTGAAGCTGCGGAAAAAATCCTGCGTCCGTTTTTCAAAGTCCGCGAAACCGGCCTGCCGTGGATCATCTGGAAAACCGCGATGAGCCTCGACGGCCGCATCACCCGCCCGCCCGGCGAAGGCCAATGGCTCACCAACGAACTCTCCCGCGCCGATGTCCAGCAGCTCCGCTCGCAAGCCGATGCCATGCTCACCAGCGGTGAAACCGTCCGCCGGGATCTTCCCGCGCTGACGATCCGCGATCCGAAATTACTGGAAGGCCGCGATCAGCCGTGGCGCGTGATTTTCTCCGATCGCCCGGAAACCTTACCCGCGAACGCACCGATTCTCAGCGACGCGTGGAAACACCGCACGCTCATCTGTCCGTGCCGCGATCTCGAAGCATCGCTACGCTCTCTCGTTTCCGAGCAAGGCGTGCTCAGCGCCATGGTGGAAGCCGGAGGAAATTTCTCTGGCGCCCTGTTTGAAACCGGATTGATCGATGAAGTCGTCATCTACTACGCCCCGATTCTCTGCGGAGGTACCACTCCCGCTCTCGCAGGAAAAAGTTTCCCCGAATCCCTGAAGCTCGAAGAACTCGAATTCACCCAACTCGGCAACGACCTCCGCCTGCGGGGGATCGTTCGTAGTCCAGCCCTTTAGGGCGTCTCTTCATTAACGCCTCCATATCATGCCTTCCATCCTCATCACCGGCGGAAACGGCGGTCTCGGCCTCGCCATCGGACGCTATTTCCTCGAAAAGGACCCAACTTCCAGCATCTGGCTCGGCGTCCGCAAAAACCGCGCGCGCGCGGAAGAACTCGTCGCCTCATTTCCCGAGCGTTGCCATCTCATCGATCTCGAAGTCACCGATGCCGCCGCCTGGAAATCCGCCGTGGAAACCATTGTTGAAAAAGACGGCCGACTCGATGTCCTGGTCAACAACGCCGGTGTTCACAAAGATTCCCTCCTCGCCACGATGGAAGACGAAGCGTGGCACTCGGTTATTTCCTCCAATCTCGATTCCGTCTACCATGGCTCCCGCGCCGCCGTCGGGCCGATGATGCGCCAGCGCTTTGGCCGGATCATCAACATCGCCTCGCTCAGCGCGCTTTTGCCACCACTTGGCCAGACGAACTACGCCGCCGCCAAGGCCGGAGTCGTCACCTTCAGCCGCACGCTCGCCAAGGAAACCGCGCGCTCCGGCATCACGGTGAACTCGATTTTACCCGGTTACATCGAGACCGAAGCGCTTGCGGATATGGATGCCGATGCGAAAAAACAGGCGAAAATGGGCGTGCCGATGCGTCGTTTCGGCAAACCCGAGGAAGTCGCCGCCGCCGTGTTCTTCCTTGCCGGAGCGGAGGCCGCCTATATAACCGGGGCGTCGCTCAAAATCGACGGCGGAATTTTTTGAATCACAATCATGCAAGGCGAGGAACTGCGGCAAAAAATCAAGGAAGTGATGGTGGAAGAGCTCATGCTCGACTACGCACCGGAAGAAATCGGCACTAAAACCGCGATCTTCGGCGGACACGGCCTCGGACTCGATTCCGTCGACGCCCTGCAACTCGTCGTCGCTCTTGAAAAACACTTCGGACTCAAGGTCGGAAATTCCGAAGCCGCGAAGTCGATTCTCACCAGCGTGGAAACCATCGCGCTGGAAATCGAAAAAGGCCAGTGATCGAATCCAGCCGCCGCAATCTCCGGATCAAAGCCGGGATCTTCTTCCTTCTCAAACTCACCCTGACCGGTCTCGGCCTGTGGTGGGCGTTTTCCCATGTCGATTGGAACCACCCGGTCTTCACCCACCCGGAAGCCATCGATTACTCGTGGCTGCTCGCAGGTGTGGGAACGGCCGGCCTCGGAGTGATTCTCTGCGCCATCCGCTGGTGGTTTTTCCTCAAAGCCCAATCGCTCCGGGTTTCCATCTGGCGCTCGATCGAGCTGACGATGATCGGAAACCTTTTCAATCTCGTCTCCACCGCGGGCATCGGCGGAGATGCCGCGCGCATCCTCCTGCTCATCCGCGATCATCCGGGGCGCAAACTCGTCGTCGCCATGGCGGTCATGATGGACCATCTCGCCGGAATGGTCGCTCTGGCGCTGTCGTTCTTCGTCATTTCCGCCGCGCGGTTCGAGGCGCTCACGGAACAAAGCCGCCTCGGACGTGACATCATCCACTTCTCCTGGGTCTGGTTCAGCGGCGGCCTCGGTTTGGTAGCACTGATTTTCATCTGTGCCTCGCCGCCCGTTCACCGGAAAATCCATGCGAACAACCGCTTCGCCAAATGGCCGTTCATGGTGCAGATCCCTTTGATCTACGATACTTACCGTAGAAACTGGAAACTCACCCTCGCGGGCGCGGCCTTTTCCTTCGCCCTGCTCGCCGCCTACTTCGCTTCCTTCTGGTGCGGCCTCCGCGCCGTCGGCGGCACCACTTCCCTGACGACCGTGGTGTCCGCCATGCCCGTCATCGAATCCATCAGCTCCATGCCCGTCTCCGTCGCGGGCGTCGGAGTTCGCGAAAGCACCTTTCAAATTCTCCTCAAGGATTTGGCCAACGTCAGCGCGGAAACCGCCGTCGCCGCCTCCCTCGCCGGTTTCTCCTGCAATACGTTCTGGGCATTTCTCGGCGCGTTTTTCTTCCTGAAAAAGCGGGATCGCGTCAGTGTCGCCGAGCTGGAGGAAGTCGGGAAAACCGAAACTGAAACAGTTATGTCGAAATCGTGACCATGCGGAAATTTCACTCCGCATGAATTTCACCGCACCGTGCGCGTCCTCCCTATGCGCACACGCACTTTACCTCTCCTGATTATCGCCGCACTGACCTCACCGGTTTTCGCCGCGAGTTTTAATTTAAGCTCCAACAGCACCACCGCTCAAACACTCAGCGCGGGAGGAGACACCGGAACGATTCAAACCGGAGTTTCCCTCACCATTTCCGGCAGCACCACCGCCGTCACGCTCAGCAACACGAGTGGAACGGTCACTCTGAACAACAGCGGCACCATCAGCCAAACCGGTTCGGGACGCGGCATCCGTGGAGCCAGCTCCGGCACGGCAACCACCATCATCAACAACAACGCCGGTGCAAGCATCACTTCGGTGGGTGACGATGTGATCCAAGCCAGATCGGCGGATTCAAACTGGACCATCACCAACAATGGCACGATCAGTCAAACCGGAGGCTCCGGCCAGGCAATTGACTTTAATGACATCACCAGCGGAACCGTCTCGATCACCAACAATGCGACCGGAATCATTTCCGCTCTCTACGCCGATGCCATCCGCACGGGAGCGAACGCCACCATCGTGAATCATGGCACCATCACCGCCACACCCGACAGCACAGGCTCAAGCAGCGACGGCATTGATACCCAAGCAAATTCAGGCGTAACCATCACCAACGACGGCACGATTTCAGGCCGCACCGGCATCACCGGCGGCGAAGATGAAAGCACCTACACCCTCACCGTAAATAACAACGCGGGCGGGCTCATTCTCGGAGTGAACGGCTCGGGCATTAACACGGATGGAGCGCTGAACACCAATAACATCGTGACCGTCAACAACGCTTCCGGCGCCACCATTCAAGGAACCGTCATGGCCAGCACAGCCAATGGCGATGGCGACGGCGTGGATGTCGATGGCATCGCATACATCACCAACTCCGGCGACATTCTCGGCTACGGAGCGAAAGGCGCGGGCTCGGACACGTTTTCCAACAATTCCGAAGGCATCTCCATCGGCGGCGGCACCATCATCAACACTGCCACCGGACGCATCATCGGCAGCACGCTTCTCGCCGACGCGCCGAACGGCGACGCCACCCGCGAAGGTCACGGCATCCTGGTGGATAACAGCAGCGGCGGAAGCGCCCTCGCCGCCACCACCATTACCAACAGCGGCCTGATCGAAGGCCGCTCGGGCTACGCGATCAAAATGATCGGAGATTTCGCCGACACCATCACCAACAACGAAGGCGGCATCATTCGCGGAACCAATCTCAGCACTGCCGCCGCCGCCGTGCAAATGGGCGGCGGCAACGACGTTTTCAGTAATTCCGGCTCCGTCATCCACGCGCTCGGGGATGCGGAAACCGCCATTTCGATGGAAGGCGGAGACGATACCGTGAATATTCTCGGAGGCACGGCGGTGGTCACCGGGGGCATCGATGGCGGCACCGGGACGAACACCTTGAACTTCGATCTCGGCTCGGCGACCAACACCTTCAGCCACTCCGCCTCCATTTCCAACTTCAGCGCGGTCAACGTGATTTCCGGAAAAACCTCGCTCAGCGGCACGTCCACTTACACCGGCACCACCACCATCGGCGGAGGATCGGCCGCGGCCCGCCTCGAACAAAACGGAGTCCACACCGGCGGAGAGGGTTACGAAGTGCGAACCAACGGCACCCTCGCAGGCACCGGCCAGCTCACGCTTTCCACCACGAATGCGAGCATCACGGTAAACCAGGGTGGCTGGCTCGATCCGGGCACCGAAACTTCCACCGGACGCTTCACACTGGAACAGGGCAATATCGTGCTGGATGGCGGCGCGGATTTCACCATCGATGGAACGGACGCCGGGGTGGCGGGCGGTTACGATCAACTTCAAATCGTCACCGGAAATCTTACATTGGGGAACGCCAGCACGCTTGCGCTCACGGCGAACTACGAAGCAGCGGTTGGAACCCTGTTCACCTTGTTCGACCTGGTGGATGACAATGCCACCATCACCGGAACCTTCGCGGGCCTCGAAGAAGGCGCAGTCCTGACCGACACCAACGGTCGCCAGTTCACCATCTCCTACATCGGCGGAACCGGCAACGACATCGTCATCACCGCCATCCCGGAAGTTTCCAGTATTTCCCTGCTCGGCTCACTCGCCACACTCTCATTTTGGATCCGCCGACGGAAGGACCGCTGACGTTCACGTCGGCTCTATCATCAACCGAGTTCGTTATTTCCGATTCAATCCTCAAGGAGCAACGATCTCCAAATCGTCTTTCCACCTCTTCGGCAAAAACACCCACACCCAGCCAACTGCCGCTAGCACCAGAGAAACCCACGGACATAGCCAACCGAAGCACGTGTAAAACGTCAGCGCTGTTTCCCGCTTCATCGTCTGAGTCATCACTCCCTGCTCAAGCGCAGCAAGCCGGGCATGAACATGACCGTGCGAATCGATCACTTGTGAAACTCCCGAAGTCGCACACGCAAACGCCCAACGCCCATTCTCACACGCACGGATACACGCCAATTCTGCATGCTGCTCATGCTGACGCACACTCCAAGTTTCCGCATCCATCGTCGGAATGACGATCATTTCAGCACCCTCTTTAGTCATTCCTCGAATCACGCCTTCGTAATCCCCATCAAAACAGATCGGAGTTCCTATTTTCCCGTAATCCGTAGTCACCGGTAGTTGGGTTTTCCCCGGTATTCCATCATCGAAGAAATGCACGGTATGAACTTTGGCATGTTCTCCACGCACCCCGGAAGCATCCATGGTGAGCGCAATGTTACGCCATTCACCTCCTTTGCCAGACACTGCTTGAGTTCCAAAAGTCAGCGTTATGTTTCGCTCATCGCATAAAGCTTGGATAAGCGCCCAATCACGTTCGCTTTTCCGAATATCAAATGGCACCGAATACTCCGGCCAAACCACATACTTCACGTCAGCGGGTAATTTTCCTGTTTCAGATAGAAATCGATCACAAGAAACATTTTCCATCTGAATTCCCGCCATTTTAACCGATGACGCATCCGTCGCCACAGGTTCGGGACACGGAAAACACAAACCGACTCCAGCCACCAAAATCGCTGATGCTCCCAATGCCGGCCAAAGTTTTCTGGACGAAATCGATGCCGCCGCAAAAACCACGATCAAACTCACGCCATACACACCGATCCAAGGTAGCAATACATTCGGCCCAATCGCCAAACCCGCCGTCATCCATGGGAATTTAAGAGGAAACAATTCCGCACGAATGAACTCCCAAGCGCACCAGTTCAACGCCGTGAAAACCTCGAACTTCCACCCGCTCCATCCACGCGCCCACGCCCTTCCATGAAAATGCGCAAACAAGGTCGGGAAAAGCGCCAACAACAGCCACAGCAGCACCGCAGATCCATTAAAAATGTGAGTCATCCAAGACAAGCTCACCGCAAATGCCGTAAATCCATGCAGCAGTCCCAAGGCGCCGGTAGGATTTACCATCAGGATTGCACTCCATGGCCAGTTCCAGCTCATGGATGGAACAGGTCTCAGGATTGGGAAGCTGACGGGGACGGCAGATGAAGAAGGCTAAAGGGCTTCAAACAGTCGTACCAGCTTTTTATGAGGAGTTTCGGCAACTATTTTTGGCAATCGGTCTAATCCACGGAAGCACGTCTTCGCGGTGGGCGAGGAATTCGGCAAACTGGATGTCGCGGGGCTTGGTGTCTTTGAAATTGAAGGCGTGTCCGCCGCGATTTCTGTTAGTTGTTCATTCTTTCATTTGCAACGGATCCAAAGTGGTTTGGGCGCCGAGGACTGCGGCGCTCCAAGGACGCGTGGATTCGCGGGAGACGGGATCCGTGCTGGTGGGGTCCGCCATTTCGGCATGAAAGGTGAGCCACAAGCTGGTGCATGCTCCAGCGGACGTTCCTGAAACAGCAATGCGGGATTTTTCGATATTCCATTCGGAGGACTTCGAGCGAACGAATTGCAGCGTCCGCATCAGGTCATGCATGGGCCATTCCAAGGGCGGCATGACTTTCGCTTCGCGAGCTTGGCGGACGAAGCGGTAGTTGATGGAAATGACGGAAATACCGGCCGAGAGGCATTTTTCGAAATGCTGTTTCCCGATGTCTTTATTATCGCCTTTTGATCAAGCTCCGCCATGCATGTAGATGACGGCGGGCGTGGGCTTGTCCGAGGCGGCTTTCCAGAAATCCAGCACTTGCCGGGATGGGAGCCGTAGGCGACATCAGTCAACGTCGGAGCGGGAAGCAGCGAAGGAGGGGGGGGCGTTTCAGGGGTGTCTGTGGATTGGCCTTACAGGGTCAATGTTGCCGCGCACAAAGTCGCCAAGGACAGGTGAAGAAGTTTCATTTGCGAATATGGAAGAGATTACTGTTCGGCGGGTTTGAAATTTTCAGGTTTGGACAAATTTCGAGTGAAGATCATAAATTCCCATCGAGCCATGAGTAATTTCTGGAAAAAAACGTCTCTCGTTTTGGGATTCGCGCTCTTGTCGTGGAGCGGAGGAAACGCGGAGGAAGCGGCACCTGCTGGGATGGTTTGGATACCGGCGGGAGAGTTTTCGATGGGCATGTCCGCAGTGGCTGAAAAATTCTGCACGCCTGCGCAAATCCGCGACGCTAAGCCGGTTCACCGCGTGAAGGTGGATGGCTTCTGGATGGATCAGACGGAGGTGACGAACGATGAGTTTCAAAAATTCGTGACCGCGACCAGCTACGTGACGGTTGCCGAGCGGAAGCCGAAGCCGGAGGATTTTCCCGGCGTGCCAGCGGAGGCGCTGCTCCCGGGATCGATCGTGTTTCATGTGCCGACGAAAGGCGCGGCGCTGGAGGATTTCCGCTCGCGGTGGCAATATGTGCCGGGGGCAAATTGGAAGTCACCGGAAGGTCCGGGCAGCAATCTGGAAGGGCGCGGAAATTTCCCCGTGGTGCATATTTGCTGGGAGGATGCGGCGGCTTACTCCAAGTGGGCGAACAAGCGGTTGCCGACGGAGGCGGAGTGGGAATATGCGGCGCGCGGCGGGATGGACGGAAAACCGTTCGTGTGGGGAGAGGAATTGCCACCGGGCGGGAAATTGCAGGCCAATGTGTGGCAGGGTGAATTTCCCAATCACAACACGTCGGCCGATGGTTATGCGGGTTTGGCGCCAGTTAAGAAATTTCCGCCGAATCCTTATCAGGTTTATGATCTCGCGGGAAATGTGTGGGAGTGGTGCTCCGATTGGTATCGCGAGGATACCTATGTGGCGGATGCGGCGGGCGTGAAAAATCCGAAGGGACCGGCGGCGAGCGAAGATCCGCAGGAGCCGGGTGTTCCCAAAAAAGTGCAACGCGGCGGTTCCTTCCTGTGTGCGGCGGAATATTGCACGCGCTACGTGCTCGGCAGCCGCAGCAAGGGCGAGCCGATGAGCGCGGCGAATCATACCGGTTTCCGATGTGTGCGGAGTGGCGGCTCACCGGAAGCGCGCTGAAGCGGCTTCGTTTTTCCTCGCTGAGATCTCGATTGTGCTGAATGACTAAACGATACTTTATGAAAAAACCCATTTTCTTAATGTTGGCTTTTCTCGGTCTGGCGTGCGCGCATGCGGAAGAGCAAAAGCACCCCTACAATGTTCTACTGATCTGTACGGATGACATGCGCCCTGACCTCGGCTGCTACGGAAATCCCATCGTACAATCGCCGAATATCGATCGGCTCGCGGCCTCCGGCGTGCGGTTTGACCGCGCGTATTGCCAATATCCGCTGTGCAATCCCTCGCGGATCTCGATGTTGACCGGACGGCAACCGGGGAAAACCGGCATGTATGGAAACCGTATTTGGTTCAAGGATGTGCTGCCGGACGCGGTGAGCCTGCCGCAGTATTTCAAAGATAACGGTTTCGTGACCCTGCGCTCCGGGAAAATTTTCCACGGCGGGATCGATGATACCGATGCGTGGTCGGTCGGCGGCGAGGTGAGAACGCTGGCAGGCGTGCCGAAGAATGCCGAGAAAACTCCGGGAGCTCCCGCCGCCGATCCGGCACAGGTGATGAGCGAGAAACAGGAAAAGGGCGGCAAGAAACCGGAGCGCTTGCAGGAAAATGATCGGGATAAATCGAGCTACTCGGATCAATGGCAAGCCACGCCGGACACCGGCGAAAAGCATGGCGATTCCAAAGCCGCGGATCGGGCCATCGAGATGCTGAAAAAATATAAAGACCAACGGTTTTTCATGGCCTGCGGTTTTGCAAAACCCCACAGCCCGTTGATCGCGCCGCAGCGGTTTTTTGAATCCTATGTGGCGGATAAAATCCCGCTGCCGGTGAACTTCGCGCCGCGTCCCACGGTGCCGGAAGGTTTTCCGAAATTATCGATCCGCCCGAAAAATGCCGATTTGTTCATCGGCCGCGATGCCACGCCCGAGCAGGCACGGGAAATGATCCGCGCCTACTATGCCTGCATCACCTTTGCCGACTGGAATGTGGGACGGGTGATTTCCGCATTGGACGAGCTCGGTCTGCGGGAAAAAACGATCATCGTTTTTTGGAGCGATCACGGCTATCAGCTCGGCGAGCGCGGCAAGTGGTCCAAGGCCGGATCGCTTTTCGAACAAGGAGCGCGCACGCCTTTCATCATCGATTTGCCGCATGCGCGTGGAAACGGCCAAGCCAGCTCGCGCGTGGTGGAAGCGGTCGATATTTATCCGACGCTGGCAGAGCTGTGCGGCCTGCCGGTTCCTAAAGAACTGGATGGCAAGAGCCTCACTCCCTTGCTCGATGATCCCAAGCATGCGTGGAATCGCCCAGCCTTCACCGTATGGAGCGAGAACGGTGAATCCGCCCACGGAGTTTCCATTCGCAACGAACGCTGGCGTTACACCAAATTCCGCGACGGCTCCGAAATGCTCTTTGATCTCGATCAAGATCCGCAGGAGTTGAAAAACGTCGTGAACGAACCGGGAAATGCATGGGTTCACGCCGAACTGCAAAAACAAATCGATGCCTACTCGCCGACTTTGACGACTGGTGGGGCGAATTGATTGGTTTTCTTATCGTGGAGGGATGAAGAAATGAAAGGCACCGCGAATCTGGCGAATCGAGCGAATGACTTCAAACTGTTTGCGATTCAGATCGCTTGGATAGATTTGATCGGGACGGCTGACGGGTGAACTCACGCTCCTCATCTTGACGATTCTTAGGATTTCTTAAAGACTTTAAACGGGTTCTAAGACAGTCTCTTAGGAGGTATGTTCCTTGAGCCAGCCGCAGAGTTTGACGGCAGTCCAATGAAGTTGGTCCGCTTTTGATGGATCATCGACCAAGGGCAGGATCTCGGATTTGACAAGGGCGGCGTCCAGCTTGCGGGGGCGCCCTGCACATGGGCGATAGATGAGGGCGTCGATGCCTTGGGTATTGAAACGGCAAATCCAAAGCCGCAGACAACGTTCACTGCGTCTGGAATTGCGCAGGACATGGTCAAACGACACTCCAATGAGGAGAAGGTGGATGGCGGCAAGGCGCCGGTAGGATTTACCATCAGGATTGCACTCCATGGCCAGTTCCAGCTCATGGATGGAACAGGTCTCAGGATTGGGAAGCTGACGGGGACGGCAGATGAAGAAGGCTAAAGGGCTTCAAACAGTCGTACCAGCTTTTTATGAGGAGTTTCGGCAACTATTTTTGGCAATCGGTCTACTTGGAAAGATAATCGCTGACGCCGTTGTGGTCGGGAGTCATCGCGTCGTCGCCTTTCTGCCAGTCCATCGGGCAGACTTCGCCGAATTGCTCGAAGTGTTGCAGGGCGTCCACCACGCGGAGGCACTCGCGGATCGAGCGGCCGAGCGGCATGTCGTTCACGATCTGGTGGCGGACGATGCCGTTTTTATCGATCAGGAACAGACCGCGATAAGCGACGAGTTCACCGAGGACTTCGACGTTTCCTTCCTCGTCGGAATAGTAATCGCCGGCAAGCACGTCGTAGGCTTCGGAGATGGTCTTGTTGATGTCGGCCACCAGCGGGTATTTCACGCCTTCGATGCCGCCTTTATTCTTCGGAGTCTGGAGCCATGCCCAGTGGGAGAATTCGGAATCGGTGGAACAACCGACGACAGCGACATCGCGTTTTTCGAACTCGGGAAGTTCTTCCTGGAAGCGATGAAGCTCGGTCGGGCAGACGAACGTGAAGTCCTTCGGGTAGAAGAAAAACACGACGTATTTTTTGCCGATGAATTGATCGAGGGAGAAATCCTCGATGATGGTTTCGCCTTTGACGGCTTTCGCACGGAACGACGGGGCTGGTTTGCCAACGAGAACGGCCATGATTTTGAGGAATTAAAGTGAGAAAATGGCAAGCCGGATGCCTGCCGGGACGCGCGCGGCGTAAGGCAGGGCACCTCTTCGCGCAAGACTATTCCGGTAAGGGTTACTCGTCGCGCGGAGTGCGCAGGGAGGGAACGAACGTCAGCACGAACCCGAAGGCGACAAGAGCGGAGCTGCACAGGAACGCCGTGCGGGCGGCGCTGTCCGGGTGGTTGTCGAGCAACCACGCCATGAATTTCGGCCCGGCGATACCCGCCGCCGACCACGCGGTGAGGATCACCCCGTAAAGCATCGCCATGCGGGTGGGGCCGAACAACGCCTGCACGTAAGCCGGGATCGTCCCGAAGCCTCCCCCATAGCAAAGCAGAATATAACAGACGAGCGTTCCGAACAGCCAGGGATTGGAGGCTTTTGGAAGGAAAAGAAACACAAGCACCTGAGTCCCCATCATCGCGGAAAAAGCCCGTGACTGGCCCATCCGATCCGAAACAGCACCCCAGAGGAAACGGCCGAGACCGTTGAAAATCGCTCCGCACGCGATCAGCGTGGCACCGGCGCCCGCGAGCGAGGAGGCATCCATTCCGGGGTGTTCGCGCAGGAGCAAATTCTGCAGCAGCGGGGACTGGAAGCTGATGATGGAAATTCCCACAAAGATATTGCAGAAAAATAAAAGCCACAGAGCCATGAACCTCGCTCCGGCGGGAGCACGGTCCGTTTCCGAAACAGGAATCTCTCCCGCCGAGTCCGGCTTTCCGGATAACGATCCGGCGGAGGGAGGATTTTTCATGAACCACGCGGCGGCAGGGATCAGGACGGAGAAAACAGCGCCCATCGCGGCAAAGGAAAGTGCCAGATTCTGGTTGAAAACCCTGAGGGCGAGAGGCGCGAGCACCTTGCTCATGAGCAACGCGCCGAGACCGAAGCCCATCACGACCATGCCGGTGATGAGGCCTTTTTTGTCGGGAAACCATTTGGCCGCCGTCGCCACGGGCACCACATAGGCGAGTCCCAGCCCGGTGCCTCCCACCACTCCGTAACCGAGAAGAAGAAGCCAAAGCAATCCTTTCGAAAGCGCCGCCGCCGCCATGAAATGGCCAAGGGAGAAGAGAATCCCTCCGGCAAGCGCGAGAGAACGGGGAGAAAGTCGCGCGCTTTTCAATTGGAAGCCTCCCCAAGCGGCGGACAACCCCAGAAAACAGATCGCCAGGCTGAATACCCAGGTGACCGATTCATTGCTCCATCCGTAAGTCACCGTGATCGGTTTCTGGAAGAAACTCCACGCATAGACCGTACCGAGACCGATTTGCAGGAAGGTGCCGGCGATCGCGACCGGCCACCGCTGTGCGTTTGGATAGGGAGGCATAAATTCTGGAGCCGCTTATTTCAAAACGACTTTTGTGTGAGGGAGATGGGAGGTGAAAATCCGCGAGGCGAGTTGTTTCACTTCCTCCGAAGGGGGGGAAACATCGCCGAGTTTATAATCCATGCCCAGATGCTCCCATTTGTGGGTGCCGAGACGGTGATAGGGCAGGATTTCCACCCGTTCCACCGTACGGTATTCGGAAAATTGTTTTGCCCAACGCTCAAGCGCTTCGGGCTGGTCACTCCAGCCCGGAACCAGCACATAACGCAGCCACATGGGTTTTCCCGTCGATTCCCGATAGGCCGCGACCGCCAGCGGCGTAGTGTTCGAAACGCCGGTCAACCGCCGGTGGATCGCATCGTCGATGTGTTTGATGTCAAGAAGCACCAGATCGGTTTCGGCATAGAGGGCATGCAGCTCCTCATCCAGAAAAAGACCGTTCGTATCGAGACACGTGTGAATTCCATGTTCGTGGAGTCTGCGGAACAGATCGAGGAGCACCTTCCGATGCAAAGTCGGCTCACCGCCGGACACCGTCACTCCCCCGCGTTTTCCGAAATAGGGTTTCTGGCGGATGGCGCGCTGAACGATTTCATCCAGATCCAGGAGCGAGCCGCCTTCGAGGGCCAGCGTGTCCGGATTATGGCAATACAGGCAGCGCATCAGGCAGCCTTGGGTGAAAACGATCATCCGCAATCCGGGGCCGTCATGGGTTCCCAGAGTTTCGATCGAATGAACGCGGAGCATTGATTGCGTGGACAGGGTGGCGTCCCCTGTCGCCGGGGCATCGGGAGAAAGAGTCCGGGAAATACGGTGGACGGGAGTCATTTTGTTAGCAGGGAAAACGCGGGCCGTGCGGCCGGCCCGCGCCATGCCGGAACTTACATGCTTTCGTGGAAGGTCCGGGTGATCACTTCCATCTGGTGCGCCCTTGAAAGGCGGGTGAAGTTCACGGCGTAACCGGAAACCCGAATGGTGAGTTGCGGGTATTCCTCGGGATTGTCATAGGCTTTTTGCAGCGTGTCGCGGTTCAACACGTTGACGTTGAGATGGTGCGCATTGCGCATGAAATAGCCGTCCATCAGATTGACGAGGTTCTCCACCTGATCTTCACGGGTGTTGCCAAGCGCCTTTGGAACGATGGAGAAGGTATTGGAAATCCCGTCTTCGCAATCGGCGTAGGAAAGTTTGGCAACCGTGTTGAGAGAGGCGATGGCACCGTGGCTGTCCCGTCCGTGCATCGGATTCGCTCCCGGCGCGAAGGGCTCCCCGGCCTTGCGGCCATCCGGGGTCGCTCCCGTGTTTTTACCATACATCACGTTGGAAGTGATGGTGAGGAGCGAAAGCGTCGGCTTCGCGTCCTTGTAGGTGCGGTATTTGCGAAGCTCCGTGATGAAAATCCGGGCGATTTCCTGAGCGATGGAATCCACACGGTCGTCGTCGTTCCCATATTTCGGATAGTCGCCTTCGATCTTGAAATCGGTGGCGATGCCCTGCTCGTTGCGCACCGGCGTCACTTTGGCGTAACGAATGGCGGAAAGCGAATCCGCGATGATGGAAATTCCGGCGGCACCGTAAGCGATATCAATGTGCGGATCGGTATCGATAAAGGCCAGTTGGGCACGCTCGTAGTAATATTTGTCGTGCATGTAATGGATGATGAACATCGACTTCGCATACACCCGTGCCAGTTCCTTGAGGGCGACCTTGAAGTTTTCCATCACTTCCCCGTAGTCCAGCACCCCGTCCGCGACGGCGGGGATGTTTTTCATGATGAGGGTTCCGCCTTCTTCCTCACGGCCCGAGTTGATCGAGAGAAGAAGTGCTTTCGGCAGGTTGACGCGGGCACCGAAATGCTGGATCGCCTTGCCGATCGTCTGATGGGAAACACAGCAGGAAATCCCGTAGTCATCCGAGCCGCGGACACTGCGCATGAGGTCGTCGTTTTCGTACTGGACGGAAGAGGTATCGATGGAGACCTGGGCGCAGAATTCCTTGAAACCCTGAGGGAGTTTTTCCGACCACAGCACCGTAAGGTTCGGCTCGGGCGAAGCTCCGAGGTTGTAGAGCGTTTGCAGGAACCGGAACGAAGTCTTGGTAACCTTGGTGCGGCCGTCGTGAAGCTGTCCGCCGATGGACTCGGTGACCCAGGTCGGGTCGCCCCCGAAAATCTCGTCGTATGCGCCGGGACGGAGGTGACGCACCAGACGCAGTTTCATCACAAACTGGTCCACGATTTCCTGAGCCTGCTCTTCGGTCAGGGCGCCGCTCTCGAGATCGCGCTGGAAATAAATATCGAGGAACGAGGAAACATTGCCCAGCGACATCGCGGCACCGTCCTGCTCTTTCACCGCCGCCAGGTAGGCGAAATAGACCCACTGGGTCGCTTCACGGGCGTCGTCCGCCGGACGGGTGACGTCGTATCCATAGCTGGCAGCCATGGCTACAATGTCCTGAAGCGCGGAAATCTGCATGGAAATCTCTTCACGCAGGCGGACGTGATGCTCCGTGAGATTGTCCGCGGTGACTTTCGCGGCATCCGCTTTTTTCGCGGCGATCAGACGATCCGCGCCGTAGAGCGCCAAACGGCGGTAGTCGCCGATGATGCGGCCTCGGGCATAATTGTCCGGAAGCCCGGTGACGATGTGCTTGGAACGGTAGGCGCGGATTTCAGCGTCGTAGGCGGTGAACACCCCGTCGTTGTGATTTTTGGCGTATTTGAAAATCTCGACGACGGATGGATCCAACTCCACACCCCGCTCCTTAAGAGCGTTGCTGACCACATTGACCCCACCGAAAGGCTTGATCGCGCGCTTGAGAGGCTCATCCGTCTGAAGACCGACGATAATCTCGTGGTTTTGATCGATGAAGCCCGGCTTGTGGCTCGTAATCGTCGAAATAGTCGAAGGATCCACCGCACGGCAGCCATGGGCGGCCCGTTCTTCCTTGAGGGCGTTTTTACAGACTTCCCACAGGTAGCTGGTGCTTTTGGTCGGACCGCACAAAAAGCCAGCTCCACTGGTGTATGGGGTGATGTTCTGGACGACGAAATCATAAACGTCGATGGAGGCATTCCACTTTCCCGAGTTGAAGGGAGCTGCTGCCTGAGTATCCGCGTGAGGAGGAGTAATGGTGGTTTTCATTTTTACTGGAGCGATCCTGACTCATTAAAAAGAATCCCATCAACTTTTACCACAAAAACATCTGAAAATTTTCACCCAAACCACAAAAAACTCCAATCTTCCCCATTTCGACCGACTCTAATCAGGACAAAAATCGAAAAAACCGTCCTTCATTGGCCATTTTTCATCTTCCAAAAATTCGAAAATCGAAAAAATTGAACAAAATACCTTTAAAATCCTTCAAAAACAAAACGACTGTTTTAATAATCAATCAAGGAGTAAAAGACGCCGATCCGCCCTGTTTCATCTTACCGGGAATGTAGAGTTGACCTTCACGTCGGTTCGCAAAACGAAAATACGGCGGATCGAAATCCGCCGCTTTTGACGTAACGCAAACGAAGCGCTGGAAAGCGCTTCGTTCGGGATCCGGGGGTATAAAGCCGACGTAAAATCAGGCTTCGCCTTCGGCGGGCGTAGTATCTTCCGGAGCTTCCGTGATTTCACCCTCGGCAGCATCCATCGAGGAATCTTCACCATCCGGGATGACAATGGAAATGTCCTGAAGCTTCTCCGTATCCTTCAACGTGAGCAGTTTCACGCCCTGCGCGACGCGACCGGTCTCGCGGATTTCGTTCACGCGGATGCGGATGCTCTGGCCGGTGGAGGTCATGAGCATGAGTTCGTCCTGCT
>JASGGK010000003.1:0-288927 GCA_047605125.1 Luteolibacter sp.
ACTTTGGCGATTTCAATCGCCGATCCCAAAGGGATGTTGCCCCGGATGACTTCATAAAGAAGCCGGCCTTCTCCGGCTTTGTTCAGAGTGATGAGATCACCGACCATGGTATTGGAAATGTCCAGTTTCTTCCCGATGGCGGTGTTCGAGTAGCCGCATTCCTTCAGCCGGATGATTTCATCGACAAGCTCCAGCGGCGATGACTGTCTCCGGGCCATGTTTTCAATCAAGCTCATGAGCATCGCTTCCTTGCGGTTTACTTCCATGACGATGGCGGGGATTTCCTGTTCTCCCAGCATCTGGAAAGCCTCCATCCTGCCTTGCCCGCAAATCAAATCGTAAGCAGGTGGTTGGCCCGGAGAAACGTGACGGGGTGAAACCTGGATCGGTTTTTTGAGCCCGACATTCTGAATGCTGTCGAGGACTCTCCGGAATTTGCGTTTGTCGCGAACCCGGGGATTGACCACACGGATGCTGGCGATGGGAATGAGGGTGATGTTCGTGTTCATACGGGATCTTGGATGAGGATTCGTTCAGCCATGTGGAAAAGAAACGAGAGGTCATCGAACTGGTAGCCATCCAGCTCGACGCCGTTTGTTTCGTGCATCCGAAGGTGCTGCCAGGTCATGTCGAGCGACGGCAGGAGATAGTAATCCCGGATCGCACGGTTTCCCGCTTCCAACCGGATGGCGATGGTAATGTCGGGAAGCAGGCTGGAGTCGAACCGGATCGCCCAGCGGGATGTCCCTTTGGAAGTCACGGTGTGGCGGCATAGGACGATGGAGACGGTGAACTCGTCATTGATCTTCAGGAGATCGGTCCGGGGATCGATCCGGACGGTGGCGCTCCTTGCTTCCAAATCGGCAATGACCGAGGAGACGATTTCCGGGTGCATTTTCCGAATGGCCCGGTTGTCTTCGATGAAACTGTAGTCAACGGAGGGAGTATAGCCGATCAGGGAATAGGCTGAGACCAAACTGCCGAAACGGTGGCGGAACGCCGAACTCGAAGGCAGGTCTTCGCGTTCGTCGATCAGGATTCCCGACAGCCTCCCGTGAAGAGCCAGCAAGGATTTCAGGCGTTCCAACATCTCTTCGTTGGTGAAGCGCCGGCTCCGTTCCAGAATGATGCCTTGGGCGCGATGGAAGACTTCCGGTTCGATGATGGCCGGCCATGCACCATCCGCCCTTATCCAATCGGCCGGATCATTGCGGACGCGGTCTTTTTTCAGTTTGAAAGAGGTCCGGTGATAAACGTTGTTGCCGATGTATTTTTCATTGGTCAGCACCTGATGCACCGTACCTCTGCTCCACTCGCGGCCGAAATCCGTTTTGAGCCCTCGGCAATTGAGCAGCTTGGCGATTTCCGCTTCGGAGAGGCCTTCGTTGATAAAGACATGGAATATCCACCGGACATCCGCGACCTCGTTGTCGGGTCCTGGGACCAGCACCACCCTGTCGGTTTGAATGCTTTTTTGTTCGCCGGGAGAGAGAACTCCTTTGGATTGTCCCGTATGGTCGACAAGCATTCTGCGAAGTCCGTATCCGGCGGGGCCTCCCTGCCTGAAGCCCAGGCCGATCAAGCGGCAGGCGCCTTGGAAGACTTTGACTGACAATTCACGGTTGTATTCCCCGGCCATCGCCCTTTTGAGGCCCTTGACGATGGTGGAGACGGGACTTCCGTCGTTTTCAAATTGTTCCGCGCAAAAGTGGACTTCGATACCGGCCTGGCGGCAGATGAATTCATAGTAAGCGCTTTCATCCGTGTCCTGAAATCGTCCCCACCGGCTCACGTCGTAAACAAGCACATAATCGAAAGGGGCCGATCCGGAGCGGACATCATCGATCAATTGGGAAAAAGAATCCCGGCCCGCGATGTTCAAACCGCTTTTTCCATCGTCGGAATACTCTCTCACGATGCACATGCCCCGTTTGCGCGCATATTCCTCGATCACGTCCCTCTGATTGCTCGTGGAGTACTGCTGATGTTCGGTGGACATGCGGACATAAATGGCGGCGGGCTTCAACCCTTCATCGGCATCGGATGTTCTGGCCGTAAATTTCATAGCAACGATCTCAAATAGGAGGATCGGTACCGGATGAAAATAGAAGAGGTGTGTGGTCCCCTTTGGAAGAAGCGAAGAAAGCAGGACGATGGCAGCGATAAGCGCCCAGCAAGGTGACGCCACATTTTGAGAGCACGTGGCAACGGGCTTCAATCCACCCACCGAAATGTTGCTCGATTCCCATCCAAACGGATTGGATCGATGGTTTTTCCCAATGAAGTCCAAAAGTTTGATGGATCATGCTTCCCAATTCGGGAAGCCAAGACGCGAATTTCTTGCGGCAACCGACCAGCAGTCCATGCCAACGCAGATCGGAGGCATCAATACCATTTCCTCTCAGAAATCGCGCAACGGACTCTCCACGAACCACGCGGTAGGAAAGACAAAAATCGGGAAGAAGGCTCACCGTGCGACGGCAATGCGTGCAACGGAACCGCCGGATCTTCAGTTGGATCGGTTCTCCGGTTTTGGCCGAAACATATCGTTGATAGTAACCAAGCAGTCTCGGTCGGCGGGGACACTTGCAGTTCGGGCAGGAGGAGGGAGGGGGAATTCTGCGTTCGGCGCCCGAACTGGCATAATATTCCGGATCTCCGGGAAATGCTACCAACACTTGCATTGGCTCTGAGACTCGTAAGGACATTACCTGATAATCAGGAACGTGTCGATGATTGAAGTTCAACGCGATAATCCAGCGGACGGCCTCGCGAGGCAGTGACAAAAGACTCACAAGATTCGTTTGACCTTGTTGTGAACCATGAGGATTTTAAAATGCTTTTGGCACCGGCCATTCTCCAGCAGGCGCACGGCGACGGAGTCGCCAAGGAGCTTTTCGAGGCAGTCCCGCAGCGGTCTCGCACCGAGCTTCGGGTGAAAGCCAGACCATGCCAAAAAAAGGCAGAACTTTCGGTGTGACCACCAGCAGTTGGCCCTTCGAGGCCTGATCGCCCAGCCCATGGCGTTCCATGGTGGCGAACGAGGAATGTTGCCTGTCCATCCGCACGCCGACCCATGGCGAGCTTTTTTCGATGACTCTCGGAAAAGAGACATTTACCGACCGCATCGAAGCCGGACGGAAATTGGTTTTCATGAGTGTCTCTCTCAAAACCCACGCAAAAGATGCGTTCCATCCGCCCCTGATCCGCGTCTTGGCGGGGTTCGCGGGGTTTCCCGCAGGCGGAGCGGCGGCAAGCAGAAATCCGGCATAACTCGCTTCGCTCGGCCTGAAGGCCCTTATTCCGTTTTCTGCTTGCCCCCGCTCCGCCTGCGGGAAAATTGGCCGTTAGGGTTTTTCGTTCCGAAAAACGGTTTCTTTTTCCGGTCCTCAAAACCGGCTCTTCATCAGTCGTTCGAGGTTTTCGTAGAAGCTTGGTTCGTGCGGATCGATCGGTGGCAGCAGGTCTTCGAATTCCACCCGGAGCACCCGCATGAAATACAACATCTGATCGTCGCCCACCCACACCATCCGCGCTTCGACCTTGGCCACGCCGCTGCGCGACAAATCCCATCCAGCCCGCTGCAACGCGCCCGCCAACTGGTCCTGCGTCCAGCCTCTCCGGCTGCGCAGCTTCCTCACCTGGGGGCCTATGAGATTGCGAGGTCTCATCCGGAAAGGGAATTCTCCACATGAAATAGCCTGGAATCACAGATGGTTTGTTCTTGTTTGGGTGCACGATTGGACAAGGCAAAGAAGATTCAGGGAATTTCCGAAAATGCTCGGCGGACGGAGCGGCGGTGAACCTGTTATTTCCTCAAAACGAATGGATCGGCGCGGTCGTATATCAGGACAATGACAGATTGTTCCGCTTCGGGAGCATGGGAATCCGCATCAACCGGCAGATTGGGTGACCATGAGCAACACCATGATTCCCGGAAAAACGACCGATCCAAACCATCCCGAACCAGCGGCCTCCACTATGAGCCTGTCGATCCGCGCCGTGGAAGAATGGCGGCAGGCCATTCCGATTCTCACCGAAACCCTCACCCATCATTGGAGCACCGGCCAAGGCACCCGCGTCCGGCATATCCTGTGGAGCCTCTACACATGCAGCCATTTGATCAATCTGGGTGATGCCTGCTCCGGCCTCGACCAACGGCTTGCCGGAGCACTGGCCGCCGCCGTCACCGCCCGGTTGGTTCTCGGCCCGGAAGTGGAGGAGTCCCTGCGCGGAATCCTCGACTCGTCCGGTGAGTTCGATCGCTTCGACCGCGAGGAACGCCTCACCTTGGACCATCTCCCGGTCGTCTATCCACCGGCCGCCACCGGTGCGAAAACCTTCCGGCAACTCGCCGAAGCCATCGATTGCGTCTCACGGCGAAAGGACTCCCTCGATTGATGGGAGGAAATCCGCCCTTCCGGCGGGGTTTTGATTTTGCCGCTTTGCCGGAGTGGCGTGCCTTTCCAACGAAAAGATGGACCGTTATCTGTCAAAATAAATGTTCGAAAGAACAATATATTATTGCATTATTCCATCAATCAGTTAGTTTTTAGGGAGAGGTCTTTCTCGGAATTCCGGTCTCCAGTTCCAATCACAAAACCACCACCATGATCGCCAACCCCATGAACCAGCCCAACGGCGCGCGCCTCGGTACCCTTATCAGGTGCGCCATCTACACCCGCGTTTCCACCGACGACCAAGCGAGGGGCGAATACAACTCGCTCGACGCCCAGCGCGACATTTGCCAACACGCCATTGCCATCCACCGGCATGAAGGCTGGGAAGCCACTCACTTCTTCGATGATGCCGGATTTTCAGGCAAAAACCTCGAACGCCCCGGCATCCAAGCTCTCCTGCACGCCGTCCGGGCCGGGGAAGTCAAGGTTGTGGTCGCCTACAAGCTCGACCGCATCACCCGCTCGCTGCCGGACTTCTACGCGCTGTGGAAGGTGCTGGAGCAGTACGACGTGCATTTCGTGTCCGCCACCCAATCCTTCGACACCAGTACGCCCATGGGGATGCTCATGGTGAACATGCTGCTTTCCTTCGCCCAATTCGAGCGTGAAACCACGGTGGAGCGGGTGTGTCACAAGCTGGGAGAACGCGCCAAGCGCGGCTTGTGGAACGGCGGATGGGCTCCGCTTGGTTACTCTCATGATCCCGTTACCAAGCGGATTGAAATCCACCCGGAGGAATCCGTGGTCGCCCGGCGCATCTTTGAACTCAGCCGTGACTTGGGCAGTCCCGCCAAGGTCGCTTCGATATTGAATGCGGAGGGGGTGCGCACTCCCGAGCGGCTGGTATTGAGCAAGCGCGGCAGGCGCACCTCCGCAGGCGGGAAACTCTTCATTTGCGACAAGATCACCACGCTTGTCTCCAATCCCTTCTACAAGGGGGTCATCCGGCATCGGGGAAAGGAATATCCCGGCGAGCATCCCGCCCTTGTCAGTGCCAAGCTCTGGCAGCAGGCCAATGACGCACTCGGCGGCAAGACGAGGCCGGGCGGCAATCCCAAAGACCGGCTGGAGCGGAACGCCCATCAATTCCTCCTGAAAGGGATCATCCATTGCGGCCTTTGCGGTCGCCGCCTCACTCCCAAGCCGAGCGGGAAGAGGGACGGGAACGGGAGGCAATACCTCTATTATACGTGCAACGAAGTCAGCCGGGAAGGCAGCGCGGCGTCCTGCACCGTCCGCAACCTGCCGGGCCGGACCTTGGATGAATTCGTGCTCAGGATCATGGGCGAGCTTGGCCACCATCCCGAACTCATCAAGTCGGCCATCGCCGCCTCCAATGAGGAAAAGTCCCGTTCGCTGCGTCCGCTCAAGAAGCGCCGGGCGGAGCTTCAACAACGGAGAAAGGCAATGGCCGATTCACTGGCCCGCTACCTCATGCTCGCACGGGAGCCGGGGGCCGGGCACTTCGGGGAGGAAACCCTTGCCGCCGCCGAGGAGCTGTCGAAGCAGAAGCACGGCGTGGAAAGAGAGATTGAGAAACTGGAAATCGAAATCGCTTTCCGTGAAAGGGTGGTGGCCGATGAACAGCGGATTGCGGAGGCGTTGCGTCAGTTCAATGTCGCGGCGAAAGAGCTTTCCTTCGAGGAACGGTGCGAATTGGTCAGGCTGGTCGTGCGGGGAATCCGGGTTAACCGCCTCGACCCCGAAAAGGAGCCGATTCCGGGGGGATTAACCCCGGCGGAGAGGAAAATGCGAACTCACTGGTATTCGGTTAATCTCGACGTCTTCACAAGTTACTCGCTTCCAGCAAGTTGCGAAAAAATCAAATTGGGTTCGCATTTCGATCAAAATGGAGCCGCTGGTCGGATTTGAACCGACGACCTATTCATTACGAATGAATTGCTCTACCCCTGAGCTACAGCGGCGAAACCGGGTGCGCAGAAGAGAGCAAACCACTGAAATCGCGGCAAGCGTGAAATCAGGGAATACGGGTTTTTCGCTCCAAATTTAGCGGGCGCCTTTCGGGCCGGTTTTCTTCGGAGTTTCGAAAATCACGTCGGTGATGGAGCTGCGGCGTCCGCTGGAAAAGCTGGCGACTTGCATTTTTTTCAACGTCCAAGTGTCTTTGGCGATCTGCATCACGTCTTCAACTTGGAATTCTTTGAGCAAGGTGCCGGATTTGTCGTGGCCGCGGATGCGCATGAAGGCGCCGAATTTCTTATGAACCCAGACGTAGACGACGTCGTAACGGCCGCCGCTGCCTTTCGGCTTGTCGAGGCGGACTTTATAACAGGATTGGCCGTTGACGTCTTCGGTGCCTTCGAGAATCGGATTCGGCCAGTAGAAGAAACGGAACGCGAGGTCCTCGTAGGTCAGATCCGTGCCGGCAATCGGTTGAACGAGTCGTGAATCCGGGAATTTCCGGGTTTTTCCGTTTACGATATCAAACAGATCGTATGCCTCATCGCCGAGGCGCATGTGATAGGCTTGCCAGGAGCTGCCGTTGTCTTCGGAAAATTGGAACTGGATGTTTTTGCCATCGAGGAAGAGGGCGATGGGGATTTTTTTGCCATTGGAGGACAGTCTTCCCTGTAGCGGCTCGCTTTTATCCAGCTTGGTGACGGTGGCGGAAATGCGGGCGGCCTCCATGATTTTTTTCGCATCCGGCGCTTGCTGGGCGTAGGCGGTCACTGAGCAAACGAGGGAGGCGACAGGGAGGAGGTGTTTGAAATTCATGGGGTAAAGATGGTGCAATCGGTGGTTTGGACAAGGTTCTGGACGATTTCCTTCAAAAAAACGTCGGAAATCCGTCGGGTTTTTCAAAATTCTGCCGGATTGGCTTGATGAAGAACCAGCGGGCGAATTGGATATCGCGACACCGAAAGGTCGTCGTCTCCCCATAAATCCCCATGAGTCTTCGCAAGCAGCTTTCCGACATTCTCCCATCGCTCCTGCCGAGCCATCCGGCGGAGTCCATCAAGGGCACGGAGCTTATTCGCCTCACTCGCTTGCAGCTGAATGGAAATTATTCGGACGCTTCGTTGCGGTATCATTTTTCCATCATGTCCTGTGATCCGGCATCGCCGATTGCGAAGGTGGAAAAAGGCCAGGGCTACTATCGCCGCAGCGCGCCGCTTCCGGCGCTGTCCAGCGCGCAGGAGCTTCTTTCCCTGACGCAAGGGCGCCTGGACGATATGGCATCGGACGATGGCATCGTGGACGAGACGATGCTGCGCATCCGCAAATTCCGCGCGGTGGTAACGCGCTATCATGAAATCAACGGCCGCTTTCCGTTCGCGTTCCGCCAGGCGTTCAGCCAGGAATCTCCGATCAGCAACCTTTGGAAATATCCGGAACTGGTGTTGGTCGATTGGGAAACCGGCGGCCCGATCGATGAGGAAATGACGCTCGATGAAACGATGCTTTCTTTCAAGCAACGGCTCGGGATCGCACCCTTCCAGTTGTGCGCGGCGCGTTTGCGCATCCAGCCGTCGCTGGCCAGCTATCGCGAGGATTTTTTCCAAACGCTCGCCGTTTCCATGTGGGCGCAGAGTGGTGAATTGATCTACGCCGCGCCGATCGAAGACGAAGCGCTCGCCGATGGTTTGCGGAAACTCAGCGCGGCCTTCGGCGTCGGCGTGGTTTCCTTCGGCCTCACCGCCGAAGCGCTCAACGAACTTCCCAGCCCGGCGAACATTCTCAACGCGCATCCGCGTGAAACGGAAGCGATCATGGCGAAGCTGGAAATCAACCGCATCGCAGCACCACACGCACGCCAGCAGATCGATTGGAACGCGCTTGGCTCGATGCGGACCGAATCCGAGGAAGCGGAGAAACTCATCCAATGGCTGACCCGCTGCATCGATGAACGCCGGGCGGAGCCGTTCAAGGACGAGTGATTTTTGAACCGCGAATGGACGCGAATTTCAGAGGATGCATTTAGTGTTCTTCATTCGCGTTGATTGGCGTTCATTCGCGGTTTAGTTCTTTCTTCAATGAGCGAGGAATGGACATTTCGCAGCATCGCGATCGTGGGCTGCGGGGCGATTGGATTGTATTACGGTGGTCGCTTGGCGCAGGCGGGGGAAGATGTGCGGTTTTTGTTGAGATCGGATTTCGATGCGGTGAAAGAACACGGGTTGAAGATCGAAAGCTCGCTCGGGGATTTTCATTTGCCGGAAGTGAGGGGATTCCGCTCGGCGGAGGAAATCGGGCCGGTGGATCTGGTGATCGTGGCTTGGAAGGCGACTTCGAATCATTTGCTGACGAAGGTTTTGCCGCCGTTATTGCATGAAAAAACGCAGGTGCTGACGTTGCAGAACGGTTTGGGAAATTGTGAGGCGATTGAGGAAGTCGTCGGACCGGAGCGGGTGTTAGGCGCGCTGTGTTTTGTCTGTATCAACCGGCTGGGACCGGGGTTCGCGCGGCATGTGGGGAAAGACCGGGTTTCGATTGGCGAATGGAGCGCGGGAATTCCGGGACGTGCGGACGAGGTGGCGCGGCGGTTTCAAAAAGCCGGGATCAAGGCGTTTTCGGTGCCGGATTTGCAGAAAGCCCAGTGGGAGAAATTGATCTGGAATATTCCGTTCAACGGCCTCGCCATCGCGGAAGGTGGCGTGACCACGGATGTTTTGTTGGAAACCGTGGAACCGGAAATTTTCGCACTGATGACGGAAGTCGTGGAAACCGCGCGCGGGCTGGGATTTCCGCTGGAAGATTCGTTGATCACTTCAAATATCGAGCGGACAAGACCGATGGGCGCCTACCGGCCATCGAGCATGATTGATTTTGTTGAAGGACGGGAAGTGGAGCTTTCCATTTGGCAGCAGCCGATTGCGGCGGCTCAACGAAAAGGGTTCGAAATGCCGCTGACGGAGAAGTTGCTGGAGAGGATCAAAAAGAGAATGAATTCATAGATCCTATAGACCTATTGGACTTATAAATTCAGCAGCACCCAGATCGGCTGCGGCCAGAAGCCGAGGACTACGACTGCGACGGTGAGCGCGGTGATGAAGAAAGTGGAAAGCGTCGGGAGTTTGATCGGCGTTTCCTGTGCTGGTGCGGACCACCAGATGGTGCGGATGGTTTTGAAATAGTAGTAGAAACCTGCGGCCGCGGCGACGATGGCGGCGACGATCCCGATCCAGAGTCCGGCGCGGGCGGCGAGGGAGAAGACGAAGAACTTGCCCCAGAATCCGGCGGTGAGAGGAACCCCGGCGAGGGCTGCGAGCAGGATGGTGAGCGCGAGGGCGAGGCGCGGGTTGGTTTTTCCGAGGCCTCGGAAGTCGCTGATGGCCTCGCCATCGCGCTGGCTGCGGACTTGGGCGAGGATGAAAAACACGCCGAGCGTCATGAGGAGATAGGTGGCGAGGTAGAAGGAGACGACTTTGACGGAGCCGAGGGCATTCGGCGCGTCGGCCTTTCCCGCAGCCAGCGCGAGCAGCAGGAAGCCCGCGTGGGCGATGGAGGAGTAGGCGAGGAGGCGCTTGAAGTTGGTTTGCGGAATGGCGGCGAGGTTTCCGAAAAGCAGCGTGGCGATGGCGAGGATGAGGAGGAGGATCAGCAGCGGTTCGCGGGTGATGGCGCTGTAGAGGAATGGCGTGAGGAAACGAATGGCGAGGACGAAGCCCGCCGCTTTCGAACCGACGGAAAGGAAGGCGGTGGTGGGCGTGGGTGCGCCTTGATAGACGTCGGGAATCCACGCTTGCATGGGGACGGCTCCGATTTTGAAACCGAGGCCGATGATGACCAAAGCGACTCCGAAGAGCAGCGGGGTGCGGGGAAGGGCGAGGCCGCGGCCATCGTTGAGAAGGCCTTCCAGCGTGTTGAAGTTCATCGTGCCGGTGGTGCCGTAGATCCAGGCGATGCCGTAAACGAGGAAACCGGTGCTGAGCGCGCCGAGGATGAGGTATTTCACGCCTGCTTCGAGCGAACCGACATTGCGGCGCATGTAGGCGACGAGAATGTAGAAGGTGACGGTGACGAGTTCGAGGGCGACGAAGGCTCCCGCGAGATCTCGTGCGGAGGCGAGCCACATCATGCCGGAGCAGGCGAAGACGGGGAGGCAGTAGTATTCGCCGGTACCGTTTTCCGAACCGGGATGATCGGTGAAACGGGCGAGAATGCCGCGGTAATCGACGGCGAGAATGATGATGATAAGCGTGGTGAGCAGGGCGAAGCCTTTGTAGAATTTCGCGAGGCTGTCGAATTGGTAGAAATTCCAGATCGGCCACGAAGCCCAGGCGGCGTCCGGTTTTTGCTGCGGCCCGATGGCGGTCACGGTGAGGCCGAGGATGATCGCGAGACCAAGCGCTGCGATGAGGCCGACCCAGGCTTTGCTTTTCCCGGAGGAAAACGCTTCGGCCATGAGCAGGATGATGCCGAGCAGGACGGTGAGGGCTTCGAGGTAGTAGGCGGGCATGGGGAGGGGTGATCAGTGATCGGTGAACCGTGATCGGTGGAAGAGTTTACTTGAGGAGATTGAGCAGCAGGTTCGGGTAGAGGCCGACGGCGAGGAGAGCGAGAATGAGCAGGATGGCGGGGATTTTTTCGGCGCAGGTGAGGTCGGCGGCGGATTCGGTGAGTTTCACGGATGGTCCCTGGAAAATCCGGCGGTAGGCGCGGAGCATGTAGACGGCGGAAATGACCACGCCCCAGATGGCGAAAATGCAGGCGATCTGGACGGGACCGAGGCCGTTGACGGGGGAGTAATCCCGGAAGCTGGAAAGGAAGACGAGCACTTCGCCGGAGAAGTTCGCGAGGCCGGGCAGGCCGATGGAGGCCATGGCGGCGATGCCGAACAGGAAGGCGAGGCGGGGGGCGGATTTCGCGAGGCCGCCGAGGTCGTCGAGATCGATGGAGCCGGTTTTCCGCTCGATGAAGTCCGCGAGGCTGAAGAGCAGGGCGATGGAAATGCCGTGGGCGAACATGAGCACGACGGCGGCGGGAGCGGCGAGGGTGTTGGTGGGCACGGCGATCAGCGCGGCGAGGGCGAGGAAGATGTAGCCCATGTGCATGACGGAGGAGTTGCCGAGCAGGGTATCGAGGCGTTTCTGGGTGATGGTGAGCCAGCCGACCCACAGGATATTACCGAGCAGCAGAACGAGCAAAGGCGTGAGCCATGCCTGAAGTCCCTCGGGCACGAGCGGAATGGCGACGCGCAGCAGGCCGTAGAGGCCGAATTTTTTCAGCACGCCGGAGTGCAGCATGGCGACGGGTGCCGGGGCGCTGGCGTAGGCGGGAGCGGCCCATGAGTGGAAGGGGAAGAGGGAAACGAGGGTGCCGAAGCCGACGAGAAGCAGGGCGGCGATGGATTTTCGGGAATCGGCGGGAATGAGCGCTTTGTTGGCGATCATGGTGGCGATGTCGAAGCTGCCGGTGAGATTGGCGAGCCAGACGAGACCGGCGAGCAGGATGATCGAGCCGACGCCTAGATAGATGGTGATTTTCCACGCGATGGCGCGGCGGTCTCCCCGACCGAGTATGCCGATCATGAGGAAGGTCGGGATGAGGGCGAGTTCGTGGAAGGAGTAGAAAAAGAACAGATCGGTGGAGGCGAAGGCACCGAGCGCACCGGCGGAAATGAGCAGGGAGGAGCCGTAGTAAAGGATTTCCTTGCCTGCCGGCGCTTTGCCGCTGAGCACGGCGGCGAGGGTGACGATGACGGAGAGCAGGACCATCACGGCGCTCATGCCATCGGGGAAACCGAATGCGAGGTGGATCTCGGGCTTGGCGAGGACGGGCACGGAGAAGGACCAGCAGGCGCATTTCCATGAAATCGCGGCGTAGATGCCGAGCGAGAGATTGAGTGCTGAGGCGGCGATGGCGGTGAGCCGGGCGGGCGCGCCGAGAAGCATCGCGAGGAAGGCTGCAATCGGTAGGAAAACGAGGATGGCGAGCATGGGGAAGAAGTTTGCTGGTTTTCAGTGTTCGGTTTTCAGCGGAAGAACACGGTGAAATAGACGACGAGGATGGCGCCGATGCCGATGGACCAAGCGTAGGCCTGGAGGCTGCCGGATTGGGTGCGGCGGAAGAGGTTGCCGAAACTTTCGGCGGCGCGGCCGAGACCGTCGACGATCAGGCCGTTGATGAGGAATTGATCGAAAAACGCAACGAGCGCGGCGAAGCCGTCCTGGAAGTAGCGGACGATGAAGTGGTCGTAGAAGGAATCGATGTAGAAACGGTTCTTCAGCAGCGGGATGGAAAGCGGGTCTTTGGATTTTCCGGCGTAGAGGGCGAAGCCCGCGATCACGCCGAGGAGGAGCGCGCCGATGGAAACATAGGTGACGAAGCCGAAGTGGATGAGATGCTCGGGCTGGAGATAAGCGGGGGCGAGTTTGTTCGCGATGACCGGGTAGCCCGCGCCGATGGCGAGGACGGCGAGCAGGATGAGCGGAATGGCCATGAACGGTCCGACTTCGTGGGCGTGGTCGGCGTTTTCCGAACGGGGTTTGCCAAGAAAGGCGACGACGAAGAGCCGGGTCATGTAAAACGGGGTGAGCACGGCGACGAAGGAGGCGATCCAGAAGAGGATGGGTTGTTTTTCGTGGGCGGCTTCGAGGATTTGTTCTTTCGAGAAAAAGCCGGCGGTGCCGGGGACGGCGATGAGGGCGGCGAAGCCGAGGAAGAAGGTGATGCCGGTGACGGGCAATTTTTTCAGGAGGCCGCCCATTTTCCAGATGTCCTGTTCGTGGTGGCAGGCGAAAATGACCGCGCCGGAGCCGAGGAAGAGCAACGCCTTGAACCACGCGTGGGTGAAGAGATGGAACATTCCGGCTTCACCGTGGACGAGGCCGACGGACATGACCATGTAGCCGAGCTGCGAGAGGGTGGAGTAGGCGAGGACTTTTTTGATGTCGTCCTGCTGGATGGCCATCAGCGCGGCGACGAGAGCGGTGATGCCGCCGGTCCAGGCGATGACGTTGCTGGCGAAGAGTCCTTCGAAGACGTTGGCACCGAGGCTGAGTTGCAGGCGGAAGAGCATGTAAACGCCGGCGGCGACCATGGTGGCGGCGTGGATGAGGGCGGAAACGGGCGTGGGGCCTTCCATCGCGTCGGGCAGCCAGACGTGGAGCGGAAGTTGGGCGGATTTACCGACGGCACCGCAGAAGATGCAGAGAATGGCGGCGGAAAGGATGGTGCTGGAAACGCCGTGGAGGTCGCTCATTTCCGAGAAATTCAGCGTGCCGGTGATGCCCCAGAGCATGAGGATGCCGATCATGAAGCCGAAGTCGCCGACGCGGTTGGTGAGGAAGGCTTTTTTCGCGGCGTCGGCGGCGGAATCTTTCGCATACCAGTGGCCGATGAGGAGGTAGGAACTGAGACCGACGAGTTCCCAGAAGATGAAGGTCATGATGAAATTGTTAGCCAACACGATGCCGGTCATGGAAAACATGAAAAGCGAGAGACCCGTGAAGTAGCGGGCTTTCGCTTCATCGTCTTTCATGTAAGCGAGCGAGAAGAGATGGACGAGAGCGCCGATGCCGGTGACGACGATCATCATGCCGGTGGAGAGGCGGTCGAGTTTGTAGCCGATGCTGAGCGAGAAATCGCCGATGGTGGCCCACTGGAAGGCGGCGGTTTGTTCTTTTCCGAGAAGCAGGATGGCGATGGCCAGCGTCGCGAAGGCGGAGGCGGTGGAAATCCACGGGACGAGCGGGGATTTTTTCAGCAAGAGCTGATTGAACGCCGCAACGATCAGCGGGAGGAAAAGGAGGATCCAGAGTAAGTTCATGGGCACTTTTGGAAGGAAAAAAGAGAAGAGATTTTGACTGCGGATTTCACGGATTTACGGATTAGGTAGATAGATGTTGGCGATCCGTTTGAAGGTGATTGCGGCGGTTCTGAAATTGAGAATGAGGCCGACTTGCAGTCCGGTGACGCTGAGGTAGCTCAGGGTTTGAGCGATGTGGACGTCGTTGATTGCGGTAGAAGACTGGGAATTGCTGCTGTTGCGTGAAGTCGAGTGATTGTGCTGCGAATTCTAAACAGAGGGCGTTTTCGTAAATCTTTTCATCAAGTCCCGGCCCAAGTGTCCGATGCACAAGCATGGCAGCACCGATGATCTTTTGGGTGAGATCACTGTGTGGATATTGCTGTGTGTCGTAGGACATCTGCTGGGATTCGTGATGAGTGGTTTAAATCCTCTTAGCCTTTGAGCGACGTGAGTTCGTCGGTGTGGATGGTTTGGCGGGCGCGGTAGAGGGCGACGATGATGGCGAGGCCGACGGCGACTTCCGCGGCGGCGACGGTGATGACGAAGAAGACGAGCATCTGGCCGGTGTAGTCCGGCAGGCCGTTGATGGTGTTGAAGCGGGAGAAGGCGACGAGCGAGAGGTTCGCGGCGCTGAGCATCAGCTCAAGGCACATGAAGATCACGATGATATTCCGGCGCAGGACGACGCCGGCCAGACCGATGGCGAAAAGCAGGCCGGAGACAAGGAGGTAGTCGTTAAGGGAGGCCATTTGAAGAAGTGGGAAGTGATCAGTGATCGGTGATCAGGAAAGAGTTATTCCGCTTGTTTTTTTGAGAGGACGACGACGCCGACGGTGGCGACGAGAAGAAGCACGCCGACGATTTGCAGCGGGAAATTGTATTCGGTGAAAAGGGTTTGGCCGATGAGGTGGACGTCGGGGAGTTTGCCTTCGGTGAGGATGAGGTCGCCGGCGGTTTTGTCGGGGGTTTTTGAAAGCACGCCGATGAGTTGGATGACAAAGGCGAAAACGAGGGAGAACCCGGCGGCGATGGGGGCGATGCCGGTGGTGCGTTTTTGCTCATCCTTGAGATCGAGCAACATGATGATGAAGAGGAAGAGCACCATCACCGCGCCGGTGTAAACGAGGATCTGGATGATCCCGACGAAGAACGCGCTGAGACCGACGAAAAGTCCGGCGAGGCCGACGAAACAGGTGACGACGGACAACGCGCTGGAAACCGGATTTCGGAACGCGATCACGGATGCTCCGCCGATGAGCATGATGGTGGAGAAGAGCCAGAAGAGATAAAGAGGCATTAGAGATGGGTGATTGGAAATTAAGGGGCAGTGTCTTTGGCTTTTGCGGAGCGTTTGAGCCATGACATGTAGCCATTGAGGATACGGAGGGTTTTGTTGAAATGATCGCGTCCAGCCCGGTAGAGTTCTTCGGAAATCAAGGAATCATCATGGCAGGTAATGAGTTGATCCAAGGTTTCATTGAGTGAACCGCGAGCTTGAGAGCAAAAGCGATAGTTATCGAGGAAGTGGAAACGACCATGACCTTCCGCGATGTTGTGAATGACAGATCTCGATGAACGTTTGATTTGATCGCAAAGCTCGTATTCGTGGAACTTTTTCAGAATTGGAACGATGCTTTGAAAGACAAAGATGCGGAGTTCCCGGGCAGCCTTCCAGGCTTCAAGTTCTTCGAACGTTTTTGTCGGTTCTTCTTCCATTCCTAATTATCCAATCATCGAATTTCCCATGTCCATTACTTCAACTCATTCCACTTGTTGACGAGACCGACGCGCTGGCCGCCGATGGCGTAGAGTTTCTGTTTGTCGTGAACCATGTCGGCGCGTTTGAGGCCGGTGATGAGGTAGTCTTTGCGGAGGAAAATGGCTTGTTCGGGGCAGACTTCCTCGCACATGCCGCAGTAGATGCAGCGGATCATGTCGATGTCGAATTCGAGCGGGCGTTTTTCCACTTTGGCCCAGCGGTCGTCGGCGGGGATTTCGCTGGGTTTGATTTTGATCGCCTTGGGCGGGCAGATGAATTCGCAGAGCTGGCAGGAAACGCAGCGTTCGCGGCCCTGTTCGTCGGTGACGAGGGTGGGCGCGCCGCGATAGTGTTCCGGCAGATGATCGTCCCAACGTTGTTCGGGGAACTGCATGGTCACGCCGAGGCCGGAGGAGGCGAGGCTGTCGGCTCCGGCGGATTTTCCGCGCAGCGATCTGATGGCGTGGCCCATGGTGAGGAGAAATCCTTTGATGAGGGCACCGAAGTAGATTTTCTCACCGAAGTTGAGTTTCGGGCGCTGGAGTTTGACGACGGACATGGGAAGAAGTGCGGAAGGTGGAGTGCGGAATGCGGAGTGGGAAAACTTACAAGCGGAGGAGCTTGGGTTTTTCTTCGGAAACCTTGGCGACCCAGATGACGGCGGCGGTGAGGACGATGAGCAGCACGGCGCCGATGCCGACGATGACGGCGGTGAGTTGGGGCGCGGCGATGATGAGCGCGGCGAGGAAGACGTTGATGAGCGCGGCCTCGAAGAAAATCACCCAGCCGAGTTTCATGAGCTGGTCGTAGCGGAAGCGCGGGACGGTCCAGCGGACGAGGATGAAGAAGAGGATGAAGGCGATGAGCTTGGTGAGGAAAACGCCGAGGTGGATGAGCCCTGCGAGGCCGAAGCCCGCAATGTTCCAATCCGCGATTTTCGCATCGAGCGTGAATCCGAGTGACCAACCGCCGAGGAACAGCGTGATGATCATGGCGGAGCCGATGACCATGGCGGCGTATTCACCCATAAAGAAGAGGGCGAATTTCATCGAGGAATATTCCGTGTGATAGCCGCCGACGAGTTCGGTCTCGCACTCGGGGAGGTCGAAGGGCATGCGGTTGGTTTCCGCGAAGATGGAGATGGTGAAGATCAGGAAGGAAATGACGGCGGGAATCCAGAACAGCGCGGTGGTGAGATCCGGCAGCGCGAATTCGTTGTTTTTCCAGAATGGCAAGAGCAGCCAACCGTTGGCGGCTTGTTGTTCAACGATTTTGCTGAGGTTCAAATCGCCGAAGTAGAGCAGGACCGGGATGATCGAGAGGCCGAGCGCGATTTCGTAGGAAATCATCTGGGCGGTGGAACGGACGCCGCCGATGAAGGGGAATTTCGAGTTCGAGGACCAGCCGGCGAGGGTGATGCCGTAAACGGAGAGCGAGGAAACGGCGAAAACGAACAGCGGGCCGACGTCGATATCCGCGATGACGAGTTTTTCCGTGTGGCCGAAGAGGTTCAGCGGAGAGCCGAAGGGAATGACGCACACGGTGATGAGAGCCGGAATGACCGTCAGAGCAGGGGCCAGCCAGTAGAAGGTTTTGCGGACATGCGCGGGGGTGAAGTCTTCTTTCAGCAGCAGCTTGATGCCGTCCGCCATCGGTTGGACGAGGCCGAAAAGGTGGAAGTCTTTTTTGAAACCGAGCAAGGTCAACGGAATGCCGACGCGGTTCGGCCCTACGCGGTCTTGGATGACGGCGCAGAAACGTCGCTCGAAGTAAACGGAGATAGGGACGAGTGGAAGCACCACGACGAATGTCAGGGCGATGATCTTGATGATGATGATCAACAGTTGGATGAAAAGATCCGGCATATGAAGCGTGGATGGAAATTTTGATAGAAATGAAGATCACCCCGTGATCTGTCCCGCCGCCTTGCGGGCTTGTTCGTCTTTGAGGAGCGGGATTTCGTAGCCGGTATCGATCAACGACGTGCCTTGGTGGCCGATTTTCGAGAGGGTGAGCCCAGCGAAAGCGGGGACGGCTTCGGCCATGGCTTTGAAGGCGTCTTCGATGAGGAAGACGCTGTTTTTTTCACCGGTGTAGGCGAGGATGAGGTCGCGGATGATTTCCCAATCGTCGTGCGCCAAGCCGGGTGGCTCGACGGAGCGGTTGAGACGTTGGAGACGGCCGGAGAGATTGATCATCGAACCGCGTTTTTCGGAAAAGGCGGCGCTTGGAAGGAGGATGTGGGCGAGCTCGGCGGTGGGGTTTGCCAGAAGATGGGTTTGCAGGAGGAAATGGAGGTTTCCGAGATCTTCGGCGGTAAATCCGGCGTCGGTGATGAGGTCTTCGCCGAGAGCGATGAGCGCTTTGATCGAGCCGTTGCGGACGCCTTCGCGGATGGAGTCGAGCTTGGCGTAGGGATTTTCCATTCCGAGGACGGTTTTCGCGCCGGTGGTGTTCGGGTTGCGGTCGGCGGCGACGAGCAGGGCGTCGGCTTCGCCGAAACGCGGGACGAGCGAAAGCGCGGTGGTGCCGATTTCCGAAGCGAGCGCGCGGGTGAGGAAGAGTTCCTCGTTGGTCATGCGGCCGGAGGCGATGATGGCGATTTCATTCGCGTCGTGTTTTTTGAGAATCGCGGCGGCTTTGACGAGGGCGTGGGTCCAGCTGTCCGGGTGGTGCTGGCCGCCGCGTTTTTCGAGCGGCTCGGTGAGGCGGGCGTCGCTGTCGATGTAGTGGAAATTCAGGCGGTGGGAATCCGGCATCCAGGCGGAGTTCACGTCGTTGTTGAGACGCGGGGTGATGCGGTGGATTTTATTGCCGCGGGTCCAGATGGTGATGTTGGTGCCGGTGCCGCAGTTCACGTCGATGCTCGGGGTTTCCTTGAGGAACCAGACGCGCATCTGGAAACGGAAGTCATTGGAGGTCAAAGCGCCGACCGGGCAGATGTCGACGGTGTTCAGCGAGTAGTTCGAGTCCAGCAGGCGGCCCGGATGGACGGTGAGAGTGGTGTAGGTGCCACGCTGGGTGAAGCCGAGGACGGGATCTTTCGCGACTTCATCCATGAAGCGGATGCAGCGGCTGCACATGATGCAGCGTTCGTCATCGAGGCGGATGCGGGGGCCGATCTCGACGTTTTTCGGCTTTTTCACCTTCATGTCCACGAAGCGGGAAAGGCCGCGTCCGTGCTGGACGGATTGTTCCTGGAGGCGGCACTCGCCGGCCTGGTCGCAGATCGGGCAATCGAGCGGGTGGTTGATGAGAAGGAATTCCATCACTCCCTCGCGGCATTTTTCCACCAGTTCGCCGGTGGTTCGGATGCCCATGTTTTCGGCGACGGTGTTGGCGCAAGCGATCGCCGGGCGCGGCATCCAGCCGATGATTTCGTAGCCGTCCTCATCGCGCTGCGGTTCCTGTCCGGGAGCGGGGCGGCCGGGCATGCCCATCTGGACAAGGCACATGCGACAATTTCCGGGCGAACTGAGCTTCGGGTGGTAGCAATAATGCGGCACGATGTTGTTCACCTGCCGACAGGCTTCGATCATGCGGGTGCCTTTGGGGAATTGATGCCAAACGCCGTCGATCTGGACGTTGACCATGCCTTTTTCGGCGGCAAGGTCTTTGGGCAGCTTCTTTTCCGCGGTTGCCGAAGTTGATTCGCTCATGGCTTGAATGACCCCACGGGCACGTTGGGTAAAGATGGCCCGTCAGTAATCATCCCGAAGCTAGCGGAGGAGATCCGGGGACGGCAAGCGTGCTTTGTGAAATTTTTCACAAGCTGGGATACGGCGCTGATCGGAAGGGACCAAGCGCTGGGTAAAATGCGGCGGTTGCTTGCATTTGCGGAAGAGGATCGGTAGTTTGCGCGCATGACTGCTGCCTTGAAACGATCCCATTTGAGTGTTGAGGAATATCTCAACGGGGAAATCGATTCCCCGGTGAAGCACGAATACCTCGGTGGAGAAGTTCACGCGATGGCGGGCGCGACGAATCGGCATAACCTGATCGCATCAAATACCTTGGGATTGCTCTTCGGCGACTTGCGAGGGAAATCTTGCCGGGCATTCAACAGCAACACAAAGGTGCGCATCGAATTGCAGAACCAGACGCGTCTTTATTATCCGGACGCCATGGTCGTGTGTGATTCGAACTCCGGCACGGATGTTTATCAGGAGCGTCCTGTGATCATCATCGAAGTGCTGAGCGATTCTACCCGTCGCACGGATTTGACTGAAAAGCGTGAAGCTTATATGGCGATTCCTTCGCTGAAGGTGCTGCTTTTTGTCGAAACGGATGAACCCGCCGTTCTTGTTTATCGGCGCGGGCCGATGGGCGGATTTTTGCCTGAGAAATACGAAGGTCTGGAGGCGGTGATCGCTTTGCCGGAGATCGGCGCGCAACTGAGCGTCGCCGAGATCTATGAGCGGGTGGATTTTTAGAAATTAAACACCTACCAACCTCTCGCACGTTTTCTCATCCAACGTTTCGCAGAGGCGGTAGCCGTCGCCGTGGCTGGGGATGGTCATGAGCAGGGCCTCGCGCTCGTAGGGGGAAGGGAAATCAAGGCCGATGAGGGCGCGGCCGATGCGTTCGCCGGATTGGCGGTAGTTGAAGTAGCAGACATTGGCGTTTCCCTGAATCCTCTGGCCGAGGAAATCGTGGAGCGCGCCGGGGCGTTCATAGAAATCGAGACGGAGAAATGCCGGGTATCGGAGCAAATCACCGCGCATCGGGATCGCGCGGAACGCGATATCGACGGCTCCGGTGAGGTCTTCCCACGCGAAACCCCGCGCATCGAGTTTTTCGGAAACCGCTTCGAGCACGGCGGAATCGTCCGCACCGATGGTGAAAGCGGGCCACGCTTCCTGCTCGGCGGTTTTTCCGTATTGGAAATCGGTGATGTTCAGATTTTCGAAACAGGAATCGAGCAATTCAAGCATTGCGCCGGGGCGTTCCGGAATGCGGACGCGCAGGGTGCGGCTGCGCTGGCTGCCCGCGCCTTGTGATTGGGAAATGAGTCCAAGCTGGAGAAAATCGATGTTCGCACCGGTGATGACGACGAGGACCTTTTTCCCGATGAGCGCCTCCCGGTTTTTCAAAACGGCGGCGAGACCCATGGCGCCGGACGGCTCGGAAATACAGCGCAGGCCTTCCCACAAAACACGGATCGCATGGCTGACTTCTTCGTTGGTCACGGTTTCCACGCGATCGATCGATTTCTGGCAGATTTGGAAGGCAACTTCGCCCGCCTTGCGCACGGCGGTGCCGTCACAGAAGAGATCGACGTGATCGAGCGTGACCGGTTTCCCGGCTTCGAGCGCGGCTTTCATCGACGCCTGGCCGATGCCTTCGACGCCGACGGTTTCGATCTGCGGCCAGTAGGTTTTCAACCAATTGGAAACGCCCGCCGCCATGCCGCCGCCGCCGATTTGGAGATATGCGGCATCGAACGGACCGTGGCCGGAAAGCACGACTTCATCGGCGAGCGTGCCTTGGCCGGCCATGACTTTCAGCTCGTCGTAAGCATGCACGTAAACCGCGCCGGTCGCGGCTTCATCGGCGCGGGCGGCGGAAACGGCCTCGTCGTAGCTATCGCCGGAGAGGTGGATTTCCACGAAATCCCCGCCATGATGGCGCACGGCGTTTTGTTTCACCTTCGGCGTCGAGCGCGGCATGTAAATGCGGGCTTGGATCTGCAAAGTGCGCGCGGCGAGGGCGACGCCTTGCGCGTGATTCCCGGCGGATGCGGTGACGACGCCTTGCAGGGCATCGACGTGGGAAATCGTGGCCATGCGGTTGCAGGCACCGCGCCATTTGTAGGCCTTGATGGGCGAGAGATCTTCGCGTTTCACCCAAATCTCAGGGCCCGGACCGGGTAAAATCAAGCGTTCGAGAGGTGTCGGCTGGCCGAAGCGATAGACCCGCTCGCGGGCAAACAAGATTTCCTGGCGAAGCTGGCGGTCCAGCGGCAAATCCTCACGTTCCATGCGGAGAGTTAAAAGTTATCGGTGAAAAGTGAAAAGGAAAAGGAGTAACGGTGTTAAGTGGCAAGAGGATTTCCGAGGAATTTTGCCATTTGGGTATTGAGGTGGATGAGGAGTTTTCGGGCGACAGCCACGATGGCGGACTTGCCGGGTTTTCCGGCGGTTCGCAGCCGTTGGTAAAAGCTTTTGAGGACGGGATTGTGTTGGCTGGCGGAAATGGCGGCCATGAAGAGGACGCTGCGAACCTGGCGGCGGCCGCCTTGGATGAAGCGGCGGCCTTGGATTTTCCCGCTGTCCCGGTCAAAGGGGGCGAGTCCGGCGAGTGAGGCGATGGAGCGCCGTCCGACGCAGCCGAGCTCGGGCATGGCGGCAAGCAGGATGCGGCTGGTTTGGGGGCCGACGCCGGAGGTTTGGCGCAAGAGTTGATCGGCGGCGGCGAGGGCGGGTTGGCCGGCGATGAGTTTGGCGGCTTGTTGGTCGATGGTCTCGATTTGTTTTTCCAGGGTGCGGATGAGGCGTTGGAAGAGCCGTTTGACGAGGGGGTCGGTGTGATGTTCGAGGCGGTTGGTTTCGCGGAGCCGTGAGTCGATGAGTTCGGCACGGGCGCGCATGAGATCGGCGAGGGCAAGGGTGGCGGAGTCCTTGGCTTGCATGGGTTTGGGGGAAGAGACGGCGGCGAAGCGGGAGATGATTTTGGCGTCGATGGGGTCGCTTTTTGCCATGCATCCGAGGGATTTGGCGAAGTTGCGGATGCGTTGTCCGGGGACGATGCTGATGGGGATGGCCGCGTGCATGGCGGCTTGGACGAGAGGTTGTTCGTAGCCTCCAGTCGCCTCACAGACGAGGTGGGCGGAGGGCATGGCGGAAGCGGCGGAGAGAAGTCCGGCGATGCCTTTGGGGTGATTGGGGAAGCGTTTGATGGAGCCGTTGAAGTCGATGACGAGTTCGGTTTTGGCGACATCAACGCCGAGGTGGACGACGGATTGGGAATGAGGTAATGTCTTCATATTGGTTCGTTCATGCTTGTGATGGGAGCTCGCCGGCAAGCCGTCGGCTCATGTAACGGTTCGAACTGAGTGACCAAGATGCTCAAGACGGTTCCAACTCCATATGAGCTCGCGTGAAGCGGCTCGAGCGCCGACAGGAACCCGCCGTGAGCCGGGTGATCGGGAAGGATTTAGGCCCGATCACCCACTTGATCGCTGATACGCAATGAAGCGCGATTCGGCGTCAAAAGAAAGATACAAGCGCCGGTGTCCTCGTCGGCTTGGATTCGCAACGTGAAGAAGCCGGTGGGGACACCGGCGCTCCATGGGAATAGGCTTTTGTCCGGGCGGTTTTCAGCATTCAGTTTGTCCAATGCCTTCACCTTCTTCCCATCCGAACGATCCATTGCACGGCCTGACCTTGGAAACCGTGCTGCGGACGATGGTGGACCGCTACGGCTGGCCGGAACTGGCGAATCGGATCGAAATCCGCTGTTTCATGTTCGATCCGACCATCAAATCCAGCCTGACCTTTCTCCGCAAAACCCCATGGGCGCGGAAGAAATTGGAGGATTGGTTTATGTATGACGCGCGGCGGCAGGGTAGTTGAAAGGCACTTCAGTCTATGATTCTTGTCCCCATTCCGGTAATGTGGCGAATGAGATCGAAGATGGAAGCATTTACCGGGGGCATTGTTCTGCTAGTGATTGCATTCGTCAGCACGAGTATTTTCTCACAAGTGCGCATTTCATGAACCTTCCAGTGCTTGCCTCGTGGCCACCTGTTCACACTGCCTAAGAGAGTTCTTTGAAATCCGCCGCGCGGGTGCGGGCGCAAGCACGGATTTTTTGGAAATCCTTGCGTGTGGGGAATGCGCGCGAGGGGATGTAGTGGAAACGGCCCAGTCCCATGCAGAGGATCATGCCTTGGGGATGGGCCAGAATCCGGCGAGGCTGCCACCAGCTCATGAGTTCCGAATGTTCGTCATGGGTTCGCGAGATTCCGGCTTCGGAAAACTCCCAAGTCAGATTTTGTGTGAAATCGCGGTGTTTCTTCAACCACGGGCGTTTCAGGAAGATCCAAAAATCATCCCACCAGAGAAGAGCCAGAAAAACAGGAGTTGGGATATGGAACGCGCCCGTCCACTCGAAATGCGCTCTTCCTGTTTGCAGCAACAACCAGTAGAGGGAGTTGAATATCAAAATTCCGCCGGTAAATGACAATACGCATCTTGGAAAATGATCCGCTTTCAGAAAAAGCTGATAACCTTCCTGGAGGTCTTTCAGGGAATTCGTCGTTTTTGCCGAAATGGGTGCCATCGATTTTACAAGTCCTATAGGCCCATGAGACCTATGGGACTCATTGAAATCAAGCCGTTACGGCGCTGCGGTCGTCGTTCAGGCCGGATTTTTCGAGGAAGTAGTCGTAGCCGCCGGTGTAACGGGTGACGGTGCCGTTGTTCACGTGGAGGGTGGTTTCGGCGAGGTTCCGGATGAAGTGGACGTCGTGGGAGATGAAGACGAGCGTGCCTTCGTAGTTTTTCAACGCGCTGACGAGGGAGTCGATGGCGAGAATGTCCAAGTGGGTCGTCGGCTCGTCCATGAGGAGGAGGTTCGGCGGATCGACGAGGAATTTCACGAGATTGAGGCGGGATTTTTCACCACCGGAAAGGACGCCACAGCGTTTTTCCACATCGGTGCGGCGGAAGAGGAAGGAGCCGAGAATGGAGCGGGCTTCGTCTTCGCGCAGGGTGGAGCAGGAGCCGAGGACTTCTTCGAGAACAGTGTTGTTTTCGTTGAGGGCTTCGGAGCGGTGCTGGGAGTAGTAACCGATCTTGGTGGCGTAGCCGGGCTCGCGTTTTCCGGCGTCGATTTCGAGGTGGCCGGCGAGGATTTTGAGAAGCGTGGATTTACCCGCGCCGTTCGGACCGACGAGGACGATGCGATCGTTGCGCTCGATGGTGAGGTCGAGGTCTTTGTAAATGCGTTTTTCGCCGTAAGCTTGGCCGACTTTGGTGAGTTCGATGACTTTCTGGTTCGAGCGAGGTGGCTGCGGGAAGCTGAATTTGAACGGCTTGCGGGGAGCGCGGGGTTTCTCGATGCGCGGAAGTTTTTCGAGCTGCTTGATGCGGGACTGGACCTGGGCGGCCTTGGAGCCGACCTGGCGGAAGCGGTCGATGAATTCCTGGACGTGCTCGATTTCTTTTTGCTGGTTGCGGTAGGCCTGCACTTGTTGCTCGTAGCGTTTTTCACGCTGGTCGAGGTAGGAGGTGTAGTTTCCGGTGTAAGTGTGCAGCAGCATGGCGTCCGGATCGATTTCCACGACGGTCTCGATCATGGCGTCCATGAAATCGCGGTCGTGGGAGATCATGAGGATGGCGCCGGAGTAGTTCAGGAGGTAGCGCTGGAGCCAGAGGAGCGAGAGGAGGTCGAGGTGGTTCGTCGGCTCGTCGAGCATGAGGAGGTCCGGCTCCATGACGAGAAGGCGGGCGAGGTGGGCGCGCATGACCCAGCCGCCGGAGTATTCGCGGGCGGGTTTGTTGAAATCGGTCTGCTTGAAACCGAGGCCGGAGAGGATTTTTTTGGCTTTCGGTTCGAGCTGATAGCCGTTCAGGGCGGTGAATTGGTCCTGGGCTTGGGCGAACTCGGGGGAGGAAAGATCACCGGTGGCTTCGTGTTCGCGGATCGTGCGGAGGAGGCCGATCATTTCCGGGGTGATGCCGATGGCGATTTCGAGAATGGTTTCATCGGTCGGCTCGCCCGCTTCCTGCGGCAGGTAGCCGACGAGGGCGTATTCATCGCGCTCGATGCTACCTTCGTCCGGCGTATCTTCATCGAGGATCATGCGGAAAAGCGTGGACTTGCCGGCGCCGTTCGGTCCGACGAGGGCGACGCGTTCGCCCCAGTTGATGGTCATTTCCGCCTCGCGGAGGAGCGTGCGGCCGCCGAGGGTCTTGGTAAGCTTCTTAATCGTGAGCACGACGGGGATGTAGAGGAGGACGGAGCGCCGGGCAAGGAATTCGAATGGGGAGATCGTTGTTGTAGTTAAATTTGTGACCGGAACCGGGATTGAAACCTTGACGAAACGGGCCACGAACGGGCTTTATGGGGCATCCTAATGACCTGCATGCGTTTTCTTTCCGCCCCAAAGTCACCCGTGGCCCGCAGTCTGGGTCAATTCGCAGCTCTCACCTCGATCGCGGTGCTTTCCGCCGCCGGAACCCTGCACGCGCAGGACTTTGAAGGTAAGAGCATCACAGACGTCGTGATCCGCTACAACGGCCCGCGCACGGTGGACGAAGCCCGCCTGCGCAACCTGATGGCGACGAAATCCGGCGAGCAATACCGCGCGGAGCGTCTGGATAATGATATCAAATCGCTCTACGAATCCGGCTTGGTGGAAGATGTGCGTTTCCTCGCCGAGCCGATCGGTGACCGCGTGCGCGTGATCGCTGAAGTGAAGACCCGCGATGCCGTGGGTGGTGTTGGTTTCGTCGGAAACACGATTTTCACCGACCAGAAGCTGGCGAAGGAATCCAAACTGAAAAGCGGCGGCGCAATGAGCGATGAAGCGATTCTGGAAGCCAGCCGCAACATCGAAAAGTACTACCAAGGCTATGGTTATCCGGACGTGCGCGTGACCCACCGTACTCAGGGCACCGGCCAATCCGGCGTGGCCGATTTGATTTTCGTGATCGATGAAGGCACGAAAAACGAAGTCCGCCACATCCGCTTCGAAGGCAACAAGGTTTTCGGCGATGCGGATCTTCGCAAGGAAATGAAGGTCAAGGAGAAAGGTTGGTTCTCGTGGCTCACGAAATCCGGTCGTTTCGAGTCCAACCAACTCGACACCGATCTCGATGCGATTCTCGATTTCTACCGCAGCAAAGGTTATCTCCGCGCCAGCAGCTCCGGCATCCGCCGCGAACCGGTCAGCGGTGGCCGAGTGGACCTCGTGATCCCGATCAACGAAGGGGAGAAATACACCGTCGCTGGGGTTGGTTTCGGTAAAATGTCCGTCTTCAAGCCCGAAGAACTTTACCCGGCCCTCACGCTGACCGCGGGACAAGCTTACAGCTCCAAGAAAATGCGCGCGGATATCACCATGATCCGCAGCTACTACGGCTCCCGTGGTTATGCCGATGCCCTCGTCACCCCTGACATCAATGATGCGGGCCCGAATAAAGTCAGCATCACTTACAAGATCACCGAAGGTTCCCGTTTCCGCGTCGGCCGAGTGAATATCACGGGTAACACGAAGACCCAGGACAAGGTGATCCGCCGCGAAATTCCGCTTCAGCCTGGCGATTTCTTCAACTCGGTGGAACTGGAAACCACCAAGTCCCGTCTGGAAAACCTCCAGTACTTCAGCGACGTCCAAGTGAACGGCGAAACTTCCGGCGGCGGTTATCGTGACATCGACGTTCTCGTCGAAGAAAAAGCCACCGGTTCCGTGGGCGTGGGTCTCGGTTTCAGCTCCATCGACAGCGTGGTCGGGTTCCTCACTCTGGAGCAATCCAACTTCAATCTCTTCAATCCATGGAACTTCACCGGTGGCGGCCAGCGCTTCGCGATGAACCTCCGTCTCGGTTCCGAGCGCCAGGATTTCAGCATCTCGCTGGTTGAACCATGGTTCATGGATCGCCAGTTGGCTCTCGGCGGGGAGCTTTACTACAAACAATCCTCCTACTTCAGCGATCAATACGATCAAACCAACGTCGGCGGTGACATTTATCTCCGCAAACCGCTCGGAACCAAAGGTTCGATCAAACTCGATTACCGTCTGGAAGCGATCAACATCGATGTGGATGATGATGTCACTTCCGCATCCGAATTTTACTCGCAGGATGGTGACTACGTCCGCAGCGCGATCGGTCTGAATTATATTCACGACAGCCGAGACAGCACCATACAGGCGCGCAGCGGCCACAAGATCGATACCGGTCTGACGCTTGCCAGCGATTTCCTCGGCGGCGATGTGAACACGATCACCTTCAGCACCCAGGCCCAGCAATACTGGAACCTGAAATGGGACACCATTCTCTCGCTCAGCGGTGAAATTGCCTTCGTGGATAGTATCAATGGTGACGACGTGCCGATTTTCGATCGCATGTTCCTCGGTGGCGGCCGCACCCTGCGTGGCTTTGAATTCCGTGACATCGGGCCTCGCGATGCGGAAACCGACGAAGTCTACGGGGGTCGCTCTCTCGCTTACATTTCCGCCGAGTACACCGTGCCGATCATCGATAACATCCGTGCCGCGGTTTTCTATGACACCGGTTTCGTCAATGCGAAATCGTGGGATTTGAGCGTCGGTGATCTCTACAGCGACGTAGGTATCGGCATCCGCCTCAAGCTGCCGATCAGCCCGCTGCCACTGGCGCTGGACTACGCGATTCCGGTTTCTTCTCCGGATAAAGAGGCGGATAAGGGTGGTCAGTTCAACTTCTACCTGAACTACTCTTACTAAGCTTCAAGGCTTCGAACAAAAAGGCGGAACCCGTTAAAAGGTTCCGCCTTTTTTTTGAGAGAATACCTTCAAATCACCGAGGCCGCCATGGAGGAGCTGACTTCGCCGGGGGCTTTCTCCGTCGCTTGGGCAGCCGCGATTTTGCTGGGGCGGATGTGAGAACGCTCGTTGAGGAAGGTCAGCAGGTGATTGCGGATTTCCGGATAACGTGGATCCGCCAGAACTTCCGCGCGAACTCGCGGACGGGCGAAGGGAATGGTGAGAATGTCGCCGACTTCGGCTTCCGGTCCATCGGACATCATGACGACGCGGTCCGACAGGAAAATCGCTTCATCGACATCATGGGTCACCATGAGCGTCGTGAGTTTGTTCCGCCGCCACAATTCGAGCAGCACTTCCTGAAGCTCCATTTTCGTGAGCGAATCGAGCATGCCGAAGGGTTCGTCAAGCAGCAGCATTTTCGGTTGCAAGGCGAAGGCGCGGGCGATGCCGACGCGCTGGCGCATGCCTTGGGAAAGCTCGCCCGGATATTTATGCATGGCGCTGCCGAGGCCGACCACCGTCAGGTAGTATTCCGCCAGTTCCTTGCGCTCGGCTTTGCTGGCGGTGAAGTAGACTTGGTTCACACCGAGCATGACGTTTTCAAAAGCCGTCATCCACGGAAGCAAACAGGGAGATTGGAAAACCACGCCGCGGTCCGGCCCGGCTTCGTTGGTTTCCCGCCCGCCGAGAATCATGGCTCCATCGGTGATATCGGTGAGACCGGCCACCATGGAAAGAACGGTGGATTTCCCGCAGCCGGAATGGCCGATCAGCGTGATGAATTCACCGGCGGCGAAGTTCAGCGTGAAATCTTTCACGATGACCGCCGGACCTTTCGCGGAGGGGTAGGCTTTGGAGAGTTTGAAGAGTTCGAGGACAGGGGCGCTCATGGGACTTCGATTTTGAGTTCTTCGCGCACGAGTTGCGAGCGGCGGCGTGGGGCGGGACGTTCAAACAGGGTGAACGTGCGTTTGTTGTTGAGATCTTCCGGAAGGATGTCCGGAGCGGCGAGTTTCTTTGTAACATTCGAGGCGCTGCTGGCTTTTTTCGCGTCCAGCAGGGTGTTGATCAGCTGCAGTTTCAAATCTTTGAATTCCGGTGATTTGATCAACTCGGTGCGGGAACGCGGACGTGCCATCGGGATGGGGATTTCCTGGCCGAGGGTGGCACCGTCTTTCGTCGGCAGCAGGGGAATCACGCGGTCCGCCACGAGAATCGCTTCGTCCGGATCGTTGGTGATCCAGATGACGGTGGTGCGGTTCTTGTTCCAGATGTCCGCGATTTCATCCTGCAGCGTGGCGCGGGTCAGCGCATCAAGTGCGGAGAGCGGCTCATCAAGCAGGAGAATCCGTGGATTCGCGGCCAGCGTGCGTGCCACGGAAACCCGCTGGCGCATGCCGCCGGAAAGCTCTTTCGGGTATTTGTTCGCGGCGTGCGAGAGCTTCACCATATCCACGTATTTCGCGGTGTGGGCTTTGCGTTCCTCATCGCTCATTCCAGGAAACAACTGGTCCACCGCGAGACGGATGTTTTCCGTGACGGTGAGCCACGGCAACAGTGAATAGTTTTGGAAAACGATGCCGCGTTCCGGCCCCGGCCCGACAATCGCCTGACCGTCCATTTCGGCGGAGCCGGCGTCCGGTTTCAGCAAACCGGCGATGAGATTGATGAGCGTGCTTTTTCCGGTGCCGGAGTAGCCGATGATGGAAACAAAGTCGCCTTCCTGAACGGTGAGGTTCACATCCTTGAGCACGACATTTCTCTCATGCGCCCGGCCAAAACTTTTCGAAACATGGGTAAGTGAAAGAATCGCTGACATGATCTGAGGAGGTTAAGCGGTGCGGAAACGGCCTTCGATCAAGCTCATCGCGCGATCCAGAATGAAGCCGATGAGTCCGATGGTCAGGATGGAAAGAATGATGTGGGCGTAGCTGTTCGCGTTGTATTGCTGCCATAGGAAGCCTCCGACGCCGGGTTTTCCGATGAGCATTTCCACGGCGACGATCACCAGCCACGCGATACCGAGAGAGAGGCGGAAGCCGGTGAACATGTATGGCAGCGCGGAGGGAATGAGCACTTTGAAGAGTGTCTTCGCTTTCGAGAGTTTCAGCACTTTGGCGACGTTCAGGTAGTCCTGAGGAACGGCGCGCACACCGACGGCCGTGTTGAGAACGGTGGGCCACATGGCGCAGATCGCGATGGTGAAAAGAGCGGCGGCGTCGGAAGTTCCGAAGACGGTGACACCTTTTGCGTCCGCGATTTTCAAGCCGCTGAAAATCACCATCCCGAGCGGGAGCCAGGCGAGCGGGGAAACCGGGCGCAGGATTTGGATGATCGGATCGAAAGCGCGGGTGAAGTTCTTGGAAAGACCCAGCAGAAATCCGATCGGCGTCCCGAGCAGCAGCGCGATCGCATACCCTTGGGCGACGAGTTTTAAAGAGAGCCAGGCGAAACGCAGGATGCCTTGGTCGAGTTCGCCGCGTTTGGCGAATGGCTCGACGATGTAGGGCTTGCTGGCGGCCCAGGTTTCAGAGGGCGAGGGCAGGTTTTTCGAAAGACCGAAGCGTTCGGTTTTCGTCGCCTGGTCACCCCAGTCATCGATGTAAGTGGTGGTTTTCGAATGGCCCGCCACGAGAGCCCAGCCGCCAACGCAAAGCAGAAGGGCGAGAAGGGGAAGCAGGAGGGCATCGAGCTTGAGTTGATGGAATAGTTTCATGAGAGCAAGGAAAGTAGGAAGGGCTCCGCGCCGGAGGCTTCCGGCACGGAGAGTGGATGAGGGGATCAACCTTTGAGGGTTTTCACGGCGAATGAAGCGGCGTAGGCTTCCAAATCTCCGGCCGGATCGAAGACGGAACCGTCGAAGAAGGTTTCTTTTGAATCGCTGAGACCACCGTGAGTGTAGCCGATTTCTTTCATCGCTTCTTCGTAGATGTCGTGACGCATGACTTGTTTGGCGACACTTTCGTAATCCGGCGCGCCTTGGGTGAAGCCCCAGCGGCGGAGTTGGGTGAGCCACCATTTCGCATATTTCGGTTGCGGGTAGTTGCAGTTGCGATCGCTGAAAATCATGTAGTTCGGATCGCGGAATTTGCGTCCGTCACCCATGTCGTATTTGCCTTGGAGACGGGGAAGGATCGATTCCGGCGGACAGTTGATATAGGTCGGGGCGCTGACGATTTTCGCCTGTTCCGGACGGTTGTCCATGTTGTCGAGCCAGACGCTCGCTTCATGCAGAGCCTTGAGAACGGCTTTGACGGTTTTCGGGTTTTTCGCGGCAAACTCTTCGGTAAACGCGCAGACTTTTTCCGGATGGTCTTTCCAAATATCCTGCGTGTTGATCGCGGTGAAACCGATGTCGTCCTTGATGGTCTTGCCGTTCCAAGGCTCTCCCACGCAGAATCCGTCCATTTTCCCTGCCTGCATGTTGGCGACCATTTGTGGCGGCGGAATGGTGATGAGGGAGATGTCCGCGCCGGCACCGGAGGCATCACCCGGATTGATTCCGCCTTGCGCGAGCCAGTAGCGGAGCCACATGGCGTGTGTTCCCGGCGGGAAAGTCATGGCGAAAGACATCGGCGTGCCGCTTGCTTTCGCTGCATCGACCAGCGGCTTGAGCGCCTTGGGATCAGCGGAGACTTTGCCTTTCAAGCTCTTGGCAAGGCTGATCGACTGGCCGTTGCGGTTCATGAGCCAAGGCACGATCATCGGTCTTTTCGGAGATCCGCCAAGACCCATGGTCGAAGCGATCGGCATGCCGAGCAACATGTGGGTCGCCTGGACGTCGCCGTTGGCAAGCGAATCACGGATGGCGGCCCAACTGGCGCCTTTGGTCACGGTCGAATTGATGCCGTATTTTTTGAAAAAACCTTTTTCGTGGGCGATGACGATCGAAGAGCAGTCCGTTAGCGCGATGATCCCGAAGTTGACATTCGGTTGCTCGGGCGCGTCCGATACGGTTTGGGCACCGGCCCAACCGGCGGGCAGCCCGGATGCCAGAATGCCGAGCGCGGTGGCTTTGGTCGTACTGGAAAGGAAGCTCCGGCGTGATAGATGATTTTGGTTTTCCATAATCTTTTTTAAGTGCAAAGGATGGTCCAAAACTAAGCGTCCGGAATGCCAAGCTGTGACATGTGTTATTCAAGCGGGCGATGTTTTTTCATTGTCCGCATGAGATGGGTTCATGCGGACGCGGCATACTGGATTGCTGCATGATAGATATCCTCGCGATAAATGCGTGAGAGCGAACCGCATGTGGCATCCGGGATGGTGCCTATGCTGCGGAGCCCGGCTAAAACCCAGGATGCCTTGTCCACGGAAGGACGGTTTACGGATTCGCCATGGAAGATGTGCATGGTGGAATTTTTTGACCGGCCATGACCGAGATTGAAGTTCGCTCCCAGACTGTTCCGCAGGACTTCGGGTGAAGCGCCAGTGTATGATTTCATCGCGAGGATCGAAATCATTTCTTCCCGGAACTCCGGAGACTGGCAGAGTTTGCACGATTCGAGCAAGGCCGCGACGAGCGCGATGGATTCCTGTTTGCGCTCGACGAGAAAGTTTCCGGAAATGAGCAGGACTTTTTCAGGATGTCCGTGCGACAAATCCGATGAAGTGACCGGGCACCAGCCCGTTCCCTCCATGACGGCTTCCGAATTCCATGGCTCGCCGACACAGTAGCCATCGATGTGGCCGGCTTTCAAATGGCGGGGCATGAGAGGTGGCGGAAGGAAAACGATCTCCGCATCATGCGGCGGAGTAATGCCGTAGCGGCGAAGCCAGGCGTGAAGCAGAATGTGATGTGATGAATAACGATGTGTGGCGGCCAGCGTGAACGGCCGGTCTTTTTTCCACGAATGGGTGAGGAAATGCCGGAACCCTTCTCCCTGGCCGATGGCGTCGGGATCAAGCTCGGTGGAAAGCGTGATCGCGTTTCCATGCAGATTGAGAATGAGGGGCACGGTGACATCACAGCGAAGATCCGTGAAGCCCATGCTCAGGGCGAAGGCGATGCCGGCGATGGATTGGGCGGCATCGAGATCCCCGTAAAACATTTTGTCCCGGACCGTCGCCCAGCCAAGCTCCCGGCTCAACACGACATTGAGGCCGAATTTTTCAAAGATACCTTTCTCCTTGGCCACGGCGATCGGCGCGCAATCGCTGAGCGGGACGAAACCCAAGCGCAGTGGAGAAGCATTGGTTTTCGCCGGATACCCTGAAGATGTCATGGGCCGGAGTAAGCGCGCAGGATGCCAACTGATGGCTTTTGGCATAAGTTGTGCTTCTGCATCCGTCATCAAACGATGAGACGCATTCATTATGGATTGGGTTCCTGATTTACGACAACTGAGAGCCTTTGTTGCCGTGGTCGAGGAGGGGAGTTTTACTCTGGCGGCACGGCGTTTGTTCGTCACCCAGTCCGCCGTGAGCCACTCGTTGCGCACGCTGGAAGAACAGCTTTCCTGCAAGCTTCTGGACCGGACGGGGAAAAAAGTCGCTGTTACGGTCGAAGGCGAGCTTCTTCTGAAACGCTGCAAACGGGTGATCTATGAGCTCGATCAGGCAAGCCGCGATCTCGATGGTCTGCGCCGCTGGGGACAGACACGTATCAGGATCGGCGCGCCGCACAGCTTGTGCCACTCCATGATCCCATCGGTGCTGCGCGAGTTCCGCGATTGCTTTCCGAGGTGCGAGCCGGTGATCGAAGCCGGTGATACCACGGTTTTGCTGGATCGTCTTTCCGCAGCGGATCTCGATCTGGTGGTCGGCCTGAAACCCCGCGGCAAAGGTGACGATGGATATCGCGCGATGTTCCGGGATAGCCTGGCATTCGTGGTTTCCCCATTTCACGCTTGGGCGACGGATCCTTTGACGGTGGTGAAAACCCTCAATGACCAACAGTTCATCATTTATGCGAAAGCCACCGAGACCCACCGTTTGATCGAAGACTGGCTCGAGCAAAAAGGATGCCGTGGGAAAAAACCGCTCGTACTCGGCGACATGCAGGCCATCAAGGAAATGGCGAAACTCGGCATCGGTGTCGGCATCGTCGCGCCATGGGTGGCCGCAAGGGAAATCGAAGACGGCAGCCTGAAAGTGGTCTGCATCGACGAGCCGGGCATCGAACGCGAATGGGGTGTTTTCCATTCGCCGAAACGCCAGCCGAGCTTGGTGGAAGAAGCGTTCATCGGGCTCTGTGAAATGGCTTTCGCCGCCATGCCCAATGTCGCGAAAGAGTAAGCGTGGCTTGTAAGCTTCCCTTGAGCTGAGACGAAGAAAAGGAGAGCTCAAAGACCAGCCGGTGATCGACCGGCTCAACGAAGTGGTTGCCCGCCACGGCCGCTGGGGGGAAATGCTTCCACCGGCTGCGGCAGCGCGGCGAGACGTGGAACCACAAGCGGGTCCATCGGATTTACCAATCCATGAAACTCAACCTTCCACGGCGGGTGGGGAAACGCCTGCCCGTATGCGTGAAGCAACCGCTCGATGTCCCATCAAGCCCCGGCCAGCTCTGGTCGATGGACTTCATGCACGACACACTGTGGCACGGCCTCTTCGCTATCGAGCCGGTGGGGACACCGGCGCTCCATGGATTTCACGGACGAAATCGCCGATGCTGTCGTTGGTCTTTTGGGGAGGAGTGCCGGAGTCGTCCACTCCATCGGTTCCGATCGCCCAGAGGGTTACGGAACGGGCGTTATTCCAGCGATAGCGAAGCGGCTTCCGGTCGTAAGGATCTTCCAGAACGGATGGTAAAAGTTCCGGTGTCAGGGCATCGAGGGATGTTGGGTAATTTCCGTGTTTGAGGTGATACCGCCTGAGAGCGATTTCCGTGCGCAGGAGGTTGATCATGCTTTGGTCTTCGAGATACTTCCCCAGAATCGTGTAAATTGGCCGCCAATGGGTGAATTTAACATCGGAGGTCTGTTCGCACAAGGTTTCAAAATATTGATAGTCCTCGCCGGAAATCGGGCGGGTGAAGTGATTGGTCCCGCGAGCGAAATGCTCCAACGAAACTTCCCGTGCCCGGACATGCTTCGTCGCGGCGATTCCGTTGGGGCGGAGGCTGCGGACCGTGCTTTTGGAGTTATCCCAAATCGCTTCCTTGTTCCATTCCCAGTTTTCGGTCGGATCATGGGGTTGTGCAAACAACGCGACGCGGTTGAGACGAAACGACCATGCCATTTCTCCGTAGTAAGCTTTTTCGAAATCCGAACGACGGTCGAAGCGAGAGAGGATTTCCTCCAGCGCGAGATATTCGTCATCGCTCCGATCATTGAGAGGAAGGGCGTCCTTGAGGTTCCAGGAGATGGCTCTGATGATCGAGGCTTGAATCAGGAAAGACAAGAAATTGGGAGGCTCGGACTGGGTGAGCTGAAAGGATGAGAATTGGGACTGGATGCATTTGAGGAATTCCTCGCGATTTCCCGCAAACGCATATAACGACGCCAACCGTGCTTCCTCACGCCAAAGTGAGAAAAGAATGCTGTTTTCCCGGGAAACCGGGGTTTCGACTCCCTGATAGGGTTCCCAGGAATAACTCATCTGGTGGTCCGGACGTGAAAAGGCTTCCCGGATTTCTTCCCATTTTTTGATTTCCGGAGTGAGTTCCCCCAACAAACCCTCGGCGATTTCTTTAGGGGAAGCTCCCGCTTCGCCGTAGCCCCACTTCGTGATGTCAGTGGATTCGGTGAAGTGATACAACGGGGCAGTGTTATTCCTGGATTTGGGTGCGATCGTTTTTAGTTTATCGTCGATCACCTGACTCAGCTTCTTCGGTGCCGTCAATTCCGCCTGAACGGCTGGATGTTTGAAAAAGTTGTCTTCGTCCGGGATCTGGCGGGAGTAGATTTTCTTCAGGTCGGTTTCGTAGCCCAGCGATTTGAATTGGGCGTGGAAGGCATCGAGATCTTTTTGCCCCTGCCAGTTCGAGTAGGCGTAGCCTGCGGCGATGAGAGATGCACAGACCGCAAGAAGCCCGAGGCACCACCACATGCGGCGCGAGGATTTTGCGGAGCTGTCTGCGGAATCCATCGAAGGGAGGCGGGGTTTGGGTGGGTTTTTACAGGAGCAAAGCGGGCTATCGATTTCAGAGTGCGAAGAGCTTTTGCAGTTCCTCTCGGATGGCGGCGGAGGCTTCGGGGATGGAAATGGGGCGCCCGGTTTCGTTTTCGAGACAGCTCATGGTGACGCCGTCGATCCCGCAGGGGGTGATGGCGAAAAACGGAGGAAGGCTTTCGTTGGTGATGTTGATGGCGAAGCCGTGCATGGAGATCCATTTGCGAACGCCGACGCCGATGGAGGCGAGCTTGCGGTTTTCCACCCAAACGCCGGTGAGTCCTTCACGCCGGTCGGCTTCGACGCCGAAGTGGGAGCAGGCGCGGATGAGGGCTTCCTCGATTTTGCGGAGGTGTTCGTGGAGGTCGCGGCTGCGGGGATTGAGATCGAGGATCGGATAGCCGACGATCTGGCCGGGGCCGTGATAGGTGGCTTGCCCGCCGCGATTGGTTTCGAAAACGGGAAACGGCAGGCTGGACGGATCGCGGAGGGAAGAGCGGTCTTTGAGGCGGCCGATGGTGTAGACCGGCTGATGCTCCAGCAGGAAAATGGTTTCCGGTGCGGTGCCTGCAAGTACGGCGGCGACGTGATCGTCCTGGAGCCGGAGACCGTCTTCGTAGGCGATGAGTTCTGGGAGGTGGAGGATTTCCAACATGGGAGGAAGAGTTGTGTAACCGCAGATGAACGCAGATGAACGCAGATTTTTTAAGAATTTAGGCACCGCGAATCGAACGAATCTGGCGAATGAAGAGGTTAATGGTCTTGTCTTTACTTCAATGTTCGATGTTGGGAGTTCGACGTTCAAACGAGCCTCCGGTCGAGGAGTTTGGCTTTGAGGGGATCGGATGCCTGGAGGTGGGCGAGGCCGATGGCGAGGGCGTCCGCAGCGTCGGAGGGCGGGGTTTCGGCGAGGCCGAGGAGGGCGCGGACCATGAAGGCGACCTGTTGCTTGTCGGCGGTGCCTTTGCCGACGACGGAGAGTTTCACTTTTTTCGGCGAGTATTCGTAGATTTTCAGGCCGTGGTCGGCGGCGGCGATGAGGGCGGCGGCGCGGGCGGCTCCCATGGAGATGGCGGTCTGGTGGGACTGGACGTAGATGATGCCCTCGACGGCGATTTCGTCCGGCTGGTATTGTTGGATGATGTGGACGAGGTGGCTGCGGACGGCGGAGAGGGCGCCGGATTGGGAAACGCGCGAGGGGATGCTGATGACGTCGAAGGTGAGGACGGTGGGTTTGCGCGGATCGCCTTCGAGCACGGCGTAGCCGGTGTTCCGGATGGCGGGGTCGATGGAGAGGACGCGCATGGTTTTGTCAGAAGGGAACGATCAGTCCTTCGCGGGTGGCGAGTTTTTTCTGGTTCGCGTCGAAGGTGAGGAAATGGGTGGCGCGGATGAGCTTGGCGGAGGCGACGTGGAGGATATCGAACCCGCGATGGCCGCCGGTAAGGGTGTGGGCGAGGGAGAGGCGGTGGGCTTCCTGAAGGATGTCCGGGAGATCGATCTTGGCGGGGATGAGCCGACCTTGGGAAAGAGCGGATTCGAAGAGGGCAAGGTGGGTGGCTGATTCGCCGGGAGCGATCCGCTTGGAGAATTCCGCGAACCGCAGCGCATTGCGGAGTTCAAAGTCGTTGAAGGGGCTCAGACGGATGGGCTCGGTGGAAAAGGAGAGCCACCGGGCGGCGCTGGGGGTGTGGGAATCGTTGCCGTAGAGGGCAAAGAGGAAGCTGGTATCGGCTGAAATTACCATTTTCCGCCGGCTTCGTGGATGAGATCGAGGGATTCCTGCGCGGAAAGGACCCGTTCGCCGCTGCGATCACGGGTCACCGCGGGGCTCTCCGCCCAGTTGACTTTCGGCGGTGGCTCGGGGGCTTCGGGGACGAGGCGGGCGATGGCTTTGCCGCGTTGGGTGATGATGACGTGTTCACCGGATTTCACCCAAGCGAGGACATCGGTGTAACGATTCCGAAGATCGCGGACGGTGGCCGTTTTCATGGTGCTACATTGGCGTAGCACATGGGAAAGGTCAAGTGAAGAGCCGGTCTGAAGACCGGCGATCCTGGAGTTTAGCGGCGCTTTTTGCCGGAGGGTTTTTTGCGACGGACGGGCTTGATTGGCGAGTCGTCGAGCAGGGCGGTGTAGATGTAGTCGAAGTTTTCGAGCTTCCGGCGTTTGATGGTTTGATCGATGAAAATTTCGACGGATTTGGCGTAGTCGAGCTCGTCCGCGGTGAGGATGGTGAAGGCGTCGCCCTCGGCCTCGGCGCGGCCGGTGCGGCCGATGCGGTGGACGTAGTCCTCGGCGTTTTCGGGGACGCGGTAATTGATGACGTGGGAAACGCCGGAGATGTCGATGCCGCGGGCGGCGACGTCGGTGGCGACGAGGATTTCGTATTTTCCTTCCTTGAAGCCGGCGAGGGCTTTCATGCGGTCGGCCTGGTTGATGTCCGAGTGCATGGCGGCGACTTTGGGCTGGCCGGTGGATTTGATGAGGGAGGTGACTTCATCGGCTTCCTTGCGGGTGCGGGTGAAGATCATGACGGAGTGGTAGTCGGTCTCCTTGAGCAGGGCGAGGAGGAGGTCATCGCGCTGATCCATCGCGACCGGATAGAATGCGTGGGTGACGGTGGAGGCGACGGCGCGGCGGGCGATCTCGATGCTGACGGGATCGACGAGGCACCATTGGGCGAAGGTCTGGATCGCCGGTGGCATGGTGGCGGAGAAGAACAGGGTCTGGCGGCCTTCCCACGGGCAGAGGTTGACGATTTTCCGGACTTGCGGGAGGAAACCCATGTCGAGCATGCGGTCCACTTCGTCGAGAATGAGGACTTTGATTTCGCCGAATCTCATGGTGCCGCGATAAAAGTGATCGACGAGACGGCCGGGTGTGGCGACGACGATATCGGCACCGGCGGCGAGTTCATCGGACTGTTTGCCGAGACCGACGCCGCCGTAGAGCAGGGCGACTTTCATGCCGGTGTGCTTGCCGTATTTTTGGAATTGCTCGGCGACTTGATGGGCCAGCTCGCGGGTGGGTTCGAGGACGAGGATTTGCGGCTTGCCGAGTTTTTCGATTTTCGAAAGGGATGGCAGGGAGAAAGCGGCGGTCTTGCCGGTGCCGGTCTGGGACGCGCCGATGACGTCCTTTCCTTCGAGGATGATCGGAATGGCCTGCGCCTGAATCGGTGTCGGAGTGGTGTAACCGGATTCCTCAATGGCTTCCAGAACGGCTGCGGAGAGCCCAAGTGTGTCAAATCCCATGCGGCGGCTGTATTAGGGGGCTGGAGCGGCGGGGTCAACCCTGATTCAAGCGGCGCTGGCGGGAGCCTGGATGAGGAGGCAGTCTTCGAGGAAGGGTTGCAGCTCGTTGAGGAGAGGTGTGCCTTCGGTGGAGAGTTCGTTTTTAAAGCGTTCTTCGATGCGGCGGAGGATGAAATCAAGATCGGTGAGGATCAGTTCATTCGGTTGTCCGCGTATGATCGCGCTGAGGATGGTGTGCCCGCCGCTGCGGGTAATCACGGTGCGGGGACCGGGCAGGGCGAAGCTGTTGCGGATCTTCTGGTTTTCGTCGCGGATTTGCAGGCCGATGCGGTGGACGGTGCCGAGAATACGGCGGGAGTTCGCGTGGCGCGCGGGGTCCGTGCTGGCGTAGGAGATGAGCGAGAGGCTGGCCGCATCCAGAAGAAAGGCTTCCTGCACCTGGAAGCGGCGGGTTTTTTCAAAAAGAATATCGCAGTAGGAGCGGCTGCTGAAGAGCGCCTGCATGCGCCAGACGAAGCGGTCCATCGTGCCGGGAGCGCGGAAGGGACGTTGGGATGGAGTGTATTCGGCAAGCGCGCGGCGCACGGTGGCGCGGAGCATCGCTTCCAGATCGGCGTCGTATTTCGGCTCCTTGTAGCCGAGGCTGTTATAAATCGCGGCTTGCATGATGGGGGCGAAGGCGCGGAAAAGGTCGGCGTCGGTATAATTTTCCGGTAATGAAACGGTGGCTTCTTCCAAGGTCGGTAAGGATTCCGGGGATTCGTCCGGGATTTGTGAGGGGACCGGAATGAAAGGAGGAGGTGCATCCGGTGCGGCTGCGGGAAGAATGGAAAGCGGCTTCGGCCAGCAGGAGGGGAAATCGGCAGGTTCCAGCTCGGCGTAGACAGACCAGGATGGAAGCGCGGCAAGTTCCGGGAATGCCGGTTTTCGCACGGGGGGAGGCTGCGCGACAACGGGGGCGGTGGTGAAACCCAATGGGGTGAATTTCACCGGGCTCTTCCTATTGAGGGAGGTGGATGAGTGGGAGGCCGGGAGTGGGGTGAGAATTGCGGTCATCAGGGACGGGGGGATGGATTTTCCGCAGTGAGGGGGGATAAGGCGCAATCCGCGAGGGCACGGGCGGCTTCAGCGATTTTCTGAAAGCGTCGTTCGAGTGCTGCGGGATCGAGTGCTTGTGAATTCGCTTGATCGAGTTTCCTCTCCAGCTTTTCGATTTGCCGGGCGATTTCCTCACGAAACAAACCGGTGATTTTTTGATCACGGGCTTCCAGATGTTTGCCGAGAGCGGCCTGCCAGTCGGTGAGCCAGGAGCCTAACTTTTGTTCAAGCTGGGAGGTATCCTGGGAAGGCGAGGCCTCGCGTGTGGCCGAAATTTGTTGAATCTGCGTGGCCAGACGCTGGATTTCCTCACGCTGGAAGAGGCTCCTGCGTTCGTGTTCCGCTTTCGAAACATCGGAAATGCGGACAACCTGGGCTTGCAGGGCTTCCAAGCGTGCTTCTCCGGACACGATGCGGTCTTCGATGGACGTCAGGTCCACGGCGGATCGGCTGGGAGTGGGTGCTTCCAGTTTCGAAATTCGTTGCTCAAGCCGTTCGAGATGACGACCCACGATGATTTCGCGGATCCGTTCGACTGCTTGCGACGGATTGATGGATGGGGGTGATGATTGCATTGTCGCTCGCCGTGGGGGGCGCCATGGAAGGGGGGGGACCATGACACGGGTGAGTGAGATGTCGGGAACTTAAATCAAGAAGCAGGCTCTTGTAAATAAGATCAGCGCAGTTTCGCTTCTCGGGAAAATCCGTAATTCTTAAGCGATTATTTTAATAAAGAGGCTGTCCCGAATGGCGCTAATTTAAGGGGGCGGATTTCACGGATTTACTGATTGAAGAGGCCCAAGGCTTGCGAACATAAGAGCGATCATCCAGTTTCCGCGCGTGCTTTCTTGGTTTTCCGATAATAAATTCCCGCTTTATCTCGCGCCGATGGCCGGGGTGACGGACGTGATTTTCCGTCAAATCTGCAAGGAACTCGGCGCGGATGTGATGGTCACGGAATTCGTTTCCGCGGAAGGCATCATGCAGGCGGACGACCGCACGCGGAAATACACTGAATTCACCGATGTGCAGCGCCCGGTCGGCGTGCAGCTTTTCGGTGCCGATGGCGAGAGAATGGGGGAGGCCGCGCGGAAAATCATCGATCGGAAGCAGCCGGATTTTATTGATATCAATTTCGGCTGCCCGGTGAACAAAGTGGTCTCGCGCAACGGCGGATCGTCGTTGTTGAAAGATTGCCCGATTCTCGCCTCCGTTGCCTCCGGAGTCGCGAAAGCCGTGGGGGATCGTGTTCCCGTCACCGCGAAAATGCGGATCGGCTGGGATGAAAAGACGATCAACGCGGTGGAAGTCTCGAAAATCCTCGAAGATTGCGGTATGCAGGCCATCGCCGTTCACGGCCGCACCCGCGCGCAAGGTTACGGCGGCGAGGCGAATTGGGACGTGATCGATGCCGTCGCCCGAGCGGTCAGCATCCCGGTGATCGGCAATGGCGACATCACCTGCGGCGCGGATTTGCTGAAACGGAAAACCGAAACCGCCGTCTCCGGTGTGATGATCGGCCGCGCTGCGATGCAAAACCCGTGGGTTTTCCGCGAGGCGAAGCATTTCCTGGAAACCGGCGAAATTTTACCGGAAGTCGATATCGAGGAACGTTGGGCGCTGGTGATCCGCCATTGCCAGCTCGCGGCCAACAGCAACCGCTACGGCACCGAGTTGCAAACCCTCACCGCTATGCGTTCGCGATTGATGGCTTACTGCAAGGGATTTCCCGGCGCGCGCGAACTGCGGCAAAAACTTTGCCATGTGGGATCGATCTCCGAAGTTGAAGATCTGGCGGCATTTTCCATCAGCAAGGCCGGGATGCAGGAAGTGGAAGTCTTGCGGGAGGCATAACTTCTATTCTTTCCATGGCGTTTAAAGCCTGCCAGTGTCCCGCGCATGGAAAGCTACGAGGTTCTGAAACGCGCTTTGCAAAAAACCACTCCGAAAGCCGTGGCCGCGGAGCTGGGTGTTTCACTTTCGCTCGTTTACAAATGGGCAGAAAAGCCCTCGGACCTCACCGGCGGCAGCAAAAACCCGCTGGATCGGCTTCAGCAGATCATCGAACTCAGCGGCGACCAAGGCATCGTCGATTGGCTCTGCCGGAAACAAGGCGGTCATTTCGTGAAAGATCCGGACATCAGCGGTCATCGCATCGATCACGTCACGCCCGCGACGCAGGAAATCATCAGTCACTTTTCGCTGCTTTTGAGTGAAATCTCCTCCGCCGCGGTGGATCACTCCGTTACCAAACAGGAAGCGCAGGACATCCGCGAATGTTGGGATGCGCTGAAGAGCTATGCGGAGTGCTTTGTCCGCTGTTGTGAACAAGGCGATTTTCACGAAATGCCCCGAGTGCCGAAGATTGTGACTGAAGCGGTGAAGAAGATTACCGCTTGATGACGAGTGCGCGAAGGCGGTTTCCCTTCGCGTAATGAAGAGGTTCTAAAGGGCTTGGACTACATGCGGGCCGCGATATTTTTCCCATGGTTATGAGAATGGCGGAGTTCCAGCGCGCTTTGTTCGCCGCAATAAGGGCAGCGGAAGGAATTCTGGAACAGAATCGAGGTTGCTACCTGTAGCCTGAAGCTGCCGAAAAGACGCTTTGCGCTGCGATGGCGTGAGCAGCTTTTATGAGAAATGGAAGGCATCAGGCAGAGCGGGCACTTGGCGCGGTTCGAGAGCACCCATTGCCAGACGGTTGCAAACGCGGCGATGCTGATCAAACCGATGGAGATCCACGTCAGCTTCTGATCACCAATCAAGAGGGAATAAATCAAAACTCCCGTAGCGGCAGGGACACAAATCGCGATGAGCCAAACCAGCAGGGCACTCAAGCGGAAACGCAGGATCTGGCTGGAGTAGGGAAATCGATGCATGACCGGAACAAGTTGGGTTAACTTGTTAACCCAAGACGGATTAAGGGGTCAATTTTTAATAGTCCCCAAAAGCGGACACAGGGAACAATAATCAGAAATCAAATGGAAGTTGCTGATTTTCTGCGATTTTCCAAGAATCAACGCGGGGCATATTTTTCTCCAAAAGAGAAAGAATCTCCCAAGATGGAGGGAATTTCCCGTCGATCAGTTCCCGCAGGATTTGCCGCCATTTTTCTTCGGAAAATTCGGTCTGCTTCGCCAGGATGAAGGCCATTTGGGAAAGTTGTCCGCTGGCACTGAGCTGCTTGCGGGTGCGGGTCAGCCAAGCATCGAAGAAAGGTTGTTCCGGTTTGATCTTCATGCGGAGCTAAACCGGTTTCCGACGACGGCCACCGCGTTTTCCGGTCGGATATTGCACGGGTTCGATGGGGCGACCGGTGTGAGCTTGTTTTTTCAATGCCTGAATCTGGTCCCGCAAATGCGCGGCACGTTCGAACTCCAGCTTGGAAGAAGCTTCGCGCATCTCTTCTTCGAGCTGGTTGATCACGCTGAGATGATCGAAGGAAAGGTCTTCCTCGGCGACGATGGAGCGGGTGAGTAGCCGGGTTTTTTCGTAGTCCCTTTCGTGGGTTTGCAGGCTTTGCTGGAGGGCGCGCTTGACGCTTTGCGGGGTGATGCCGTGCGTTTCGTTGTGCTCCTGCTGGCGGCTGCGGCGGTATTCGGTGATGTCGAGCAGCGCCTGGATTGAATCGGTGACGTTATCGCAGAAAAGCACGCATTCACCGCCGACGTGGCGAGCGGCGCGGCCGGCGGTCTGGATCAGCGAAGTTTCGTTCCGCAGGAAGCCTTCCTTGTCCGCATCGAGAATGCAGACGAGGGAAACTTCGGGGAGATCGAGGCCTTCTCGCAGCAGGTTGATGCCGACGAGAATATCAAATGCCGCTGCACGGAGTTGGCGGAGAATTTCCACGCGTTCGACCGCATCGATATCGGCATGCAAGTAGCGGACTTTCAAGCCGGTGCCTTGCAAATACTCGGTGAGATCCTCGGCGGTTTTCTTCGTGAGTGTGGTGATGAGCACGCGCTCGCCGCGCTCGACCCGTTGGCGGCAGAGTTCGATGGTTTCGTCGATCTGGTGCTTGAGCGGGCGCAGCGTGAGGATCGGATCGAGCAAGCCGGTCGGACGGATGATTTGCTCGACGACCAACGGCGTGCCTCGACGCGAGGGATCGAATTTTTCGACGGGTTCGTCGTTGCCACTGGGTTTCACGCGGATGTTTTTTCTATCGAACAACGCCACGCCGCCTTCTTCGCGGCTGGATTTCACCGGGATGAATTCTTTGTTTTCCGGGCGGGAATTGATGATTTCAAACAGGCTCGGCGTCGCGGAAACATAGACGCGCTGGTCCGTCATTTGCATGAATTCCTCGAAACGCAGCGGGCGGTTATCCAGTGCGCTGGGCAGGCGGAATCCGTGATCGACAAGCACCGTTTTCCGGCTTTTGTCGCCTTCATACATTCCCCCGACCTGCGGGATCGTCACGTGGCTTTCATCGATCAGCAGCAGGAAATCGCGCGGAAAGAAATCCAGCAACGTGTGCGGCCGGTCACCCGGTTGGCGGTCCGTGAGATGGCGCGAGTAGTTCTCGATGCCTTGGCAGAATCCCATCTCGCTCATCATTTCGAGATCGTAATCGGTGCGCATGCGGATGCGCTGGGCTTCGATGAGTTTGCCTTCTTTTTCGAACTTCTCGATCTGCCCGGCCAGTTCCTTGCGGATGGCGGTCATCGCTCTCTTCATTTTATCGCCCGGCGTGACGAATTGCTTCGCGGGAAAAAACGTGTGGCTTTCCATGCGGTCGATCGTCGCGCCGGTGAGCGTGTGGATGCTGGTGACGCGCTCGACTTCATCATCGAAGAACTCCACGCGGATCGCCGTTTCATCGAGATAGGCCGGGTGGACTTCGACCACATCGCCGCGCACCCGGAATTTTCCGCGACCGAAGGCGATGTCGTTGCGCTCGAAAAGCATGCCGACGAGCGAGGTGAGAAATTCCTCGCGGCTGAGTTTTTGCCCGACCCAGACGGGAAGCATCATGTTCGCGTAATCTTCCGGCGAGCCCAAACCGTAGATGCAGGAAACGGAGGCGACGACGATGGTGTCCTGCCGTGTGAGCAGCGAGCCCATCGTGCTGAGACGCAAGCGCTCGATCTCATCATTGATCGCCGAGTCTTTCTCGATGTAGGTATCGCTGCGCGGGATGTAGGCTTCCGGCTGGTAGTAATCGAAGTAGGAAACGAAATACTCGACCGCGTTGTGCGGAAAGAAGTTTTTAAACTCGGAGTAAAGCTGGGCCGCGAGCGTCTTGTTGTGGCTCATGATCAGCGTCGGTTTCCCGTGTTGCTGGATCAGGTTTGCCATCGTGAACGTCTTGCCGGAGCCGGTCACGCCGAGGAGCGTCTGGTGTTTGTTTCCCGCGCGCAGTGATTTGGCAAGTTTTTCAATCGCCTGGAATTGATCGCCCTGGGGTTTGTAATCGCTGACGAGTTTGAACGGCACGGCGGAGAGTAAAATCGATTCGGGAAAACGGAAATTGAAAATCGCGCGAATCCTGCGTGGGCTGTGACATGTCATTTTCCATGGACCCACGTCTCGCCGCCGGCGGCTTTGAAGTCGGAACGCTGAAAGGCTGCCGTGTGTTGCTGAAAAACAACGCGTTGTTTCCATGGTTCATCGTCGTCCCGGAAGTGGAGGGGATCGAGGATCTTCACCAGCTTGATGAGGAGCGTTACGTGGAAGTCCTGTCGGTGGTGCGGACGGTTTCCCGGTTCGTCTCCGATCATTTCCAACCGGAAAAACTCAACGTCGCCTGTATCGGAAATCAGGTGCGCCAAATGCACCTCCACATCGTCGGCCGCTCGCCAGTCGATCCCGCTTGGCCGGGCACCGTGTGGGCCTTCAATGGAAAACAGAGTTACACGGAAGATGAAGTGGAAGTAGTCCGTTCTGCCGTGGAATGTATTTTAAGAAGCTCGTAAAAATATTCGCAATTCACTAAAAACAAAAGAAAAACACTTAAAACATCATTCTGATCTCCCCTCAGTTCCACGGCTCAAGGAGGATCGTCAGGAGAGACACCAAGCAGGAGCATCATGAATTTCGCCCCGCCACACCAAAAGAGCTTCATCCTACTTTGGCTGTGATTCCAATCCTGTTTCCATGGGCCTTTGCCTTGCCACCGGGATCATCTTTCTGATTTGCAAATTCGCCCAAATACCGGACAACTCTCGGCGACATGCCACCGCCACAGAAAGTTTACAAAAGCATCATCCATGACGACACCATGTATAAGTGGATCATGCAGAACCGTACCGGCGTGAATGAGTTGATCATCGAGCTGACCGCATCGGTCAACGGGCAGATTTTCCACGCGATTTTACCAAGAGTCGTCAGCCTGGATATGATCCGCCAAGGCATCGACTTCGGCCGCGACAACGGTTGGGTTCCGGAAGAAGCAGGAAAACCGTTCAACTGCCGCTACACGCAACGGAAACAATACGTCCGGGTGCTGGAAGATTGAATTGAGCGGTTGCAAACCCACTCAATCTTCAAAAGTATTTTCAGATGAAACCCCGAAAATTCGAGGGAGCCAGTATAATTTATTTCAGACACCTCCGGCATTAAATTCCGCATTACATACAGTGGCCACGGCGCTGCAACCCAACAAGCGTAAGGGTTTTTTCGTCAATCTATTTATCAATAAATTAGAAATAAATTAGATTTGAAAGGGTAAATAATCCCCGAGCTTGTCTGTCCCGGTCGCAGAACAGTCGCGTGGTTCGTCCGATCTCAGGAAATTCCAGTTCTTTCCTTGCTCCCGTTTCTCCGAATATCTCGACACACTTTTCTGACCGTACCAGCGATCACGGCCAACCTTAAAAAACTTGATCCATCCACGTTCACCCGCTTGATAAAGACCAGATGCGGACACGCACGCAACCCCACGGGGAAGAAGCCAGAGGCCGACAAGACCCCAAAAGGCGGCGAGAAATATGGACCAATCCATAACAGATGAAATTTGAAGGACCCGGCAACTTTCTGGGCGTGCTAGCAATCAAGGGCTAAGTCAGTGGCTAAGAAAGTGCCGGGATTGGGAAAGTTTAAATTGCGGGGAAAGGAAACCCGATAGCTATCATGACAGTTATCTGTTTTCTAAACAAGGAAAGGAAAGCGGGCAGGGGCTGCCGCTTCGCGGCAACGCCCCAAGCCCGCTCAAACCTCAGAGCTTGATCCGAAAAACCATCTGCTTGCCATCAGTTTTGGCTCCGACAATCGGTGCATCCAAGAAACTACCTAACGGAATTTCTTTGAAATCCTCGATGCGTTCTTGCCGCTCAGCGCATACGACTGCGCCAGCATTCGGACCCGCGAAAATTTGCATGCGGCGTGAAATCGAACGGTAGGCTTGTCCGGAATCACTTTTGCCTTCGAAAATCCGCGGTTCATCGACCGACAAAACAAGACCGATTACACGTGCGCCGAGCTTATCGGATGTCAACAACGCTGCAAGGTCTCGCCCCGCTGCTGCAAAATCTGTGCTCGACGAAGACTTAGACGATTCTGGTTGAGTATTTGTTGGAGTTGCCATTTCTGGTTAGTGTTTTGTGTTATGATGTGGGTGGGTATTACGGCGTTATTGATGCCTAAAAATGCAGCGTTGCCGCCGACAGCATGCCATCCGGCAAGTGTCCAAAGTTGGGCGGCGCAAATCGAAAGCAGGACAACGGAGGCCTTGGCGTAGCGACCAAGTCCATCCCGAGCAACAACGGAAACTTTGGATGCGCGTTGATTGGCCAATGCACGAACGGGAAGGGGAACGCCCCATGATTGCTGGCCCTTGTCGGTGATATCTCGGGGGCGCTTCACTCCCGTGTAAAAATCCTTCGATGTCTGCCAGAAACGAACACGCGCAAAGGTAACAGGCTTGCGGGCTTTGTAATTCACGGATTCACCTGTCTCCGGGCATTTGTAAGCGACCGTGATTTCTTTGAGTCCCTCATACTCAAGGAACCAATCAGGGAGACAAAATTCGTTCTCAAATCCCAACTCATCATCTTCGCGATCCATGACAACGGGCTTGAATGCGTATTTGAACGAATAGAGGAAATCGTCATTGCGAACCCGTTCAACATTCGTGCGCCCCAAGTCCCAAAGTTGACCAATTTGCGCTAGTTGGGCGTGGGTGAAAATCTGGGTGCGCTCGATCAATAAATGATAATGAGGCCAACCGTTCGACTGAAATTCAAGCTTCCAGCACCATTTGGCAGACGCCGACCAAAGGCCACGTTTCCTGCATTGATACAGAAATTCGCGCATATGGCGCTTGCCTGCTAGATAGGCGGAAAGGGGACCGTCAGGAAATTTCTCCTGATCATAAGTCAACGTGATGAAACGCCAGTCCCGAAATGACGGAAGGCCCAATGCTTCAATCTCACGGCGTTTCTTCAATACTCCGCGCGATGTCCACCAATTCGACGGCGAGTATTCGCGAACGTGAACATGATCGGCAGAAAGGTTTCCCGACACAACAAGAGCACGCGAAATCTTGCTCTTACGGGTGGACGGTGGACGTTTGGCAATTCGCTCCTGAACCTCCGCAACCGATGCTTTAGCGGAAATGATGCAATCGGTGATCTTCTGGCGGCGATCCTCAGCGCGTTTAATGCGGGCGGCTTTCGCGTCTTCCAACTCTTGCGCAGCATCCGAACGCAGCGTTTCCGCCATTTCAGCAAATTCGGCGACGGGAGCAACACTGCAAAGCATCCCTGTAGCTTTGACCGCCTCAGGTTGTGCACCTCCTGAGCATTCCTCAGAAATCTCCCGGATCAACGGTATGAAGTCACTTTTCATCCCCGTCGCCAAAATTTGCGAAACGCAAACAGCGCGGGGGTAACGTGGACGCAATGCGCCGTTGTGTGTTTCAGGTTCATTTCAGGTTGTGTTTGGGCTACGACACCCGCCCGACTACGACATCGGACACCGCACTTGCGATGGGACACGCCTAAACCTAGCCACTAGATGGCGTCAATAATAATCTTTCGATTGTTGCGGCGGCACATCCAATTGCGGTCGAATTTTATTCAACTGTCCCTCAAAACGGCGAAGAGAACCATCCAACTGTTCAGTAACTCTCTTGCTATGCTCCTGACCCTCACGAATTCCCTCATCGGCAGCTTTGGCACAAGTGTGCAACAAAAGAATAATGAGAAGGCATAAAAGTGCTATGACGGCAATGGAAGCAGTGGCGACGATAGCTAAAATCTTGTAAAGGGTCATCACAAAAACAAAACCCCGTGGGCGATGAGGCACCACGGGGCTGTTGCCAAGAGAGGTCGTAGGCTCTCAAGGCGATGCCGCCCGGACCTGAAACGAAACAGGCGACCCCCCCTCGTTAACACAGAAAGGGGGGCACGCAAGAAAAACCGTCAAGAACTCTTATTTTCTTGACTCCGCATTACGTACATTGTAACAAGTAATTCTAGGCGGTTTCCATCAGTGACAAGGCCCGGAGGCTCGCTACAGTCTCGTGTCATGCGACTCTTGTTCATGTGCCTGATTCTTTCCCAGTTTGTTTTAACCACCGCACACGCGGCTCCGGAGGCTTCTTCTGAAACGCCGCCGAAGGCACCTGAAACTTCCGATGCGGAAAAAATCGCGTCGCCAGTGATCCTTGTGGCGTCGGTCACCATTGATGGAAAAAAAATTTCGTATCGCACGAAGGCCGGAAAACTCCAGCTCAAGCAAGCTGACGGAAAACCGACGGCGTCGATTTTCTACGTTTCCTACGCACGCACGGATCTTCCGAATGACGACAAACGTCCGGTCATGTTCGCGTTCAATGGCGGCCCCGGTTCGTCGTCGGTTTGGTTGCATCTGGGAGTGCTCGGCCCCCGACGGATTCAACTTCCCGGCGATGGCACGCAGCCGCTGCAGCCGCCGGTTCAATTGGTTGAGAACGCTTCCAGTATTCTCGACGAGTGCGATCTGGTGTTTATCGATCCGGTTTCCACCGGCTACAGCCGTGCGGAAAAAGCCGCCAAACCGGAAGACTTCCACCAAATGGACGGCGATGTCGAATCCGTCGGAGATTTCATCCGCCAATGGACCAGTGAAAACCAGCGCTGGTCATCGCCGAAGTTTCTGCTGGGAGAATCCTACGGCGGGTTCCGGGCGGCGCTGCTTGCGGATCATTTGCAGGAACGCTACGGAATGAGTTTGAACGGCGTGATTCTGATGTCGTCATTGCTGGATTTCGCGACGATCCAGCCCGCTTATGGAAATGATCTTTCTTATGAGACCTTTCTACCAAGCTTCACATCGGTCGCTCATTTCCACGGCAAGATTCACGGCGATCGCGATGCTCTGGTGCGAGAAGCCCAGGCTTTCGCTTTCGGTGATTACGCCGCCGCTTTGCTCAAGGGCAACACGCTCTCGAATGAAGATCGCGAAAAAACCGCCGCGAAACTCGCCGCACTCACCGGCATTCCGGCCAGCAAGTGGTCGGAAAACCAACTGCGCATTTCACCGATGCTGTTCCGCGGGCTGTTGTTGAAAGATATGAAAAAAGTGTTAGGAAGGTTCGACGCGCGCGTCGCCTGGGATACGGACGATTATGCGAATGATTACCCGAATTACGATCCATCGTATTCGCTCGCTCTCGGAGCGTTTTCCACGGCCATGATGGACTACCTCGGCCGCGATCTGGGTTGGAAAGAAGACCAGCCTTACGAGATCCTGACGTCCAAGGTGCAACCGTGGAAATGGGATTCGGACAACAAGGTCGTTAATATCAGCGATCATCTCGCTGCGGCGATGAGGGACAATCCGAAGCTCCAGGTGCTCGTCATGAGCGGCCGCACGGACTTGGCCACGCCGCCGGAAGGGGTCGCGCACTCCTTGCGCCATTTGCTCGGGCTTTCCCCCGCTTTGCAGAAGAATTTCCATTTCACCTACTATGAAGGCGGACATATGTTCTACTTGAATCCGCCGGACTTGGAAAAATCCCGCGCGGATCTTCTGGCGTTCCTGCGCGCCAGCCGGTGAGCGGCAGGCAGAACGTATGATCCGGATTCATTTTCACAAAGCACACGCTTCACGCAAAAATCATGCAGCGTGATCCGGCATGGCAGGTTTCGCGCTTCATGGGGATGGCAAAGGCAAACGCAAGCCTCTCTTACGAAACCTCCATGAAAACAAAAAGCATCTTGCCCATTCTGTCTTTCGCCGCGAGTCCCCTCCTCTGCGCCGGGACTCCCGAACTGACACCTGCCGCCAAAAGCGAATACTGGATCACTCCGACCATCAACGTCCGCGCTCGTTTCGAGTCCGCCGATATCGACGGCTCCGATGTCTCGAACGCTCTCACCACCCGCGAGCGTGTCGGTTTGAAAACCGCTGCTTGGAACGGCTTCTCCGCCGTGGTCGAAGGCGAGTTCACCCAAGCGATTGTCGATGACTACAGCGGCGGGCCATCGGCTGCCGATGTGGATCCTTACGTGGCGAACAACTCCGGGATTTTCGATCCGGAAAACAACAGCCTCAACCAACTCTACGGCCAATACAAAGGTTATGACACCGTGGTGAAACTCGGCCGCCAGCAGATCATTTATGACAATGCCGCGTTCATCGGCAATGTCGGCTGGCGCCAGAACGAGCAAACCTTCGATGGTGTCTCGTTCGTGAACACTTCCATTGACGGTCTCACGTTGAAGGGCGCTTACATCAATCAGATCAACCGCATTTTCGGAGATCAGGCCGCCGGTGTTTTCCGCAATGCTCCCGGCGACATTTTCCTTCTGAACGGTTCCTACACCGGCATCGAGAACGTGACGCTCGGCGCTTACGCGTATCTCATGGACTTCGATGCCAACAGCGATAACGGAGCCGCCGACAAGTGGGACAACAACACCTTCGGTGTCAGCGCCTCCACCAAAGCACTCGGCTTGCTGTTCTACGGCGAGGCCGCCTATCAGGAACACGCCGGGAATCTGGATGACCGCGACGTGTTCTACGAACACGTGAACGTCACCAAGAAATTCGGAGAGCAATCGCTGACTCTCGGCGTGGAAAATCTCGGCGCCGGCTTCCAGACTCCGCTCGCGACCATGCACGCGTTCAACGGCTTCGCCGATGTTTTCATCACCGGCCGCACCGATGGTTCCCACAACGGCCTGATGGAAACCTACCTCACCTACACGCTGCCTATCTTCTACGGCATCAAGTGGTCGAACACGCTCCGTGCCATGGGCGACAACACGATTTCAACCGGTTACGGTTATGAATTCGATTCCACGCTCACGAAGAAATTCGACGATCACTTCACCGCGATCGCGACCTTCGCCCATTTCGAAAGCGAAGGTGACGTCTACGTCGGGAAGGCCGGACTTCCAACGACCCAGCGTGTCACTCTGGAGCTGAACTACAGCTTCTGATTTTTTCCAAGCTAGGACTGATTGGAACATCGATCAGGCCACCCGGATTGGGATCCGGGTGGCCTGATTTAGTTCGGAGACAGAGGAAAATTGCAAGCGTTCCCGCCGAGCACCTGGTGACACGACTTATCCCGCTGCCAGTGCCGGGGCTTTGATCGTGGAATATGGAACCTGACGAAAGCCCACGGCGGCAACTTCCATCGAATAGGGGGCAATGGAGCTGTTACTTGGCGCTCTCAACGCCGGAAAGAGCCATTCTTGGAGCTGCTGGACGAAGTGAAGCGGCTGTTTTTTCTTCTTCGTGGACCGCCACCAACACGCATGGCTCAAGCATCTCGACAAAAAGTCGATCCCTCTGGGCACAGGAAAACGCCTCCTCGCCAAAATCCTGTTTATCACATCACCGTTCCGAACGATCTCGAACCATGACCACTGATACCTACCGCCGCCAGGTGAATGCCGTCATTGCACCAAAGGGCATGCGGGCGGTATTCATCCGGGAAGAGGACTGGCACAAGCTGGAACAAGCCGGGAAACTGGTGAGCCTCGCTGACGCTTGCGGAGGTCATCGCGAACACCGCCGAGGACGAGGAAAGCCTGCTGGAGATCATGCGGACGGGGCTTTTGTTTCCCTGCGATTTAGTGGAGGAAAAAGTGCACCGTAAATGCACCGCTGGCTTTTTCGGGCAAAAAGAAAGCGTCATACGCTGATCAGGAGGAAGGACCAATGCCTCCTGAGAGATTGAATCAAGCGTCACTGCCATGACATTTTCATAAATGGAGTCCAACAGGGAATCGCGTTTTATCACTCCCCTTCCCAAAACCAGTTCATCACCACTTCGATGTCCGGGTGGATGCTGTGATGGACCGGGCAGCCCCTCGCGGCGCTTTCGAAAATTTTCCGCTCGGAGTGATGGGCGGGCAGCGGCATGTGGAGATCCAGCTCGATCTTGCTGATCCGGCGCGGTTGGTCTTCCGACATGAATTTGCGGGAAATCACCTTCAAGCCTTCCAGCGGGATTTCCTTACGCCGGGCGACGATACCCATCACGGTGGCCATGCACGCGGCCATGGCGGTAGCGACGAGGTCGGTCGGGGAAAATGCTTCGCCACGCCCGTTGTTGTCCAGCGGGGCGTCGGTTTCGATCGTTTTCCCGGATGGACCGTGGACCGCGCTGCAATGCAAATCGCCTTCGTATGTGAGTCGGATTTCAACCATAGGGCCGGATTATTTCTGCGGAATCTTCGAAAGCACAATGCGAAAGCCATAAATCGAATCCCCGATGTTCACGGGCACGGCATTTCGGTTTCCGCTGTAGAGATTTTGCTCCTGAAACGTATTCCACCCGCCGCCGCGCAACACGCCGAGCACGGTATTGCCCGTTTTCGCGTAATCATCGGAAACCCACTCCTGGGCATTTCCCGCCAAATCATAGATTCCCAATGAATTCGGAGGAAACGACCCGACGGGAGAGGTGTGGGAAAAGCCATCCTGATATCCGGGAATCAGGCGCTCGGCGTCGATTCCGGAGCTGCCCGCCGCGCTATCGGCAAAGTTTCCGGTCTGATTCCTCGGCGGCCAATCATCACCCCACGGAAAAATCCGGGCTTTCCGGGCATCGCGCCACGCGGGGGTGGTGTTTTTTTCCTCCACAAGACCCACCATCAGGCTCCATTCCGCATCGGTGGGAAGCCGGTATTGATGAGAAGTCGCGATGCGTTCTTCTTTTTGCTCGCGCTTGGTCAGCCATTCGCAGAAATCGATCGCATCCTGCCGCTTCACGTTCACGACCGGGTGATCGGCGGTTTGCGGAAAATCCGGACCGATATAAATCGAGCGTCCGCCGTCTTTGATGAACTGTTTGTAATCACGAAGCCGCGTTTCCCAGATGGACACCATCAGGTCATCGCCCAGCGGAACGAACTTCATTTTGATGCCGTTTTCCCAAGGCTTCGAGAAAACCACGCCCTGATTTTTCTCCAGGGAAATCGTCACCCGCGTTTCCTTCAGCTCATCCACATTCACACTCACCGAGGTGGGGCGATAGCCTTCCGCCACGACCACCAGATCCGCCGTTCCGGGTTTGATTTTCGGTATGACCAACCGATCCTGAATCGTTCCCTGCGACTCGTTGTGCATGAACACTTCCGCTCCCGGCGTATCCGAAATCACGCAAATGCTGCCATACGGAATTTGCCGGACGACAACCCGGAATGGCTTCAATCCCAGTTCCCGCGCTTGCTCGCTGGTTTGGTAAACCTGCTGATCTTCCGGGTCGGGCCGGCATTCGAAATCCTCCGAAAGATAGCCGCCCTCCAACGCGCCTTTCGTCATCCACTCGCAGAAACGCTGCATGCTATCGTTGTCTGCGATAACATATTCCCCGGTTTTTTGATCCACCCGGATTTTCGCATACTCGAAGACATTTTCACGTTTTTTGTCTTCTCCCAAAAACTGCTGCCAGATGGCGCGGGGAACCATGTATTCGCACACATGCTCCTTACCTCGCGGCCGGTATTTTCCGCCGAATTGATCCGTCCAATCCTCACCGATTTCCGGGGGGCTGAAGTTTTTCAATTCCGCATAAAAAATCTGCGGCTCGTTCACCGCCTTTTTGTCAATTTTCCCGCGGATTTGAGAAGGTAGAAACCGGTTCTTGCGGACCGTAAATTTCAATGAATCCCCCACTTTCCCCACCAGATCCGGCGTCGGGGTATAGCCGATCACCTCATCCCGCTCATTCACCACTTCCGCACCTTCCGGATAACTTTGGATGCGGTATTTCCCCTCCGCCGGAGCCGTCAAATGCTCCGCCGCGTGCGTGGTCTTCTTCCCGATTTCCGTATCTTTCAGCGAAACCCAGGCCAGTCCGAGAAAAAACATCGTCAGCACTCCCGCCGTGATCCACACCGAGCGTTTGCGAAAACGTCTGCGCTGGCCTTTTTGCAAACGTCTCAGCGCATCCGCCAGTTCGTTCGCGGTGGAAATCGTGCGACGGGAAATCCGCGGATCGCATATCTCACAGATGATCTTATTCAACTCCAGCCAACGCTTCCGCTCGCCTCCTTCCGGCAAATCTTCCGGCAAAGTCGGGAAATCCAGACGGTCCTTCCCCGTGGCGATCTCATAAAGCACCTTCCCGAGACTATAAACATCCGCCTCTTCCGAGCCCGGCCCCTCCGGCGGCACGAATCCTTCCGTTCCTACGAAAGTCCGCTGGCCGCGAGTCGCCACCAAGCCGATATCCGCCAGCTTGGCGCGGCCGTTTACGAAAATGATGTTTGCCGGTTTGATATCGCGGTGCGCCAGCCCTTTTTCGTGCAAATGCCCGAGCGCTTCCGCCAAACGCACGCCCACATCGATGCACTCGTTCGTATCCCAGCGATGTCCCTGCGTTTGCTTGTGGTCAGCCCGCAACGTGCGCGGCTCGTATTCGATCGGATTGATATCCTGCCCGGCGGTCACATCATCGCCCAGCTCCATCACATAATAATAAAACGAGCTGCCATCCGGGCAGCGCCCCACATGAAGAATGTGCACCAATCCCGGATGATCGCGCGAAATCGGCTCGAATTTCAAAATCCCCTGAAACTCGCGTTCGAACGTCCTCTCGTCCTCGAAGTCCTCACGCCAGACGACTTTCACCGCCCGCAAGGCGCCCGTCACCCCGCGTGCCAGCCACACCTCGCCGTAAGCGCCGCCGCCGATTTTCCGCAGCACCTCATGGTCCGGAATCTGGGGATGGGGGCGGTTTTTACTCAACATCATCGTCCAGTTTCGCAAGTTCGCGCTTCAACACATGACCAACCCGGTGTTTCGCCAGGTAAACTTGCGCCAAGCTCACCCCCAGAACGTCCTGCACCTTCTTCACATCCCATTGCTTCAGCACATAGGAATCGAAAATCTGGTACTGCTTCGGGGAAACCTGCGCCTTCACCCGTGAAAGCGCCGCATCCATCAGGTTTTTTTTCCACTCCGCCTCCCACACCCGGCCCAGCACATCGCCGTTCGGGTCTTCCACCCGCTCGACCACCGCGGTTTGGCGGTCATCCGCCCAATCACCTTCCATCATCGCCGTGTCTTTTTTCCGCCTGCGGAACTGATCGTTGATCCTCCAACGCGTCATGTTCATCAGCCACGTTTTGAAAGAACCCTGCTCGGGATCGTAGAGATTCTTCTTACTCTGCTTCGCGATGGATAAAATCGTTTCCTGCACACAGTCGAACGCCTCGTCCGAGCGCAACCCGGCTTTCACCGCGACGGCATAGATCAGGCGCCAATACGTTTGGTAAAACTCATCCCATGTCCGTTGATCTTCCCAGTTTTCCAACCGGGCGATCAGGCTCTTGCGGGTTTTGGCATAAGCTTGTGCCAGGATTTCATCCCGTTTCCCATCCTGATCCTCTGCGTCTTCGGACATCGGCTGTTGATTACAGGATTTTCCACTGCCTGTCTTTCAATCATTCACGCTTTTTCCGGAAGATCCCCCATTTAACCCGTCCTTTCCGCACAGCCGGCGCATCGCCTCGACGGGATCGCCCCCCAGCATCTCCAGATAGTCGATGAACTGGCAGACATCGAGTTTGCGCTCCCCGGACTCGATTTTCGCCACCAGAGACTGCGGTCTTTCCAACCTCCCTGCCACTTCCATTTGAGTCAGCCCCGCATCCTGCCGTGATTCCTTCAGGAGCCGACGGAGAGTCTCCCATCGTTCCGAGTATAGAGATTTGGACAGGCGCTTGGACAATCTTCTTATGTAGCCCGGAAACCGGATTATCCTATTTTTGGGATAATTTTCTTGCAATCCCATCCGGATCTCCCCAATCTATCCATCATAGCGGCAATCCCCTACTACCCAGTGACCATCGATGCGCTTGGAAACAGAACTCCCATCGACCACGGAGACTACCGCGTGACCCTCACCGGCGACATCAGCAGCTACTCCCTGGTTCCCGAGCCTTCCTCCTCTCTCCTGCTACTGGGAGGAAGCGCGCTGTTCCTGCGCCGCAGGCGATCCTAGACCGCCACCCGCGTCGCCGCCCAGGACGCCATGGACGGCGGCGATGGCTCCGTCCCTCGCCTCGTTTACGGCTCTTCCCAGACCGATTACCTTCAGAATCTCGCCAAAACCACCAACCGCCTTTTCCAAGGTGCATCCATCCTCGACGTCTTCCACGAGGAATTCCACGGCCTCCGCGCCCGCGCCCGCGCCCAGAACGTCGTCACCCGCGACGAGGAGCTTTCATGGATTCGCGCCGTCGATTCCATCCTTTCCGGGAAAATCGACCGTGAGGGGCGAAATTTAACATTTCTCCCCGAAAACTTCGATTCCCTCTCCGAAGCCGATCAAGACGTCGCCATCGATGAAGCGTCTTCCAAGATCGCCGAGGCGGAAATCATCCGGAACCGCAAAGGCGGCGGTATCCGTGGCATCCCCTCCGGCATCGTTTCCCGGAACCTCGGCGCCATTTCCAAGCTCGTCGGTGACAAATCCGCCCGGAAGTTCCGTGGCTTTCTCAATGCCTTCCGCTCTTTCTTCGGCCTTGCTACGGACCGCGCACACCACATCCGCCGCGCGCTGGAAGACGGCACCCTCTCCCGCGACCAATACGAAGACCACCTCGCCAAAATCTACGGCATCGACGAACAAGCCGCCTACGACAAAAACGTCGAAAAACACGCCGCGGCCCTCACCCAAGGCCTCGACGTGTCGCAAAATCCGGAAAATCTTAACACGTCAGCCGAACGTGTATCCGAAAGTGACATTTCGGATGCCACTCAGGAGGGAACCGCCTTCGAGGACGATGAAGACCTGCCGGATTTCCTCCGTCAGCGCGTCACCCCCGGTCCGGAAACCCGCGTCTTCCACACCACCGACGGACGCACCCTCATCGGTCCCGCCTCCTTCTCCCTCGGAGCCTACCACGCCACTCCCCACAAGGTGGATCGCTTCTCCACTGAGAAAATTGGCAGCGGCGAGGGGAATCAAGCCTACGGATGGGGGCTTTATTATGCGGAAAGCGAAGAAGTCAGCGGGCGTGGTGGGATTTATGACCGCTTTTTCTCAACGCCGGAATCCCCCGCAAATATCTACGAAGTCGAAATCAACGCGAAAGATCACGAACTGCTCAATTGGGACGGGCCAAACCTACAGAACGAAGACGATCTAGAAAGCGGGATCATTCCGGCGGCGTTATCCCGCAAGCTTCTTGGCTGGGAGGGATTTTCCGCGATGGAGGAATTCCAGAAGGAGGTGGATCGCGCAGAGCGTGAATTTGCGCCGGGAGGCGAAACGCGTTTTGCTGGTCAGGCTGTTGACGATGTTTCCCGATCCGATGATTTCGAAGGATCAGTCGAATGGTGGGCGGCAGCTTACGTGAACGCGGTAGCGTCAGGCGAGTGGGTTTATCGTCAAATGAGCCGTCTTGCCCCGGAGGTGAAGTCCACGGGAGACCGATCGCCTTATGGAGATCCGCAATGGGCGTCCCACAAATTCGCAGAGCACGGCATTAAAGGTGTCAAATATCTCGACGGCTACAGCAGAGAGGCTGGCGAAGGATCTTACAACTACGTTATTTTCGACGAAAAGGACATCACCATCACCCACGAGAACGGCGAGCCCGTCCGGACCTCCGCTTCTTTCTCCCTCGGCCCGGAATCCGCCGCAGTGAAAGCGGCAGCCGATATGCGCGTGAAAGACGCCATGAACGCCACCGCCGCCCTCCCCGAATCCGTCATTAAAAAAACCGGGGACTTCTGGCTCCAGCTCGGCGGCGTCAAAGGCATCCTCCGGTTTCCCAAAGACCTCACCGGGAAAACCATCCCGGAAATCGCCAAGCACTTCGCCAAAACGGCGGAATTCACCGTCAAAGAAGGCCATCCCACCGAGATCGCGGACTCCCGCGGCTCCGGCTACATCTTCGAGAAAGGCAGCTACGTCTGGGTGGACGTCTCCGGCGTCTCCAGCAAGACCAGCCCCGGAGCCTACGAAGACCCCCGCCAAACCGAAAAAGCATCCCTCGGAGCCATCACCTACCAGATCGCCCAGGCCTACGCCAAAAACACCGGCAAGAAATTCGCCCCCGATCCGTCCGGCGTCTCCGCCATCGCCAGCTTCCGCCGCTGGCCCCACATGCTCTCCTCCATCATGCGCGCCGGGGAATCCCGCCATCTCGACGGAATCGATGATGCCGCCCTCTGGCATGGCGAGAAATCCATGGACGCGGGCACCCTCGCCCTCCAGGAATACGCCTACGTTTCCGCCCACATTCCCGAGGTGAATTCCTTGCGTTTATCGGAGGATTTGTCACACTTCGTCGATGAAAACGCACGTCCCGTTGCCCCCCGAACTCTTGACAATCTCGTCGCCCGAGCACGTGACGCAGGAGCACTTGGAATTGGCCAAACAACACTGCGACGTGCTATTGTCACGCGCTCCGCAGCGTTTGGAGGGGATCGATTTTCTACACAAGTCACAATCGATGCGGGCGGTCTCCTCGGAATACACGAGGGAGGACTCGGAAATTCTCGGACACATCGAAATGGCGGTTCTGACCGGCTTGATCAAGGACCCTCCCTCCCTGTAGATCATCCTTTCCGCGAGATTTCCTACTCCCTCGGCCTTGCCGCCGTTGCCGATGCCCTGCGCGGTGACGTCATTTCCCGGATCAAGGCACCGGACCAACGCATTGAGATGATGAGCCGCATTTCGCGGAACGTAGAGGGCATTTCCCTCCAGCTCAAACGTCTCGAACTCCTCGCCGGCGGCAAGCGACTTCGCAAGTCCCTAATGAAGGAAGCCGCGATGCGTGAGGCCACCCGCGCCGAGGAGCTGGAACAACAGGCATGGGCGCGCCATTACACCCTCTTCGAGGATGATGATTTGGTGAAAATCAAATCCCAGCCGCTCCACGCCTTGCTCGCAGACCCATCCTCCGCCCTCCGTGGCCGCCTCATGTCGAAGAGCGCTGCGATCGCGAAACATCCGGACCTTTTCCAACTCCACCGCCCTGGCGATTACGACGGCAGCGAAGGCGTTTCCCGCTCGGTTTTCGGTGGTACCCTCATGCCCGACCAAGCCGCCCAGGAAGCTTTCGACGCCGGGATCCCCGCCATTCATCCGCTCCTCAACGGCCAGCCGCGCGGCGGAGTTTCAACCACTCTTCCTCCAGCCGCTTTTCGGAAACCTTCCACTGCGTCGGCACGTCCGGTGCAAACAACGAAACCCGGAATTCCTCCAACTGCCAGCCGAACTCCCACAATCGCGGATCGTCCGGATTTTCCCGCCACTCGCGGAACCACGGATCCCACAACGGTTTCAACCGATCCAGCTTTTCCAAGTCCTTCACGATCGGCAGCGAAGACAACCGTCCTATCCGCGATTGAATCGCCTTCAAACGCCGCGGATAATCCCGCAAGCGCGGGAATCCCGCACGCCACGCGAATTTTCCACGGAACAACCACGCGAGTTCCTCTTCCAGATCTTCCGCGATTTCACCGGTGTTCCGATCCTTCAAATTCCCGGCGATAAACGTGCGGATCCGCGGCAGGAAATCATGAATCTCATCCAGCGATTTCCCGATCACCGCCGCCGCATCAAACCACCGTCCCCTCGCCTGCTCCGTCACTTTCGCGAATGCTTCCGGGGATCGCGAAAACTCCCCGCCCGCCGCCCCTTCCGCCGCCAGGGCGATCAGTTCATCCAGCGACGTTCCACCCGTGCCGAGGCGCGGCATTTCCACCTTCGCCATCATGCCTAACGGGAATTTCTTTTTCAGGTAATTCACCTGATCCTGATGCGCCAGCCACAACAAGCGCGCCCCGCCCGCACGATGCGATTCCCGCGCTTCCTCCATGCAGGTAAAGGCCCGCACACCCACGGATTTTCCTTCATCCACCAAGGCCGGAAATGCGAATCCGCCCGGCGTTTCCACCCGCTCCGGCAGGCTTTCGCCATCCCAGGTGCTGATCCCGCGCCGCTCGACATCCGCATTCGCCGCCGCCTCGAAGCGCACGCGCATGCGATCCGCGAGTTGCAATTTCAACCGCGCCACATCCACGCCCATCGCGAGTTCCTCTCCCTCGTCATCGCAGACCCAGATCTTCGTGACCAACTCCTCCGGCAACCGCGCGGCATCGAATTCCCGCTCCGGCACCATCGCGCCCGTGCGTTCCTTCACGTATTCCGCCAGCGCCCGCTCGATTGGCACGTCCTTCGGCGCGAAGCTCCACAATTCCGCAAAACCATCCGCCACGCTGCCGATCGGCTGGCAAATCCGCCGGTAATCTTTCGGCAGCGATCTCAGTAAAATCTCCGCGCGCTCCCGCAAATTCCCGTCCACGCCCCACGCCGCAAACCAATCGGGGAACTTCGGCAGTTGATCGACATGCACACCCAGCGTCACGCCATCATCACGCTCACCCGGCGCGACGTGATAATAGATCGAAAACTCCTGCCCCTGATGCCGGATCACGTCGGGAAACCCATCGAGTCCGAGATCTTCCAGCGCCTCATCCATCACGTGGCCGACGTTGAGGATCAGCGAATCCTCATGCTTGTCCCGCCACTTGTGAAACGCCGCCGCCGTGCTGATTTCTTCGGGAATCCGTTCTTCAAAAAACCGCAACACCGCGTCCTCGCTCCACAGTCCGCCCGGTCTGCGCAGCTTCTGCTCGATCATTTCCAGCTCTTCTTTCAGCTCGTTGAGCCGGTCCATGAACTGGCATTTCTTCCTCAAGCCGCCGCTTAACAAACCTTCGCGTAAAAACACCTCGTGCGCCACCTTCGGATCGACACGGCCATAATGCACGCGCCGCCCGGCGACCACATGCAAGCCGCCGCAGATCACGGTTTCCTTGCCGTAAACCGCACCCTGTTTTTCATCCCAATGTGCTTCGCCATAACGGCTGCGGCACAAATGCGGCGCGACGGTTTCCACCCATGCCGGATCGATCTTCGCCACCCGCCGAGCCCACAAGCGCGAGGTTTCCACCAGCTCCATCGCCATCACCCACTCGTAACGTTTCGGTGCGGAAAACAATCCCGATCCGGGGAAAATCGCGAAAAATCCCCCGCCCGCGCTGCGATACGATTTCGATTCACGGTCCCACAATCCGAACTGACGCGGCACCCCGGAAAGCAACGCTTTGTGGATCGTCTCCGAAACTCCGGGCGATGCGAAATTTTCACCCGCCTCGCCGATTTTCAGCTTCCACTCGCGCTCCAGCAGCTCCGCCAATTCATCGCGCACGTTCGCCCACTCGATCACGCGGCGGTAGCTGAGGAAATTCGCGCCCGCATATTTCCGCAGCGCGTTGTGTTTCCAGCGCCCGCGTTCGTCGCGGAATTTCGTCACGTCTTTCCACAGCCGCAAAATCGCGGTGAAATCGCTCTCCGCATCCTTCCACTTCGCATGCGCTGCATCGGCTTCCTTGGCCTTCTCGGCAGGTCGCTCGCGCGGATCGTTCGATTCCAGAGCGGAAACAATCGGCAGCACTTCCGCCAGACAATGTTCCTTGCGAGCCTCGATCAACATCCGGCCCAGCTTCGGGTCCACCGGCAGCCGCGCCATTTGCCGACCGTAATCGGTGAGTTGCTTTTCCTTATCCAGCGCGCCGACTTCGCGCAACGTACGATAACCTTCCGAGATCGCTTTCGGCGCGGGCGCGTCGAGAAACGGAAAGTCTTCGATGTCCGGCAGATTCAGCGATTTCATCCGCAGGATCACCCCCGCGAGAGAACTTCGGCGGATTTCCGGATCGGTGAATTCCGGGCGTTCCGTGAGTTCTTCTTCGTCATACAAACGCACGCACACCCCATCGCGCACACGCCCGCAACGCCCTTTGCGCTGGCGCGCGCTCGCTTGGGAAACCGGCTCGATTTGCAGGCGCTGCACGCCTTTACCCGGACTCCAGCGGCTCACGCGGGCGATGCCGGAATCGATCACGCACGCGATGCGCGGAATCGTCAGCGAGGTTTCCGCCACGTTTGTCGCGAGGATGATCCGCCGCTGGTTCCCCGGATTGAAAACCCGCTGTTGGTCGCCCATGCTCAGCCGCGCGAACAACGGCAGCACTTCCGTGAATCGATAATTCCGCCCAACCAAGGCATCCGCGCATTCGCGGATTTCCCGTTCGCCCGGCAGGAAAACCAGCACGTCGCCCGCCGGCTCGACATCCGTAAGATAATCCACCGCGCGGCTCACGCTTTGCGGCAATTCCTCATCGTCATCCGGCGGCAGGAAAAACTCCGCGACGGGAAACATCCGGCCCGGCGCTTCGATCACCGGTGCGGGAGTTTCGCCGATTTTGAAAAACTCCGCGAACGATCCCGCATCGAGCGTCGCCGAGGAAATCACCAGTTTCAGATCCTTGCGCCGCTCCAGCAATCGCTTCAGATAGCCGAGCAGGAAATCGATGTTCAGCGAGCGTTCGTGCGCCTCATCGATGATCAACGCGCCGTATTGTTTCAGATCGCGGTCCCCCTGCGTTTCCGCTAACAGGATGCCGTCCGTCATGAACTTGATCCGCGTTTCCCGCGTGATCTTGTCCTCGAAACGGACCTGATAACCGACGAAATCTCCAAGCGGCACTTTCAATTCCTCCGCCACCCGCTTCGCCACACTCGCCGCCGCAATGCGCCGTGGCTGCGTGCATCCCACGCGACCGCCGTTTTCACCCAGAGCCTCCGCCACCATTTTCGGCAACTGCGTGGTTTTTCCCGAGCCGGTATCACTCACCACCACGACGACTTGATGCGCCCGCACCGCCGCCAGGATTTCCCCGCGATGCTCCACCACCGGCAGCTCCGCCGGGTAGTTCCACTTGCCTGAAAACTCACTCATGCCTTTCTGTCTTCACGCCACTCCCGGCGTCACCACCTCGAATCCCAATTCTTTCGCCGCCGCTGCCTGGCGCACATCATGAGTGAGCAGGCGTTTCACCCGCAGCTCCTCCATCGCCGCCAGGTGCAGCCGATCCAAGGAACGACAGTGAATTTTCGTGGAACGATGCTGTTTTAATGCGATTTCAAAAAGATCCGCTGAAACCCGCATCCTTTGAAACGGCGGTTGAGCGATAAAAGAATCCATTTCTATTAAAATACGCTTGAGTAGATTGGCACGGAGAATTCCTCCCAGATTTTGCGCGCGCAACTGCACCTCGACTTCCAATCGAGTCAGTTGGGATAAAATCACCGTCGCCTCGGAAGCAAGGGCCCGTATCGTCACGGCACTATCTTCCTCTTGCCTCACCAATTTCAGGAAGGAACTCGTATCGATGTAAATCATCACCAGGTCCTATCTTCGCGATCTTCCATGAGCCAAGGTGTGGAATCCGGCAAAACCTCATCGCCAAACGTTTCCTTCATCCAGCGCAAGTGAGCCTCCGGATCGAATTTTTTGCGGGGTTCCACCACCACCTCCTCCACCGGCAGCAATCGCGCCACGGGCTTGCCGTCGCGGGTGATGATAATCTCCCGCTCTTCCGCCAGCTGGCGCTCCGCCTCCGGCCAATGCTGGCGGATGTCCCGGATCGTCATCGTTTTCATGCCGGGAGTGTAACATGTTTCACAGGGGTGTCACTCCTTTCCCCGGTTTCCACCCGCGAAGCCGCTCCTTGCATCCGGTACCGGAAATTTCATCCTCCGGTGAGATTCATGAATTCCTTTCTCCAATTCCGGACATTCCACCGGCTGCTAAAAATCCTCATCAGCTCCGTTTGGATATTCCATGGATTTTACAGCAAGATTCTCGACGGGGTTCCCCGCCATCGGCAGATCGTCTCCCGGATTCTTGGGGAAGCCATCGCCGGGCCGGGAACTTTGCTGATCGGCATCGGAGAAATCGGGATCGGCCTATGGGTGTTGGCGGAGTTCCAGCGTCGTCTGTGCGCCGGTTTACAAACGTTCCTCCTGGTTTCGATGAACTTGCTGGAAATCCGCTTGGCCTCCGACCTGTTGATTTCTCCACATGGAATGGTGGCTCTGAATTTGTGTTTCACCGCCGCCATCTGGTGCTGGGCGATTTTCCCCGATTCCGGAAGAGTCACCGGGGAGTGAGCCATCCCGCCTGCAGAAGACCGCAGACGGCATAGAGGGCGGTAAGTCCCGTCCAGATCACCGTGAAACATCCATGCACCGCCGTTTCGATAGGTTTGTTTTCCCATAACGAAGGGTGATAGACGAGCCACTGGAAATAGAGCCGGATCAGCCAAAAAGCGGCAAAGGACGCGCAAAGCCACATCCCGGCAGCCGAACGTTCCAGAAAGATATGAGGAGCGGCCAGACTCGGCAGCCCCATCATCACCAGAACAAGACAAATGAAAAAGGTGTGCACATGAAACACGGACGCGTTTACCGGAGACATTTTTTTCGCATCCTCGGCCCACAGGAGTTTCCTGCTGATGGGAATATGCAAAAACGCCAACAGAATCAGACCGGTCCCCGCCGTTCTCAGTAAAATCACGAGCATCTCAATCATAAGTCCGCAAAACGATGATTCGAATCCACGGTGTCACCCGGAAGGTATCGTGCAAGCAAAGGCCCGCTCCTTCCCATGAGCTTTCCCAACTCCGCCAGGAATGGAAATGCAAAAATCCCGGTCCGAACGCGAGGAAGTTCGCCGTATCCCGTATGTGTTCGGCAAGAATCACCCGCCCTTCTTTTCTCAAACACCGCTTCGCTTCCGAAAACCAGAGGATCCTCTCCCGTTCATCCCGGAGCTCATGAATCGCCAATAAACCGAGAACCACATCCGCGGATTGTGAGGAAACGGGCCACCGGTCAAAGCGTGCCGCCACCGTGTCCTCTGATGGCGGATAGACCGATCTGGCTCTCCGGATCGAAGCTTCGCTCATCAACGCCTCGTCATAGTGATCCAGAAGCAACCATTCGGAATCGGGAAATCGCTCGCGCAGCGACGTGGAGGTTTCATCGAATCCGGAATGACAGAAAATCACGCGCTGATGAGGAGAGCCATCGAGCGCCCGCTCCAACCATTTCCAGCGATACAGGTCGGATCTGTCATAGACCCAATGGGAAACGAACAACGAACCCGCAAGGAAATGCGAAGATCCAATTCCCGATACCAAACACAACCATTTCAGACTGCCCGCGAAACAGAAAAATCCCCAAACCGAAATCCCGAGGCAGATGAAAACAAAAGCGTAGAACGGCCAGTTGAAGCGCACGACCGTCCACATTCCCTGCCATGCGGCGCGCTCACTCATCACCGCCTCCCGCGTTGACCAGACGTCCTCTTTCCCAGCGGTAATCCACGTTTTCAACGATAAACGCGTTCGCTAGAAGCGGAGGAATGCCGCGCAAGGGCGTTTCTTCAAACAGCCCCATTTTCCAATACTTCACTTCAAGGGGGCGTGGCGTCCATTGATTGCGACTTCCCTCGATGACCACATACTTTCCCCTCCCTTCCTGACTGAAGGTAAAAGGCATCGGCCCCGAGAATCTACGCGCCGTTTTCCAATCCCGAAAGGGTGAGCCTTGTGGTGGACTTTCAGGAGCCGACCCGACATCGAACGTGAGATCCAGCGTGACATCTCCCTTCCGGGATACATTGACCACACGCGTCGACGAACCCATTTGGGAAACTTCTGTCCGCACCTTGCAATAACGGTAATGAGTCATCCAATTGCCGAGGCAAACCATGCGGGGATCATCGGTTTCACTGCGTAAAATTTGCAACCCTCTCAAACGTCGCCCGGAGGAAGAATCGGTCAGGCGGGTGAAAATCCGGTATCCGGCGAGGAAAAAATCCCGTCCCAGAAATTCGGGGAATACGTTCGGCCGCAGGTTGCGTGTCCATACCAATGCGACCGTGATGAAGCCGAACCCCTCGTAAGTATCCGGCACCAATCCCTTGCTGACCATGGGGCGCAAAGCATTTTCGGGAAAAGCAAACGACACGGCCACAACCCGCTCGAAGTTTGCAACGACCGGAAAAGGATGGCGCTTCAACAAATGCCACATCGTATTGGAGGGTTTTTCAAATCAACAGGACAGCTCGTTTCATCGTCGTATGGCTCCTTCAAAACGGCTCGTCATCCGCCCAGGCATCGTTGCGGCCGACCTGCCATTCTTCCACCAGTTCCTGCGGGAAATCTTCGAGGAATCGCGAGGGACGGCAGATGACGTCACCGGTGTAGGATTTCGGATTCAACATCGGATAGGTCAGATAAAGCTCGTCCTTCGCCCGCGTGATCGCGACGTAGAACAAGCGGCGTTCTTCCTCCAGAGCTTCTTCGTCGTCCGTTTCCAGAATGCGGCCGTTCGGGAATTGGCCGTCGGTCAGCCAAATCAGGAAAACGGCCTTCCACTCCAGTCCTTTCGCCTGATGGATCGAGGAAAGCGTGACCTTTTCCGGGTCCGGTTCCTTTTGATCACCGGTCGGTTCCCCATCGACGGAACTCATCAGGGAAAGCTGCGCGAGAAATTCCTGCACATCCTCATAAGTCGTCGCATAGTTCATCAGTTGCTCGATGTCACTGCGGCGGTTTTCGTAGTTGTCGAAACTGGCTTTGAGATATTCTTCGTAAACCCCTTCGAGCACGCTGAAAATCATCTCGGATGGACGCGCGAACTCGCGGTTCGGCGTGAGTTCGTCGAGCGTGTAGCATAGTTGCTCCCAATGCTTCGCCGACTTCTTCGGGGCTTTGAATTTCAGCAAAACGTCCGACCACTTTTCAGGAAGCTCCTCGTTTCCGGCCCAACCGCTTTTCAGCCATTCCTGCCAGAGTTTTTCCGCCGCGCCCGGCCCGAGTCCCGGCAAGAGCTGGGCCATGCGCTTGAAGCTCACTTCATCCCGGCGGTTCGTCGCGAAGCGGATGAATGCGGAAACGTCCTTGATGTGCGCTTGTTCAAAAAACCGCAGGCCGCTGGTGATGCCGAACGGAATCCCGCGTGCGGTGAGTTCCATCTGGATTTCCAGACTCTGGAAATGCGCCCGGTAAAGCACCGCGATTTCCTCAAGCTCCACGCCTTCGTCACGCAATTCGAGAATCCGCTGAGCGACGAACTGCGCTTGAATATTCGGCGCTTCCAGCGGCACCAGCGCGGGTTTCACTCCGAGCTGATCGCGCGATGAACGCAGGTCTTTTTCAATCCGGCCTCGGTTCGCGCGGATCGCGGCATTCGAGAGATCGAGAATCTCCGGCACGCTGCGGTAGTTGGTTTCGATCTTGAAAATCTTCGACTTCGGATAGCGCTCTTCAAACGTCAGAATGTGATCCAGATCCGCGCCGCGCCATGAGTAAATCGACTGCGCGTCATCGCCTACCGCCATCAGGCTGTTTTTTCCGCCCGTCAGCAGATCGATCAAGCGGCTCTGCACCGTGTTCGTGTCCTGGTACTCGTCCACCAGAATATGGCGGAACCGGTCCTGATAGAGCGCCAGCAAATCCGGACGTTCTTCGAGCAGCCGCACGGTCAGCACCAGCAGATCGTCGAAATCCATCGAATTCGTCTGCTTTTTCTTCTCGATGTATCCTTCGCGCACTTCCTCGATCTGCTCCAGCCAATCGTAAAAATACGCATACTGCCCCGCGATCACTTCTTCCAGAGTCGCACCGGTGTTTTCGACCAAGCTGAATACCGAAGCGAGCACATCCGCCTTCGGGAAACGCCGTTGTTTCGTATCGATCTCGCACGCCGCGATCACCGAGCCGAGCATGGATTTCTGGTCATCGCGATCCATGATGGAGAACGCGCGGGTAAACCCGATCTCCTCCGCATGGCGTCTCAAAATCCGGTTGCCGATCGAGTGGAACGTGCCGGACCAGAGATCGGATAAATCCCGCGGGATCAGCTCGCGCACCCGCTCCATCATTTCCCGCGCCGCTTTGTTCGTGAACGTCAGCAACAGGATATTGCGGGATGCCACGTTGTGATCCAGCAGCCACGCCACCCGGTAAGTCAGCGTGCGGGTTTTCCCCGATCCCGCACCCGCGATCACCAACGCCCGGCCCGGAGGCGAGGAAACGGCGGCGTATTGCTCCTCATTCAGCGCCTCTTCGTAATGGATGCCCGAGGCGTGCGTGGAAGCGGTGCGGTGAAGTGTGTATTGGCGGGCCATGCGCGCCGCCAAGGTGGCACCACCTCCTTTGAAGGGCAATTCCTAAGGAAGATACCGGGAGCGCGGACTTGCGGCGCATCACCTCGCCTCCTACAAGCCGCACATGCTTCGTCGCTTCGCGGTGCCCGCTCTTCTCATTCTGGCCATTCTGACGGCAACTCTCGGGCTGACCCGGCTGAAATTCGACACGGATATCCTTTCGATGCTTCCCGCCGAGCTGCCGGAAGTAAAGGGTCTGAAGGCCTTCCACTCCGCATTTTCCCGGCAGGACGAACTGGTCGTTCTCATCCAAGGAAACGCCGATGCCGCGGGCACGCTGCCCGATGCCGCGGAATCACTTGCGGAAAAACTCACCGCCTCCGGCCTGGTGAAATCCGCCCGCTGGAAACCGCTGTGGACCGAGGAACCGGCGGGCATGGCCGAACTCATCGCCTACCTCTGGCTCAACGGCGATCCCCAAACGGTGAAATCCCAAGTCGCCCGGTTTTCCCCGGAAATTTCCACCAAGACCTTGCAGGAAGCCTACGCCAAGGTCGGCACGGCGATGGAAGGCGCGGACATGCTCATGCAGGCGCACGATCCCATGGGATTTCTTTCCCACCCATCGATCTCGAACCTGCTCAACCAACAATCATCCGACGGCAGCGGGAATTTCGAAAACCCGGACGGCACCGCGCAACTGCTGCTCATCGAATCCAAGCAGCCGCTCCATGGCTACCGCGATTCGGAAACCTGGCTGAAAAAAATCCGGGCGGTGGTGAACGACTGGAAATCCACCGGAGAAAACCGCGTGCTCCGCGTCCATTTCACCGGCGAGCCGGTGTTTTCATCGGAAATCGGCACCGCGATGGAAACGGATCTCAGCGGCTCCATCAGCATCACGCTCGGCCTGATCGGCCTGCTTTTCTGGTGGATGCAGCGGCGTTTCAGCCTGTTGCTCGGCCTGATCGGCGTGCTCGTCATCATTTTTGCCGTGGCACTCGGAGTCGCGGGCTGGATGTATGGCGAGCTGAGCATCATGGCTCTGAGTTCCATCGAAATCCTGATCGGTCTGGCGGTCGATTACGGCCTGGTAATCTGTCAGGAAGCCAAAGTCGCCGGACATGATGAAACGGAGCTTCGCCACGCTTCGTCGCGCCCGGTGATGTGCGGCTCGCTGGTGACGGCGGTGGTCTTCCTCGCCCTGAATCTCGGCGGGCTTCCCGGCATGGCGCAGCTCGGCAGCATCGTCGCTTACGGATTGCTCGCCGCTGCGATTCTCATGCTCGTGGTTTACCTGCCGTTTGTCGCGAGATTCGGCGTCAACCGCGCCCCGGCCGTCGGCTCTGGAAAATACCTGCCCCGGAGGAAAAGCTCGTGGTTCATCACGGCGGTTCTGGCGCTCGGAGCGATCACGATCCTCGCCATCCACGGCATGCCTGGCGCGGTTTTCGATTCGAAAATCATGCGTCCGAAAAACAGCGAGGCCATGAGCACTTTCGAAACCCTTCAAAAATCGTTTCCCGCTTGGAGCAATTCCGCCATCGGCCTCGTGATCGAAGCGAAAAGCGATGCGGAAATGCTCGCGAAAATCCCGGAAGCCCAGCGCCGGGCCGATGCCGCCGTTGCCAAAGGCCTGATCAAACCCACACAACTCGCCCGAGGATGGTGGCCGGATGAAACCACCCAAAAAATCAACCGCCCGCTCTTGGCAGGACTTCTAAAAAACCGCGAACGCTTGTTCACGGAAGCGGACCAAACCGGATTTTCCCCGGAAGGATTGGGGCTGGATCGAGCGGTGCTCGATGCCATGGCGCTCCAGCTTTCGCAAACGGCCACGGTTTTCCCCGCCTCCGGCAGCGCCCGTGAAGTGATGCGCCTGTTTCTCGATCACCGTGAAAATGGCGGCGGCGTTCTGCTCGGATCGTTGCAACCGTTGGCAGGCATCGATCCCGCGGGAAAGGATTACGACGCCTTCCGGGAAATGGCGGGCGATGGCATCTGGCTGAGCGGCTGGTCGTTGTTCCAGCCCGCGATTTCCCGTCTCGTGAAAACGGACATGACGCGGATGCTCGTCCCGATGTTCGCCCTGCTGATCGGGATGATGTTCGTGATCTTCCGCCGTGCAGGCGATGTTTGCCTCGCGTTGTTCGCAATGGTCATCAGCAGTCTGCTGCTGCTTGCGATCATGAGTCTGTGCGGGCTGACGTGGAATTTCGTCAACCTCATGGCCACCCCGCTTCTGCTGGGGACGGGCATTGATTACGCCATCCACGTCACGCTCAGCCTGCGCCGCACGCACGGGAATTTTCAGGAACTCTGGAACGGCACCGGCAAGGCGTTGCTTTTCTGCGGCGTCTCGAATGTCATCGGCTTCGGTTCTCTGGTCTATTCCAGCAGCGAAGCGCTTGTCAGCCTCGGCATCGTCGCAGTGATCGGCATCACCCTCGGCATGGCGGTTTCCATTTTCCTGCTGCCCGGCTGGCGTACTTCGCAAATTCCATAATTTCCTGAAACTATTTCACGAAACAAACGTATCCCACCACAGCGCTGATCATCGGATTTCCGAACCCACGCTTTACACGTTCTCAGGAAATTTCACATATTCCGCGCTACCGCTATCCCATCATGAAACAAAAATCCAAACCCGCCTTTCCGCCCGCATCGCTTGCGTGGGGCTGTCTCGCCATTTTCTCCGCCATCACCGCGCGCGCGGCCGATCTGAAATTCGATTTCGGTTCCGAAAAACCGCTTCCGAATTTCACCAAGGTCACGCCGGACACCGTCTATGACGCGCAACGGCACTATGGCTTCATTCCAAACGACAGCCCTGTCCCGAACAACGTCCAGATTTTCGCCGCCGACGTGGAAGAAGGAAACTACACCGTCACCCTCCGTTTCGGGAATCCAAAAACCGCGACTTCCACCACCGTCAAAGCGGAATCTCGCCGCCTGATGGTCGAAAACGTGACCACCGAGCCGGGCAAATACGAAACCCGCACCTTCACGGTGAACGTGCGCAGGCCGAAATTCGGAAACGATTCGGTCAAGATCAATGGCCGCGAAGAAGGCCCGCCTCTCGCCGTGAACTGGGACGATTCCCTTTCCCTTGAATTCAGCGGAAAACAACCCGGCGTCATCTCCGCGGAAATCGCTCCAGCAAAGGAAGTCACCACCGTTTTCCTCGCCGGAGACTCCACCGTCACCGACCAACGCTACGAACCCTTCGCAGGCTGGGGCCAGATGCTGCCGCGCTTTTTCCAACCAACCATCGCCATTTCAAATCATGCTGAGTCCGGCCTCGCCCTGAAATCCTTCGAGCGCCAGAAGCGCCTCGCCAAAATCCTCAGCATGATGAAAAAGGGAGACTACCTTTTCATCCAGTTCGGCCATAACGACCAAAAGGATAAAAGTGAAGGTGCCGGACCGTTCACGACCTATAAGGAAAATCTCAAGACATTCATCTCCGGAGCCCGCGGCAAAGGTGGCATTCCGATTCTCTTCACTCCGATGGAGCGCCTGCGCTGGGACGGAGGCTCCCCCAAGCAGACCTTGGCCGATTACGCCGAAGCCGTGCGCCAGGTGGGCGATGAAGAAAAAGTCCCGGTGATCGATCTGAACGCGATGAGCTTGAAACTGTACGGCGCGCTCGGCGAGAAAAACAGCACCAAGGCATTCGTCTTCTACCCTGCCAAGACCTTTCCCGGTCAGGAAAAACCCATGGCTGACCGCACCCACCACAACGCCTTCGGGGGCTATGAACTCGCCCGTTGCGTCGTGGAAGGCATCAAGGCGAAAGTTCCCGAACTGGCGAAGCATCTCACCAAAGATGCGGGAACCTTCAATCCCGAAACCCCTGATGATCCGGAGAAAATCGACATCCCTCGCAGCCGCATCAAGGATCGTACCGAAAAACCCGCGGGAAGCTGAAATCTCCTCCTGCAACGCCAAGCCCGGGCCATCATGCCCGGGCTTTTTCTTGCAAACCCGCTATCGAAAACCTTCTTCATGAAAACCCTCGCTTCCTTTCTTTTCTCGTTTTTCAGCAGTCTCGCATTGCTCGTTCCACTCCCATCACAAGCGGAGGAAACCACCACCCCGGCCACCCGCATCGTGCTCGTCGGAGACTCCACCGTTGCATCAAAAACCGGTTGGGGGGATGCTTTTTCCAAACTGCTGGAACCGGAAGCGGAATGCGTGAACATGGGCCGTGGTGGCCGTAGTTCGAAAAGCTACCGTGACGAAGGTTGGTGGGGAAAGGCACTCGAAGCGAAACCGGACTGGGTGCTCATCCAGTTCGGCCACAACGACCAACCCGGCAAAGGCCCGAAGCGGGAAACCGACCCGAAAACCACCTATCGGGAAAATCTGAAACGCTACATCACCGAAACGCGAAACATCGGCGCGAAACCGGTTCTCGTCACTTCCCTCACCCGCCGGAATTTCAACGCACAAGGCAAAATCGATCCTGAAAATCTCGTAACAGGTTCGGACAATCCGACGGGGGAAGCAGAGAAGGATTACCTCAACGAATACGTGGAAGCCACCCGTGCCGTGGCGAAGGAAATGGATGTGCCGCTGATCGATCTCAATGCCCGCAGCATCGGGCAGCTGAACCAAATCGGGCCGGAAGCCGCAGCCGCCTACAATTCGAAAGCCAACGACAAAACCCATCTTTCCCCGAAAGGAGCCGAGGAAACCGCGAAACTGGTTGCGGAAGAAGTGAGAAAAAACGTCCTGGAACTGGCCAAATTACTCATTCCATGATCCGCCGTTTTTTCCTTTCCGTGCTTCTTGCGCGCGCATTGATGGATGCTTCCGCCCAGCAACCGCAATCGGCATTCCCTTTATGGCCTGAAGGAAACGTCCCCGAAGCCCAAGGTGTCGATCCGCTGAAAGACATCCCGACCCTCACTCCCTACTGGCCTTCCGAGGACAAAGCCACCGGCGCGGCCATGATCATCTGCCCTGGCGGCGGTTATGGAAAACTCGCGGACCATGAGGGCAAGGACTACGCGCTCTGGCTCGCCGAACGCGGCATCGCAGGCTTTGTTTTGAAATACCGTCTCGGCTCCAATGGTTATCGGCACCCGGCCATGATCCATGACGCGCAACGCGCCATCCGCCAAGTGCGTTCGCATGCCGTGGAATGGAAACTCGATCCCGCGAAAATCGGCATCATGGGCTCCTCCGCGGGCGGCCACCTCGCTTCCACCGCCCTCACCCATTTCGATGCAGGAAATGCAACCTCAGCAGACCCCGTCGAGCGTGTCAGTTCCCGCCCCAATCTCGGGGTGCTTTGTTACGCGGTCATCACCATGGGCGATTTCACCCACGAGGGATCGAAAAAGAATCTGCTGGGCGAAAACCCGTCGTCCGGGTTGGTCCGGCTGCTCTCCAGCGAACTCCAAGTCACCCCGGAGACGCCTCCGTGTTTCATCTGGCACACTCGCGATGACCAAGCCGTTCCTGTCAGAAATTCTCTCGATTTCGCCGAGGCGCTCTTGAAAAACAAGGTGCCATACGAATTGTATATTCCGCAAAACGGAAAACACGGCCTCGGCCTCGGCGTCAAAGGCTACCAGCCGGGAATCACCGATCCAAAGACGCTGCTGCCATGGACTGTCGCTTTCGATTCCTGGCTGAAATTACAGCATTACTGCAAAGAATGATTTTTCTTTTGAACAAATCCTGAGCGAGCAAGGGTAACCGGGTTTACGATTTTTTTCTTTCTCTGCCCGTCGATACCAGCACTCGATCCCCTCCTGAAAATCCCAAAAACCATGCACTTATCCGGTCGTTTCGGACGGATGGTCGTCATGATGTCATGTGTCCTTTCCCTTGCGTCCGCCTATGGCCAACGCCTGATGGAAAACCTTGGACGCGGCATCGTCGCCATCCGCGCCAGCAGCACCCAGGCATATATCGGCTGGAGACTTCTGGGCACGGACCCTGCGGACGTGGCTTTTAATATTTACCGCTCGGCCAACGGTGCCACCGCCACCAAACTCAACAGTTCCGTCATTTCCACGACCACGAATTTCATCGACACCACGGCGAATTTCACCGTCTCAAATGCTTACAGCATCCGTCCCGTCATCAACGGCGTGGAGCAATCGGCAAGTGCGGCATTCACTCTTCCCGCAAACACCGCGATCGGCCAATATCTCAGCATCCCGCTGCAAATACCGGTAGGCGGCACCACTCCTGATGGAGTCACTTACACCTACTCGGCCAACGATTGCAGCGTGGGCGACCTTGATGGCGATGGAGAATACGAAATCATCGTCAAGTGGGACCCAAGCAACTCGAAAGACAATTCAAATAACGGCTACACCGGTAAGGTCTATCTCGATGCCTACAAACTCAACGGCACACGTCTCTGGAGGATCGATCTTGGCATCAACATCCGCGCAGGTGCCCATTACACCCAGTTCATGGTTTATGATCTCGACGGCGACGGAAAAGCCGAGATCGCCTGTAAAACCGCACCTGGCACGCTAGACGGCACCAGCAGCTATGTAGGTGGCGTTTCGAAATGGCAAAACACCGGCGGCACGCGTCCGATCTTCGAAAACACCGCCGACTACAGGAACTCCAGCGGCTATATTCTCAGCGGCGCGGAGTTTTTAACCCTCTTCGACGGCCTGACCGGTTCCGAACTTGTCACCACCAGCTATGTTCCCTTGCGCGGAACGGTTTCCAACTGGGGAGACACTTACGGAAATCGCGTGGATCGTTTCCTCGCCTGCGTCGCCTACCTAGATGGCATCCGCCCCAGCCTCGTCATGTGCCGCGGCTACTACACGCGCACCGCCCTGGCCGCATGGGATTGGATAGACGGCCAGCTCACCCAGCGATGGATTTTCGATACGGGGAATTCCACCACGGGTCCGCTCTCGGCCTATCGCGGACAAGGCGCGCACAGCGTCAACGTCGCGGATGTCGACGGTGACGGCAAAGATGAGATCATCTATGGAGCCTGCACCATCGATGACGATGGCACCGGCCTGTATTCCACCGGGCTGAACCACGGCGACGCCCTGCACACCTCGGACATGGACCCCACCCTCCCCGGGCTGGAAGTTTTCATGGTCCATGAAAGCGGCAGCGTCGGCGGGGACCTCCACGATGCCCGCACCGGAGAAATCATCACCACCGTTCCCGGCAGCGGAGATGTGGGACGCGGCTGTGCCTTCGATCTCGAATCCTCCGTGCTCGGCTACGAAATGTGGACCAGCGGAAACAGCGACATCTACAATGTGAATGGAAACATCACAGGCCCCAAACACAGCAACATGTTCATCAATTTCGGTGCCTGGTGGGATGCCGATCTTTCGCGTGAACTACTCGATTCAACCGTGATCTCAGACTGGGTGAGCGGTAGCCGCTCCAATTTCGATCTCGATCCCGCGACTTCAGGCACCCAGCAATACGCGCCCGGTTGCTCCTCAAACAACGGCACCAAGTCCACTCCTTGCCTCAGTGCGGACCTTTTCGGCGATTGGCGGGAAGAAGTCATATGGCGGACCACCGACAGCTCGGAACTCCGCATTTTCACCACCCGCATCGCGGCGGGCAACCGCATCGTCACATTGATGCACAATCCCCAATACCGGCTCGCTATCGCCTGGCAGAACGTCGCCTACAATCAACCACCCCACCCGGGATTCTATCTTGGAGCAGGCATGTCGAATCCACCTCGCGCACCGATCTGGAACGGAGATCTGATATGGAGCGGCAACACGAACGGCTCCTGGGATAGTACGACACTGAATTGGACGACCCGGCTTTTCAACGGCAGCGACAGCGCCTTCACCAATACGAAATCCGTCCTCTTCGGTTTCGGCGGAGCCAATCCCAACATCCTCCTGTCAGGCACGATCTCGCCCTCACAGATCGTCGTTCATAATCCGAGCGGAAAAGACTATACCTTCGGGGGCACTGGAACGCTTTCCGGAACGACTACTTTGGTAAAAGCCGGAGAAGGCGCGCTCGTCATCAATACCAGCAATTCCTTCACCGGCAGCACTTCAGTCCAACAAGGCACCCTGACGGTAAACGGCAGCCTCTCCTCCAGTCCGGTTACCGTCGAAGGCTACGGCACGCTTTCCGGTTCCGGCTCATTGGGACAGTCCGTCAGCATCGCCCCGCGTGCCCATGTTTCCCCCGGAACAGGCATCGGAGCGACCGGAACACTTACCATCGGAGGAGCACTCACGCTGAACGGATCGATTCTGGATTTCGATCTCTCCACTCCTGCGGGAACCAGTGACAAGATCGCCACGCAGGGAAATCTCACATTTTCCGGCAGCAATTCCCTTCTCATCCGTTCACTCTCCGGCACGCTCACTCCCGGTACTTACACTCTCATAACTTATACAGGAACACTCAGCGGTGCGGCGAACCTCACTTGGACGGATACCACGAACTCCGGCCTGATCGGCACACTCGATACTTCCACCGCCGGACAAATCCGTCTCATCCTGCTCACCCCATTCCAGGCATGGCGAAAACTTTACTTCGGAGATTCCGCAAACTCCGGAAATGAAACTTCCACCGCCGATTACGATCACGACGGAATTTCAAATCTCGTCGAATACGCCAGCGGAACCAACCCCACTCAAAACACCCCAGTTCCATACCGCACGGAGGTCAATGCAAACTCCTATTTGCAAATCACCTTCAATCGCATCGCTGATCCAATGCTTACTTACACTGTCCAAGTTTCCGAAAACCTGGAAACCTGGAGCGACATCTGGACCAGCACCAGCTCGATGAACGTTGCGGATACCGTCACCGTGTCCGATGAGGTTCCCCTCCCGAACAGCTCGCGACGCTTCTTGCGTTTGAGCGTTTCGACCACTTCCCCTTAAAAGAACTCTTTCTTGATTTTGAAGGCTTTTTAAAGTTTCTAGAAGAATGCGAAATCTGGATGATTGGCTGAATTCCGAAGAATCGGCGGCACCATTCACCCATTGCATCCACTGCAAGCTTCCCCTGCTGGAAATCGCGGAGCCTTGGCTGGTCAACAAGGAATACCACCGCGAGGAATGCATCCTCGAATACGCGATCTGCCAGCCGTGCAGGGATCAAACGACAGGCCGGATCTCAGCGGAATCCAAAGCCGCCGTTTGCCGGTTTCTCGAAAACCAGATCGATTGGGAAGAACGCGTGCGGGAACTGCTCATGATGCAGGATCCCTGCGACCGCTTCGCCGCCTGCATCGTATGCCAGACACCGCGCGAACTTCTCGAAGGCTATTCCATTTCCGTCCACTTCAATGCGGCGGGAGAATTGATCATGGGGCCCCTGCCCTTGCTGATCTGCAAATCCTGCACGAACCAAATGATGGCCCTTCTTTGCGAGGAAAGCCGCGCGGTTTGGAAAAACTTCCTCAGCGAGCACTTCCCCGGCCCGCCCGAAAGCGGATTCCCGGGAGTTTTGTGAATCGTGAGGGGGATTGGGAAATCAATTCACCAGTTCCAACAAACGCTGACGCCATTGAATCGATTGCTGATAACTTTCACGATGGTACCAAGTGAATGACTCCGGCTTGATCGGATTCCCGCCCAAGCTCAGGGACGAGCAGATCGAACGCTCCAATTCCCGGCGGTTCTCGGCCTCGTTGTAGGATCTTCCCCGCTGGCGGATCTGATTGTATGTGGAAACGAAGCGGTGATTCTGGTTATTGAATACCATCGCTTCCGCTTCGAGAATCCATCGCTGGGTCGCCTGTTCTTCTTCAGTCAGGGGCGTCGTAAGCACATAACCGTCGGTTGAAGTTTTCCTCAGAGACTGTCTGAAAAATCATAGAATCGCGCAAATTAATCTGTACTAAGTTGCTGACATATAAAATCATTCCGGGATGCGTGAGTATCCCAGCAGCTTAAATGATTCCGAGTGGGAAATTCTTGGACCACTTCTGCCACCAGAGCCTCTGACCCTACGCGGTCGTCCCCGGCTGCACACCAGACGAGACATTATGAATGGTATCCTGTATATCCTTCGCACGGGTGGAGCCTGGAGAATGATGCCTCACGATCTCCCGCACTGGAAAACCTGCTATCACTATTTTCGGCTGTGGGCAAAGCAAGGCTGGTGGAAACAAATCCACGACACTCCGCGCGACAAAGCTCGCCTCAAAAGCGGTAAAAAAAGCCCCCACGGCTGCGATTATTGACAGCCAAAGCGTTCGAACAGCTAGCCAATCCGGAGTTCGTGGTTATGATGCGGGTAAGAAAATTACAGGAAGAAAGCGACACATCCTGGTGGATACGCACGGGAACCTCCTGGCGCTTCAAGTAACGGCGGCAGATGTTCAGGATCGTGATGGAGCCAGGAGCCTGCTCAAGGACTTGCTGAAGACCTCTTATGGTTGGTTGAAGCTCATTTGGGCGGATGGCGGTTACAGTGGAAAACTGGAGGAGGATATAGGTGGGATTGCCCGCCACCGAAAAGTGAAGCTCGAAATCGTGAAACGCAGTGACGATGTGAAAGGCTTCAAAGTCCTGCCCAAGCGGTGGATCGTTGAACGCACGTTCGCCTGGTTCATTCAATCAAGACGGTTGATCCGGGATTACGAGGTGAAAATAGAACATTCTGAAGCCATGATCTATCTATCAATGACCAGACGGATGCTCGCAAAAATCGCAATTTAACTATTTTTCAGACAGTCTCTTACAATTTTCTTCAGGCCGTCCTTACTAAAAATCGCAAAAGCGTCAATTTTTGAAACGTACCGCATGGAAGGAGATTTCTCCAGGGTGACGCCATCGAAAGGAAGCGGATCGGGGAGTCGAAGTGTTTGTTCGAGAAAAGGAAGAATCTTGCGGCCGAAAAGAGCTTTTGCATTTCGTATGGTTGAATTCACCGTGACAGTCGTCCGGCGTTTCGCCAATAGGTCGGCTTCGGCTGCTCGCAACTTGGCGTTCTTCCAAGCGAGAATATCCACCGGCGTGATGGAATCCAAAGCAACGGCATCCACCCTCTCCCGCCATCTGGCGGTTCCTCCCCCGATAGAGTCGAATTTTCTCTCCTCGGTGATGTCTTTGATTTCCGATACGATGCGCCGGAAAGCTTTGACGTAGGTATCCAAACTCTGACGCCGGGCGGAGGAAATACGCAAAGCCGCCTCGATCAGATCGCCTACGGTGGAACAGGTTGAATTGGCCGGATTCTCATCGGGGCGGTAATCGGCAAGTCCGGCCTCCCAACCTTCATTGACGATCTTTCCATAAAGCTCCGCCGCTTTTTTTGCGGCCTCCCGATGATTCGGTGTGTTGAGACAGACGTGATTTCGACGACCTTTGAATGAGATGCGGCACGAGTAGTCCGCAGAGCCGTGATTTTTAAAGAGCCGTCGCCACCGGACCTGATTGCGTGGCTACGATGTCGCACAGGGGGTTCTCGATAGAGGCATCGGTCGGCTTTGCCCTGATGATTCTTGAGAGAATATCAATGATTTCCTCTTTGCTGCATTGTTCCAGCTTGCTTTGCTTTTCCCGTGAGAGGGAAATCCTTTCCTGCACTTCAGGCAGTCGAAGCCACCTGTTGGCGGTAAATTCAGTGCTGCCGCCGGTATTTGGGCTCGGGCCAGCCAGTTCGTGAGGAAGCGGCCCGGAAACTTTTTGCGCTTCGTTGGATTGACTCGGAGCCATTCGCTGGCAGCTGCAATTTCACGATTTAGAGCCACGTTAGGATAGGCAGTTGCCCATCGTCCCCGGTCTTGTTCAGTGATTCCCGAAAAGCCCTTGGCTTCGTCCCAATCGATCTTCTCGGATTGTTGGTGCTTCGAATCGGAACCTGTTCCGTTCGGAGCAGAATTATTGGTGTCTGTGTGTTCTGTGTATATGTGTTCTGTGTGGTTAGTGGTTGTTGGATGGTTGCTGGGTGGTCGTTGGTTGGTTGCTCTGGTGGTTGTTTTCTTCCGCCGAAAAGCTAAAAATCGTTCTATTTATTAGGGTTGCGACTGTTCCCTTGTTGGTTCCTTTGAAGGTTGCTAGCTGGCTGCTACTGAGCACCTCCTGTGCATGTCTGTAGGTTGCTCTGGAACTGAGGCCTGCTTCGGAAAAATCACCGATAAACGCCTCCCCGGCCTTCAACTTCGTGATGGGACAATTCTTCCACTTCGCACGGCGTGCGATCTGGCAGAGAAGCAAGAATGCGTTCGGGTGCCGCATTTGTAGCAAGTCGGCTTCCTCGGAGCAGTGCATGGCAACCCAGCGGCTCATGGCTTGCCTCCTTCCGAAGAGCTGAGGCTGTCCAGTAGTTGGAAGAGTCGTGAGGTTTCCTTTTCCTTCCGCTGTTGCGGAGGACGATCCATCAGGGCTGCCTGATCTTCGAATTCATCGGAGGGGGCATTGAAATAACGGGAGCTTTGACGGCGGCGGCGTGATTTGAATTTGTTCATCGGATTGTCAGTTTTTTTTGGCTGACAACCCGTCCGCGAATGGTAGAGTCCCCACAGATTTCAACTTGTGAGCGGCCCGTTTCCATTTGTGGAGCGGGCTGTTTTCTTATGCAAGGAGCGCGTCCAACTCGGAGCGGCGGAAGCGATATTCACCCGTGGGGGTGCGTTTGGGAGTGACTCTTTTTTGGCGAACCCACCGGCGGAGGGTGACCAGAGAAATGCCGAGGTAACGGCTGGCAGAGGCTGAGTTGATCCAGCCGTCTTGCTCTTGTGGTTTTGAGGCGACGACGTTCAGGGTGGAGTAGTTCGGTTTCATGGCAAGTTAATCGCGTTCAAGCGACATCACCATGACATGCCGAAAATGCGTCACTGGCCTAATGACGCAAAAAAATCTTCAAAAAAATTTCACGTCCCTCTAGAAATGCGGGTGCAAATGCGCCTGATTTCTTGCTGAAAGGACTTCCATTTAATCTCTCGATTCTCTCCTTCAATCCCTATTCTTTGATTATCGTAATCGGGAATGATAATACCTTTACCCTTCAGAAATTCTGAAACCGTCCTATCCCGAATCTTCGGCTTTTCAGGAACAAGATGCGGATTTTCTGTCAAAAACTTTTCAGCCTCTTGAATCCACGGCATTATTGTCCCGCGAACCTGATGCTGAGCATCGACTAATTTTTTGCCCTTCCGGGCATCGTCCGGAATTCCTCGGTAATACAGAGAAGAGCGCGCCGCAGCGTAGCCCGCCCGATATACAAGCTCCATAATTCGAGCAATTTTTGGCTCTAGAAACAGAACTTCACCGTCCCTCAAGTCCGCCCGACTCTTGGGCGGGAAGCCTCCTCCGAATTCATATCCTTTGAGCATGGCCTGCTCCAAATAGCCCACGCTGGTTCTGGCCAACTTCACCGCCAAGGGATGAACATCACCCGATTGCTTTCTCGGTTTAGCGGTGGCCCGAAAGGTAGCCAGCTCATGATGAATGTAATCCTCCGAGTCTTCTGAAACCTCCCCTTCGCTTCTCCATCGAAATGATTCTTCATGCTTGGAAAACCAATCGATCGCTTCCTTTCCCTTCATCCAGTCAGGAGCGCAAAGTTTGATTTTCCAAGCTTCACCATCATATCCGACAGGCATCCAAAATTCCGGTTTCTTAAGATCCCGCGCCTCAGAAATTCCAACCCATTTGCCAGAAACCATTACCGGCCTACCGTCATCCTGAATCTTGAAATGGCTCTTCTGGATGGCCGAAATTCCTTCCTCGCGCATTTCCGCGACAACCTCATCGAAATAAACAGAAACTTTCCCACTCATCGTTTTCCTCCTCCGCACCTCACTCTTTCCCCTCCTTCTGAAGATGCTCCACAAGGTCCTCGGCAATGTCCTTGAGCTGGGAGAGCACCTCCTCGGGAGTATCGCCGTGGCAGCAATCTCCGATCAAACCGGGGATCGAGAAAGTCCTCACGGAGGATTTCACCGGGGTGAATCGGATCATGCTTTTTCATGGCTCGGGAATTTCTCACATCGCGGCGCAGGCCAGAGCGTCTTCCCGCCGATCCTCGATCAGAAGGAGGATGGATTCCCGGAGAGACTCCAGCGCCTCCTCCTCGGTAGCTCCCTGCCCGTTTCCTTCCGGGAACTCGGGAGAGAATGCGAGGAACCACTCATCATCGCGCAGGATGCGGGCGGAGAAAGTCGCGGCTTCTTTCATACTCGGTGAGTATAACAAGGCTGCATTCATGCGTCAAACGTGTTCATTTGCTCTCAATCCGTTTCTTTGGTGCGGCTTCACCGGTGAAATTCCCCTCCTCCACCTTTGTGCCGTTGCCGAGCAGGCCGGAGAAGGTCTTGGGTGTGACGGTCTTCTTTTTGTCCGCATAGAAGGCGGAGGTGATGCGGATATCCGAATGCCGCAGATAGCGGCTGGCCTCGAAGATCCCGTGTTCGCTGGCGATGATGCTGCCGATCTCCTTGCGCATCGTGTGGAGAGGCTTGGAGCCTTCCACGCCCTGCGCACGCAACCACGCGAGCATGCGCTTGAAGATCGCATCGCACCGATAGCACCGCGCCTTCATCTGGTTCCGTGGCTTGTGAGGACTCTCAATGACAAAGAGGGACTTCGGGTGCTGCGCCCGGTATCCCCGGAACAGAGCCACGGTATCGGCATCCAGATCGATCTCCCCGGCGCTGTCCTCGCTCTTGAGTTCGTGATACTCGCTGGACTCCACCCGCAATCGGCAGTTCGGGAAGTCGAAGGCGCGCCACAGCAGGTTGTCAATCTCCGAGCGACGGAGACCACACACCAGCGCGAGGATGAGCACCTTAAAGCCCTCCGGATCGGTTTCCGCCAACTCGTCCTTGGCGCGGGCGAGGATGGCGAATGCGTCGATTTTGGAGACGTAGCGCAGCGACGGGGATTTCTCCTGATTCACCCCCTCGAACGGCAGAGGAACCGGCAATGGCAGTTCCTGCTCGATGAACGGCAGCAGCTTCTTGCCGAAAAGCGACTTCGCGTTCCGCAGCGTCGAGTTCACTGTGATTGTCGCACGGCGCTTGGCTAGCGGATCGCTCTCCACCGCACGCAGCCGTGCGTTCTTCCAAGCGAGCACCACCGCCGGCGTGATGATCTCCAGCGGCACCGCATCCACCTTGGCCCGCCATTTGGCCGTCCCGCCGCCCTTCGCGTTGTGCTTCTGCTCGAAGGTGATGCCTTGGGTCTCCGCGACAATCACCCGGAACGCTTTCGCGTAGGTGTCCAGCGTGTGGCGTCGGGCGGAGGAAATCCCGCACGCGGTCTTGATGAGGTCGCCCACGGTCGGGCCAGAGGTCTTCGCTTCCGTCTTGGGCTTGTAGCGTTGCAACGCCGCCTCCAGCCCATGCGCCTGAATGAAGGAATAAATCTCCGCCGCTTTCGCCGCCGCGCCTTTCTTGTTCGGAGTGCCCAGAGGAAACCAGACGCGCCGTCCCTGAGCCTGAATCTGAATCGAGTAATTCGCAGAGTCATGAAGAACCAGACGCTTGCCCTGTATCCAATACCGAGCATCCGCCTTGCTCTCCCCTGCTTTTCGGGCTTTTGAAGACGAGCGGTGCATTTCCGGTGCACTTTTTTCCTCCATAGGTGATCGTAAGTGATCGCGATTGATACTCTCCATGGGTGGATTAATCCCTTATTTCCCAATGGTTTGCAAGTATCAAACGCGTTCAAACGCGTTCAATCATAAGTCATTGAGAATACGTTATGTAGTAGACTGTAAATCTGCTGGATTACGCCTACGTTGGTTCGAGTCCGGCCAGCGGTATTCTCTTTTTCCGGATGTAGACTTTATGACTCTCACCTCCCCTGCAGCTTCGCGACCATCGCCGCGTCCACGCTGAAGTTCATCGTGCCGTAATCTTTCGGTTTCCCTCCTTCATCAATCTGATATTCAAAGGCTTTTATCGGTTGCACGCCCGCAACTTGGGACATCAGGTAAACCCGGATCGTCATCGCTTCATTGCCCTTGCCTCCTTCCAGTTTTTGAACGGCGAACTGCACCTCGTTCGAACCATCACGCGCGCCGCCGATCACGATATCCGCTTCCTTCGCATTCGCGAAACGGTGGTGGCTGATCTTGTTCACCTGCACCTTCACCTCACGGCCGGGACAGAAAACATACACCTTGGCGATGTATTTCACGCCATTGACCGCAATCGGCGTCGGAGGCACCACACCGCTGGGTTGAGCCTCCGGTGTTTCATTCAGATAACCGACATCCCCCGCCGCCAGCTCCTTCCGCACCTGTGGCAGCGCGCTTAAATTCACGAAATCCGCGCGATCATAAAGCCAGCCACCTCCTCCTTTTACAAACGACAAGACCAGCAGGTTGTCCGACGGCGTTCCTCCCACCCCAAAGTCGATTTTCCCGAAATATGCCGCTTTTGCCGTGGCTCCTTTCTCCTTCGCTTGCAGGAATTTAAGCCCCTCCAGCGCGGGAGGCGGAGTCGGCAATGCGAAAACCGAGGCTGGGAACGGTCGTTTCTCGGAAAGAATCCGGTTTTTCACCTCTACTTGGCGATACGGAGCCGTCACCCGCTGCCAGGTGCTGGCGTCCTGACGCAGGATCGATGCCCTCCAGGCATTGTAAGTGCTTTCCAACGGCGTCCGCAGGCTGTCCTGCGCGCCGAGAGAGGTCGATAAAACGAGCAACAAAGTGAAAATCCTCCGATTCATGATCAAAACGATTGGACAAGCAGGCGCAACCGACAACAAACAAATCGTGCTCGGAGCACCCCCAGTTTCATTTTTCCGTCCCCTATGAGTCGAATTTTACCAAAAGTGGCGCCGATCGGTGAAGCCCGCGACCGCGAAATCCTCAAAGACGCAAACACTTACGTGTATTTGCAACGCCCCGAAGGCGACGTCCAGGTGCACCTTTTTTTTCCGGAAAAACCTAGCGTCCGGCCTCGTCCGGCCATCGTTTTCTTTCACGGCGGCTTCTGGGACACGCCCATGCCGACTCAGTTTGTCCCCCAATGCCTTCACTTCGCCAGCCGTGGCGCGGTAGCCATCGCGGCGGAGACCCGCACCTTTTCCAAACACGGCACCGGAGCGCTCGAGGCGGTGAAAGACGCCCGCGATTTGATCCGCGGACTGCGTGAAAACGCGGAAATGTTCAATATCGACCCCTCCCGCATCACGGTCGGAGGCTCCGGCGGCGGCGCCTACCTCGCCCTGATGACCGCTCTGGCCAAGGAAAGCGATCTGCCGGACGGTGACGAGGATTTCACCGATTGCACCCCGCAAGCGCTCGTGCTCTTCAGCGCTCTGGTGAATACATCGATGAAAGGCACCGTCGTTTCCGAGAGATTTCCTAACCTGAAGTTGGCGAAAAAACTCAGCCCGCTCAGCCTGGTGCGCGGCAAGATGCCGCCAATACTGATTTTCCAAGGCAAGGCCGACCGCATTACTCCTTTCGCGGACGTCGCGACCTTCCGCCGTAAAATGGCATGGCGACGCAACAAGATCGATCTCGTCGATTTCGAGAAGGCCGATCATAGCTTCTTCAATTTCAACGTCTCGCATCAGTTTTTCGAGCTGACGGTCGAGGCGGCGGATCGCTTCCTCGTTGAAAACGGCGTGCTGGATGCTCCGACCGACTCACCTTCGGAAGAGCAAGTCACCGCCGATGTAGCGTGAAGCTTGAAGGATGGAGCCGCCGATTCACCCCGGCATTTCTTCCTCTGCCGCAACCTTTTCAGTTTTTTTCCCCTACACCTTTAAAAATCAGGCCCATCCCGCCCACAGGGCATAATTCCTGCTTGGCAGTCACTCTGTCCTGTCGTCTATTTCCCGCCCGCCGGAAGTCATCCTCCGGTTCGGCAACCGACTCTGTTTTCTGAACATTCTGATGAACGCGTTTTACCATTCAAGCACCCCGCTGGTTCCAGGTTCCCTGCACCAGCTCTCGCAAGAACATGATAACTGTGGCATGGGCGCCATCGCCCAACTTCAGGGAAAACGCAGCCACAAGATTCTCGACTACGCCCTCACCTCCGTCTGCTGCATGACGCACCGCGGCGCGGTCGATGCCGACATGAAGTCCGGAGACGGCTCGGGCGTGCTCACCCAAATCCCGCTCCCGCTTTTCCAAAAGGCCGCTGAAAAGCTCGGCACCAAGGTCGAAAAGCCCGAAGACATCGCTGTCGGCGTGTTTTTCTTTCCGGCGGAAAACGTCAGCGCCATCGCTGAAATCAAGACCCTCACCGAAAAAGTCATCGCCAAGCGCGGCATCCAGCTCATCGGCTGGCGCGAAGTTCCGGTCAATCCGGACGCGCTCGGAAAAGTCGCTCTTTCCACCCGCCCGCACATCGAGCACCTCCTCATGTTGCGCCCGGATGGCTTGGAGCCGCTTGCCTACGAGCGCCAGCTCTACCTCTGCCGCCGCGAGATCGAGCATCAGACGAAGCAAATCCAGAGCTTCTACATCCCGACGTTCTCCAGCCGCCTGATTTCCTACAAGGCGCTGGCGATGCCGGCCGCCCTCCGCGCGTTCTACCTCGATTTCGAAGATCCGGATTACCAGATCGCGATTTCCCTTTATCACCAACGTTTCTCCACCAACACCTTCCCCGCCTGGCCGCTCGGACAACCGTTCCGCAACATGTGCCACAACGGGGAAATCAACACCGTGGAAGGCAACCGCAACTGGATGACCTCCCGCGAAGAGTTCTTTGCATCTCCGGTCTGGGGCGATGACATCGACCTAGTGAAAAACCTGATCCGCCACGGCGAATCGGACTCCGCCTCGCTCGACCACGCTCTGGAGCTTCTCATTCTTTCCGGCCGCTCCCCGGAGCACGCCATGTGCATGCTCGTCCCGCCCGCCTACCGCAACGACGAGGATATTTCCGACGAACTCCGCGCGTTTTATCAATACATCCGCTCGTTCTCCGAGCCTTGGGACGGCCCTGCCGGCCTCGTTTTCACCGACGGCACCAAGCTTTGCGCCTCGCTCGACCGCAACGGCCTGCGTCCGTCCCGCTACAAGATCACCGACGACGGCGTGCTCTACATCGGCTCCGAAGCCGGTGCCGTGGTGCTCGATGACCTCACCATCGTCCGTAAAGGCCGCCTCGGTCCGGGCCAAATGCTTTCCGCGAACACCGCGACCGGCGAGTTCAAATACGACCACGAGCTCAAGGAGGAACTCGCCCGCCAGAAGCCCTACCGCCGCTGGATCGACGAAAACCGCCTCGAGCTCCGCAAGTTCGTCTCCCCCTCCGCCCATGTGCCGGACGAGGAATACGCGCCGCTCGATCTTTCCCGCCAGCAAGTCGCCCACGGAATTTCCGCCGAGGAACTCGACATGGTATTCCCGCCGATGATCAAAGGCGCGCAGGAAGCCGTGTTCTCGATGGGTGATGACATTCCGCTCGCCATTCTCTCAAGCTACCCGCGCCTGCTTTACACCTACTTCAAGCAAAAGTTCGCCCAAGTCACCAACCCGCCGATCGATCCGATCCGCGAATGGGCCGTCATGTCCACCAGCGCCAGCCTCGGAGTGGAGAGAAATTTGCTCGATGAAACCCCGGAGCATTGCCGCTTGGTGAATCTTGGAAAAGCGATCCTGTTCGAACACGAACTTGAAAAAATCAAGCATCTCGGCGAGCAAGGTTTCGCCAGCAAGGTGCTCGATTGCACCTGGCCCGCCTCAGCCGGAGCGGAAGGCCTCAAAACCCGCCTCGAAGAACTCTGCGCGGAAGCCGAAGCATCGGTGGAAAAGGACGTCAATGTCCTGATCCTCTCGGACCGTGCCACCTCCGCTGGCCGCATTCCGATCCCGACGCTGCTCGCCATCGGCACCATCCACCACCACCTCACCCGCGTCCGCAAACGCATGCGCGCCTCGCTCGTCGTGGAAACCGGTGAAGCCCGCGATGTCCATCAAATCGCCTGCTGTTTCGGCTTCGGTGCCACCGCCGTCTGCCCCTACCTCGGCTACGCCACCGTGCGTCAGCTCGTCGCCGCGGACCAAGGCAAGGGCAAGCTCGATACCACACCGCTCAAAGCGATGTCGAACTACCGCAAGGCGCTCGACAAGGGCCTGCTGAAAATCATGTCCAAAATGGGCATCTCCGTGCTGAACTCCTACCAAGGTGCCCAAACCTTCGAAGCCATCGGCATCGGCAAGGAAGTCGTCGATTTCTCCTTCACCGGCGTCGTTTCGAAAATCGGCGGCATCGGCTACAAGGAAATCGCGGAAGAATCGATCATCCGCCATAAAGCCGCCTTCGAAGCCGCTCCTGCCGCCTCCGGCACGCTCGATCTCGGAGATCCAGGTTACAACCGCTACCGCAAATCCGGCGAGCGCCACGTTTACACCACGGATACGATCAAGAATTTCCACACCTACGTGAAGTCCGGTAAAGCCGAAGACTACGAGGAATACGTCCGCGTCGCGCTGGAAACCAATCCGGTCGCCATCAAGGACCTCATCGAGTTCGTCCCCGCCGCTTCCGGCCCGATCCCGATCGAGGAAGTGGAACCGATGGAAAACATCCGCCGCCGTTTCACCACCGCCGCGATGTCGCTCGGCGCGCTTTCCCCGGAAGCCCACGAAACCCTCGCCATCGCGATGAACCGCATCGGCGGCAAGTCGGACTCCGGAGAAGGCGGTGAAGATCCGGTCCGCTACAAGCCGTATGCAAATGGCGACTTCGCCCGCTCTTACATCAAGCAGGTCGCATCCGGTCGTTTCGGCGTTTCCGCTTACTACCTCGTCAATGCGGACGAACTGGAAATCAAGATGGCCCAGGGCGCGAAGCCCGGCGAAGGCGGCCAGCTTCCCGGCCACAAGGTCAATGCGCTCATCGCCCGCCTGCGGAACACTCAGCCAGGTGTGCAGCTCATTTCCCCGCCGCCGCACCACGACATTTACTCCATCGAAGACCTCGCGCAGCTCATTCACGACCTCAAGGAAGTGAACCCGAAAGCCCGCATCACGGTGAAGCTCGTCGCAGAGTCCGGCGTCGGCACCGTTGCCGCCGGATGTGCCAAAGCATCAGCGGATAACATCCTTATTTCCGGGCATGACGGAGGCACCGGGGCTTCCCCGCTCTCCTCCACCAAGCATGCCGGATCACCATGGGAACTCGGTCTCGCCGAGGCCCAGCAGACACTCCTCATCAACAACCTGCGCGACCGCGTGATCCTCCGCACCGATGGCGGCATCCGCAATGGCCGCGACGTGGTGATCGCCGCGATCCTCGGTGCCGAGCAATACAACTTCGGCACCACCGCGATGATCGCGATGGGCTGCGTTTACGTCCGCAAATGCCACCTCAACACCTGCCCCGTCGGTGTGGCCACGACCGATCCGAAGTTCCGCGCCAAGTTCAAGGGCACTCCGGAAATGGTCATCAACTACTTCAACGGCGTCGCCGAAGAAGCCCGGAAATACATGGCCAAAATCGGCGTGCGCACGCTCGACGAACTCATCGGCCGCCCGGATTTCCTCAAGCAACGCGAAATCCCCGGTCACCCGAAGGCAAACACGCTCGATCTCTCGCCGCTGCTCAAGGACGTCGTCCCCACCCTCGCCGCCCAATCCGGCCGTGAAGTGGCGGCGATTTCCCGCATCTGCGCCCAGGACCGCAACGACGGTCTCAGCAAGACCGCCATTGACATCCGGATCCTCTCCGATCTCAAAGCCGCCCTCACCGGTGAAGGCTCCCCGGCCGATCTCCCGGAATACGGCTCTGGCGCGGTCACGCAGGACATGCTTGATGCCGTGAAGCTCATCCCGGACCGCCCGCCGGTCGTGCTCGAATACGATGTGGTCAATACCGACCGCAACATCGGCACCCGCATCTCCGGACGCATCGCCGAAGTCCACGGCGACCGAGGCCTGCCCGCCGGTTCCCTCCACATCAAGTGCCGCGGCACCGCTGGCCAATCCTTCGGCACCTTCCTCGTCTCCGGCGTCACGCTGGAAATGATCGGTGAAGCGAACGACTACGTCGGCAAAGGCATGACCGAAGGTGAAATCATCATCCGCGTCACCGACGGCGTGAAATTCGCACCGGAAAACAACGCGATCTGCGGAAACACCTGCCTCTACGGAGCCACCGGCGGCAAGTTGTTCGCCAATGGTCGCGCCGGTGAGCGATTCGCCGTCCGGAACTCCGGTGCCACCGCCGTCGTCGAAGGCGTCGGCGACCACGGTTGCGAATACATGACCAACGGCACCGTCGTCATCCTCGGCAAGACCGGGAAAAACTTCGGAGCCGGCATGTCCGGCGGAGCCGCCTTCGTTTACGACGTCGATGGCAAGTTCTTCTCCCGCGTCAATACCGAGATGGTCGTCGCCCTGCCAACCAAGCGCGCCCAGGACATCGCCGAGGTCAAAGCCCTCATCGAAGCCCACGCCGCCCGCACCGGCAGCCCGATCGCCAAGCGCATCCTCGCCAACTGGGAAGAATCCTCCCGCAAGCTCGTCCGCGTCATCGCCAAAGAACGCGCCGAACTTGAGAAGGCAGAAGAAGAGCACGAAGCCGCTTCCACCCCGATAGTGGCGAAGTAAGTTTTAGTAAAACCCTTCAATCAAGGGCCTGCGGCAAATGGCCGCAGGCCCTTTTTTCCGATCCCTATCAACCCGGCTCTCCCGGCGAGAACTACCCGCCTCATTTCCCTTTTCTCATCACGATTCCCATCGATTGCGACTTTGACACAAACGCTTCAATGCTCTAATAAAATGACATCATGCGGAATGTTGGTGTGTCTCATAAGTTGATGGCCGCGAATCGCGGGGAAATCGCCATCCGGATCTTCCGGGCAGCCAATGAGCTGGGCCTTCGAACGGTCTCCATTTTCGCGGAAGAGGACCGGTTTTCCATTCATCGCTTCAAGGCGGACGAAGCTTACCAACTGGACACATCCAAAGGCCCGGTCGGCGCGTATCTGGATGTGGAAGGCATCGTCGCGCTGGCGAAGCAAAAGGGCGTGACGATGATCCACCCCGGCTACGGATTTCTCTCTGAAAACGCGGCGTTTGCCCGCGCTTGTCAACGCGAAGGCATCATTTTCATCGGCCCCTCGCCTGAGCTTTTGGAAAACATGGGCGACAAGACCGCCGCGCGTCACCTCGCGGCGCAATACAGCGTCCCCACCCTGCCCGGCACGGAAGAAGCGATCACCAGCCCGGAAGAAGCGGTCCGGGTCGCGCGGGAAATCGGGTTTCCCCTCATCATCAAGGCGGCCTTCGGAGGCGGCGGGCGCGGCATGCGCGTGGTAATGGAAGCCGGCCAACTCCCCGGCTTGCTCGCCGAGGCGCAAAACGAAGCGCTCAATGCTTTCGGAAACGCCGCCGTTTTCCTCGAACGCTACATTTCCCGCGCGAAGCACATCGAAGTGCAAATCCTCGGCGACCAGCACGGCAACGTCGTCCACCTCTACGAGCGCGATTGCTCGGTGCAGCGCCGCTATCAGAAAGTCGTGGAAGTCGCCCCGGCGGTAAACCTCGATCCGAAAGTGCGCAAGGAACTGTGCGATGCGGCGGTGAAACTCGCCGGCGGCATCGGCTACAACAATGCGGGCACCGTCGAATTTCTCTACGACATGGATCGCAACGACTGGTTTTTCATCGAGATGAACCCGCGCATCCAGGTCGAGCACACCGTCACCGAGTGCGTCACCGGCATCGATCTGGTGCGTTCCCAAATCCTCGTCGCTCGGGGCGAGCCGCTGCACGGCGATGAAGTCGGCATTCCCTCGCAGGAGGAAATTCCGTGCAGCGGATTCGCCATCCAGTGTCGCGTGACGACGGAAGATCCGGAGAAAAACTTCGCGCCGGATTACGGGCGGATTCTCAACTACCGCTCCGCCGCCGGTTTCGGGATTCGTCTCGATGCCGCCTCGGGCGATGCGGGCTCGGTGGTCACGCCGTTTTACGATTCCATGCTGGTGAAGGTCACCGCGATGGGCCGGACCTTCCCGATCGCCTGCCAGCGGATGGACCGCGCGCTGCGGGAGTTCCGCATCCGCGGGGTGAAAACCAATCTGCCTTTCCTCGAAAACGTCATCCGGGACGAGACATTCCGCTCCGGCCAGGCGCACACGAAGCTGATCGATACCAAAAAGGAATTGTTCCACTTCAAACCCCGCCGTGACCGCGCGACCCGCACGCTTTCTTATCTATCCGATGTCACGTTGAACGGCAATCCCACCGCCAAAGGCTGGAAACCCGCGGCGCCATTTGCAAAAGCGCTCGTCCCCGCATCATTCGAAATCGCCCATCAAGCGAAAGTTCCGAAAGGCACGCGCGATGTGTTGCTGGAACTCGGACCGGAGAAATTCTCGCAGTGGATTCTCAACGAAATGCGCTTGCTGATCACGGACACGACCTTGCGGGACGCGCACCAATCGCTGATCGCCACGCGCATGCGCACGCACGACATGCTGCGCGTCGCCCAGGCCATCGCACACCGCCAGTCGCCGCTGTTCTCTCTCGAAATGTGGGGAGGCGCGACCTTCGACACCGCGATGCGTTTCCTCCACGAATGCCCGTGGGAACGCCTGCGCCGCCTGCGCGAACAAATCCCCAACATCTGCTTTCAGATGCTGTTCCGTGGATCGAATGCCGTCGGGTATTCGAACTACCCGGACAACGTCGTGGCGGGCTTCGTGAAGCACGCGGCGGACAGCGGCATGGACATCTTCCGGATCTTCGATTCGCTGAACTACCTGCCGAACATGACCGTGGCGATGGACGCCGCGCGCGATCACGGCAAGGTGCTGTGCGAAGCCGCAATTTGTTATACGGGCGATATCCTCGACGACAACCGCGACAAATACTCCCTCCAATACTACGTGCGGAAAGCGAAAGAAGTCGAACACATGGGTGCCCACATCCTTGCGATCAAGGACATGGCCGGTCTGTGCAAGCCTCAGGCCGCGTGGAAACTGGTGAAGGCGCTGAAGGAAGAAATCGGCATCCCGATCCATTTCCACACGCACGATACTTCCGGACTCAACGCCGCATCGGTCATCGCCGCAGCGCGGGCCGGCGTGGACATCGTCGATCTGGCGATCGCTTCCATGTCCGGCTCCACCTCGCAGCCGAATCTCAACTCGGTCTCCGCCGCGCTGAAAGATTCGGACCGAGATCCCGGTCTCGATTTCCACGTCCTCAACGAGTTTTCCGATTACTGGGAAGAAGTGCTCGCGTTTTACAAGCCGTTCGATTCCGCCCCGCGCGCGGGTACGGCGGAAGTGTATGAACACGAAATGCCCGGCGGCCAATACACGAACCTCCGCGAGCAAGCGAGCGCGATGGGTCTCGGCCACCGTTGGCGCGAAGTGGCCCGCACCTATGCGGAAGTGAACCGGCTTTTCGGCGATATCGTCAAAGTCACTCCGTCCTCGAAAGTCGTCGGCGACATGTGCATGTTCCTCATTACCCGCGGCATCAGAGTCGAAGACGTCACCAAGATCAAACCCGGCTCGCTCGATTGGCCGGAAAGCGTGATCGACATGCTCTCCGGCGGCCTCGGCCAACCGGACGGCGGCTGGCCGGAAGACGTGCAAAAGGTCGTGCTCGGAAATAAAGTGCCGACCACCCGGCGTCCGGGAGAACTGGCGGAGCCGATCGATCTCGAAGTGAAGCGCGCCGAGCTTTCGAAAAAAATCGACCGCCCGGCGAATGACAACGATCTGTTTTCCTACCTGATGTATCCGCAGGTGTTCGAGGATTTTACGAAATTCCGCGCGCAATACGACGACCTCAGCGGCCTGCCGACTCCGGCGTTTTTCTACGGCCTGCAAATCGGCGAGGAAATCGAAGTGGAAATCGATCCGGGGAAAATCCTGATCATCAAGCTGATCTCCATCGGTGAAGCGGACGGCGAGGGCCGCCGCGCCGTTTTCTACGAACTCAACGGCATGCCGCGCGAATCCATCGTCGCCGACAAATCGCTGGGCACAGCCTCGAAAGCATCCCGTCCGAAAGGCGATCCAAACGATCCGCTGCAAGCCTGCGCGCCGATGCTCGGGATGGTCACGGAAGTCGCCGTAGTGCCCGGACAGGAAGTGAAAGCAGGCGACAAGCTGATCGTGCTGGAAGCGATGAAAATGCTCACCACCGTCAGTGCCGGAGCCGATGGAGTGGTTTCCGAAATCCTGGTGAAAAAAGGCGATCCCGTTGACAACGACGATTTGCTTGCGAAATTAAGCGCTACCTGAGCATTTGTTTCCTTTGTCAGACTTGACATTTATTGAACATCCACCTCATTGCCCGGTGGTTTTTCGACGACTTTACCAGAATCGTTGAAGAGCTTTCCCCTTTTCAACGAATCTATCTTCCATGAGTGTCCGCCGGTTTGACAACCCTCCATTGCCCGCACGTTTGACACGTCCTCTCGCACGCTCGTGGCGAACTCCGTTTGCGGCGGCGGTTTCCCTGCTCACCGCGTGCGCTCCGCACAATGCGCCGCAGAAAGTCCGGCCGATCACCGGCTCCGCGCCGAAAGGCACCCAGCCGACATTCCTCAACGATCCCCTGGAGCCGGTGAATCGCGGCGTTTGGGCGGTGAATCGTGGCATCATGTTCGGTTTCGTCCAGCCAACCGGCCGCGTCTATCGCACCGTCGTTCCCACCGGCGTGCGAAACTCGATCACAAAATTCGGACGCAACGCCACCTATCCGGGGCGCGCCATCAATCTCGCGTTGCAAGGACGCTGGCAAGGCGCGGGGGATGAGACCTGGCGCTTCCTCACCAACAGCACCGTGGGCATCGCCGGATTTTTCGATCCGGCGACCAAGATTCACATTCCGAAAGTGGAAGCGGATTTCGCCCAAACTTTCAGCGGCTGGGGCTGGACGCCCGGCACTTATCTGATGTTGCCGTTTTTCGGCCCGAGCGATGAAGTGCACGGCACCGGAAAAATCGGCGACGAATTGGCCGAGCCGTGGAATTACGCCACGCCGTATCAATACGCCTCCTACGCCACGACTTACAACACCGCCAGCGAAAGTGCGGAGGAATCCGCGCGTTTCATGAAATCCGATGCGGATTCCTACGCGAATCTCCGCTACGCATGGTCGTATTCGTCCAAGGAAAACACGCCGGACTGGAGCGTCCACGGCCCGAAAGACCCGGCGACCTTGCAAACGCTGGGCGTCACCGCCATTACCCTGCAAGACCCGGAGTTCGTTCAAAAAGGCAAGGAAATGAGCGTCCGTCTGGCATCCACGGGCCGCAAACTGAAATTCAACTCCTGGATTCAAAAACAACCATCGGAACTGGTTTTCATCAATCCGGGCCTCGGCTCGCACCGTCTGTCGCTCACCAGCCTGGCGCTCGCCGAAGCACTCTATCAACAAGGTTATTCCGTGGTCACCACCACCAGTGTTTTCCATCCGGAATTCATGGAAAACGGTTCCACGGCCGACATGCCCGCCTACACGCCGCGTGACAGCCGGGATCTGCACGTGGCGATCACCGGAATGAGCGCGAAGCTGGATGAAAAATATCCGGGCCGCTTTCAAAAGCACGCGCTCGTCGGCTGTTCGATGGGCGCCTACCTGACGCTCTATCTCGCATCCCACGAGCAATCCTCCGATCTGCTCCGGTTTGACCGCTACGTGGCCATCAATCCGCCCATCACCTTGCGCTACGGCATCGCCAAGGTGGATCAGTTCCAGCACGGCCCTCTCACCTGGCCGGAAAATGTGCGACAACCACGGATCGATAACACGATTCACAAAGTCGCCAAGCTCGGCACCCTGCCACCTGCCGCACTCGCCGACATGCCGTTCGACAAAGTGGAATCGCAATTCCTCATCGGCATGACGTTCCGTCTCACCCTGCGCGATGTGATCTTCAGCAGCCAATTCCGCCACAACATGGGCGTGCTGCAAACCCCGCTGAACAAGTGGCACCGCGATGCGGCTTACGATGAGATTTTCAATCTATCGTATCAAGATTACTTCACCCGCTTCGTGCTGCCCTACTACCACACGCAGGGAGTCAGTCCGGAGGATTTCAACCGCGTCGGCAGCATGAGAAACTTCTCCTCCAAGCTGAGCCGGAACCAAAAGATCCGTGTGATCACCAATGCGAATGACTTCCTCCTCGCTCCGGGCGATGTGAGCTGGCTGAAATCCACCGTCGGCGGCAACCACGTCACCGTCTTCCCCTACGGCGGCCACATGGGCAATATCGGCACCGCTCCCGTCCGGCAAGCTTTGGTAAAAGCGCTTCGGTAGACGCCTCGCCTGACTTTAAAGAACGCTCCAAGGACCGAAAACCACCTGCTATTCCTTAAATCGATAATGCCCGTTCTCCACCGTCACTTCGCCGGGGAGACGGTTTTTTTCGAAAAGATCATACCCCGTTTTCAGGTCTCTCCAGAAGTCCTTCCACGGACTCGCCGCTTCCTGCGCCAGTCTCTCCGAAGTCATCCGGAACGGAAAAATGTGTATCCTGAAAAACGGCTGGCCTTTTTTCAAAGCCGCGTCGCACAGCGTGTAGATCTCCTCGATCTTCTCATCCGTCATCGCCAGACAGCCGATGGAAACCTGATTTCCATGCACCATGATAAAACTCCCCGTCCGGCCCAGCGCACGGTCGTAATCGTTGGGATAGCCGATGTTGAACGCGAGGTGATACCTGCTGTCCGGCTTCATCGCACGGGGCGGCACGGAATAAAATCCCTCCGGTACCTGACCGTCGCCTTCTTTCAATTTCGGACCGGGCCCACCCGATTGCGCCGCGATTTGGTAAGTGCGGAAATGCCGGAACCTCTTCGTCTCCCGGCTCAGAACCCATAATTCCAGCTCCGCGCCTTCCTTGAAGGCCCGCAGAAACACCGGATCACCGAAATGCAGATGTTTTTCCGCCAGATCCCGCTCCAGCTCCGGTTTTACCCGCGAGGCGGCGGCCTTCACCCGTTCCGCAGGAGGTAAAGTTGCCCACTTTTCCGACGAAGAAGACCGGCCATCACAAGAAGACATCATGAGCGCAAAGATGAGAAGATAAGGACGCATCATTCCATTTCACCTTGAGATCAACGCTCTTCCCATTTTTCCTCGCAGTTTTCCGAAGATTTCGGCTCAAGGTGGGAAATGACGCGGCCATCCGGATGCAGCAGATCGGCGACACAGGCTTCGATGGCGGTGGCGGATTCATGCGCGGCTCCCACGCTGACCTGGTCATCGAACACCAGATGAAACTCCACCCAATGCGTGCGGCCCGAGTGGCGGTGGCGGAAATTATGGTAAGACAATCCCCGCTGCCGCGTTTCCAGATCCAGCAATTCTCGGATGCGGGCCTCCACTTCCGGATCCGCTTCATCCAGCAGACCGCCGAGACTTTCGCGGATCAATTGAATGCCGACACGCACGATGTTCAGCGCGGCCAGGGTCGCGGCGATCGGATCCCACCATTTCCAGCCGGTGAAATAAACCAGCGCCAGCGCCACCAGAACCGCCACGCTCGACCAGACATCAGTGAGGACGTGCAGGCCATTCGCCTTCAGCACGGGCGAATTGCTCTTTTTCCCAATCCGGATCAGGGAAAGCCCGAGCCCGAGATTCACCACCATCGCCAGCGCGGTAATCGCGGCACCGAACCCTAGGTGATCGATTTCCACGCCGAAAATCACCTGCCGGACCGCTTCATAAAGGATCAGCACCGCCGCCGCCGCGATCATCGCACCCTCGAAGCCGGAAGACAAAAACGCCACCTTGTCGTGGCCGAAGTGGTGCGTTTCATCCGCCGGTTTATGAGACAGACGCAACGCCCAAGCGGCGAATGCCACCGCGAGCAAATGCACCACGGACTCCGCCGCATCCGAGTAAACCGCAGACGATCCCGTCACCACCGCACCCGTCACTTTCACCAAAAGCAGCACCACGGCCACTCCCAGAGACAGATTCATCACCCGCTTTTGATCGTCAAAACTCGCCACGCCCCATGAGCTTGCACGGGTCGGGAAATCGCAATCCCAAAGTCCGGATTCGCAATTCTTTTCACTCCGTGCTTGTTTTCTTGAAAAAATCAGCGAAAGGCTTCGCGCCCCGCACGAGGAGATTCTGTCCGAGAGTGGGTTTTGACTACATTTCTCATGGATACACCTCCTTTCTCCGAACTCGGATTGCCCGACGTTCTCCTCGCCGCGATTGAAGCACTTGGCTACGAACGCCCATCGCCGATTCAGGCACTCAGCATTCCGCCTGCTCTCGCCGGAAAAGACATCCTCGGCCTCTCGGCGACCGGTTCCGGAAAAACCGCCGCGTTTTCCCTCCCTGCCCTGTCTCAAATCGATGTGAATCAATCCCACACGCAGGTGCTGATTCTTTGTCCGACCCGTGAACTCGCGGTGCAGGTTTGCGAGGAAGTCCACCGCCTCGGCGCGAAAATGCCGGGCCTGCACGCCACGCCGGTCTACGGCGGCGCGCCGATGGACCGCCAGCTCCGCGCCTTGCGCAGTGGCGCTCAGTTGGTGGTGGGAACTCCGGGCCGCCTGCTCGATCACCTTCGCCGTGGCAGTTTCGATGCTTCCCGCGTGAAAATGGCCGTACTCGATGAAGCGGACCGCATGCTGGACATGGGCTTCAAGGACGAGATGGACGAACTCCTCGCCGCTCTTCCAGAAGGCCGCCAGACGCTTTTCTTCTCCGCGACCATGAACCGCGGCGTTTCCGGCCTGATCCAGAAATTCGGCAACTCCCCGGAAGTCATCGAGATCAAGCAAAAGGCGCTCACCGTTTCCACCATCGACCAATCGTATTTCGAAGTGCGCCAGCGCTCGAAAGTGGAAGTGCTCTCCCGGATTCTCGACATGAATCCGCCACGCCTCGGTATCATTTTCTGCAATACCAAGCGCTCCGTCGATGAGTGCACGGAAGACCTGATCAACCGCGGCTACGCGGCGGACCGCCTCCACGGCGACATCACCCAGCAAATGCGCGAGCGCGTGCTGAAGCGTTTCCGCGATGGCGCCGTCGAGCTTCTCGTCGCCACCGACGTCGCCGCGCGTGGTCTCGACATCGAGGAAATCGACATCGTTTTCAACTACGACCTCCCTGCGGACCCGGAAGACTACGTCCACCGCATCGGACGCACCGGACGCGCCGGACGCGCCGGACGCGCCGTGAGCTTCGTTTTCGGCAAGGAAATCTACCGCCTGCAATCCATCGAGCGCTACACGCGCCAAGTGATCAAACGAGAGAAAATCCCGTCCGCCGAACAAGTCGAAGGCCGCCGCGCCGACATCATTTTCGAAGACCTCAAGGAGCGTCTGGAAAACAACAAGTTCGATTCTTATCAGGAACAGGTCGACCGCCTGCTGGAGCAAGGCCACACGCCGACCGATATCGCCTGCGCCCTCGTCAGCATGATCCGCGAAGCCACCGGCCGCGAAGGCAACGCCATCGATGAAGACCGCGAGCCGGAACGTCAGGAGCGTCGCAAAAACACCCGCGACGCACGCGATGGCCGCGAGCCACGCGAACGCGATTACTCAAACCGGGATCGTGGCGACCGCGAGCGCGGCCCGCGCGACAACCGCTTCGAGCGCGGACCGATCCCGCAGGAAGCCGGCATGGCCCGCATGTTCCTTTCCCTCGGGAAAACCCATGGCGTCATGGCGAAGGAAATCGTCGGCATGCTCTATCGCGAAGCAGGTCTTCCCGACGGTTGCCTCGGCCGCATCACGCTTTTCCCGAAACACTCGCTCGTCGATGTGCCGGAAGGCCTCGTCGATCAAGTGATCGAGCGCACCCGCCAAGCCCGCCTGAAAGGCCGTGCTTTCCGCATGGATCTGGATCGCGGCCCGCAACAGCGCGATTTCTGATTTCTCTCATTCCGCCGGTGATATGGCGGCGCTCGAAGATCGCCGCCATATTTCCTTAATCCTCCTGACTCGCAGCACTCGCTTTTCGCAAATACTCGCAGATCAGGGGAATCCGCGCGCCCACCTGCTCCAGTTCCAGCAAATGCTGCCGCAGATTCGGCTCGTGAATGAATTGTTGCGACACGATATCCGTCATCAACCCTGCGGAATCCGCCCGGTCAATCAACGCTAGAACCCCGTCCTGCACTTCCTGTGGCAAGGGACGGATCGCATCCTCCACCGCGCCCCGAAGCGTGGCCATCGCAGCGTTTTCTTGATGCTCCGGCGTGAATTCGGAAATCACCGGCTCGATATAAGCATACGGGTAATCTTTCCCCTCCAGCCATTCGAGAAACCGCACCCGCATCACGCCGTGCAACAAAAGCTGCGACGTTCCATCATCCTGCTCGCGTGACGCTCTGATCAGGCCGATCGTTCCGATCCGCGCCGCGCCTTCGGAAAAATCAACGTCTTCCTTCAACAGACGCGTCACCGCGAAAAAGCAGTCCCCCTCCAGCGCTTCGGCCAGCATCTTCCGATAGCGATCCTCGAAAATATACAACGGCAGCCCGCCATGCGGAAACAGCGTGCAGTCCGGCAGCAACATCACGCCGCAACGCTCTGGAAGATGGATACTGGGCATGGCGTTGAAGCCTTAGAAGAGCGACGGGAAAGGGAAAGCAGAAAAGTTTCACACCGGCACCAGCACCGCCACCTCCGGCCAAAGTGCGGACAAAGGTTCATCCAATGTCGCCAGTTTCACGCCCTTGCGCCGCGCGAGTTCGACCAACCACGCATCGGTGAGCTGGCGATACCCGGTTAAGCGCGCCGGAGAAATTTCCGAGCAAGAGAAATTGTCCGGCCAAAAGACGTGTTTTGGATGGTTTCTGTAAACGTTCAGTGTGCGCCAAGCCGCTTCTGATGAATGATCGTCCGCAAGGAGCATATGCAACCGCAGAAGCGTTCCTTCCGTTACGGGACATGTGGCAAAACGCTCCACGTTTTCCATCCAGCGAAGACATCGCTCACGATGGGTGTGATTTTTAACAGCCAGCGCCACCAGAATATTACCGTCAAGAAGCCAGGTGCTCATCGATTTCTTCCGGTGGAAGTCCCATCAATTCCAAATGACGCACCATATCGTCATTCAATATGCGTTGGATCTCTTCCTGTTTGATCAGCTTGTTCGCGCTTTTCACCACTGGGAATCCGGTAATGGGATCGATGGAAAAAGACGCCTCATTTGCCGCTTGCCGTTCCTCAGACGCGACCTTCCTACGCAACAAATCCCCCACCGCCTTGCTGATGGAAGTCTTCGTCGCAATCGCATGACTTCGCGCCATGGAGTAAAGATCGTCATCGAGATTAATCGTCAGTCTCACATTTGCACCATGGTGCAAATGTATCAATTCAGGATTGAACCGATGTGAACATCATCACCCATTTTTGAATCAAAAAAGATGCTTTCCACCCGCCATCCAGACAACAACTCTTCCTGGCGTCGCTTGCTTCGCAGCCTTTCTTTCCCGATTTCCCGCCATGATCGAAGTCCTCAACCTGACCAAGCAATTCGGCCCGAAACGGGCTGTGGATGATCTCAGTTTCACGGTGAAAAAAGGCGAGGTGCTCGGCTTTCTCGGACCGAATGGCGCCGGAAAATCCACCACCATGCGCATGGTCACCGGCTTTTTCCCTCCGACTTCCGGCGATGCGGAGATCTGCGGCATTTCCATCGTGAAAAACCCGGCCGAGGCGAAAACCAGGATCGGCTACCTGCCCGAATCCGCGCCGCTCTACAACGACATGACGGTGACGGGTTTCCTGAAATTCTGCGCCGAAGTGCGCGGGCTGAAAGGCTCCGCGAAAAAGCAAGCCGTCGGGCACGCCATCGAGACCTGCTTTCTCAACAGCGTCGCCACCCAATCCATCGACACCCTTTCGAAAGGCTACCGCCACCGCACCTGTCTCGCCCAAGCGCTGCTGCACGATCCGGAAGTGCTGATCCTCGACGAACCGACCGACGGCCTCGATCCGAATCAAAAACACGAAGTGCGCCAGCTCATCAAGCGCCTCGGAGAAACCAAAGCGATCCTGTTTTCCACGCACATTCTCGAAGAAGTCGAAGCCGCCTGCACCCGCGCCGTGATCGTGGATCGCGGAAAAATCGTCGCCGACGGCACCCCGGCGGAGCTGATTGCAAAATCCGGCACCGGCTCCCTCACCGATCTCTTCCGCACCGTCACTTCCCGCGACACCGATTCCTGATTTTCCGCCATGTTCACGATCTTCAAACGCGAGCTGAAAAGCTATTTCACCCAGCCCACCGCCTACGCGATCATCGTTATTTTCCTGCTGTTCTCGATGGCGCTGACGTTTACCTTCGGCCAGTTCATCCAGCTTGGCGACGCCTCGCTCGAATGGTCGTTCCTGTTCTGGCATCCGTGGATTTACATGCTTCTCGCACCCGCCGTCGGCATGCGTTTGTGGGCGGACGAGCAACGCTCCGGCACCATCGAACTGCTCGGCACGTTCCCTTTGCCGACCTGGAAAGCGATTCTCGGAAAATACTTCGCCGCCGTCACCGTGTGGCTGGTCGCGCTTCTACTCACCTTCCCCATCGTTTCCACGATCAACTACCTCGGAAAACCGGACAACGGCGCGGTCTTCGCGGGCTATCTCGGCAGTTTCCTCGTTTGCTGCACGTTTCTCTCCATCACCTTGCTCGTCTCCGCTTTCACGCGGGATCAGGTCGTCTGTCTCATCGTTTCTGTTTCCATCTGTGTGGTCATGGTGCTGTGCGGCTACGATGACGTGACGCGCGAACTGGCAAAAATCACCTCGCCCGGCGTGCTGGAAGGCATCACTTCCTTCGGCGTTTGGAGCCATTTCAGTTCGCTCAACCGCGGGTTGTTCCGCGTGCAGGATTTCGTGTGGTTCGCGTCGCTGATCTCGCTCCCGCTCATCGGCACCAGCGCCATCCTTTCCGCCAAGCGCGCTTAATTTTTCAGCATTTCCGTTTTAAGCATTTCAGCATTTACCATGAAATCACCCGTCACCCGCGCAGCCCTCGGCATCGCCGCGCTTGTCGCCATCGCGATTCTCGCGAACTGGCTCGTTTCCCTCACCGCCATCGGCAGCCGTGGCGTGGATTTCACGGAAAACAAAATCCACACGCTTTCCGATGGCACCCGCTCGATCCTCAACGAACTCGCCGCTCCCGTCGTCATCCGTTATTACGCCTCGCAAAGCGCGGACTACATGCCGCAGGAGCTGAAACTCTATCAACGCCGGGTTGATGACACGTTGAAAGAATACGAATCGCTTTCGAAGGGGAAACTCCGCGTCGAACGCCTCGATCCGAAACCCGACACCGATGCCGAAGACGCCGCGAATCTCGACGGCATCACCGCCCAACCGATCGGCAGCGATCCGATCTATCTCGGCGTCGCCGTTTCCTGCCTCGACCGCACGCGCGTGCTGCCGTTTTTCAATCCGCAGGATGAAACCCTATTGGAATACCAGCTTTCCAAAGCCATCTCGGACGTCACCACCGCCAGCAAGCCTACCATCGCCGTCATGGGCGGGCTGAACCTGAAAGGCGAACCCGCCATGATCCCCGGCCAGCAGACCGATCCCGGCTGGGTGATTTACGAACAGCTCCAGCAATCCTTCGACGTCACCACCCTGCCGATGGAGCCGACGGTTCTCGATCCGGCGAAAACCAAAGTCCTGCTCGTTTTCCACCCCGCCGGCATCACGCCCGAAGTCGAATACAGCATCGATCAATATCTACTCAAAGGCGGCACCGTGGTAGCCTGCGTCGATCCTTTTTCCATCGCCGCGCAGCTCACGCCGCCGAATCCACTCACTGGCGCAAAACCCTCGAACACCTCGAATCTTCCCACGCTGCTCCCTGCTTGGGGCATTCAATACGATCCGACGCATTCCGTGGCCGATCCGAACTACGCCACGCCGATGAGCCAGAATCAAAGCAGCATCGCCGTGCTGACTCTGCCACAGGAAGCGCTGCCGCAAAAAGACAACGTCGTCACCAAAGACCTCAGCGGCATCACCTTCCTACTCGCGGGAGGTTTTTCTCACAAAGAAATCCCCGGCATTTCCTACACCAGCCTGATCCGCACCACCAACGGCGCGGGTTTTGTCGAATCCAACCGCGCCTCCCGCCTCGATCCATCGCTCGCCCGCACCTTCCAATCCAGCGGCACCGTTTACGATCTGGCGCTGCATTTCAGCGGAAAATTCAAATCCGCGTTTCCGAACGGGAACCCCGCCGCGACGGACAAGACGAAAGACCAATCCCTCAAGGAAGCCGCCACCGTTGGAAACGTGTTTCTCATCGGCGATGTCGATGCGTTCTTCGATCGCTTCGCCTACGCCGTGCAAAACCTCGGCAACATGAAGGTCGCCTCGCCGGTCAATGGAAACTCCACCTTGCTCTTCAACCTGCTCGATCAGGCCACCGGCTCGAAATACCTCATCGGCTCCCGTTCCCGCGCCGCGATCCGCCGTCCGTTTACGGTGATCCGCAACCTCGAAGCGGAATTCAACAAAAACGTCGGTGCGAAAATCCAGGAGTTCCAAACCAAGCAACAAGCCGCCCAACAGAAACTCAACGAACTCCAGGCGCAGAAAACCAAGGGCAACGAATTCAGCCTCTCACCCGAGCAGGAAGCCGAGATTAAAAAACTCCGCGCCGAGCAGGTCGAATACGCCAAGCGCATCCGCGATCAGGAAAAAGACCTTCGCCGCCAAAAAGACGCCCTCGGAGCGAAAATCACCCTCTTCAACGTCGCCGTCATGCCGACCTTCGTCGTCCTCATCGGCCTCTCCGTTTACCTCCACCGCCGTTCCTCCATTCGCGCAAAATAAGGAGCAGGGACATTGTATAGACCGGGTACATCCTTAACAGGTGCAAGGAGACATCGCTGTCCACAGCTTCCCGCATCCCGGACAAAAATGTCCGGACTCCTTATGACTCAACGCGGCATCGCCAGCCAATCGTGGATAAACGCGAGCTTCGCCGTAATTTGATCGGACAAAATGAACGGATATGGATCAGGCAAACCCATGCTGCGGTTCAGACCGTTGACGACAAATCTCAGCGCGTGCCAGTCTTCACGGATATCATCGAAACTCCTGCCATAGGGATCGGACATTTCGCGGACACCATCGGCGTTTTTCAACTGCACGCCATGGGCGTTCGCCGTCTCGAGCGTGTCGAGAATGTGCAGATAATGCGCCCACGTTTCCGCCCAATCTTCCCATGGATGGGATGCGGCGTAAGGCGTCACGAATTGTGATTCCCAGCCGGGCAAGGCGCCGCCACGGGCGTAATGATGCTGGAGCGCCTGCCCGTAATCCGCGCGTTCATCGCCGAAAATCGCGCGCACGGCATCGAGCTTCGGATGGTTTCTCACCAGCAGATCCCAATAATAATGGCCGGATTCATGGCGAAAATGCCCGAGCGGCGTGCGATACACCTCGCCCATCGTCTGGCGCATTTTTTCTCGCTCGGCATCGTCCGCTTCCGAGAGATTGAGCGTGATCAATCCCTCCGTGTGACCGGTGAGGATGCGGTTTCCCACCGTGTCCGCCGTTTCATGATCGGCGAGGATATCGAAGGCGAGGCCGTTCGGAGCTTGCGGGGTTTTCGGAAACACCGGGAGATTCAACCGCAAAAGCGCGTAAACCAGCCGCCGTTTCGACGTTTCCATTTTCCGCCAGAGCAGATTGTTTTCCGGCAACGAGAGATCAGGAATCGTGCGATTTAGGCGGCAACTGGTGCAATACGCATTCTCATCGTCCACCGGGATCATCCAGGTGCAGGCTTTCTCCTGCTGCTCGTTGAGGCATTTTCGATAGATTTTCCCCTCCGCGCCCTGAGCCAACGCCGTCCACGTGTTATTCGCGGCAGGCTCGATCACAGAGATATTACAAAGCGCCGGGATGAATCCCAACGAGCTTTTGCAGGTGAGGCAGAACGAGTTTTCGAAAAACAACCGCTCGTTGCATTTCTGGCAATAAAACGCTCTCATGAGCTGATGAGAATTTCACTCAATTTATTGAAAATCAATCAATTTTATAACCAATACACTATTGCCTTCCACACGGCGGCGATCACGCCGATGCCTCCGGCAAACACCGCCAAAATACTGAGAAATCCCCCTCGCACGCTGGGCGCAAGCGCCAGCACAACCCCGATCAAACCAAACACGATCGCCACCACCGCGAGCAACAACCCTCCGATGGCTCCGACCTTGAAACTGAAAATCGCAGCGATGATCGCAATAAAAGACGAGATGCTGAAGGATGCCTTTTTACCTGTGGATGTATTCATAACATTACATCCTTAGCATGGAATACGCCGGATGCACGCGATGGATTTTCGATTGAAAATTTACGATTTCCGATTGCTGGCAAATTGCCGAAATCTTCAATCTTCAATCTTCAATCTTCAATCTTCGATCTTCAATCTCTTCATCCCAGCCTCTACCACCGGATCTTTCCACGCCCCGATCTGTTTTTTATCTTCCGGCGACAAGGCATCCAGCTGGCAGGATTTCTGGAAATTCAGGGCGTCGGTTCCGGTGATGGCGACGGGGATATCCGGCGTGATGCCGACCAGATGCGGCGTGCGGCCGGAGGGCGTGTGATAGGTGGCGATGGTCAGGCGCAAGGCGGTGCCGCCGCCCATCGGGATGATGTTTTGCACCGAGCCTTTTCCATAACTCAGCTCGCCGATGACGGTGGCGCGTTTGAGATCCTGCAGCGCGCCGGACATCAACTCGGAAGCGGAAGCGGACATGCGGTCGATGAGCACGACGATGGGATAATCGCGTTTGCGGCGCTGGCGGTCCGGGGTTTTCAGGGCCGCGTCCTGCGATTTTTCACGGCCTTGGGTGGTGACGACGGTGGTGCCGGGCGGCAGGAAATAACCGAGGATTTGCACGGTTTGCTGGAGATCGCCGCCGCCGTTGTGACGGAGATCGAAAATGAGTGATTTCATTCCCTGATCTTCGAGCGCATCGAGCGCGGCCTCGACTTCGCGCGCGCAGTGATCGCCGAACGATGCGAGGCGCAGGTAGCCGATGGTTTTTTCATTCGGTAACAAATGATAGTCCGCCACCGAGCGTTCCTCGACGAGCTGATGGATCAGGGAAACCTCGATGGGCCGGGGCTCGGCGGGAGATTTGATCAGCAGCCGGGTCGTCACACCGGGTGCGCGTTGCAGCATGGAAATGAGATCGGAAAACGCGGTGCCCGCGAGCTTTTGACCGTCGATTTCCAGCAAGGCGGAGCCGGGCAAAACGCCCGCTTCCGCAGCCGGCCCGCGCGGAGCGACGGCGGAAACATACGGGCCGTCGTCACGCATTCCCAAGGTACAGCCGAGCGATGGCACTTCGGGTTCCAAATCCGCGTGTTGATTCATCAGCGCGACCATTTCCGGATGGATGAAGGATGAGTGCGGATCGAGACTGGAAAGCATGCCTTCCAGCGCGTGGTTTACGAGGCGTTCGTAGGCCAGCTTGCTGGTATCCGGGTGGCGTTTGCGGACGGCGCTCAGCACTTCGACGAATCGCTCGATGGCCGGGTAGGCTTGCTCCTCGGCATCGGGCGGAGGTTGGGGAGCTGCTGAGGCGAAGCCGGCCAATGCCAGGCAACCGCAAAGAAAGCGGACGGAACTCATAGGATGCGTGGATGATCCGCGAAAATTCCGGCCAGTGCCAGCGAGGATCCGGCCGCCGCCCATTTTCTTTTCAGGATTTTGATTGCGAGCGGCTCACGGCGGGATATCTTCCTTCCAGACTGCTGTGTGCGACCATTTGGTAGCTGGCCCGAACCGATATTTACTATTGGGGAGCACTCACTTCCGCGACGATGGTCATGCCTTTTCAGGAAGACCGGAAAACGTGGAAAGCTCCCACCTTTTGAGTTTACGGAACGTGGCTCACAGCGCCAAGGACGGCACAGCGGTTTAATTTTTTCCCGGCTCATCGTTTTTTGAATCATGACTGCCCACAGCCTGCTGATTCCCTGCTGTCTGCTGTGGCTCCTCGGCATTTCACCAAGCCCCGCTTTGACGGCCGCCGAACCTCCGGCACAGATGCGGAAAGAATCGCCGGAGCCGGAAGTGCGCGCCCTTGTCGAGCGTTACGCAAGGGCCTCGCTGGAGGAAAAACAAAGCATCTACAGCGAGCTGCTGCCCTTCCGCGCATGGCGGGAAATGCTCGCGCTTTATATCAACGAGCCGCTGGAGGTCCGCAGCGCGCTGGAGATCAATATCCACGGCATCGCCACCGCCGCCGCACGTGAAGCGCTGGTGGAAAACCGCCCGAATCAAGCGCGGGAATTCCTCGAAATGGCGGCGTTCGATGCCGAAGGACTGCTTTCGCTCGCGGCATTTCACCGGGGCCAAGGCACACTGGACGTCGCGAAAAAACAGCCGCGATTTTCCACACCGGACGGCACGCTTGCGCTGGCATTGGCGGACGGACAATTCGCCGAGGCGGAAAAAATCGCCGAAAAATCGGAAAACCAAGCCGTCCGCGCCGCCATGGCGATGCTTCAAGGAGATCCCTTGCCGTGGATGGATTTTTCGAAAACCGCCGCCGAGGAATCCGCCAGCCCGGCCGCCTATCTCCAGGCCGCCAGCCAGCGTTGGCAGGGAAAACCGATTGCCGATTCCGATTTCGAGACCCTGCGGAAACTCACCACCGCCGAGAACGAAACCGCCGAAAAACAGGCGATCATTTCCCTCTTCGTGCTCGGAAAAAAACCGATGGCGGAAGCCCGCTTGCAGGAATTCTCGCCCTCCACGGCTTTCGATTATCTCGATGCCATCGAGCGGCCGCTGGAAGCCTTGCAGGCCCACGGTTTCTCGCCGGATCAACCGGATTTCGACAACTGGTCCGCTCGTTTGATCGCCCGTCTCGCGCCGCCCGCCGAAAATGAACCGCGTTATGACGATCCGAGCGAACCCTTGCTCCGCATCGCCAATTTCCTCGAACGCCGGGGAAACCACGAAGTTCTGGCAAAAGCCTACCTTCCCCCGCTGCGGCGTCTGGCGGCGAAAGACCCGTCGGCATTTCAGACATTTCTCGAAGCACTGTTTTCCCGCAATGGCATGCCCATCGCCCCACAGCTAGCGACCGGAATCGGCATCGCCTGGGCGGAAAATGATGAAGGACGCTGGAGGGAACTCCGCCGCATGGCCATCGGCGAAGCCCCGGTTTTCGACCAATGGTGGGACTGGATGTCCGAGCTGAGACCCGAGCTTTCTCCCGGCGAAAAACTTCGCGGCATGCAGGCGGTCTTCACCACCCTGCCCGATCCGCAAAATCTCCGCGAAGACTGGCTGAACCGCGCGTGGAAAGCCATCGAAGCAGCTCCCGAAAAAGAACGGCCCGCGCTCGTATTCCGCATGTATGCGACGAGTCTGGAACAAACCGACGCCCGCGGTTTCGTCCGCGCCTGGCGCTCGCTCAACGATGAACAGCGAAAGAAAATCCTGCAAGATCCTGGCTATCAGGAATGGACAGAATTGGTTTCCTGCCTGAGCGCCACGGGCGATTGGCGTGAAGTCGCGGACCTTTTTCTCGGCCAGCTCGAAATTCCCCTCGGCGCGGACCGGCTCGTCCGCCCGGAGTGGTATGCCTACGCCGCGACCAGCCTGCGCCGCGCCGGAAATGCGGAAAAAGCGGCGGTTTATGATGCTTGGGTGGAAAAGCTCGCCCTCGGTGATTCATCCACGAATTTACTGATCAGCATCGGCTACGCCTTCGGACAGGAAAACGAAAACGCCGGAAAATGGCTCGTCCGCGCGATGGCCGAGTCCCCGCCCGCCGGGCCGCAGTTTTCCTCCGCCATCGTCCGCTACGCCGATGCGATGCTGAGCGCGGAAAAATGGCCTCAAGCCGCAGCCGCCTTCGAAGTCATCACCCAGCTTCACACCACAGCGGATTACGTTTCGGAAAATCCCCTGCCCGCCCTCCGCGCACGGGTGCAGGCCGATCTCGCGCATGCCATGGCGATTTTACCGCTGGATCGTCCCCGTGCTCTCGCGCTCTTGGAAGCCAGCCACGCCCTGCTCCCAACCGATGCCTCACTGGCCGATTATTTTTTCCCGGCAGTCCGGAAATCCGGTCTCACCCGCGAACACGACCTCTGGTTCGAGCAATCCTGGAACGCGCTCAATCAGACCCTCGCCCGTTTTCCCGATTGCGACAATCTTCTGAACTCCGCCAGTTGGATCGCCGCACGCGCTCTGAAACAACTCGACGAGGCCGCGATGATGCAATCCAAAGCACTCACTCTCAATCCCCGGCAACCGGCATACCTCGACACCTGGGCGGAAATCCAGCTCGCCAAGGGCAATGCCGGACACGCCATCGAATGGTCGGACCGCGCTCTGAATTTCGCTCCGGATGATTCCGCGATCCGCCTTCAAAACGCCCGTTTCCATCGGAAACACTAAGTGCTTCACGTTCATCTCGAAAGCCCTTTGAATGAGCAAGATGCATGGTTTCCAAATCACTTCGTTTCAAGGCCAGCCATGACTTGACAGAAAGGCTCCGGTAGGGCGGGATTTAAGACCTCATGGCTAAACTTTCAATCAGCGGTCTCGATGTTTCTTCAAAGGAAGTTCTCATGCGTGCGGATTTCAACGTCCCGCTTCAGGACGGGAAAATCACCGATGACACCCGCATTCAGGCTGCCGTGCCGTCCATCCGCCACCTCATCGCGGGCGATGCCAAACTCGTGCTTTGCTCGCACCTTGGTCGCCCGAAAGGCGGACCAACCCCGGAATTTTCCCTCGCACCTGTCGCCGTCCGCCTCAGCGAAATCCTCGGTCAGGAAGTAAAACTCGCACCGGATAGCATCGGCGAAGAAATCGCCGCACTGCGCGCCGCGCTGAAGCCAGGTGAAGTCCTGCTTCTCGAAAACACCCGTTTCTATCCAGAGGAAGAAAAGAACGATCCGGAATACGCCAAGGCTCTCGCCGGCAATGCCGAAATCTTCGTCAACGACGCCTTCGGCACCGCCCACCGCGCCCACGCGTCCACCGAAGGCGTGACGCATTTCGTCAAGCAAAGCGCCATGGGCTTCCTGCTCGCCCGCGAGCTCGAATACCTCGACGGCAAACTGGAAAACCCTGAAAAACCGTTCCTCGTCATCATGGGCGGAGCCAAGGTTTCCGACAAGATCCAGGTCATTTCCAAACTCATGGAAAAAGCCGATGCCTTCCTCATCGGCGGTGCGATGGCCAACACTTTCCGCCGCGCCCAAGGCTACAACACCGGCAACAGCCGAGTCGAGGCCGACAAGCTCGACCTCGCTCTGGACATCCTCGCCACCGCCCACAAAAAAGGCGTCCGCTTCCTGCTTCCCGCAGACACACGGATCACTCGGGAATTCAAGGAAGGTGCCGCCACCGAAGTCACCGAGCCTTATGACAAAGGCGGCGAAACACCGGAAGGCTGGGAAGGCATCGATATCGGCGATCTCGCCATCGAAGAATTTTCCGCTGAAATCGCCAAAGCCAAAACCATCATCTGGAACGGCCCGATGGGAGTGTTCGAGATCGAGAGCTTCGCCAAAGGCACCAAGGCAGTCGCCGAAGCCATGGCAAAAGCCGACGCCATCACCATCGTCGGCGGCGGCGACTCCGTTACAGCGGTGAATAAATTCGGTCTGGATGACCAAATGACGTTCATTTCCACCGGCGGTGGCGCTTCTCTCGAACTTTTGGAAGGCAAAGTGCTTCCGGGTGTCGCCGCTCTCACTGAAGTTTGAAAAAAATCACTTCTCCATCCCCTATCCACGCTCCAACGACGTTTATGAATCGCAAGCCGATTTTTGCCGCAAACTGGAAAATGAACAAAGGTCCTTCGGAAACAGAGGACTTCATCAAGAGCTTCCTTTCCAAAATCCAAGGCCAGGATTTCCCATGTGAAATCGTCATCGCCCCTCCCTTCGTGTCCCTCGCGAAACTCGCCGGGCTGCTGCACGACGCCTCCGCCGTCCAGAACGCCCACGCCATTCAGATCGCCGCCCAGAATTGTTCGGAATATGATTCCGGTGCCTACACCGGCGAGGTCAGCGTGCTGATGCTGCGCGAGTTTTTCGTCCACTACGTCATCCTCGGCCACAGCGAGCGCCGCTCGATCTATGGTGAAACGGACGCCGTCATCAACGCGAAGATCAAAAAGGCCCGTGAAGCGAACCTCAAACCGATTTTCTGTATCGGCGAAACCCTCGCCGAGCGCGAAGCCGGAAAACTCGAACAGGTTCTCAGCACTCAGATCACCGAAGGCCTCAAGGACATTTCCGAAAAAGACCTCCTGGAAACCGTCGTCGCCTACGAACCCGTCTGGGCCATCGGCACCGGCGTCACCGCCACCTCCGCCCAAGCTCAGGACGCTCACGCTTACGTCCGCTCCGTGATCGCCGGACTTTACGGTACCGAAGCAGCCTCGAAGGTCCGCATCCAATACGGCGGCAGCGTGAAACCCGGCAACGCCGCGGAACTCATGGCCTGCCCGGACATCGATGGCGCGCTCATCGGCGGTGCCGCTCTCGAACCACAAAGTTTCGTGGAAATCATCCGCAACGGCACCCAGCCAGAGGAATAATCCGGACCCGCTGAAATTTCCACCGGATGAACGGGCATGCACCCGTCCATCCGGTTTTCTCTTTCTCCGGCCGATTCCACAATTCGGGCTTTCCTCCACAAATTCACCCACTTAGCTTTCCCTCCATGCCGAAATCCCTGCGTACGATTGTTCTGCTGTTTGCGATGCTGACCGCCTGGGTTCAAGCGGATCACGTGATCATCACCGGCGGCCCGGCAATCCGACATTGGGAAGACCTGCGCGTGAAAGACGACCAGCACGATCGTTTCTGGGCGAACTTCGTCCGTGCCTCCACCCTGCGCATGGATGAAATCACCAAGGCCTACGGCGCTGACGCGAAAATCGTCTGGATCGTCTATCAACCTGCCTACCGCTTGCGCGGCAAGGAAGACAGCAAGCCTTACACCACCTGGATTTCCGAAATCACCGCCAAGCGCCGCGCCACCCTCATCTGGGTGAATTCCGGAAGCGACCTGATCCGCGCCATCAATTCCCGCCCCGGCGGCTCGATCCAAACGCTCGATTACTTCGGCCACTCGAACCGCCACGCCTTCCTGCTGGATTACAGCTGCGACATCCTCGGCGCATCCACCGCCTGGCTTCACGAAAACGATCTTTCCCGCATCAAGTCCTCCGTTTTCGCCCGCAACGCCTATTGCAAAAGCTGGGGCTGCCACACCGGAGAAAGCATGAGCGCCAAATGGAAAAGCGCCACCGGCTACGCCATGGAAGGAGCCAAAGGCCCGACCACTTACACGACGATCAGCTTTGGCCGGCTTCCCGAAGTCCGCGGCAGTTGGGTCCGCTGAAACATTTTCCGATCTTCCACACCCCGCCCCAACTTTCATGAACCTATCCGAACTCCAGGAACTCCATTCCCTGCCGTTTTTCGAGCTCATCCAGCGCTCCCGCTCCGTGCATGAGGAAAACTGGCCGGAAGCCGAAGTCCAGCTCTGCACCCTGCTCTCCATCAAGACCGGCGGATGTTCCGAAGACTGTTCCTACTGTGCCCAGTCCGCCCGCTACAATTCCGGTGTGGAAATCGAGCGGCTTCTGAGCAAGGACACCATCATGGAGCGCGCGAAAGTCGCCCGTGACACCGGCTCCACCCGCTTCTGCATGGGCGCCGCCTGGCGCGGCGTGCGCGGCGGCACCCAGCGTTTCGAGCAGGTGCTGGACATCATCAAGGACGTTTCCTCCCTCGGCATGGAAGTCTGCGTCACCCTCGGCGAACTCGGCCCGGACGAAGCGAAACAGCTCCGAGACGCGGGCGTCACCGCCTACAACCACAATCTGGATACCTCGCCGGAGCACTATCCGAACATCGTCACTTCCCACACCTACGAAGACCGTCTGCGCACCATCCGCAACGTGCAGGACGCGGGCATGTCCGTCTGCTGCGGCGGCATCCTCGGCCTCGGGGAAACCATCACCGACCGCCTGCGCATGCTGGAAATCATTTCCAACTTCAACCCGCAACCGGAAAGCGTGCCGATCAACTCGCTCATGCCCATGCCCGGCACCCCGCTGGCGGAAAACCCGCAGGTCGATCCCTTCGATCTCGTCCGCATGATCGCCGTGGCGCGCCTCGCCATTCCCAAAGCGAAAATCCGCCTCTCCGCCGGCCGCACCCGCCTTTCCGACGAGACCCAGGCGCTCTGCTTCTTCGCGGGAGCGAACTCGATTTTCTACGGCGACAAGCTGCTCACCGCGAAAAACCCGTCCGTCGAAAAAGACCGCGCCCTGCTTTCCAAACTCGGCCTCGCCACGCTCGCGCCGAATCCATCCATGGAAGCGCCGGAAGCTGATCCGGATCAACCGCTTACCTCGACTTGCGTCGCCGCAGGTTGCGGATGCGGCTGATTTTTTTACGGCTTCTTCAGACAAAAACCCGCTCTGGACACGGTAGCATGTCGTGCCTAGCTTTCGCACTCTCCCAAAACCATACCATACATGATTCGCAAACTCATCCCCGGCGCTCTGGCCCTCGGCCTCGCCGCCGTCGCTACCGCAGCCGAACAACCAAAGGATGCCGCCAAGCCAGAAGCTGCAGCCAAGCCTGCTGAAGCCGCCGCTCCAGCTCCAAAGCTCGATCCCGCTGTGGTGAAAACCGATTCCTCCTACGCCCTCGGCTTCCGCACCGGCGCGGGCTTCGCCCAACAATTCGGCCGTTTCGGTGTCGGCTACAACGATCTGGACATGGATTCCTTCACCAAAGGTTTCGTTTCCGCCTTGAAGGACGGCAAGCCGGAGGTGGAAGAAGCCAAGCTGCAAGCCGCCATGCAAGCGCTCGGCCAGCTCCTCGAAGAGCGCGAAAAAGCTTCCGCCGCCGCGAACCTCGAAGCAGGCAAAAAATTCCTCGCCGAAAACGGCAAGCGCAAGGAAGTGACCACTACCAAGAGCGGTCTCCAATACGAAGTCATCAACAAAGGTGGCTCCGAAAAATACGTCGAGCCGAAGGACGGCAAGGAAGACAACAAGCAATTCCTCGTTCACTACAAAGGCACCCTCATCGACGGCAAACAGTTCGACGCTTCCCCTGAGGGCCAAACCGTTCCGATGACGCTGCAAGTCGTCCCCGGCTTCAAGGAAGCTCTCACCACCATGCCCGTCGGCGCGAAGTGGAAGCTCTTCATCCCGAGCGAACTCGCCTACGGCGAGAAGCGCGTGAGCGCGGACCTCGGCCCGAACAGCACGCTCATCTTCGAACTTGAGCTCGTCAAAATCGAAGACGCTCCCGCCCAGCCGGCCATGCCTTTCCAATTACCGGAAGGTGCGGTGCCAGCAGGCGAATAATCCATCATGGAAAAGCCGCCGGTCTCATCACCGGCGGCTTTTTTCATGTACGCATCAGACGACCTGACGGATCTTATCCTAAAAACCCCGTCAACGGACTGGTCGCGTGCGCTTGGTCGGAAATTTCCGGCAGGCCCAACTCATACGCTTCACGTCCGGCCTCGACGGCTTTTTTGAAAGCAATCGCCATACGCACCGGATCGCTCGCCACGGCGATGGCGGTGTTGATCAGCACGGCATCGGCCCCGAGTTCCATCGCTTCCGCCGCGTGGCTTGGCGCGCCGATCCCGGCATCCACCACCACGGGCACGATGGCCTGCTCGATGATGATGCGGATCTGATCCCGCGTCGCGATGCCCTTGTTCGAGCCGATCGGCGAGCCGAGCGGCATGACGGTGGCGGTGCCGGCTTCCTGCAAGCGCTTGGCCAAGACCGGATCGGCATTGATGTAAGGCAGCACGGTGAAACCTTCTTTCACCAAGACTTCCGCCGCTTTCAGCGTTTCGATCGGATCGGGCAGCAGATACGTCGGGTCCGGGTGGATTTCGAGTTTCACCCATTTCGGTAAACCCGCCGCAGCGGCAAGGCGGGCCAAACGCACGGCTTCCTCGGCATTCATCGCGCCGCTGGTATTCGGCAGCAGCAGGTATTTTTCCGAATCGACGTAATCGAGAATGTTCGCATACGGATCGCCCTTGCCGGTGAGATCCGCGCGGCGCAGCGCGACGGTGACGATTTCACAACCGGAAGCATCCAGCGCGTCCCGCATCGATTCGTTCGAAGGAAACTTCCCGGTGCCGGTGAAAAGACGCGAGCGGAAAGTGCGGCCAGCAATGACGAGATCGGACATGGATGAGAGATTGGAGATTGGGAATTAGAGATTTTCGGAAAGCCAGTTTTCGAAGGCGGCGTGGTTTTTCAAGTCATACAGCCAAGTGCGGAAACCCAGTTCGCGGCCGGTGGCGCAGTTTTCCGGCAGATCATCGATGTAGATCGTGTTTTCCGGCACGAGGCCGAAGCGGTCGATCGCATGCTGATACATTTCCGGATGCGGTTTGATGTGGCCGATTTCAAATGACATCACCGCGCCGTGGAAGAGCGAAAATTCGGGAAATTCGTCGTAAATCCACGGCGAGTGGATGCCGTTGATATTGGAAAACAAAATCAACCGGTGCCCGGCATCCCGCAGTACCCGCGTCTGCTTCCACATCGGTTCGTTCGGGGTGAAAATATCCCGCCAGGCGTGATGGAATTCATCGGCGGTGGCCGCACTTTCCAGCACATTCAACGCCCAGACCGTGTAGGTATCGACGTCCACCTTACCCGCTTCGAACTCGTCTTTCCGCTCAAGCAAGCGCCGCAAACGCAGCCGCGTCTCCGGTGTATCCGCAGGCAACAACCGGGCCAGCGATGGCTCGAAATCAAAGTCCAGCAGCACGCGGCCGATGTCGAATAGGAAATCCATGGGAAAAAGACGCAAGGCTGAGAAGACGCAAGAGAAGAGTAAGAAGCAGGGCGAGTGAACTCTTATCTTGGGTCTTGTGTCTCTGAAATGTGAGCGAGAATAAAACGCGCGCTGGTGATCGCGCCGGAGTTCCGGTCATGTTCGATGAGCGCTTGTTTCATGGACCGCCAGAGCGCGGCATGATTCGCAAAAAGTTCCCGGATTTTTTCCGAAATGCTTTCGGCGGAATCACACAAGCAACCGGCCCCGATTGCTTCGAGCAGGCGCAAATTTCCCTCTTCCTGGCCCGGCACCAAATGATGGATCAACATCGGGCATCGCGCGGCGATCGCTTCATGCACGGTCGCGCCGCCCGCCTTGCCGATCACCAGATGGTGGCTGTTCAGTAATTGCGGCACCTTGCGCGTCCAGCCGATCAGTTTCACGCGCCCCGGATAGGATTTTTGCAGCTCCTTCGCCCGCGAATACAGCGAGCGGACGTTCTTACCCAAGACAATCGTGAGCGTCACTTCCGGAGATGCATCCAGCAGCGCGCTGCCGTGGCGGCGGATGAAGGAGAGATTCGCCGTCGGGAAATACAGCACGCGGAAAGGCGAGCAGACATCCTCCGGGCTGACCGGTGTGAGCTTGGAAAACGCGGGATTCACCGGGAATCCCAGATCAATGATTTTTCCGGTATCCAGACCTTTTCCCGCCATCAGCTCGCGGGTGCGGAAGTCCGTGACGAGCCAGAAATCCGTGGGAGCACGCAGCCAGGAAGCGTTGATCTCGATGGAATCCGTCACCACCGTGAAGACGGGAAATTTCCGCCCGGTTTCCTCCATCGTCCGCGCGAGGAAATACGGATAAAGCGGGAACGTGCTGACCACCGCGTCCGGCTTATATTGCTCGATCAGGCGATCCAGGAAGCGCTCGGGAATATCCAGCACCGGCGGACTCGGCTGGCTGAAATCGTATTGATCCGTCGAACGGTAAATGCGCGCCCAGACGCTCGGAAAATGGGTCGTCACGTATCGGTAGCCCTTGCTCACCAGCTCCGTGCCGAGCGGCGAGCTTTGCGAACACGGATCGCTCACCTTCGTTTCCGCCCCGGCGGCTTCCAGCGCCAGCGAGAGATTCCGGGCCGCACTGTTATGCCCCTCTCCGAAGGCGGCGGTGACGATGAGCAGGCGGGGGCGGGAAGACATGGGATGCTGGCAGTGCTTTAGAGTGAGACCAGCGTTGCGTCGATGGGGATTTGCGGTTTTCCTTGTGATTGTCCATGGCTGAACCCGATCCCATCCCGGAAAAAAACTCCGGACACCCTTCCGATTCCGAAGAAACTCCGGTGATCCGTCTTTCTGTCGGTTCCCCGAGCACCGGAAAATTCCAACCTTCAGGGCGCGCCGGCAGCATTCCTGTGCAACGGATTTCCACGGAAACGTCCGCTTCGCAGCCGAAGCGCCCACGCGTGAACCGCTCGGGAAAAATCAGCCAGGCAGCACTCAACGCACCGACGGTTCCCGCTGCGGAAGCTTTCGAAGAAACCTGGGGCAGCACTCCTTCCGGAAGAAACCATCTGCCGTGGTTCTGGATTCTTTCCATGCTTCTGGTCGGCGGCGGCCTTATTCTCTGGGCCATCACCGCGAGCTCGAAGGATCCGGAAATCGTGTCCAATGAATCCACCAAGCCTGCGGATCCCGCGGATTTCCAAAATCCCGATTCCGAAAAACAGGCGCTCGAACAGGTAAAAATCATCGAGGCCACCGTCCGCGGCTATTGTGCGGCGGCCACCGTGCAAGAGCGCGCGAAATTCATCCGCGATCCCAAGCGAGTGACACCGCTCATGAAAACTTACTATCCCGATGGCAAGGTTCCGTCCTTTCGCGTGAACAGTATCGAGCTCAACGCTCTCACTCTGGAAAACCGTGCGGATTTTTGGATCGTCGCGCTCGATACCGGAAGCGGCCCTGCAAAAAAACTCATCGTGGAATCCGGCAGTCCCTCTTCCGCCGCCGTCGACTGGGAAGTGGACGTCGTTTGGCAACCCGTTCCATGGGAGCAATTCGCCAGCCTGCGGGATGAAAACACTTATTCCTTCCGCGTCATGGCCCAGAAGAGCGTGCTTTTCAGCCATGAGTTTGCCGATGAAAAACGCTGGCAGTCCTACAAACTCAACACGCCCGGCAATTTGAAAACGATCTATGGCTACTGCCCGCGCAACGGCGAGATTGACCTCAAAATCTCCGAGCTGATCCGGGCGAATAATGACGCGCCCGTTATGATCATCCTCGACCTGAAACGCCCTGCAAATCTGCAATCCCCGGCCGGAGCGCTCATCGATGCGGTTCGCAGCGAAAATTGGGTTCGGATCGATCATTCTGGCTCTTGATGAAACGGCGGGACCCTGCAAGGCTCCCGTCCCTTGAGCGCCAAATCCTCACGCAGCCCACTCACTCCCTCCGCCGGACTCCTTCCCGTCGTCTGCGGCGTCAGTTTGTTTCTCCTTTTCCAATATGGCATCGCCCTGTGGCGGCTCACCCATACTTCCGCCAACATGGCGAACAAGTTCAGCGCGCTGGCGAAGGAGAAATACATCGATTTCCTCATCGGCCAAAACGCGCTGATGCTCGTCGCCTACGCGATCCTCGCCATCGTCGGCACGTTTTTGCTCCAGCCGGTGCTTTCGTTCATTGATGCGAAATTCCAAAAACGCTCCTCCCTGCGCGTCGCCGTCATGGCACTCATCGGCGTGGCGATCATGCATTTCTTCTGCGTGCTGCGCTTGGTGGAAACCCGGCCGTATTTCCTGAACGACGCGGAATTCGGCTACTGGTATTACAAGATTTTCGACATCATCCCGACCGGCGTCAAACCGGTCTTCAACACGGTGTTTTTCCAAATGCTCCCCGCTGTTTTCATCGGCAAAGCCATTTTCTGGCAGATCCGCCGGTTCGGGAAAACCGGCAGGGCGCTGGCTTCCGGCATCGTCGTCATCGGCCTCGCGGGCTACGGCATTTACCGCTATCAGAACCGCCCGCGCCCGGTCGCTGGCAACGGTGAAAAACCGCTCAACGTCCTGATCATCGGCTCGGATTCCCTTCGCGGAGATAAACTCGGCTGCGCGGGCTATAAACCTCAGCGCTCGGACGGACTCGCCGCTGCTGGAGTTTCTCCCACCATCGACTCGCTCGCCGCCCGCTCCGCCCGTTTTGAAAATTGCTACACCACCATCGCATCGACGCTGGAATCCGGCACGCAGCTGATGTCCTCGATGTATCCGCAAACCCACGGCATCCGCCAGATGTATCCGGATCAGGCCACGGTAGTGGCGACCCAATCGAAGATCGTCCCCATGCCGCGCCTTTTGAATGCGAAGGGCTACGACACCGCCGCCATCGGCGATTGGTGCGCCGGCTATTACGAAGTGATGCCGATGGACATGCAGCATCTCTCGGTTTCCTCGTTCGATAACTTCAAAGTCTACATGAGCCAGGCCGTCGTCATGGCTCACTTCGTCGTGCCTCTCTATTTCGATAATCCGTTAGGCTACAAGATTTTTCCGCAAATCAGCGCCTTCGCCCAATTCGTCACGCCGCAGGTCGTCACCCGCCGCGTGGAAAACCGGCTTTCCGCCATCGCCGCCGAGCAAAAACCCTTCTTCTGGCACGTCTTCTTTTCCTGCAACCACCTGCCCTACCGCTCGCAGGAACCCTACAACACGCTCTTCACCGATCCGGGCTATCAGGGAGAAAACCGCAACGGAGTGGAATCCTTCGACATCGACTCCTTCATCGGCAGCACCGATCTGGAAAGCAAATGGAAAGCGCTCCCCCAACATGAGATCCAGCAGATCCGCTCGCTTTATGACGGCTGCACCCGCGAATTCGACCACTGCGTTTCCCGCATTCTGGAATCGCTCAAGAAAAACGGCCTGGACGACCACACCATCGTCATCATCACCGCAGACCACGGCGACGACCAATACGAACCCGGCGTCACCCTCGGCCACGGCCTCACTTTCAACGGCGGGCTTCAGGCGAACCATGTGCCGATGATCGTTTACGTTCCCGGCGCCAAGCCTGCCGTTTTTCCGGAAAATGTCAGACTCATCGACGTCATGCCGACTCTCGCCGATCTTCTCGGCGTGGAAAAACCCGCCGTCTGGCAGGGACAAAGCTTCGCAGGCTGGATCAAGGGGGATACCCAACCCATCGCCCGCCCGCTCTATGCGGAAACCGGATTTCCATTCATCCAGTTCACCGTCCCCGGCGTCACCCGTCCCAAACTTCCCGCCATGGACGAGCTGACCCACATCGACGAAACCTTCAACTATCAGTTCGTCGTCAAAGACGAATACACCCAGGCCATCATCCGGGCGAAACAACGCTGCCTGCGCACCCGCGATTGGAAACTCGTCTGCACGCCGACCGCGGGAGGCACGCGCCATTACTCGCTTTTCCATCTTTCAACCGACAAGGACGGCGAAAACGACCTCGCCGCCACGCGTCCCGAAGTCCTCCAACCGATGATCGCCGCTCTGGAAACCTGGATGGACCGGCAGATCGAAACACCCATCTCCGGTATTTTCCCGAATGGCGAGCCGCAATAAACATCACACTTGAGTTCCCGCCACATCCCACCCAGCCTGCGGGCCACAATTTCCATGAACTTCCGCGCTCCTTTTATCGCTCTGGCTCTGGTCGCCACGGCTTCCGCCCAGGTCCCCAAGATTTTCTCCGGACTGTTTGAAAAAGACGTCCCGGTCAAAGGTCAGATCGGCGTGGTTCTGCCGCCTCAGGAAATCGACAAATACGTCGCCAAAGTCGAAGCCGCCGCCCGCAAGGATCCGAAATGGTTCCGCGAGTTTTCCGCCCAGGCGAAACCCGGCTCACCCCTTCCCTACGATGAACGCCTCGGACTCACCAACGAGGAATACAACGCCTATCTCAAACTCTGGTCCCAGCGCGCCTTCAAGCCGATGGAAGACGTGCAGCTCATGCTCCGCGAACCGACTCCCGGAAACTGGAGCCTGACCTCAACCGGCGGCGCCTCCAACCTTTCCACCCTCCGCTACACCGCGAAAGACGATCTTTTCCGCTCGCCGAACGGCGAAATGAAGCGCCTGCCCGACATCCAGGCGGATGCATCCAGCATCCTCGGCGAATGGTCCGGCGCGGAATGGAAATTCGAAGAATCCTCCGAATTCGGAAAAACCAAAGAAAACATCGCCATCGGCCGCTTTTCCGACAACAAATACGGGCTGATCGTCTATCGCATGCAGGAAATTTCCAGCGAAGGCTCGCGCCTGCTCGACAAGAGCCTCGTCATCCGCTTTCCGCTCGGCAAAGCCACTCCGGCTCCTGCGCCTAAAAAAGCCAAACCCTGAAAACACCCATGGTTCCCGAAGCCCCCACTCGCCGAAAGCGTCGGGGCTGTGCTTGGTGGCTCAAACTCGCGGCGATTTTTCCCCTGCTGCTTCTCATCCTGTTCGGACTGAGCAACCTCGCCCTCACCAGCCCATGGGCGCGAGCGTGGATTTCCGGGAAAATCCGCGCGAAATCCGGGCTGGACGCCGAGATTTCCGGCCTCTCCTGGTCACCTTGGAACGGCGTCACCTGCTACCAACTTCGTATTCTCCAACCTGCGCCACTCCGAGCGGAGCTGAAACCGCCGCTTCTCGAAGTCAAACGTGCCACCCTTTTGCCTGAGTGGAAATCGCTGCGTCATCGCGCTCTGATTCTGCGTTCTCTCACGCTGGACAGTCCGAAAATCCTGCTTCCGCTGGAAATCTTCGGCACTCCCGCAGGGCCGGAAGCTCCGAAACAGGAATCCCTTCCTCCTGAAATCGCCGCCGTTCCGCAAGCCCCGCCGCCGCCATCACCCACCGCGGAATCCACCCCGCGCCGCCCGGACATCACCATCCGCGATCTCGTTCCCGGCATGGCGGACGAAACAGCTCCCGCCAAACCCCTCGGCATTCCCACCGCATGGCTTCATCTGAAAAATGCCTCTTTCACCCTGCTGCTCGCCTCCCGCAACAAGCCACTCATCGAAGTTTCCAATCTCAACGGAAATCTCCCGCTCGCCGGTGATCCCGCCGTTTCCACCCTTTCCTACAGCACTTTCAAAACCTGCGGCACCCCGGTCACCATCGCGCAGCCTCTGCGGATTTCCTGGAAACCGCCAATTCTCGAACTGGAAAAACAAAATCTCACCGTCGCCGACCAAACCGCGACCTTCGAAGCCAAAATCGCCCTGCGTCCTTATCTCCCAATGCAATGGGAACTACAATTTTCCACCCAACCTCTTCGCCTCAAACCACTCCCTTTTCACAACGAAATCCAAGCCAGCCAAGCCGCTTTCCAAGGACGCTTCCTCGGAGCCTTGCTCGTTCCCGCATCCTGGCGCGGCGATTTCCTCACCTCTCTCCAAGGCGTTCGCACCCGCATCGCCGGGCATGAGCTGGTTTTCCCCCACGGCCACGCCCTTGCCTTTCTGCGGGGGAAAGTCCTGAGCTGCCTCGATGCCGCCATGGTCAGCGACGAACTCGCGTTGATGGGAAACGCCACCTTGGTCACCGATGGCCGCGCCGCCGGAGTTCTGCGTTTCGTCGCCGCGCCGGAAACGCTCCAATCCGTCACCCAACATCTTTTCCCGAAAATCCCTGCGAATTTCACCCCGCTCAGCACCCCGCAACGCGCAGCCTTCGATCTCCACGCCTTCGGCTCGATCCGGGAAATTTTCCTCCAAATCGGCCACCAAGGCCCGGTTCTGAAACTCCAATCTTCACCCCAGCCCTGAGACGCCCGTCATGAGAATCATCGCCGGAAAAGCCGGACGCATCGCCATCAAAGTCCCCTCCGCCGTCGCCCGCCCGACCACCGATTTCGTCCGCCAGGCGATTTTCTCCATTCTCAGCGAATCCATCGATGGCGCGCGTGTGCTCGATCTCTTCGCCGGGTCCGGCGCGCTCGGACTCGAGGCTCTCAGCCGCGGCGCCGCTACCTGCACCTTCGTCGAGGAAAACAACAAAGCCACCGCCGTCATCACGGAAAATCTCGCAAAATCCCGGCTCGAAGGCGGCCAAATCGCGAAATCCGACGTCGCCACCTTCCTCAAGCGCGATCTTTCCCGCTACGATTTCATTTTCGCCGACCCACCCTATTACAAGCACCACGGCGACAAAAACCACATCGGCCTCCTTCTTTCCCAGGAACTCATCATCCCTCACCTGAATCCGAACGGCTACTTCATCGCCGAAATTTCAGCCAACCAGCAAACTCCCGATTCCCCCGGCCTCAACCTCATCTCACGCCGCGAATACGGCAGCAGCGCTATTTTGATTTTTGAGCTTTCTTCTCTTTCTACCGATCACTGATCACTCGGCACCCTCCATCCCATGCGCCTCCTCATCGGCCTCACCCTCTTCCGGCTCATCCTGCCCCTGCTTTTCATCGCCGCCTTTCCCGGCTGGGTGGTGAAAATGATCCGCCGTGGCGGATTCCGCACCCGTCTCGGAGAACGTGCCGCGCTTTATTCCACACCCATTTCCGCCGAACCCAACGGAGCCGTGCACGTCCACGCCATCAGCGTCGGGGAAACCCTGCTCGCCCTCAAACTCATCCGCGAGTGGCGGAGCCAATCTCCCGGACAATCCTTCGTCCTCGCCACCGGCACCGCCACCGGCCACGCCGTCGCCACCCAAGCCAATCTCCCCGATCTCCGCGTCACCTACTCGCCGCTCGATTTCCCGTGGATGGTCCGCCGTTACCTCAACCGCTTCCAGCCCCGGCAGATCGTGCTCATCGAAGGCGAAATCTGGCCCAACCTCCTCATCGCCTGCGAACGCCGCGCCATCCCCGTCCGTCTCGCCAACGCCCGCCTCTCCCCGCGTTCCTCCCGCCGCTACCGCAAAACCGCCGCTTGGGTGCGCCCTTTTTTCTCAAAACTCAGCGCCGTCTGCATCCAGGAACCCGCCGATCGCGAAATCTGGGAAGATCTCGGGATTTCTCCGGAAAAAATCCACCTCACCGGCAGCCTGAAATTCGATCCCGGCTCCGGGCATCGCCCCACCCAACGGCCCCAATTCGCCGAAATGCTCGCCCGCTTCGGCTCCCATCGCTCGATCATCCTCGCCGCCAGCACCCACGATGGCGAAGAAGAGTGGATCGCCCGCGCCATTCGAGACGCGGCCCCCGATCTTCTTCCCGTCATCGTCCCCCGCCACGCCGAGCGCCGCGCCGAAATCAGCGCCGCCTTGGAACGTGAAGGCTTTTCCGTCACCCTCCGCTCCGCCTTTTCTCCGCCTCAAGATCTTCCTCGCGCCTGTTTCATCATCGATTCCACCGGAGAACTCGGCGATTGGACCGCCCACGCTGACGTCGTCATCATCGGCAAAAGTTTCCTCGCCACCGGCGGACAAAATCCCGGCGAAGCCATTCTTGCCCGGAAACCGTTGATCACCGGCCCGCACATGGAAAACTTCGAGCCTCTCTGCACACGCCTGCTTGATGTCCAAGGCCGTCTCGTCGCAAAAGACCCAGCCGAACTGAGCGCGGCCATCCGAACCGCTCTTGATCCCACCCAAGCCCAAGCTCTCACCCGCAACGCCTCCACCGTCCTTACCCCCCACGATGGAGCCACCCGCCGCACCCTGGCCGTGTTATCCTAAAAAATACCCCGCTTCTCTTTCGAAAAGCGGGGCTCCATTTGATAAAGCTGACTTTTAGAGAAATCTTATTCGGATTTCACTTTGCCAAGAACTTCAACTTTCACGGGTGCCACACCGCGACCAGCAAAGCCAAGGCGTTCGGCGGAACCGACGGTTACATCGATAATCCGGCCTTTCACATAAGGACCGCGATCCGTGATCGTCAAAACTTCGGATTTTCCGTTTGCTTGATTCGTTACACGCACCTTCGTGCCCATCGGCAGGGTTTTATGGGCGGCGGTGTAATCTTCATTCCGCAAGCGTCTGCCGCTGGCGGTGCGAGTGCCGTAGTTGGTTTTTACGGAATACCAGGAAGCCTTGCCATGCTGGATGGACTTCACTTGGTAATCTTGCTCGGTTTGAGCGGTGGAACTGGCGTTACTGGTGGTAGCGCAGCTCGGGAGGAGTATGACTCCGGCGATTGCCAGGGCCACGGACTTGTATTTCCGGGTCATGTTCATCGTGGTGGTTTTCCCTCTCGGGGTGCCCGGAAGTAAGTCATGAAACGTGCCATTTCAAGAAAAAACTGTTAATGCTCAATTAGGCATAAATCCTTGAAACCATAAGGGATAGGCGGCATCTACTTAAGATATCCAAATAATTTTTCTCGTATCCTCGGCCCGGATTTTGCTAAAAGAGACACCATGCTGGAACATTGGACGCCTTCGAGTCGGGATCGGTTCACTGGTGCGGATTTTGATTTTTTAAGCAATCTACTCGCCTCCGGCCAACAGCGTCACCACCTAGCCAAACTCTGGAATGACCCGGCTGCTTTGCGTGAAATTCTCGATCTGAAAGAAGTCTTCAGAGGGCTTTTGGACTCTTCTTCGACTCTCCGCCTGTCGCCCTATTTCTACTTTTACGTCCTCATTCGCCACACGTTTCGCGAATCCGGCATCACCGACTCCGATTTGGCGGATTATGTTTCCAGTGTTCTTGCGAGCCGCCTGAATGTCCAATCCTCCGATCCCTTGCAAGACATCGCCCACGGACTTACCCACGCCGCGGATTTCATTGCCATCATTTCCACCTCTCACGGTCGCATGCGTTTTCACCTGCAAGTCGCCGCTGGAAATCAATTTCTTGTCCTTACCGGGCTCTTTCCCGGCTTTATCAACCGCCGCTGCGAGCGCCACGGCACGCCGGATCTCGCGTTTTACGAAGCATTCGCCCAACAAGCTTACCGAGGAGCTGCTGAAAATCCCCTTGTCCCCGGCGGACGTCACCTCCTCGGAGCCCTCGCCGAAGCCCTCCCGACAGCCCGCCGCTCCCTCAACCGAGTCGCGGAGGAATTCATGTTTCTGGGAGAATAAGTCCTCTCCTCCTCACGTTCACCCTAAAAAAGGCAATCACATACCTGACTCAGAGCACCCAAATGGAACCCTTCACGGGATGTTTATGTGGAAGGATGACTGCATGTCAGATCATGCAACCCCCAGCGATGCGTCCTCAGTGAGTCCGAATGAACCTTGGATCAATTCCTACGACGCCTGCCTTCATTTAGGCATTTCACCCTCAACTCTGCACCGGTGGGTGAAGAGCGGGAAACTGAAGCCCAAACGGACTCCAGGAGGCGTCTTCCGGTTCCGGCGCTCCGATCTGAACGGGCTGCTCCGCTGAGCACTTCCTTTGGCGGAAAGGATGACAATGAATCCCCACGAATGACGTTTTTTGGAGAATATGAAGTTCAAAACTGCCGGAAGCCTTTTCAAGAGCGGTCGTCGGAGCACGAAAAAGGGAGCCTTTTCAGGCTCCCTAATCTGTTCACAGCCAACGGGATGGTGCTCGAAAGAGGACTCGAACCTCCACGGGTCTCCCCACTAGATCCTTAGTCAGGGGATTAACGATTTTTCAATGATTGCCGATGAACTTGGATGACGCTCTTTGATTTGATGTAATTCTTTTATGTTCAGTCGGAAGAGACGAATATTTTAATATCAATGGTCATCATCCAATCTCATCCTTGGATGTGGAAATTGCCGGAAAACTGCCGGAAGCATGTCAACGCGCGGATGACCTAACATTAGAAACTTCGCATCATCCCCACGGGCCTCCGGGTTCCCAACTTTCTTCCCAACCGGAGCTTTCCGCCGCTTCCCTCAGGGGAAGTCCGGCGAAATCCGAGATAAAGCGGATGGTTTCTTCCAAGGACGGGCATTCGCCGCCCGGACCGGCTTTTTTCCAGAACGCTTTCCATTCCGCCACATGCCGGGAATCGCTCCAGAAATCTTCGCGGAGACCTCGGGGGAGACCGGGTGAGAACTCCGTGCCGCGCCGTTGGAAAGTCGCTGCAATGGCGGCGGCGAGGGACTTGCCGTCGAAATGGAAATGGCGGGCCAAAAACCACAAATCGAAGTAGTCTTTGAGACGGGTGTTTTGCAGGCCCAGAAGATGGATCGCCTCGAGTTTTTCCGCGACCACCGTTTCCCGGCGGTAAGCTCTCAAGTGAGGCGGCGGCATGCCGAGCAGGGAAGGAACTTCGATTTCTTCAGGATCGGAACAATGATCTCCGAAACCGATGTCGATTTGCAGATTGAGTCTCGCAGTTCCCATCGTGGCCCGCATCGTGATTCTTACTCCCGGATAGCGGGCCGCTTCCCGGATTTCCCCGCATTGGACGGAGGCGGGATCAAAAACGATTCCGTCTTCCGCAACGTCCACCGCGCACAGTTCGCGGAACACCCCCGCCAACCTCTCCGCGTCTGGATCGCCGAAACCGAGTAAATCGAGGTCCCGGGTCATGCGGTGGGGCGAGCCCTGCCATACGGTGAACAACATGGCCCCTTTGAGCAGAAAAACGTTTCGGGCCGGAGAAACCGACAGCCGGTAGAGCAGCCGCTCCAGGGCATGTTGGTTCAGCAGCCGTTGATAACCGATGCCGGAATCGCGGTGCAGCTTCAGCAAGCGGTCCCGGACCGAAGCGGAAACATTGGTGACGATGCGGTCTTTCTTCATGCCAGGGTATCGAAGTAAGGGCGCATGACGTGAAGCATCCGGCAGATTTTCGCGGCGTCCCACAGCTCGTCCGCCGTCACCTTGCGCCCGCTCCACGCCGACCGGAGGATTTCAACAGCGGTGGAAATCCCGATCCGGTTGCGGAATTTGAAGCAATCCGCCACGGTTTTGGCTACGGAGTAAATCCGGATTTCTTCGCCTTCCAAACGATGGATTCCGATCCCATAGTGATAGGGCGTTTCGGAAAGCTTGACCGGCTGGATGGGCAGGTCGCCGGGGCCGGGCACGTTCTTTCCCCGTTCGAATGCCATCCACACGGCTGACGGCATTTCCAGAGTGATGCCGTGGAATTGGGCTGCGGAAAGCAGACACACCACGCCTTTGGGGTAACGCTTCGCCGCGAGGACCAGCGAATGGTTTTCGCTGACCGGATAATTGCCGGAAATGTAAAGCCCGCGTCCCACGCGATGAAGTTCCCCCTTTTCGAAAAGCTGGGAAATTTTTTCCCGTGGTGCGGCGACATTTCTCAGGTCCCGCGGTCTCACCACCTTTCGGTCGGCGAGCTGGATGATTCTACCGGTGCCGGAAGCGCTCATGAGGAGAATATACAATAACATGCCATTTATTCGCAAGTGGCATGTTTTTGTTTTAAGAAATTTTCCTTCATGCGATCGATGACAACGAATAGCTACGCTTGATTCGTTGCAACCCGCTTTGGATCAAAGGATCATGATCTTCCCATGAGTTTGAAGCGAAGCCAGCCTCGTTCCAATCCCAATCATCCCGATAGAGTCTCGGAAATCCCCCGGACTTCTTTTTCGAAATCCGATGCCCGCTATTGGTTGGTACCGGGACGGCTTTTCAAAGACCATGGCGTTGCGGATTACTCGTGCCGGTTTTCCTATCACGGGCGGCGCATCCAAGTTTGCCTGAAAACCCCGAATCAACGCGAAGCGGCGAGAAAAGCGGCCGATCTTTTCTCAAAAATCGTCAACGAGGGATGGGAAACCGGACTGGCTGATTACCGGCCCGATAATATGGCGGAAACTCCGTCCTGTTCGACCGTCGGCGAACTCATCGACGCCGCATCACGGCTTTCGTCCGCCCGTAGTCAAACCATCAAGGTGTATGCCCAAGCGCTGCGCTGTCTCGTGGCGGAAATCAAAGGAATCACCTCCGACAACAAAAACGGTTTCGGCAAAGGAGGGACTGAGGCGTGGAGGCAGGAAGTGGACGCGGTGCGATTGGATTCCTTCACCGCTGCGGACATCGTGGCGTGGAAAATCGAGCGTATCCGCACCAAGGCGGAAGACCCGCTCACCAAACAAGCGGCAATCACCACCGCCAATGCCATCATTCGTAACGCAAGGAGCTTACTTGGCAGGAAGATTCTTCCTTTCCTGCATCAAACCCTCAAGCTGCCTGTTCCTCTGCCGTTTGAAGGCGTTTCTCTGGAAAAATCGGGGTCCACCCGCTACATTTCCAAAATCGATCCATTTGCCATTCTGGCCAGAGGCAAGGGAGAGCTGGCCGACTCCGCCCCGGAATCCTTCAAAATCCTTGTGCTCGCCCTCGTCTGCGGCTTGCGGCGGGGTGAAATCGACAACCTGTTATGGAGAGCGTTCGACTTCGGTAGCTCGGTGTTGAAAATCGAAACGTCCGAATACCATCAGTTGAAAAGCGACGACAGCTCGGGCGTCATCGATCTCGATGCCGACACCAAGGCTCTTTTCCAGCGCTATCGCAATGAGAACCCCACCGCGCTGTTTGTCATCAACAGTCCGGTTGATCCCAAGCTGGTGGGTCTGGAAAAAGGACCACGCTACCGGTGCAACCGTGAGTTTTCCACCTTGATCAAATGGCTGAAGCAACAGGGAGTGCCTCCGCTGAAGCCTATCCACACTCTCAGAAAAGAGATAGGCAGCATCATCGCCTCCGAACATGGCATCTTCGCGGCAAGCCGTTATCTCCGCCACTCGGACATCCAAATCACCGCCGCCGTTTATGCGGACAAGAAAGCCATCGTGACACCGAAAACGTTGGGCGGCATCTTGGGAAACCAACCCGTTTCATCGGGTCAGCCCAAGGAGAGTCATTCTTCGGTGGAAGTGACGAAACAGCCGGGCGAAACGCCGTTCAAATTTCGAATATCGATGGGCCAATGAACCGATTTCGAAAACGGGGAAACCGTTTTTCGGTGACGAAAAACCCTAACGGGAAAACTTCCCGCCAGCGGAGTGGAGGCAAGGAGAAAACGGAATAAGAGCCGAAGGCCGAGCGAAGCGAAGTTATGCCGGATTTCTCCTTGCTCCCGCGAGCAGGTGGGCATCCGGTGGAGAGACCAGCACCCGTCAGCCGCTTCTTTACGAATCATGGCGCTTCGTGCCGCAACACCGGATTCCCGGATAAATCGATTTCTTCCTTCAGGATTCCGGGCCACAACGGTCGGATGTCCTGCGCTACATCGGGGGATGTTTTCCATGGCCACTGGTGTTTCCGGCTGAACATCTTCCAGACACGGCCCGTGTTCCTTGTATCAAGGGCAGGCAAAATGACCGAAACCCGGGCATTCGGCCGCTCCTCCATTTCGTCCGGTTTTCCCAGCGGATGCACCAGAATCAACCGCGCTTCCGGGAAACGCTTCCATGCGGAAATTCCACCCGACGCCTGTTTTCCGCATGCGATGATGATTTGAGGCGTAATCCCTCCAAACGAAACCCCGCCGCCATACCCTTCGGTTTCTCCGGTGGGGACGATGGTCCGGCAATCGGGAAATGCTTCCGCGAAGCGCCTCGTTTCCTTTCCCCACACCTCTCCCAGAACGGTGGAATCCGGCAGAAGAAGCACCGTGGCACCCGTCGGGCGATTTGCCGAAAGCGATACGAACTTTCCTCCTTCCATCCGATGCACCCGGATTTTCGAGGGCATCGCTTTCCCCGCCAGCCAGAGCGCCAGCACGGCCGCCGCTCCCAAACCTCCCGCCACTCCGAACGCGGCGATTCCCTTGCGGAAAAATCCCCGCACTCCCTTCCCGGCAGCCACGCCGATGATCGAGATTCCGCTGATGGCCGGAACCCACCACAGGTTTCCGAAAATCCACAAAGTACTGAACACATTCGCGACTGCGAAAACCAGCCACGAGGCCCCCGCCGCCAGAGTCACGGCGCTTGCCAGACGATTTCCCGAAGCCGGATCCTCCCGCGTCCCGTTATTCAATCCGTTCCCAAACGCCAAAAAAACCATGCCCAACCCAATGGTAAAAATGAGCCAAAGTATCAACAGGCCCCGTTCCACCCCCAGATGCAAATAGCTGTTCACCATCCCGGCGTAAGCCTCGTGTGCATCCACGGGTTGGAACCATTGCATGAATTCCCGGCCTGATTTATCCGCTCCCCAGCCTTGCCACGGAGACTCCGCGATCATGCGCAAGCCGCCTTCCCACAGTGTCAGCCTGTTGCCTGCCGACGCGTCTTTTACGACATATCCCGGATCAATCCGTTCGAAAAATCCCGTTGCAATCGTCAGTATGCCAACTCCGATGATCCGCATCATGAGCCACCCTCCTGCTTTCTTCACGGAGCCGCTTCGCCCTATCCAAACACAAGCCGCGAGGATCGCCGGCATCATCGCTACCCATGCCCCGCGGCTGTACGTTTTACACAGCAAGAACCACAACCCGAGTTCAACGGCGAAGACAGCCCCCCGGAACACCTGGCATCCGCGCTGATGCCTGGGAATCAGCGCCTCCATTCCCCACAACCACGGAATCAAGGTCGCCACAAACGCGCCGGCCTGATTCGGATTGCTCCATCCCAGATTCCAGCGCAGATGCTCGCCGAAGAAGTACGTTCCTTCCATCATGGGGATGACTGCCAATTGTATCCGAACTCTCCCTTGTTCTTGCGGACCCGATTTTGCAAAGACACCAGATTGGCATTCTGATTCCCGTCGAAGGGATTGTTGTTCAACTTCACAACCTTCAATCTCGCAAAACCCAAAAGCGGAGAGACATCCTCGATCTTATTGCCGGACACATCCAGAATCCAGATGCCCTTGGAAGCCGTCAAAGGCGATAAATCAACAATCCCATTCATCTTCAAATCGACTTTCTTGAGAGAAGTGAATGCCTTCAATCCATCGAGCCGGGTAATCCCGTTGCCCGCCGCCTTGAATTCTTCGATCTGACACAGTTCGTTCAAAGCCGGGACTTCCTTGGCGCCCGTCCGGGTAATATCCAAATCCTTCAACTCGGTCATCCCCGCGATCGGCTCGAAAGACTCCACAGGATTCCGCGAAATATCCAGCCGCTCGATATGGGCAAGCCCCTTGAGAAAATCCAGATTTTTCAAACCGCAATTTTGGACGCTCAGCCCCGTCAACAATTTCAGTTGGGAAAGGGTTTTCACATCCAGTGCACCGCACTGATTCAATTCAAGATATTGGAGATCCCTCAGTTGTAAGAGCGGGGACAAATCAGGAATGCGGTTTCCCGAAAGCCGCACGTCCCTCAATGCCGGATGATGATTCAGAAAGTCGATTTTATCGATCTGTGTTTCCCTGAGATCGAGCATCGTCAAATTGCCCAATCCGGAAATCACCGACGGATCTTCCATCTTCATATCCCCTAATCCCAGAGCCGCCAATTCTTTCAAATTCCGCAAAGGCGACAAGTCCTTCACCCTGCACCCATTCAGATGGAGTTTCTTCAGGCGGGGCGTGGAGAGCAGAAAAGAAATGTCGGAAACGCGGGCCCCGGAGAGATCGGCTTCCTCCAGATTCACCGCGTACTCCAGCCCTTTGAGGTTCCTGATATCCTTTCCTTTCGCATGCAGGCGGATGAGTCCCTTCAAATCTTCGGAGGTCAATGGCGACCACGGTTTTTTCAGTGCGGTCCGGATGATGATTTCCAGATCAGGATCCTCGATCAATCCGTCCTTCATCGGAACATACTGGACCCGCATCCGGTTCCTGATCGCATTCACCGCGTTTTTGTTCTCGGTGCCCGGAGAAATATCCGCGACGTTGTAACGGATGTCCAGAGTGACCAGTTTGCGGAATTGAGCGAGGCTGGAGAAGTTTTCGATTTCATTCTTACTGAGATCGAGGCTCGTCAGGGACCCGCACGTCGCCAGCGCGTCGGCGGAAACAATCGAGTTATTCGATAGTTGGAGCTCCTGAAGGTTGGATAACCCGCCCAAGGGAGAGACATCGGTGATCCGGTTCCCGCTGAGATCCAGAATGACCATTTGCTTCAGGGACTCCAACGGACTCACATCGCCGACATCATTCCGGTTGAGTTTCAGAATTTTCAGATGCTTCAGACCGCTCAATGGAGCCAGATCCGAGATTTCATTCCGATTCGCTTCCAGTTGTTCGAGATGGGTGAATCTCTCGAATCCCCGCAGGCTTTTCAGGTTTTTCCCGGTAAGATTGAGATGGGTGATCTTTTCCAGATCCTTCGCGGTCATCTCCCGGACCAATTTCCCCAGTTGGGATTTGATTTCCACGGATACCGGCTTTTCCCACGGCCATTCTCCTTCCCCGAACAGGGGCTTCCCGGCATCCGCCGCCGCTTCTTTGGAAATAGCAGAAGGAGAGGAAGATCCAACCGGCGATTTTTTCTTCTCCCCACAGCCAATCAGACTGATGGAAAAGAGGGCGACCAACGGTAACGGGGCACGGAATGCAATGGGTTTCATGGTGGATTCGGGGACGATTGGGGTTGGGGTGAAAGACTTGCCGGGGCTTTGGGGACAATCACCGCCCGGCCATCCTGTAGCGCGATTTCGATCAAGCGGGCATCCGGTGCCGGATCGAGCCGGAGCAAAGTTTTGTCGAGCTTGCCGATGGAAACCGCCACAAAGACCGGACCCCGGCCTGCGTGGAAAACCGTGGACTCATCCAGCCGATTTTCTTCCAAACCAAAGGCGGGAATGAGCCCCTCCTTGCCGAGCGCCAGCAAGGTCATCGGTTGGTTCGAGAAGCTTTCGGCCATGCGGATTTCCACCGTATCGACATACGAGGCGGTGATTTGCACGGGTTCGTCCGGGTGGGTAAGGACCACGATCATTTTCCCGCCGAAACGTTTTTTCAGCAAGGCGCGGTGATCTCCCGCTTCCCCGAAGGACGGGACCCAGACTTTCCACGCGTGATCTTCATCCAGATATTCCACCCAGAATTTTCCGCCGATTTCCCCGCGCAGAATGGGTGCCCAAGCCAGACGGCATGCCACTCCCACCGTGCGCAACGCCGCCACCCCGAAGATCGCTTGATCGATTTCCGAACCTTCTTTTCCTTGCAGAACCGCAAGCGGAGCAAGATCGCCGCGCATCGGGATCCGGTAAGCGGTTGGCGACCCCAGCAGTTTGAGGTTTTTCCGCATCCACCCGGCAATCACCCCAACCGCCTCATCCGTGGTTTTCGTTTTTTCAATCAAAGGAGAAAATTGCTTGGAGAGCACGGAACGCCATTGCGGCTTTGAGGTATGCTCGTAGCGGATGCGCAACGGCAAAAGATATTGCTTCACTTGCTCCTCATCGAGCGGACGTTTCGTGTAAAAGCGCTTCTCCACTTCCTGCGTGAGCCGGATGTGCTCCGCAAACACGCCGGGCGTCATGCTATAGAGATCGATCGGTCCCAATCTCAGTGCCAGATGCATTCCATACTCCGGGCGAAGCTTCTCGTAAGCCTCGCTGCCGACGGATTGCTCCACCGTTTCCAGAAAATCGTAAGCCTTCTGCCGGTCGAAGGTGGAAGGATCGTAATAGCCCCCGCCGAACGCGTTCCCTGCCAACAACATCAGCAAAGCGAAGGTTCCGGGGAGCGCACGCTTCCAGCGTGCTCCGTTCCGCATCCTGCGGAACGTTCTTCCGAAAGACAAAAAAACAGAGCCTGCGCACGAACGCGCGTGAAAACAAAAGCCTATCACCAATAACAAATAACTCATAACCTCATTGCTCTCCCATTTTTCCGCCGCTCCAAACCAACCCTCCGCTTTTCTCCACATCCTGAAGCCTCACGATTTGCTCTTCCCCGGTGAGCGTGGCCAGCGTCCAGTAAAGGGTTTCCCCGTTCGTCGCCGTGATCATCACCGGCCGGTCCATTCTTTTGGTCTTGCCCAGTTCCACCTTGCCGGAGCAGACGCCATCCACGTCTTCGATGTTGCGGGTGGTGTGGATCAGACGCCACGTTCCCATGTTCCAGACGTAGGTGGAAACCGTCGCCTCTCCTTTCATTCCAGGAAACCGGACATCGAGCGAAAAGACCTCCGTCAGATGCGAGGTGATATTCACGCACTCGCTCCATAAACACTTGCCGTAAATGTCCGTCTCGGAAGCCACCGCCGGATGGGCATAGTACACGAGGGAATTCCAGCGCCCGCGCGCCACCCGGTCCTTCGGCGGCTCCGACTTCAAAAGCTGGTCGTCCGTGGCATCCACCGCCACCCATTGTTGCAATTCCTTGTCCCAATACTCGGTGAAAAAATGATAGCTGTCCCGCTGGTACCAGTAGCCCACGGAACAATGCCGCGCCGGAATGCCCGCCGCCCGCAGTGCAGCGACGTAAAGTAGGTTGAATTCACGGCAAGCGGTCTGTTTCGACCACATTGTCTGCATGGGAGAGCGGTTGCGGTTTTCGGCGGTGATGGATTGCAGGTCGATTTTGGTGTTGTTTCCGTGATCGGACCAAAGCCAGAGAAGGATGTTCTCGGAGGACTCTTTTGTCGTTTTTGAATTAGTCGATGAGAATAAAAATATTTTAAATATCTCTTTTCCTCCTGAATGCAAGTTTTCTTCTAAAACTTTACTTGACTTCGCGCAGTTCATTAAAAATAAATCCACCTCATTAAGGATCATTGCATTCGAACATTGATTAATGTCTGTAAATGCTATCAGAACAATAAATGGATGCACTACGTTCTTCATGACCGACTATATTTAAATCACGCTATAAATTTATTATCGATTTATATCCAGTAAATCAGAGTCGATGTATCTAATTATTTTTTTTGTTTGTTCTTCACGTAAAATTTCAGTAGAAAGAGCTTGAGCCCAAGAAAAAACAGCAGAGGGATCATATGAAATTTCACGTTGAATTAAAACTAAAACTCCCTCGTCCCGATCTTTTCCCTCAGGTAAATTTCCTAACCATATCGAAGCTTCCAACGGCGAATACTCTAACCAATTTGTTACAACTTCTCTGATCGCCATTCCTTTATATTGACTTGCTTGATGATCTTCTATCCATTTTGCAGCAGCAGCCGGATCCTGCTTAGACCATTCAGATGCAATCTGGGGCATAAGCTCTTTTATTTCATAAATATCGGAATGTTCTATATATTTAACAGCTGCTTTCATGTCGGTTTGCGACCAAGTTTTTATTGCGGATTTTTTTACTTCTTTGGCAAGCGAAGGTGGAAGCGAATCAGCCCAATCAATTACTGCAGTTGGATTCTCCTGCTTAACGCGATTATGCGCTACGACTTGTGCTAATATGCTAAGTGCCTTCTCATTCTTTTGGCTCTCCAAAAACTCTTTTGCAATTGCAGGATGTTGGGTTGCCAATGATTGAGATAAAATGGAAATGACATCATAAGTTAAAACATCATCGTTTGATATGTTTTCCATATAGCGCCAAGCAGAAACGACGTCTGAATTTGCCCAACCGGCCATCATTATTCGAAAAGATTCATCTTTAATGTTTCCTGTATTGATTCTTTGATGGAAAGTTAACGCAGAATCAGGGTTGACAACAACTAACTTCGCCAACGCCAGACCTATAATTTCCCCTCTCTTTTGTCCTGTAATAGTTTTATTCGCCCATTCAAGTGCTTTTTCTGAATCTTCCCAGTGCATTACTATAAATTTTGCTATTTCATTATGACACGAATGAGGCAATCCTGATCTTCCTAATTCTTGAGCTGAAAATTCAGGAAACATTAATGAAGATTCCAAAAGTATACTTCGCAGTGCTTGTTCTCTCTCTGGATGAGATAACATCTTCGCTTTATCTATCATTTTTATGTATTCTGACAAATGATGTTTTTTGTTATTTTTCAGCCTTTCGTTTTTCGTTTTTAAAATATGCTTTGACTTGTGACTTAATTTCGTTGAGCTGTTTATATTATCATCTGTTTCATGACGGACCAATAAATCGCCACGGATTATTTTCGCGATAAAAAAAATCAGCGCAACTATCAAAGGCGCCCAATACATGGTTGTTTTTTTCATAATTAATGGCCCACTGTAGTAGGGTGTATTACTCCGCAATCTGAACACATTATTTTTGAGTCGAAAAATCCAACATCATCAGCAGATTCAATATAAAGCTCTGGATATATTCTAAAACGTTTATCGAGAGGAACCGAATCTCGAGCGTTCAAAAACTTAAATCCTTCGTGTTTTGTCGGTCCCTCCGGTAGGTTGTTTAACCACTGAGCAGCTTCCGCTGCATCTATTGGTTGCCAACGATGCAGTAATCTTAAAGTAACTGATGTCTTTAACTCTTCATCTTGAATTTTTGCTACCCAATTTGCCGCAGCAGCAGGATCATTTTCAGCCCATGCACTCACAAGTGCATTTCCATATTTAGATTGCTCGTTTTTTCCGAGCGAATTTACAAATTGTGCAGCTGCGTCAACATCTTTATCAACCCACTCTATCATCGCAGATCGACGAGCTCTGTCAGCGGCGATACCTTGGAGGTTTGCCAGTTGATTAAGACTTTTTTGAGGATCTTTTTTTATCATTTTCAATCCAATTAAATGACCTAAGAAAGCAGCATCAGAATTATCTAAGTTATTTTCAAAAAAATCTACAGCTGAGGAATATTCATTTTCCACCCATAGAGGAGCGATGCTATTTATTAATGGAAATAGATCTTTATCTGAAGATAGCTTGTTAATAAATTCTAATGCGGTTTTAATGTTGACCTCGGCTAATGCTGATAAAATGTTGCATTCGGCTTGATCTCGGCCTGTTCCTATAGGGAGCCCTTCTGCAAGATTTATAGCCTTTTCAGGGTTTTCTTTCGCAATTTTTGCTAAAATTATTGAAATCGCATCCGACTTTGACCTGCCAGATAATTCTTTATTTATCCACTTAAGCGCTTCATCCGTATTTTGCCAGTTGCTCATTAAAGAATGCAAAATTTGCTGCTTGTCTATCTGTGAAATATTAGTTTTATTCAATTCATCAGCAACAATCTCAGGATCCAAAAATACTCCCAACATTAAAACGTATTTAATTTCCTCTGCAGGGTTGTTGCTTGCTTTAGCTTCTATTAGAGCTGCTTTGATGCCTTTTTTATTTGCTATATCACTTAATAAGTCATTTCTTTTTTCTGTAACAACCAATTGATAGTTTGGTTGATTTGTATATTTTTTTAGTTTGTTTATTTTTTTTGAATCCAAGCTTTGTTTAGCGTTGTAAATATTGCTTGTATTTATAAAAAACAGCATGAACATCGAAGTGGCAATTGCCAGTGTGGCGCATAAAAAAATGTAGTAGCCTTTTTTCATTGTTGTAGAAATCGAAGTTTATATTTCAATATTCACATGTTCCGTCAACTTTATCAAAATTTAAGCTAATCTGGTTTAAAATGTTATTTAATGGATTTCCCCAATCTGGATTTTGAGTCCGATTTACATAATGGCCATCTATTATAGCTGGGTAATAAATAGCGAGAGGGGAGGCTCCATCATGATTAAAGCTTTTATCGGTGTAAGCGGCATATTTGGTGGCAGTTTTAGCCTTCGCTGTGTTAAAATCTTCAATCCCTTTACTTTTGGCTTCGGATGCCGAGCCAAACTCCATGCCGGCATATTCAGCTGTCCAAGTCTCGAGGACCCCATAAGTTTTATCTCCGAGTGTTTGACGATGAGTTTTGTGCCATGTTTCATGAATCGTAGCGGTCGAAACATATGTTGCATCACATGTATATCCATTTGAATCTACCCAACCGACAGCTGGTAATTGTATTTGGCCTCCCCCTTTAAATTTATAAGCCTTGTCGACAACAGGTTGGTAGCACTTGTTGCCATTTCCTTTATCAATTTCGACAGTTTTGATGGTGCCTGTGGTATCCACAGTAATAGATTTTGGATAAAATACTCCATGTCCAGCATATGTGGCTGTTGGATCCCATATATATTCAACTAACCCATTTGGATCTAATGAAGTTAATGGGTTTCCACTCAAGTAAGAACAATTATTTAGTGCGTCGGGAAATCCGGATGGATCAGAGGTTGTCCAGTGATTCGACTTAACTGAATAAATACGATGTAGGAATGCAAATCCATCCAGTTCCTGAATAAAAGTTTTCCCCGTGAACCGACCGCCTTCCAACCCTTCTCCGAAGGCGCTGGCAGTGAACGATTGTTTCCCATGGGCCAAGGTATTCCCCAGATAGTCCGATGTGACGACCTGCTGACTGCCGCGCAGTAAGGGCACACCTCCAGACATATGGGCTTCGTTGGTGAAAACTTCCTCCCCTTCAGTGGCGAGCACGTTTCCGTCCCATGAATAAGCCACGGATTTACCATTCACGGTTTTCCCGACCAGTTGGCCTTCAGCATTGTAGTAGAACTTCGCTTTGGTGCCTGAATTGTTCGCTTCGAGCACTTTATCAGCGTAGCCATTGGCCATCGCACGGGTGGTCTTGCCGGAGGCATCCTGAATGGCTTCCGGGCGACCGGAGGCGTCGTAGCGGTAGCTTTCCTTGCCCTTGGCGGAATCCACCGTCATCAGGCGGTTGGCGGAGTCATAGGTCATCCGGGTGACCACTCCATTGACGGTTTTTTCCGTGATATTCCCGGAGGCGTCGTAAACGTATTTCTCGGTGATTTCCGCATGGGCGATGCCTCCGAGGGCGAGGGTGCAGGCGAGGGCCTGCCAGTGGTGTTTTGGTTTCATTGGTTTTTGTGTTTTTGGTTTTGGGCGGGTGAAAGGGATCGACCGCCAAGGCGCGAAGGTCGCCAAGGAATCGCAAGGGATGATTCGGTTTCGGAAAAGGGTTGGGGTCGATCAATGAAGCTGGATGATTTTGTGTTTTATGGAGTGGTCACTTCGGTGATGCGGCCTAGGGAGTCGTAGGAATAGTTCTGGACGATGCCGTCCATGGTGCGTTGCCGGAGTTTTCCTTCGGGACTCCACACGTAGCGGACATCCTTGATGACCTTGCCGGTTTCATCGGTGGCGATGAGGGATTTCGGATAGCCGCTGGGATCATTCTCGTAACGGGTGAGCCAACCGTTGAAGAAGCGCTTTTGGGTGAGGCGGAGGGTTGCCGGATCGTAATCGTACCAGACCTTCGGCACGTCATTGACGGAAATCACCGTGTAACGGCCGAGGGCGTCGTAGGTGTAGGTGGTTTTTTGGAGAAGCTTGAGGGGAGTGGAGGATGAAGCGGTTGAGGCGACAGGAGTGTCGCCACCCCATACGGTAACGGATTTCTTTTTGCCGGAGGGGGTGTAGGTCCATTCCAGATAGGTCGCTCCGGCTTCGGGGATCTCGCTGCGCTCGCTGGTCTTCCGGTCCAGCGCGTCCCAGGTGTAAGTGGTTTTCACGCCTTGCCCCGTGAGGGCGGTCAGGATGCGGCCAAGCTCGTCATAGGTGTAGTCGATGGTTTGGCCCTTGCCGTAATCGATCTTCACCAGATGCCCGGCCTTGTCGTAATCGAAGCGGATGTCCTGCTCACCGTTGTTTTTCCGGCGGATGCGCCCGGTGAGATCGTAGGCCATTTCCAGTTTGGCGGATTCCCCGGTATCGACGCCCGCAATGCGGCCCACGGCGTCCCGCTCGAACTCAACCGTAGAACCGCGGGCGTCCTTCCAGCCCTGAAGCTGCCCGAGAGCGTCCCGCTTGTATTCGGTCTCCTTGCCGAGGGCGTCCACCTGCCGGACGAGATTGCCGTTTTGATCGAACCGATGGACGGTTTCATCGCCGTTGGAATCGGTTTCCTTGACTACGGTTTCACCAGTGGCGGCGATTTTTTCGCGCTCGGTTTGCTGCCACGTCCGGCCATCGCGCAGGAGGCGGGTCAGTTGGCCGTCGGGATCGTATTCGTAGCTCCAGTTCGCCCCGTTCTCGAAAACGGAGGCGAGGCGGTTTTCTTCCGTGTAAGTGTAGCGGCGTTCCCGGCCGTCGATTTCCTTGACGCGGGTGAGGCGGCCGTAGGCGTCGCGCTCGTAGGTTTTCGTATAGCCGAGCGGGTGGCGCTCCTCGGTGAGCTGGCCGAGCGCATCGTAAACGTATTCGTAAACGGCTCCGTCGAGGTTCTTGTAGCGCCGGATCCGGCCGTCCGGCATGTAGGAAATTTCGATGGTGTCTCCCAGCGCATTGGTGATTTTCACCGGTTTTTCAGAATCCCCTTCGTACTCGTAGGCGGTGACGAGGTCTTTCAAGCGGTAGACCTTGGAAATGCGGTCCAGAGCGTCGTATTCGAAACGCACTTCCGCCTGTCCCGGCACGGTGCGGGTCAGGACCCGGCCTTTTTCATCGTACGTCAGGCGCACGGTTTCCCGGCCACGCGCGTCACGGGCGCTTTCCAGCCGGTTTTGCGAGGCACCCCGCACGCCGAAGAACTCGGTGATCTCGCCGCCGTCCCGGTTTTTCCGGACGAGTTGCTGGGTGCGGGGATTGAAGATGAATCCTTCCCGGATGCCCAACGCGTCCGTCCGCATCAGATTGATGCCGGTCTTGGAAATGCCGTAGTTGAACTTGAAATCCCGGTCCGCAATCAGGAACGTCCCGTTCTCGGTCTTGGGCAGTTCGAGGCCGGAATCCTTCTGCCACGCGCCATCCCTGCCACCCCATGTATAGGTGAGCTTCTCCCCGCCGGGCAGGGTGACGAAATCGACAAGGCCCTTGGGGGAATAGGAAAACGCCACAGACCGGCTGCCCATTTGCGGAGAGTGCCAGGAAACGAGCTGCTGGTTTTCCGGGTGGTAACGGAACTCGTGCGTCAGCGGGCCGATTTTGAGTTTTTCCGCTTGGCTGAAGTCGTTTTCCTCCGCTTCCAGCAGGTTGATTTCCGCGCCATCGGCTTGCTGAAAGATCCGCACGATCCGCAGCCCTTCCGTCTGGAAACGAAGCGAACGTCCGGTGGGAGCGGCCAGCGATTTGATGCTTCCGCCTTCGTAACGGTAAACCCAACCGTCATTGGAGCGGAATTCGTAAACTCCCGCCTCCGGGGAAATGGCGAGCCATGGTTCCTTCTGCCGCTCCGGGGCTTTGGCGAGGATTTCCGGAACCTTGAACAAATGGCGGTTTCCTCCCGGCTCCAGCCACAGAATTCCGTCCCTGCCTTCCGGGACGACGTAGGTCTCTAGCTGGGGGATTTTATATTCCGAAACCGCTTCTTCCGGCCGCAGGCCATGCTCCAAGTGGATCGGGAACGAAAATTCGGGAGAACCGGAAAGACGGCCCAGCTCGAAGCGCTGGCGCAAGCCGCCGTCCAGATCGAGCGATCCGAGAGACAAGGCGGGCTTTTCCCACGAAGGGCCGGCCCACGCGAAGCTGGAAAGAGCCGATGCGAGGCAGGCGGCGAAAAAGCCACGGGTTTCAGAACATTGAAAGAATCGAGTCATGAACGATCGATTTAAGGGTTTAAGGTATCCCGTCTATCGATCCTCCTATCGAAAGTCCATGAGATTTTGATCCCATCTCACGATTTCCCATCAATTTATTTCAAATGATTGTTTGAAGTGGCAGCAAAAGCGGTCATAAACGTTTTTAAGTTCCGATTTTGCCACCTATCGAATCCGCCTCGTGTGAGATTCTCATGCCTTGACGGTCGTTTGTCTTTCGGAGGAATGCCTTTCTGCGAAGTCATGGGAAATCAAACAATGGCCGTGGTAAATCGCTCATTTACTGCGGTTTGCGGGATGATGCCCTTCCTTCAAAGAGGGGGCTGATCGTCTTGATTCAGAGCGGCTGTCAGACAGCGATGGATGTTTTTCCATGGATCGATGAAATGATTAAGTTAGATCGTTCCATGAAATTAGTCTGATAGGAAGAATGCGAGGTGATGATGTCGTTTCCTTTGCATATTCTTCCGTGACGACTGAATTTTGTCCGTCGGCTGATAGAACATTGTCGCGTCGTTGTCAGATCAGACAGTTTCCCAAACCCCCGGTTCGGGGTTGGGCGTTTATGTTGAATGGCACGCTGTTTTCTTTGCAGCGTGCCACCGGGTTTTGGCGCTCGTTTGGAGCGCCCCATGTTTGGCTGGCGCGTTTTTCAATCCTGCATGGTGTCATGCGGAACGTCCCGTTCGTTTGAGAAATGTTCCCGCTCCGCTGAAGGGAAAATTTGCCTTCGAGAACACACTTGCCCCCCTTGGGTGGAATGCCAGACAGCTATCCCATTATACCTGTCCGGGGCCGGACGAAATCACCAAACTTGGCCCGTTTCGTTCCCCCGAAGTGCAAATTCATTCCGCACCCAAACGGGACACATCACGGAATGGCGATGTAGGAAACTGCATTCATGTCAGATCATGCAACACCCCGCGATGCGTCCTCAGTGAGTCCGAATGAACCTTGGATCAATTCCTACGATGCCTGTCGTCATTTGGGCATTTCACACGCAACTCTGCACCGTTGGGTCAAGAGCGGGAAACTGACGCCCAAACGGACTCCCGGTGGTGTCTTCCGGTTCCAGCGCTCCGATTTGGACGGGCTGCTCCGCTGAGCGGAATTTTCCGAGAACCGATGACAATGAATCCCCACGGATGACGTTTTTTGGAGAATATGGAGTTCAAAACTGCCGGAAAACTGCCGGAAGCCTTTTCAAAAGCTCCCTCCGGAACACGAAAAAGGGAGCCTTTTCAGGCTCCCTAATTTGTTCATCCTCAACGGGATGGTGCTCGAAAGAGGACTCGAACCTCCACGGGTCTCCCCACTAGATCCTTAGTCTAGCGCGTCTACCAATTCCGCCATCCGAGCGTCCCGGTTGGGTGGGCGCACTTGGTAGGGCGCGTCCCACACCTTGGCAAGGAAATTGTGTCATCGGTGATTTTACTCAAATCAATCCAACCTTTCCCCACCTTGGCTGCCGTGCTACTTGCTGTGGCACATGGAAGCAATCCGAGCCGATTCCGTCGTCAAAACCTTCGGTCACACACGCGCACTCGATGGGGTTTCGCTGGAAATCACGCCGGGCGAGCTGTTTTTCCTGCTCGGTGCTTCGGGTTGCGGGAAAACCACCCTGCTCCGCTGCATCGCCGGGCTGGAAGAACCGACGTCCGGGACGATTTATTTCGGAAACACCGACGTCACCCGCCTGCCGCCCCACAAACGCGAGGCGGCGATGGTTTTCCAAAGCTACGCGCTGTGGCCGCACCTGAATGTCGCGCGGAACATCGCCTTCGGTCTGGAAGAACGCCGCGTTCCGAAAGCGGAAATCAAACGCCGTGTGGAAGAGGCGCTGGAACGGGTGCATCTCGCGGGCTTCGGAAATCGCTCGATCGATCAAATGTCCGGCGGGCAACAGCAGCGGGTTTCCTTGGCGCGCGCGCTGGTGGTGAAGCCGAAGTGCCTCTTGCTCGATGAGCCGCTCTCGAATCTGGATGCCCAGCTCCGCGTGGAAATGCGGCGGGAAATCCGCGGCATTGTAAAAGACAACGGCCTTACCGCGATTTACGTGACGCACGATCAGGAAGAGGCGTTGGCGATGGCGGATCGGATCGCGATTCTCAATCAGGGGAAAATCGCCCAGGTCGGCTCACCGGCGGAGATTTACCGGCAACCGGTGGACGCCTATGTCGCGAAGTTCATCGGTGAAACCAATCTCATCGCGGGAAAGGTCCACTCGTTTTCCGAAGGCAATATCATCACGAAAACCGCCGCCGGATTTCTCATCGGACGAACAAAAAAAACTCTCAAAACCACCTCGTCTGTCTGGCTTTCCATCCGCCCGGAGGCCTGGCAAATCCGTGCGGCACCAGGAGAAAATGCGATTTCCGGCACTATTGCCGCACGCACCTATCTCGGGCAGAGGATTCTTTATTGGGTGGATACCGCCGCGGGACAGCAGCAGGTCGTGGAGCTGAATCCGCACATGCTCCATGAGCCGGGAGTTTCCGTTTTTCTTGCTGCACGAGAAGAAGACACCGTGATCCTGGCAGATTGAAGTGGCTAGGGGTCAGGGGCTGGAGACTAGATAAAAATTCCCATCTCTTCCCTATTCTCTTCCTAGCCCCCAGCCCCTGAACCCTCCTTCCCATGAAAAAGCGCCTTTGCATCATCCTCAGCCTGCTGGCGCTGATCGTTCTCATTCCCATTCTACTACGGAAGGAATCCGCCACCGCCAGCCCGGATTCCGCGCAGGATCGGCTGGTGATTCTCACGCCGCACAATGAGTCGATCCGCCGGGAATTCGGCGAGGCTTTTGCGAGTTTCTGGAAACGGAAAACCGGGCGCTCGCTTTACGTCGATTGGCGGACGCCCGGCGGCACTTCCGAAATCAGCATGGTAATCGACGCCGGATTTCAGGCAGCGGAAGAAACCGGAAATCCGGGCATCGGCGTGGATTTGTTCTTCGGTGGCGGCGAGCCGGATTTCGAGGGTCAGGCGCGCAAGGGGCGTTTTTTACCTTTGGAGATTTTCCGGCAACACCCGGAGCTTTTCGGCGACCAAGCCGTGATCCCGGAAACATTTACCGGAGAGCGCTATTTCGCCAAAAATCACACCTGGGTGGCCACCTGCATGTCGCAATTCGGCATTTGCTATAACCCGGATGTTCTCGCTCGTCTGAAACTCCCGCCGCCCAAGCAATGGAGAGATCTCGCGGACCCGCGCTACGCCGGGCAGCTTTCCCTCGCCGATCCCACGAAAAGCGGCTCGGTGGCGCGGACGTTCGAGTTGATTCTGCAATCGGAAATGCAGAGGGAAATTTCAGCGCGCGGCGATACCCCGGAGGCCCGTGCGGCGGGTTGGGCGGCCGGTTTTCAACTCATCCAAAGCCTCGCCGCGAATGCCCGGTATTTCACCGACAGCGCCTCGAAAATCCCGCACGACGTCAGCATGGGCGACGCCGCGGCAGGCATGTGTATCGATTTCTACGGCCGCTCCTACAGCGATCTCACCGCTCGCGACGGTTCGCCGCGCCTGATCTGGACCGCGCCGCTCGGCGGCACCACGCTCAGTGGCGATCCCATCGCCGTCTTGAAAGGCGCGCGCCATCCGGAAATCGCGCAAGCCTTTGTCAGTTTCACGCTCAGTCCGGAAGGTCAGGCGCTGTGGTTTCGGAAAACCGGAAAATCCGGTAAGGACTCCCTCCATCGCCTGCCGATCCGCCGCGACCTTTACACGCCGGAATTTCTCGAAAACTCCAGCATGCCCACGGTGAATCCCTACGCCGATGCCGGGAATTTCACGTATCGCAAAGACCTCACCGGCGGCGCGTTCAATACCATCCGACAGCTCATCAAGATCGCTTGCATCGATTCGCACGAGGAAATGAAAACCTCGTGGGCCGCTCTGAAAGACGCAGGCATGCCGCCCGCAGCCGTCGCGGAATTTCTCGATTCGGAGGAAATCCCCTACTCCGGCTTCGGCGGCGGACACCCGATTCTGGATGGCCGGGATTCCCTGAAGGCGGCGGAATACGCCACCGCGCTGGGCGGGCAATTCCGCGCCCACTACCGCGAGGCGCGGATGTTGGCAAAGTAAGGGTTTTTTCCCTTTGCCTCGCGCCGGGGATCGCCTACCTAGAGCGCCCACGAACAACGCATGAGATTATTCCGAATCCTTACCTTCAAAGAATTGAAGGGCTTTTTACTGACCCCGTTCGGGTGGGTGGTGCTGGCATTTGTCACCATCATGCAGGGCATTTCGCTTTCCACGGCGATGAAAGGGTTTCGCGACACTCCGGTGAAAGACAGCCTGGTTTACGTCACCTTCCACACCCCGCTGTTCTGGTTCTATTTCCTGTTCATTTTCCCGCTGATCACCATGCGCTTGTTCGCGGAAGAAGAGCGCTCCGGCACGTTGGAAACCTTGCTCACCGCTCCCGTGCGCACCTGGCAGGTGGTGCTTTCAAAATACACCGCCGCCATGATTTTCTACACGCTGCTATGGATTCCTGCGGTGGTTCAATTCAAGCTCTTCGAATGGACCACGCATCTTCCTCCGGCCTACGGACCGGGGGCATTGGTCGGCGCATTTACCATCCTGATGCTGATGGGCGCGGCCTTCACCGCCATCGGCTGCCTTTCCTCCGCGCTGACTTCCAGCCAAATCATTGCCGGTTTGCTCACCATCGGCCTGCTGGTGATCCAGTATTTCCTCGGCTACGTCACCGTGATCTGGGGTGAGTCCTTCGCGGGTGCCGGATTGTTCCACTACATTTCCTCACAGGAACATCTGCATTATTTCACCAGCGGACTCTTCGATACCCGCCCTGCGGTTTACTACCTCAGCGTCGCGGCGTTCGTCCTGTTCCTGACCTATCAGGTGGTCGATCACCGCCGTTGGAAAAAATGAATTTCCAGAATCATCCTTGCATGACCGACCCTCCCACAGAGCCATCCGAAAAACCCGCCCGCTCGCTGAACCGCTGGAGCATTGGCACGCTTTCCCTGCTCCAGCTCGTCCTGTTTTTCCTCTCGCTGCTGGCGCTGAACTACCTTTCCGCAAACCACTATCGACGAGCGGATTTCAGCCGGGATGGCGTTTACACGCTTTCCCAAGCGACCCGGAACTATCTGAAAGATCCGAAGCTCACCAGCCGGGAGCGCCCGATCAAATGGATCATGGCCTACCGCCGCAGTTCACCTTTCTACGAACGCGTGCGCGCGCTGGCGGAAGACTACGCGCAGCGATCCGACGGAAAAATCACGCTGGAGCTGCTCGATCCGATGCGCAGCCCGGACCGCACCGCCGAGGTCATGAAATCCTACGGTCTCAGCATGACACGGGACATGATCATCATGGACGCCCGCACCGACGATTCCCCGCCCATCACCGAAGATGCGACGGGCGTGAAAACGCTGAATCCTCATGTGAAACTCGTCGCAGCCGATGACATGACGCTGTTCACCAAAGACGACAAAGGCCAACGCCGCCCGACCGGATTCCAGGGTGAAGACATGATGACCGCCCGCCTCGTCGAATCGCTCGAAGGCCGTCCGCGCAAAATGGTGCTTCTCGCCGACAAGAGCCGCCTCGATGCGGACAGCGAAAACTCGCCATGGAAATCGCTCGAACAAACGCTGCGTTTCCAAAACATCGAGCTCACCGCCATCAATCTCTCCGGCTTGGAAAAAATCCCGGACGATGCCGAAGGCGTGGCGTTGGTCGCACCGAAGTATGATTTCACCGATGCTGAAATCTCCGTGTTGGAAAACTATTGGAACACCCCGAAGTCCGCCGTGCTCATGCTGCTGAAACCCGGTGACGTTCCGCAAAAACTCCGCGCGTTTCTCCGCGGCAACGGCGTCACCCCGCGCAAGGACCGCATCATCGAAAAACGCGAAGGCCGCACCATTTCCTCCCAGACGCGCGGCATTTTCACCTACGGCGTGAATTTCACCAAAGACCTCGCCGGACAGGCCACCGTCTTCGAAGGAGCCAGCTCATCCCTCGAAGTCCGTGAAAACGCGGAAAACCTCCTGAACAAAAAAGTCACTCCGCTCGGCCTGATCCAGGTCGCGGAAGGATTCTGGGGAGAAACGCATTTCGGCGACGGAAAAGAAACCTTCGACCCGCAATCCGACACCGCTCCTCCGCTCTTCATCGCCGCAGGTGTCACCCGCGGCGCGCAAACCGATGACCGTTACGCGGCGGATGTTTCACACATGCTCGTCATCTCGAACACCGACTTCCTCGATCCCGATCACCAGCGCGCGGAAAACATCGATTTCCTCGCATCCGGCGTGAACTGGCTCGTCGGCCGCCAATCGCTCGTCGGCATCGGCCCGCGTTCGCTCGGCACTTACAAGATGCCGCTCCTCGATGCTCAGGTTTCCTTCATCAACCGCGTCAACCTGTTCTTCATCCCCGCCGCGCTCCTCCTCATCGGAGCCTTCGTCTGGTCCTCGCGCCGCGCCTGATCCATGCGCTCCAAGGTTTTCACATTACTCCTGCTCGTCGTGACGCTCGGCCTTTGCGGACTCGCTGGCTGGTCGCTCACGCAGGGCAACCTCGACCGGTTTCTCGGCACACCGCCCACTCCCATCGGCGAGCGGCTTTACGATGACTTCAAACCCGAGCAGGTCAACCACGTCCGCGTCGTCAGCAACGGAACCAAGATCAACTTCTACCGCACCGATCAGGGATGGGTTTCCACCGAGCCTTGGAAAGATCGCGTCGATCATCGCTTCGCCACTTTCATCATCGATTTCACCCTCGGCATGCGCGTCGCGGATTTGGCGCCGACCGATGATATCAAACTGAAAAATGCCGGACTGAAAGAGAACTCAGTCCGTATCTTGCTGGAAGACGGCAAGGGCAATGAACTGGCGAAATATCAGCTCGGCCTTCCCACCCCCTGGCTTCAGGACACAGGCCCCGAAAACAAACCCGACCCCACGGTTTTCATCCGTCCGCGTGACAAGAACCACCAGGATTATGTCTACGCCTGCACCGGAGACATCCAGCCGCTCTTCCGCGACAATCTGAAATACTTCCGAGATCATCATCCGTTGTATTTCAACCCGTTCGCGTTGGAAAAAATCCGCATCCGCAATGAACAAGGCGAGCTGACCCTTGGCCGGGAAACCCCGCAAAGCCCGTGGAGGATCACCAAACCGCTCAACATCGGCACCAACGCGGAATCGATGAAAACACTGATCGACGGACTCTTCCGGCTTCAGGCGGCCAAGCTGGCGAACAGCCATGAAACGACATTGCCGACCAGCGGCTCCACCACGAAAAACCCGCAGATCGCGATCCAGCATTTCGGCTCGAAAGACGAAACCGTGCTCGAAATTTATCCGAGCGATTCAGCCACCTCGCAAGATCTCATGGCCACGGTTTCCGACCGGCCCAACACGGTTTTCTATCTTCCGAAAAAAACCGAGCGCGGCATCGTCACTCTCGCCGATCTTCCGCTCACCGTGAACGATCTGCGCGATCGGAAGCTCACCAATATCAACATCAAATCGCTGCGCGGCATTTCCCTCAAGCCCGCCACCGGCTCGGAAATCCTTATTTCCCGCACCCCACCGCAACCGTGGATGGCCACCATCAACGGTCAGACCCAGCCCGCCAACGAAGAACGGCTCGCGACCCTGCTGCACACGCTGATCGACTCCAAGGTGATCGATTTCGAATCCGATGCCGCCACGGACTTCACGCCTTGGGGGCTCGACCGGCCGTTTTTGAAAATCACCTTCCTCGGCGAGGACAACCAGGCGTTCGAACTGAACTTCGGCTTCGATTCAAAAGGCGGCGTTTTCGTCAACCGTCTCGGAACCTCCACCGTGATGCGTGTCGATCCGTTGATGCTGCGCGGCATCTCCATCCGCCCCTACGAATGGCGCCTCGCCCGCCTCTGGTCTCTCAGCCGCACGGACCTCGTCCTGATCGAGCGCACCGTCGTCAACCAGCCGCCGCTGCTATTGAAATACAACGATGCCAATGAAAACTGGCAGGCCGCACAGAACGATCAGGACGTCACTTCCTACCTCGATCCCGAGCATGCGAACTACATGCTCAACACGCTGGAAGACCTGCATGTTTCCCAATGGCTCGCGCCCGATGATGCCGCCGCCATCACCGCGCTTTCCCAGCCGACATTCACGCTTTCCGTCACGGAAAACGCGGTCGATGAAATGGGAGACATCACCGGCCTGAACCGCCGCACGATTTCCTTCGCCCCCGCATCCGCCGATGCAAAGCCAGCCTATTATTTCGGCAAACTCAACACCGAGCCACACTACTTCCTGCTGGACCGCGAGACGTTCGGGAAAATCTCCATCGAGCTGATGGAGAAGTGATCTCTTCCTTTCAACGTTCGATGTTCCCATGCTCCCCGTTTACGAAATCCAGGACGCCCTCGTCACCGCGCTCGCCGGTGAGAAATCGCGCGTTTTGCTGAAAGCCCCCACGGGTTCCGGCAAGTCCACCGCCGTTCCCGGCATGCTGGTGGACGCGGGGATTCAGGGAAAAATCATCGTCATCGAGCCGCGCCGCATGGCCGCCCGGTTACTCGCCGGCTGGGTCGCGAAACAACGCGATGCCCGGCTCGGCCACGAAGTCGGCTACGCGGTCCGTTTCGATACGAAATACCGCGATGATACCCGCATCATCTATCTGACCGATGGGGTGTTCCAACGCTGGATTCAGGATGATCCGACGCTCGGCGGCGTCGGCGCGGTCGTTTTCGATGAGTTCCACGAACGCCGCCTCGCCGTCGATATCGCCCTCGCCCGTTGCCTCGATCTTCAGGAAAGCGCGCGCCCGGATTTGCGGGTCGTCGTGATGTCCGCGACGCTGGAAACCGCGGGGCTCGCCGATTATCTCGAAACCGCCGTTTCCCTCGAAGCCGCAGGCCGGAAATTCCCCGTCGAGATTCTCTATCGAGCGCATCGTCCCGTCGCGAATGACCGCCGCGCCGGTCCGCAACAAGAGACGCCGGTGTGGGAAAAAATGGCCGCCGTGTGCAAGGAAGCCATCGCCATGCCGGATGCCGGAAATATCCTGATGTTCCTGCCCGGCACCCACGAAATCCGCCGCACCATCGAGCTTCTGGAAAACTCCTCGTTCACGCGCGGCTGGGACATTTTCCCGCTCTACAGCTCCCTCCCGCCCGCCGCTCAGGAAGCCGCGATTTCGCCCGGCGAGAAACCGAAAATCATCGTCGCCACCAACGTCGCCGAAACCTCGCTCACCATCGATGGCGTGCGCACGGTGATCGATTCCGGCCTCGCCCGCACCGCTTCCTACGAAGCACGCCGTGGCATCAACACGCTGCTCATCACCAGGATTTCCCGCGCCGCCGCAGAGCAACGCAGCGGACGCGCCGGACGCACCGCTCCGGGCCGTTCTTACCGCTTGTGGAGCGATGCCGAGCACGGCCGCCGCGCGGAGTTCGAAGCACCGGAAGTACATCGCGTCGATCTGGCGGAAGCCGTGCTTTTGCTGAAAGCCGCCGGAGTTTCCGAAATCCGCGATTTCCGTTGGTTCGACGCGCCGAAGGAAGATTCGCTGAAACGCGCGGAAACTTTGCTGCACGATCTCGGCGCGCTGGATGCCAGCGGAGCGATCACCGATGAAGGCCGGAAAATGGCAACTCTGCCGCTCGACCCACGGTTTTCCCGCCTCATGCTCGCCGGTCACGAACACGGCTGCGTTGCGGAAACCGCCTTCATCGCCGCCAGCGTGCAGGGCGAAGGGATTTTCACCAACAAACGCGGCGGCGTGGGTCGTAAGGATTTCATTTTCCCGGAAGACGATACCGATTTCGCCGGAGAATGGCGCGCGTTCGAATCCGCCGTCGCGATGAATTTCGATCCGCAACGCTGCAATCAAATCGGCGTGCTGGCCCGCGGGGCGCGGGAAACCGCTCAAGGATTCGATCGGCTCGGTGCAATGGCGCAACGGTTCGGCTGGGCATGGAAACCGGTCGATTTCCAGAAAAACCGCGAGTCGATCGGCAAAGCGATGCTCTTCGGCTTCAGTGATCAACTCGCCATCCGCTTCAGCCAGGGAACGCTTGCCTGCAAGCTCGTCCATCAGCGCAAGGGCAAGCTCGATGAAGATTCATGCGTGAAAAACGCACCCGCTTTCGTCGCGGCGGAAATCACCGAAGTGGAAGCTCGCGAAGTCATCGTGCATCTGCGCCGCGCCACCGCCATCGATCCCGCATGGCTGGCAGAGCTTTTCCCGGAAGATCTCCGCCAGACGCAAGGCGCGGCGTGGGATGAAACCCGCCGCCGAGTCGTTTCCCGCAAGGAAACCCGCTTCCGCGATCTGGTGCTGGAAGCAAAGGAAACCGATCAGAATGTGAATCCCGATCAGGCCGCGATATTGCTCGCCGAGCGCGTTCTTTCCAGCGAGCTGGTTTTGAAAAACTGGGATGATTCCGTCGACCAATGGACCGCCCGCCTTTCTCTATTAGGAAGACTCATGCCCGAGCTAGGCATGCCCGGCTGGACCGATGAAGACCGCGCCGATGCCATCGCGCAGATTTGCCACGGCGCGGTGAGCTACAAGGAAATCAAGGAAGCGCCGGTCTGGCCCGTCTTGCGCGAATGGCTCAGCCACGGGCAACGCGCCGCGCTCGATTCCTATTGCCCCGAGCGCATTCCCTTGCCGAACGGACAAAGCGCCAAGGTCACCTACTCCTCCGATAAAGACCCGTTCATTTCCGTCCGAGTTTCGCATTTGTTCGGGCTTTGGGAAACACCGCTGATCGCGGGTGGCCGTGCGCCGTTGCTCATCCACATTCTCACGCCCGGCCAAAAACCGTGGCAAATGACCAAAGATCTGAAAGGCTTCTGGGCATCCGGCTACGCCCAAATGAAAAAGGAAGTCGCCGGCCGCTATCCCCGCCATCCGTGGCCCGATGATCCGCGTGCGTGGTTCTCCGCCGGTGGCACCACTCGTGGAACGAAAGCCTGATCCTTCCATAACATGCCACGTCTTCTTTTCCTCATCTCGGTGCTCGCTCTCGCCGTCGCATTCGCGGTCCGTTGGTGGTATGGCCTGCGCGTCCTCGCAACCGAAGGCGAGCGCCCGTGCCGTTGTGATTTGAACAAATGGCTGCCCGCTCCCGGAGATACCGCCACGATCCATCGCTCGGATGCGACGGCTTATGAATTCGGCCATCAGCTTCGCTTGAAGGCACTCGCCGAGTGGGCGGAGGAAATGCCGAAAGCCGCCGCCGCCCGCGAAAAAAGCCGCCGTTTCGGCCTCGCCGTACCGCCTTTGAGCATCCTCATCGCCGTATTCGCCGTGATTGCCGTGAAGATCCACTTCTTCGCCGCCATCGTGCTCGTGCTCGCCGCTATCGCGCTTTCCGCCGGATTCGCCATCAGTGCCGTTTCGTCGGAACTTCAAGCGATTACAAGAGCCTCGAAAAAAGCCCGCGATGCCCGCGCATTTCCCGATCACACTCAGGAAAACGCCATCATCCGCTGTGCCCACGCCCACGCCTGGCGCGAAGCCTTCCCGCCGATTTTCAAACTGATCCAAGGCTGAAGGAGAGTCGGCTCTTCCAAGAACCGCAACGCCTCCCACCTCGGCAAGCACTTCACATTCAACGGCTCAGGCAAGCAAAACGCCCCGTTGGCAAAAAACATTTCCCGGAAGCCCCGGCTCACCCATCATCGCCCTGTGGAGTGGATCACACAGGCAGCACTGGGAGCCTTCATCGCGGAGATGATGCTGGGGAAAAAACTCGGAAACAAAGCCATGCTCTGGGGCATCGGCATCGCCCTGCTCCCGCACCTCGATTACCTGCTCGGCGCGTTGTTGCCCACCTGGCTGGATCTGTGGGTGATCGCCGGCTTCGGCCAATCCATTCCCGTCGCCGGATTGCTCGCATTTTACGGCGGCAGGAAACTGAGCGTTCTCTGGAAAAAACAGAAAGTCACCCAGCAGGAAGCCACGCTTTTCATCCTCGCCGTTTATGGCGTCGTCCTTTGCCATCAGGCACTCACCGTGGATGGAGCGTGGCCCTTGTGGCCGATCCCTTTCGGAAAAATCTGTTATCCTCTGATGCCGGAAATCGACCTGCTTTTCACGCTGCCGCTGATTTTCTGCTTGGCGAAACTCGCGTTTTTCCAAACCAAAAAAGAACTCCCGCAGCGCCAGCGCTGGCTCACCCGTGCGGTCGGGATTTCCGCCGTGATTCTGGTGCTCGGTTTCACCCTCAAAGGCTGGGTGCATCAAGGGTTTCGAAACGATCTCGCAAAACGCGGCATCACGCCGAGCCGATTACAGGAAACGCCCGCCTCGTGGAACCGTCTGCTCTGGCGCTGCATCATCCACTCCGGCGATGATCTGTGGGTCGGCTATCGCTCGGTTTTCCAACTTCCCGATTCACCCGTACGCTGGACGGTTTACGCCAAACGCCCGGAAGCTCTCTCCGCGGTCGAAAACACCAAGGAAGTGAAAGCGGTTCTCCAAAAAACGCGCGGCTGGTGGATTGCCCGGCCCAATAAAAAAGGCGCCACCATCGCCGACCTTTCCCATCCGGAAGCACGCGTTTGGGGCGCGAAAAAAACCATGATCGACAGCCGCCCCGCCACCACCTGGATGCTAGACACCACCCGTCCCCGCGACCATCTGCGAGAAATTCCGAATCAGGGCGATCCCGTCGATACCTTCCAACGCATGGTCCGGCGCATCTTTGGAAATCACGGCGCATGGGAAGCAAACCCCCGCCTTTCCGGCATTTCCGGTATCCTCCCGGAAGCGCTGATGGTGTATGAATAAGGAAATCACACGACAGCAACCGTGTTTTTTATAATGTTAGGAATTCAGCGGCATTTCCTTCCCGCAATACCTTGTTCATGATGGAGTTTGGATGGATCAGCAACCGGCGCATGATTGCCATCAGAGCGACCTTCTTCGGCTTGCCCCTCTCCACCATCTGTCGATAGGCCGCGCCCAGGATCTCGTTACGATGCGCCGCTGTCAGCGCGGCCATGTAAAGCGCCTGCCGCACCGTGTGACTGCCTCCATGTATTGTCCGCTTGCCGCGCATGGCACCACTGTCCTGGTTGAACGGTGCCAGTCCCGCCAAGGATGCCACCTGCCCGCGGTTGAGGGTTCCCGGTTCGGGCATGGAGGCTAACAACGAGAGGGCTGTGAGTTGGGCCGCGCCCTTTACCTCCACGAGCGCCGCGACCGCACGTTTCAGGAATGGACTCGAGCGGACGATGGCCGACATTTGTTTCTCCACATGCTGGATCTGGCTCGTGAGCATCCACATCTGCTTCATGTGACCACGGCGAATATCAGCGACAAAGCCGGAGCGAAGGAAATGCTGCAAGCCGCCGCAGGACGATTGCAACGCGCGGAAGCGGTTCTGGTAGACGGAGGCTATGGCGGGCGGCCTTTTGCTGATTTTGTCCAAGAGCAACTCAACGCGAAAGTCGAAGTGGCGAAACGCAATGAACCGCACACCTTTGCGGTGATACCAAAGCGCTGGGTGGTCGAGCGCACGATTTCCTGGTTGGAAAAATGCCGCCGCTTATGGAAAAATTGTGAGCGGAAGCTCTCGTCATCGTTGGCAATGATCCGACCGGCCTTTATCTCGCTATTGCTCAGAAGACTTTAAACGGGTTCTAAGAGGCTGTCTGAAAAATCTCTTTAACCACAGATAAACAGGATGGACGCAGATAAAAGAGATCTTCTAATTTCGTAAAATCCCTTCTTCCATCTGCGTTCATTTTCGTTCATCTGCGGTTTAAATTTCTTCATCGCCCCATCATGTGGCGGAGCGGTGGGAATTTTCAGACAGCTTCTAAGAACCCGTTTATTGATACTCGCAAAATAAAGTGACATCATTCGTTCAATCATCTAGTGTCCTGTCTGATTAATTCTTTAATAAGTAAAAGGGAGGATATTCTCCTTTCATGGCAAGAACAGGACGCCCTGTGATCCGGATTTCACTCAGTCAAACCGGGAAGGATTTTCTTCAGAAGCTCTCCGCGAAACGGAGCGCTCCAGCGGCTGAAGTCAAACGAGCGAAGTCCGTTTTGCTGATGGCAGAAGGGTTTTCCAACAAAGTCATTTCCGAGCGGATCGGCTTCTGTGCGGCCACGATTGGTTCCTTGCGCTCGCGCTTCGGCCAACTTCGTTTGGATGGGATCAGCGACCTTCCGCGGAGCGGACCGCCCCGGAGGATCGGAGATGACCGGATCGAGGCGTTGATCGAAAAGACGCTTCACTCCAAGCCCAAGGGTGCCACCCACTGGAGCACCCGCAAGATGGCGAAGAAGACGGGCATCCCACCTGACAGCGTCTCACGCATCTGGCGGGCCTTTACATGAGTCCTCCCGAAAACGCCCTCGTGCCATGCGTTGAGGAGAAAAGCCGGATCCAGGCCCTTGAGCGTTCGCAGCCCGTGCCGCCGATGCGCCCCGGCAAACCTGAAGGGCATACGCCGGAATACCACCGTCATGGAACCACCTCGTTATTCGCCGCGCTGGATGTGAAGACCGGCAAAGTTCTCGGAAAGTGCTATCCCCGGCATCGGGCCAAGGAGTTCATCACTTTTCTCAAAAGCATCGAAACCCATATTGCGGAGGAAGTCGCAGCAGGCAAGGAAGTGCATCTGGTTCTGGACAACTACGCCACCCACAAGTCCGCGACAGTGATGAAGTGGTTGTTCGCCGCTTCGCGGTCAATTCGATTCAAAACGCTTCGCTCGCGATGTCCTGGTTTTCAAAAAGTTCAAAATGAGAGGAATCTTCCTTCATTCCCTGCTTATCTATGCAAGATTATGAGAATCCTCTACACGGCCCACTCCAAATCCTCCGGCGGGCGCGGAAGAAAAATCCGCCGCGCTTGAATCTCTCTGCCAAAAAGCCCATACCTTCCGTCCATATTCCCACTCCACTCCCAACGCATCTCCGTAACACTGAAAACGCCTGATCCATCCCATGTCCAGCTTGACTCTTTATAGCGATCCCCTTCTCGGCCCGGAAGCCGCGCGGCAACTCCGGGATGCCACCACCGAACACCGCCTGATCACCCCGACTCTTGCCGCCTCCTCCGTTCTGGCCCAAACCTCACCGGACCCCGCCTTTGCGGAAGCTGAAATTGCCTTCGGGCAGCCTCATCTTGAAAGTATCTACACGGCGGAAAAACTCCGCTGGATTCATATCAGCTCCGCTGGATTCACACGCTACGACACGCCCGAATTCAGGACTTATGCCGAAAACCGCGGGCTGATCGTGACCAACAGCTCCACGGTTTATGCCCGTGCCTGCGCCGAGCATGCTTTCAGCTTCATGATGGCCCAATCCCGGCTTCTTCCCCAAGCCCTGGCCAGCCATGCCGAAAACGGCTCCGAAGAATGGAGCCGTCTGCGCAGCGGCTGCCGATGCCTCTTCGGCCAAAATGTCGTCATCCTCGGCTACGGAGCCATCGCCGGAGAACTGGTGAAACTCCTGGCCCCTTTCGAGATGAACATCACCGCCATGCGCCGGACTCCGCGCGGCAACGAAGGATTGCCTGTGGTCACGGAAGAAACCCTTCCTTTCGCTTTGGCCGATGCCGATCACATCATCAACATTCTGCCGGAAAATGCAGCTTCACGCGGCTTTGTGAATGCCTCCCTGCTCTCTCATTTCAAACCAGGAGCTGTTTTTTACAACATCGGGCGCGGCACGACCGTGAACCAGCAAGACCTCGCCGATGCCCTGCATTCAGGGAAACTCTCGGCAGCCTGGCTGGACGTCACCGAGCCGGAACCTCTCCCTGCCGGCCATCCGCTGCGCCATGCGCCGAACTGCCACATCACTCCGCACATCGCCGGTGGTCACGCCGCGGAAGATGAAGCGCTGGTCCGGCATTTCCTGACCAACTTCCACCGCTACCTCGCCGGAGTGCCCCTGCTCGATCGCTTGTTTTGAATGGAGCGCCGGTGTTCACGTGCGCTCCCCCGGAAAGAAGAGCCGGTGGGGACACCGGCGCTCCATCGCCTGCTCCCAAGAAAAAAGCCGGCCGGGTTTCCCCGGCCGGCTTGAATGTTTAAACCCTTTTTGAAGGTTTCACCTTACGCGGCGCGGCGGCGGCGAAGGAGACCGAGGACTCCCAGACCGCTCAGAAGGGCGATGGAAGGCTCGGGAACAATCGTGATGTTGCTGAAGGTGACTTGGTCCGCAGCCAGCCCGCTGGTGAAGCTGAATCCAACCTCATTGAAGGTGGTGGTTACGGCCGAGGAGTCCACAACGGTGTAACTGGCGTAATTCACGTTAGTAGCAGTGTTGAGCAGAGAGGAGGTGATTGTAATTTCTCCCGCTGCGGTCAATTCCAACACGAGGGTGAAGTCATAGGTAACAGATGAGGTGCTGCCTAGGTTGTTACCAGTTCCCGGAGCGGTGTACGTTCCGCCTGAAACGGAGCCGCCGCCAGTGGTGTTATATGCGGCATTCCCTGAAGCGAGTTCATAGATTGCGCCAGCGGTGCTACCACTGCCTGCGGTCGCCATATATCCGAGCCAGTTAGCAGTGGTGGACGAGCTATTCGTGTTGTAAAGACCGAAACGGATTCCCCCTGAGCTGGAACTAGTTCCCAAAGTGGTGAGAGATCCCGTGAGAGTGATCGTGTCACCGACGTTCACAAGCGTGTAGCTGCTTGGCAGAGAGGAATAAGCGAGAACATTCGAAGCGCTGTTGGAAGAACCGCTCCCGATGACCGGATCGTCAGTGTTCAAACCGCTGCTGGCTGCTGCGGTCGTGGTCCAGTTGACCACGGATGCGGCATTGGCCGCACCGAGGGTGAGAAGGGAAACGGCAAGGAAACCGGATAGGGGCTTGTTCAATTTCATTTTCATAGAGGGATTAAGAGGAAGAAACGATGCAGGTGTGAACAGCGTGCTTGAGGTCAAGCGTTGAGGATTCAGTGTAATTCCCTGGGGCAAGTCAAGGAAATCGTCCTTTGTTTTCATAAAAATCGTTGCAAGCGAGCTGGTTACATGGTTAACTCTCCTGTTAATTGATTAACTTTCCGGTCCGGCTATTCAGGGAGCGCACGCTTCCAGCGTTCCCCCCGAAGAGAGCCGACGTGAACGTCGGCGCTCCATCCGTAAAAAAACCGGCCGGGTTTCCCCGGCCGGTTCAGGCTTCTAAAAACCTCTATGGTCCTTAATTCTCTTACGCTGCGCGGCGGCGGCGAAGAAGGCCGAGGAGACCCAGACCGCTCAGAAGAGCGATGGATGGCTCGGGAACTGCCGTGAAACTCAGGATACCATCCGAGCTAAGGCTGGCGGTATACTCATCCGTGTCATAACCCGTAATCGTGAGACCGGACACGGTTCCGGAAGCGAAATCAGCGAACAACTGATAGGTTTCGGAATAATCGATGCCAGTGCTGGAGCTCAAATCAAGCGTGCCACCGGTAAGACTGAATGTGCCGCCATCACCGATGATTTGGTCAAAGGAAGTAGTACTGGCAATTCCCAGTTGAAGCGAGCCGCTGGTCAATGAGAAATCCGAAGTCGAGCTCAGGGTGTAGCTACCAATACCCGTACCATTCACCGCCAGAGTGCCGCCCGCGACAGTGATCGCGCCGGTGTTCACATTCGCTACGGAGGAATTCAGAGTGCCGCCATTTACCGCGACAGATCCGGTTCCCAATGCACTGGCATTACCCGCAGTCAGCGTGCCGTCAGTGACGGTGGTGCCGCCGGTGTAGCTGCTCGCTCCGCTCAGGGTGAGGGTGCCCGTGCCCTTTTTGGTGAGGGCACCCGCGCCGCTCAAGGCACCGCTGTAGGTGGTGCTGGCATTGTTCGCGCCGACGCTCAGGGTCACGGCGGAGGATGCGGTGTCCGTGAGTGCGATGTCGCCCGCACCGCTCAGACCGCCGACATTGAACGTCGTGATGCCGGAGGAGAACAACAACTTGCCAGCGGTGGCATTGGTGATCAGGGTGCTGCCGGACAATGCATTGGCGTTGGCCAGTTGGAGATTGCCACGGGTGAGCGTAGTGGTGCCGGTGTAAGTATTATCCCCCGCCAGGATGACGGTACCGAGACGATTTGCATTTGCCCCCCCGATATTAAGATTGCCGCTGCCTGTGATCGTGGAATCGATCTGGAGAATCTCAAATATGGTTCCAGACGATTTCGAGGTCGCTCCGAGGTAGGAAGTCGTGTCGGCAGTCAGAGTGATTGATCCTGCAACTGTCCCCTTGAAGACCGTAGTGCCACCGGTTGTATTAGATTGCTCGATTTCGCCGCCACTCAGGATCAGGTTGCTGACCGTCAAGACTTGAGCCGTGCCCGTGCTTTTCAGCAGGAAAATTCCCCCGGTAGCAATCGTCAGTGAATCACCAGCAAAAGTATAGCTACTGTTATCGGCAGGGCCGCGCAGCTGGGCAATCGACACCGTATAATTGTTACCCGCAGCAGCGACGGCACCGCTGCTCCAGTTGGTGCCGGTAGTGAAGCTCGATGCACCGCTAGCATCGGCGGTGCTCAACGTGTAATCCGCCGCATGGGCGGACATGCTGGAAAAAGCCACCATCAGCGGCAATGCTTTCGAAGCAATTAGGAATGATCGTCTGAATTTCATTTTCATAGAGGAGTTAGTAGGAAGAAACGATGCCAAGGTGAACGGCATGCTTAGGGACAAGCATGGGAGAGTCAGGACGATTCTCCATGGCAAGACAAGGAAATTATTCAGAGTTTTCCACAAAAATCCTTGCAAACGAACGGGTTACACAGTTAACCGACGCATTAAACAATTAACTTCCCGGTCCAGCACCCTTTTTTAGAGGAACGGTGTCCCTACCGGCTCTTCGGGGGAGCACACGCGCCTCGCGTGTGGTTTTTGGCGCCCCGCCGAAAACGAGCATCGAAAACGTGAGGAGATGGATTCCGGAAAACCGGTCCACACGGAGATTCGTAACCGGACGGAGCGCGAGGGCGCGCTCCTGAACACGCGAGGGCGCGTGTGCTCCCCCTTCATCCCGAAGGGCCGGTGGGGACACCGGCGGTCCAAGGGGATGCTGCCGGACTAGATCAAGGAGAGCAGCTGCCCTGGGGCATCAAAGAGATAGGTGGGGTTTTGGGCGGCGAGGGATTCGTGGGAATTGAAGCCCCAACTGACGGCGGCGACGGGGATGGAGGCTTTCTGGGAGGCTTTGACGTCGCGGAGCTCGTCACCGATGTAGAGGATTTCGTGGGGCTTGAGGCCGTATTGCTTGCGCAGGGACTTGAGGTGGCGGGCCTTGCTGGTGAGCTTCGAGGTGGTGGAGATGAAGTCGAACTCCCGGCGGAGGCCGTATTTTTCGAGAAAGAGCTCGACGTTGGCGGTGGCATTGGAGGTGAGGATGCCGCAGGAACCAAGATGCGGGCGGAGCTGGCGCAGGACCTCGCCCATGCCGGGGATGAGCTGGAGGGCCTCGATGTTTCCACGCATGAGGCCGGTGCCGCGGGAAATGAGGGTGGGGACGCGGCGCTTGGGGATTTTCAGGTGCTTGAGGAGTTCCTTCAGGGTGAAGTGGCGGAGGTCTTCGAGTTCATCAGCGGCGACCTCGCGCAGGCCGTAGTCCGCGGCCATGAGGTTGTAGAGGCGGCGGGATTCCTCAAGGGTGTCGGCGATGGTGCCGTCGAAGTCGAAAATGAGGGTGCGGTAGATCATTCAGGTCTCTTTTTATAAACCACCCGGAGGGCGGGAAAACCAGAGGGATTTTCCGAAGATTGTTGATGGCTGAGGGTGGATCGTTGAGAGAAAGAGCTTCAGCTGGTGCCCCCTGATCCGACATTCTTTCATCCGGAATTGAAGAATTTTTTAACCGCAGATGAAGATTGATGAACGCAGATGGAAGATGAGAAGAAGAGTTCCCGCGCAGGGCGGCAGAGGCGCGGTGAACTTACCGAGCGAATGACAAGGATTTGAAACCGCGAATCCAGCTAATCAGAATTTATGAATCTTATCTGCGTCCATTAACGTTCATCCGCGGTTGAAAATCTCTTCCTGTTTCCGTGGTGAAGCCAGGAGGGCTTATGCGAGAGGAAGATTCGGGTGGATATCGGCGGCGAGCGGCGAGGTTTCACCCTGGAGATGGCGCAGGAGCGCGGCGAAGGCGATCATGGCGGCGTTGTCCGTGCAGAAATCCGGCGGGGAAATGGCGAGCTGCATGCCATGTCCGCGGCAGGCGTCTTCAAAGGCGGCGCGGAGGGCCAGGTTCATGCTGACACCGCCGGAAAGGGCGATGAGCTTGCGGCCGGTCTCCCTGGCGGCGCGGAGGGTTTTTCTGACGAGGACTTCGATGACGGCGGCCTGGAAGGAGGCGGCGATGTCCGGGATGAGGAGATTTGGATTTTGCGGCGGGACGCCACCACCACTTTGAACACTTTCACGCTCTTTTTGGAGGGATTGCAGGGTGTAGAGGACGGCGGTTTTCAGCCCGGAGAAGGAGAAGTCCAGATGCGGATCATGGAGCATGGAGCGCGGGAAATCGAAGGCTTCGGGATTGCCGGAACGGGCGGCTTTTTCGATTTCAGGTCCGCCGGGGTATGGCAGGCCGAGCATTTTGCCGACTTTGTCGTAGGCTTCTCCGGCGGCGTCATCGCGGGTGCCGCCGATTTTCCGGTAGTCCCCCGCCCCGGCGACATCGAGGAGGAGGGTGTGGCCGCCGGAGACGATGAGGGCGAGGTGCGGAGGAACGGCGGTGTGCCGGAGAAAGGGGGAAAGCAGGTGGCCTTCGAGGTGGTTGATGCCGAGGAACGGCTTGCCCAGCGCGCAGGCCATGCCCTTGGCGGCGGTGCTGCCGATGAGGAGGGAGGAGGCGAGGCCGGGGCCGATGGTGGCGGCGAAGGCATCGATCTCCGCCATGGAAACCGCGGCGTCCGCAAGGGCGGCTTCCACCAGAGCGCGGAGGCGCAGGGAGTGGTTGCGCGAGGCGAGCTCGGGCACGACGCCGCCGTATTCGCGGTGAAGCGGGATTTGCGAGGAAATTTCCGAGGCGAGGACTTCCGCCGCTTTTCCGGGAGAGCCGCGCACGATGGCGACGGCGGTTTCATCACAGGAGGATTCGATGGAGAGGAGGACGGGCATCGGGTGGATGTCACTTTTCTTCGACAAAGGGAGGAACCGCGAGGCCTTCTTCCGAGAGGTTCGCATCGAAAGGCTTCCCGGCGAGTCCGCGTAATCCGGCCACGACGCAGCGGGCGTTGAGCTTCGCCCCGTCAAAGGAGGTGTGGGTGCCTTTGTCGGCGAAAAGCGGCTCCACTTTTTCCGGGCCGAGTTTTTCGTATTCGCGGGCGATGATTTCGTTCAAATCGATGAACAGCGCGCCTTCCTGTTCCGCGACTTCGCGCGCCCACTTGCCGTAGCTTCCGGAAACGCGGTTGATTTTGCCGTCCTGCCAGCTTTTGCGGGGAATCGGCGAGCAGATGACGGGGACCACCCCTTTCGCCTTGGCTTCGCGGACGTATTTCCGCAGATACCAGCCGAAGGTGTGCACGACTTCGTGTCGCTTGGTGAGGATGTTGTCGATTTCCTCGGTTTCCCCGCCCGTGCCCTTGAGGGAAGCGCGCGCGCGTTTGTCGTCGTTGATGGCTCCGGTGTCGTTGTGGCCGAACTGGATGAGGAGGAAATCCCCCTTTTTCATCATGGCGAGGCTGGCATCCCAGCGGCCTTCGGTCTGGAAGGTGCGGCTGCTGCGGCCGCCGATGGCGTGGTTGACGACGTTGATTTTATCCGTATTGAAAAACGGCGCGAGTTCGTCGCCCCAGCCGCGTTGGGAAGGGGTGCCGACTTTCACGGTGGAATCGCCAATCAGATAGACCGTGGGCAGATTCCCTTCCGCTTTTACCGCTAGTTTGTGCTTTTTCGCATCTTCGACAGGGCGGTCATCGGCTTCCGGCTGGGCGGCGGCGGCGCCCATCCAGAAGGTCATCGCCAATCCAAATATCACTGCGGTTTTTGTAAATAATCCATTCATATCGATCAAGCTGGCCAAGGGTGTCCGCGGAGGTCCGCAAAGCAATCATTTACGGATGGAAAATCGATAACCTTTCTTCCGGAATCAAAATGCGGGTGACGGAAGGATGCGTGGCGGCGGAGCACACGCTTCCAGCGTGTCCCGTTCCGCATCCTGCGGAAAGTTCTTCCAAGGAACGCCGGTATCTCCACCGGCTTGGCCTCGCAAGGAAAGAAAAGAGCCGGTGGGGACACCGGCGCTCCCTTCAGACCGCGGTGACAGGCAACGTCCGGGCTTCATCGGCGAACCAATCCGCCTCCTCCAACGCACCGCGCCTGATGTATCCGAGCGCCGGTTTTTTTCCGTCGATGGCAATCGGCGAGATGCTGGTGAGGTGCCCCGCTTCTCCTTCCGCGGCGAACAACGTGCCCGGCTTCGTCACCGTTGCGGGAACCCGAAGCCGCGTGAGTTTCCGGTTCACCTTCCCCGCCGACTTGATGCGGGAGATGACTTCCTGCCCGATGTAGCAGCCTTTCTGATAGGAGATGTCCGTGGCGTCCAGCCCGGCTTCCGGCGGAAGCATGCCTTCCAGCAACTCCACTCCCCATTCCGGCACGCCTCGCAGGATGCGGAAATGCTCCAGCGCGTCCCCCGCCAGCTCCGGCACATCCTGAAAATGCAGTGCCTCTTCCACGGGGACGAGGCAATCGACTCCCGCTTCGTGAAAACGCGTGCTTTTCCGCGCGATCACACCGGGCGGCACGTCGCCGGATTCCCCGATGAAATGAACCAACGCGTATCGGCCGGTGAGATTTTCCACCTCCACGTCATCCGCGATCAGATAGCGCGTGATACGGGCTTCCAGCGCCTCGGCGGATTCCGTGCCGCCGATCACCCACACCGCGCCGTCGTTTTCCAGAATCCCGATCCTGAATTGCAGCTTCCCTTTCGCATCGGTGACGCAAGCGGGCAGCGAGAGATCGGAACCCACGACCTTCCGCACATCCTGCGTGATCTGGCCGTTCAAAAACCGCACCGCATCCGGCCCGCGAAACGCAAGCACCGCGGGTATTCCAAGATCGATCCGCCATTTCCCGCTCATGCTTCGTCGAGATAGGGTTTCACCAATGCGGAAAAATCAGCGTCCGCCAGCCCGGAGGCGCACAAGCCCAGCATCCTTTCGGAAACCGTGCGGATCGCGGGAACATCGAGACCCGCTTGATCGGCCAGAGCCAGCGCGTACCGGCTGTCCTTCGCCATGTTTGCCATGGAGAAAAAGATTTCGAAATTCCCCGCGAGCATGCCTGGTAGTTTCAGCGCCGCCAGCGGAGAGGCGAACGCGCTGTTCGCCGCAGCCGCCGCGAACACGTCTTTCTCCACGCCCAAGCGGGTGGAAATCGCCACGGCCTCGGCCAATGCCTGCACGGTGCACGCGGAAACGAGGTTCATCGCCAGCTTCACCACCGTCGCATCCCCCACCGCGCCGCACGGCAAGAGCATGCGCGACGATGCTTCGAGAAACGGCGTCACTTCCGCGATCAACGCGGCATCGCCGCCGAGGTAATAGAGCAGCTTGCCCGTCTCCGAGGCGTCCTTGCTGCCGGTGAACGGCGCATCGAGAAACCGGCCGGATTTTTCCGAAATCACCGCGTCCAGCCACAGCGTCGTCTCGCGATCGATGGTTGAGTGGTTCAGCACGATCTGCCCCGGCTTTAGATGCGGCAGCAACCGGCCCGCCACCTCGCGCACCGCCGAGACGTCTTTCAGAAAAAGCGAAATGACCGATGCCCCGGAAACCGCCTCCTCGGGCGTGGAGCACCCGCCTTCCCCGCCCTTCGGCGTGCGGTTCCAGCTCTTCACCCGCCATCCCGCCTCGGTGAGTCTTTCGACCACCCGCGAGCCAATGATGCCCAGTCCGAGCACCGCCACCGGATTTTTCCGCAGGCTCATTGCTTCCGTTGCAGCGCGAGGTTTACGAGTTTCGCCGCTTCCGCGCGGATCGCTTTGATTTGCTCCACCGTCGGCTCCCGGTCGTCCGGGATCAACATCGCGGTGCGCAGGCCGGAAAGCACCTCGCGGAGCTGGATGTAGCTCGGACGCTCGGAAATCTTCGGCTCCAGACCGCCGACCGTTTCCGTGTAATAATCCGCGATGTCCTCACGCAAAACCTTGCGGGCGCGTTCGGGGGAAAATTGTTTGTCGACCGCGACGGTGGAAACTTCCAGCGCGCGAATCCAGCCACCGAGCGAAATCAAGTGGGCGAGGTCCGCATCGCGCAGGCTCACCAGCTCGAACTCCACATCGCGCTGCGTCGCCGAAAGTTCCTTTTTCAACTGCTCCACCTGCTGTTTTTTCGCGCTTTCCAGCAAGCTCGCCGCGTGACGGTTCACCCGCTCGCCCGCACCGAGCGCCTTGCCGTAACGCGTGAGATCGGAGGCGAGATCCTCCACTTTTTCCATTTGCCCGGCCTGCACCACGAGGAATCCATCCGCAATGAGAAACCCCAGCTCCATCGCCAGATCGGCGCGGTCCAGCGGCATGCGGGCGGGCATTTTCCGCTCCGTGTCCGCGATTGGCAGCGGCATCAGGAATTGCAGGGTATCGAACAACTTCGAAATGGACGGCGCGGTGAATTCGTTCACGCCGAGTTCTTCCCGCACATGGGGATCATCCAGAAGATCCGTCGGCACCGCGCTTTGGCTTTGCGCGGAAGAAGCGGCTTCCGGCGCGGAGGATGCGGGAGCCGCTTCCTGAGCGGCAAGCGGTAGCGCGGAGAATGCCAGAGATGCCGTGAGACATCCGATAAGTCGTGCGGGACGAAGTTTCACGTCCGCGATGGTGGCACTTCACCGCGGGTTCCGCAATATGAGTTTGTGATGAGATCCACTGGTTTTTCCGATCGGACGGATCCCCCCTAAAAAACAAACCTTCCTCGGCTTATCTTATAAAAACTCCCGCCTTCCGGAGTTCACGGACGGCAAAAAATCCAAAAAATATCACTCCGCGTTCTCCCGGAAAATTTTCGGTTGCCAAACCCCGCAACCTCCCGCATCTTGCGGGTGTTGGAACGACTGACGGTGTTCCGAGTGGAGTTTCCAAGCTGCCACATTCCTTTCAGGAACCGGATCAACCAGGGGATTACGTTTTACTGTTCGCAAACCCGCCGCATCTCATCGGCATGTGCCTTTGCTGAAAACACGCTGAACCTTCAGCCGATCTCAGCATTTCACCACCGGAGAATTGTGGAAGGCGGCATCACTTGCAGCATCTCGTTTTTCCCGCCCCTCCAGTCGTGCGGATGATCGTGGGTAACTTCCCACGCTCGCCGCTTCGCTACCCCTCTCATTCCTTTTCCCTATCCATTACGCATGGCCGGTCACAACAAGTGGTCCAAGGTCAAACACATCAAAGCCCGCGTGGACGCCATCAAAGGCCGCGTTTTCAGCAAGTGCGCCCATGAAATCGCCCTTGCCGCCCGCGCCGGAGGGGGTGACCCGACCCAGAATGCCCGCTTGCGCACCGCCATCGACAACGCCAAGGCCGTTTCCCTGCCGAAGGAAAACATCGAGCGCGCCATTAAAAAAGGCACCGGAGAACTCGGCGGCGACGCTATCCAGCAAGTCACCTACGAAGGCTACGGCCCATCCGGCATCGCCTTCCTCATCGAAACCGCCACCGACAACCTCAACCGCACCGCCCAGGACATCCGCACGCTGCTTTCGAAAAACGGCGGCAGCATCGCCACTCCCGGCAGCGTCGCCTACCAATTCGACCGCAAAGGCGAGATCCGCATCAAATCCAGCGAAATCCCCGAGGAAAGCCTCATGGAAGCCGCCATCGAAGCGGGGGCCGACGATGTCCAGAGCGACGAGGAAGAACATATCATTTACACCAATCCCACCGAACTCGCCCCAGTCGCCAGCGCCCTCCGCGCCGCAGGACTCAATCTGGTTTCGGAAAAATTCGTCTCTCTCCCGCAAACAGCCGGCGTCATCACCGATCTCGCCATCGCCCGCCAGGTTCTCAAGCTCTACGACGCGCTCGATGACCACCCGGATGCCGTCAACATTTTCACCAATTTCGAAGTTTCGGACGATCTCCTGTCACCACTCGACAGCTGATTCCCCTCCCCCCCTTACCCCACACTCGGCATGAACATCGACGAGGACACCCTGCAAGAATCCGCGGAACCAGCCACCAAGCGCGCCGCGAAAAAAACAACCGCGAAAAAAGCCGCAGCCAAGAAGGCGCCTGCCAAAAAAGCGGCGGCGAAAAAAACCACGCGCAAGAAAGCCGAGTCTGAAGCCGAACTGCCGCTCTCCGCGTCTGTCGCTGAAATTTCCGCGCCGGAATCCTCCGAAGAGGCACCGGCCGCCAAGAAACGCTCCGTTCGCAAAACCGCGAAGAAAATCTCCGCTTCCGATGACGAAAGCGCTCCGGCCGCGGAAGCTCCCGCTCCTGCCGCCGAACCCTCCGCCGTGCCGGATGTTTCCGAGTTCAAGCCCACCCGCCAGCTCGGCCGTGTGCCCGGCGGCGGCCGCGTGGTTTCGAAGAAATCCGAAACTTCGGAAACGCCGCACCAACCATCTTCAGCAACCGCACCAACCAACGAAGGTCAGCGTTTCTCCCAAAATCGCGAAGATCGAGACCCCGAAAACCGCGAAAGCCGCAGCAAGCGCCGCCGCGAAAAACGCAAACGCAAGCGCGAGCAAATCCGCCAGGAAAACGGCGGCCAACTTCCCGAACGCCATCACGAACAACGCCGCGAGCAACGTTCCCAGCATCGGGATCAACGCGAACCACGCCCGCCGCAGGAGCCGCGCCAACCGCAACTCAACGGTCCGAAAATCGAGTGCGACGGCATGCTGGAAATCGCCCCGAAAGGCTTCGGTTTCCTCCGCGTCCAACACAAGAATTTCGACCAAGCGCGCGACGATGTTTTCGTCACTCCGGAATCGATCCGCCGCTTTCACCTGCGCGTCGGCCAATGGATTCACGGCACCTATCAGGAAGGCCCGCGCGGCCCGCAGCTCGTCGGGATCACCTCCATCAACGGCCAGACCGTCGAAGAAGCCTCGAAACTGCCGCACTTCGATGAATTGAAGGCGATCAACCCGAGCAAGCGCATCAGTTTCGAAACCTCGCCGGACCGCTACACCACCCGCGTGCTCGACATCATGGCACCGGTCGGTCGCGGCCAGCGCGGCCTCATCGTTTCCCCGCCACGCTCCGGCAAAACCACCCTGCTGCTGCACATGGCGCAGGCCGTCCGGGAAAAATACGAGGAGCAGATCCACCTGATGATCGTCCTCATCGACGAGCGTCCGGAAGAAGTCACCGAGTTCCGCCGCGCGCTTCCCGGTGTGGAAATTTACGCCAGTTCGAATGACGAACAGGCGCGCAGCCACTGCCGCATCGCCGAACTCGCCATCGAGCGCGCCAAGCGCCTCGTGGAAGCGGGCAAGGATGTGTTCCTCCTGATGGATTCCATCACCCGTCTCGCCCGCGCCTACAACGGCGGCATGAATCACCGCGGACGCGGCGTCGGCTCCGGCGGCATCACCATCGGCGCCCTCGAAGTGCCGCGCCGGCTTTTCGCCGCCGCGCGGAACACCCGTGGCGGCGGCTCGCTCACGATCCTCGCCACCGCGCTCGTGCAGACGAATTCCCGCGCCGACGAAGCCATTTTCATGGAGTTCAAAGGCACCGGCAACATGGAGCTCGTGCTGGATCGCAAGATCGCGGAAAACTACATCTATCCGGCGGTGGATATCTTCAAATCCGGCACCCGCCGCGAAGAGCTGCTCCTGCCGGATCACATGCTGCACAAGATCCACCTCATCCGCCGCGGCCTCTCCGGCCATCGTCCGGTGGAAGCCATGGAGCGCCTGCTGTTCTTCCAGAAGAAATTCCCGAACAACCCGCAGATGCTGCTGGAGATCAAAGGCTGAGGAGCCGGGACATTCCCGTCCCGGAATTTATAAAATCAGCGGCCCATCCAGCCGCCATCGACGACTAACACCTCACCGGTGACGTAGTCCGAAGCGGCGCTGGAAAGAAAAACGATCGGGCCTTTGAAATCCGCCGTTTCCCCCCAGCGGCCAGCCGGGATGCGGGCGAGGATTTGTTGCTGGCGAACGGGATCGTTGCGCAACGCCTCGGTGTTATCCGTGGCGATGTAGCCCGGCGCGATGGCATTCACCTGCACGCCTTTGCCCGCCCACTCGTTCGCGAGGGCTTTGGTCAACTGGCCGATGCCACCCTTGGAAGCCGCGTAACCGGGAACGGTGATACCACCCTGGAAAGTGAGAAGCGATGCGGTGAAAATGATTTTCCCGGAACCGCGCTCGATCATCTTCGCGCCGATCTCGCGGCTGAGGATGAATTGCGAGTTGAGATTCACGTTGATCACTTCGAACCAGAGATCATCCGGATGCTCGGCGGCGGGCGCGCGTTTGATCGTGCCCGCGTTGTTCACCAGAATATCCGGCGTGCCGTGCTCGGCGAGGACTTGTTGAGCGAAGACTTTCACGGCCTGTGGATCGGAAAAATCACACTGATAGCTGGCAAATTTGCGGCCGAGAGCGGTGACCGCCGTTTCAATCGCGCTGTCCGGCTCCAACGATGCGCTGACGCCGATGATGTCCGCGCCCGCTTCCGCGAGAGCTTCCGCCATGGCGTAGCCGATGCCGCGCTTGCAACCGGTGACGAGCGCGGTTTTCCCGCTGAGATCGAATTTCGAAAGAATGCTCATGGCTTTTACTGGAGGTCGGTGATCGCGAGCTTGTCCATGTCGGTGAAGTCCTGGTTTTCACCACCCATCGCCCAGATGAAACGGTAAGCGGCCGTGCCGACGCCGCTGTGAATCGACCACGCCGGGGAAAGAATCGCTTGCTTGTCATGCACCCAGAGCGGACGGGTTTCCTGCGGCTCGCCCATCATGTGCAGCACCGCGTGACCGGCCGGAATGTCGAAATAACAATAAACTTCGCTGCGGCGGAGGTGCGTGTGGGATGGCATCGTGTTCCAGATGCTGCCCGGCTTGAACTCGGTGTAGCCCATCACGAGCTGGCAGGATTTCACGCCGTTGAGATGAATGTATTGGCAGATCGTGCGCTCGTTGCACTCTTCCTTCGTGCCTAGCTCGACGCGGTTCGCATCGGCGGGAGTGACTTTCACCGTCGGGTAAGTCGTGTGCGCCGGATAGCTGATGAGGTAAAACTCGGAGGGAGCGCCCGCATCCGCGCTGGCGAAGGAGATTTCCTTGCTGCCACGGCCGATGTAGAGGCAGTCGGTTTTTTCAAGTTCGTAAGCCGTGCCATCGACGGTGACGGTGCCCTTGTTGGAAAAATTGATGATGCCCAGCTCACGGCGTTCGCAGAAAAACTCAGCGCGGAGTTCGTCATCGGCTTCCAGTTTCAACGCGGAAGACGTAGGCACGGCGGACCCGACAATGGCGCGGTCCAGATCGGTGTAAACCAGCGTGAGCTCACCCGCTTTGAACAGAGTTTCGATCAGGAAAGACTCGCGGAGACCTGCGGTATCGAGGACGGCGGTTTCGTTCGGGGACGGCGCGTGGATGACTTGCATGAAACGGAGTGGACTGAGCGGAGCCGCATCGTTCAAGGACAATTATGGAGTGTGGTGGCAACGACACCGCTTTGGATTTCATCTCATTCAGCGCCAAGCCGCAAAGGTCGCAAGGGAACGCAACGCTAAAGATCGAGCGAAACGCGGAGATACTGAGGTCGCGGAGCAAAGAAAACACTCCGCGTTCCTCTCTGCGATCCGGCGGAGGCTGAATCATTCGCCTTCCCTCTCCTCCTCCCCGGCGATTTCTTCAAACCGCCGCATCAGCTTCGATGCCTCCGCGGCCGGGTCAGCCCTGAGCGCTTGAAAAACCCAATAAGCTTCCGCTAAATCCATCCTCCTCTCGCCCAATTCCATTCTCGCCACCATGCCATGCTCGCGCTTCAGCGCGGAGGCAAGATCCCGCTGCGTCATCCCCGCCTCCTCCCGCAGTTTTTTCAAATGATCGCAAATCGCCTTGGAGAAGGAGCTGTGGATGGATTTTCGCATTTGCTCTCATTTTCCCAGCAAAAATTCTTGCATCCAAAATGAGAGCAGGTTATTCCCACTACCAGTGAGCCGGAACTCTCCTTTCGAGGAAAAGACGACTTACCACCAAACTCCCCGGGAACTCCCCCTTTGAAGCGCGTTCCCCGCCATCTCCAACCCCTTGTAAAAATGAGAATACCACCTCAATGCCTTCTGGTCGGGCTCGCGTCCCTCGCCCTCGGCTCCACTTCGGTGACCGCCGCCGTTCTCGCAACCTATGAATTCACGGGTGGCTCCGTAAGCACCACCGGTGTGGATCCGGGAATCACCATCTCGACCTTCCACACCTCTGGAGGTCTGGGTTCCGTTTCTTACGCGAACGGATACGCGGACGCATCCACCGCCAACATCGCGGGAACGGCCGGCTCTCCGGGCAGCCTATCCGCTTCGATCACGGCGGGAGACTATTATGAATTCACCATCACACCGGATTCCGGCTCTTCTATCACCTTCGACAACCTGACTTTCCTTGCGGCTTATTTCAATGCGGCGGGAGGCAGCGTGGGGGATTCCTATGCCACAACCAGCATCACCTACTACCTCATGGCGGACATCATCGGTTTTACCGCGGCTGACGTCATTGGCAGCGCCACGAAAACCGGATTGCAAAATGTGACCACATGGGCCGCCGCAGCTGCCGCCGGGAATGTTCAATCTCTCTCCATCGACATCGCAAACAGTGCTTTCGCCAGCGATTTCGAAAATATCACCGGACCTGTGACCTTCCGCCTATATGTTTCCGATACCAACGCCAGCGGCCGGAACGCCGCCATCGACAGCGTGGCTCTCAACGGCATCGTCGCGGTTCCCGAGCCATCGGCAGCCCTGCTCGGTGGTCTTGGGAGCGTTCTCCTCCTCCGTCGCCGCAGAAGCTAAACTTTTTTTTCTTTGAGGAAGACACATGAAACCGCCGGGAATCTCAATCCCGGCGGTTTTCTTTTGCGGTTTTTCGTGCCGGGGACGCGGAGCGATTCTTTTTCCAAAGATCCCGCACGCGACGCGCATTCAAAATAGAGTCACACGCCGATTGGAGAACGCGTTCACACACCAGCGTTGTGCCTGAACCTCAATATCCATTTCCCGGAGCTTTGCTTCCTTGGCGGTGAAAACTATCCTTTTGACCATTCCGCGCTCCTCTCCGCGATCTCCCCGCCCCCGTCTTTCGATTTTTCCATTTGCTTCACCATTCGGACCAGACTAGTCTGATTTCATGAAAGAAATCGGTCTTTACGAAGCGAAGACAAATCTTTCCGCCTTGGTCTGTGAGGTGGAAACGACGGGGCAACCGATTGCCCTGACGCGGCACGGCAAGGTGGTCGCGGAAATTTACCCGCCTTCACCGAAAATCACTCGCAAGCGCGGCAGCATGAAATCACCCGCCTTCTCCATCGCTCCGGATTTCCATGAAGTGGACGTCGGCTTTGACGAATTTTTCTCCCAGCCCTGAGCCATGGATCATCTCATCGATACCTGTGCGCTGATTTTTTTCCTCGAAGACAGCCCGCAGCTTTCGGAAACCGCCGCCCGCGCCATCGAAGATCCGGTTTCCCGTTCCTTCGTCTCGCTGGCCAGCCTTTGGGAAATCTCGCTAAAACACGCGATTGGGAAATTAAATGTCAGCTACGCAGATGCTCCCGATCTTCCCGAACTCTTGAAATCCCAAGGTTTCGAGCTGCTGCCGATGGATTGGGAAGCCATTCGACTCTCAGCAAAACTCCCCTTTCATCATCGCGATCCCTTCGACCGATTGCTCATCTCGGAGGCCCAACGAAAAAATCTGCCGATCATTTCCTCCGATCAGGTTTTTGATCGCTACGAGGTTCGCCGCATTTGGAAATGACTTTCGCCTCTCGCGCCCCTACAGCTTCGTTCGCATGCCGCCCGTTCCATTGCCATTTTCCTGCGCCGCCATCATTGTCGCGGCGGGATCGAGCCGTCGGATGGGCTTTGACAAACTCGCGGCGGAGCTTGATGGCATGCCGGTTTTGAAACGCACGATCCTCGCTCTGGCCTCGGCGGATTCCATTTCCTCCATCGTCGTCGTTTGCCCGCTGGAACGTTGGAAAAACCTCGGCCCGCTCGAAATTTCCAAGCCGCTCCGGCGAGTCGATGGCGGGAAAGAACGCCAGGATTCCGTAGCGGCGGGACTTGCCGCGCTCGACGCCGATGTTTCCTGCATCGCCGTGCACGATGGCGCGCGGCCGTTGGTTTCCGCGGCGGATATTGATCGCTGCATCGCCAGCGCACAGGTCCATCGCGCCAGTTCGCTCGCCCGCCGGGTGACGGAAACGGTGAAACGCTCGACGCCCGATGACTTCTGCGCGGACGCCGTTTCGCGGGAAAATCTGTGGTTCATGGAAACGCCGCAAGTTTTCGAGCTTTCGCTGCTGCGCCGCGCTTATGAGACTCTCACAATCGCCGTGACCGATGAAGTTTCCGCCGTCGAGATGCTCGGCGTGCCGGTGAAATTCGTGGAATCCACGGCACCGAATCTGAAAATCACCACGCCCGGCGATCTCGCGCTGGCCTCAGCTTTATTGAAATCCCGATGACGAAAGCAACATACGAATGGCGGCAGCTCCCCGCCGGCCCGCGCCTTGCGGTGGCCACCTTGCCGGATTCCGAGTGCGCCGCGCTCTCGATCTACATTCCCGCGGGCAGCCGTCACGAGACGGATTTCCCCGCCGGGCTGGCGCACTTCGTCGAGCACATGGTTTTCAAAGGCACCACCACCCGCAGCGCGCGCGATATCAGTTTTGAGATCGAAAACGCGGGCGGCCAGCTCAACGCGGCGACCTCGGAAGACCAGACGGTTTACGACGGACGCGGCGAAGCGGAACTCATGCCGCTGCTCGCGGAAGTCGTCTCGGACATGGTTTGGCGCGCCACGTTTCCCGCGAATGAAATCGATCTCGAACGCGAAGTGATCGGCGAGGAAATCACGATGTACAAGGAATCCCCGTCGGACCACATCGGCGATCTGATTTCCCAATCGCTGTGGGGAAACCACCCGCTCGGCAACGCGATTTCCGGCTCGCTGGAATCCATCGCCGCGATCAAACGCGAAACGCTCGTCGCTTTCCGGGATCGGCATTATTTCCGGAACGACATCGTCATTTCCGCCGCCGGGCCGTATTCCATCGATCAAATCGAAGCGATGCTCACGCCGCATTTGCCGCAAGCATTTCACCCGGCGGAACCCGCGTTGCCGTTTGACCGCGCCACGGCAAAACCCGGAAAAATCACCGACGCCCGCGATACCGACCAACTCCAGCTTTCCCTCGCCTGGCACGCGCCCGGACGCCTATCCGAAAAGCGCCACGCCATGCGCCTGCTCAGCCTGATGCTCGGCGAAACCGCCAGCTCGCGCCTCTTCATGCAGCTCCGCGAGGAACGCGGCTTGTGCTATCAAATTTCCAGCGACGTCACGCTTTTCGATGAAACCGGAGTCTTCGAAATCAACGTCGGCCTCGACCCCGAATCACGCGACGAAGCCATCGCCTGCATCGAAAACGAAATCACCGATCTCGTCACCAACGGCCCGCAACCCGCCGAGCTCGCCCGCGCGAAACGCCTCGCCATCGCCCAAAGCAAACTCGCCTTCGAAAGCACCGGCGCGCACGCCGCATGGGTCGGCGAAGGACTGCTCGACTTCGGCCACATCCCCTCGCCCGCCGATTGGCGCGCCAAGGTTCTCGCAATTACGGAAGCGGATGTTCAGGAAATCGCGAAAGAGCTTTTCGAAGGGAAAACCCCGTCGATCGCGGAGATCTTGCCCGAATAATTCAACAATTTATGAAATCCCTGCTTTGGATTCCACTGATCGCCTCGTTGTTATTTCTCCAAGGCTGTATTTCGAATCCTCAAGCTCAAATTTTGATTTCAAACAGCTCAAATCAGTGGCCGGATCGAGCGTTCGATTCCGTTTACGCCTACTCGTATGATTGCAATGCTGACAGTAAAAACCAAATCGTAATCGACAGTAGATTAAATAAATCGGCCTATCCCAAATCGGGAGTTTTACTCTCTAAAAATCACGTCGATCAGGTTCTTTTGTCCGTCCGCAATACTTATTCCTATCACCCTAGAGCCCATTGTTTCAATCCCAGAAACGGATTGGTGTTTTATGATTCAAGCAAGAAAATCGTAGCATACATATCGATCTGCTTTGAGTGCGGAACTTATTCCAGCCAGCCCGAGGGAACTTCCCAAACATGGAATCTCGGGAATCTTCGCGACATTTTTTCCCAACTCGGCGTAAAAAACCATTAAGAACCAAGCCTTGCGCGGTCCTTGGCGGCAGCAAACGTTTTTAACCCAACATTAACAATTTTTGACCACTGATTGCACGGATTTACTGATTGAAGAGAAGATGACGGGGGCAGGAAATCAGTAAATCTGTGGTCATTTTCCTCTCATCACCCATGCCCCACGCAGCATTTCGTCATGTTATGCGTCGGTTTTTCGATCAAAAAAGTGTGAAGAAACTGGACCTTGAATAAAATCGGTTCCTTGCCAAAATCCCAGCATGTCCACGAAGGAACTCGCGTTGGAAACCATCAAGGAGCTCCCCGAAGATGCTTCCTGGCAGCAAATCGAGGAACGCATTCATTTTTTGGCAGCCATCGAAAGCGCCGGAGATGAAGTTGCCCGAGGCGAAACGGTGCCACATTCCGAAGTTCGCAAAAAACTCGATCTTGTAGATGAAATCTGGAAATCTGTTGCACCGGAAGCTCATTCATTGGAAGTCACGGAAGAAGAGAAGCAAATCCTGGACGAACGTTGGTCGAGCTTCCTCGCATTCCCGGAATCCGCTCTCACACCGGATCAGTTCAATGACCAACTGAGACGCCTTCGTGCATGAGAAGAATCAGAATCTTGCCTCAAGTTCTGAGTGACGTCCATTCCGCGGCGATTTGGTATGACGAACAAGGTTATGAAGGCCTCGGAGATCGGTTTACCGATGCATTCAATGCGTCTCTGAGTCAAATCCAAGTCCATGGAGACATCTATCGTCTCTCATTCCGGAATTTCCGCAGACTTCTTATTCCTTCCTTTCCCTATTTCATTTACTTCTCGCTGCATGCGGAAGAATGGATCGTTTCATTGGTCATCCACACTTCGCGCAGGCCAAATTTAACCAAGAGGCTTTTGGCCCAACGGAATAATCCGCAATCTCCCTAAGCTTCACGATGCCCCACGCATTTCATCCATTCCACCCATTCACCACCGAGCATTTCGTCACGTTAGGCGTGGGTTTTGCGATTCTTGCAATTCTCATCATCATGGGAAAACGCGGTGGAAATCCCCAACGCATTTCCGCGGCGATTCTCACCTTCTGCTGCCTCGCCGCTTACCCCATGAGCCAGGCGGCGTGGATGACGCTGGGCGAGCAGGATCAAAGCCTCGATAATCTCCTGCCGCTGCACCTTTGCGATGTCGCCGCCGTGCTGGCTGGATTCGCGATGATCACGCGCAAGCCGCTGCTGTGTTGCCTGACTTATTACTGGGGTCTCGCCGCGACTTTCCAAGCGCTGCTCACTCCGGCGATCTCCGTCGGATTTCCGGCGTGGCCGTTTATCGTGTTTTTCATCCAGCACTTCGCCATCGTCGGTGTGGCGCTGTATTTACCGATGGTTTACGGCTGGTTCCCGCTGCGCCCGTTGTGGAAAAGCCCGCTCATCGCTTACGGCTGGATTCTCATTTACCTCGCTGCGGCGATGATCATCAACCGCGTGCTCGGTTCGAATTTCGGCTTTGCCGCGCATCCACCGGAAAACCCGAGCCTCATTGATCACCTCGGGCCGTGGCCGTGGTATCTCGTCTCCATGTCCGCCATCGCGCTGGTGCTGTTTTTCCTGCTGACGCTGCCGTTTTTGAAGAGGAAGTCGATGATTGGGAGCTGATGGAAAGAGTCTGTAAAGGACCGCTGACGTTCACGTCGGCTCTTCTCTTGCCATCCACCAACATCCCGGACTTGAAGAGCCGCTCGCCGCGCCTAGAGTCGGGTTTTCCCACATGAGCGAAGCCGCCCCGAAATCGAAGAAACCCCGCGTGAACGTCCGTCGCCCGGACGTGATGGAACGCGTGGCGGCGGAAGTCGCCGAGCATTTCCATTCTTCCGTGGTGGAAAAACTCAAGGACCGCGGCGGCGAATTGACGATCGGAAACACGACCGTGCGCCTCGCGCAGCAGTTCGGATTTTGCTACGGCGTCGAGCGCGCCATCGATCTGGCCTACGCTTCTCGCCGGGTTTTCCCGGAAAACCGGATCTTTCTCATCGGGGAAATCATCCACAATCCGGATGTGAACGCCCAGCTCCGCGCGATGAACATCGTTTCCCTGCCGTGGCAGGAAATCACGCCGGATTACGACGATCTTACGGAAGACGACGTCATCATCGTCCCGGCCTTCGGTTCACCGACGCATTTCATGCAAAAAGTCGGGGAACGCGGCTGCTACGTCGTCGATACCACCTGCGGCGACGTCATGAAAGTCTGGCGCCGCGTGCGCGGATTCGCCAAGGACGGCATCACTTCCATCATCCACGGCAAGGCGAACCATGAAGAAACCCGCGCCACATCCTCCCGTGCACTCGGGGAAGACGGCACCGGCCATTTCCTCGTCGTGCTCACCCTCGCGGATGTCGATTTCGTCTGTGATTACCTCATCAACGGCGGTGACAAAGCCGCGTTTTTCGCGCGTTTCACGGACTCACATTCCAAGGGGTTCGATCCCGACGTTCATCTCCAAAAAGTCGGCGTCGCAAACCAAACAACAATGCTGAAAAGCGAGACCGAGGAAATCCAACGCCGCATCCGCGCCGCCATCGTCCGGCGCGATGGAAGCGAAGAGGCGTTCGTCGTTTTCGATACGATTTGCGGAGCTACCCAGGAACGCCAGGACGCGTTGTTCGATCTCCTGAAAAAGCCGATGGACATGCTGCTCGTCGTCGGTGGTTACAACAGCTCGAACACCCAGCACCTCGTGGAAATCGGCGAAAAAGAGCTGCCGACGTTTTTCATCCGGGATTCGTCACGGCTCAAATCGCTGGAAGAAATCGTCCACTTCGATCTCCACCACTCGCAGGAAATCACCTCCAGCTACGCCGAGATTTTCTCCACGCGAAAACCAGTCGCCATCGGCATCACCGCCGGAGCCTCCTGCCCGAACAACCTGATCGAGGAAACCATCGTCAAGGTGTTCGAGCTGCGTGGCATCGACAGGGAAATGGTGCTTGGCGCGTAGTTCTCCCCTCCCTCCGCCGGCAGCAGCGATTGCCGCGCCCGGTATTCATACATTTTCCCTCACCATGGATTACTCCTCCCTCATCACCAAACGCCGCGAACGCTTCGCCGAACTCGAAGAAGCCGTCGGCGATCCGGATCTTTTCGCCGATCCGAAGCGGGCGACGGAAATCCTGCGCGAACACGGGAAACTCAAACAAACGCTGGAGATTTGGGATTCGCTCGAATCCACCAAACGCCAACTCGCCGACAACGAAGAACTCGCCAAATCCGAGGATCCGGAATTCGCGCAAATGGCCGCCGATGAAATCCCGCACCAGCAGGAAACCATCGCCCGCCTTTCCACCGAGCTGCAATACGCGCTCCTCCCGTCCGATCCGAGCGAAGACCGCGACGCGCTCGTGGAAATCCGCGCCGGTGCGGGCGGCGACGAAGCATCGCTCTTCGCCGCCGAGCTCATGCGCATGTATCAACGCTACGCGGAAGGTCGCGGCTGGAAGACCGAGCACCTCGAAAGCAGCCCTTCGGAAGTCGGCGGCTTCAAGGAAGTCATTCTGAAAATCACCGGTCAGGAAGTGTTCCGTTTCATGAAATACGAATCCGGCGTCCACCGCGTGCAGCGCGTCCCGGCCACGGAAACGCAAGGCCGCGTCCACACCTCCACCGTCACCGTCGCCGTGCTGCCGGAAGCCGAGGAAGTGGACGTCGAACTGAAGCAGGAAGACCTCCGCATCGAAGTCTGCCGCGCGGGCGGCGCAGGCGGCCAGCACGTGAACCGCACGGAATCCGCCGTGCAGATTTTCCACCTTCCCACCGGCCTCTACGTGCGTTGCGAGGACGGCCGTTCCCAGATCAAAAACAAGGAAATGGCCCTGCAAATCCTGCGCTCGAAGCTCTACGAGCAAAAGCTCCGCGAGCAACAGGACGCCTACTCCAGCCACCGCCGCTCCCTCATCGGTTCCGGCGACCGCTCGGAAAAAATCCGCACCTACAATTTCCCCCAATCCCGCATCACCGACCACCGAATCGGCCACACCTCGCACAACCTCACCGGCGTGCTCTCCGGCGATCTGAACGAGTTCACCCAGGAATTGCAAAAAGAAGAAATGGCCGAGCGCCTCGCGGAAGCGGGGTTGTAAGGAGTCACGACACTCCTGTCGTGAAACTCGCCACCCCACAAGAAACGCTGGAACCGGAGCCGATTCCGGATACCTTGCCCCGTTCGACAACTTTTAAACCCGGCAGGCTTGAGTTCATCCGAAAAATCCGCGTGTATCACTCCCGAGCCCGCCAGCCTTCGCCACTCATGTCTTCCATCCAGATCCTTCACAAAGAGCGTATCCCGTCATCCGGCGCATTGGTGATCCCCGGCAGCCTTGATGCCGAGCAACTTCACAGCATCGAGAAGCTCTTCCACGGACGGAAAATCACCTGGCTCATCGAAGAGCACGCGACGCTGGACCTGGCCGTTCGCGGCCACTTGGAAAAATCGAAATCCGGCGCGATGTTTTCCGCCGCCGATGCTTCTCCCGCCGCAGCGGGCGAGCAGTTGAAATCCTTCCTCGCCGACAACGGCGTGCTCATTTTCGTTCCGGGAAAATCCGCCACCCGCCCGGCAACGACCAATCACATCCCGACCGAACATCTCAAAACCCTGTGTGCCTTCGGGTTGCCGGTCCTCCCCATCGCCATCGACGAAACCCGGAAATTCCATCTCAGCACGGAAAACCCGCACTCGCTCCCGCCGTTCATCGTCGCCATCGGATCGCTCATTCCCGCGAAGGAAGTGGCGCTCCCGCGTTTCCAGCAAGCGCTGCTCGAAGCCGGAGAAGAAGCGTTTTCCGCCCGTCCGCTCTTCAAAGGATCGTTGGCGATGACCCTGCTCGAAGGTCTCAAAAAACACCGCGACACCAAGATCATCGACGGCTCCGATGACAGCGATCTGACCTACGAGCGCGTCATGGCGGCCGCCATCGCTCTTTCCCGCCACATCATCGAGGAAACCTCCCAATCCCGGGTCGCCATCGTGCTGCCTCCCGGCAAGGCCGGTCTGATCGCCAACCTCGCCGTCATTTTCGCCGGGAAAACCCCGGTAAACCTCAACTTCACCGCCGGGCCGGATGCCATCCGCTCCTGCATCCGCCAGTCCGGCGTGGACCGTTTCATCACCGCCGATCCTTTCGTCCGCAAGGTTTCCTCGTTCCCGTGGCCGCCGAACCGCGACCTGATCCTCGTCGAGCGCGTGATGCCGACGTTGAAAAAAGAAGCGACGAAATGGGGCTTGCTGAGCCGCATCTTGCCGGTTTCCGTCATCGGAAAATTACTCAAACTCAACCAGCGCCGCGATCAGGACGAAGCCCTCCTGCTTTTCACCTCCGGCTCGTCCGGCGATCCCAAAGGCGTCGTGCTCAGCAACCGCAACGTCCTCGGAAACGTCTGCCAATTCTCCATCCGCCTCGGCTTGCCCGAAGGCTCCGGCGTGCTCGGCAGCCTGCCGCTCTTCCATTCCTTCGGCTGCACCGTCACGCTCTGGTTCCCGGTCATCGAGGGCATCCAACTCGTCACCTACCCCAGCCCGCTGGAAACCAAGCGCCTCGCCGAGCTGATCTCGCTGCATCAGGTTTCCCTCTTCCTCTCCACGCCGACCTTCCTGCGCGGCTACATGAAGCGGATCGACCCGGCGCTTTTCCACCCGCTGAAACTCGTCGTCACCGGCGCGGAAAAACTCCCGCAATCGCTCGCGGACGCCTTCGAGGAAAAATTCGGCATCCGCCCGCAGGAAGGCTACGGCCTCACCGAAACCTCCCCGGCCACCAACGTCAACCTGCCCGCTCCCGAAGGCACGGCGGAAATCCCCGCCCTTCGTTCCGCCCGCAGCGGCTCCGTCGGCCAGATGCTGCCCGGCCTCGCCGTGAAACTCACCGATCCTCTCACCGAAAAACCCGTGACTCTCGATCAGCAGGGCATCATCTGGTTCAAGGGCGCGAACGTCTTCAACGGCTACCTCAACCAACCTAAAAAATCCGAGGAAGTCCTCGCCGACGGCTGGTTCCGCACCGGCGACGTCGGTCGCGTGGATGAAGACGGTTTTCTCTACATCGAAGGCCGCATTTCCCGCTTTTCCAAGATCGCCGGAGAAATGGTCCCTCACGAAACCGTCGAAGCCGCCATCAACAAAGTCCTCCACCTCGACGCCGAAGCGGAACGAAAAATCGCCGTCGTCGGCGTGCCGGACGAGCAAAAAGGCGAAGCCATCCTGCTCCTTTCCACCATCGCCGGCCAAGCGCTCGAACAAGAGTGCATCGATCTCCGCTACAAGCTCCTCGACGAAGGCCTCGCCTCGCTCTGGTGCCCGAAAAAAATCATCCCCGTCCCGGAAATCCCCGTCCTCGCTTCCGGTAAACTCGACATCAAAGCCTGCGGGGAACTGGCTAAGAACAATGCCTGATTTTCACCGCCAAGACGCCCAGAATTTCAAAATCAAATCTCCGCGTTTCGCTTTAAAAAATCATCCATTCCCCCTACTTTCCGGCCCTTCGCGCCTTTGCGGTTATCCCCTTTCCCATCTCCCATGTCATCGTCCCGTATCGATTCCACCTTCAGCCGCCTGAAGGCAGAAAATAAAAAAGCCTTCGTCGCCTACGTCGCCGCGGGAGACCCGGATTTCGAGAGCTCCCTGGAAATCCTGAAACAGCTCGCCGATCACGGCGCGGACATCATCGAGCTCGGCCTGCCGTTTTCCGATCCCCTCGCCGATGGCATCGTCAACCAAATGGCAGCCGACCGCTCGCTGAAATCCGGCATGACCACCGCCCGCTCCATCGAGCTGATCCGCCGCTTTCGCGAAACCCACCAGACGCCCATCGTCCTTTTCACCTACCTGAATCCCGTTTTCACCTACGGTTTCGAAAAATTCCATCTCGATGCCGCAAACGCCGGTGCCGATGGCATTTTGCTGCTCGATCTGCCGCCGGACGAAGCCGCGCTCCACACGGATCTCTGCGCCGGTTACGGTCTCCAGCGCATCCGCCTCATCGCACCGACCACTCCGGCTGACCGCGTAAAACTTCTCGCCCGATCCGCGGAAGGCTTCATCTACGCCCTTTCCCGTACCGGCGTCACCGGCGCTCACGGCGCGCCTTCGGCAAACATCGCCGAGCTTGTCGCAGGCATCAAACAGCACACCGACGTCCCCGTCTGTGTCGGCTTCGGCATCACCACGCCGGACCAAGCCGCCATGGTCGCCTCCGCCGCCGACGGCGTGATCGTCGGTTCCGCCATCGTGAAACAAGTCGAACTCAATCCGGCTTCCCCGGCCGCCGCCGTCACCGCCTTCACCGCACCGCTCATCGCCGCGACGAAATCGGTTTCTTGAATTCTTCTCTACTCTCAACCCCAAACTCTCAACTTTTATGAACATCGCCAAACTCATGAAACAAGCCCAGCAGATGCAGGCCGGGCTCGCCGCCAAGCAGGAAGAACTCGCTGCTGAACTCGTCACCGCCAGCGTCGGCGGCGGAAAAGTCACCGTCGTCGCTTCGTGTGCGGGTGACGTCGTTTCCATCAAGATCGATCCATCCGTGGTCGATGCTTCCGATGTGGAATTCCTCGAAGACCTCGTGCTCAAGGGCGTGCAGGAAGCCGTTTCCCAAGGCAAGGAAAAGGCCGCCTCCGAAATGAAAAAACTCACCGGCGGCCTCGGACTGCCCGGCTTCTAAAACGGAGCGCCGGTGTCCCCACCGGCTCTTTGCGAAACCAAGCCGGTGAGGACACCGGCGCTCCATTCACCCGCCACGCCACCATGTCCCGCCTCCGCCATCGTTTGGGTTGGATTCTGGTGGCGTCGTCGTTGTTTCTCCACTTTTTCACCGTCTATTGCCACATCGCCCAGCCGGACCGGTTCGCGGCGTTTCTGGTGATGCCGATCTGGATCTGGGGCGGCATCGGGCTTTTCATTTCCTGTTTCGCCTTCTGCTTCCTGCGCGCCGCTTTGTCGCTGATCGTTTCGTGTCTCTGGCTCATCACGCTGCTGATCGGCGCGGATGAATCCCTGCCGCTCGCGCATCTGACTTACGAAGCGCCGAAACCCGGAGTCGCCGCACGGCATCTGCGCCAGCCGGTAATCCGGGTGCTGACGCTGAATTGTTACGAAGAACGGCTCGGCAGCGTCGCGAAAGCCATCGATTACTGGCAGCCGGACATCGTGCTCTTGCAGGAAATCCTGCCGTATCAGGTGCAAGCCATCGCCAGCCAGCTCTACGATGGCGGCGGTGACTACCGCGCCTATCATCAAAACGGCATCATCACCCGCTGGAAAATCCAGCGCGAAGTGCGCAGCCCCATTGCCGGCAACCTGCAAGCGGCCGTCGTCCTGCCGAACGGGCGGAAAATCGAAATCGTCTGCCTGCATCTTTCCTCGGCAGCCACCAATCTGCGCCTTTGGGAACGCGGCGCATGGCGGGAACACAAGGACAACCGCATCGAACGCCGCAAGGAACTCGCCACGATCCTGCAAGTCCTCGAACAAACCACCAATTTCCCGAATACCCCCACGATCCTCGGAGGCGATTTCAACGCACCGCCGAGCGACCAGATTCACAACCTGCTGCGCCGCGATTTCACCAATGCCTACGCCGCCGCCGGGACCGGCTGGGGAAACACCTATCACCGGCGCTTCCCGATCCTTCGCATCGACCATCTCTACACCACCAGCCATCTGATCCCCGTGCGCTGCCGCGCCGTGACGACGCGGCATTCCGACCACCGCCTCGTCGTCGCGGACTATCAGATGCCTTGAACGGACCGCTGACGTTCACGTCGGCTCTTATCATTTCTTAAATCTTTCACTCCATGACCCGCGAAACCCTCGCCGACACGCTCGAAGAAATCGCCCTCCTGCTCGAAATGAAGGGCGAAAACCCCTTCAAGATCCGCGCCTACCGGCAAGGCGCCGACACCGTGCGCGGCTTCGATGGCGACATCGTCCGGCTCGCCGCCGAACAAAAGCTCACCGGCATCAAGGGCATCGGCGATGCCCTGCGGGACAAGCTCCACGAACTCGCCGCCACCGGAAAACTCGAATTCCACGAAAAACTCCGCGCCGAATTTCCCGCCGGATTTTTCGAACTCTTCGATCTCCAGGGCCTCGGACCGAAGAAAATCAAGACCCTCCACGAAACCCTCGCCATCTCTTCCATCGATGAACTGAAAGCCGCCTGCGAAACCGGAAAAATCGCCAGCCTCCCCGGTTTCGGAGCGAAAACCCAAACCAAAATCCTCGAAGCCATCGCGCTGCGCTCGAATTTCGCCGACACCTTCCGCCTCGGCGCCGTCACCCCCATCGTCGAGGAAATCCTCGATCTCCTGCGCATGCACCCGGAAATCAGCCGCGTCGCCGTTGCCGGCTCCTACCGCCGTGGGAAAGAAACCGTGCATGACATCGATTTCCTCTGCGCCACCAGGGAAACCGCTCTGGTTTGCGAAGACTTCACCACGCTCCCGCATGTTGAATCCATCATCGCCTGTGGCGAAACCAAAGCCTCCGTGCGCCTGAAAAACGGCCTCCAGTGCGATCTCCGCGCCGTTTCCAACGCCCAATTCCCCTTCGCGCTCCAGTATTTCACCGGCTCCAAGGAACACAACGTCTCCCTCCGTTCCCTCGCCCTCAAACAAAGACTTTCCCTCAACGAATACGGCTTCACCCCGACATCGGAAACCTGCGGATATTTTCCACCCGTGGACGAGGAAAAAGACATCTACCAAGCGCTCGGACTCGCGTTCATCCCACCCGAACTCCGCGAAAATCGTGGAGAAATCGAAGCCGCCGCCGGACGAGAACTCCCCCGCCTCATCGATCTCGAAAACCTGCGCGGCACCTTCCACAACCACACCACAGCCTCCGACGGCGCCGCCACGCTGGAAGAAATGGCGGAGGAGGCGATGGAACTCGGCCTCCAATACCTCGGCATCGCCGATCACTCGAAGTCATCTTTCCAGGCTCGCGGGCTGGATGAAGCTCGTGTGGAGGAACAAATCGCGGCGATCTCCAAGTTGAACGCCAGCTATGAGAAATTCCGCCTCTTCACCGGATCAGAGGTCGATATTCTCAAAGACGGCTCGCTCGACTTCGACGACGCGCTGCTTTCCCGGCTCGACTACTGCGTCGCCTCCGTCCACGCCGTTTTCAACCTCGGCGAAGACGAAATGACCCGCCGCATCTGCCGTGCCATGGAAAACGAACACGTCACCATGCTCGGCCACCTCTCCGGCAGATTGCTGCTCAAGCGCGAAGCCTACGCGGTGAACCACGCGAAGATCATCGATTGCGCCGCGGAAACCCGCACCATCATCGAGCTGAATTGCAGCCCCATGCGCCTCGACATGGACTGGCGCTGGTGGAAACGCGCCCGCGACAAAGGCGTGCTCTGCTCCATCAACCCGGACGCCCACTCCACCGCCGGCCTCCACCATCTCGGTCTCGGCGTCAAGCTCGCCCGCAAAGGCTGGCTCAGCCGGGAAAACGTCTTCAACACCCGCTCCCTCCCCGAAGTCGAGCTCTTCTTCAACACCCCGAAATCGAAAAGATAGATCCCCCCGCCGGAAACAGGCCACGGACACCCTCAAAACCCCCGCCGGTAGCCGAAGCCCACCGTATTGATCCCGCCGACATCGAAAATGTGGCCGCCGGACTGATGGATGATGAAGGCGGTGAGCGCATCCTTCGGATACTTCGGCAGGGCGAAGGTCACTTCCAGCGGCCAGAAGATCTTCGTGTTTGAACGGCGCTTGCCCTCATGCCGGTCAATGTCCTCCCGCATCAGCTTTGAGGAATAGGAAAGCCCCGCACCCATCGCGAACGTGGTTTTCACATACTCGTTCCACGGGAAATCCACCCACCGCATCGTGTAACCGAAATTGTAATTCAGAAACGGCTTCCGCGCCGCTTCATCGACCACGATCAACGTGAAAGGCAGCTCCATTTGCGGACGGAACACCGAACTCCCCGTATCCCAACTCAATTCACCGATCCGGCGGGACAGCGTGAAAACGTAAAAATTCGCCTCCGCCTCACCTTCGCTCAGCTCGCATTTCCCCTCGAACAAGATCTCCTCGATGTTGTTTTGAGTCATGTAGGCATAACCCAGCTCATACGCCCAAAGATCCATCCCATCATTTTCGGATGGAGGAACATAAGTGACCGAAGCTGACGAAATGACGGATGAAGCCAGCCACAACAGGGCAGAAGCCCCACAGGCCACACCAAAACGCGTGAATTTCCGAAACGAAACCATCTTTTATTCCTTTTATTCAAATGGGGAATGAACCGAAACACCACTGAGCGTCAGCACATGCCCCCCTCAAGAAGCCGAGGAGCCGCCGCCACGTTGCCGAGGGCCCTCTGAAATGCGCAATCGTAAATTTGTATCAAATTTCCTCCTATATCGGTTTTCCCCAGATTGCGGAAAAGCCACCTTTGACTTTACAAGACAAGGACTCAACGCATGTAATCGCCGCCGCCCGGACGGCGATTCCATCACACTTTGGGAATCAAATGACGGCAGCTCCTTGTGGCTTCCTCATCCTTCCTTCAGGCATGCTTCCTGCTCTCCCACGGCAGGGTCATTCCTCTGACAGAACCGCTTTCCGCCCTACCCCGATTCCTCATGTCACGCAAAACGAAACTGATCTGTACCCTTGGCCCTGCCACCGAATCCGAACTGATGATCGGAAAACTCATGGACGCCGGTGCCAATATTTTCCGGCTTAACATGAGCCACGCCAAGCACGAATGGGCTGCAGAACTCACCCGTCGCATCCGGAACCAAGCCGCTCTCCGCAATCTCCACATCCCGGTCCTTTTCGACCTCACCGGCCCGTCCATCCGTACCGGCGATCTCGAGAAACCTTACGATCTCCAGGACGGTGACACCGTCGAGTTCCGCAAAGTCGGCACCGAACCCACCGTTCCACTTTCCACCACCGTAAACTACGACGGCCTCATGGGCGACGTCTCCGTCGGCAACACCCTCGTCGTGGACAATGGTGCCATGCTCATGCGCATCGATGCCGTCGAAGAAGACCGCATTCTCTGCCAGGTGAAAACTCCCGGCGTGATGGGTTCCCGCCGCCACATCAACCTTCCCGGCGTCCGCCTGAATCTCCCGGCTCTCACCGAAAAAGACCATCTCGACCTCGCCCTCGCCGTCGAGTGCCGTGCGGACTTCATCGCCGGCTCCTTCGTTCGTGATGCCGCCCACGTGCACGAGCTTCGCAATGAAATGGAGAAACTCGAAGGCACCGCCCAGATCATCGCCAAAGTCGAAGACCAGGAAGCACTCCGCAATATCGACGCCATCATCAGCGCCGCCGACGTCATCATGGTGGCCCGCGGCGACCTCGGCACCGAAGTGGAATTCGAAGAACTCCCGATCATCCAACGCCGCATCGTCAAGCGCTGCCACGAGCTCAGCACCCGCGTGATCGTCGCCACCCAGCTTCTGGAATCCATGATCACCAACCCGACGCCGACCCGCGCCGAGGTGACCGACGTCATGAACGCCGCCTACGAAGAAGCCGACTGCCTCATGCTTTCCGGTGAAACCTCCGTCGGCCGCTACCCGGAACGCTGCGTGGAAGCCCTCCACCGCATTTCCTCCCGCATCGAGCGCTCCGGCGGCCACGGCTTCGGCCAAGGCGTGCTGCTGCGCGACGAACGCCAGAAAACCGCCCGCTCCGCCGTCACGCTCGCCGATTCCCTGCCGGATGCCCGTCTCGTCGTGCTTACCCGCCGCGGAGTCTTGGCAAACCACGTCGCGATGCTCCGCCCCCGCACTTCCGGTTTCTACGCCTTCACCCCTACGGAGCAGGTTTGCCGCCAGCTTACGCTCACCCGTAGCGTCACTCCTTACAAACTCGGTTTCGCGACAAACATCGAAGACACCATCCAGAAAGTATGTGATCTCTTGTTGGAACAGGGACTCGTCCGCCAAGGCACCCCGCTCGTGATCGTTTCCGACATTCTTTCGGACCACTTCGCGGCGAACTCCATCCTGCTCCACCACGCGAGTTGAACGAAATCATGACACTCCCGGCGTGAAAAACATGCCGTCACCGGATTCCATCCACCTCCTTCAAGGAGACTCCTGCAAGCTGCTGCCCGCTCTGGCGGCAGCTTCTTTCGATCTGGTCGTCACCTCTCCGCCCTACAACCTCGGCATCAGCTACAACACCTTCAAGGACACCGCCCCGCGCGATGAATTCCTCCGCTGGTGCCAATCCTGGGCCGCTGAAGTAAAACGCGTCCTCGCCCCCGACGGCTCGTTTTTCCTCAACATCGGCGCCTCCCCCGCCAATCCGCTCCTCCCCCACCAGCTCGTCCTCGCCCTCACCGACGGCCCCGCCCCGCTCTTCGTGCTCCAGAACACCTTTCACTGGATCAAATCCATCTCCCTCGAAACCCGCGGCGGAGAAACCATCAGCGCCGGCCATTTCAAACCCATCAATTCCAAGCGCTTCGTCAACGACTGCCACGAATACGTCTTCCATCTCACCCACACCGGAAACGTCCCGCTCGACCGCCGCGGCGCGGGTGTCCCCTATCAGGATAAATCCAACATCGCACGCTGGGGCCACACCGGAGGCGAAGACAAGCGCTGCCGAGGAAACAACTGGTTCATCCCTTACGACACCATCAATTCCCGCGATAAAGACCGCCCTCATCCCGCCACTTTTCCCATCGCGCTCGTCGAGCAATGCATCCGCCTCCACGGCAAAGGCCCGGAAACACGCCTGCTCGATCCCTTCCTCGGCATCGGCACCTCCGCCCTCGCCGCCGACCGCCAGAACATCGCCCGCTTCACCGGCATAGAACTCGATTCCCACTACCACGAAACCGCCTGCCAAAGGCTTCAAGAGCAACGGGATTCCCGCTCCAGCGAACTTTTCTGACCTCCATCTTTACCGCCGAATTCCCAATTCCCTTGGCGTCCTTGGCATCTTGGCGGTAAATCCACCTCATGATCGCACTCGGCTCCGAATTCGAAGGCCTCTTCGGCGAAGACCACTTCACCACTGCGGAAAAACTCGCCAACTACACCGGCAGCGTCTCCTGGGGCTACCTCCAGCCCCACTACGAACGCGGTGCCCTCTTTTTCGTCGATCCCGGCCTCAAGCTCGAAGACGTCGGCGAAGCCATCGCCAACGATCAATCCGAAAAAATCAAAGCCTGGCTCGCCTCCGCCGATCTCGTGAAAATCACCGAACTCCACGCCGGGCAATGGAAGGAAACACCCGCCATCACCTTCCAAGCCCTCGTCGTCTCTCCTTTCGTCCTCTGCCGCCCGGAATAGCATGAGTCCGGAAAGAAGGCGGACTACCTGCCAGCTCTCCAAAAAGGACACCCCATCAGGAAGCCCCCCTTCCGGTTTCGCTCCGCGCCATCCCGACATCAAACAAGCGCCGACGTCCACGTGTCGGCCCGCTGCTGATCAAATCCCCAGGAAATTCCGGATCAGTTGCAATCCGGCCTCCTGGCTTTTCTCCGGGTGGAACTGGCACGCCAGCACATGCGGCAGCTCGATGGCGGCCGCGAAGTTATCCAATCCGTAGCTCGTGCGCGCCGCGATGATGGATTCATCCGCAGGCACCGGGAAATACGAGTGGACGTAGTAAAAATACGGCTCCGCCCCGAGTTTCTCCCAGCGTCCGGCGTCCGGCCGTACCGGGATCACGGAGTTCCACCCCATGTGCGGGATCTTCAAACCCGGTGCTTCCTTGAAACGGCGCACCACGCCCGGAATCAGCCCGAGTCCTTGCACGCCCGGAGTTTCCTCGCTGGATTCGAACAAAATGTGATAGCCGAGGCAGATGCCGAGATACGGTTTCCCCGCCGTGAACCACTCGCGGATCACACCGAGGAGATCGCGTTTTTCAAGCTGCTCCATACAGTCGCCGAACGACCCCACACCCGGCAGAACCAGATGCGTGGCCCCTTCCAGCGCTTCCGGCGAGGAAACGATGACCGGTTCCACCTCAAGCGCGCGCAAGGCATTGGCGACGCTGCGCAAATTGCCGGCGCCGTAATCGATGAGAGCGACTTTCACAGGGCGTCTTTCGTGCTTGGGATTCCCTTCACGCGCGGGTCGCGCTCGCAGGCATCGCGCAGAGCGCGGGCGAGTCCTTTGAAAATCGCTTCGGCGATGTGATGCCCGTCACGGCCGTAAAGCAGCTCGACGTGGATGTTCGCCCGGAGATTCGAAGCCACCGCGCGGCAGAATTCCTCCACCAGCGTGAACGGCATGTTCGGCGCGCCCGGAGTCCCCGCCGGAGCGCGGAATTCGAGGTGCGGGCGGTTGCTCAAATCCACCACCACACGGACCAAGGTTTCATCCATCGGCAGATAGCACGAGCCATAACGGCGGATGCCTTCCTTCGTGCCGAGCGCTTCCCGGATGCAATCGCCGATCACGATGCCCGTGTCTTCGATGGTGTGATGCGCGTCCACCTGGATGTCACCGATGGTTTTCACGTTGAGATCGAAAAGCCCGTGCTTCGCGAACAGCGTGAGCATGTGATCGAAAAACGGAACGCCGGTATCAATCGTCGAGACGCCCGAGCCATCGATGTCGATGGAAAGGGTGATGTCGGTCTCAGCGGTCTTGCGGCTGCGGTTGGCGGTGCGTGGTGTGGACATGTAGAAAAACGTCGGGAGCCGGAGGCTATACCGCGGTTTTCGCTTCGTCGAGGGTCGATCTTCCAAGTGAAGACTTCGGTCACTTGTGCCGATCCCGGACTTTCGGAAGAAAAGGCTTCCGCTGATGTCTTTGAAAGCTACCCTCGCGCCTAGAATTTTCCTCGCGTGATCAGCATTGCCGTTTCCAGCCAAAAAGGAGGTGTGGGTAAAACCACGGTGTCCATCAACCTCGCCCATGCCTTTGCCCGCGCAGGCGTGAAGACACTTCTCGTCGATTGCGATCCGCAAGGGTCCGTCGGTCTTTCCCTCACCCGCCAATCCCGCCTGCTGGCTGGATTTTACGATTACCTCGCCGATCCCGGTCTCTCGCTGGACCGTCTGATCGTGCCGACCCGGCTGGAAACCTTCGCGCTCGTCGCCTGCGGCCAGGCCAGTGATTACGAAGCGGGCGGCGGCAGCCTCGGCGCCCACCTTGCGCGCGTTCGCGGATTTCTCCGCAGCGTGCAGGCGCGTGGCTACGACCTGTGCATTCTCGATACCGCCGCCGGTCTATTCGGCGTCACCGGAGACGTGATCGCCTCCAGCGATGCGGTGATCATTCCGCAGCAAGCCGAGCCGCTCGGCATCCGCTCGGTGCCGAAACTTCTCGAAGGTCTCAACCGCCTGCGGGTGATGAATCCGCGCCTCAACGTGCTCGGGGTTTGCCTGACGATGGTTCAAAACGAGCTGGCCGAGAGCACCGAAGCCGCCGCGGCGCTCCGCCAGCTTTTGCCTCAGGAAATGGTGTTCCAAACCCAGATTCCGCGCGACGGCCTCTTCATCCGCGCCAGCGCGCGCGGCCTTCCGGTCGGCGTGATGGAAGAAGGCGCGGGCGCCCAGGTCGTGTTCGACGCCCTGCGCGCCGAAATCGAAGCGAAACTGGAACCCCGGAACTCCTACCAAGCCTCCCACGCCTGATGGACCCGCTTAATCCCTGGCTCGATCCCGTCGAAACCCGCCGTCTGGCCGAACGCCTGATGAGACCTCTGCGGGAGCCCGCCGTTGAGGTGCAGGATCCGGGTTTTGATTCAATTTTCATCGGCTTCGAAGCGATGCAAACCGGGGCTGCACCATCGCAGCCTCAAACCCTGCCGACTCCCTCTCCCGCTCCTCAAAACATCGAAAGCGACGAACCACCGCCGCTTCCCGCGCAACCCCAGCAAGCGACGAACGCCGCGCGCGGACCGTTTCTGGATCGCATCCATCGTCTCTGCGAATGGCTGCGCGAGCATTTCTCCGCATCGGACATCTTCATTCTGGATCGCGATGGCGCGGTGATTTTCGACGAAAGCGATCACGGCCGCCTCCATTTCATGGCGCGCAATCTCGCGCTCGCCTCCCGTCGTCCGGGCGCTCCGGCGGATAACGTCCATGTGAAAATCGGTGCGAACGCCACGCTGGAAGTCATCCCGGTGGACACGCCATTCGGCTGGCTGGTGCTGGGTGCCATCGTGCCGGACACCCTGCCGACGCGCTCGGTGGATGCGATCAAGAACGCGATGTTGCAAGTCGCCTCGCCGCGCGGCGCGGACCGTTGACGTTCATCTCGGCTCTTCTTAGAGCTGTCTTAAAATTTCCAATGCATCGCCGCATCATGGAACGATAAAGAAATTTAACCGCAGATGAACGAAAATGAACGCAGATGGAAGAAGGGATTTTACAAGATCAGAAGATCTTTTTTATCTGCGGCCATCCTGTTCATTTGACTCAGCTATTTTGAATTTCCAGTTCGTCCATGTCCGCTTCGCTCCCATTGTGGTTGGTAGATTTTTAAGACAGTCTCTTAGTGAGTCTGGCGGTTTTGCCGTGAAATGATCACCGTGGTGGCGATGCCGCAGCTCACCACGATGCCCATCAGGAAGAAGCCGCAGTATTTCTGCGTTTCCAAAAATCCATCATCATTCACCGGATCGCCGGGCTTGGTGTTCACCTGCTTCGCCAAAAGCGGCAGCGGTTTTTTCAACGCCAGGAAAACATTCCTCGCTTTCTGATTTCGATAGTCGTTCCGGAACGTCTCCGCTTCACGCACCAGCAGATCGATCCGGTCATTGACGAAAAACTCCGAAGCCGGGCGCGCTTTTTGATCATCGTCCGGCCAGAGCTTCATCGTTTCGAGCTCGACCAACGTGCCATTCGTCGCGGTATCCCGGATGCGTTCGACCAGCGCCCTTGCTTCCGGACGGCTGTTCGCACCCGCCGCCAGCAACCGGCGCAAACCTTCCTTCGCCAGTTCGAAACGCTCGCGGTTTTTTTCCGACGGCTGCTCGGACTTTTCACGCCAGCGGTCCACCCGCCGTTGCAAGCGGATGCGCTCGATTTCAAACGGATTCCGCGTCGCCTGCGCCACCACCATCCCTTCGTAGGCGAACCGCAGCGGCATCACCGCCGCCGGCACCGGAGCACCGCCGCGTTCCCGCACTTCGCCCGCATTGGAAAACAGCGCGCGGTTCATCTCCCGATACGGCACCAAGGCTCCGGCCAGCAGCATTTGCGGCACCAGCAGCAGCGGCACCGCCGTCAGCGCCGCTCGCTCGGTTTTCACCAGCGAGGAAACCACCAGCGCCATCGCCGTGCCGGTCCACGCGGTGAGCGTCATCCACAGCCAGTGATAGGAAAACATCCCGTCGATTTCCAAAAAGTAATTTCCGACGATCAGATAGACGAAGCACTGGAGCGCCGCGACGATGCCCAGGGCGGTGAATTTCGCCGTCACATACGACGCCGCGCCGGACTGGCAGTTTCTTTCACGTCGCAATACCGGGCGATCCCGCAGAACTTCCGTCGCCGAATTGGTCAGCCCGAGGAACATCGCCACTGTCACGCTCAGGAAAATGTAAGCGGGAATGTGCAGCGCGGATGAAAACTCATACGAACCTTTCGGCGACGAACGCAGCGTGATCGATACCAGCGCCGCCAACAGCGGAGCTTCGAGAAACGTGCTGTAAATCGTCCCGCGATTCCGGAGTTTGGAAAACAGCGACCGGTAAAAATGCGTGGCACTCACCGCCAGAATCGCCCGCAGGCGGCGTGTCGGCTTCGGCGGCAACGGAAGCTGGTCCCCCTGCCGCAGGGTTTCCATTTCCGACATCGGATGCGCTTCCGGTTGCAGCGAGCGCAACAGGTTCACGCTTTCGAACCGCTCCTGCCAGAAAGACGGTGGAAAACGCCGGGCCGCCCCGCTTTGCACACCGCCGCCGATCATGCTGAACGGCGTTTCCAACACATCGAAAACGAAGTCCGCTCCCAGCGCGGACTTCGCCTGCACCGCCGGATGCGAGATGGAAAGCTCCTCGCACGCTTCGCGGAAATAGCCGACCATCCCCGCCGGTGTGCCGAAATACGCGAGCCGCCCGCCGCTATCCAGCAACAGCACTTTATCGAACAACCGCAGTACCGGCGCACCCGGCCGATGCAGCGAGGCGATCACGATTTTTTCCCGCGCCAGCGAGCGCAAGGTTTCCGCGACATGCTCGGAATCCTTCGACGACAAACCCGAGATCGGTTCATCAAACAAAAAAACCTCGGCCCGGCTGCCGAGATCGAGCCCGAGATTCAGACGGCTGCGTTCTCCGCCCGAAATCGTTTTTTCTCCGGGAGAACCCACCATCCGCCGCGCGATCGGCTGCAATCCGAGCTCGGCCAGAATACTATCCACCCGCCGCTCGTGCTCGGCCAGCGACAAGGCCGGACGGCGGATCGTCACCGCATGGCGCAGATGTTCCCGGACGGTGAGCTGCGGATTCAGTGCTTCTTCCTGAGGCATGCTGGCGATGAACGGCACCAGCGCGTCGCGGTGATCGTAAAGCGAAATCCCGTTGAGCTTCACCCGCCCGCGGCTCGGTTCGCGCTGGCCTGAAAGTACGGACAGCAAAGTACTTTTGCCGCTGCCGCTGGGGCCGATGATGCAGAGCATTTCCCCGCGTTTGACTTCGAAATTGATATGATCGAGCGCCCGCGCATCCGGCCCGAAGTCATGGATCAGATCCGCCACTTGCAGGGACTCGATCTGCGTCCGCTCTTCATCGAGAAATCCTTCGCTGAAACGGCACCGCACCGCCTGGCTGCCGGAAAGCCGGATCAGCGAGCCATCGAGCAGCGCCGCCGTTCCACGCACCGCCACGCCATCGACGAGGATCTGGCCGTGGCTTTCCCGCACTTCCAGCATTCCCTCCGCGAGTTGCGGATCGAAGCGGATAAACAGCACCGTTTTCGGCGAAAGCCGTGGCCCGAGCAAAAGATCGCCGCGTTCCAAGACCGACGCGTCGTTCGAAACGAGATATTCCTGACGATCCCCGGCCAGCCGGAAACGACGGCCCGATTGCAGCGCCTTCCGCCGCAGTTCGTTCATCGAAAGACTGAAACCCGAAGCATCACCCAAGCGCTCGTGATTCCGGCAAACCACCACATCCCCCTTCTTCAACGGCCCGCGGCTTCCGGCATGGAGCTGGGTATCGCGCAGCGCGTCCACTTCCGCTTCCAGACCGAAGCGCACGCGCAAAGAGCTCTGGCGCGTCATCGTCCGCTCCGCCTTCAGACGGTTTTCATCCACTTCGAGATAAATCGCCGGTTTGTTCCCCGTGCGTTTTACGTCGAGGAAAAACAACAAATCCTCATGACTCAGCGTCCAACCCGGAACCACCAGCGGCTGGCGCTCTCGCACGCGCAAAAACGATCCGGTTTCCAGCGAGCGACCGCGAATCCACAGCGGCGCGACTCCGGTGTTTCTCACCAGAATCATGTCATTCGCCCGATAAACCCGGAATTCCTGATCCGCCGCCGCCGGAGGCAACATCACGTCTGATCCGGTGCCGCCGAAAATCAATCGCTCGAACGGCAGGCCTTCATTTCCCGGCTCTCCGCGCATTTCCCGCGTGATCGCCGTACCGTAGTCCGGACGCCCCAGCCGACGCATGAAAACCTCGAAACTCGCACGGTTCCGCTCCGAACGTCCCGCCGCATCCACCAGCGTGAACAACTGCAAACCGACCGCCAGCTTCCCGCCATCATCCAGAGAATCCTTCAACTGCACCGCCAGCGCCTGTAGCGGGCGCGGATGCCGCACCGCACGCTGCAACCGCCGCGCCAGCCAACTGTGATCCACCTCCGGAAATGCGCTGCGCAGCAAATCCAGAATCAAATCCGCCTCCAGCGCGCTCAGCTCGTCATCGAGCGTCGCAAACGCCGCGAAGGCATCCACCAGCACCCCCACGTGCGCGTCCGTGCCGGGACGCAACGCCCGCAAACGCGCCACCCCCGGAATCAGCCGCAGCCATCCCAGATATTTCAATCGCCACAAAGGCCGCCGGTTTTGCGCCCTTCCGGGCAGAGGTGATTCCACACCGCATCCTTGGCAGACGCTTCCGCCCGTCGCAAGCAAGGACCGTCAATCCCCAATGCACTTATCTTTCAACTGAAGAAGTATTCACCTCCAAGTCGCCAAGAATTTCTGAGACGGTATGGATTGGGAACGATTCTCAGGAACGACTTGCCACGGGCAGCACTTGTCATTTTTCAATTACAGCCTCTTCACTTTGGCTTTCTTGGCGACTTGGCGGTGAAATCCCCCCGAAAAAAGCGGAGATCTGGCGCTTTCCACCCCCACGCAAAAAAGGGGTTTTCTTTTCCCCTACCTGCCCTAGTGTCTCACAATCCTACTCGGCGCGGCATGCTTGTTGCTCATCGCCAACTCCTTTGTCCCGCCGAAGCTTTTATTACTGAATCATGTCAGAAACTCCAAATTCCACCCCGCCATCCAACAACGCCAACCGGGGTCCGGGTGATCAGAATGGCTTCAATTGGCGGCTGATTGGTCTCATGAGCGTTGCCGCCCTGATTCTGGGCATTGCCCTGCTCAGCCCTGATTTCAGCCGCTCGGTCAAAAAACTCAGCTATTCCGAATTCAACACCATCTGGCAGCAAGGCCGCGTCGTCACCGATGACCCGAAGCGCCCGCTGCAGGTTCAGGCCAGCGAAACATCCAATGACGCGACTATTATCGGTTGGGAAACCCCCGCCTTGATGAAACCGGAAAAACCGGATATCAAGCAAACCAACATCCGTGTCGGCATCGTGCTCGGCCTCGACGGCACCGCTCTCCGCGAAATCCTCGGCGACAACATCCGCAAGGACGAAAACGTCCAGTCCATCCCGACCTCCAACGTCGAAACCCTTTCCCTCTCCGAGTTCCGCAAAGCTTACGCTCTCGGCGAGATCAAGGTGGACGACCTTGAAAACCCGCTCCGCCTCGTGACCACTCCGGGTTCCAGCGAAGCCACGCTCGTCGGAAAACGTGAAGTCATCACCAATCTTCAAACCCCGAAAGACGCCACCGGGAAATCCCTTGAGCCAACCCCTTTCCGCGTCACTGTTTTCGCGCCGATTCTCAGTGAAGAACTCCGCGAACTCATCAAGAGCAAGGCATCCTATGACCGCACCACGGACTATCTGAAGAGCGCCCTCTTCACCTTCCTGCCGTTCCTGCTGATCATCGTCGTGCTTTTCTTCCTGTTCCGCCAGCAGATGAAATCCGCCGGTCGTGGAGCCATGTCCTTCGGCAAATCCAAGGCCCGCCTGCTCACCATGGACCGTAACAAGGTCACCTTCAAAGACGTCGCCGGCATTCAGGAAGCCAAGGAAGAACTTTTTGAAATCGTCGATTTCCTCCGCGATCCGCGCAAGTTCCAGAAACTCGGCGGCTCGATCCCGAAAGGCGTGCTCATGGTCGGTTCTCCCGGCACCGGTAAAACCCTGCTCGCCCGCGCCATCGCCGGTGAAGCGGACGTTCCATTCTTCTCCATCTCCGGTTCGGACTTCGTCGAAATGTTCGTCGGCGTCGGCGCTTCCCGCGTTCGCGACATGTTCGAGCAAGGCAAGAAACACGCGCCCTGCCTCATTTTCATCGATGAGATCGACGCCGTCGGCCGCCATCGCGGTCACGGCATGGGCGGCGGCCACGACGAGCGCGAGCAAACGCTCAACCAGCTCCTCGTCGAAATGGACGGCTTCGATACCCAGGAAGGCGTGATCATCATCGCCGCCACCAACCGCCCGGACGTTCTCGACCCCGCCCTGCTCCGCCCCGGCCGTTTCGACCGCCAGGTCACCGTCTCCCTTCCGGACGTCAATGGCCGCGAGGAAATCCTGCGCGTCCACGTGAAGAAGATCAAACTCGCCGCCGGTGTGGATCTCGCCGTCATCGCCCGTGGCACCCCCGGATTCTCCGGTGCCGAGCTGGCAAACCTCGTCAACGAGTCCGCCCTGCTCGCCGCCCGCAAAGGCCTTGCCGCCGTCACGCTCATCGAGATGGAAGAAGCCCGCGACAAGGTCCGCTGGGGCCGCGAGCGCCGCTCGCTCGCGATGTCCGACAAGGAAAAAATCGCCACCGCCTGGCACGAAGCCGGTCACGCCATTCTGCTCGCAAAGCTGGAAAACGCACCGCCGCTTCACAAGGTGACCATCATCCCGCGCGGACCATCGCTCGGTTCCACCATGTGGCTGCCGGAAGGCGACCGCTACAGCAAGCAGCGCAAGGAAGCGCTCGACGACCTCGCCGTCGCCGTCGGCGGCCGCATCGCCGAGGCTTTCTACACCAGCGATGTTTCCAACGGTGCCTCCGGGGACATCCGCATGGCCACCAACCTCGCTCGCACCATGGTTTGCGCCTGGGGCATGAGCGACAAACTCGGCATGATCGAGTATGGCGACGATGACAGCCCGGTTTTCCTCGCCCGCGACATGAACCGCAGCCGCAACTACAGCGAGGAAACCGCCCGCGTGATCGATGCCGAAATCAAGCGCCTCGTGGACGAAGCCTACGAACGCGCCACCGCCATTCTCACCGAATACAAGGACAAGGTCGAACTCCTCGCCCAAGCCCTGCTCGACTACGAAACGCTCGATGCCGCGCAAGTGCTCGATATTCTCGACACCGGCGAAATGAAAAATCCGCCGACTCTGCCGAAACCACCACCCGTGCCGGACGAGTTCCGCAAGAAACCCTCCGCCAAAACCACCGAGGAAGACCGTCCCGAAGGTGACGGCCCCATCCCCGGAGTCATCGGCGCGCCCGCTTGATGGAAAATTTCATCCCTTCCGAAAAACAGGCCATCCTCGCCCGGAGGATGGCCTGTCTTGGCATTCAGGAAGCGGATCTTCTCGAAAAATTCGTGCGCGGCTCCGGTTCCGGCGGACAGAAGATCAACAAAACGTCGAACTGCGTTTTCCTGAAACACCTCCCCACCGGCGTCTGCATCAAATGCCAGATCGACCGCTCGCGGGAAATGAACCGCTACCACGCCCGCCGCGAACTTTGCGACCAGCTCGAAGCCATCCGCGACGGCAAGGCCATCGCCAAAACCCAGGCCATCGAAAAACTCCGCCGCACCAACCGCCCCCGCTCCAAACGCTCGAAACAGCGTTCCACCGCCGACAAACGCAAACTTTCCCAGAAAAAGTCCCTCCGCCGCAGACCGGGGGAAGATTGAAGAGGTTGATGGTTTTGGGTTGATGGTTGATGGCAAGAAGGACTTACACGCCGTGCCCTGCTCTTTCCATCAACCATCAACTCTCAACCATCAACTCCCCTTAAAACAGGACGTGACATGTCGGGCTTTCGCCATACGGTACCATACAGATTTTTGCCATCCGCTCACTTTATGAACGATCCGCAGCACCCTCTCGACGCCCAGGAGCCATCCCTGATTTCCAAGCTGTCCCGCCGCACTTTCCTCATGTTGAGCGCCGCTTTCAGCAGTTGCTCCGTGGCCGCTCCGCTGTCGAACGCCACCGGCTCATCCGGAGTGAAAACGCCCTCCAACACCGGCTACCGCACCCCGCCGGTCAAAACGCCGGTGCCTCGCAATCCGAGCAACCAGTTTTCCTCGGACACTTCGCACACCAGCGGCCTCACCTTCACCCGCGTCCAGGTCTCCGGAAAATACATCGCGATGACCTTCGATGACGGCCCGCATCCGCAAAACACGCCGCGTTTGCTCAACATGCTCCGCGAGCGCAACATCAAGGCCACCTTCTTCGTCATCGGCCAAAGCGCGAACCTCTACCCCGGCGTCCTCCGCCAGACACTCGCGGAAGGCCACGAAATCGCCAACCATTCCCACACCCACCGCGTGCTCAGCAAGCTCAGCGATGACGAGTTGATCCGCGATCTCACCAACTGCCAGAACGCCGTCATTCAAGCAACCGGCTTCACCCCACGCGTCATGCGCCCGCCCTATGGCGCGCTCACCCAGCGCCAGCGCGAGCTGGTCCATCAGAAATTCGGATTCAAAATCATCCTCTGGTCCGTGGACCCGCTCGATTGGAAACGCCCCGGCTCCGCCGTCGTCACCCAAAGAATTCTCGATGCCACCACGCCCGGCGGCATCATTCTTGCCCACGACATCCATGCCCAAACCATCGACGCGATGCCGGCGACCCTCGATACCCTTCTCAGCCGCGGCTATCAATTCGTCACCGTTTCCCAACTGCTCGCCATGCAGCAGGCTCCCGCTGCCGCCCCGGCCTCGGCGGCAGCTCCGCAGTAATTTCCCGCACGGCAATTCCCCCCCCCCTGTTCCTGATCGACCCCGGCGATGTTTGGTGAGCGTTATTTCGCAACGCGAGAGCGGATTACTTCCGTCATGCGCGGCATCTCGGAACTGGCTGCGGACACCGGCACGAACATCGACGGGAAACTGCCCTTCGACGAAATCGAAAAAGGCCTCGGCATTCCCTTTCTCTTCGTCGCCTGCGGCGAAGTGAACGCCGGGAAATCCACCCTCATCAACGGCCTCTTCGGCGAGGAACTCTGCAAGGTCAATATCCTCCCGGAAACCGACCGCGTCCTCTGGTACCGCTACGGCAAACCCGCGCGCGATGTCGAAATCACCCCGATGCTCGAAGAGCGCTACCGCCCGATCGAGTTTCTCCGCGATTTCAATCTGGTAGACACCCCCGGCACAAACTCCATCATCCGCGGCCACCAGCAGATCACCGAGCGATTCCTGCCTTCCGCCGATCTGATCCTCTTCGTTTTCCCCGTCACCAATCCATGGGGCGCGGCCACCTGGGATTTCATTTCAAAGCTGGATAAAAACCTGCTCGAACACGTCGTTTTCATCATCCAGCAGGCGGACCAGCGCGAGCCGAATGACATCGCCGTCATCCTCGATCACCTCTCCGATCTTTCCCGAAAACGCATCGGCCACGTTCCACCGATCTTCGCCGTTGCCGCAAAAAAAGCCTTCCAAGCCAAACAATCGAAACCCTTCGCCCGCAAGCAACTCGAAGAAAGCGGCTATCCGGCTCTGGAAAATTTCATCTCGAAGCGCGTTTGCGAATCCCCGCACCGCCGGAACGCTCTCGAAACATGGCGGAACCAGGCCGCTTCCGCCTTGCGTCTGGTGGAAGACCGCATCGAACAGCTCACCAGCAATCTCAACAGCCAGGGACGATTCCTCGAAAGCGTCGAACTGGAAATCGACGGCATCCGCGAGCAATTCGTCAAACGCCTGCCGCAGCATCTCACCCGCGTCGCCGAAGTTTTCGAAACCGAAGCCGATTGGGTTTCCGGCCGGCTCCGCAAACGCCTCGCGTTGTTTCCCTCGATCTACCGGCTTTTCACCGGAGACAAAGTCGCCTCCGAAATGGAAACACTCTTCATCGACCGGCTGCAAACCGCCGTTCTATCCGTCGCGGAAAAAGACGGCGACCACGTCGTCAGCCACTGCCAGGAACACTGGGCCGCGCTCGGCGAACGCGTGAAACAGGAAATGTCTCTCGACCTCAATCAATCGGCTCCGCCCGATGAAATCCTCGAACGCGCCCGCTCCCGCTTCGTCAACCGCCTCGGCCGCGTCGCCAGCCAGGGCATCGGCAACCTGAAAGTCCGCCACCAGCTCGCCAAGGACCTGCGCCAGCGCAACCTCAAGCTCAAGTCATTCACCTTCATGACCTTGCTCCTGATTACCGCCGGTTCGCTCTGCGGAGGCCTCGGACTCCCGTGGTTGCCTTACGTGCTGTGCGGCATCGCGGGCATCTTCATCGTCGGCGGCCTGATCGCCGCAGTCAACAGCAGCAAAGCCACCACCGAGGAATTCCGCGAACGCCTGCTGGACACCTGCGGCAGCTTCGCCAACACCTTGAAAAAAGACTACGAAGAAGCGCTCCGCATCGTCTTCCAGGACTACGCCACCTCCCTGCAAGACGTCCGCACCCACCTCGCCCACGAAAAACAGCAAGTCTCCCCCAAACTCAAACGCTGGCAGGACCTTTTCCTGACCTTGAAAGCGATCGAGCAGGAACTCTAGCAAACCAAGGCCACACCGGCTCGCCTGTTCTCATTGTTCCGGCCGCCATCGTCGGCGGCAATCATCCAAGTCCACAGGAACCCGACTACCAAGCCGCTGGACGCTGGACTTTTGTTTTATTTGAAAAAGGCCGGACAGGAATGTCCGCCCTCCTGATTCAGGCTTGTTCCTGCCACTCGCCGAAGCGGCGGAATTTTTCGTAGCGTTGGTCGAGCAGTTTTTCCTTGGTGAGCTTGTTGAGTTCGCCGAGGTGGCGCAGGACGACTTCGCGGAATGAATTCGCGGTGGCGGCGTGATCGTGATGGGCGCCGCCGGTTGGCTCTTCGATCACGTCGTCGATCAGATCGAGCTTTTTGAGATCCGGGCCGACGAGTTTCATGGCTTCGGCGGCTTCCGGTGCGTGCTTGCGGTGTTTCCAGAGAATCGCGGCGCAACCTTCCGGGCTGATGACGGAGTAATAAGCGTTTTCCAACATCAACACGCGATCCGCGACGCCGATGCCGAGGGCACCGCCGGAACCGCCTTCGCCGAGGACGACGGCAATGATCGGCACGGTGAGAAGCATCATTTCACGGAGGTTGAAGGCGATCGCTTCCGCGATGTTGCGCTCTTCCGCGCCGATGCCGGGAAATGCGCCGGGAGTGTCGATGAGAGTGATGATCGGAAGGCCGAATTTCTCGGCGATTTTCATCAGGCGGAGCGCCTTGCGGTAGCCTTCCGGGTGGGCGCTGCCGAAGTTCCGCTTGAGGTTTTCCTTGGTGTCACGGCCTTTCTGGTGGCCGATGACGACCACGCGCTGGTCGCCGATGCGGGCGAAACCGCCGGGCATGGAAGCATCATCGCCAATGTGGCGGTCTCCGTGAAGTTCGCTGAAATCGGTGAATGCGAGGGAAACGTAGTCGAGCATGAACGGACGGTTCGTGTGACGGGCGATTTGGACGCGCTGCCAGGGTGTCAGATTTTGATAAATCGAGGCGCGGGTTTCAGCCAGCTTGCCTTCCATGATCGAGATTTCCGCCGACATGTCGATGTTCTGGGAAGCGGCCTTGAGGCGGAGTTTTTCGAGCTCGCGTTCAAGTTCGGCGGCGGGTTTTTCAAATTCAAGGAGCTGCATGATGGGAAAAAGTGAAGCTGGAGGGGGTGAACGTTGGGACAGGCTAGCGGGAAGTTTTACGGATTTCCACCTCATTTCCCGGCCGGGTGAGAAGACTGAGTTCTTCCATATCCTCGGGATTGAGGGAAATCCCGCCGCCCGGCTCATCGGTGGAGTGGAATTCCCGGATCATCACCGGAGGTTTTTTCAGGCGGATGACCTTGTCCGAGCCGCGGTATTGCTTGCTTGGCAGTTGGACCTGCTTGTTGTCGCTCAGGCCGAACTTCGAATCGATCACGGTTTTTCCCGATTGGAGCGCCGCGCCGCCGAGGTGGACGATGGGATATTCGCAGACAAACGTCGCGCCGTCCCAAAGCGAAATCGATTTCCGCTGGGTATCGATAAGGAGTTTGTAATCGAGCGGGACGACGTTGATTTCCTCGCCCGGTTTCGGCCCGGCGAAGTCCATCATGCCGTTGAAATAAAGGATCGCTTCCAGCGTGGTGTTGTATTTCCCGGCGATCCGCAAAAAGGAGTCCCCGCGCACCACGGTGTGAACCTGTTTGTTTTTCATCCCGGCGCTGGAGAGGATTTCGTCGAGATTCATTTCCCCGATCACCCGGCGGGCTTCCGGCGCGCGGGTGGAACTCGGAAACGTCATGATCAGGTGGCTCAGGCGCTCGCGAGCCTGCGGGAGATCGCCGAGAGCGATGAACTCGCTGGCTTTTTCATAGACCTTTTCGCCGGGATCGATCTCCGGAGCCTTCGAGGCATCGAGCATTTTCGCGAAATCCGTCGGCGGTTCGTTCTGATGGACGGGTTTTGCATTGGGCGCGATTTTTTCGAAAATCCCGCCCTGAGGCTTCACCTTGATGTGATAGGCCAGCATGCCGGTGAAGCCCATCACGGCGAGGACCACGACGGCGGCGATCAGTTTGACGAAGGTCCGGATGCTCATGCGGGAAATCGGTGCGCGCTAGAGAAGCCCACGGCGCTTGAAATCGAAAGCGTTGATTTCCTGCGAGCGTAAAATGATTTCGAAGGAAAACTTCAGCAGCGAGATTTCCCATGCGTCGTCCACGCCTTCGATGATGGCCAGGCTGGGGTTTCCGGACTTGCGGATGTCTTCCAGCAGGCGTTCCTTCACGGCCTCCAGTGAATCGTGGATGATTTCCTCATGCACATGGCCGCGCTTGAACTGGAAGCCGTATTGCATGAAGGCGAGATTTTTCCCCTGCTCACGGAATTTCTCGACCATCCGGTCAAATCTTTCCCGTGCGGAAGGATCGAACCCCTCCAGCTCGACTTCATTATAAGCAACAGGACGGACGATCCGCGGTTTCATCGCTTCCACTTCGCCGGTGCGCACCCGCACCTGCCCGGCCTGATCCATCAGCTCGCTGATCAGCTGAAACTCAAATCGCGTTTGGCCGAAGGTCTCGATCCGGCGGTCCGGCTCGTGGATCACTTTGGTCGTTTCCAACGCGTATTGAATGTCGTCTGGCGAATGCATCTGGGGGAAACTCATGCAATTTCTGAAAATCGCAAAAGAAAGGGCGGACGCCTAACCGGTGTCCACCCTTTCAAAAAAGCGTCCAGCTCCCGTATCAGCCTTGTTGGCTGGTGACGAAAGCGATCACGTCACCGACGGATTGAAGCTTTTCGGCTTCTTCGTCCGGGACTTCGATGTCGAATTCCTCTTCGAAAGCCATGACGAGTTCAACGGTGTCGAGCGAGTCGGCACCAAGATCTTCGACGAACTTGGCTTCTGGGGTGACTTGATCGGCGCTGACGCCAAGTTGGTCGACGATGATATCTTTTACTCGGGCTTCGATGCTTTTGTCTGACATGAGGTGCGTTGGTTAATATTCGCGTTGGCGTTGGTTACTTCCAGATGGCTACGGTTGGCAATACTGAAAAATTGAAAAAGGAGGCGTCGGGGGCAATCAAGTGTTTGATAAAATCCCATCACGCGGACGGGGAATCCACATCTTCCGGTTTTGATTCCGTAGAGCTCGTATATTCAAGGATTTCCCCGGAAAATGAAGCACGGATTCGCTGCATGAGTTTTTCCGCAGGCTCGCCCTTTTCTTTTTTGAATCCTCCGTAGGTGAGTCCGTCGATGCGGACTCTGCCTTTCTTGCCACCGCCGTTGTCATATTCGATGTAGGCCAAGCCCTTGGTTTCCCACTTCCGCAGGTCGAGGATTTTCATCACGCTGTAAGGAACTTTCAGTCCTCCCGCAACCGTCACGCCCTTATCATCCGCCTGGATGGAGCGGCGGCTGGTGCGGCTCAGGAAAAACGCGCTCACGGCGACGAGCATGCAGCAAATCCCCAGCACGATCCATTGTTCCCGGATTTTCTGAGCGCTGTAGGGTTCTTCCGGAACTTCAAAGCTCAGGCCGTTTTTCGCCGTGTAATCTTTCCATAACAAGTTCCACTGCAAGGGCTTCATGCGCTCGTAATCATGCAGGATCTCCGGCCATGGCATGGGCTGTTTCAGATCCTGCGGCAAAATCGCCGGATCACCCGGAAATGCTACGGACTGCCCCGCGGCATACGTTTTCCATGCTTCCGGCGTGAGCGCGCCATTTGCATTCATTTTGGAAAACTCGTCATTGGCCTGGCGGAACGCCTGATGAGTGTAAAACAGCTGGTTTTTCTTCCGGTAGCCGACCGAGCCGTCCACGTAAAACATCACCGCAAAAACGCTGAACATCAGCAACATCGCCGTCGCACGCAGGAGGAACCACGGAGTCGGCTTGCAAACAATCGGATCGGATTTCGTCATGAACTATTTTTCCCAGCCAATCGACCAATTCCATCCTTGGCAAGCCACAAGCACCGGCCGGGGAACTATTCTCCATGAAAACGGATTCCGTCTTGAGATCGGCCCGCAAACTGCCTACCAAGAGCCTGTCATGCCTGTTGCTACTCCTGCCCAATATCGCGCCATGCTCGATGCCGCCCAAAAAGGCGGCTACGCCTACCCCGCCATCAACGTCACTTCCATCGTGACCATCAACGCCGCTCTCCGCGCCTTCTCGGAATCGAAGAGCGATGGCATCATCCAGGTTTCCACCGGTGGCGGCCAGTTCGCCTCCGGCACCAAAGTCAATGACGCCGCTTTCGGTGCCATCGTTCTCGCGGAAGCCACCCACCTGCTCGCCGAGAAATACGACATCCTCGTCGCCCTCCACACCGACCACTGCCACCCGGAGAAAGTCGACGGCTTCCTCAAGCCGCTTCTCGAAGCCTCCCGCAAGCGCATCGCCGAAGGCAAAGGCCCGCTTTTCCAATCCCACATGTTCGACGGCTCCGTCGTGGATCTCAAAGAAAACCTCCGCATTTCCAAGGAACTCCTCAAAGAGTGCGCGGAACTCGGCATCATCCTCGAAGTCGAAGCCGGCTGCGTCGGCGGTGAGGAAGACGGCCACGACACCTCCGGCCTCCCCATCGAAAAACTCTACACCACCCCGGAAGACATGGTGGAAGTTTACGAAGCCCTCCAGCCGATCGGCCGCTTCCTTTTCGCCGCCACCTTCGGCAACGTCCACGGCTCCTACAAGCCGGGTGCGGTGAAGCTCAAACCATCCATCCTGAAAGACGGCCAGGCCGCCGTGATCGCCAAACACGGCCCGGAAGCTGAAATGGACCTCGTTTTCCACGGCGGCTCCGGCACCTCCGAAAGCGACCTCCGCGAAACGCTCGACTACGGCGTCGTGAAAATGAACATCGACACCGACACCCAATACGCCTTCACCCGCCCGATCGTTTCCCATATGTGTAAAAACATCGAAGGCGTGCTCAAAATCGACGGCGAAGTGGGCGATAAAAAAGCCTACGACCCGCGTTCCTACCTGAAAAAAGCCGAGATCTCCGTCGCGGACCGCCTCATCGAAGCGGCCAACGACCTCCTTTCCTCCGGCAAGACCATCTTCGGCACGGTATAAGAAATCTTCCCAAAAAGGCTCCGGTGAAAACCGGGGCCTTTTTTATGGAGTCTTGCAGAGGGCTGGCGCGCTCCAAAACCTCTCGCCGCCACCTCATTTTTGTGCGAACCCTACGCCGCACCCCGACATTCCATGCCCGACACCAAGCCCAATCAAGAGCATCCGCTCGCGAACATTCTCATCAACGTCCTCATTCCCGTGGTCATTCTCAGCTACCTGAGCAAAGACCCGGCGCTCCAGGAACAACTCGGGAAAACCGCCCGCTTCTGGCACATCGGACCACTCAAAGCGATGATCCTCGCCCTGATCCTCCCACTCGGCTACGGCATCTGGCATTTCATCCGGACGCGGAAAGGTAACTTCTTCTCCGCCCTCGGCCTCGTTTCCGTCCTGCTCACCGGCGGCCTCACGCTTTATCTCTGGAATAAAGACGGCAGCGTGAAACCAAACGCCGCCTGGTTTTTTTCCATCAAGGAAGCCATCATCCCGCTCATCCTCGGCATCGCCGTGCTCACCTCGCACCGCACTTCCACTCCGCTCATCCGCACCTTCCTTTACAACGATTCGTTTTTCGACATTCCGAAAATCGAAAACCGCATTGCTTCCCTCTCCTCCCAGCACTCCTACGCCACATTGCTGCGCAGCGCCACACGGATGTTCGCGTCCTCATTTTTCATCAGTTCTCTCATGAACCTCGGGCTGGTCCACTGGTTCTTCCGAGGCTTCAATTCCACCGCGCCGGATGCCCTGGAAGTCTATAACCAGCTCGTCGGGAAAATCACGGGTTACGCGTTTCTCGTTATCGGTGTGCCGATCATGCTTTTCCTTTTCCTCACGCTGAAACAGCTCGTCAAAGGCCTGCGGGGCATCACCGGCTTTACCGAAGACGAGTTGATGTTGCCGAGGTAAGTCCCATAAGCAAGCCGGTGGGGACACCGGCGCTCCTCATCCACAAAAAAAGCGCGACAGCCACAAGGCCATCGCGCTTTTTCGTGAAAAATCTCAGTCCACCAGATTGTCCACGCGCTTCGCGAGTTCCACATCCAGTTCGGTGACGCCACCCGCATCGTGCGTGGTGAGTTTCAGCGTCACCTTCGAGTGATTGATGGTGATCAGCGGGTGGTGTTGCGCCTCTTCCGCGATGTCGGCGAGGTCGTTTACGAAATCGATCGCGTCCATGAATTCTTCGAACTCAATGGAGCGGACCAGGGATTTTTTTTCGTATTCCCACTCCGGGCACTTTTTCAGGGCCGCGGAAAGGTCATCATCTTCGAGAAGTTCGGACATGGTGTTAATTGAGGAAAATGTTCGGCGCGAGATTGCTGCCCCGAATTCCGCCTTGGCAAGCTCCTTTGAGCCAATCGCAAAAATCATTTTCTCACCCATTGCATTCATCGTTCGGAATGCATAGGTTAGGGCATGAAATTGCTATTGCCCGCCCTTGCCTCTCTCTTCGTTTTCGTTTCCTGCGTCCCATCGACTCCGGATACCCGCATCCAGCAGCAGCCGGAAAAATTCAACCGCCTCACGCTGAAACAGAAATCCCTCGTCCGCCAGGGCCAGATCACCCAAGGCATGCCCCCTGAAGCCGTCGAACTCGCCTGGGGCTACCCGGACCGCCGTTCGGAAGGCTCCCGCAATGGAAAATTCGGCCAGCGCTGGGACTACGAAGGCAGCCGCCCCGTGTATTCCACCGGATTTTACGATGGCTTCGGCTACGGCTGGGGGCGCTTCTATCCAGCCCTCAGCCTCGGCCCTGACATCGCCTACGTCCCTTACACTCGAGCCTCCGTATGGTTCGTCGGCAACAAGGTGGACGCTTGGGAACGTATAAAATAAACACCCCGCTTCTCGTCCGCTTGCTTTTCTCCCGAAGCGTGCCACGCTCCGCGGACCTCGTCGCTTATGATTCTTAAAACCACGCTCCTCCTCACCGCATCCGCCCTTCTCGCGGCGGCATTTACCTCCTGTGGCACCCTCCAATCCGGCGGTTCCGGCCTCGCTGCCTACCAAGCCTATGACCGCCCGGCCAAACTGCCGAGCAATCCGAGCAAGGTCCGCGTCAAAGTTTCCCTCAGCAAACAACGCGTTTATGTGATGGAAGGCTCCGATGCCCTCCTCGTCATGCCGGTTTCCGTCGGCGCCCCCGGCACACCCACTCCGTCCGGAAACTTCACCATCTATAACAAGGTGGAGAAAAAACGCGCGAACACCCACGGCTACGCCTACAGTGGCAATCAGGTCCAAAAAACCATGCTCGCCAAGAAACCCGCCGGCTGGAGCTTCGCCGGCACCCCCATGCCTTACTGGTGCGAATTCAAAGCAAACTACGGCTTCCACACCGGCTGGCTCAAGCACCACCCCTGCACCCACGGCTGCATCCGCATGCACGAAAACCTCGCGCCGAAATTCTACCGCCTCGTGAAAGTCGGCACTCCCGTGAACATCTCCTACTCGCAGCCTGAAGACTCCACCCTCGGCAATATCCCGCTTCCTCCGGATTCCGGCCCGCTCCCGGACTACAGCGGTGACATGTATACCGGCCCCGGCTACTTCAAACGTCACAAAACCCCGTCTTACAACTGATCTTCTCTTCACCCGTCCACCCCGCTCCGGCCCCGGAGCGGGGCTTTTTTTTTGCACAATTCCCCGCCCGTCTGGCGCGTCACCTGCTCATTTCCGCCCCATCCGATACGGCACTTCCTCAACATCAATCCATTCCCGGAATCCATTCGCACAAAACACGGGAACGATTTTGACAAATCCCCCGTCTTCCATAACCCTCTGGCCGTCTTCGGTCATCGCGCAATCCGCCGCTAATCTACCACAACGATCCGCTCAATCGATTTAACAAACATGAACCTGTATCTGGACTACCTGGCAGAAATTGAGGAACGCAAAACCGAAGGCTTGCATGCCAAACCCATCGATAGCGGCGAACTGACGGCCGAGATCATCGCTCAAATCAAGGACCCTTCCAACGAACACCGGAAGGAATCCCTCAACTTCCTGATTTACAACACCCTTCCCGGCACCACCAGCGCGGCCGGAGAGAAGGCCCGCTTCCTTGAGGAAATCATTCTCGGCAAATCCGTCGTGGAAGAAATCTCCCCAGACTTCTCCTTCGAGCTGCTCGGCCACATGAAAGGCGGCGCCTCCATCCAGACCCTCCTCAACCTCGCGCTCGGTGAAAACGCCGGCATCGCCAGACAAGCCGCCGAAGTTCTCAAAACCCAGGTTTTCCTCTACGCCGCAGACACCAGCCGCCTCGAAGAGGCCTACAAAGCGGGTAATCCCATCGCGAAAGACGTGCTCGAAAGCTATGCCGCCGCCGAGTTCTTCACCAAGCTCCCACCCGTTCCCGAGGAAGTCCAGGTCGTCACCTACATCGCCGCAGAGGGCGACATCTCGACCGACCTCCTTTCCCCCGGCAATCAGGCACACTCCCGCTCCGACCGCGAGCTGCACGGCAAGTGCATGATCAACGCCGAAGCCCAGGAAACCATCAAAGCCCTCCAAAAACTCCATCCCGGCAAGAGCGTCATGCTCATCGCGGAAAAAGGCACCATGGGCGTCGGCTCCTCCCGCATGTCCGGCGTGAACAACGTCGCCCTCTGGACCGGCAAGCAGGCCAGCCCTTACGTTCCTTTCGTCAACATCTTCCCCATCGTCGCCGGCACCAACGGCATTTCCCCGATTTTCCTCACCACCGTCAGTGTGACCGGCGGCATCGGCCTCGACCTGAAAAACTGGGTCAAAAAAACCGACGCCGAAGGCAAAACCGTCACCGACGCCAACGGTGACCCTATCCTCGAACAGGTTTACTCCGTCGAGACCGGCACCCTCCTCACCATCAACACCAAGGAGAAAAAACTCTACGGCAACGGCAAAGTGCTGGCCGATGTTTCCTCCGCCTTCACCCCGCAGAAACTCGAGTTCATCCGCGCCGGTGGCTCCTACGCCATCGTTTTCGGCAAAAAACTCCAGACCTTCGCCGCCGAAACGCTCGGAATCACCCCTCCCGCCGTCTTCGCTCCTGCCAAGGAAATTTCCCACGAAGGACAAGGACTCACCGCCGTCGAAAAAATCTTCAACCGCAACGCCGTCGGTGTCACTCCCGGCCTGACCCTCCACGCAGGCTCCGACGTCCGCGTCGAAGTCAACATCGTCGGTTCGCAGGACACCACCGGCCTGATGACCTCGCAGGAGCTTGAGGCCATGGCCGCCACCGTCATCTCGCCCACGGTCGATGCCGCCTACCAATCCGGCTGCCACACCGCTTCCGTTTGGGACAAAAAAGCACAGGCGAACATTCCAAAGCTGATGTCCTTCATGCAGCGCTTCGGACTCATCACCGCCCGCGATCCGAAGGACGGCTATCACGCCATGACCGACGTCATCCACAAGGTTCTCAACGACCTCACCGTGGACGACTGGGACATCACCATCGGCGGTGACTCCCACACCCGCATGTCCAAGGGCATCGCCTTCGGCGCGGACTCCGGCACCGTCGCCCTCGCCCTCGCTACCGGCGAAGCCACCATGCCCATCCCCGAGTCCGTCAAGGTCACCTTCAAGGGCACCCTCAAGCCTCACGTCGATTTCCGCGACGTCGTCCACTCCACCCAGGCGCAGATGCTGAAAAAATTCGGCGAAAACGTCTTCCAGGGCCGCGTCATCGAAGTCCACATCGGCACCCTTCCCGCCGACCAAGCCTTCACTTTCACCGACTGGACCGCCGAAATGAAGGCCAAAGCCTCCATCTGCATCTCCCAGCCCGAAACCCTCATCGAATCTCTGGAAATCGCCAAGAGCCGCATCCAGATCATGATCGACAAAGGCATGGACAATAAAGTCAAAGTCCTCCAAGGCCTCATCGACAAAGCCGACAAACGCATCGCTCAAATCCGGTCCGGCGAAAAACCACCGCTCGCCCCCGATGCCAATGCCAAATATCGCGCCGAACTGGTCGTCGATCTCGACATCATCGACGAGCCCATGATCGCCGACCCCGACGTCAACAACGAGGACGTTTCCAAACGCTACACCCACGACGTCATCCGCGGCCTCTCCTACTACGGAGGCAGTAAAACGGTCGATCTCGGCTTCGTCGGCTCCTGCATGGTTCACAAGGGAGACCTCAAGATCGTTTCCAAAATGCTCAAAAACCTTGAGCAAACCCAAGGCAAGGTCGAGTTCAACGCACCACTCGTCGTCGCCGCGCCGACTTATAACATCATCGACGAACTCAAGGCCGAAGGCGACTGGGACATCCTCCAGAAATATTCCGGTTTCGAGTTCGACGACAACGCGCCGAAAAATGCCGCCCGCACCGAGTATCAGAACATGATGTATCTCGAGCGTCCCGGCTGCAACCTCTGCATGGGCAACCAGGAGAAGGCGGAAAAAGGCGATACCGTCATGGCCACCTCCACCCGCCTCTTCCAAGGCCGCGTCGTCGAAGACTCGGACCGGAAAAAAGGCGAATCCCTCCTCTCCTCCACTCCCGTCGTCGTCCTCTCCGCCATCCTCGGCCGCACGCCGAGTCTGGAGGAATACAAGACCGCCGTCGAAGGCATCGACCTCACCACCTTCGCCCCGCCGGTGAAGGAACTGGTTGCGTTTTAACCAAACGACCACAGGCTTCGGCCTACATCACTTCACGAGCCCTTGGGTCTGCATGATCCAAGGGCTTCTCTCTTTAAAGCCTCTGGAAGATTCATGACTCTGTTGTATCAATAGTCTCATGGACACTCTCAGAACTTTCAAAACCGGCTATGGCACCGAGGGGAAATATTACTCCCTTCCCGCCCTTTCCGAACAGGGTTTCCCCAACCTCAAAAAACTACCGGTATCCATCCGCATCGTGCTGGAATCCGTGCTCCGCTGCGTGGACGGCCGCAAAGTCACCGAACAGGACGTCAGGAACCTCGCCAACTACAACGCGAAAAATCCCGGCGAATACGAAATTCCCTTCACCGTTGCCCGCATCGTTCTTCAGGACTTCACCGGCGTGCCCCTCCTCGTCGATGTCGCCGCCATGCGTGACGCCGCCGTCGCCCGTGGTGCGGCACCGGAAAAAATCGAACCCCTCGTCCCCGTCGATCTCGTCGTGGACCACTCCGTGCAGGTCGATTTCGCCGGTTCCCAGGCCGCTCTCGACCGCAACATGGCCATCGAATTCATCCGCAACCGCGAACGCTACGAATTCCTCAAATGGGGCCAACAGGCATTCAAAACCTTTTCCGTCGTACCTCCGGGCATAGGGATCGTCCACCAAGTGAATCTCGAATACCTCGCCAAGGGAGTGCTTTCCAAAAACGGCGTTTACTATCCGGATACGCTCGTCGGCACGGATTCCCATACCACCATGATCAACGGTCTCGGAGTCGTCGGCTGGGGTGTCGGCGGCATCGAGGCGGAAGCGGGCATGCTCGGCCAGCCCGTCACCTTCCTCGTGCCGGAAGTCGTCGGTGTTTACCTTTACGGTTCGCTCAACGAAGGCGTCACCGCCACCGACCTCACCCTGCGCGTCACCGAAATGCTCCGGAAACACGGTGTCGTCGGCAAATTCGTCGAATTTTTCGGCCCCGGCGCCAAGGCGCTCAGCCTGCCTGACCGCGCCACCATCGCCAACATGGCTCCGGAATATGGTGCGACGATGGGATTTTTCCCGGTCGATGAAGAAACCATTTCCTACCTTCGTGGCACCGGCCGTTCCGAGGAACTCTGCAAAACCGTCGAATCCTACTACAAAGCTCAGGAGCTATTCGGCATCCCGGACAAGGGCGATTGCGAATACACCGATCTTCTTGAGCTCGATCTCCACACCATCGTCCCATCCGTCGCCGGTCCGAAGCGTCCGCAAGATCGCATCGATGTTCCCGCGCTGCGCGACACCTTCAACACCCTCTTCACCACTCCGGTTTCCGGCGGCGGATTCGGTCTTCGCGCAGACCAGCGCGAGCGCCGCGTAAAGTTTTCCATGAAGGAAAAAGCCGGTTTCTCCGTCGATTCCCTGCTCTCCACCGATAGCAACCACAAGCCTTTCGAAGGCGGCGCGCAGAACGAAGTCGAGATGGTATCCAATCGTCCGACGCCCGACGTCATCGACGAAGACAACTTCCCCGACGGCCCGCGCGAAGTTGAGCTCGCCCACGGCTCCATCCTCATCGCCGCCATCACTTCCTGCACCAACACCAGCAACCCGAGCGTCATGCTCGCCGCCGGTCTCGTCGCGAAAAAAGCCAACGCTCTCGGCCTCACCATCTCCCCCTACGTTAAAACCTCCCTCGGCCCCGGCTCCCGCGTCGTCACCGACTATCTGGATGCCACCGGTCTCTCCTCGGAACTCGACAAACTCGGTTTCCAAACCGTCGGCTACGGCTGCACCACCTGCATCGGAAATTCCGGCCCGCTTCATCCCTCCATCGAGGCCGCGATCCGCGAAGGCGACCTTGTTTGCTCCTCCGTGCTCTCCGGCAACCGCAACTTCGAAGCCCGCGTCCACGGATCGATCAAAGCGAACTTCCTCATGAGTCCCCCGCTCGTCGTCGCCTACGCACTCGCCGGCCGCATCGATCTCGACCTCACCACCGAGCCGATTGGCAACGACAAAGAAGGCCACCCGGTTTTCCTTAAAGACGTCTGGCCCTCCCAAGCCGAAATCCGCGAACAACTCGACGCCGCGCTCAAGCCCTCCGTCTATCAAAAACTCTACGGCAACATCGACACCGCCAACCCAAAGTGGGCCGAAATTTCCGGTTCCACCGGCGCGACCTACAAGTGGGTTCCCACATCCACCTACGTCCAGTCCCCACCCTTTTTCACCACCAAGGAAAGCGCGAGCGAAAACATCCTCGCCGCCCGCCCGCTCGGCATTTTCGGCGATTCCGTCACCACCGACCATATCTCTCCGGCAGGTTCTATCAAAGCAACCTCACCAGCGGGGAAATATCTCCTCGAAAACGGCGTCGAAAAAGCCGGGTTCAACTCCTACGGCGCGCGCCGTGGCAACGACCGCGTCATGACCCGCGGCACCTTCGCCAACGTCCGCATCAAAAACCTCATGTGCCCCGGCATCGAAGGCGGCTACACCCAATACTTCGGCCACGAAGCCGTCTCCGCCCCGGATCAGGAAATCGCCGCCATCACCGGTGCCAAGCCCGCCTTCATCTACGACGCATCGATGGCCTATCAGAAGGCAAACACCAGGCTCGTCATCATCGGCGGTGAAGACTACGGCATGGGCTCCTCCCGCGACTGGGCCGCCAAAGGCACCCGACTTCTCGGCGTCAGCGCCGTCATCACCAAGTCCTTCGAGCGCATCCACCGCTCCAACCTCATTGGCATGGGCGTGCTGCCGTTGAACTTCATCCACAAGGAAGACTACGACAAAGTAAAAGACCTCGCCGACGCCACCTTCGACGTTCTCGGCATCGCCGGTGAACTCAAGCCGATGCAATCCGCCACCCTCGTCGCCCACAAGGCCGATGGCACCACGCTGGAAATCCCGCTCAAGGTCCGCCTCGATACCCCCGCCGAAGTCGACTACTTCAACGCCGGAGGCATCCTCCCCTACGTCCTCGACCAGATTCTGGCATAGGGAGCCCTCGTCCCGCTTTTCTTTCTCATTCATCATGAAAAAAGTTTTCCCCTCACCTTCCCGGCTCATCAACCGGCACGCGTCGTCGCACAAATCAAAAGCGACGTCCGCAAATACGTGAAACGCGAGCGCCGGAAAACCCTGCCGGAAGGCGTCGATTTCCGGGATTTCAACTGCGCCGTCGGTTTCGGAGATGAAACCCCGGAAACCAAGCACGTCGAAGAACTCATCCCCGCCATCGACGAAGCCGCGAAAAAAGACTGCGCTTCGATCTACATCGAAATGGCCCGCACGCATGAGGTGTTTTCGAGAGCCGCAAATCCGATGCGAATCAGAGGGCTGCACCAGTCCGCCATTTCTCTGTTCAGTTGGCGCGCATCTGCTTCAGCTTGAAGGAACCCTTTCGATTCTCGGTTCCACAAGCGATGCTATTCCCATCGGTAGACTTCCTTCAAATGGTTTCCAAACACCAGCAATCGGTCTATACGTAATGCACTGAAATTTGATGACGCCCTCTTATCCGCGCCATCTCTTTCCGGATCCGAACAGGTAAAGCGTTTTCCTTTTTCTGTCGCCTGAATGAAAATCAAAACGCCGGAGAAAAGCGGTGGCCGCACAATCTTTGAGATCAAACTCCTTGCGACTGTGAATGCCGCAATGCTTCAAGTTTGCCATGAAATGCCAAACCATGGTGCATTCACAGCTACCAGCTTTCATCCACCGGATCTTTCGCTGTATCCGCTACACAGTCTGCAAATAGCGGATCTGCGCTTCGGCTTCCGGGTTTTTCGGGAGATCGGCGGTTTCTTCGGTCGTGTCAGCGAGGAGTTCTTCGCGGAATTTCCCGATGATCGCCTCCACCGGCCAGGACGATGCTTCGCCAAAGGCGCAAATCGTGCGGCCATCGATCTGATAGGCGATGCTTTCCAGCGTTTCGAGGTCTTTCGCCGTCGCCGAACCAGCGACAAGGCGGTCGGAAATTTTCCGCATCCACGTCGATCCTTCACGGCACGGCGTGCATTGGCCGCAGGATTCGTGTGCGTAGAAGGTGTTGAGATTATTGAGCACCCACGACATTTTACGGGTGTTATCGAGCACGATCACGCCGCCGGAGCCGGCCATGGAACCGCAGGCGGCAAGGCTGTCGAAATCCATCGGAATGTCCCAAAAATCCAGATCGCGGGTGGAGCCGTCCGGGTTTTTCAGTTTGAAAACTTCGTCGCATTTCAGGATTTTCGACGATGATCCTCCGGGAATCACAGCCTTGAATTCGCGCCCTTCTTTCGGTCCGCCACACATGTCGTAGAGCAGTTCGCGCATGGTCAGCTTGCCGACTTCCACTTCGAAATAGCCGGGCGTTTTCACATCGCCGGACACGCAGAGAATGCGGGTGCCGTTGTTACGCGGCACGCCGAGCTTCGCATATTCCTCGCCGCCCATGCGGATGATGTGTTTCACGTGGCAGAGTGATTCCACGTTGTTCACGATCGTCGGGCACATATAGAGGCCGAGGGCGGCCGGGAAATAAGGCGGCTTGATGCGTGGATACGGACGCTTGCCTTCGAGCGATTCGATCAAGCCGGTTTCCTCACCGCAAATATAGGCACCCGCGCCGCGATGGACGTAGATTTCCACATCAAAGCCGGAACCTAGCACGTTTTTTCCGAGGAAATTCTTCGCCCGCGCTTCTTCGATCGCCTTCTCGACGATCAACGCCGCTTCCGGGAATTCCTCGCGAATGTAGATGAACGCCGTGTGCGCGCCGACGGCGAAACAGGAAATGACCATGCCCTCGACGAGCTGGTGCGGGTCCTGATGGAGAATGTAGCGGTCCTTGAACGTCCCCGGCTCGGATTCATCGCCGTTGCAGATCAGATAGACCGGCTTCGTGTTGTTCGGCGGAATGAATGTCCACTTCATCCCGGTCGGGAAACCTGCTCCGCCACGCCCGCGCAGACCGGATTTTTTCACTTCTTCCGTGATGTCTTTCGGCTGCATGCCGAACGCTTTTTTCAAATCCTCGTAGCCGCCATCCCTCATGTAGCACTCGATGGATGGATCCCAGCCGACCCGGTCGACATTTTTGAAAATGAGGCGGTATTCGCGGGAGTGCGGTTCTTTGCCTGGTTTGTAAGTGATCATGGGATTTGGGAAACGGTGGGAATTCGCTCCAGCAGGAGCCTTAAGGAACGTCAAAATTAGGTGCCGACGAAATGTCGGTTGTCTCGATAAGTTGCCATCCAAGCTTCTTTGCCAAGTCTCTGGCGCTTTGCTTCATTGCATTCATTTTGAAATCTTCCGAGTAGGTATACCTCTCCGTTGGATTCATAGCGACATCGGAATTTTCTATATGGATGGTGATTGTCTCTCCTACTGAAAGCCGTTGGATAGGCCATGCCAAATTCTCCTCGGTATCTGTATGAAGTGCGCCAACGGTCAAATCAAGCGATTGCTCGGGCTGACCGGAATCGGTAAATTCTCCATCTCTATTCGCCCATGTCACAATCGCGGTTAAAACGCCCAAACCTTCTACTCCGGCGAGGCAGATTTCTGATCCATTTCGAAATATTCTAAATGCGACCATGGCTAGATTTAGTGCCGAACAAATCGTTCGAAATGTTTCACCGCCGCTTCCCGCTCAGTACGGAGACTGACTCGGCATTTCTCGGCCTCTTCCCGTGAGATCCCTCCTTCTTGTAGCCATTCCAGTGCCTGCAAGGGTGTGAAACCGGCATTTTCCCGGTCTGCATGTTCCTTCGCTTTTTGCGGGTCACGGTGAATCGTCTCTCCTTTCGAAGTCAGTTTCTGATAATTATTCATGCCCATGCCGTAACAATTACCTTATTGATTACCGCTCCGCCAGTTCCTCCTCGGAATACTTCCCCAGCAGCTCTTCCGCTTTCTCCGGGGCGATAGCTTCGTGAAAATCATCATTCACCATGCAGACCGGCGCGGAGCCGCAGGATGCGAGGCATTCGGCGAACTCGACGGAAAACTTGCCACATGGCGAAACACTGATCGGGTGATGGTGTGAATCCGCATCCGAGCGATCAATGCCCGTCAGCTCGCACAATTTTTCCATCAGCTCGTAGCTGCCACCCATCGCGCAGGAAAGCGTGCGGCAAACGCGGATGTGGAATTTTCCCGGAGCCGATTGGCGGAAACCGGGATAAAAGGTCACGACTTCAAGCACCTTGATCGGCTCCAGATCGAGCTTGTTCGCGACCCAAGCGAGCGATGCACCCGAGATATAGCCGAACTTGTGCTGAATGATGTGCAAAAGCGGCAATGTCGCCGAGCGCTTGCTTGACTGATAGTGGGAAATCCGTTCATCCGCCTCCGCTTCCAGCTCCTCCGTCACGGCAAACGCCGGATAGAACTTCGTGCCCGGAGTTTCGTGGGAAGCGATCGTTTCTTCGAGTGAGGAATGGGACATAAGACAAAAACAGTTATTTTTTCAGAAGTGAATCCAGGTGGTTCATCACCGAAGACGGACCCATATATTTACCGTCAACATAGCTGGCCTTGATGACTTTTCCTTCAAGATCAGTCAGCACAAGATTCGGAATCCCCGAGCCGGGGTGTTTGAATTCTTTCTTGAAACGCTCCACTTTACTCAGTTTGAGCTGCGGCCATGGCATTTTAAGCTCTTCGGCATAACCTTCCATTGCCTTTTCCTCATCGTCGCAAGTAATCAGGACGATTTCGAAATCAGGCGATTTCTTCTGATTATAAAAATCCACCAGACTCGGAGTGAACTTATGGCAGGGACCACACCAGGAAGCGGTATAATAAAACAGATAGTATTTTCCGGGTTTGGTGAACGCATCCACCCGTTTGAATGACTTCCCTTCCAGCTTCACCAAATCCTTTTCAAACCAAGCATCAAACGGACTAGCCACAGGAGGCTTCCACTCGGACAAACGCTTTGCATCAGCCTCTGAAAGATCGGAAGCCTTCACCTTCACGACTTGCCCGCCGGCTGTTTTGAACTCGCCAACTGATCCATCAGGCGTGGTTTGCACTCCCGTAAGATCGAGTTGGATGCTTTTCCCCTCACGATTCGTCCACGTTTCAAGCGCGGCTTGGGAGGAGCCGAGGCTTAAAAGCAAAAGCAAACAAGGCAGGTTTTTCATGATCTTAAATTTGGTTTTAACGGTCACACTCGCCCATCACGAAATCGAGCGAGCCGAGAATGGCGGGAATGTCTGAAACCATGTGGCCCGGCAGCAGCCGGGATACGATGGAAAGATTACAGAACGAGGGGCTGCGGATTTTCAGACGGTTCGGCACACCGCCGCCTTTGGAATGAATGTAAAATCCGAGCTCGCCCTTGGGATTTTCCGCGCCGAAATACACTTCTCCGGCAGGAGCATCGATGCCTTGGGTGGCGACGATGAAATGGTGGATCAGCTCTTCCATGGACATCAGCACGCGCTCCTTGTTCGGCAGCATGCTCTTGGAGTCCGCGAGATTCACCGGACCGGACGGCATGCTATCCAGCACCTGGCGACACAAGAAAATCGACTGCCGTATTTCCTCCATCCGCACCTGATAGCGGGCATAACAATCGCCTTCTTCGGCAATCGGCACATCGAACTGGTATTGCCCGTAGCCCAGATACGGATTGTCCTTCCGTAAATCGCGCGGCACGCCGGATGCCCGCAGGTTCGGACCGGTCAGCCCCCAATCGATGGCGGATTCGCGGGTGATGATCCCGATGTCGACCATGCGGTCCAGAAAGATCTTGTTCTTATCCAGCAGCTTCCCGATTTCATCAACCGTCATCGAGCACTCATCGAGAAACTTGCGGACGGCGGCTTCAAAGCCCGCAGGCATGTCACGCATTTGTCCGCCGACGCGGGTGTAGGAAGTGGTGAAACGCGCGCCGGTGAGCTGTTCGCAGAGATTGTAGATTTTTTCGCGCTCGGTGAAGGTGTAGAGGAAAACCGTCATCGCGCCGACGTCCATCGCGCAAACGCCCACTCCGAGCATGTGGGAGGAAATGCGGGCGAGTTCGCAACAAAGCACCCGCAGCGCCTGCCCCCGTGGCGGCAGCGTCCAGCCCATCAATTTTTCGACGGCACAGGCGTAAGCAACGTTGTTCGCCAACGGAGCGAGATAATCCAAGCGGTCCGTGTAAGGCACAAACTGGTTGTAGTGCATGTTCTCCGCGATTTTTTCGTCCCCGCGATGGAGGAAGCCCACATCCGGATCCGCCGAGTGGATGATTTCTCCATCCAGCTCAAGAATCAGCCGCAGCACGCCGTGCGTGGCCGGGTGGGACGGCCCCATGTTCAGGACCATACGTTCACCCACAAGGTCGTCCGTTTCAGCGTGATAGCTGTCCGCAGCGCGCGCTGCACGGGCGATCGTATCCGGAGCTTCAAATTCGGTGATAGTGCTCATGCAATTAGGCCTTATCACTTAGCACCGAAAGTGCCCCCTACCGCAAGGGCTTTGTGAAAAATTTCACAAAGTCCCGCGACCATAGCGTTCACGAAACTGCCGGAGCAGTTCGTCCACGCGATCGGTTTCCGCAGCGGAGGGCTCCGGAATCGTCAAGCCGGAGGCCGGAGTCGAGCTAAACAGTTGATTGTCAGCAGCGACCACTTGCTCGGCAGGGGCGCCAAATGGCGGGGCAGGAGTCACTGGCGGCTCAACCACAATGGAAGCCGGCATGAAAACAGGAGCTGCCGGTGCCGCTGGCTGGGTGGGCGCGGCGAGGAATGGATTAGCGGTGGATTGCGGAGTGATAGCCACCGGTTGCGCGACAGGCTGGAATGCAGAGGCTTCAGGCGCAGGTGCGGCCTGGAACGGTTGAAAAGCAGGAGTCTCCGGAGCCGGTGGCGCTGGAGTGAAGGCCGCCGGAGAAGGCTCCGTCTGAAATGGGGATGCGAATTTCGGGACCGGAGCCGCAAGAGTTTCATCAACAGAAATGGCAGCGGAAGCGGACTCCGGAGCGGCGTGCGTTTCCGGTTTATCGAAAGCGGAGAATGGATTTCCCACGGATGGTGCCGCAAACGTCGGCGATGGCCAGACGGGGTGTGGAGTGACTTCGCTGGCTTCCACTTCCACCGTCGGTGGAGCGGCGGGTTTGGAAAACGGATTGAAGGCGGCAGGTTCCGGCTCGGCACTCTGGAATGGATTGTCGGAAGCTTCCCGCACAGCGGTGGCTTCGATCACTTCCTCGGTCTGGGACACCAAACCATGTGGCGGCGGCATGAACGCCGGAGTCGCGGCTTCAGCTGCCGTAAATGGAGAACTTCCAAGCTCGGAAACCGGCTCTTTTTCCTCCGGTTCAACAAGCGCTTCTTTTCCAGCCGCACGGAAAAACTCAGGAACCGGAGGCGGTTCATCTTCAGAGGAAGATTCTTCGGCAATCACGGGCTCCGGTGCCGGGGTAAATCCAGATGTCCCCGGCTGGTCAGGCTCGACAACCTCAGAAACTACGGCTGGAGCAGGCGAATCCCAGGCTGCGGCGGCAGCGCGGATAATGCCTCGTGAATGAGATCCGGCCTCTTCACGGTTGAGTTTTTGTAAAATTTCCCGGCCTTTTCCAGGGGCGCGGGATTCGATCAGGGAAATGATTTCGTCTTCGGCAAGCGGCTCAAGCGGAACGACCACTTCCGAGAGGCGGTCCGCCAAACCACCGCTCAAACGCGGCAGGAACGCGCTTTCCCAAATGTCCTGGTTCAGCGAAAGAATGACGTCGAGGCGCTCCACCGATTGACGGAGCGAACCGAGGAACGCGGCCAAACGCAGCGCGGCCGTTTCATCGGCGGAAAATCCTTCGAGATCGTCCGCCACCAAAACCACCCGCACGAGCGAAGTGATCAGGCCCAACAATGCTCCCAGACGCTCCATCGAATCTCCATCGCTCTCCGCCGGAGCTTGGCTGAACACCGTTTCCGAAAGCACGCGGGCGCGGGTCGGGTCTTCCAACGGAGTCGCCGCGAAACGGAACAACGCATTCACCCAGAAGGAAACTTCGCGCAACGGAAGATCGCTGCGCTGGGAAAGCTCAAGACTCAGACGCGGACCGAGCACTTCGAAATTCTCACGAGCCCAATGCGCCGTCACCGCATTCGGATGATGGAAATCGAACGTTTCCACCGGTTTGCCTTGAAGCGCGGTCAAGGCGCCTTCGCGATCCTGGCATGGCACTTCGCCGGAACGCACCAACGGCTGGAGAGCTTGGGAAAACAAACGCCGAGCGAGCAAATCCAGCACGCACAAACCACCCGACGCCGGAAGAGATCGCACCAGACGGCGCAAGGTGTCATCGATCACCGAAGCAGCATCGATCCGATAGCCGGATGCCGCCTGAAGCGGGACAAACTCATGGGAAATGCCGAATTCATGCTGAAGCCGGGACAGCAGGTGCGTCTTGCCATGGCCGGCGCGGGGCGCTTTCAGCAAAATGCAGCGCCCGGCGTTTTCCACCGACACCGAAAGCACGCCCTTCAGCTGCTCGTAAGCTTTCCGATTCACTGATTCCGCATGCGACAAAGGAACACGCCCGAAGGTTTCAAACAGCAGTTGGAAAGGATGATCGCTAGCCATGAGGGGGAAAAAGTAATGTAACTGCCAAGCATTCTGCATGTCCTTTTCCGTTTCACAAGAACAGAGCTTACATTCTTATCCTTCCCTTTTTCCCGCATTTTGCGAACGCCAGTATTCCAGACGCTCCTTGATACGCTGTTCCATTCCTTGCGTGCCGGGCTGATAATAAACGCGTCCTTCCGGCAGGTAGGCTTGCGGGACGTAGGCACCTTCGTAGTCGTGGGAATACAGATAGCGCATGGCAGCATCACTTTCGCCGGATGCGGCGGCGAGTTTCTTGCGCGTTTTCGTCCTTAAATGCGGGGGCACGCCCAGTGTCCGGCCGTTTTCCACATCACTCATCGCCTTGCCGAGCGCCATGTAGGCGGTGTTCGATTTCGGCGCGGTGGCGAGATAAACCGTGGCGTGAGCCAGCGGAATCCGGCCTTCCGGCAGACCCACGAATTCCAGCGCCTGATGCGCGTCCATCGCCACCCGCAGCGCGTTGGAATCCGCCAAACCGATGTCTTCGGATGCGGAAATGACCAACCTCCGGGAAATGAAACGCGGATCTTCCCCGGCGTGCAACATTTTCGCCAACCAATAGAGCGCCGCATCCGGATCGCTGCCACGAATCGATTTGATAAAAGCGGACGCCGTATCGTAATGCGCGTCGCCATCCGCATCGTAAACCACCGCCTTGCGCTGGATCGATTCCTCCGCCACCGCGAGCGTCAGTTTCACCGCGCCGTCTTCTTGCGGCGTCGTTAAAATCGCGAGCTCCAGCGCGGTCAACGCCTTCCGCACATCACCGTCGGATTTTTCCGCGAGATGCAAAAGCGCTTCCGGCTCGGCTTCCACCTTGGTCTTACCAAGCCCGCGTTCGGCATCGGAAATCGCGCGCTCCAGAACCTTCACCACGTCCTCGACCGGCACCGGTTCGAGCTGGAAAATCTGCGAACGCGAGACCAACGGCGAATTCACGTGGAAATACGGATTGTGCGTCGTCGCGCCGATGAACCGCACCACGCCTCGCTCGATGTGCGGCAGCAAGACATCCTGCTGCGCCTTGTTGAAACGGTGGATTTCATCGATGAAAAGAATCGTCGTTTCCCCGCGCAAATCCCGCCAAGTCCGGGCCTGATCGATCTTCGCCCGGATCTCCGCGACGTTCGATTCCACCCCGTTCAGCGATTCGAAACGCGATCCCGTGGTCCGCGCGATCACACTCGCCAGCGTCGTTTTCCCCGTTCCCGGCGGACCGTAAAAAATCAGCGACGTAAAACGATCACTCTCGATCGCCCGCCGCAGCAATTTCCCCTCCGCCAGAATATGCTGTTGCCCCGCAACTTCATCCAGAGAGCGCGGACGCATCCGCGCCGCAAGCGGCTCCGGTGGAGTCGGCTTTTCGGACAAAGCGGCGGGCGTGGTAAAAAGATCGGACACCGCGCCCAAGATTCCACCCGCCCGCACAAACGACAATCCCATATTGGATTTCAGATTTCAGATCCCCAATCACCCACCCCCACCAACTCCAGGTGAGTCACCAGCGCCCCGCCGTTTTCCTCCTCCACCGGAATCCGCCAGTGCTCGAAAAAATACCGCCGCATCGCCCGGCGTATCCGCACCTCCAGCACGCCGTTCACCATGCCGTAATCCAGCTCCATCGCCTTTCTCCGCTCCTTTGATAATTGCGAATTCGCCTGCAGCCGCAGCACCTCGAACGTCTCCCACTCCACATCCGCCACCTCCGGCACAAAAATTTCCCCCGGCCACTCCGCCGCCTCGATCCGGCTCAGGTTGAAGTCCCGGTAAGCCGCATTCACAAAGCACCACGCCCGCACGTGCCAGCGATACCCATCGTGCCCCAGCGCCCTCGGCGCGATCTCCCGCAGCGACGATTTCCCCCCGTTCACGGACCAATACTTGATGGTCAGCCGCCGTCCCTGATCCAGCGCCAGAAACACCCGCCGCTCCACCTGCTCCCCCGCCCGCCGCACCAACGGCTGGAAAACATCCACCCGCGCTTCCGCCACCGCGCTTCCACCGCACACACCACCCATCACCTCTTCTCCCAGAAACAACCGCACCGCCTCCTCGATCCTCGGCGCATGCATCACACACGCCATCCCAGGCAGCGCCTCATAGCGCTTCGATCTCACATTATAAGCCAGCGCCACCGGATTCAGCTCCTGGTAACCCTGTAAATCCGCCGACACCTGCGCCGCCGAAATCCCGAAAATTTCCCGCACGTCCCCCCGGTTCACCACCCCGCGCCACCACGCCAGCCGCTCGATAAACATCCAGCGTTCCCGCACCGCCCACTGATCCCGGTTGCTCGCATTACCCATGATTCCAAATACGTTGTTAAATTGTAATCAGTCGTTTTTATTGACGAATTCCAAATTTTCAGATCAAATGAATCCGTCAAAAAAAATGATCATCGCAAACCACTCTACGCGTTCCTCAAAACGTTAGCGATCAAAAATTAATAAACCTGAACTATCACCCCAACCTTTCCCCCGCTGCGGCGAGCATCGGTGCTGCCATTCCGATCCTCACGGACACCGCAGCGAGGGGATTTCCTCTCAGCAAGTGTCAGAATCGGCATTCTAGCAAAAATACTCGACGCTCTTTTCCATCAATCCTAGCATTTAGATTACTCAATGGAATTATACGCCCATACCCTGAAAGACCAGCCCAAGGAAAAATGGGAGCCACTCTTTACACCGTTCGGTTCAGGCGCAAACGAGTGCCAACGTGAGAACTGCGAAAAATGCCGCAGTTTCGAACCCTACCACGGCCACCTCAACAAAGTCGCCTACTGGACAGGAAAATTCGCCGCCGAGATGTTCCCGCCCGATCAGGATCGGGACTCCGCCCGCCAATGGGGCTACCTCGCCGGACTTTGGCACGATCTCGGGAAGTTCGCTCCCGAATGGCAAGCCTACCTTGCATCAAAAACCGATACGCACACCGATGAAGTCTCCGGGAAAGTCGATCACTCCACTGCCGGAGCCATTTTCACCCATCAGATTCCACGCGTAGGTGATTTGACATCCTACCTCATCGCCGGCCATCACGCCGGACTCGCCGATGGAAATTCTCTCTTCAACGAACGCCTTAAAAAAGAGGTCAATGAATGGCGCTCCCAAGCGGAAACCGCAGGAATTCCGTTGAATGATACAATCCCATTTCCTCCACTTACCCGTGCGCAAGCCGGAAATGACGCCATGGCTTTCATGCTCCGCTACTTTTTCTCCTGCCTCGTCGATGCCGATTTCTTGGCAACCGAGTCATTCATGCAGCCGGAAAAATCCCTGAACAGGCAGCAGTGGCCGGATGACATCATCAGCCAAATGCTTCATGAGCTGGAAGCTTACTGCGACCGACAATTTGGAAATTCAGCACCTACTCCCGTCAATCTCGCACGGGAAAAAGTACGCACCGATTGTCAGATCGCCGCAGAAGATTTCTCCGGTAAGTTTTTCTCCCTTACGGTCCCCACAGGCGGAGGAAAAACCCTTTCATCCCTACTTTTCGCTCTCCGTCATGCGAAAAAAAACGGCCTTCGACGCATCATATTCGTCATTCCGTTCACCAGCATTATCAAGCAAAACGCCGACGTTTTCCGCGATGTCTTCGCAGATCTTTCCCATGAACTGGGCCGGGAAATCGTCCTCGAACATCACTCGAAATTCGATCCGGACAAGGAGACCGAAGTAAACCGCCTCGCTTCGGAAAATTGGGACGCCCCTCTCATCGTCACCACCAACGTCCGTTTCTTCGAATCACTCTTCGCCAACCGATCCAGCGACTGCCGAAAGCTCCACCGCACTGCCCGCAGCGTGGTCATTTTCGATGAAGTCCAGGCCCTTCCAAACCACCTGCTTACTCCTATTCTGCGCGGACTCACCTGTCTCGTCAAAGACCACGGAACCACCGCGGTCCTCTGCACCGCCACCCAGCCCGCCTTGGAAAAACGTGACGGATTCCATGTCGGCATCCCACCCGAAGACATTACACCGATCATCCGCGACGAAGCCACCCTCTTTTCCACTCTCGAACGCGTCGAAAGCCATCATCTGGGACCCATGGATGATGACAAGCTCATCCCGCACATTCTCGAAAACGCCGGTCAAGGCTGTTTGCTCATCGTGAACACCACTAAAGCCGCGCAAATCTTCCACGAAAAACTCTCCCGACATACCACCGCCTTTCATCTTTCAGCCCGCATGTGTCCGGCACACGTCATTTCTGTGCTGAAAGATGCGAAAGCACTCCGAAAAGCCGGAAACGCCCTCGTCCTCGTCGCCACCCAACTCATCGAGGCGGGCGTTGATATCAGTTTCCCCACCGTTTACCGCGCGGAATGCGGGCTCGACTCCTTCGCCCAAGCCGCCGGGCGCTGCAATCGTAACGGAGAACTCTCACCGGAGAAAGGCCGCGTCTTCCTCTTTCAGCCCACCGACCATCCTATTCCGGGAGTTCTTACGGATCTCGCCGCGAATGCCGCGATCACCCGCAACCAAATTTTGCCGAACCATCCGGAAAGCGATCTTCTCTCGCTCCCCGCCATCCGCGCTTACTTCAAACAAGCCATTTGGCAAGCCGGCCCGAAAACCGACAACTGGGACAAATCCCACATTGTCTCCGGTGACATGGCTTGCTTCGCTCCGAACTCCACCACTCTCCAATCCTACCAATTCAAAACTGCGGCCCGGCATTTCCGCATGATCGATTCGGACACCCATTCGCTTCTCATCCCATGGAGTGACGAAGGAAAGAAACTCGCGGAAGAAATCCGGAAGTTTGATCACATAGGAATTCCTCTCAACCGCATCCACTACCGCCTCGCCCAGCAATTTTCCGTCAACATATACGACGACGAGTGGAAAAAAATCCAAGGGAGCATCTCCCGGCATTGTGGTGACGCCATCGCCATCCTCACCCATCCGGAAAACGAGTACGATGAAAAAACCGGCCTCAAGCGCCCCAACACCCCCGATGATCCCAGTGCTTTCTGCCTCTAAAAACCGACTTGCGGCAGAAGATTTTTCACACAATAATCAAAATGTATGACAACTTCACTTTTATCACCCAAATATCAAATCGTCATCCCAAAGGAGATTCGGAAATCACTTAATCTCCGACCCGGTCAACGCCTTCAAGTCACTGAAAAGGAAGGAAAAATCGAAATCCGCCCCATCCTCACCCCCGATCAACTCATCGGATTTCTCAAAGACACCAAACCTTTGGAATTTGAAAGAGAACCAGATCGGAAACTCTGAGACAGAAATGGCCAGCATTCCTAAGATTGCTGACCTTTTCAGAAAAATAATGGTTTCAATCCGCACTCTCCGCGTGGGGGAGCGACTTAAAAATGAGTAGCTCCTCTTAATCCATAATTCAATCCAGTTTTCTTAATTTCAGAAAATTAATGGAAATATTTTTTGACAATCCGCTCTCTTTATAATGCTTTATCAGCATGAACCTCAACCTTTTGGACTCCTCCGCTTGGGTCGAATGCTTGGATGATGGCCCTAATACCCACCACTTTGCCCCCATATTACGTCAACTTCCCAACCTCATTATTCCCATCATAGTCCTCACGGAAGTCCGCAAAGTTATCCTCAAGCAACGAATTCGCGAACAAGCAGACGCCGTCACGGATTCCATGCTCTCCGGCATCGTCATCCCTTTGGATTCCACCCTAGCCATCCAAGCTGCGGAGCTTTTCATTCAACACAAACTCCCGCTGGCGGATTCCATCATCTACGCCACCGCTCTCGCTCAAAAAGCCACACTCTGGACCCAGGACGCCCACTTCAAAGATCTCCCCCACGTCAAATACTTCCCCAAAATCAAACCCTGACCATACCCCATGTCCTACGGCATCAAACTCCATATCAGCGGTGACTTCGCCTGCTTTACTAGGCCTGAAATGAAGGTTGAGCGCGTCTCCTACGACGTCATCACGCCCTCCGCCGCACGTGGCATCCTAGAAGCCATTTATTGGAAACCCCAGCTGCGCTGGGTGATTGATCGCATCCACGTTCTCAAGCCGATCCGCTTCACCAACGTCCGCCGTAACGAAGTCGGCACCAAAGCCAGCGCCCCGACCGCCGCCGCCATGAAAGGCGAAGCCGTCGCCACAGCGGGAATTCTCATCGAAGAAGCCCGCCAACAACGTGCCGCCACCATCCTTCGCGACGTTTCCTACCTCATCGAAGCCCATTTTGAAATCCTCGACTTCCGCTTCGAGAAAAACGGCCCCGAACTCCCGGCCAAAGATTGCGAAGGCAAACACCTCGACATGTTCAAACGCCGCGCCCGCTCGGGCCAATGCTTCCACCAGCCTTGCCTCGGCAACCGCGAATTCCCCGCCCGCTTCACCCTCATCGAAAACGACGCGGACATTCCCGCATCCACCATTCCCCCGGACCAGCAAAACCGTCCTCTTGGCTGGATGCTGCACGACATCGCCTATCTCCCCGCCGACAAAAAAGCCAATGACAGTTTCCTCACCGGCCAAGGCAAACGCGTCCGCGCCGAGCCACGCTTTTTCAATGCCACCTTGGAAAACGGCATCATCGAAATTCCCCCTTTTCAGAACTCTTTCGCCTGACCGCCATGATTCTCCAATCTCTCCATGAACTCTATCAACGCTTGGCTGAAGACCCTCAAAACGGTTTGCCAATGCCCGGATACAGCCAGCAGAACATCACGTTTTGCATCGTAATCAAATCCGACGGCAGTTTGGTTGAAATCCAACCCTGCAAACAAGAAACCATCGAGATCGGAAAAAACGGCAAAGAAAAGAAAACCTCACGTCCCCTTTCCCTGCTTCTTCCGGGACAAGCAAAACCTTCCGGCTCCGGCCTCAACCCCTGTTTCCTTTGGGATAACACAGGCTACATGCTCGGTTATAAGCCCGCAGATCCAAAAAAATCCCCGGCAGATCAGGAGAAAGAACAAAAGCGGACTCTCGCCTCATTTGCAGCATTCAAGCAACGTCACCTCGAACTCGAATCCACCATCGCTGATCCGGAATTCACTTCCGTCTGCCGCTTTCTCGAAAACTGGTCACCGGAGCTCGCATCTGATCACCCCAATCTTGCTGAAATCACTTCCGGATTCGGCGTTTTTCAGATCAGCGGAAAGCTCAAATACGTCCACCAATCACCCAACGTCACCCGTTGGTGGGCGGCACAAGACACCAGCAGCAATGATGCCGAAACAGGCTTCTGCCTCGTCACCGGGAAAAATGCTTCGTTAGCGCTGCTCCATGATCCCGCGATCAAAGGAGTCGCCGGTGCACAGAGCATGGGCGCCAAACTGGTCTCATTCAATCTCAACGCCTTTACCTCCCAAGGCAAAGAACAAGGTTTCAACTCTCCCGTCAGCGAAAACGCCGCTTTTTCTTACTGCAATGCTTTGAATTGGCTACTCGCCCGCAAAGAACGCCGCTTTCGGGTTGGAGACGCCACCACTGTTTTTTGGACGGAAAAACCGACGCCTGTCGAAAATTTGCTCCCGTGGATGATGTCGGGAGTTCCCGATGCCGAAGATGATGCCACCAAAAAACGTATTCAAAGCGCACTCGAAAAAATCTCACACGGCACCCTCGCCTCCGATGAACTCGGAGACGCCAATGTCCGCTATTTCATCCTCGGCCTGTCACCAAACGCCGCTCGCCTCTCTGTCCGTTTCTGGCACACCGGCACCTTGGGAGAACTCCTCGGCAACCTCAAACTCCACTTCGACCATCTCCGCATTGTCCGCCAGTGGGACGAAACCAATTCCAAAAATCCTGACGCCATCACTCCCACCGCCTACCAACTTCTCCGACAAACATCCCGCGATGCCGATGGCATTCCACCACTTCTCGGAGGAGTTCTGATGCGCTCCATCCTCTTAGGCACACCCTATCCTGAAAATCTCATCACCTCCGTCATCAACCGCATCCACGCAGAACGCGAAATCAATTACCTCAAAGCATCCATCCTCAAAGCCTGGCTCATCCGCAACCATCAACAACACATCACCACCATGCTAGACGAATCCAACACCAACCCCGGCTACCGGCTCGGCAGACTCTTCGCCGTGCTGGAAAAAACCCAACAGGATGCTCTTCCTAATATCAATGCGACTATCCGTGATCGCTTTTACTCCAGTGCATCCGCCACGCCGCGAGCTGTTTTCGGCAGATTGCTCCGCATGTACCCCAACCACCTTGGCAAAGCCCAATCTGAATGGACCGGTAAAATCGGAGTGGAGAATGCAGGAAAACGTAAGAATGGCAGAGAAATTCTTTGTCAGGAAATCCTCGACTCAATTTCGGATTTCCCCGCCCACCTGAATCTCCAGAATCAAGCTCAATTCGCCCTCGGTTACTACCATCAGCGGAAGGCCTTTTACCCATCGGAATCAAAAAATAAATCAGTAATCACGGAAACCACTAACACAACAATTTGACCCATTTTTCAAATCGCCAAATCAACGATCCAAAAATCATGAACAACCGCTACGACTTCATCTATCTTTTCGACGCCCAAGACGCCAATCCGAACGGAGATCCGGACGCGGGCAACCTTCCCCGTGTCGATTCCGAATCAGGCCAGGGACTCATCACCGACGTCTGCATCAAACGCAAAGTTCGTAATTTCATCGAGGTCGTCAAAAAAGACGCCCCGAGCTTCGACATTTACGTCAAAGAAAAAGCAGTCCTCATCCGTGCCCACGAGAAAGCCTACCAAGCCATCAAAGAAGATGGCAAAGAGCAAAGTGAAACCAAAGCAGGCAAGCGCAAAGGCAGCGGAGAAGAAGTCGATGCCGCCCGCAAATGGATGTGCCGGAATTTCTACGACGTGCGCACTTTCGGCGCAGTCATGAGCACTGCCGTGAACTGTGGCCAAGTCCGTGGCCCCATCCAGCTCGGCTTCTCCAGATCAATCGACCCGATCGTCATCAGTGAACACGCTATCACCCGCATGGCTGTCGCCACCGAGAAAGAAGCCGAAGCCCAACAAGGCGACAACCGCACCATGGGGCGCAAATTCACCGTCCCTTACGCGCTTTATCAATCCCACGGCTTTGTAAATCCTTTTCTCGCGGAACAAACCGGCTTCAACGATGACGATTTGGAGCTCTTTTTCCAGGCTCTCGAAAACGCGTTCCAATTCGACCAATCCGCCGCCCGCCCGGCCGGCAGCATGGCGCCACGCGGCCTTCTCATCTTCAAACATGACAGCCAGCTCGGCAAAGCTCCCAGCCATTCCCTGTTTGACCGTTTGAAAATCGAATCCTTTGAAACCACTCCGGCGGAAGACGGCAAGCCACCCCGGAAATTCGGCGACTACGCCCATCGCATCACCTTCGACGGTCAACCACTGGATGAAATCGTGAAACCAGGCGGAGAAAAAGACCTCGGCAACGGAGTCACCCTCATCCGCCGCATTTGAGCGATGGCCGAGGAATATTCCTACCTCGAAACGGCGTTGCCCGGGTTTTCCCGGGCGCGCCTGCTCGTGAAAGAAAACGGCGACCGCATCGAGCCGCTTGGTTTTTCCGGGACGAAGTTTGATTTCTACCGCTTCGCCAACCGTTTCCGCCTGGCTACTTCATTCCGGGGAATGAGCCTGGAGGGATTCACCGATGAGACCGCCGCCGGCTACGATGCGCTGACGCGGGTATTTTTCACGTGGTCCGCCTTCGAACGCTATGCGGACCTGGCCAATGACCGCCCGCCGTTCCGCGTTCTGTTCGCCCACCATCCGCGCAAACACATCAGCGAACTGGCCGCCCACTGCCGCTTGCTCGATCCCCGGCAGAAGTTATGCGAATTCCTCGTCACCCGATCACTGTTGCCGGTGCATGAATTGCATCTGCAACGCTTTCGTGACGGCCATGATTTCCCGGTGCTCACCCTTGCCGCCAGCATCCGCCATATTTTCGCCCACGGCCTTCTAACCGCACATCCCAACGGATTGCCTGCGGAAAACCTGGCGAACATCGGCCGCAGTTTGGGAAATTTCCTGAACCACGCGTTTCAATCCGCGCCCTTCGTGTGAAGGGCGACTTTGCCAGCATGCTGGATGCTAGTTTCCCCTGAGGTTTCAATCCGCGCCCTTCGTGTGAAGGGCGACCATCGGCGCGTCTCCAGGGCTGCAATACACCGGGTTTCAATCCGCGCCCTTCGTGTGAAGGGCGACCGTTCTCGGGCAGCGGCGCGCGGATGCAGACGCGGTTTCAATCCGCGCCCTTCGTGTGAAGGGCGACTCATGATCGAAACCAATCCAACTCCCGAAAGACTCGTTTCAATCCGCGCCCTTCGTGTGAAGGGCGACTTGAGGAGTGACCATGCGAGTCGCACCACTGCCGGTTTCAATCCGCGCCCTTCGTGTGAAGGGCGACCTTGAAGTGTGAATGCAGGAATGAAAAGATAACTGTTTCAATCCGCGCCCTTCGTGTGAAGGGCGACAAGAAAATTGATAGTCATAATTACCATCATCAGAGTTTCAATCCGCGCCCTTCGTGTGAAGGGCGACCAATGCCCGGATTCACTTCGCTTTTCACGGTGAGGTTTCAATCCGCGCCCTTCGTGTGAAGGGCGACAGGCCAAGGCCAGCTTCCAGCATTTGCGGCCAAGTGTTTCAATCCGCGCCCTTCGTGTGAAGGGCGACCGAGCGAATCTCAGCGAACAAGCGTAACGGGCTGTTTCAATCCGCGCCCTTCGTGTGAAGGGCGACTGATCCGCTCTCGAAACGCGAAAGCGGGCTGATGTTTCAATCCGCGCCCTTCGTGTGAAGGGCGACCTCCCTTGAGATCGAGCATCGCGCGGATCGCGTGGTTTCAATCCGCGCCCTTCGTGTGAAGGGCGACCATCCGGCACGGTTTTCGCCTCGTCTACGATGATGTTTCAATCCGCGCCCTTCGTGTGAAGGGCGACGCCGCCCCAACGTGACGGTCACGATCCCACGCTGGTTTCAATCCGCGCCCTTCGTGTGAAGGGCGACCTCCCGACTTTTCACACCAGTCCGCGAAGTCTCGGTTTCAATCCGCGCCCTTCGTGTGAAGGGCGACGAATTGGATTCTTTTTATTGCAATTTCCATCAAATGTTTCAATCCGCGCCCTTCGTGTGAAGGGCGACCGGGATCTCCGATCACTTCGAGCAGCCGTTTGCTGTTTCAATCCGCGCCCTTCGTGTGAAGGGCGACCCGCAGCGCGGAGCTTTTCCTTGTTAGCACGCAGGTTTCAATCCGCGCCCTTCGTGTGAAGGGCGACACGCCGTCCCGTGCGGGACTTACTCGTTGGCGGAGTTTCAATCCGCGCCCTTCGTGTGAAGGGCGACGTGCGCTGGATCCACAGCAGGCGATGATCGCACGGGTTTCAATCCGCGCCCTTCGTGTGAAGGGCGACGGCCGTGAAGCCATCGGCGGCGCGGGCTGGGGTGGTTTCAATCCGCGCCCTTCGTGTGAAGGGCGACTCCGGAAAAATGGTGCAGGGCAACCTGCCGACGGTTTCAATCCGCGCCCTTCGTGTGAAGGGCGACCACGGGACCGAGCACAGACAAGCAAGATTTATGAGTTTCAATCCGCGCCCTTCGTGTGAAGGGCGACATTGTTTTCCAGCAGGAGAGTTAAGGGAGGTGGTAGTTTCAATCCGCGCCCTTCGTGTGAAGGGCGACCAATACCACAATCGTCGAAGAAAATAAACTCGCTGTTTCAATCCGCGCCCTTCGTGTGAAGGGCGACAGCTTTGGCTGAAAAAAACGATCTTAAATCCGGAGTTTCAATCCGCGCCCTTCGTGTGAAGGGCGACGCAACCGACTCCCCCGAAACAGAGACTGTGCCCAGTTTCAATCCGCGCCCTTCGTGTGAAGGGCGACATATAAATCCAAAAAAATGCTGGGAGCTTTGGCTGTTTCAATCCGCGCCCTTCGTGTGAAGGGCGACTCTCCATGGACGGCACCTTCGGTGGCGGCACCCTGTTTCAATCCGCGCCCTTCGTGTGAAGGGCGACGAGATCGCCGGTGTAATAGCCTTTGAGTTTGAGTGTTTCAATCCGCGCCCTTCGTGTGAAGGGCGACACAAAAGTGTCACCTTGTTTTCGATATGGCATGTTTCAATCCGCGCCCTTCGTGTGAAGGGCGACGACGTCCGCGATGACGGCCGCCGTCACCAAGGCGGTTTCAATCCGCGCCCTTCGTGTGAAGGGCGACTTACGAGGCGCGAGACGGGAGCGGCAACCATTACCGTTTCAATCCGCGCCCTTCGTGTGAAGGGCGACCCAGCGTGACAAGCGACGCGTTGAGTCCGTCGATGTTTCAATCCGCGCCCTTCGTGTGAAGGGCGACGGCGAGCCGACCTCACTGGCTAACATCCTCAACGTTTCAATCCGCGCCCTTCGTGTGAAGGGCGACGGCGTTACCCTAGGACGTTTTTTTCCGTAGGGAAAGAATCGATTGTTCCGCGAACCTTCAAATTTTAAACCACGTGGAATGTTGTGGCAGAGGGTTGGAAATGTCAAAGAACGGAAGCCGTAGGTTTTGCGGCTGGCGCGAACCTTCCCGGGAAATCGAGAAGGCTTGGGGTTCGCGCGGAGAGGAGCGCTTCGGCTGAAACGCTGAGGACGAATTTGTGGTAGCAAGTCTCAGATGACAAGTGTGCCATCGATGTCGTAGCCTTGTTTTGCTCCGTGATGCTCGACTTTATGATGCCAATTGCTGCCGAGGTGGTAGAACCGCAAGCTGTCGGTTTCCGGGTCGATGATGCCAAGAAGGCGTGCTTTGAGAGCGACGAGTTGAGAAGGGTCTACTTTGCATTCGAAGACGGAATTTTGAACCCGTTGGCCGTAGTCCAGGCAGGCTTTTGCCGTGTGACGCAGGCGTGTTTTTCCGGCAGGGGTGGTGGTCGAAACATCGTAAGTGATGAGAATGTACATGACGGGCTGCGGTTTGGAAAATCGGGTTGCCGTGGCGGTTATTTGGCGAGGAAGGCTGGGTAGGCATCGAGATCGCCGCGGAGATGGCGGGCGAGAAGGCGGGCCTGGAGCTGGGGGAGGAGGCCGATGGTGGTTTTTTCGTCGAGGAAAGGATGGGTGATTTCGTCTTGTTTGCGTTCTTGCCAGGCGGTGAGGACTTTTTTGCGTGAGTCTTCTTTGAGAAGGACGGCTCCGTTTTCTTTGAGATCGAAGTCTTTGAGGGTGAGTTGCTGACGGTTGAACAAGGACAGGGCGGTGCGGTCCGCGAGATAGGCGCGGAATTCTTCCATGAGATCGAGTGCGAGCGAAGGGCGTCCGGGGCGATCACGGTGGAGGAATCCGCATTGGGCATCGAGTCCGCAGCTTTCGAGGGCGCTGCGGCAGTCGTGCATGAGCAGGACGTAGAGGAATGAAAGCAGGGCGTTTACAGGATCGAGCGGTGGCCGACGGGAGCGGCCGGTGAGGGTGATGCCGGGGTCTTGGTTGGTGAGAAGATGAGTGAAGGTGGAAAAGTAGGCGGCTGCGGAATCACCTTCGATTCCCCGGAGGGAGTCGAGCGTTGTGGCCCGGCGGGTGAGGGTGATGCGGACGGCGAGGAAATCGGCGGTTTGGATGAGCGAATGGGCTTTTTCCGGGGATTTTTCCCCGTGGTCGCGGGCGGCGCGCATGAGGATGTGGCGGGTGTTTGCCAGTTTGGCGGAGATCATATTGGCGGCGATGGCCAAGGCGGCGGGTTCGTGATCCGCGCGCCGGTATTGTTCGCGGCGGAGCAGGATGTTGCCCGAGGTGAATCCGTTGGTTGCGGCCAGGAATTTGCCGTGCGGGGTATGGAATGAAAGGGCGACGCAGGCTTCCGCACAGGCGGCCATGAGGGCTGCGGAGGCGGAAATGTCCCAGCCGAAGCAGGCGATGCCTTCGAGGTTGTGCAGGGGGACGCGGAGTTTGGTTTCCCCTTCATGCCGGACCTCGACGGCGGCTCCATCTTTCCGCAGATAGGCTCCTTCCAATGTGATGAAAAGCGTGTTGAGGTGGCGGCGCATGGGTTTCAGGGCGAGGGGATTTCGGCTTTGATGGCATTGGAAAACCAGAGGCCCGCGCCGCGTTTGTGGCGGAGCGCGTAAGGTTCGCAGAGCTCGATGAGCGAGCAGGCGTCACAACGTCTGGCATCGTATTCCGCGAGGGGTGTGATTCGGGAGGAAATCATCGTGTGGAGGGCGGAGGCGGTATCGGCCACCAGCTTACGGAGTTCCGCATCAAAAAGGACTTCCGTGCGTCGGCGTTTTTCTCCGTAAAACAAGCTGCCTGCGGGGATGGAAACCGAGAGCATTTCCTCAAGACACATCGCTTGGGCGCACAGCTGGACTTCATCCGCGCGATGGGATTTCGGTTTGCCGCGTTTGTATTCCACCGGAATGATGGCGCCGTCCGGGTGGAATTCGACGATATCACACTGGCCGGAAATACCGAGTTGATGGGAGCGGACGGGCAGGCTGCGGGTGATGCGGACGCCTGCCTTGGTTTCGTCGGGACCTTCGTGGGCTTTTTGGTGGAGAACCTTGCCTTCCGAGGTGAACTTATTTTCCGCCCATGCTTGTTCGAGATGGATGAGGGCACATTGGCGCGGGCAGTAGAGCCAGTGCTGGAGAGCGGAAAGCGGGATGAGCTGGTCTTCCGTGAACATCCGGGGGAGGAAGGATTCAGGGGGCGGTGTTTCGCCTGGCCTCGGCGACGGCAAGGCGGCGGGAGAAGTCACTGCGGATGAAGTGGATCGCCCTTCACACGAAGGGCGCGGATTGAAACTGGCTTCACGCCGGGGCCGTGGCATGTCCAGCGAGTCGCCCTTCACACGAAGGGCGCGGATTGAAACGACCTCCTTTGCAACCACTTTGAGTCCGAGGGAGTCGCCCTTCACACGAAGGGCGCGGATTGAAACGCCGGGTCTCTCCGCCAACTGGACTCCGGAGCAGGGTCGCCCTTCACACGAAGGGCGCGGATTGAAACTTGTCGTGCTTGATGAAATCCACTTGTTTTTTAAGTCGCCCTTCACACGAAGGGCGCGGATTGAAACATTGTTGCTCCTTTCCGCCAGCCTCGCGGCTGACGTCGCCCTTCACACGAAGGGCGCGGATTGAAACCTCCACTGTCCAGATGCAAAACGCGATGATCCGGGTCGCCCTTCACACGAAGGGCGCGGATTGAAACTGGCTTCACGCCGGGGCCGTGGCATGTCCAGCGAGTCGCCCTTCACACGAAGGGCGCGGATTGAAACCCATTGCTTGATTCTGCCCTCTTGGATGTCAGCGGTCGCCCTTCACACGAAGGGCGCGGATTGAAACGCACCGAAGGCATCCACGCTTCCCAAGTGTGGGGGTCACACGAAGGGCGCGGATTGAAACAGCACCCGCAGTGCGGCCGCTGCTTTCCGGTCAGAGTCGCCCTTCACACGAAGGGCGCGGATTGAAACCATCGGATGGATCGACGGTGACGGTGACGGTGGGGTCGCCCTTCACACGAAGGGCGCGGATTGAAACCGCTTTTCCTTCTCGGTCGCGAAGTCACGACGGGTCGCCCTTCACACGAAGGGCGCGGATTGAAACATTGACGGAATGCACGCGGACGATTGCTCCGAAAGTCGCCCTTCACACGAAGGGCGCGGATTGAAACCCCTTACTCCTTATCTATGAAATAAAGATATTTAGTCGCCCTTCACACGAAGGGCGCGGATTGAAACTTGCACATGGTGGTTCTTGTCAACATTTGGACTTGTCGCCCTTCACACGAAGGGCGCGGATTGAAACGCGGCTACCGTGGCGAGTCGCCCTTCACACGAAGGGCGCGGATTGAAACGAATTCATCATTTTGCGCCCGCTGATCCGGAAGCGTCGCCCTTCACACGAAGGGCGCGGATTGAAACAGCCACCACTCCCGCCGAGTGAGTGTAAACCTTGGTCGCCCTTCACACGAAGGGCGCGGATTGAAACTCACCGGAATCCAGCAGATGCGTGCAGTATGCGGTCGCCCTTCACACGAAGGGCGCGGATTGAAACATCCGCCTCTGCCGCGTGAAGCTGCCATTTGAGGGTCGCCCTTCACACGAAGGGCGCGGATTGAAACGCGAGTAATCCTCTCGCGCCATTCGGCTGAGAAACGTCGCCCTTCACACGAAGGGCGCGGATTGAAACGAAGACGGAGCGCCCGAACGAGAAGAACCCCCAAGTCACCCTTCACACGAAGGGCGCGGATTGAAACTCAGCTAACGTCAATCACCTTCACCGCGCACGCCTTGTAGTTCGGCTGTCTTGAATGCGGGTCCACGGAGCTGTGGGTGAGACCGTTCACCTCCGGGTAGTGCATGGGCAGAAACACCTGGCCCCGCTGTACCGTCGGCGCGAGGTAGACGGCGGCTTTCATGCTGCCGCGTCTTGATGCTACGGTGACGATGTCCCCTTCCCCGACACGCAATTTCACGGCGTCGTCCGGGTGGATTTCGACGTAAGCTTTTTCCGGATAGAGTTTCCTCAGGATGTCGGATTTCGAGCTGCGGCTTTGGGTGTGCCACTGGCTGCTGGTGCCGCGACCTGTTAGCAGGAGGAATGGATAGGCGGCGTCCGGTTTTTCCGGCATCTCGGCGGGCGGGGAAAAAAGCAGCTTCGCTTTCTGGTTCGGCGTATAAAATTTCCCGTCTTCGTAAAGCCGACGCTCCCTTGCCCGCTCCGCGCCGTCATCGGGAAACGGCCACTGGATTCCGCCGTCGTCGTCGAGGTGCTGGTAGTCTCGGATGCCGGTGATGTCGCACGGGCGGTCTTTCGTAAGATCCCGCAGGATTTTGAAAGCAGCCTCCGGGTCCGTCCATTTTTCGAACATCGCGCCGCAACCCCATGCTTGGGCAATGAGGCGGAAGATTCGGAAATCCGAAAGCGCAAGCCCCGGTGCCTGGCGGACCGGCTTGATCGTGCCGATCCGGCGTTCGGAATTGATGAAACAACCATGCTTTTCGCCCCACGCGGCGGACGGTAGCAGGAGGTCCGCCTGCCGCGCGGATTCGGTGGTGGAAAACATGTCCTGCACCACGAGGAAATCGAGCTTCTCCCGCAGTTTCCGGACTTGCGCGGAATCGATCCACGAATGAAACGGATTCGTCGCGATCACCCACAGGCCTTTGATTTTGCCGTCTTCCGCCGCCTGGATGATCTGATCGTAGGCCAACGAGGTTTCCGAAGGAATCGCTTCGGGCGGAATCCCGAGCATGCGCGAAACTTTCTCGCGGTGTTCCGGATAGGCGAAGTCGTGGCCGCCGACGAGCGAGGTGGTGTTGGAAAACAACCGCGATCCCATCGCGTTGCATTGGCCGGTGATCGAGTTCGCACCGGTGCCGGGCTTACCGATGTTTCCGGTGATCAGCGCGAGATTGATCATCGCCTGGGCCACGCGGACGCCTTCGTAGGATTGGTTCACGCCCATCGTCCACCACCAGGAAACGCGCTTGCCGGGTTCGGAAACGGTGCGGGCGAGCGCTTCGATTTGCCCGACGGTTTGTCCCGTGCGTTCGGCGACGGATGCCGGCGAATAATCGTTCACAAACGCCGCGAATTCCTCGTAGCCTTCCGTGTTGGAGATCGATGCTTCATCGATGCGGCCATCGCGGATGATGCAGTGGGCGAGCGCGTAAAGCAGCGCGAGATCGCCTTTCGGTTTCAAAACCACGTGCTGGTTCGCCGCCTGCGCGGTTTCCGTAGCTCGGGGATCAATGACGATGATGTTCGGGTTCCGCTTATTACGCATCACCCGCTGCCAGAGAATCGGGTGGGCGATGCAGAGATTCGCGCCGACGAGAATGATGACGTCGCTTTCCTCGAAGTCCGCGTAGCTGGCAGGCGGCGCGTCGAAGCCGAAGGATTGCTTGTATGCCGTCACCGCCGTGGCCATGCATTGGCGCGTGTTCGCATCGCAATGGATGAAGCCCATGCCGAATTTGAACAGGCAGCCGAGAAACGCCATTTCCTCGAACGGAATCTGGCCGGTGGAAAGAAACGCCACGGATTCCCGCCCGTGTTCGGCTTGGATTTTCTTGAAGCGCGTGGTGAACGAATCCAGCGCGGTCGGCCAATCCACCGGCTGGAGTTGCCCGCTCGCATCGCGCAGCAGCGGCGTGGTGGCGCGATCCGATGCCGAGAGCGGATCAAGCGCCTGCCAGCCTTTCGGGCAGGCCATTCCGAGATTCACCGGGTAGCCGGCTTGCGGCGTGAGATTGATCGCGCGGCCGTTTTCATCGAGGTGGATTTTCAACTGGCAACCGGTCGCGCAGAACCCACAGATCGAGGTCACGGTGGACGTCGGCTTCAGGCGCGCGGGAACTTTTCCGAGGCCGAAGTTTCCCGGTTCCAAGACCAGATCCTTTGTCAGAGGACCGGAGTGTTGTTTGAGGAGGGACTTCAGCATGGCGAAGCTGAAATTAGCATATCCAGTGCAAATCGTCGGCAAAAAGCTCCACCCTCGCACGGAATGGAATCATGACCTCCATGAAGATTCCTCATTCAGGAAACCGCCTTTTTCAACGTCAGGTGGATGATCTCCGCCGGTGCGTTCACGCGGAGAGGAAACCAGTTCCCCGCTCCATTGCTGACCACCAGAGCGCTGCGGTTCTTCCGATACACCCCGGACCAGTAGCGGAACATAAGCGAACCCGCCCCGAATTCCTTCGAAACCATGAGCTGGCCGCCATGCGTGTGCCCGGCGAGAGTGAGAGGGATGTGGTGAATCGCCGCCTGATCGAAGGCATGCGGGTGGTGCGCGAGCAGGATCGGAAACGCCGCGGGATCGCGCAATTTCACGACTTCATCGACGTTGGCGAAATTCCCCTCATCCCTGCGGCTCCAGCAGATGCCGAGGATTTGCACCGGCATGCCGCGCACCTTCACGGTCGCCGCCTGATTGAGCAAAAGCGACAATCCGCTCTCGCGCATTTCCCGGTAAAAACCCTGTCGGTCATCGGCGATGTCGTGATTTCCCTCGATCATGAAAACTCCGGAGCGCGGCTTGATGCGTTTCATCATCGCCACCCCTTCCGAAAGGTCTTCGAGATCGTAATCGATCAAATCCCCGGTAAACAGCGTGAGATCCGCCTTCAGATCGTTCACCGCATCCGCCAGATTTTTCAGCATCCCGCCATGGCAGAATTTCCCGACGTGCGTATCGGTCAAATGTGCGATTGTCATACCATCGAGCTCCGCAGGCAGATCCTCGACTTCAAGCGAGATCTTGCGAATCCGGAAATGCCGGAGTTGCCGCAATCCGTAGGCCGCCGTGCCGAACACACTCACCACCGGTGCCATGATCGCCAACGAACCGAGAAGTTTCCGGCGGCTCACCGAGCACGAGGTTTCCGCCTTCGCTGCGGGCGGTTTCCCCCGCTTCGCCAGCCATTGCCGCACGCAGGCGATGATCGACCACACAGCCATCAACGGCAGCGCGACCATCGGTAAAAACAACAAGCCCCATAGCAGAAGCACCGCGTTGAGGTTTTCCGGGATCGGATCACTCAACCAGTCCATGCGGTTCGCGATGGTCCACAGAAACCCGCCGAGCAATAAAGCCATGCCGATCGCCAGAGCCAGCTTCCACGCCGTGTCCGCTTCGAGCTTGTGAAGCTGGCGGTGTGCCCACACCCACCACAAAAGTGAGATGATCGGAATCGAGAAAATGATGATCAGGACAACGGACATGAAAGAGAACGGCGGAACGATACGGAGGTTCGGCAGCTTGTCGATGGGGTTTCCATCATAAAGAACTTAAGAAATGGCGTTCTCGCGCAAAGACACAAAGGTGCAGAGAAAGGGTGTGGTTTCTTGAATCTTCCTTTGCGCGAGAACCTTGAAGCTTCGTCCCTTCACCTCTGGAAAACACTTCGCTTCTGATTATTCGCAGGTGTTTGGTCATTTCCGCGAATCCCCAGCGTCAGCGTGGAGGTCACTTCCAGCCGTGTCGCGGAGCCGGATGGCAGCGGAAAATGGAATGTCTGGATTTTCCCCGGAGCCAGCGTGGTGGAATTGAACGTCTTGTCGCCCAGCGACGTGCGAACTTCCAGCAGCGTATTGATCAGGATTTCCGTGCCGCGATTTTGAATCGTCACTTGCAGTTCATCACGGCCCTGCCCGAGTGAAACCACCTGTTGCGCGGTGATCGCCGCATCCACCAAACCCGGCGTTTGCCGATCGATCACACGGCCAACGTTCAGAATCCCATAGCCGTATTGGGAATCCGGGCCGGGAATCCCCGCTTCATCCGCATATTCCATCACCAGCGCCGCCGCATCCGATGCCGTGAGACGCGTCGGCCCCGCCGTCATCACCGCCGCGATGGCTCCGGTGACCAATGGCGCGCTCACCGACGTGCCGCTCAGGCGCACGTAACGATTTCCCGGCCAGGCGACATTCACCCGATACCCCGGCGCGGTCATCGAAAGGTAATCGCCGAAATTGGAAAATTCGAGCTGCTCACCCCGCGCATCTACCGCCCCCACGCCGATCACATTCGGATATGCAGCGGGAAATGCCGCGCTCTCCTGACCATCGTTGCCGGAAGCCGCCACCACCACGATTCCCTGATTCTGCGCCAGCCAAATCGCATCCGCCATCAGCGGACTGTCTTCGTAAGAACCGAGCGAGAGATTGATGATTTCCGCCCCCTCATCCATCGCCGCCAGCACGCCGGCCGCCACTGAAAACGAATCGGTAATCCCATCTTCCCCGCTCACCCGCACGGAAATCAACGTCACGCCGGGCGCGATTCCCGGAGCGATCGCACCGCACCCTGCGATGAGCGACGCCACCGCCGTGCCGTGGCCGTGGGTTTCATCGAGGTGTTTCGGAAACGGCTCAATGGCGATTGATTTGAAATTTCCCGGCAGCCCTTCATGCGGCACCACGCCGGTATCCAGCACCGCCACTTTCACGCCGCGCCCCCATTGCGAGTGATCACCGTAAATTCCCAGCCACTCTAAAACGCCGTCGTTGAACGCCTCCGCACCCGCCAAGGTTTCTTCGCCCGGCTTCGCCCGATCCGGCATTTTCGTCACCGCCGGATACATCGTGAGATTTTCCCCGCGCAGCAAGTCATCGAGATCGGCAATATCGATGTAGCCGAGACGCACCGCCCGCAAGCGATCCAGTTGCCCGAGCAGTTGCACTTTCGACAAACCCAGCGCCTGCAAAAAACTCTCGTAAGCTTCATCCGTCGGAAATCTCAGGATCGTTTCCTTTTCCCGGCTGCTCCCCATGATTTCCACCGTCGCGCCATCCTTGAAAGTCACCCGCTCCACCACCTTCGATTGAATCCGCGCCGGGCGGGAGAGTTCTTTAACTTCTTCCGCTTCCGCAACCGGCTTCCGAACCGAAACCGGAGAACGGAAAACATCGTGCGCCAGCCACCAGCCGAGCAGCCCGCACAAGACCACCAGCAGCAGGTAAAATCCCATCCGCACACTGCCCTTCATCGCCATCATCCTAACCCGGAAGCAAACCCCGCTGACGAGGCAAAGTTCCGGAAACCACAATCAAGCGACAATTTTCGCAATCATCGCTCACCTGTGCTAGCGGAGAAAGAACCCCTTCCTCCATCATGCCCACGACCCTCGAACCCTACCTCTTCTTCAACGGCAACTGTGAAGAACCCCTCAATTTTTACCAATCCACCCTCGGCGCGGAAATCGGTGCCATCATGTGCTACAAGGACAGCCCGGAACCCTCCGCCGCCCGGTTTGCTGCCGGATGGCTACGATGAAAAAGTCATGCACGCCATTTTCCGGATCGACGGCAATGCCGTGATGGCCTCCGACGGTTGCGGCGACGAAGCCACCGGATTCAACGGGTTTTCCCTCGCACTAAACATCGCCACCCCGAACATCGCCACCCCGGAAGAAGAACATCGAGAACATCGCCACCCCGGAAGAAGCCGAAAAACTCTTCAACGCCCTGAAAGAAGGCGGCCAAGTCACCATGCCACTCGGAAAAACATTCTGATCCCCGCTTTTCGGCATGCTCACGGATCGCTTCGGCCTCCGCTGGATGATCGGCGTGTATCAGGAATGCGGCCAATGACGATTGGAGAAGAAGCATGCTTTCTTCGCGACCCAATCGGCATTCGGAAATCTTCAATCGAAAATGAAAAGATTTCCTTGCCAATATCCGGGTCGCGCCCTACCAAGTGCGCCCACCCAACCGGGACGCTCGGATGGCGGAATTGGTAGACGCGCTAGACTAAGGATCTAGTGGGGAGACCCGTGGAGGTTCGAGTCCTCTTTCGAGCACCATCCCGTTGAGGATGAACAAATTAGGGAGCCAGCAATGGCTCCCTTTTTCGTGCCAAAACGCAGCCTTCCAAAAGCTCCGCTGGCAATTCGCGGCCAGTTTTGGACTTCATCTCCGCCAAAAAGCCTCATCGACTGGCATCCATGGTCATTCGTTTTCCGAAAATTGCGCTCAGCGGAGCAGCCCGTTCAAATCGGAGCGCCGGAACCGGAAGACACCACCGGGAGTCCGTTTGGGCGTCAGTTTCCCGCTCTTGACCCAACGGTGCAGAGTTGCGTGTGAAATGCCCAAATGACGACAGGCATCGTAGGAATTGATCCAAGGTTCATTCGGACTCACTGAGGACGCATCGCGGGATGTTGCATGATCTGACATGCAGTCATCCTTCCACATAAACATCCCGTGAAGGGTTCCATTTGGGTGCTGAATGGGTTCTTTTCCAAGACAGCACAGATCTGTTCCGACGACGGTGGAGGAGTCGTTGTCGTGGTTGGTTCTGTCCCCACAGAGTTCACGTAAAACTGTCGTTTTTGTGACGACTATAAACAGCTACGGCAGATTCAACCGGCTAGCGCAACCGGCGGGGTTGAGTGGAAGATATCTTGGGGTGTTTGATAGGACAGACATTTCCGGGGGCGTCTATTGAGACGGTGTTCGATCTGTTTGACGTCCTGATGAGTCAGCTTGTCAAAGCTGCTCCCTTTCGGGAAATATTGCCGGATCAGGCCGTTGGTGTTTTCATTCAGACCCCGCTCCCATGAGTGATAGGGATGGGCGAAGTAGGTGGACGCCTCAAGCACTTCCGCCACCAGCTCGTGCCACGCAAATTCCTTCCCGTTATCGAAGGTCAGTGTCTCCACCTTTTCCCGATGGCCGGAGAGCGCTTCGAGCAGCCGCTCGGTGACCGACCGGGCCTCCTTGCTTTCAGCGAGTTCGATCAGGGTGTAACGGCTTTTGCGCTCCACCAGGGTGACGAGCACTTTTCCGCCCGGACGGCCGATGATGGTGTCCGCTTCCCAATCGCCGATCCGGGAGCGGTTTTCAGCCTCCGGAGGGCGTTGGTCGATCATGACCTGGTTACGGATCCGCCCGCGCCGTTCGCGTCCGGAACCGCGTTTGCGGTAAGATTTGCACTTGTGGTGGAGGTTGCCGCCCGTACGCTTGTCGGCGTAGATGTGCTGATAGATCGCTTCGTGGCTGACCGATCCGATGCCTTCTTTTTTCAAAACCGCACTGATCTGCTCCGGGCTCCATTGCTCCGTGCGCAAACGGGTTTCCACTTCGGCCCGGAGCTCCGGAGAAATGGGGGAACCGGGTCTTCGGCGGCAGGACCGTGCGTGTTGTTCGGCGACGATGGCGGAGTAGGTGTCGCGGTTCATGCCGTTGCGATTCAGTTCGCGGGAAACTGTCGTTTGGCAGACGCCAATGGCCGCCGCAATCTCCGGGGGAGAAGAACCCTTGCGGATCATGGCTTCGATGGTGTAGCGTTTTTCGTAGGTCAGGCGGCTGTAGGAGGGCATTTCGAGTTCGGCTTGGTCGTTGAACCGGAAGCCTCTACAGCCCCTGGCCTATTTACCAACCCTGCCGATTGCGCTAGCCGGTTGAATCCGCCGAAGGATTCTTGATTAGTGAGACGCCAATCTTCGGGTTCTCTCATTTTTACCAAACTTCTTTATGGGTGGTTTAAAATCCCATTCATCTCCCGCGTCACTTTCCCAACCGGGAAATGCCGCTCCCCCACTCTCACGATCGGCACCGCGCCACGGGTCGATGAGGTGAAAAACACTTCATCGGCGGCGTGGAGATCTTCCAGCGTCAACGCCCCTTCAAGGGCATGGGTTTCATCGAGCAAGATCTCCCGGCCGATCCCCGGCAGGCAGCCGGAATCGAGCGATGGCGTGAAAATTTCCTCACCCTTCACGATGAAAAGATTCGCCGTGGCGGTTTCGCAGAGGTTTTTCGCGGTGTTGAGAAAAATGACCTCATCCACGCCCTGCCGCCGCGCGTAGTCGAGGGCGATCAGGTTTTCCGCATAAGACGCGCATTTTATTCCAACGAGCGGCGAATGCTCGTTGCGCGGCCATGGCGAAAGCACGGTCGTCACCGTCATCGGCGGCTCCGGTGCGGGAAAAGCAGTGATCCACAAACGAAAATCATCTCCTTGAGAGAGATCATCGAAGGCCCCGCTGCCCGCCGTCAGCGCCAATCTCACGCGCGCCCGACCGGTTTCCAATCCCCGGCGAACCAGTAATTCAGCCATGACATCCTGCAGGTTTGGAAACGGAACTTCCCAGCCAAGCCGCTCGCAACCGTGTGCCAACCGCAGCAAATGCCGCCCGGCGTGGCGGACTTTTCCATCCACCGCCAGAAGGGTTTCGAAAAGCCCCAGTCCCAGCAGATGCCCGCGATCCAACGGCGACGCCGCAAGGTCCGTGCGCCATTCGCCATTGCACCAGATCTCGTTCATCCGGAAAACCTGCGCCGAAAGATCGCACTTGTAAATCGAATGAGCCGCAGGATTGAGTCTTGCCCATGCGAATTGTGATTTTCATCAGCGGCCTGGCGATTCTCGGAATGGGCGTGATGGCCCAGCATCTGCTCGGACGCCAGGACGCTATCAATTTCCTGCAAGGCGCGCTCACCCTCGGCGGCGCGCTGTTCATCTGCGCCATCTTCATGCGGGCAATGAAATGGCACGGCATGATCGGCGCGGGCATCGTCTCATTGCTCGGAGCATCCCGTGGTCTGGCGAATATTCCCGGATTCGTGAAATACCTTTCCGGAGACCGCCCGCGCGGCTCGGCACCCATTCTGGAAATGGGCGTCACGGTGATCTGCATTTACCTCACCATCCGCATCGTTCGCGAGCTTCTCGCCGAGCGCACGCGTCGCATGCTCGCGGAAGACGAAAAACCCTAGGCCGTATGGATAAATCGAGAAATCCTAAAGATAGGCGAGATTAGAGCGTGAGTTCACCAGCAAGCCGTCCTGATCAAATCGATCCGAGCGATTTGAATCGCAAACGGCTTGAAGGAGCATGCAAAAAACGGCTCCTCATCAGCATCAGGTGGATCGTCTCCATATTTTCAACGGCGTTCTTTATGTCCTGCGCGAAGGTTGCCGTTGGCATTCTCTTCCCAAAGACTCCCCTCTAGACGATCGTGTGTGGCGCGACCACACCGATGCTGAGACCAACCTGCCCCTTCTGGAGCTGGTCCTGTAAAAAATTGGCCTCCGCCGACCGGACGTCTGCTGGAAAGGAAGAGCAAACCACCTTTCTGATCATTGACGCCCGGAGCGTCAAAAACACCGATCCAGCGGAACAGAAAGGATACAACGCCGGCGATGGCTCCCCTTTTGATTCTCACGGTAAGAGTGTTTCGTGGCTCCGCAAATCCTTCCCTTGCTCATCTCCCGCAAGCTGTTTAGGCTCCGCGCCCCCAGCGATGAGCGCCACTTCCGTATTCCTCTATGACACCACCCTGCGTGACGGCACCCAGGGCGAAGGCTTCCAATTGTCCGGCCTCGACAAACTGCGAATCGCCAAACGTCTGGATGATTTCGGAGTGCACTACATCGAGGGCGGCTGGCCCGGCTCGAACCCGAAGGACGTGGAATTTTTCCTCGAAGCCAAGTCGCTGAAACTCAAGCACGCCAAGCTCGCCGCCTTCGGCTCCACCCGCCGCGCGAACACCACCGTCGAGGACGATCCGCAAGTCCGCCTGCTGCTCGAAGCGGAAACACCCGTCGTCACCATTTTCGGAAAAAGCTGGGACCTCCACGTCACCGAAGTCCTCCGCACCACCATCGAGGAAAACCGCGCGATGATCCATGACACCGTGGCCTACCTCGCCAAGCACGGCCGCGAAGTCGTCTATGATGCCGAGCATTTCTTCGATGGCTACAAAGCCTCGCCCGAGCACGCCCTCACCACACTGGAAGCCGCCGCCTCCGGTGGTGCCTCCTGCCTCGTGCTCTGCGATACCAACGGCGGCACGCTGCCTGCCGAAGTCGCGGAAATCACGCGAATCGTCCGCGAGCGCATCCCCGGCACCGCCGTCGGCATCCACACGCACAACGATTGCGAACTCGCCGTCGCCAATGCCATCGCCGCCGTTTCCTCCGGAGCCACCCAGATCCAAGGCACCATCAACGGCTACGGCGAACGCACCGGAAACTGCAATCTCACCTCCGTCATCCCGATTCTCCAGTTGAAAATGGGCATCCCGGTCGTGCCACAGCTCGAAAACCTCCGCGAGCTTTCCTATTTCGTGGACGATGTTTCGAACAACCCGCACTTCGCCCGCGCTCCGTTCATCGGCCGCACCGCATTCGCCCACAAAGGCGGCATGCACGTGAATGCCGTGCAAAAACTCGCCCGCACCTACGAGCACATCGAGCCGGCCAGCGTCGGCAACTCGCAGAACATCCTCGTTTCCGAGCTCAGCGGCCAATCGAACATTCTCATCAAGGCCGAGCAACTCGGCATGCCCCTGGAAAAAGGCTCCCCCGTCGCCACCGCGATCCTCCAGACCGTCAAGGAGCGCGAAAACGAAGGCTATTCCTACGAAGCCGCCGGTGGCTCTCTCGAGCTTCTCCTGCGCCGCGAACTCGGAAATTACTCGAAACCGTTCGAAATCACCGAGTATCACACGACGTTCCGCCAGTATCGCGACGGCCACCCGCCGGTTTGTGAATCGATCGTCAAACTCAACGTCGACGGCACCCCGGAGCTCACCGTCGCCGAAGGCCACGGCGTCGTGAACGCGCTCGACCTCGCCCTGCGCAAGGCACTGCTCCCCTTCTATCCGGAAATTTCCGGAGTTTCGCTCGTCGATTACAAGGTCCGCATCCTCGACGGCCACGATGCCAGCGCCGCGAAAACCCGCGTGCTCATCGTCTGCTCCGATGGAGAAACCAGCTGGGGCACCGTCGGGGTTTCCGACAGCATCATCGAGGCAAGCTGGATCGCCATCCTCGATGGCATCGATCTCTTCCTCCAACGCCGCCGCGAAGCGTAATCCGGAAACGCAGGGACCCGCTTTAAAAAAGCGATACCGGATACGAAATCGTGAAGATACCAAATCCGGCCCGCAAGCGGGGGAAACACCGTGAATACCACCTTCCGCAAGCCGCCCAAGAATCTCGGTCGGCGGAGAATGCGCCGTTTACCCCTCACGCAACAGGAAGCCTGATCCCATTCAATTATCTCCCACGAAAGAAACTTTGATCTTCAGGAAGAGTCCCTGCCAATATCATCACGATTTTCTCCCTTTCGTCTCTTTCCAAATAACCATAACGACCGTTTGGCGTGGATACATCCAACGCCGCGCGAAGTTGTTCGAACACGACCGATTTGAGTTGGAAAGGCAGAGCCGCGAACGATTCGGAATAAATCAAAAAGCTGCAGCGATTTTCAAACAGACGTCCTTTATTGGAAAAATCTTTGAGCGAACAACCCTTCCCATCACGGGGAGCCTCCATCGTGAATGCGCGTTGAAAATCCGCATTGGTTTCGATTCCTCGCGGCAATGGAGCGGCGTCTTTGAACAAGAGATGATCGACGATCTCTTGCGCCACTTCCGCAAGAATGGCCCGCGTGTGATCATCGAGCGGGGCTTGCGCGCTCATTAAAGCACGGCGTGCCCGATGGGATGATCGCGTCAGAACATTGTGCATGCTTGCCTGATGTTCGAAAACAAGGAGAGCCCTGATGTCGCTGGTTGGGACGAGATACTTTGAAGTATCAAAAAATTCCGACACATCAGACGGACGTGGATTTTGAGCATGAGCATTTCCGAGGTGATCCTCCGCCCCGGTGTATCCCGTGACGAACCAGCCACCCCAACGTTGTTTGAAAGGCATGGATTCGTTCATCGGCTTCGAGCCTTGGCCTTCGATCACCTCACCTTCTTTTGTCGTGAGAACACTGCTCGCCAATAAGGCAGGAATCTCATCTCCCTCATTTTCGCCATGGCATCGCAAACAAGAGGTCTCCCGCACGAAGGCGCGCCGCGCATCACGGGCATCCTGCGGATCCAAAGTGTAATAAACCGGTCCCAATTCCGCATCCATGGCCGCCACTTCGATCAAGCCGCCCGGCACCCATCCGACATAGACTGAATCCGAAAAATACAGCACCCGCGGATTGCGGGGATTGATCAGGCTCCCTTGCATGCTCGTTTTTGAGAAAACCATGATCTGGCTTTCCACCGGGACGTCCAATTCACGCAATACCGTTTGGAGAACATCTTTATCCGGGCCCGTGAAGCCGACCTCTTTCTTTTGAATCCGCTCAAGCAAGCGGGCTACCGCGTCATGGGGTCTGCTCTTGGAATAAGAAATCGGCGGCAGTTCGTAATCCGGTCTTTCGCTTTGAGCGAAGCTTGGCGCAGGGAGCAAAAGCAGCCCCGAGCCAAGCAGCAACGAACCCCACATGAAATTCATGTTTACCATGTCTTATTGCTTGGCCAGAGAGACGATCTCGATCGAAACCACCTGACGGCACGAACGCGCTCCGCGTTTATCCCCCGGTGTGACGATCCGGAACGGCGCCGCGGAGGGCGGCAAAAGCTCTCCGTTTTCCCGATCCGCCAAAAGAATCGTGCGATTGCTGAAATTCCCGTCGAATTCCGCGAGAGAAAACAGCACCGCGTAGTTGTCTTTGCAACGAACGATGACTCCGGCCATCAGCCCGGATTGCTTCATCTTATCGCCCAGCGGCGCTTCCGCACGGAGAAGCAGTTCCCGGACAGGCACTCCGGCGAATCGCCGCTCGGGTTGATCGCCCTGCGCGGGCTGGATCCACTCCGAGTGAGGCAGGGCGGCGAATTCAGAGATGGTGAGCGTAATCGTTTTTTCGGACGAACGCACCGTGAGCACCGGCTCCGCCGCATGAAGCACGGAGCCAAGAGTGAGAATCCATAAGGCGAACGAAATGATGGAACGATTTTGCATGAGCCGGGAAGTGGCAGATTAGAATTCGTAACGAAGATCGACAAAGTAACCACGTCCTTCTTCCGGGAAACCTTCGTCCAGCTCCTGGTTTCGATCCAGCAGATTGGTCACGCCGAATCCGAGCGTCACACCGTATGGAAGCGAGGCCTCGGCCTTGATGTCCACTTTTTGGTAGATCCCCGTTTCCTTGCCGTCGCTGGTGACGTAACGTTTGTCCGACCAGGTGAACGCGGGGATGACGCGGAATTTTTCGTGCAGTTTCAGGCTGCTGAAAAGGAGCACTTCGTTCTCCGGAGTATTTGTCACGTAGATGTTTTTATCCGTGCGATTTTCCGCGTGATTGCAGGCATAGCGGATGCCTGTTTCGATGCGGTCCGTCCATTTGGCGTTCGCGGATGCTTCAAAGCCGTAGTGTTCCACTTCTCCCACGTTCCGAAGCTGGAACAGCCCCGTTCCTCCCGAGGTGAAAGCAACATTGTCCACGCGTTGGATCGCGTCTTTCACGCGGGAATAATAGACTCCCGCGCTCCAGTCGAAGCGTGCATCGGGTGTCCGGCCATCGAGTCCAAGATCGAAATGCGTGGCAGTCTCCGGCTCCAGATCGGGATTCGGAATCGCCTGCCCCATCCGGTAGGAGTAACGATCTTTGATCGTCGGGAAGCGGCTTTTTCGGGCAACGCCCGCGTGCGCGCTCAGATCATCATTGAAATCGTGTTTCAACACCACTTGGGGATTCCAGGAATCGACCGTTTCGCCGCCCAAATCCTCGCCCGTATTGGTATCGACCGCCTCATCCACTTTCCGCCAGTCACGGCTGATGCCCGCAGTGACGGTATTGTTGTAAGGAAGAACCCGCTCCACCTCGAACCCCAGAGACCCCGTGGTATCTTCAAACGTATATTTCGGCGCACCCGCGTTCATTTCCTCATGATGGTCCACCTTGTAATGCAAGGCCGCGGACAAGCGGGTATTCTTGAAAGCCCGGTTGTCGATTTGCGCGGAGGCTCCGGCGGTCCAATCATCGTAAAACGAGGTGAAGGATGATCGCCGGGTCTGGGTCGAATACGTGGCGTCGTCATAAGCCGCCAAAGTGTTTTCGAAACGGTCGTAGTGAACCTTCGTTTCCAGGGTGGTGTCCTCCGTCAGAGCGGTTTTTGTCAGGAGATAAACCGTATCCTTGTCCCACTGAGGCCACTGCCAGAACCGGGCGCTGATGGTCGGATCGTTTCCGGTGTAAGGCGGAGTTCCTTTCTCCCCACGCTGGATCCAGAATCCCAAAGTGTATTCATCATCCACGGATGGAGTCCACGCCACACGGCCGGACGCACGCCAGTCCTCGCTCCATGAATTTTCCCGGCTGTTGCCATTCTCGGTGGCGGTCGGTTCGAAATCATCCGAAAGCGGAAATGAATCCTGCTTCATCCAGGCAAGATCGAACTGCCAATAGAACTTCTCCTCCCGGCCACCGGCACTCAATCCAGCCTCTTCACCCCCTCCGCTGAAAACACCGGCGTGCACGCTTCCTTCGAGTTTTTTCTCAGGGCGGCGGGTATAGACGTTTACCAGCCCACCCAAGTCATTGGGTCCGGCCAGCACCGGACTGATACCTTTTGCAACCTCGATTTTTCCTGCCTCGGGAATCGTGAATCTTCCCAAATCCGGATAGCCGTCATACGGCACATAAACCGGAATCCCATCGATGAACACAGGCACCTGCCTCAAATCATAGCCGCGCAGGGTGATTCCGGTTTCGGCACGTGCTCCCGTGCGGCAGAGACTGATGCCCGGAATGATAGCAAGAGTCTCCGCGAGATCCTGACGCGCCAAATCCCGCGCTTCCTTTGAATCCACCTGATAGCTGATGTCCGGTTTCATTGCCTGAACCACCAGTTCGCCCAATTCGACGGGCTGGGAAGGAACAGTGGATTCCGCATGCAGCAGCAGAGGAAAGAAATAAACGATGGGGAGTGGGAATTTCATGTCGCCCCCATCCAATCACCCTCGATATACATTATAAAGTATAACGAATACTACGCCGATGAATTGGATTCATCGGCGGCGAGTTTCTTCCTCATTTGATCCAAAACGGGAAAAGTCGCCGTTTCAGCGGCTTTCACCGCTTCATGATACAAGGCGAGAATCTCACCGCCCAACTCCGTGAGATCCGCTCCTCCTTGGGTATTTCCGCCACGATGCATCACGACCAAAGGCTCGGAGAAACGCTGGTTGAGACCTTTCACCATTTTCCAAGCCTTCATGTAGGACATATCCATGGCAGCGGCCGCCGCCTGCAAGCTTCCGGATTGTTTGATCCTTTCCAGCAGCTCGGCTTTTCCCGGCCCGAAAGACAAGGAACCACTGAGCAGAAGACGAATCGGACTTTCTGAAAGCATGACGAAGCGTAACACGGCCGCAGCATCTCCTCAATACACATCCCGGACATACCGCTTTTCCCCGGCTATTTGGGAAACGAAAGCCTCTGCCATTTCCACGGCCGCGTTCCTCGTTCGGGTATCCGATGTTGAACATCAATCTTCTCAGGCTTGATTTCGGGTAAAGGCGGAACGACAAACTTGGGGGATCTGGTTCTGGTGCCGCTGGCGTTGCAAGTCGGTTCGTTCGCACCATGGGAAATCACGCCGCTTCTGATGATCGGCGGACTTTATTTGCACTTCGGGGGATTTTGAAAAATCACCTCATGCGTTCCAGCATCGCGGGGAAAGATCCTCACACGAGGCGGATAAATCAAAGTTACGGCGGCGGACGCGGAGGTTTGGGGTTTTTACGGGAAGAGCCGCCGTGGACCGTCCGCGGGCCATTGCTACCAACCACCTATTTCACCGCGACATCAAGCGTGACGAGCAGGTGTTTTTTCAGGGTTTCCCAACGCCAGGGTTGGCCGTTGAGGAAGAAATTCTGTGAGACGCGGAGAACGATGGGCGCGTAGCCGGCTTGGGAGATTTTTCCCTTCAGGGTGGCGGCGGCCGGGGAAATTCCGGCGGCTTTTTCATGGACGATGTCGAGCTCGGGATTAAGCAGGGCTTGCCGCCATTTTCCGGCGACTTTTTCCGCTGCGGATGCAGCCGCCGGTGTTTGCAGGACGATTTTCCCCTGCGTTTCAGGATCGGTATGGACCATGAGGTGAAGAACGGTTTCGTGGCGGCGCAGGTCTTCGAGCACTCGTTGTTCGAGCATGGTCCAATAATTGCGGTGATGGCGTTCCATCAGGCGGGTGCGGGTGGCTTCCGGAAGCTTGCTGGAAAAGCGGCTCCAGCAGGCCGAACCCACTTTTTCCAGATCGATGATGAGCCGGGTGATCTCTCCGTGGACGAGCGGAGTGCGCAGGCGCATGGCGAATCCTTGGGCGAGATTCAATGCTCCGGGTTCCCAACCTTCTTTGGATGTGACGATTTCTTCCGAGCCGCGGAAGAGTTCCCGATGTGCTTCCGGGACGGCACAGGTTGCATTTTCACAACTGATGAGGCAAGAAGTCATTAGAAAAGCTGGCTTCACCCAAGGCGAATTGCAACGGCTGCGCCAGCAAATTCTCGCACGCGAAAATTTCCATCGCAATTTTTGAGTGCCCTTGAATAAAATCACAACGTCTCCCGTCATTCATTGTGATGAAAGCCTCATTCAATCATCTCCTTCCCCGGATCTTGGCCGCAGTTGCCCTGCTGGCCGTCGCTATCACCGGCACCAGCTGCATGACCACTTACGATGCATACGGCCGCCCGGTGCAAACGGTTGACCCCGGCGTCGCCATCGCCGGTGCCGCCGCCGCCGGTGTCCTTGGCTACGCAATCGCCAACGACAATCACCATCATCATGGTTATCGCGGCGGCTACGATCGTCCGCGCTATTATCATTATTGATTTTCGGAAAATTTCACCGCTCATAAAAAACGCCACCCGGATCGCTCCGGGTGGCGTTTTTGGTGATGCTTCGGAAGGTCAATGCTCCTTGCAGAACTGCTCGAAGCGGGTCAGGCCCTCGTTGAGCACGTCCAGCGTGGTGCAGTAGCTGAGGCGGATGCCTTCGTCGAAACCGAACGCGATGCCCGGAATCGCCGCCACTTTATAGCGGGAAAGGAGCTTGTCGCAGAGGTTCATCGACTTGATGCCCATTTTGCTGGTGTTGACGAAGAAGTAGAAAGCGCCTTGAGGCTCGACGACCTTGATGTTCGGGATCGCGTTGAGGCGGGCGAAGACGAACTGGCGCTTCACGTCGTATTCGCCGCGAAGGTCTTCGATGAAGGATTGGTCACCTTTCAGAGCGGCCACCGCTCCGTATTGGGAGAAGGTGTTCGCATTGGAAGTGGTGTGGTTCTGGATCTTTTCGATCGCATCGGCGAGGTGCTTCGGAGCGGCGGTGTAGCCGAGACGCCAGCCGGTCATCGAATAAGCTTTCGAGAAGCCGTTCACGGTGATCGTCAGGTTGTAGAGTTCTTCGCTGAGAGATGCGATGGAGACATGCTTCGCTTCGCCGTAAACGAGCTTTTCGTAAATTTCGTCCGAAAGGATGATGATGTCCTCTCCGAGGGCGATTTCACCGAGAGCAAGAAGCTCCTCCTTGGTGTAAACGGCACCGGTCGGGTTGCCCGGAGTATTGAGGATGACCATCTTGGTGGCCGGGGTCATGGCTTCCTCGAATTGCTCCGGGGTCATTTTCCAGCCGTTTTCCTCGGTGGTTTCCACGAGCACCGGTACGCCGCCCGCAAGACGGACCATTTCCGGATAGGAAACCCAGAATGGAGTCGGAATCACCACTTCGTCACCTTCCTCGATGACGGCGAGGATGGCATTGTAACACGCCATTTTCGCACCGCCGGTCACGCAGATTTGGTTCGGCGCGTACTTGATGTTGTTGTCCTTCAGGAACTTCTCGCTGAGAGCTTCGCGGAGTTCCGGAATGCCACTGGCCGGGGTGTACTTGGTCTTGCCGGACTGGAGAGCCTCGATGGCGGCGTCCTTGATGAATTGCGGGGTATCGACTTCTGGTTCGCCGCCAGCAAGTGCGTATACTTCCTCGCCTTTGGCAATCAGGGCCTTGGCCTGTGCCGTGACGGCAAGAGTAAGAGATGGGGAAACCTTGGCGATGCGGGATGAGATGCTGTCCATTGAAACGCTCGATTGAGGGTTAGCCGCCAACCCGGCGAGCAACAGAATGGATGCAGCCCCGGATGGGCGGAGCGCTTTTGTGGAGCGTCTCCCCCTGCGAAGCAAGAGAAATGGTTTCCCCGGCGCGCAGAAGATTTTTTCATTTCTCCGGCTAGACCTGCTCGGTTCCTGAAAGCCTGCAGACTTCTGTCCATGAGACCGCACATTTATATCTGAAGATGCCTCAATCGTGAAATTAAGGATCTTTTTTGAAAAAAGCAGGAGGTCTCTTGCGTAAAATCATCGTTTATCGAAATCTTGAAACCAAATCATCACCTCAAGTCACTTTAGGAAACCCATCCCAGCCGTCTTGTTCATTTGAAATAATTTCCTCACGCTCTCATCCCTTTTACTCTTTGCTTCATGATTCAGACTCGTATGCGCCTCATTTCCCGTATTTTGCTGATTTCGCTGAGCATGGTCACCGCTGGATTTTCTCAGGAAACCGTCGAAAGCATCCTCGCACGCATCAAGGCGCCGGAATTCAAAAAGCAGGACTTCCCCATCACCGACTTCGGCGCAAAACCTGATGCCGATGCCACCGAAGCGATCAGTAAGGCCATCGAAGCCTGCAACAGCGCAGGCGGTGGGCGGGTCGTCATTCCAAAAGGCACCTTCCTCACCGGCGCGGTGCATTTGAAAAGCAACGTGAACCTCCACGTTTCAGAAGGCGCGACCCTGAAATTCGATACCGATCCCGCGAAGTACCCCATCGTTTACACCCGCTGGGAAGGCGTGGACCTCATGGGCTATTCGCCGCTCATATATGCCTATCGGCAGAAGAATATCGCCGTCACCGGCCAGGGTGTGATCGACGGCCAGGCCAGCGATAGATACTGGTGGTCCTGGAAGGGGCCGGGCTGGCGTGGATCGGTCGACCATGGCTGGCGCGAGGGCATGCCCCATCAGCGCGAGGCTCGCACCAGGCTGTTCCAGATGGCCGAGGATGGCGTCCCGGTGGAGAAACGGGTCTTTGCCGATGGCGCCTATCTGCGACCGCCGATGATCAGCCCCTATGGCTGCGAGAATGTCCTCATCGAGGGCGTTCGCCTCATTCGCTCGCCCTTCTGGCATATCCACCCGGTGCTTTGCACCAATGTCATTGTGCGCAGTGTCGAGATGCGCAGCCATGGCCCCAATACCGACGGCTGCAATCCGGAATCCACCCGCCAGATGCTGATCGACCGCTGCCTGTTCGACACCGGGGACGATTGCATCGCCGTCGACTCAGGGCGCAACAATGAGGGCCGGCGCATCGGCGTTGAAGCCGAGGATATCGTCATTCAGGATTGCACCATGATCGAGGGCCATGGCGCGCTCGTCATCGGCAGCGTGATCTCGGGCGGCGCACGCAACATCTTTGCCCAGCGCTGCCAGATCGGCAGCCCCCATCTCATGTATGCCATCAGGTTCAAGAACAACGCCATGCGTGGCGGATTGCTCGAGAATTTCTTCTATCGCGACATCGATGTGAAAGAGGTCAGCCACGCCGCGCTGCAATGCGATTTCAATTATGAGGAAGGCCCCAACGGCCCCTATCACCCTACCCTGCGTCATGTTTCGATCGAAGGTTTGAAGGTCAGGAACGCGCCGATGGTCGCGGATCTTCAGGGGCTGGCGAACGCGCCCATCGCCAATGTCCATATTCGCGCAAGCCGGTTCGAAGGCGTGACCCGCAAAAGCATCGTCACCCATATCGAGGATCTTGTGCTTGCCGATGTCGAGGTGAACGGACGCCAGGTCACCACGCTCTGATCTGCGCCGGGGTGACTGCTTGCGCGGATGCGCGCGGTCACCCCGAAACGGCTCTTGCGCTATCGCCAGCCGTCTCGAAGCCGGCTCTCCAAGTAGGATCCAGGCGCTTTCCGTCTGCCCTCGCTGGCACCTTATCCTCAATCCGCCCGGCCATCCTCATCCCGCCCGGGCAGCCCTTGTTGCGCCGGAGTAGAGGATCCGGACGCCTTCATTCTGGCTGTCGGTCACGAAGATGCGGCAATCGCCGGTTGGCGCCACGCTACGATCACATGAACCTTACTGCATTCTACCTGCCTCAGGAAGCGCCTGCTGACCGCTTCGCTCGCCGGATCAAGCCGGGTGATGAACGCTTCCCCTGATAATATTGTTTTATCGCTCCGCGCCTGCCTATAGACATGATCCATGACGACCGCTCCGATGCTCCGTACCGGCAGTGACGCCACGATCGACGATGTAGCGCTGCTCGCAGAGGTCTCGATCCGTACGGTGTCGCGCGTGCTTAATAAGTCTCCCAAGGTGAAGGAGAGGACGCGCGAGCGGATCGAGCAGGCGATAGCGACCCTCAATTTCCGCCCCAGCCCACAGGCCCGCGCGCTCGCCATGGGCCGATCCTTCCTGATCGGGCTCATCCATAATGACCGCAACGCCCTCGTCCTTGATGCCATTCAGCGCGGCATCGTCGAGGTGACTACGCGCGCGGGCTATGAACTGGTCGTGCGCCCGACCCCCCTTGAGGCCGGCGCCGCCATTCGCGACGTCATCGCCTTTGCCGAGCGGTCCCGGGTGGACGGCCTGATCATCCTGCCGCCTGTCTCGGGCGTTCCAGGGCTGGCTCAGGCCCTTGCCGGCGCGGGCGTGCCTTGCGCGGCGCTGTCGGCCGTGCCGATCCCGGAATTCCCCGATGTGATCCTGAGCGAAGAGCGCAAGGCGGGCATGGACGTGGCGCGCTATCTGATCGACCTCGGCCATCGCAAGCTCGCCATTGTAAATGGGCCGGCCGACACGGCCTCGGCGACCGAAAGACGTGTGGGGTTCGTCGAGGAGGCAGCGCGCAGCGGCGCACAGGTGATCAATGCGCCGGGCGACTATGGTTTTGCCTCGGGCGTTGCTGCGGCCGAGCAGCTCCTCTCCTTGTCTGATCGCCCCACCGCCATCTTTGCAGTGAATGACGTGATGGCTGCGGGCGTCCTCAAGGTTGCGGCGGAGCGCGCGATCGCTGTGCCCGCGCAGCTATCGGTGGTGGGCTTCGATGGCAGTTTGCTTACACAGATGGTGAGCCCGCCCCTGACCTCGGTGCTGCGCCCCTTTGGCGACATGGCCGGAGCGGCGGCAGCCCGGTTGATTGCCCGGCTAGAGGGTGATCTGCCGCCGCGCTGTGACGCCCAAATGCAGTTGGTCGTCTCGCAATCCAGCGGCCCGCCCCCCACTTGACCTGGCTGGGCGAGCGATCATCCCTGGTCTCCGGTGATCGCCCTCCCCTCAAGAAGGCACCGATTCCAGCTCGCCCGCTGCTAGGATCTTGAGGCCGGCTTCGACGGCATTGCGAAATTCCGGCTCTCCTCCCAATGCCCCGAATATCTCCCGCATCGCAAGAATCGCCCGCCAGTCCGTCGCTCGCGCCACAAGCGCTCCGGCGAGCGGATCGGTCATCGACTGTCTCTCGCGGGCAGCCCGTTCAACAAAGCGCAGCCAAGCCGCTATGGGTAGCGCAAGACGATGGATGGGGCGGCCACTGGCCAGTGCCTCACGAATGGTGTCGATCAGGCGGTAAGGCAGCTTTTGCGAGCCGTCCCAGGCGATCTGCGCCAGGAAATGGCGGATCGACTGATTAGCGAAGCGCGCGAGGATGTCGCTGATATAGGTGTCGACGTGGAAGCCTGCCGGCATGCTGAGCGAAGGCGCGATATCCTCCCGCATGAGCCGCTCGACAAAGGCCGCGAGCGCAGGGTCCCTCATGGCGTGGGCCACCGTCTCATGTCCCCGGCCCAGACCGATATAGGCAAGCGTCGAATGGGCGCCATTGAGCAGCCGCAATTTGGCGGCCTCGAAGGGGCGAACATCGGCTACAAAGCGGATGCCGGCAAGATCGAGCGGCGGGCGCTCGCCGGCGAACTGATCCTCGATGACCCACTGGGTGAAGGCTTCGCGCTGGATCGGCCAGGCATCGGCACGACCGATGACTTCTGCGACACGCAGGCGTAACGCGTCGTCGGTCGCCGGGGTGATTGCATCGACCATCGCATTGGGGAAGGCGACATGATCCCTCATCCATCGCGCCGTCTCAGGATCGATCGTCTCTGCCAGGGCGATCGCTGCCGCCTGCAATTTGCGGCCATTGTCGGCCAGATTGTCGCAGCATAGCGCGGTAATCCCCGGGAGGCCCGCCAGGCGCCGGGCATGAAAGCCGCGAACCAGCCACCCCGTGAGCGAAACCGGGATCCAATCCGTCCTTCGCGAAGCCTCGATATCGGCCCGGATCGCGGGATGCGCGAAATCGAGCGCTCCCGCGCTATCCAGGCAATAGCCTTTTTCGGTGACCGTCATGCTGATGATGTGCGTGTCGGGATGGATTAGCGCATCGAGGATGGCCTGGGGGAGGTCATGGGTGAGCACTGTGTCGATTGCGCCGATGACCCGATATTGCGTCCGCGCGTCGAGCATGGCGAGCGTGTCCAGCCCATCCTGCGGATTGAGCGCGTCTGCAACCCCACGCGAATGGAGGCTGACTCCGGTGATCCCCCAGCGCGGATCATGCGCGAGTATCTGATCGAAGGCGGCAGCCTGTTGGGCCCTGTGGAAGGCGCCGGGCCCGAAATGGACGACTCCGCGAGCAATCCTTGCCCGATCGTAGCCGGGGCGGTCGATCCCTACGGGGATCTGGTCGAGGCTCAGATTGGATAGCCGGGTCACGCCGCCTGCACCTCCAGTACCGGCGCATCAAGCCCATAGGCTTTGCGAACCAGGCCTACGGTCAATTCCTCCGCAAGCTCGGCGGCCTCCCAGTCGGCGATGCGGTGCTCGGCCACCAGGCGCGCAAGGAAGCCACAATCAATGCGCCGTGCCACATCATGCCGGGCGGGTATCGACAGGAAGGCACGCGTATCGTCGTTGAACCCGACACCATTGTAGAAGCCTGCCGTCTCGGTGGTCATCTCGCGGAACCGGCGCATGCCCTCGGGACTGTCATGGAACCACCAAGCCGGCCCGAGCTTGAGGCAGGGATAATGGCCGGCGAGCGGCGCGAGTTCGCGCGTGTAGCTCGTCTCGTCTAGGGTGAAGAGAATGATCTTGAGATCGCGCTCATTGCCCACAAGGTCCAGCATGGGACGCAGCGCCTCGACATAGTCGGTCCTGCGCGGGATATCGGCCCCCTTGTCGCGGCCATGGCTGGCAAAGAGCCTTGCATTATGATTGCGCGTGGCGCCGGGATGGATCTGCATGGTCATGCCGTCTGCCAGGCTCATGCGCGCCATTTCGGTCAGCATTTGCGCGCGGAAGAGCTCGGCCTCCCCGGCATCCGCCCGGCCACCCATGACCTTGGCAAACAGGGCCTCGCACGCGCGCGGGGACAGATTGGCGGTTTGCGCGGTCGCAAATCCATGATCGGTGGCGGTGGCGCCCATCGCGCGGAAATCGGCGCGACGCCGGCGATGCGCGGAAAGATAGCCTTGCCAGCTTTCGACATTTTCACCGGTAAGCGCTGCGAAACGCTCAATGTCGCGAGCAAAGCTGTCATGTTCGGGATCGATAACCGAATCCGGGCGATAGGTGGTGACCACATTGCCCTTCCAGCCCGACGCGCGGATCGACTTGTGATGGGCCAGATCGTCGGCAGCTCCTTCGGTGGTGGCGAGAAGCTCGATATTGAACCGCTCGAACAGGGCGCGCGGCCGGAAGGCGGGTGTGGCCAGCGCGTCGCCGATCAGGTCGAAAACATGGTCGGCGCTGGACTCATCAAGTGCGACCGTGATCCCGAATACCGAGCCCAGGACATGGGAGAGCCATATAGCCGATGGCGTCCCGCGGAAGAGCTTCCAATTGGCTGCGAACAACCGCCATGCCGCGCGCGGATCCGTGTCCGGCTGCACCCCGCCCCGGCGCGGCACGCCAAGGGCGTCAAGATCGATCCCCTGGGAATAAAGCATGCGGAAGAGATAATGGTCGGGTGCGAGCAACAACTCGTTCGCATTGCTCCAAGGCTGGTCATCCGCAAACCAGGCCGGGTCTGTATGCCCATGGGGGCTGATGATAGGAAGGTCGGCGACTTGGTCATAGAGCTCCCGGGCAATGGCGCGCGTGCCTGGATCGGCGGGAAACAGACGGTCAGGATGCAGGTTAAGCGGTGTCATGCAAATCTCCTGAATGTTCGCCTAGTCTGTTGTGCCAGCGCTGGCAATGCGGTATCTGAGGGCAATGGAGAAAATGCCCGACCTACCCCGACCGCCCCAGATCGACTCCATCGCGATCGCGCCGGACGATGATGTCGCGGTCGCGCTGCGCGATCTTGAAGCCCATGAAAGGGTAAGCGTGAGAGGCGATGTAATAGAAATCAGGACGCCGATCGCCCGCGGTCACAAATTCGCCGTGCGACCGATCCGTCAGGGCACCCCGGTGCGCCGCTACCGTGCGCCAATCGGCCTGGCTCTGCAAGACATCGCGCCGGGCGACCATGTCCACGTCCATAATGTGCGCACAGGCCTTTCTGGAGAGAAAGGCTATCGCTTTTCCCCGCGCGGCGACATGGAACGACATCCCCTCCCCCCTGCCTCTGTCCGCAGCTTCGAGGGCTTTGTGCGGCCCGGGGGACATGTCGGCACGCGCAACGAATTGTGGATTCTGCCGACCGTTGGCTGCGTCGGCCGCCTTGGTGAGCGACTTGCGCAGAGCGCGCAAGCACTGAGGCCGCCGGGCGTCGATGGCATCCATGCCTTCAATCATCCCTTTGGCTGCTCACAGCTTGGCTCAGACCTCGACGGCACGGCGGCGATACTGGCTTCGCTGGCCTGCAACCCTAATGCGGGCGGGGTACTGCTGCTGGGCCTTGGCTGCGAATCAAACCAGCTCGATGCGCTTCTGGCCCGTATTCCGCCCGCGAGGCGGGCTCGGCTGGCAGTGCTGCGCGCGCAGGGCGAGCAGGATGAGTTTGCCGCCGGCCAGACGCTGATCGCGGATCTTCTCGCGCGCATGGCACAGGACAGGCGCGAGAGTGTGCCTCTTTCAGCGCTGCGCCTGGGCCTAAAATGCGGGGGATCCGATGCGATGAGCGGGCTTACCGCAAATCCGCTGATCGGCCTGATGGCCGATGCGGTCACCAAAGCCGGGGGCGCGGCCATCCTCACCGAGATCCCGGAGATTTTCGGAGCGGAACATCTTCTGCTCGAGCGCGCCGAGACCCAGGCCGTGTTCGACAGGCTTTCGGGCCTGGTAAATGGGTTCAAGCGCTATTTCATCGAGCATGGCGAGCCGGTTTCAGAAAATCCCAGTCCCGGCAACATTGCCGGCGGCATCACGACTCTTGAGGAGAAGTCGCTTGGTGCCGTGCAGAAGGGCGGCCTCGCGAGCGTGTGCGATGTCATCGGCTATGGCGAGCGTATCAGCGGGCCAGGCCTTACCATTCTGGAGGCGCCGGGCAATGATGCGGTCTCGACCACGGCGCTGGCGGCCGCAGGCGCCACATTGACCTTGTTTTCGACCGGGCGCGGCACGCCGCTCGGCAGCCCTGTCCCCACGATGAAGATCGCTTCCAACAGTGGGTTGGCAGAGCGCAAGCCGGGCTGGATCGACTTCGACGCGGGACAGGTTCTCAGCCAGGGGATGGACGCGACTGCAGCCGCATTGCTCGAGACGATCATCGCCGCGGCGAGCGGCAAGCCCGCCCGCAATGAAGTCAATGACGAGCGCGCGATCGGCATCTGGAAGCGTGGCGTCACGCTGTGATCGCGCAAGACTGCCTTGAGTGGCGCGGGCAAGAACAAAAGAGCCCGTCGTCATGTAGGGAGACAGGAAGAAGGGCGTTTTTGCGCCAGAGGAGAGGAAGGACATGCCCTTGGTCGAAACGGACACTCTGAGCCCGGCGCCCGCGTCGCGCCCAGTTGGACGCTATCGCTGGACGATCGTGGCTCTGCTCTTTGCAGCCACCGTCATCAACTATGTCGATCGACAGATGATCGGCGTGCTCAAGCCGACACTGTCGAAGGAGCTTGGCTGGAGCGAGGGCAATTTTGCCGACGTCATCTTCTATTTCACCATGGCCTATGGCCTTGGTTTCCTCGTCTTCGGCAAGCTCATGGACGTGCTCGGCGCGCGCCGGGGCTATGCCCTCGCCTTCCTGATCTGGCAGGCCGCCCATATCGGCCATGGTCTGGCCTCCAACCTCATCCAGTTCTCGATCGCGCGCTTTGCGCTCGGCATTGGCGAGGCGGGCAATTTTCCCGCGGCGATCAAAGCGGTGACCGAATGGTTTCCGGCACGCGAACGCGCCTTCGCGATCGGCATCTTCAATGCCGGCTCGAACATCGGCGCGATCATCACGCCTCTGCTGGTCCCGCTCATCGCCCTCAATTTCGGCTGGCGCGCCGCGTTCGTCGTGACCGGTGTCGTTAGCCTCGTCTGGCTGGTCGCCTGGCTGGCGGTCTATCGTCCGCCCGCCCAGCATCCACGCCTCAGCACCGACGAGCGGGCCTGGATCGAGCAGGACGGCGAGACGCAGCAGACCGTCATTCCCTGGTCTGCCGTCATCCGCACAAGACAATTATGGGCCTTTGCCCTCGGCAAATTCTGCATCGATCCGATCTGGTGGTTCTTCCTCTTCTGGCTGCCGGGCTATTTGGGCGATCGCTACGGCCTGGATCTCCTGAGCTTTGGTCCGCCGCTTGTCGCCATCTACCTGCTGTCGGACGTAGGCAGCGTTGCGGGTGGTTGGTTTTCCTCGCGCCTCATCAGCCGGGGAATGAGCGTCAATCGTGCCCGCAAGACCACCATGCTGATCTGCGCGGCCGCGGTCCTCCCGATCTTCATGGTTCAGTCGGTCGATCACCTCTGGGGCGCGGTGCTGCTCATCGGCCTCGCCACCGCTGCCCACCAGGCCTTTTCGGCCAATCTCTATGCATTGGTGCCCGATCTCTTCCCCCGCGCAGCAGTGGGTTCAGTCACCGGCATCGGGGGTACGGCAGGCGCTCTGGGCGGCATGGTCATGGCCAAATATGCTGGCTTCGTCCTCGACACGATGAACAGCTATGCTCCGCTCTTCGCAATCGCCGGCACGGCCTATTTCGTGGCGCTCGCCTGCGTTCATGGCCTGAGCCCCAGATTGCGGCAGGTGCGGCTCGAGGGACGGGCTTCGCCTGCCGGGGCTTGATGTCTTGCGATCCAACAAGCTGCAAGGCCATCGCGTGCCATCTGTGCGACATGCCAGCCGGGATTGGTTGGTCATCCGACAGAGCAACAATCATCGCAGCTTCAGCGTTGACCGCGAAACATGCCCACAATATGAACCATCATAACGAAATATAGGATTTCGGCGCTTTCGCGTCGGCGACTAACTAGGAGAGATGACCTGATGCCCGGACTTTCGAGCATGCTCGGCCTGGCGCTGCTGGCAGGGAGCACAACCCCTGCTGCGCTGGACGTCGATCTCTCCCCGACCAGTGTCGAGCGCACGCGCGTCTACGCAGCGGGCGACCATGGGTTCGAGCCGGACAGCGTGCCGGGAGAAGAGCAATATTCGGTAGCCTTGCCCGAGGGCCTTTACCGCGTGAGTCTGCGCATCGGCAGTGCACGGCAGTCAGGACGCACGACCGTGAAGGCCGAAGCCCGTCGCCTCATGGCGAACAACGTCGCGACACGGCGCGGCGAGAGCGTGGAGCGCAGTTTCCTCGTCGATGTTCGCCGCCCCGATCTGCCTCCACCGCCCCCGACCGCGCCTGGCGCCGACAAGATTCGACTGGACACTCGTGATCTTGGAGAGAAGAGTTGGGACGAAAAGCTCAGCCTGGAATTCTCAGGAACCCCGCTGGTCACGCACCTGCGCATCGAGCCTGTCAGGGCCGCTAGGCTTTTTCTGGTCGGTGATTCGACCGTCACCGATCAATATGCGGAACCCTTTGCCAGCTGGGGCCAGATGTTGCCGGCATTGCTGGACGACAGGATCGCAGTGTCCAACCAGGCAAAATCTGGTGCCTCGCTCAAATCGTTCCTCGTCAGCCTCCGGCTCGACAAGGTTCTCTCGATGATCGCACCGGACGATTGGCTCTTCATCCAGTTCGGCCATAATGACCAGAAGAAGGAATGGCCTGCTACCTATGTGGACCCGGTCACCACCTACCCAGCCTATCTCAAGACCTATATTGCCGAGGCACGGCGACGCGGTGCGCATCCCGTGCTCGTGACCCCGCCCGAGCGGCGCAATTTCGAGCCGGACGGCCATATCCGGGGCACGCTTGGCGACTATGCCGAGGCCATGCGTCTAGTCGCCAAGCAGGAACGGGTTCCGCTGATCGACCTTCATCGCGACAGCATCGCCATCTACGAAGCGCTTGGACCAGCGCTCGCACCGACGGCCTTTGCACGGGAGGGCGCCGACCACACCCATCATGACAATTATGGCGCCTGGCTCATGGCCAATGCGGTGGCAAGGGGCATGCGCATGTCGGTTCCAGCCCTTGCCTCCCATGTCGTGGCACCCGCGTTCGATCCGGCTCACCCGCCCTCCCGCCAAGCTGTCGGAATCGTGCCGAGCCGCGCTGTAGCGGCGGCTCCGCCTGCCGGCAGCTAGGTTGACAATTTCCCGGCCGCAACAGCTGTGCGCAAAGGCATCGCTGCCATGAACCGCCACGACTTTGGGACATGGCAGCGTATTGTGGCCTGGAGAATCGACCGATCCTCAGGCTAGGTCAATTTTCCCTGTCTATCGCGACGGGCCGGACCGGTCCGAGCAGGCCCGAGGGGAGCAGACGAGAGTGTGTGCAATAAGGCGAGGACGGAGCGCAGGCGATAGGTGTTGCCCCAGGCCGCTTGTCGCCGATCGGGCTTTTTGGCCAGAGATTGACGACAAGGATGTCCGGCCAACTCTGTCCTGGCATTAGCGCCCCGGCGACGTCCACACGATAAGGCATGGGCCAGAGGCCTTTCAGTGTGAGGCTTGCAATCTCATGCACGTTGCCTTGGCCTAGCTCAATCCCTCGCTCGCACGCAGTGGTTTGGGCGCAACGCTGAACGCCTTGCTATAACGCGCTGCCGGTTAAATATCTGGCGCCAGGATCGCTCGCTTCCGACCAGGAATGAGCCTGTCGAATTGCGTGGTTGGCGGCGCACCCCGGCCGGGCTCGAATTGAAGCTGCCAGGTTCGCTGCATTTGGATTAGGGGTATTCGGCATCTTTTGGCGGAGCCCATTGCGTCGAGGCCGAGGCGCCTGAAAATGCTACGAAGGCCGACTCTTCGCTTTCAAGCTTGGCCTTAGCCTCCACGCCATCGGCGCCTTGCTGATAGCGCCGCATCCCCTCTCCTTTAGGGCGTTACCATCTGGCTATCGCTTTCGGACGTGAAGGTACCCAGCGGCAGACCAGCGCTATTATAAATATAGTCGCTGACATAGGGCGCCCATCCATAGCGGACGAACCGTGGTGCCGGGACGCCTGGTGCGCGTGCCACGATGCTGGCCTTGCCCTCGATCATCTCTATCCGCGCATTGGCCGTGACAAAGCGGCGATCCTCGCCGGCAATCTCGAATCCCCCCACAAGCGGGCCTGACGGCACCAGCCCCTGGGCATGATCGAACCATGCGCGTATCGCCATTCCCTCGCTCGTGGCCTGGAGGAAGCGGGGGGAATGTCCCTCAAAGGCCTTGCCTTTCTTATGAAGCGCAGCGTCATCGGCGCCGACCGATTGCGCGAGCGCGGCGAAGCGACGGCCCAGCGTAAACTTCTCGGGCGGATGGATATTGTCCCGTGCGCCCACATCCAGGGCGACCACCATGCCGGTATTGGCCAGTTCCTCTGTCCGGCGCTGGGCATCGCGCACCACGCCCCAATTTGGGTTGCCCCGGCCAAAGCTGGAAAGCTGCACATAAAGGAAAGGCAGGGTCCCCTGCCCCCATTGCTTGCGCCAATCCTGGATGAGCGCGGGAAAGACCCGCGAATAATAAGCCGGCCGCATCTCGTTGGCGTCCGTCTCGCCCTGATACCAGATCCAGCCCGAGATGGTGTAGCCGGCATAGGGCGCGATCATGCCATTATAGAGGGAGGAGGGAATATAGGAGTTGAGATGATCGCGCAGCGATGCCGCGCTTGCCAGGGGCACTTCGGGATTGACCGCATGATTGTCACGGATCTTGTCGACCAGCGCCTGCTGTCGCGCCACGCTTCCCGCATCCATCGCGACCGAACCCAGGCCCGCCCAGCCAATGCCTTCCGCACTCATCCAAGCATGCGCCGGCGTCCCGCCCCAAGTCGCTTCGATGAGGCCGACCGGCACGTCATTATCGGCAATCAGCTTCTCCCCGAAACTATAGGCGATCGCCGAAAAGCCCCGTGCGCTCTGAGGTGATGTGACCGACCAGCGATCCTGACTGTCCCACATGGGCGCCATGCCCGTCCGCCGGGTCTGGGCAAGCAATCGCAACCGGGGATTGGCCGCTACTGCAATCGCTTTCTCGCCGTCATTGACGGGACTTGTGCTCTTGGGAAACCCCTCGAGCGGCATCTCCATGTTGGACTGGCCGGAGGCGAACCAGACATCGCCTACGAACAGATCGACAAGCTGGACCCGTTCGCTGCTGTCCTGGCTTTCCACCACCAGAGTGAAAGGCCCACCGGGGCCTTGGGGCCGCAAATGGGTTTCCCAAAAGCCATGGGCTGAAGCGGTAACGTCCTGCGCTTCTCCGCGGAATGCAATCCGCAAGCGCTCGCCTGGCTTTGCCGCTCCCCAAATATGGATCGGCTTGTTCCGCTGGAGCACGCCATGGTCCGAAAACATGGACGGCAGGACGATCCTGGCCTGCGCCATGCCGCTACCGGCAAGGAGGCAGGAAGCGAGGAGAGAAGCAAGCAGGCGCGCAGTCATAAGATCTCCCGATTGGCATGTTGTTTCATCGACAAACGGCCCATTTGTCGCATTGGATACTGGTGGCGCCGGGAAGACCGGCCAGATAGTCCCGCGTCCACAGGCGGGCACCCACCTGGACATTGTCGAGCCTCAGCCCCACCACATCGACCAGCACCGAAGGCTTGGCTTCCTTCTCCACCACGAGATCGGCAAGATGCAGGTCCCGGATCGGCGCTGAAGGCAGCCCCCGCACGACGAGCACGCGCTCGGTCGCGCCCACGAAGCAGTCGCGCGCCGAGATGCGCGCCACCTGCGGCACGAAATCGCCGCCCTCTCCTTCCTCATAGAGCATCCAGATCTGGATGAAGGCCTTGTCCACCCTCTCGGCCCGAACATGGCGCAGATGAATGTCCTCGATCCGGCCGCCCCGGTAGCTGTTCGACTTGATGATGAGCGCACGGGTCAGATGGGGGCTGTCCATCCGGCAGTCATGGATAAAGACATTGCGCACGCCGCCCGTCAGTTCACTGCCGATCGCGACGCCGGCATGCCCGTCCTTCATCAGGCAGCTGCGGATGACGATATTCTCGCATGGATGCGCCAGCCGCCGGCCATCGGCATTGCGCCCCGCCTTGATCGCGATGCAGTCGTCACCTGTGTCGAAGGTGCAATGTTCGATCAGGACGCGATCGCAGGCTTCCGGATCGATCCCGTCATTATTGGGACCGTGGCTGGCGCAGGTCACGCCGCGAAAGGTCACGTCGCTGCACTCCACCGGATGGACCTGCCAGAATGGGGCCGCCTCGACGGTGATATCCTCCATCAGCACGCGGCGGCAACGATAGGGCTGAAAGAAGGAGGGACGCAGGCGAGAGCCCTCGCCAAAGACCCGCTCTGCGACCGGCACACCGCGTTCGGCCATGTCGAAGAGACGCGCGCGGTCGCTTGCCTGCCGCTCGGCCTCGGGGGTATCGCCATAGCGACCGGCCCAGGGTCCCTTCCAGGGCCACCATGTCCGGTCATCGGCCGAGCCGTCGATGATGCCGCCGCCCGTCAATGCCACATCCTCTTCCTCGAAAGCATAGATGAGGGGTTGATAGCCCATAAGCTCGACGCCCTCCCACCGGCTGCGGACGGGTGGAAGATAGCGTGCGGGATCGGTCAGGAATTTGAGGCGTGTCCCCTTGGGGACATGGAGCTCCATGCGCGAGCGCAGCCGAATGGGTCCGGTCAGTACCACCCCTTGGGGCAACAGGATCCTGCCTCCCCCCGCCTTTGCACAGGCCTCAATGGCGCAGGCGATCGCCAGGCTGTTGTCGGTCTTCCCATCGCCCACGCCGCCATAGGCCTTGAGGGCAAAGAGGCGTCGAGGAATATGTGGACGCTTGACGCTGCGGGCGATGCCGTCTGCCCTCGCCGCAAAATCATTGCCCGCCACATTTGCGCGTGCAGTCGCAAGTGGCAGGGCCAGGCTCCAGGACAACAGGCCCGACACGATGGCGCGGCGGGACACAGAGACGGCTGAGCTGGCATGGGAACCCATTTGATACCTCAAAAGGCAAAGGTCAGGCGGCCGGCATAATCGCCCTTCGCGATCGCGGGCTCGCCGGCGGGGCCCGTGAGATCTGCCGCCTGCCCCTTCGCGCCCATTGCCGGTATCGCATTGAGAAAGCCGAAATCCCCGGTCGGGAAAGCGACGCTGGTCGTGGGAAAGTCCACCAGCCTGGCGCCCAGCTGGAAGAAGCCGGCGCCTTCGTTCGCGATCGTGAGCGGCCCGCCCCCCGTTGCAAGGCGCACCCATCGCGGTGCGGCAAAATAGCCTGCGCCCTTGGGCGAAGGGAGACCGGATCCCGCCTCGCCGGCAATTTCATGGACGCCAAGTTCCGTGCCGCGCAGGCGGTTCTGCCAGACCGGCGATGGTCCGCGCACCAGCGCCTTTGCCGACGCGATATCCAGATCCCGGCCCTCGAAGGACAGGCCATGATAGAGGAAGGCGCCAGACAGGCTGTAGCGATAGTCGAGCGTCAGACGGCCATTTTCATGCATGGTCCAGCGTGCGAGCGCGAGCCCGCCTGCATTGCGGCTTTCGACAAAGGCAACCGGGCGCCCGCTTTGCGGATCGCGGCCCGTCCCGCTCGTGAGGCTGACCGGCGACAAGGCGGGGAACGCATAGCGCTCGGGCGAGCCGGAGAGCCGGATTGCCTTCACCACCGGGGTCGACCGGACGCCCTTGAGCCCGCTTATCCGCACCGCCCGTACGAGACGCGGCGCGAAGGCATAATCCTGCCCGTCCTTGGCGGTGCGCGCATTGTCATAGACGGTTTCCCAATGAGTGCCGTCGCGCGACACCTCCAGCTTGAAGCCGCCCCAGCCATCCTCGATGACGGTACCGAGGTCGACGAGCGCCGTATCCGCTAGCATCGGCTCCGCCAAGGCATAGACGCCATCGCCGCGCGCCGTCATGTCGATCCAGACCGGATCCTTCTTCTCCTTGGGCCGGGCCAGGACAAGGCTCGGGCCGGCAAGGAACTGCTCGACCCGCGTGCCGTTGCGGAGCTCTTGCAAAAGTCCGGTGGCGGGATCGAAGCTTGCGCTCGCCGCTCCTACCTGGAGACGAATGGCGCCCGCATTGCGCGTCAGGGATGGTATCCCCACCGCCTTTGTCGCGGGCAGCCCGGTCGCAGCTTTGGTCGGCCAGACCCATGTCCAGAGCGGATCGTCGCCGCGCCGGACAGTGAGGCGCAGGGCGTCGGCCTTGCCGCGTGCAGCGACGAGCGGCAACTGGAGCGCGCCGACGCCATGTGGGCCGACGGGCGGACCTGCAAGCGTGCCGGCGGCAAGGATTTTCTCCTCGTCCGAATTTGCCTGTGGCGCGGCAAAAGCGATCCATTGCCAGTCGAAGCGCAGTTGGTTGAGCGGCGTGAAATCATGGAGATTGGAGAGATGGATTCTGCCGTCGAAGTCGGCGTCCAGCCTAGGCGCCTGCGCTTGAACCGGGGACCAGATGTCCCTGACCGTCCACCAGCTAGGCTCCTTCTCGCCATGCGGCCCGACAATGCCGTCGGGCGCGTAGGCAGCATAGGTATCGATGCGTCCGCCCTGGTCGGTTCGGGCGATCCCCTCATCGGCGTAGTTCCACAGGAAGCCGCCTGCGCCGCGCGGCGATCTGGTCATGGCGGTCCAATAATCCTCCAGACCCGCTCCCGCGCCGCCATCGAAGAGGCCGTGCAAGAATTCGGTGGGCATGACGAGCGATGGTCCCGACAGGCGACGCACGAGGTCGGGGTAGCGGGGATAATGTTTGGTATCGATCCCGTCGAACAGCTCCCAAGGATGGAGGACGCGCCGGCGCTGCGGGTCGTAGAGGGCAAAGTCGCCGTCTAGTTCGCGGTTCCAGCCCCCTTCATTGCCATTGGTCCAAAAAAGGATGCTGGGATGATTGACGTCGCGCTCGACCAGTTCGCGAACCAGCTTCCGGCCCACTTCGGTGTCATGGGCATGTTGCCAGCCGCTCAGTTCGTCGATGACGTAGAGACCCAGTTCGTCGGCCGCCTCGAGAAAGGCCTCCTCGGGCGAATAATGGGACATGCGCACCGCATTCATGTTGAGGGCGCGAATGTCGGCAACATCCTTATAGGCTTGCGCCCGTGAAATGGCGCGACCGGTCTTGGGCGTGAAGCTGTGGCGATTGACGCCCTTCAGGAGTATCCGCTGGCCGTTTAGGAACAGCCCCTGCCCGTCGCGTACTTCAAAGGTCCGGAAGCCGAAGCGGCGCGTGACATGATGAACGGGTGTATCGCCCTCGAGCAGCGTGACGTCGAGCATATAGAGATTGGGGGTCTCCGCGCTCCAGAGCGCCGGATCGGAAATCTGGCCATCGAGCCCGACCTGTCCCACGCCGCCTGCAGGAAGGTCCCGGCTCAGCGGCGCGCCCACGGCATTGCCCGCCTTGTCGCGTATCTGGGCCACGACCCGCGTCACCGTGCGCGGCGCGGCCAGCAATATGTCTGCATGGAGCCTGCCGCTCGCCCGGGCATCGATCGCGACATGGGCGATCGACTGGGACGGCGCCGCCTCGAGCCAGACCGGCCGATAGATGCCGCCAAAGGCCCAATAGTCGCCATGGCGCTCGGCAATGTCGGTATCGCGCGCCGCCGAGGCTTCGCTGACCTCGACCTCGAGGCTATTGTCCTGGCCGGGCACGATCAGGCCGGTCACGTCATAGCTGAACCGGTTGAACCCGCCCTGGTGCAGCGGCCCGGCCACCTTGCCATTCACCTTGACCAGCGTGTCCGTCATCACCGCGTCGAGCACGATCCGGATCGTCTTGCCCTGCCAGTCGGCCGGCACGGCAAAGCGGTGGCGATAGACGGCATGATCGCTCGCGCGAGGACCCTTGTCATAGCCGTATTGATAATGGCCAAATCCCTGCTGCTGCCAGTTGGAAGGCACCGCGATCCTGGCGGGCTTGCCGGCGCCGGCGCCACCATCGATGAAAAAGTCCCACATGACGGGTTTGTCGGGATCTTCCCCCGACAGGAACAGTTTCTGCGTCTCTGGCGCGCCCTTGCCTGCCTGCGCATGGACGGCGCCCGCCATCACGAACTGGCCCATCCCCAAGGCGAGCAGAAGGCCGCAATAATATCGGGTCGCGCCACGACCTCCCCTGGTACCAATGGTCTTAGCGCGCATCCTTCACCCTCTCCAATTTCCTCAATCTGGGCCTCTGTTTCACATTGTGCCAGCGCTGGCAACCCTGCATTACGGTGCAGCCTGGCCGCCCCTGCGACCGCAGACAGGTCTCGGCGACGGCCCGCGCCTGCAACGGACGACGGGGCGGGGCTCGACATACGAACCGCGCGTCAGGGGCGAATGCCAAGCGCGCTCTCTTCGGCCGTCGGCTCGACCACCGCCCTGGCCGCCCCCTGACGCCTTGCAATCTCGCCCGCGGGCAATTCGGGCATCGGGTTTACCGGTTCGGGATCAAGCCCGTCCCTGTTGCCCGGCGCTCCGGACGGCTCGAGCGTGAGGATGATCTCCCGCCCGCCCACGTCGAGCGCGACCCGCCGCTCCTCGACCCGGACCAGCCGCACGCCGTCGGTGAGAAGGTCGCCTTGTGCAAATTCGCGTTCAGCCACGCCTGAAAGGCTCAATCGCGCCGTCCGTCTGGCACCCAGGGATATGCCATGGAGGAGCAACGATCGCTCGATCCCGAACAGCGGCCCGGGCGTCTGCTGCGCCGAGGCCGAAGCGCTTGCCCCGGCGCCGCCCGACAGAAGGATGGGAGCCGGGGCAGCGCCGTCATCATCCACGCCGACCTGCAGGAACAGGAAGGCAACCAAGAGGCACAGAGCCCCGCCCACTGCCGCCCAGCCGAGCGGAGCAAACTCCCTTTGAATCGCCATCCTTCCATCTCCCGATCATCGGGCGAGGCCGCATCTTGGGGCACGAAGCCCCATGATGCCGCACTCTGCCCGGGTTCACATCATCGCGGCTCTGCGCGCATCAATCGGCTTTGTGGCTCTCCAGGTCGAACGAGAGATGAGGCGGCTGGTTATAGCCCACATTCTGCCAGGCGAGTGCCAGCCGATAGACCGGATCCGCCAGCAGCGTGCGATAGCGATATTCTGTGGGATAGGGGGTGGCGTAGATGCGCAGCGACCGATGGTCGGCCGCAGCCATCACGACCTCTTCGCGCCAGTCGCCCAGGATATCGCCCGAGAGCACCGGGGTCGCCTTGGTGCTGTTGCCGGCCACGGTTCCGGTCATGGTGAGAAGAAGATCAACCGCCTGGGTCGAGGGGTTCCATTTGGAGATGCTGATGCCGTCGAGCAGTTCGGACTGGCGATCGCCGTCCCAGTAAAGGCGGAAGTTCATCTGCCCCGGACGGCTGGCGCTGATCACATTGCCATGGGCGTCGCGCAGCCCGCCCGAGCGGGCCGACCAGCATTCGGCGCCCGGATAGGCCGGATCGAGATCGGCACAGACCCCGCGGCCATTGTCGCCCGTGCCCGGCGCCGTCCAGATGACCTCGCCGGTACGCGCGTCGAGCATCGAGGCCACGATGCCGCCATTGCTGCCGGTGCTTTCATGCACCCCGAAACGCTCGAGGCCGGGACGATCAGGCACCAGATCGCCAAAATGCAGGGCATCGCCATGACCAAGCTTGATGCCGGCATTCTTGCCGCTCCAAAGGCCCGTGCCGTCGTCATTGACGACCATCGAGCCGAAGATGATCTCGTCCTTGCCGTCGCGGTCCACGTCACCGGTCGCCAGGCTATGATTGCCCTGCCCCGTCCAGTCGTCCGGCACGGCCTGCGCGGCGCTGTCGAAGAACCAGCGCGGCTTGAGCTTGCCGCCGATGAAATCCCAGGCAGCGAGCGTGGATCGGCGATAATAGCCCCGGGTCATGACGATGCTGGCGCGGTGGCCGTCGAGGAAGGCCGGCGTCGCCAGGAAGCGGTCTACCCGGTTGCCATAGCCGTCGCCCCACAGCGCAGTCAGCTGGTCGGAGGTGGGCGTGAGCGTATCGGGGTGGCGCGGCGGGGCGTAGTTGACGGTGCTGAGCGCACGGCCGGTGCTGCCCTGGAAGACGGTGAGATATTCCGGACCGGAAAGAATATAGCCCTTGGCCGTGCGGAAATCGGCGGCCGCGTCGCCGATCACCCGGCCCTGCCCGTCGACCGTGCCATCCGCGGTCTTGGCCACCACTTCAGCGCGGCCATCGCCATCGAAGTCGAATACCAGGAACTGGGTATAATGGGCGCCGGCGCGGATGTTCTTGCCAAGGTCGATGCGCCAGAGACGCTGCCCCTCGAGCGAATAGGCATCGATGAAGACATTGCCGGTATAGCCTGAGTTGCTGTTGTCCTTGGAGTTGGACGGATCCCATTTGAGGATGATCTCCAGCTTCCCGTCACCATCCACATCGCCCACGCTGCCATCGACCGCGCGGTAGGTGTAGGCCACGCCGTCAGGGGTCGTTCCGCCCGCCGGGGGATCGAGCGGGATGGAAAGATAGCCATCCCCCCAGACCTTGGCCTGCGCGAAGATGGCGCCTTGCCCACCGCCTGCGCCAACAGCCTGGATCTTGTAGGTCGAGGCCGCCGTTCCGGCCTTGTCGAGAAAGTTGGTGACCTTGAGCGGCGGCCCGTTGAGCTTCACGCCGTCGCGGAAGAGATTGAACCGCAGTTCCTCGCCATCTTCTGCCCGCAGCCGCCACTGGAGGAGATTGCCGCCCTCGCGCGCGGGGACGACGATGAAACCTCGGTCGAGCGCCTCCTTGGCGTGAAGCGCCTGGCCCGCCGGCGCTGCCAGCGCCCCGGCAGCGACGAAGGAAAAGACGGAGGCATTCCAGAGAATATCGCGCAAAGCCATGTCACCTCTCCTATTTAAAAAGTAAATAAGAAAACAATTATACAAACTTCTTATATTCACATCTCAAATAATAATGCGCTTTTGAAATTTGATTCGACCTAATTTTAATAATTCACAATAATATATCCATCGATCAATGAACATGATTCGCGAATCATTTAATCATGCGAATGGAGACAATTGTGGACGTCATTTCTAAAAGATACAAATCCGGACCTACCAGCATCCGCAAAGCATTGGACATCATCGACATATTGCTGGTCGAACCGGCAACGATGGCGTCGATCTGCCGCAGCACCGGCATCTGTGCGCCGACCGCGCACAGGCTGGTCCTCGCGCTGGAAAGCCGGGGATATGTCCACCGGACCTCGACCGGCTGCCGCCTTGGGCCTCGCCTGCTGCTGATGGGCTCAAGGGTCGCAGCGCAAATCGACCTTCTCGCCCTTGCCCGGCCCTTTCTCACCGATCTCAGCACCAAAACGGGCTTTTGCGCCTGCGCTGGACGCCGCGAGGGCGATCTGGTCCGCCATATTGGCCGATCGCCCGGACAGCATCGGCTCCAGGTCACAACGATGGTCGGCGCGATCTTCCCGTTGCGCTCTACCGCGATCGGCAGCGCGCTCCTCCTCGACGCACCCGACGAGGACAGCGAACCGGAGGGCAAGGTCCCGCATGAAGACGTCATAGAGCAGGTCATCGGTGGGCAAAAATCCCTCATCCAGGTTGAAGCGATAAGCGGCATCACAACGATCGCCTGCCCGGTCCGCGACGCGACCGGGCGGATTGTCCTTGCCCTTGGCCTCGAGGGCGCCACCTATCATGCGCCGCAAGTCCGCTGGCCCGGCCTTGCGGCAGCCCTCCTCGAGGCCGCCTGCCGGATGGAAGTGGCGATCGGGAGGGACGGGACGGCCCGCCGATAAGGCCGCCCCATGCCCATCACAGCTTGAGCTGCGCGCCCAGGAAGAGGCGCCGACCGGGATAATAATATTCGATCGGCCGCGCGGCATCGATGTAGGTCGCGCTATATTCCTTGCCCAGATTGAGGGCCTCTACCCACAGGCTCCAATTGTCGGTGAGACGGAAAAGGACCTTTGCATCGATGAAGGTCTCGCCGCGCCGGAACACCGGATTGTTCGCATTGTTGGAATCAGCGGCCGTCCGCAGCCAGCTGCTGCGCCGATTATAGGAGAGGCTCGCCTGGAGCCAGTCCTTGTCGTAGAAGATGCGGGCATTGTAGGTAAATTTGGACAGGCCCGGAAAGCCGCTCAACTTCTCGCCGGTCGACTGGTTGGTAAGGCCGCTGTTGAGCGCGCGCGAGTAAGTGAAGTTGCCCGACACGCCCATGCCGTCGAAGGGTGCTGGCAGGAAGCTGAACACAGTCTGGGCACTGAACTCGAAGCCGTCGAGCTTGGCGCCATAGCCGTTGATCGGCTGGCGCACTGTGTAGGTCACGCCGTCCTGGAAGAGATCGACATTGGTCCGTGTCTGTGCCGGCAGAATGAAGCTCTTGATGTCCTTGTAGTAATAGCCAAGGCTGACCATCGTGTCGGCATTGGGATACCAGGCAAGGTTGAGGTCATATTGATCGGCCCGGTAGGGTTTGAGCTCGGGATTGCCCGCACTACAGACATCGTCCAGATCTAGCGTATCGGTCTGGTCGAAGGTGCAGCTGATCGAGGGCGACAGGTCCGTCACTTTGGGCCGCGCCATATTCTTGGCATAGGTTGCGCGGAAATAGAGATTGTTCATCGGCTCGAGCGAGAGATTTATGGCCGGCAGCCAGTCGGTATAGCTGTTGGACAGGGAAATCTCCTGGACCGCCGTCGTCACCGTTTCGACCACTGCGGGTATGAGCACGCCGTTGACGATCTGGCCGGTCCCCGGCCGGATGCGGGTTTCGCGCCGCGTGTTGGAGCTGGTGCCGGTATCCTTGGTATGGACATAGCGCAGGCCGAAATTGCCGCTGAACTTCATGCCCCAGAGATCCTGGTCGAAGTTGAACTTGAGATAGCCCGCCGAGATGGTCTCGCCGATCACATAGGCCGGAATTTGCGGCAGCCCATTAGCCTTACGCACCAGATCCTGATCAAAGCCGGACAGGTCGAAATAGCGTGACAGGGCCTCCCTGTCGAAGAGCGGGATGGCAAAGCGCTCGGGCGCGCCCTCCGGTGCGCCCGAAAGTCCCGTGAAGAGCGGCGCGCCGCCGGTTATCCCGACATTGGTGGCCACGAAGTCGCGGAACTGATCCTGGGTGAAATAGATGGTATTGGCCGCAGGCCCACCGGCCGGGACAGGCCCCACGACGCCTGAGAGCGAGACGTTGGCACTGTCCTGGAAGATTGCGGGCGAGCCTGGAATGCCTGCGCCCGGCACGGCCGCCACTGCGGACTGGAGCAGCCGGGCCCCGCCGCCGCCATAGGCATAATAGGACTGGTCGCGATATTGGCCGCCAATCTCGATCTTGCTGAAAAAGGGAAGAAGATCGCGCGTATCATAGTCGATATCGAGTTTGAGCTGCTTTTCGCTCGAACCCTTGTCCTCGGGACGATATTGCAGCGAGGGCCCGTTCTGGACCAGCAACTGGCCATTGGCGCCCGTGCGCGTGAAATCGGCATAGTCCGAAGGATTCGACGGATCAAAGCTGGTCGGAAAAATGAAGAGCGGAATGCCAAGGTCATTGCGGCGGTCGATGGTGATGCCGCCCACGCTCGTCTGCATCGAGACGAGATTGGTGTTGTTGATGAGGCGCGCCTTGGAGCTAGAGCCAAAGCCGACCATTTTCAGCCGCCCCAGATCCCAGTTGAAGCCGACCTGAGCATAGCGTGAATTCTGGTCATAGCTGAAGTCGCGCCGCTGGACGCCCACGGAATTGTTCGCGCCATTATAGACGGGCGCTGCGGCGGTGCCGACATTGAGGCCGTTGACCTGACTAGTCCAGCTCGTCACGACATGGGTGTCCTCGTCGATCGTGAAGGTGCCCGGCGTGATCCGCGGGCGAGACGTGGCACCGGCGGCATTGGTCGCGAGCGCCGGATCGAAATTGAAGCGCTCATAGCGATCGGCATTGAGCGAATAGTTGACGTCGCGCAGCTGCTGGTTGCGCTCGTTCAATTGATACTCGCCCCAGATATTGAAATTGTCGCTGACCTTGAACTGGGCCTGGAAATCGGCGCTGGTCCGCTTGTCGGAGCGGTCAAGGGTCCGATAGCGCGCGATCGTGGGCGCCCAGTCGAAAAATTGCTTCTCGCAGGCCAGGCGGTTGGCCGTCGCTGCCGTCGCGCTCGCCCCCGTCACGCCCGCACAGCTCTCATAGCTGTCGAAGCCGGCATAATTGGGATCCGCCATCGTCTTCTCGGACGAGCGGTCGAAGTCGGCGATCCGGTTCCAGTTGGTGTTGGACATATAGTCCTGGCGCGTCTCGACCTGATTATGGGTCACATTGACCAGCACGCCCAGGCGACCACCCAGAAGGTCGCTTCGCCCGGCGGTGAGATTGAGGCGGGGACGCCAATTCTGCGCCAGATCAAGGCGCTGCGCCTCGGCCTTGATGATGAAGATCGGCTTGACGATCTCGAGCGGACGACGCGTTTCCACACTCACCGTCCCGCCGATGCCGCCTTCGGTGAGGTCGACCGTATAGCCCTTCCAGACGTCGATTGACTTGACGAGTTCGACCTGGAGCTCACGAAAATCGCCGCCGCGCTCGCCCTGCGCCGATTGCTGGCTGACGCCGTTGACCTCGACCCGGTTCAGTTCGGGCTCGACGCCGCGGATCGACACTTGTACCCCCTCGCCGAAATCGCGGCTGAGCTGGACGCCGGTGATGCGCGATAGCGCCTCGCCCACATTCTTGTCGGGGAAGCTGGAAATATCCTCGGCGACCACCGAATCCACGACGGTTCCGGCATTGCGCTTGCGCGCGATCGCCGACTGGAGTGACGCGCGCGTCCCCGTTACAATAATATCACTGTTGGAGGCTTCAGCCTTGTCGGTGCCAGAACCACTCCCGCGCGCGGTCGCGGCGCCACCATCCTTCGCCCAGGCGGGCGCAAACGGATTGCCAAGCATGACCGCCAGCGCGGTGGATGCCAGAAGAACGGATTGTCGCATATTTCCCCTCTCGTTGAAGTTTTGATTGTTTGCCTTGGCCTGCCCATCGGGTCAGGGATGGCTGCAACCCGTCGATCCGCGCAGCGCAGCGCGCAAAAGATCGGGCGAATCCGGGATGATCTGTCGGGAAACTGGGAGATCGAGCGTGCCCTGCGCCTGGATCAGCAGTTAAGCGACGCGCCGCGCACCCCGCTCACTGAAATGCTTGTCGTCACTCAACCCTTTGAGAAAGCCGGTCACATGATCCATGGGATCATAATGGAAATAGAACGCCCGCGATCGCGCTTCGCCAACCGCGGCCAGCCAACTACGCGACAGTAGATTGAGATCGATGAGTGGCGCCTTTCGCGTCGCAGCCACCTCACGAACGACCCGGGCATAGTCGTTCAGTCCGGTGTCCGCGATGGTACCGTCCGGTCCGAAGGCACGGCGCATCACTGGCGTGATCAATATGGGGACAGCCCCGAGCGCCCTGACATCCTTGATGAAATGCTCGAGATTGGCCCGATAGACCGTGTCAGCGGGGGCAAAGCGCCCGGAGCGCTGCGCCTTTGCGTCATTATGCACAAACGCAATGAGCCCGGTATCCTGGGCGAGCAATCTCGAGAGCAGCCGCGCCCAGAGGCCCTCGGACACAAAGCGGCGGGTACTTTCTTCCGCCGCCGGATTGACAACCTCGATCCCTGGCTGCAGCCCACAATTGAGCATCATATCCCAGCCCGTCTGCGGACGGCGTTCGGGCCGGCAATCCGCCGCTGTGGAATCCCTCGCGCTGAAGATCCGGCTGTGCACCGGCTCCGCCGCCGCGCCGCGTGCGATCGCGGCCATGACCTCGGCGGAGCCAAACAACAGGGCACTCAAAGCCGCTAGCGTGAACCCTCTCGGACGCTGCCTTGCCATGCCGGACAAAGCCATCAGCTTTATGTCGGCGGAAATGCAGCCCGACTCCGACCGCGGCCACCTTTCGTCTAATCTAACAAAAATGCCAGCGCTGGCAAAATTCCACGAACGATTTTGCCAGCGCTGGCACAAGGCGGAAAATTTTTTGACTGCTTCGCTTGGATTTCTTTCTGGATGAAAAGAGCGATCGCCCCCCTGCCAGGACGTCCGCTTCCCCGGGTGGCCGAGCGCCCCCTGCACGCATAGCGTCTTCACCGCATCCTCCACCTTTCCCCCTGCTCGCCGCCCCAGACGGGGACGCGCAAGGCTTGTCATGTACAATCGATCTTGAGCCGATCTGGCACATTTTTTTTGCAGAGCGCCCGTCGAATCTCATCACTCTGCGACACCGAGTCCAACCATAGACGAGAACTCATCATAGTCAATAGGGGTCCTCGCCATTGGTAAGGCCAACGAGTTCCATCCAACGAGCATATTGAATCGATCCGGAAAAATTCCAGACTTAAGATACCAATCCATTTTATTGGAAACTCTTACGAATAGTCGAAAAACAGGAAATTTTTCCAATCTGCAACAGTTTGCGGCGATGCGCCACTCGCTGGGAGAATTTTTAGAATCTGCCTGACCGGTTCAAGTGAAAGCAAGGTGAGATTGGCCGACTTGATACTATCCTCAGTATCCAAGACCCCATCTTGCTGCGCATTTTCCTCAGGATTATTATCCCATTTGGATAGTATTTTCCTTGGAAAGCCGATGACATGGATCCCGTAAGTGTATCAATCAAGCGCCCCTTATCCTCCGGACGAAACATATTTAGCATGTTATCCCGCTATGAAATTTGAATATGGGAGGAGCTCCCTAGCTGGATTTGAGGCGAAACATGATCTCAGACAATGCAACAGGGCGATCAAGGCGGTAATGTCGCCTTGCGACGTGTAGCTGTTCTGGTGGAAATAGAGGCTGGCGCTGCCCGGCTTGTGGGTGAGCCGCAGGACGCGGTGGCCGGTGGCCGGATCGACCCATTGCGCGACGGGTGCTGCCCCGGCCATCGGGCTGACGGCGATGGCCAGCAAAGCCATCGCCATTGTCATCTTGATGCCCATGTCACATCCCCCTGCCTGCGGCGGCAGACAGCGCATCGGGGATGAGGGCCAGATTCTCGATCGCCGCAAGTCCCCATTGCGACGCCCCGTTGGTCGATATGTCAGGCCATTCGACGATCGGACGGACACAGGCCGGTCCTGTGCCGACGATGCGGGGGTCGCCTTGCGACAGGCCCAGCCCGGTGTCCCTGACCAGAAACTCCTGCCATGCGCGCACAGCCAGTTGCGCATCGCCGGTTTCCCGCGCGGCGTAGGCCGTCAGGCGTGAATGGCCTGTCTTCAGGTTGCGGCGACCATAGGGCTGGTCGAACTTCGCCTTCCACTCCTCGGGTGACGCGTTGAACCAGCGACAATAATCGAGCCAGGCCGCCTTGTATCGCGGTACATCGATCAGTTGCAGCAATTCGGCATTCACTTCCAGCGCGCCAAAGACGGCATTCAGATGCGATATGGAAATCCGGTCCCCCGCGCCCATGAAACGCCC